>NZ_JADNYM010000024.1 GCF_015708085.1 Arthrobacter terrae | reverse complement strand
TACGCTTCAAGAATTTCCATGATTTCTCCGTCAGACTTCATACAGAGCCTCTTCCTGGTTTGGTTTGGTGCGACTAGACACCGACATCAAACCCCAGGAAGGGGCTCCCGCCGTTAACAACACGGCGATGCTAGAAAATAAGAGTGGGCAGATCTCATGGCCACCAATGGGCATTTCTGCTGGCCATCAGTGGGCAGTTACGTGGCCGCCTATGGGCAGTTTGCCATGGCCGCTAACAGCCGTCCGCCTGTGCCGGCGCGAGCAAGGCCTTCGCCTGGTCGCGCGTCAGTCCTGCCGTGTTGCTGTGGTCGGCATCGACTTTGGGCCACTTGACCAGCTCAACGGGGTTGGCGAGGGCCAGGTCAGCGGAGAGCGCGTAGCGGTAAAAGCTGGACAGCGCAGCCAGCTTGGCCGCAACTGTGGCCGGCGCCCCTGCCAGACTGTGCCGGTACCCGCCCAGCAAGGGCCGTGTGACGTTAAGCAGGTCCATGTTCCTGGCGTCCAACCACGAACAGAAGTCGGTCATGGTGCGGGTGTATGCCCGGAGGGTGTGCGGTGAAGTCTGCGCCAGTTGCCATGCCGCGATGGTGTGTCCGTGCCACTGCTGATTACCGACACCGTGAACAACCTTTTGCAAGTCCGTGGACACATGATAAGTGAAATTATCACGTGTCCATGCGGACAGTTCCCGTTGTCGGTGAGATGTTGCGAAGCGGCCCGGTGAACCGGCGGTGGTCGGCATTATCAACGGACCGGACATTTATGTCGGAGGCCTCTGCGAAACAAGCGCGACTCCAGGAAGGGTCTGTGCCACCGAGGGCCCAGACTCATCACTTCTATTGCGGCCCGAGTCGGTGCGCTAGTCTCCACCTACCGCAGACAAAGATAGACGCACGGCGTTGTGCTACTCCACCCCGAACTGTACGCCTCTATGCCATTACGGGCCAAGTGAAGGCCATTCGCCTTCATCTTTCAGCGACCGAGACGATCGCGCGATCGCATCTGTGCTGTGGTTTACTAGGCTCCAAAGCTAGACGGCATCGGGGCCTTTGCTATGTCCCTTCAAATGCTGTGATGGGACCCATGGGTATGCGGCCCGAGCAGACTCCACATTCATCCTTGGTGACTAACAGGCGGGGGAGGACAGCGCGAAGTGGGCGATCACGTAGCTGACGAACGAGCCCCCGTGGGACCAAGAGTTCGATTACGTCGGCTATTGAGGTGGGCGGCGCGATTTTGGCGGGCACTGCTTATCGGCCTTTGGGTAGTTGGCGGTTACCAACTCTATTCATGGTATACGGACGTTTCCGCTTTTCCTGCTCAGCCAGAAGTCTCGGAGCAGGTTCTCGTTTTGCTGGACAGGCCCAACGTTCCCGTTCATATCACGGCTAGCTTTTACGAACACATGGACGCAACCCGTAACGGCCTTACGCAAGAGCAATCTAAAACCTTTAGCGATATAGTCCTCGAACTGAGCGCCAACCTTTCGAACCCACGGGAAGTCCTCGGTTACACAATCTTGCTCCGAGGTCCTCACTTCGAGAATTATGCATTGGACGGAATACCGTCGATTCCGGGCTGTGAAGCGCGAATTCAAATGATTGATCGCCACGATGCCCCGGCACCTACATGCAAAGAACTCGACACTCACTGGACCGATCAGTTGGACGGCCATTACCAAGCCGCATCGGGTCACCTGCTGGAGTCCGATCCCTCCGTGGGCAGATCAACCATAACGCTTCGTATAGAAAATGCGGGGTGGTCAAATTCAGCCGGTAAAAGGATCCTCTTTGCTTTACCTGAAGTTGGCGGCGCAAACGGCAGCCCAGATCGACCGGTTCCTCCGGACAGCCCGGCAGGTTACGCGCCGGGGTCGGTCGACCTAAAAGTGAATTATCGTACTTTGGCGCCCGCCGAACGAATCGAAACGGCGACGCCGCCCACGGTGGAAAGCGATATGTTGTCCTGGTCAACGACCACGAGCTTCACCATTTCGGCGCACGGCTCAACAATTGATGCAGTGGGCGAGGACCACCAGAGTCAGGCTATCTTTATCATCGGCGTGCTAGCAGCCCTCTTTCCTGTGCTCCTATCGGGATGCCTCACTCTCGTGCGTCGTGTGGAGCGTTATCTTTCCTCAATGATCTGACTTAGTCGAGCTTTTCTAATCGCTGTTACCGTGGCACGCCGTCGGCGAAGAACATAGCGGCTGTACCAGTAGTCGTTTCAGCGGGATCTCCTGGGTGGATCGTTGCCGCTATAAGCGCCGCAGCAGCTATCACTCAGGGTTCCCAACTAGTGCTGCGGGACCATGCATTAGGAGTAAATTCGCATGCAATGGCAGCTGTGGCGAGTCGCGCCTTGCATCTACAAGGTTGAGGCCAGCGTGGAGACGGGATCCAAGTCAGGGCAGGCCTTTAATTCCTTGGTGGCCCATGTCGAAGGGCTACAAGAGGATGACGGCGTGAACCTGATTCAAATTATGAGGGAAAGCCACACAACCGTTTCACCACATCAAGCACCCGAATCCGTGCCTCCGCGGGCAAAGAAGCCGACGCGAAGTACCCCTAAGTCGACCCTACTCAGACCAAAGCAGCCGGCGGCCGAAACAGCCGCATTTCGCTCTCTCAACTCTGGCCGTACGCCGCGGGAGCCAGGTTCCGTAACTGAGTCCTACACGACAGAAGTCTCTTTCTCGTTTGTCAACATCCTGGGCGAGCTGGCTGGCATGATCCTGAGATTCCTTGGTTAGCCTCTTGGTTTCTGCCCGAGCGTCATGGGACGAACGCCAGTTATGGCCGCGGGTAGCACTTCCTTGTTTGACGGTTGCAAATGTGTTGACAACGACGCCAACAAGGGCAAAACATGCAACCAGAAGTGGAATCAAAGCGGTATCCAAATCTCCTCCACTAAGATCTGATCGATCTTAGACCTTCCTTCAGTCCATGAAGTACCCGCTTCGGAGGCTTATTCCAACCCCTTCAGGGTACAGCTTTACGTAACGTCCGCTATCGGCCTCCTCCTAGTTGACTCAGCCTCGGGGTGGGATTCGATACAAGTGTGCGTTTAGTCAAGCCGTGTCGATTGACAGCTAACGCCAGGTTGGGTTAGTCATTATGGATCGACGCTTCGATCAACCGCGTTTGACCGGAGCTTCGCCCCTGGCGGACAACGCGGCCGAGAAATCGCCCGTTGACCCTTGTTTTGTGAGCCTTTTTGGAGCGCCGATGCCGAAACTTCTGTTGCCTCCAACGCGGAACTGACGGGGCCGTCTTCGGTCCGGGGCTACTGAATGTCGATGGCGCCCATGTGTCCAGAACCTGGATCTGGTGAGGATTGATGGTTTGGCCGACGCGTTACGGGCGCTCGATGTGCACCCCACTGAAGACCGAAATACGCACTGCAGCCGAGATCGTGCAAGCCAGGATGGCTGGGCAGCCTCCTCAGACCAGTGCGGCAAAGCCCACGCTGCTTTCCACGCCGAAGAGATTGCCCTACACCTTCACTCCCGACGCAGGGACTGTCTGTTGCTAGCAACTAGGGAGTCCGAATGCCGACTGACCCGCAGCTAAGCGAGACGTCACGGACACCACTTTTGGCCCGTATTCGCCCCACGTTTACCCTACGGAAACAATGAAAAACGATGGCATTTCGACGACGTCCGAGAGCTTAAGAAGTGCCAAAACTCCGCGGAAAATCAGGGAAGTGGCAGTTTTCAACAGGCAACGGAATATGCTCTCCCATGAGAAGAGGTCAGGAGTTCGAATCTCCTTAGCTCCACTTCAATACCCCTCTGACCTGCGGAAACGCTTGGTTGGAGGGCTTTTTTGTTTGCCCAGATTTGGGGCTAACCCAGCTTTTACCCGTTTCTCACCGAATCCGGGCTGTGCCGAGAAGGTACCTATATTGGCACGGACCTGTTCGGCTCCGGCGCATTCTGCTATGACCCCTGGGACATGTACGACAAAGGGTTCACCAGCGGCCCTTCCATCGTGATCATCGGCACGGTGGGCACCGGCAGGTCGATGTGCGGCAAATCCCTGGTGACGCGGTCGGTCACGCTGGGACGGAACGCCGCAGTGGCCTCGGACCGGAAGGGGGAGTGGGTCCCGGTCGCCAACGCTATCCCTGGCGGCAAGGTCATCTCGGTTGGCCCCGGGCGGGCAGCAAGGGTCAACCCGCTCGATGGCAGCGTCGCCGGCATCTGCTCGTTGCGTTGGTTTCACTCATGCGCCCGGGCGTGCCGCTAAGCCCCGTGGAGCACACGGCGCTGGACATGGCCCGGACCGACGGCGTCGCCGGGACCAGCACGCCCACACTGCCCATGGTGTTGGAATACCTGCTCAACCCAACCCCGACGACAGCTGCGCTCATCGGACCCAACGGTGGTACCGGCGTCCGGCATTCACTACGCAGGACAGTCTCCGGGGACCTTGGAAGCATGTTCGATGCACCATCCACAGTGGCCTTCGATGCGGATGCCCGATCATGGTCATGGACACCTCGGTGATTCTGATGCTCCTAGGGAATGAGGCTTGGTAACGGCGGACCGGGGAGTGCAGGGCCAGGACAGCGTGCACGCTGGCCTGCTGGGTTCCGAGGGGTTTGACGGCAAGTTCCGCCGCGCCCCGATAGCCGGCCGCGATTTTTGAGTCGATGAGAGCTTGTTCGCGGTCCTCCGTGGACCACCGGTCCGCGATACTGTCGTGGGCGGGCTTTGTCAGCGAAGGCAACGGCCATGGATCGCAGGTCGCCCCAACCTGCTGCGGCAAAGGCGCCGTTGATGCGGTAGGCCAAGTCGAGGTCCCCGGCTTCGGGTTCAGTCCTGCCTGCCACTTCACTGAAATGGCAGGCGGCCGCATGTCCGATCCGGTGGACGACCGGGTCGGTCTTGTCAGCGGCGGCAGCAACGGCCGGGAAGCGGGTTCCTGTCACAGCGGTCCTCAGGCCTTCGGTTGTTCCGGATGGGTGATTTCGTGCCCCAGCTGGTGGGCGTCCTGGACGGTGGCCGGGTCGACGCGCAGTTCGGCCCCGACCTTTTCGGCTGCAGCGATGTCAACGGCCCCGGCGGCGTCCTGCTGCGGGACCAGCATCATGGCCGCGAAGATGTGGGCCTCCGTGTGGCCGTGGCGGGCATCGCCCAGGGACACGTCCAAAGGGCCGCGGATGTAGCATCTGGTGTCGTCGTCGTTGTAGCTATGCCATTCCAGCTCCTTAACGGCGATAGTCAGGGCCATGAGCTCGCGGCGCAGGACTTCCCCTTCTCTTCCTTTGAGGAACAAGGTGATGTCGCCTGGCCCGTGGATCCGGGCCGTCCGTCCTCGAAACCGGGTCTCGTCCCGCTCGGCGAGCCCGCCAGGTTGGATGATGGTGCCGCCCATCGAGCGGAGCAGTGCACGTAGACCGACGGAGCCGGCTTCCTCATGCAGGTCCTTTGCCTTGATGAAATCCCGGGCTACCCGTGCGGCCTGATAGCGTTTGGACCTCCTGACGAGGGCGGCGACGACAGCCGGGTCGATCTCTTCGTTGAACGGGTTGGTTGGTACGGACGGACGATCTCCCATTCCTTGCTCAGGAAATCACCGAAGCGCGGGTTGCTCACCCAGCCGTTTACTGGCGCATACCCTCTGGTGGTAGCGCTGGTCTGCGTTGCTAGCCTCGGTTGATAGCACTGGTCTGCGTTGTTGGTCCCAAAGCGTGGGTACTGACTGGCGCCAGACCCACGACAAGAGCTTTGCACCGGAGAGCGCCGGTACGAATGTCATGAGGCTAGCCAGGTGGCCCGCCAGGCAACGAAAACTCGCTTTGGTACCAATTCTTGGTCGCTCAGCTATCCCGAGTGATCCGCAACAAGTAATGTAGCCGTACGCCGACATCGAGAGTAGAGTCAAACCATGAAGTCCATTGCCTCTATCGATTCTGTCGAAGGTCTCGGCGCTACCGTACGCCGGGTACGTAAGCGTCAAGACATCACTCAAATGGAACTTGCCCGCATGGCCGGCGTCAGCCGATCGTTCATCATCGAACTCGAAGACGGTCACCCGCGAGCCGAGCTAGGTAAGGTATTGATCGTCCTTAACGCCTTGGAAATATCCTTGGCTGCCCTAACCCCCGAACCCGCGACGAAGCGGCGCGTGAACCCGAACTGCAGCGTACATGTTCTCAAGTCAACATCTGACGCTCCAAAAGACGCTGAAGACACTCTCTCGCGCTACCGGATTCAATACAGCATTTCGCTCCAGCGGCGCGCTCGTGAACAACGAGCTCGCACCATGGCTGACATTACGAGGGGCTGGAGCGAAGGTCGTAGCCTACCTGACCAAGAAACGCAGCAAATTGTAATCGCCTACATCGAGGGCGTGCTGTCTCTGGACGAGGCAATGTCAAAGGTCCAGAGGCTATCTGTAACTCGTCGGTAGCGCTCACGAGTACTGTCATTAGTCCTGCCTTCTATAGACGCGTCTGTATCTATGCCTGAAGTCGCCACCCTAGACCTCCGAAAGGATGAATCATGCCAATACCCACCATTTCAGATCTAGCCGGGGTCGTTTATTCCTCCGGAAAAGTATTCGATGGCCTCACCACCGGCCGACTTGATACTGAAGGTTTCCTGCTCTCTGGTGACACCAGTGGCGTGGCCTCACGTCAGGACCTGTGGTTGCTCCAAGACCTCAAGGCTGTCGCAGAGTTCATCATCGAGCACGCCGAAGAGCCGATCACAGCCAACCTTCTGATGCAAATCAACGGTCAGATGACGCGTAGCGCATCCATGGGCCCAGGAGCATTGCGCCGGGCCGATCATCAGATCGGTGTTAACACCATCCATGGTCGCCACGAGCCAGCCGCGGTGACCGAAGAAGAGCTCGACGGGATCATCAAGATCGCACTCCAGCAAGCAACCATTGAAGAGCAAGCTGTCTCGCTGTTCATCACATTGGCTAAGACCCAGCCATTTATGGATGGGAACAAGCGAACCGGCTTGTTTGCTGCCAATGCATTGCTGATCAAAAACCATACGCAGACGGTGCTTACGGTGCCCGTCGACGAGGGTGATCCATCGGTGGCTGAAGAGTTCAACGGTCTCCTGGCGCAGGCCTACATCTTTAGTGAGATGGAACCTGTCACCGAGATGCTTCTCGTGATGGGCATCAACTCGCTGCCCGGGGATGATGAAGCCGAGGATTTGGCCAAGCTCGAGAAGTTCAAAGCAGCCATCGCCCAACGCGCGGCTGAAGCCTCCCAGAAGCACTAATAGCTCGCACCCCGCTCATCTTGAATACGGCAAAGCCCCGAGAATTCTCCGGGTCTTTTGCTTCTCCCTCAGATGACCAGCCGGCTACGTGGTTAGCCG
The DNA here is from genome assembly GCF_015708085.1 of Arthrobacter terrae. Lineage (GTDB taxonomy): Bacteria > Actinomycetota > Actinomycetes > Actinomycetales > Micrococcaceae > Arthrobacter_M > Arthrobacter_M terrae. The sequence continues at coordinate 73,800 of NZ_JADNYM010000024.1, read as the reverse complement.
AGAGTAGCCTTAGTCCTCGGCCGCGTCACCAGCTAGCGCACCGCCCTGCCCGAGTGACCGACTCGGGTGGCTACGTGTTTGCAGCTGTGTTCACGGCGCCCGTCGAGCGCGGCGGGGAGCCGGACGATCGAGAGGGCCAGAGCCTGGCGGCCGGCACGAATTCCATCAGTCAAATACGTCCCCGAAGAAGAACGGCTCGCTCGGTGGCCAGGTGGCGCCACGGATGATCCGGGCCGCAAGGCGGTCTGCCAGAGCCTCTGCTGTCAGCTCGGCGTCGGTCTCGTAGCTGCTGCGGTCCAGCACGCGCAGAATCATTCGGCTGTCCAGACCGGGAAGAAGCTGGCCGGTCAGGCTGGTACCGATTCCGTGAACGTCGTGATGGAGGATCATGTGGCTGAATTCGTGCAGGATGATTTGCCGGCGATGCCACGGGGAGCGTGCGGGCGCATGCAGGATCAGATCCCGATCCTGCATGACGAGCCACAGTCCGCCCGTGTCTGCCCCCTTCCGACTCGGAACTTCTTCCACGGAGATGCTCCGGTTGCGCAATTTTTCTAACGCCCGCTGTATAGATTCGAGGGATGTTCTCGGGGTAGGCGCAGCTGCTTGTCCTCGCGCTTGGCTATTTTGCGGGCTTCACCGTAGTTCATGGCCGGCGGGGGTAGGTCCGGACATGACGTTGATGGGGCCGATGTCCCGGGAGGAGTAGCCGTGGGGGTAGACGGACGAGCCGGCACTGCCTGGTGAGAAGTGCGGTTCCTTGGAGAGCGGACGACGGCGGCGGATCGCGTTGCGTAGGGACAGTCCGGCGTTGAGCGCGGTGCGTGTCCACCGGTAGGCGCGGGGGAGGCCGAGCGCGGTGGTCAGGCGGCCGTCGTCGAGCATGGCACTAATCATTAACCGTGTTACGGGCCGAAGCGGCTTGGGCAAACGGTCCTGCAGAACCTGAACCGTCGCGTCCATCAGTGCTACACCTGGTATGGAGGCTGCGACGTTTCTGACTTCGTAGCTGTCGAAGAATTCGGCGGCCTCATCGAAGGTGCCGGGAACGCTGTCGATGTGCATTCTGTGGCCCAGTCCCGCGAAGAACCTTGTTGCGGCGGCTATTTCCATTTCCGTGGGTTGCCGCCATCCATGTTTTCGAATCCAGCGGATCGGGACGACCAGGAGGGTGAGTAGGACGTAGAGGAAGTCCTCGGTAGTGCCGGGGACGTGGCGGTGGACGCGGTTGAGGAGGCTGATCATCTGCTGTCCACGGTCGCTGTCCAGACCGCTGGCGATCAGTTCGTAAATGACGATGCCGGTGTCGTAGGAGCGTTTCATGGGGCGGTCTGAGATTTCGCCGTTCCGGGCGAGCGTTTCGGCGATGCTGGGGATGGCGAAGTTGCGGTAGTAGGCGAGGAAGAAGCCGAGCTCCATGTCGCTGGCGAGGTCGAAGAGGGCCATTTGCCGGAAGGTCTGCTGCCAATTCTCCGGACTCGCCTGTTGCTGGCGCTGCTGACTTTTCTGAAGGCTTGAATGTGGATGCATTTTTGAACACCTCCCCGAGGCATGCATGCGTCAAACGATCTATGGGCCATTCTTTGTCCGAGACGAACAGTAGGTTTTTATCGTAGGCCCGTCTCGAGGTGGACGCCACAGAACGGGGAAAGATGGTCCTAACTACGTGAATCCTGGCTTTGGGACGTTTCCAGCGCGGATCTCAGTCCCTGCTCGCCCTGTCGCATCATCTGCGCATGCGCTGCGGCGAACACCTGTCCGGCGACCGGTGCAAGGAACATCATCCACCGCTTGGTTGGGCGTACCCGCCACTCGATGTTCATTTGGGTCTGGTTCCCGATGGCTGGTGACAGCCTCACCCCACCCGTGCCGTTCAGGTCGCCACCTGCCTCAAAGCTGATGTGGGCTGGGGCTCTCACGGAGGTTGGATGGATCGTGATGGTCAGGGTGTAGCCGAGGGAGGCCTTGAAGTTGAGCGCGGTGGTTGTTGCCAGCAGTACAGCGTCCGGGCTGGTGCCGTGTCCCGTTGTGCGGACCAACGGTCCGGCAAAGCTGCAGTTAGGCCACCAGCTCGGCCAACTCATCTCCGGGTCAGCAATGATCGCCCAAGTCTCTGTGGGCGTGGCGTTCAGCAACCAGGAGGAGTTCAGGTTGAAAAAACGGCCTTCCATAGACTCAGGATGCCACGTTCACTCCGCGGGAGGCGAAGACGCTGGATTTAGGCACATCCACGGTCACACCACCAAAAACAACAGAAAGTAGTCAGACATCCCAGAGACAAAGACAGGAAGACCCCCGGAAACCCGGGGAACTTCCTGTCCTAAGCGCCCGGTCTAAAGGAAGATCTTCAACGCGGCAGCGTAACCGTGCAGATAGCCCGCTGCGTTCGGATGGAACACGAAGGGGTTCCCCGCCCCGGGCCCCACTATCCACTGGTCTGCCGAGGGTATGCCGTGCCCGGCAAAGGTCCACATCACAGGAACGTAGCGGGCGCCGTTGGTCAGGGCAGAGAACGCAATGACGCCGTTAAGCAAAACAGCGGCACCGTTCATTTGTCGGGCTGCGGCGACCTGGTCTGCAGGGAACCCCGCGGCTGCCATGTTGTTTGGCTCAAAGAGACTCGGATAGCCCAGGAATACGATCTTCGCTGCCGGGACCTTGTCCTTGATTGCCTTGACCAACGACTTGATCTTCGTGGGCAACTGGGTGAGCTTCTGTAGGGAAGCGGTCAGCGCTGCCGTACAGGTCGGGCTCTGTGGAGCGGCCAGGCAGGCTGCTGACACCGCGCCCGAGCCAATGTCATTGCCGCCCACTGTCAATGTGACCAGCTTTGCGGTGGCAGGAATCCGCGGAACTTGCAGCGCCTGGACCGAGTCGGTGGTGGCACCGTAACACGCCAGATTGGCCATGACTCTTCCGGTCGCGGCGGCGTAGTCGGTGCCGTATCCGTTGGGGCTCTGCAAGCAGAGTCCCGTCTCAGCGCCGCCACCTGATCCTGCAGAGTAGGAATCTCCTAGCACCGTGTAGGTAACCGGCAGTGCTGATTGGGCTGTGGCCGGCACACCGGCAATCCCTGCAACGAGCCCCAAACTCACCAAAACCGCAGCGCCCGTGCGCGCGGCGAACTTCCTCAATGGATATGCTCTCATGGCCCGAAGTTACGCCCGGGTGGTCGCCGGGGCAAGAGTAAAGGCTACTCATGTTTGGCCCAGCTTGGGCACGTGCTTGCAGGTGAAAGTCCTCCGAAGGAGAAGGTGGTTTAAGGTCTGACCGCGCTGCGTCAATGCTGCCTCCGAGGTTTCCAATCGGCGTTCACTCACCTCCAGAAGCGGCTCCCTGGGAGCTCGGCTACGGCTCCTTCGTGAAAGTCGCAGTTCCCGTCGCTGTTCCCGCTGACGAGCGTCAACTTCCTCGGAGCCGTGGTCAGCGTCCGATCGCTGGGGACCACCGCAACGATCCTAGTGATCATGGCGGTCCTGCAGGTGCTCTTCCTGCGCACCAAGCTCGGCCTGGCGCTGCGCGCCGCCGCCGACAATCCCGACTCCGCCGCGTTCTCAGCCCCCGTCGGACGGCTGCTCATGGTCGGCTGGGGACTCGCAGCGGCCCTCGGGGCGATCGCCGGTGCGCTGGTCGGCCCACAGCTAACCCCGACTCCGGGGATGCTCGACACTGCGCTCGTCTACGCGCTCGCCGCGGTGATCCTCGGGGGCCTGGACAGCCCCATTCGCCCCGCTGTCGCAGCCAAGGCAATCGGCGTCCTCGAGAACCTCGTGTCCGTGTATGTGCCGTTCATCGGCCATGACCTCAAGATCGCCGTTCCGTTCGCGCTGATCTTCGTCATCCTGATCCTGCGTCCCCAAGGCCTGTTTGGGCGAAAGGTCGTGGTGCGAGTCTAATGGGCACTCCCTCTTCAGCTCGGCCGGCCGTGGGCCGCAGAAGCACGGACATTTGCCGGAACCGTTGGATGCGCCTTGCCCTCCTTGCCCTCCTTGCCGGTCTGCCGGAGAGGCGCACTCGCCCATGCTCGCACCCTGCCGAGCAGTTCGTCCGATGGAAACCCAGATTCTGCGCATCCCTGGTGCTGGGCCAGTTCATCGGGTATATCCGTTCGATGGAGGCTATGACTTGCGCGTCGGTGAAGTCGCCGGGGTCGAAGGTCTTGCCGAGCCGTTTCCAGTGGCGGTCCAGGACGAACAGGAGCTCTTCGCGTCCGAGGGTGGGGTAGTGGTGTGAGAATCCGGGCCGGCTGTAGAGCTGCGGGTAGTTACGGAATGGTTTATCGATGCCAGTGGTAAATCGGGATCCCCATTTCTATTCCACCGGGGCACGATCATTCGCTAGTCATGGTGTCCCACTTCCTTCGAAGTAGGACACGTGCGTCGGGAGGTCGGGTGCGGCGCGACACGTCGATGATTTCCCGGCGAATTTCCGCTAAAGGGCGTGGCCTTCAAAGGAGGGGTTGAAAACACCTGTCAAAGCCCGCCAGTAGGACGCACAATGGTCTCATGGCCGCGATAGAACCTCCGCCTGACGGGCCTCCGGCAACAGATAGCCGTTTCGTCCGCTGGATCGACGGAGCAAAGAGACACCGCCTCGTAGTAGCGGCCACGGCAGCCCTCGCAGTGGTTACGTTCTTTGCCACGGCCTTCGGGTACGTCGGCGACTCCATCCAGACTATTTCCAACTGGGCAAATCCCCACCGCTCCCAGTATGAGGCTCTGGCTGTACTGGATCTGGATCTCACTCCTGCCTACGTCGAATCGAAACTCGGACAGCCCAATTCCATCGTCAACTGGTGCGTCGCCATGGGATGCCCGGCCAGCGAACCGCGTGACACCGTTAAGATCTATATCTTCAACACTCCCCAGTACGTAGTGCGGGCCGTGTTCGACAGCAACAGTCTTGCGCTCTACGCGGTGACGTTGATGTCCGCCGACCTTCAGCCGCCAATGACGTTCGGCGAGAGCCTGGGGAAACTTGGAACTGTGACATTCGAGCAGGCTCAAGGTATCCACCCCACTGATGCCGCCATCCATATGGGCCCGGCTTCCTCCGCTTATGTGGAAGTCCTCGCTGGTGGCCGCCCCGCTCACTATCAGGGCCTCTTCCTCGCGTGGGCGCCCGCCGGATGGGCCTCGAGTCCGATGCGCTGGGACATGAATGGCGCCCGCACATTCGATCAAGCGTCACAACTGCCCGGCGGATTCTTTGATCCGACAACTGTCTCGGCGTTCCGGGCCGGTTCAACACCAAACACCTTCGGTCGGTTTCGGGACAACGGCGGATTTGTCGCCAGCGTCGCCCATCACGCAGTGCAACTCATCCCTCTGCTCTACACCGGAACGGAGCTCTAATTTCGCCCTTTCCTGGGGATCAGGCGTCGGCGGCGTTTTAAACGGTGGAAGGTGACTCTTTGGCGAGTTCTAGCGATCGTGTGCAACACGCCCTGAAAACGGGAGTTGCAATACCCACGGATTCACCATCAATTGATAGCGCAATCCGGCGGTGTTCAGCGCCTTTGGCGGTGAGCATGATGCCAGTGGGGTGACTTCCGCACTTTTTCCCGAGCGGTTCCCGGGCGACGAGCCGGAGCCGCTGGGCGACACACGCATTGCGGCTTCCGCACGGTTCCTCGGTGAAGTGGGTAGGTTTGCCGACGAACTGGCGGAGCGGGACCGGATGCTCCCCGGGATCGTCCGGACCTCCGGCGCGTCGAATGACGACGACGACGACGACGACGGCGCCGTGGCCGAGGCGCGGCGGCGCGGCGGCGCGGTGGCGCGCGGTGCTGCGCGGTGCTGCGCGGTGCTGCGCGGTGCTGCGCGGGCCTGACGCCCTCGTATTCAGCGATCTGATAGCCGGGATGCCCGCCGCGTTTCGGGCAGAACCGAGTTCCGAGGATGCGGGTGAACTTATCACGTCGGCCCTCGACGTCGTTACTGACGCCGCGGTTCGCGGCCGGCTGCCGCACGAGACACCGATGTTGCCTGCGCGCCGAGGGCGGAAACCTCTGCAACCAGGCGCGGGTGAGGGAACTTTCCCGACCTACCGCGCCAGCATGGCCTCCGCCGTCGCAACCGCTACAGCCGCCTGCGCAAGTTCAGCCGTGGCTGGCGTCCCGCCCTCGTCTGAGGTCTTGAGCTCGTTTTCTGATAGTTGCATGATGTTTGAGCGTTCACTGGCGGTGACCCTATCGAGCGAATATCAAGAAGGCGCGACTTGGACGTATCCCGTACCATTACGAACAGAATCTGTCGTCGGCCCGAGGCCCGGTTGATGGTACTGGCCTGCCGAGTCTGGCTCCTCTCGTATGGGCGCGGCGCGGCTCGCGTTGATGAGACGTCAAAATGTTGGCTCCAGCGTTTCGGTTCGCGGGTCAGCGAATGATCAGGTTCGCGATGAGTTCGTTGGCGGCGGCGGCCAGTGCGGCGCCCATGCTGAAGTCTTTTCGGTTCACGGCCCGGAAAATCCCGACGTCACGGTCTGGAGCGAGGGCGGCGTAGGTCATGAATCCGCCGCCGCCGGCTTTCTGCACGATCATCGGCAGGTTTCCCTCGTCCGACATGGTGACCCAGCCCAAGCCGAGTCCCGACATCGGGCCCGACTCGTCGAAACCGATGGCAGCGGTCATGGATTGGCGTTGACGGTAAACGGCACGTGCCACGGTCAGAACCGGCCACACCGCCGGGTTGGCCGTATCCAGATTATGTCTGAGCCAGCGCGCCACATCCGCGCCGGTCGAGTACAAGCATTGCAGGGACTGCCCCACGGCCACACGCTGACCGCTTAGCTCGCGTGCCGCCGTCGTACTTTAGGGACGACGACGGCACGCGGCTTTTGGGACGACGGCGGCTATTCGTGCGCTAGCTATGGAGTGACAAGCGCGGTGCCTTAGTCACTATTGATGACGGCAGTTCAGGACCTCGGGCTCGAGGACAGGCGCCAACCAAGCTCCACCGGCCGGAACACGTCTTACGCGGCTGCCGACCCCAAAATTCCCTCGAGCCGCGCGTAGCTTGTCTCCATGCCGTCCGTCATACCCGTGGCGAGAGCGGTGTCGCGCTGCTCGGCGTTAGCGTAGGTGATGACGAGGGAGAGGAGCGTGCCGTGCTCAACCGGTGTCAAGGTGAGTTCATTCAGCGTCGCTGGAAAGTCCATTCCGATCATCGCTTCCGTTGTGATCGCGCGGTACGGTGCCTGCGCCTCCAGCAGCTTGCCGGTGAATCCGAAGCGATCGCCGCCGGCCTCGTTCGCCCACTCGTACCGGTAGCTGTCGCCGACTTTCGCCGCGATCTCGCAAATGGGCATCTTCCAGCCGTCGGGTCCAAGCAACCACTTCTTCATGAGGTCGGCATCGTTATGCGCGCGCCACACGTGCTCCACAGGGCCGCGGATGATGCGTGCCACACGCACCTGGGTATCGCTGAGGATCTGTGCCTCCGTCGCACGGTCGGTGGCGAAGGCGGCGAGGTCGGCAAGCACGGCGTCGATCTGGGACATCGCCTCGCGGGTGCCCTCGAGCATTCCCATTTCGAGCAGTTGCTCGAGCTGTTCAAGGGAGTCGAATCGAGAGGTGGTGACGAGACGGGATCCACTGTCCACCGCCTCGAAGGCGAAGGCCATGCGCGTGGTGGGCAGATCCGTGTTCGGCTCGCCCTTGGCATCCGCGAAGGAATCGGCTACCTCGATTGCGTTGGGTGCCTGGACTAATGTCCACTCCCAGCATCCGTAATACTCCTCGCCCTCAGGGCTGGTCATCTTGTACACGCTGCGGCCGCCGGTGATGGCGTCGTGCCGGAGGAACGTTGCGGGGTAGGTAGGTGGACCCCAGAAGCGCTCGATCTGCCGGGGATCGGTGTACGCGTCCCACAGTCGGCGCAGAGGCGCCGCGAACTCGGCGACGATCGTGATGGTGAGCAGATCGAGGTTTTTTTCGACAGATATGACGGGCATGGTCAGCCTTTCTGGGTGGATGGGGTTTCTCCCTCGGAGAGGAGGGCGTCGAGGCGGTCGATCCTTGAGCGCCAGATCTCTTCGAACTGGTCCAGAAGGCGCTGGGCCTGACGGATGCACTCGGGATTTCCCCGCACCATCCGCTCGCGACCGCGCGGATCCTTGGTCACGAGCCTCGCGTCCTCTAATACCGCGACGTGCTTCTGCACTGCCGCGAATGACATGTCGTACGCCTGTGCGAGTTGCGAAACCGAGACCTCGGCGATCAGCGTCCGACGTACTATGTCACGTCGAGTTGCGTCCGCCAGTGCGCGGAAAATACGGTTCACGGTTTCGTCTGTGAGTTCATCTACAACCATTTGGTTGTAGATTACCTCGGGATGCGGTGTTCCGCACGGCCTCCCCTTCCCTGAAGGGATGGCCTCTCGTCTGCGCAGGCGGCACTCCGTTGGCGCCGAACCTACGAGAAGCCGGATGAGGTGGTGCACGAGCCACCAGCGGGCAGCCCCGAAGATGGTGTGCTTCCAGATCTGCTGGGTTGTACTTGCTGATCCGGACGGCAACGAGTTTTTCGCCCTGCGACGGCTGAGCTGCCGCGAGGATTTCGGACAGCGGGATTGGTGGCTTCTTCTACGCTGCCAGTGCTGGCTGTTGATGGCCATGGTGGACTTCGTTAGGGCGTCTGTGGCGCCAGCAATGGGGGAGTGACCGCCGGTTATGTGGCCGGGAAGGATCCGTATGAATGTATCCTGCCCCGGCCTGCCATGGGAAGGGTTAAAGATTGAGCGTCCATTGCATCCCGCTCCGATGGATATTTCCGGCGCGACTCTATACGCACCGTGTGAGGCGCCAGAGGTTCGTCGTGCGCGACGGTGCTCTGCACCCGCTCTTGGTGCTCCCCTCTGGCACACCGGCGGCACGGGCTCGGCTTCGATGGCCGGGCACAGCCGACTCGGGCCGGCCGCGGGGACTCCGAACCGGCTCGGTGCCCCGTCCTGAAGCACAAGTAAGCCGGATCGAACTTTCCATACGACCCGGTCCGACCCGGTGAACGATTAGCGCCAGGCGCTACCTGTCTTTTCCTCATAGCCTGCAAATGCCTTTTCCAGGCCGGTGAGGACCTCGGCGGTTGTCTCGAACAGTGCCTTGAAGCCCGGTTCGTCTACTTTCTCCACGTCCTCGCGCAGATGCTCGGCAAGTTCTGTCAGCCGGGAACGGACCTGCATGGTGTGCCTCTTCGGGTCATTTTCCGGCAAGGTCTTCGGATCAACCATTTGGGTGCCTCCATTTCGTGGTTTCGACAGTGGTGCCGGAACCGGGCGGACCATCGTTACTGATGGTTTAACCCGATTATCCCACCAGCAGATCGCCCTGCACAGGTAAAGTTGTGGAGGCCACCTCCGGCACATGATAACGCTGCCCGCTCTGTTCTACATTGGCGATCTCGAGGCTCACGGTGCTCAATAGCTGGCAGCCAGGGACGCCGTAGCAGGCGTACTGGATCACATCCCACCTCCCCGCTGTTGTCGACTCCGAATTCAGGATGTGGTCCCGCGCAGTCAGTAACAATCGAAGCCATCTGTCCAGTGCGTTCAGGGCGCTTCCGCCACCAATGATCACGCACCCATCACTGTTGTTCAGTGCTGGTGCGGTACCTCACCGATCGCGTTCAGGGCGATGGTGGAGTGAGCGAAGGCGCCACCGGCCCGCATCTCTGCGGCCACCCAGATTGCCTCCATGATCTGTTCAGCACTAGCGCCCTTCCTTTTGGCCAGCTTGCTGTGGCCCTCGATGCAATAGGGGCACTGCGTCACGTGAGCGACGGCGACGGCGATCAACTGTTTGGTTTGCTCGTTCAGGGCACCCTCGGCGAAGACTGACTTGCTGAAGTTCTCGAAAGCCTCCGTTGTGGTTGGCGTCAGCTCCCTGCGGCGCTGCGCGACCGCAGGGGTTGCTTTGGGGAATAGATCATCTGACATCGGTTCGTCCTTTCCTCAATTAGGCTGATGCGGGACACTTCCGAAAGCGTTGCGGACGGAGGCGAAAATCAGCCGACTGCGGGCATTACGGGTACGTAGTGCACACTTCCACTGTAGTGAGTTGGAGCCGTGGGATCTCTACTCCGGACTGGTCACGAGCCTTCAGGTCATGTCCATCCGGTTATTGGAAATCGGGGAGCCATAAGTCAGGCCCGAACACTTCATACTGGATGTCCTTGGCAGGTATGCCGCGGGCCATGAGGGCACTGCGGATGGCCTTGCATGAAGACGACCGGGCCACCTGAGTACAAGCGATCGAAAGCCGTAAGAGCACGGCTTCCCAGAAGACACACATAATCGGCATGTGCTTCTCAAGGTCCATGCGAACGACGTCGATGAAGACCGGTCCCGGAAGTTGATCCATGAAGGTACGCCGGGAGAATTCGCTGACCAACAGGTGACTATCCTCGCGGTTGCAGATACCAGTCAACACCTTCTCCCCTTCGTCTATTCTACGGATTGTAGAAGACATGTACTGTTGGTCTCATGGTGGTATATATAACTGTTGCCCCGGATACCGGGACCGCTTCATGACCGGTCTCCATTCCCCGCGTTTGGGCAGATTCCGCCCGGACCTGTTCCGCGTCCTCGGGGTCGCATGGGTGGTCTCGGGTGGACTTGTTGCTGCGGCCACGGGCCCGTTGCGTCTTGAGCACGGTTCCTGGGCTGCCGCCTATCAGGTCCTGGTGGCGGGTGTCGCACAGAACGCCTTCGGCGCCGCTCAGCGCGCGCTGGCACCGCAGCGGTTAACCTTCCGAATAGTTGCGGCTGAACTTGTGGCATGGAATGTGGGCAGTGCCGCCGTGATCGGCGGAACCGTGGCCCGTACGCCATTGGTGGTTGACGCCGGCGGGCTTCTGCTCGTCGTAGCCCTCGCTCTGATGATCCGTACGGTACGGGGTAAGGGTGAAGGGCCGCAGTGGGCGCTGTGGACCTACCGGATTTTACTGGCGGTGATCCTCATCAGCATCCCGATTGGGCTCACCTTGGCTCACTTGAGAGCCGCTTGAGGTTCAGAAAACCATTCTCAGCAGTTCTTCCGGGACCCGGTTGATGTGCGCGGTGAAGTTGTCGATGCCGTACATCCCCAGGTTGCTGATGGTAAAGGTAGCGCCACTGAATTCATCAGGGGTCAGCCGCAAGGAACGAGCGCGTTCAGCCAGGAGGCGGGTCTGGGCCGTGTGTTTCGTCCAGCCCCTTTTTGTCTGCGTGCGCAACAATGGGAACCATGAGCCCGTCGTCCACAACCGACGGCCACACCGGTAGTGATCCGAGGGCGGCGGATGCCGCAGTGCTGTTGGAGGGGCTGCTGTTCAGTGGGCGCTGCGGTGGCCTTCTCAATACCGTGCTTTTCCATGGAGGCGCTGTCGTAGCGGTCCAACCAACAACCTCACGCCCAAGAGCGCAAATCCGGCTTTCCGTTAATCATCGTGTCTGCGGGTGCTCATAGGCTTGGGCTGAACAAGGTGGCTGGTTCCGGAGCGAAGATATTGGGGGTTGTGGTGAGCGATTGGGAAAGGCCACGGGGCCGTCGGTTTGCTGGTGTGCTGCAAACTGTAAGTGAAACTATGACGGCAACACAGCAGGGTTTCAACCAGGGCCAGCCGTTTAGGGTTGTCAGCGGCGAATGCCGCAAGTTCAGGCGCCTCGGCGCAGGTTGGACATTCGACCTCGCAGCTACAGAGGGAACCATGCCCCACGCCCTTACCTGCAGAATTTCCGGAAAGCAATTCCGTACAATCAATTCCTATTTTCGGCAGTTCGCACTGTCCGTAGAGGAGGCCATGAAGGTGGGAATGGTCCTTGAGGTTCAGGGCAAGCTCGGTCTCACCGGTGCCGGACACCTGTTTATGGACGTCGAGAAGATTGCAGAGTCGTTTACCCTCAATGGCCCAATGTACCTGCAGGATAAATCGACGTTGAACAAGCTGCGACAGGAGAAACTGCCGACTGTCAGGCTCAGTGGCTCGGCCATTCATTGTGGACAAGTCGGTTATTACCCCGAGTTCCCTGCCGCGCTCAAGACAATTTTGGTTTTGGCCCCAGCAGATAGCGAAGGGCTGTCCGACTTTCAAGGTGAAGTCAGAGGAATTGAGCGGCATGTACGTGTCACCTACAAGACGTTTCAACAGTCAAACGTAGATTCCACGGAGATGATAGCGTCTACTTTTTCAAAAGCCGCCGAGACTGGATATGACCTCATCTTCATTGTCCGTGGTGGTGGTTCGTGGAATTCACTGAGGGCATATGAGCACCCTTCCATCGCCCTGGCGATCGCACGGAGCGAGGTCCCTGTTGCCACGGCGATTGGGCACAGGAACAACACCTCTATGTCGGATAGGGCTGCTTGCTTTTCGTTCACGACTCCATCTGCGGCGGGTAAAGCGCTCAGCACCGAAGTTTGGAAACGAACCAGGCGAGGAGCTGCCGGTTCATCAAGGTCTGCTGTTGTCTCCGAAAAGCCATCGGATGAAAAATCCGCATCATCCTGGACGAAGCAAGAGACCACCTTGTTGCACCTAAAGGACCAACTGGCAGCGTCTGGGAAGGAAACGATCCTGGCACGCAAGGCCCAAGAAGACTCTGTCTTTCTGTCGCACCAGGCCTTCCGGACGCATACTCAAGATCTTTTAGAATTCGCCGATGCAAGGGTTAGGTTGATTTCAAGAGTTGTTTCGGTTTTTACCCTGGTCCTCGGCGTGCTCCTTGCGGCCTACTTGGCGACACCGGCGCACTTTCTAGGTTTTTCGCCGTCAGGTCTGCAGCGTGCAATTTTCTTCGGGCTCGCCGTGGTCAGCTGTGTCGCCGCGCTGTGGTGGCAAAGCAAGTTGCGGAAAGCTATGGACCGTCCCTCGGTCAGACCGATGCAGCATCCACCAGCTGATGCCATTGCCTGGCGGGCGATGAGCAAAAGAGTGCGCTCACCTCGCGGGCTCCGGCACGTCAGACGGTATATGCCAACATTGGGGTAGGCGTTAAACTCCAGGTCTGCAGGCAGCTGCCGCTGAATCAATGCACCGCTGAATAGCCTGCACGTCATTAGGGCCTAATGACGAGGTGTCCACTTAGCCTGCTGCGATTACCCCACAAGGTCGGCGCGCTGGCGATGGCCTATCTTTGGACGAGCCCGCCGTTCACCATCCGGCCCGCGACCTCGGTGAGCATGGCCAGGCCGGCGAGCATATCTGCGTCGCTGGTCAGCTCGCGTTCGTTGTGGGAGATTCCCTCGACGCTTGGCACGAAGAGCATAATGGTGGGCACTATATCCTTGAGGTTGGTGGAATCATGTCCAGCCAGGGTGCGGACTATCCCGTACCCCAGGCCGAGCTTTTCCGCGCTGGCGGCGGCCAGTTTCATGCCGGCCTGATCGTACATTTTTGCGTCCCATGTGTGCTCTGCGCCGCGTTCGATCCGGACATCGGCAAACTCTTCGATCCTGCTTACCCGCCGGTGCAGCTCGGCGTCGGCCGCTGCCAGGACGTCCGGATCGGTGCTGCGCACGTCCACCAGGAGGTCAACGCGGCTGGCCACGACTACGGGGGAGTTGGGGAAGACGGTGAACTCCCCGCAGGAGGTGATAACCATATGCTCGTCGGTGCTGAACTGGTTGGCAATTTCCCGGGCCGCGACCACCAGTGCGGAGGCACCCAAGAGGGCGTCCTTGCGGTCCTTGATCACGGTAGCCCCGGTGTGCCCCTGCTCTCCGTGCACCACGAACTCGTACTTATTCGCCCCCCAGGTTGATTCCACCAGGCCGATAGCCAAGCCGTCGTCTTCGAGCGACCGACCCTGTTCGATGTGGATTTCCGCGTACGCGGCGATGTCAAGCCGGAAGTCACCGTGGGTGCCGATGTCGTTCAGTGCATCCCGGACAGTCACCCCATGCGGGTCGCTGGTCGCCAGGGCTTGTTCGGCTGGTATCTTTCCGGTGAAGACGGAGCTGCCCATCATGGAGGGTTTGAAGCGGCATCCCTCCTCGTTGAACCAGTTGACCACCGCGATATTGAACATCGGCTCATCCTCGCCGGTCACGGCCTGCGCCTTGAGCTCGATGGCGGCATGGGCGCCGGCGAGCACCCCGTAGGCGCCGTCGAACCGGCCGCCCAACGGCTGCGAGTCCAGGTGCGATCCGATCGCGACGTAGGGGGCGCCGGGGGTGAGCTCAAGGAGCGCGAACTGATTGCCCACTTCGTCGTAGCGGACCACGAATCCGTGCGCCTCCACGAGTCCGCGGAACCAGATGCGGGTCTGCCCGTCCGCGGCGGTGCCGGCCTGCCGGTCAACCCCGCCGCGGGCAGTGGCTCCGAATGTGCTCATCGACCGGAAATCGGCGAGGAAAGCGTTGTTCCGCAATGAGTCCCGCAACGTGGTGTCCCTGAACGTGCTGTCCCGGAGCCCATCGTCCCCGGACGAATTGTCACGGTTTGGAGATGTTGTCATTTGCTGACTCCTTCGAAAGAAGAGCGGGGGTTTTCGGATGCTGTTCATAGCTAAAGGTGCCGCCGAGAATGGTGGCGACGACGTCGAGGGCGCCGATGTCCGGTGCGGTCAGCGGGGAACCGGAGAGCACCACGAGGTCCGCGAGCTTCCCCGCCCGCAAGGTGCCGCGGTCGCCGTCGTTCCCGGTTGCCATGGCCGCCCATTCTGTATAAGTGCGCAACGCCTCCTCCGGGGTGAGCCCCTCGCCGGCACCGCCCAGGACCAGGCCGTTCTCGGTGGTCCGGTCCACCCAGGACTGCATGCCCCGCCGTACGTTATTGTCCGCAACCGGCAGGTCGGAGCTCCCGGCGACCAACACGCCCGCATCGACGAGGGAGCGGCCGCGGTAGAGCCAGCCTTCCCGGTCCGGCCCCACGAGTTCGGCAAATTGGTCGCCGAGCGGCCCGATGAACGCGGCCTGCGGTGTTACGGCAATACCTGCCGCGGCGGCCCGTTCCACCTGGTCCGGGCGCGCGATGCCGAAATGCTCGATCCGGTTGGGCAGATAATTGCGCCCGTACCGGTCCTGGCAGTCCCCGATGATGTCCAGGGCCAGGTCGATTGCGGCGTCCCCGATGGCGTGCAGGGCGATCGGCCAGCCGGCACGGTAGGCGTCGCTGACCTTGTCCCGATATGCCTGTGGACTTTCGAGCAGGTAGCCGGTGTTGTGCGGGTGACCGCAGTAGTCCTCGGTCACGGCGGCCGTGGCACCGAGCAGGGATCCGTCCATGAAGACCTTCACCGGGCCCAGCGCGACCCATTCGTTGCCGAAACCGGCAATGGCGCCCAGGTCCAGGCCCCGCCCGGTTCCTTCCCCGTGCATGTCCGCCGCGTTGGCGGAGATCGGATGCAGCGCGTCAAGGGCAGGCATCAGCTGGGCGCGGGCGCGCAACTGCCCGGAGCGGTGGGCGGTGAGATAAGCCTGGACCTCGATGGGGCTGTGGCCAATCCAGCCGCCGCCGATCCCGGCCTCGGTGAAACTGGTGATGCCCTCGGCCGCGTAACGGGTGGTGGCATCGTCCAGGGCCTTGACGATCTGCGGGATCGAGTAGGGCAGCAGCAGGTTCTGGATGAGGGCCTGCGCGGATTCCTCGACGACGCCGGTGGGGGAGCCGCTGGCGGTCCGCAGCACCGCCCCGCCCTCGGGGTTTTCAAAACCGGACGCAAAAACCCCGGCCAGGCGCAGCGTGGCCGTATTGGTGATGGAGCAGTGGCCGGAGACGTGGCGCAGATACAGCGGCCGGTCCCCGGTGATGGCATCGAGCCGGTCAATATCGGGAAAAGCTCCGCCGTGGTGTTTGTGGTTGAAACCGGTGCCCTTGATCCATGCACCGGGATCATCGGTGAGGCGTTCCACCTCGGCCTCGAGGAGGGCATAAAGTTCTTCCATGCCGCGGGCCGGTTCCAAGTCGACCGCGCTCAGCCCCAGCCCCCACCACGTCGTATGGCAGTGGGCGTCGATAAAGCCGGGTACCACGGTGGCACCCTCCAGCTGCTCGACCCGGGCCGCGGTGCACCCGTCCAGTTCTTCGTCGAAGCCGACGATGCGCCCGTTGAGCACTCCCACGCTGGACGCCGTGGGACGTTCCGGCTCGAGCGTGATGATATTTGCGCCGCGGAGAATCAGGTCCAGTTTCATCGCGTCTCCTGCTTGTCGCCGGCGACGGCGTACCCGGTGTCCGCCGGCGGGGCCAGGACGTCCGGGTCGGTGCGCAGATGCAGCAGCGCGGGCAGTCCGCTGGCCAGTGCCCGTTCCAGTGCATCCTCGAAGTCGCCAGTGTGCTCAACATATTCGCCGAATCCACCGAAGGAGCGCATCCAGGCGGCGAAGTCCGGGTTGGTCAGCCGTGTGCCGGAGGGGCGGCCCGGGTAATGCACGCGCTGGTGTTGGACGATGGTGCCGTAGCTCCCGTTGTCGATCACCACCACCAGCGGGGTGCCGCCATGGGCGAACGGAACCGCCAACTCCTGGGCGTTCATGAAGAAATCACCGTCCCCACACACCGCCACGACCTGACGCTCCGGATAGACCAGCGAAGCGGCGACGGCGGCGGGCACGGCCACGCCCATCGCCCCGTTCCGGGGGCCCACCAGGGAACGGGCGCCGTGATGGCTCAGATAGCGGTGGCCCCAGATCGTCGCATTGCCGGCCCCGTAGGTCAGCACCCGGTCAGCGGGCAGCCGGCGCTCCAGCACCTCGAAGGCCACACCGAGATCCACGGCGACGACGTCGCCGACGCAGCCCCCGTCCGGACGGGGGGTAGCAAAACGTTTCTGGTCAGCGGCGAGCTCGTCCATCCACTCTGGCCCTCGTGTTCCCCGTGCAGCATCGGGGGCGGGCAGGGATGCGACAAACGTGGACGCCGGGGTGAGCAGGTGCTGGTCGATCCGGCCGGCGTGCATGGCAGCCTCCGGATCGGGCAGCACCAGGATCGTCTGCGCCCCGCCTCCGCGGGTGAAACCGTCGCTCATCACATCGGAGCGGCCGGCGCCCACAAATACCAGCAGATCGGCCTCGTCCAACCGACGGGCCAGGCTGTCTGCCCTGCCGTACCCCAGCCAGCCGGCCCATGCCGGGCTGTCGTGGGGGACGGCGTCGTACGCCCGCCAGTCCGCGGCAACCGGCAGGCGGGCCGCTGTTGCCCAGTCCATCAGTGCCCGGCCGGACCGCTCGTTCCAGTCCTCGCCCCCCACCACGATCAGCGGCCGGGCCGCCGCCGACATTCGGGCTGCCACGTCCCCCATGTCCGTGGCCGACGGCGTCGCGCTCGCGGCCACGCGCGGCGGAACCGGGGCTCCCGCCGTCGTGCGTATCAGCACGTCCTCGGGCAGACCGACGACGACGGGTCCGGGCCGGCCCGACGTTGCCAGGTGCATCGCTTCGGCAACGACCTCGGCGGCGCGGTCTGCGTCGTCGAGGACGAAGATGCGCTTGGCGGTGGTGGAGAACCAGCCGGTCAGGCTGAATTCCTGGAAGGAGTCGCGGTCCCGGTCCGCGGTCGGGATCATGCCCACGAACAGGATCAGCGGCGTCGCATCCTGCCACGCCGTGTGCACGGCAATCATCGCATTGGCGGCGCCGGGACCGCGGGTGACCATGGCAACCCCGGGCATGCCGGTCAGCCGGGCCTCCGCCAGGGCCATGAACCCGGCGCCCCCTTCCTGACGGGCGACCACGGTGTGGATGGGCGAATCATGCAGTCCATCCAACACAGCCAGGAAACTTTCCCCGGGAACGCTGTAGACGCGGGGCACGCCGTGGGCTTCAAGCTGGCGGACCAGAAGATGGCCGGCTGACTGTGGCATGAGGTGATTCTTTCCTGTCGTACGCGGGTAAGTGCTGTGGGACATGCGCCGTGTTTGAAAACTGCTCAGTGTTTGAAGCCGGGCAGGCTCACGCTCATTCGCGGCGCGATGATGCCGGCTACCGCGGTGAAGAGCGACAGGAAGATGAGGATGGCTGCCGCGGGCCACCAATGGTTGGCGGCCGAGGCGACGAGGGCCGTAGCGACCAGTGGGATGAAGCCGCTGACCATGCCGGCGACGTTCTGCGCGAAACCGACTCCGGTATACCGAGTGCGGGCGGGGAACAGGCCGGTGAGTACGGTTCCGGAGGCAGCATAAGGGAACGACAGCGCTGCAACGGCGATGACCATGCCGAGGATCACCAGTACGTCGTTGCCGCTGGCGATAAGCATGAAGGAGGGAATGGCGACGACGGCGGAGACAAGACCGCCGTAGATGATCACCCGGCTGGCACCGAAGCGCTCGCCGAGGCGGCCGCCCAGGAGCAGCACCGGGATTTCCACGATGGCGGCGATCATTCCACCCAACAGCATGAGTCCGGCGTCGTAGTGCAGGATTTTCACGCCGTAGTAGACGACAAAAGCGGTGACCAGGTAGAAGCCGCCGACGCCCAGCAGCGCCGCGGCCATGCCAACGATGATGTGCTTCCATGACTCGACCAGGACAGTGCGGATCGGAGCCTTCTCCGTTTCGCCCTTTTCCAGCAGTTCGGTGAAGACCGGAGACTCGTCGAGCCGGCTACGGATGTACAGAGCGATCAGCAGCATAGGGATCGCGGCCAGGAATGGGATGCGCCACCCGAACGAATTGAAATTCTCCGCCGAGAACAGCAGGGTCATCACGAAGAAGCCACCCGAAGAGAGGATTGTTCCTATCGGGGAGCCGATCTGCGGCAGTGCCGCGTACCGTGCGCGCTTCTTCAATGGCGCGTTTTCCACGACCAGGGTCATAGCGCCGGACCATTCGCCGCCGACGAAGAGGCCCTGCACGGCGCGCAGCAGCACCAGCAGGATCGGCGCGGCGATTCCGATGGCAAAATATGTCGGGAGCGCTCCGATCATCCCGGTGATGAGACCTATGCCGACGATGGTGATCATTAGCGTCTTGCGGCGTCCGATCTTGTCCCCCATGGCACCGAAGAACATACCGCCAAGCGGGCGGAACACCAGACCGACGCCGAAGGTGGCGAACGCCGCCATGGTCGCCGCCGTGGGATCGGCGCTGTGGAAGTACTGGACATTGAAAATCAAGGCGGCCGCGGCACTGAACAGGAAGAAGTCGTACCATTCCATGGCGGTGCCGATCAGGGCACCAATGGCGACCTTGGTCGCTTCCTTGTCGGTGATGGTCCGGGTCGCCCCGGCTTCAACATTCGTGGATTGATTCGTCATGGGATCTCCGCGTTAGGTCCATTTGGGGGTAGGCGTGCAGGTCCGGCAGCGCCGAGGCGCTGCCAAGGGAATGAATACTTCCGAGTCTGCCATTGTGACGCAGCTCATACGGGCACGAAATGTCGCCGAATCTCTGCGACATTTTGTGCAAAAGCACATATTCTGGTGTGGTGAGCAACTTTTATTCGCTCCAAACAGTGGGATCCGACGGGGCCGAGGTGCAGCGCTGGCACGAACTGCTGGACCGGCTTCTGGTGACGGACCTGACGGGCAAATTTCTGGACCGGGTCCTGCAGATTCCCAGTTACCGCCAGGCATCACTCCCGACCAGCGAAATACGAAGGACCGCGGTAACGTCGTTTGCGGCCCTGATCCAGAGTCTGCGGCACGGCGTCGATTCCGCCGGGATGGAGGCTGAACGGCTACGCATAGCCACCGATGTGGGAGTCTCCCGTGCCCGTGCCGGTATTCCGATCGAGTCCCTTATGTCCGCGATCCGGCTGGACTTCTCAGTGCTTTGGAGCGAATTAACCGCCCATGCCGAAGAAGCCGACGCGGCCCTGCTGGTGCGGCACGCCGAAACCGTGTGGCGTGTCGTGGATTCCTATGCCAGTCAGACGCAGGCCATCTACATGGCCGAGCAGCAGCGCATCCTCAACGAGGCGACTGCGATCCGGCAGGGCTATGTCGCCGCAGTCTTTGGGCCCGTCAATCCGACAACCGAAATGCTGGATCGGGTCGCCAATGAATTGGGCTTCCGCCCGGACACGCCCCTGGACGTCGCGGTGGCGGTTGGCGCCGAAGCAACGCAACTGCGGGTGGTTATTGCCCATGCGGCGCGGCGGGGCTACGAGATCTTCACCCATCCGCAGGGGGATGCACTAGTGGCTTTCTGGCCCGTCGATGAGCGGCCCGGCTCGGCTGTGCGCGAGAGCGCAGAGGAGATTCGGCGGCTGCGCTGCGGACTGATCGAAAATGTCCCGGGACTACCGGCGCTCGCCTCCTCCGCCCGCATCGCGGGGGATCTCGCCCGCCTGATCGACGACCGGGACGAAAAAGCCCTAACACTCAAGCGGGCGTGGGCCAGGATCGCCCGCATGCGACTGGCCGAGGCCGGGATCCCCATCGCCGCCGACGTCGACACCGCGCTGGCCCGGTGCGGGGGAGCGGAACGCGAACGACTTGTCGAAGCGGTCCGGGCCTACGCGGTCACCGGCAGTGTAGGTGCCGCCTCGGAACAGCTCTTCTGCCATCGCAATACGCTGATGAACCGGCTGCGGCGGTTTCGGGAGCTCACCGGGATCGACGTTATGATCCCGGACCAGATCGCCCGCCTCATTGTCGCCTGGTCCTGAGCGGCTCTGACCGGGACCTGCAGTTGCTTGGCGGTGCTTGAGCAAGCTGGCACGGCGGCGCCCCCAGTGCGCCCCCAGTGGGCCCCTGCTCCCCGTGGACCACGAACTCGTCACCGCTGGGCTCTTTAGGCTTTTGAGGGACCCTTCTGCTTACTTTGGTTTGCGAGGGTCTCCCATGCCCACTACCGCATCGTACTCAAGCTGGCCTGTGCGAGGGTCGAACTGCGGGCGCTGAAGTGGTGCGAACTCCCCCGCGGTGCGTCCGCCAAACGGCCTTCCGTGGTCGGCGTATTCCTCTCTGAAAAACACCATTCGCCACGGTCCCAGCAACAGTCGTGCGCCGGTGCGCAGGATGCCCGGGTTCGGGCGCTCAGCGACGGACTCATCGGGATGGAAGACGTATTCGTCGTCGTCGGTGTGGACTATGCTCCCGTGCGCCGCGGCGAGACCAGGCAACCTGAAAGTGGCTTCGGGCCCACTGCCAATCACGGTGGTGTCTTCCGTGAGGTTGAACTCCTTGGGTGGACGACCGTCCCACGTCTCGCTGTCCCTGACAAATATGAGCCGGGGCCGGCCACCGCCGCGCGAATAATGCGTAGTGGTTGGTTTCATCCGGTATTCCCGCTGGAACGTAGGTGAAATTGGAAGTGGTGTCGATGGGGGGAATCGGCTTTTCTGGAAACGGGTGGACGCCTGGGCCTTGATTACGGTTGCCCAGGTATTCGACTTGCCCGGTTTAATGTGCGGGGAGTTGGTAAGCAGGCGTTGGATCCGGGACACTTCCACCGCCCCCAAACTGACGATCGTGCCCTCCGGGACAGAGACTGTCACGATGATCCCGCGTTTGGCTAAGGCTCCCGCCAGATCTCTGATGGCGGTCAAATTTCTACGGGAATCCAGCCGGAAGAGTCCCGCGTTGTCCGCGTGGACGTGAATCTCCCCGCCGGAAGCTTTGATACTTCCCCTTATCGGCGCAGATTCCTTGCCCTCTTCGGCCGGCAGCTCTGCCGAGAACTCAAGATCAATATCAAAGCGCATGGTCGCTGTCCTAAGGCTTGGACTGTGCAGTAGCGGCGCTATCGTCATCACTGGTGGTCACGCGCAGTGTTCCGTTGAATTTCCAGGTAGCGCGCGGGGCATCCGGCCCGATGTCGCGGGGAACCTCAACGGTCATGTCCATGAAGCTGTAGTTGACCACGGCCCCGCGACCGGTCAGGTAGGACCAAAGCTGCTGGCCAAGGTCAGACCAGTCACTCACAGGGACCGTACGGAAATCTTCGGCAGTAGGTTGGCTCTCAGTCATTGACGTGCCTCCTCGTTGATTACTGCGGGTGCAGAATGCACCGCAGAAGTGGGGTGAGCGCCAGCCGGGCATACCGAGCGCTGATGGCGATCGTGCACTTAGTGCAACGATAATGACCCCTAACTACAAAAGCTAGAGGTCGCGCAAACTCATCAAAGACACACGCTTGGCGGCTAGCGAAGAATCCCGGTCCGGCAACAGTTGATTGACAGCTGAGCTGAGGGTCTTTTCCGGCAACCCTGGCGATCGCCGCTGGCCGGCCGAAGCAGAGTTGCCCCACCGCAAAGCTGTTGCCTAACCTGCACAGCTGCTGCTTAGGCGCCTGAAGTACACCACCGACCAGAAATTTACTTGACATTTCCAAGCGGTGCCTCATATCGTGGAAACGATTCCATGGAAACGATTCCAAAGAAAAATTGCAGCACGGATCACGAGGAAGTGAGAAGGGTGAATACGGTAACCATCAAGGACGTTGCAGCAGCCGCAGGGGTCTCTGTCGGCACCGCATCCCGCGTTCTTTCCGGAAACCCGGCCACTTCCGCCGCATCCCGCGAACGCGTCGCCGCCGCCGTCGAACGGCTGGACTTCCATCCCAACGCCCAGGCGCGCTCGTTGCGCTCTACCCGCACCCGCACTATCGGGCTGTTGGTCTCCGACGTCCGGAACCAATTCTTTGCGGACCTGGCCCACGCCGTGGAGCAGGCCGCGCTGGAGCACGGGTACGCGATCCTGCTTGGAAATGCGAATGAGCGTGAAGACCAGCAGGATCGTTACCTGAACACCCTGATTTCCCAGCGCGTCGATGGCATTATCCTCGCGCCCCAAGGGGATGGCAACGGTGTGATCCGTTCTTTGCTGCGGCGGGGGATCCCCACCGTATTCGTGGACCGGACCGTGGATGGCATCGATCTGCCCAGCGTCACCACGGACAGTGTGCATGGGATCCGGCAGGCGGTGGCACACTTAGCCGGCCAAGGTCACACCCGGATCGGCTACATCGCGGGCCCGCAGAGCATTTCGACCGGCCGCGATCGGTTCACCGCCTACAACCAGGCGATCGCGGATAATAGGCTTCCGAAGGATCCCGCGCTGGTGTACTTTGGCGACTTCCAGGCGGCCAGCGGTTCGGCGGGTGTGCGCGTGCTGTTGAATCTGGATCAGCCGCCGACGGCGATCCTGGCCGCGGACAGTCCCATGGCTGCGGGTGCGGTGGCCATGCTGCACCGGATGGGATCCCGCATCGGAACGGACATCGCGCTGGTGGCCTTCGACGACATCGAATGGTTTGCCCTGCTCCAGCCCGCTCTAAGCGTCATCTCGCACAGTGTGGAGGACATGGGACGGGCTGCTGTGGACCTGTTGCTGCAGGTGATCGACGGCGGCACGCCCGAGTCGATTGTGCTGCCCAGCGAACTCATCGTTCGTGCCTCCTCCAGCACGCCCAACCACCCGGGATCTGTTTCCGGCCTAAGGAAGAACTGACATGAGCGAGCATCCCGTTCTTACGCTGAAGCAGGTGAGCAAATCCTTTGGTCCGGTGAACGTGATCAAGGAGGTAAGCGTCAATGTCTACGCCGGTGCTGTCCAGGTACTGCTGGGCGAGAACGGCGCCGGGAAATCCACCCTGATCAAGATGATGGCCGGGGTCTACCAGCCGGACGGCGGCGAGATTCTCATCGATGGCAAGACGGTGAGCCTGCCTACCACCCGCGCCGCTGAAGAGCACGGCATCGCCACCATCCATCAGGAACTGAACCTGGTGAACTCCATGAGCGTTGCGGAAAACGTCATGTTGGGCAGGACGCCGACAAGGTTCGGCATGGTGGACCGGAAGGCACTGCGGCAGCAGGCCCGCGCGGCGCTGGACCTGATCGGGCTCGACGTTGACGTCGAAACCCCGGTGGGGGAGCTGGGAATTGCCCGTCAGCAGCTGGTGGAAATTGCCAAGGCGCTGAGCATCAATGCGCGCATCCTCATCCTCGATGAGCCCACGGCAGCACTGACCCGGCATGAAACGGAAAGCCTGTTCAAGGTGGTGGCGGACCTGCGCCAACAGGGTGTAGGAATGCTGTTCATCAGCCATCACCTGGATGAGATTGCGGAGATCGGCGACAGCGTCACGGTGTTGCGCGACGGCGAATTTGTTGCCGAGGTTCCCGCGTCCACCAGCGAGGACGAGCTGGTCCGGCTAATGGTAGGTCGGAGTATCGAAGACCAATTTCCGCGCCGGATAGCGGAATCCGAAGGATCCGCCGGGATCCTGGCTGTTGAGCACCTGACCTCGAAGGGTAAGTTCGAGGACATCAGTTTCACGGTTCGGGCCGGGGAGATTCTGGGTATCTCCGGGCTGGTTGGTGCCGGCCGCACCGAACTGATCCGTGCCGTTGCAGGGGCGGACCGGTATGACACCGGGACGGTGAAGATCCGCGGAAAAGCTCTGCCCAAGGGCAGTGTGCAGGCTGCCATCCGGGCCGGTCTGGGCCACGTCCCAGAGGACCGCAAGGGTCAGGGACTGGTTCTGGACGCATCGGTGAACGAGAACCTGGGATACGCGACTCTGGCCTCCAGCGCACGAATGGGCCTGGCCGACTTTTCCGGACAGCGCAGCCGGGCTGAGGCGGTGGCCAAGACCCTGCGGATCCGGATGCACAGCATCGACCAACCCGTCCGGTCGCTCTCCGGCGGAAATCAGCAGAAGGCCGTTTTTGGACGCTGGATCATCGCAGCATCCACGGTGCTGTTGCTGGACGAGCCAACCCGCGGAGTTGATGTTGGGGCCAAGGTGGAAATCTACGAGCTGATGAATGCGATTACCGAAGCCGGCGGAGCGATAGTGATGGTTTCCAGCGAATTGCCTGAAGTCCTGGGGATGAGTGACCGGATTCTGGTGCTGCGGGACGGCCGGCTGGCCGGGGAGTTCACGGCTGCCGAGGCCACTGAAGACAAAGTCATGACACTCGCCGCGCGCGACGTCAATGAAGAGCACTGAGAGAGAAGGAACTCCCCGCATGTCCACTGCTACCTTGGACGCAAAACGGACCAGTTTTGACGTCAAGAAATTCCTCGCCAACAACGGTGCTCTGGTGGGTCTCGTGGTGCTCTGCATTGCCTTGTTTATTGCGACACCGGATTTCCTCACCGGCCGGAACCTGCTCAATATCGGTATCCAGGTGTCCACCGTGGCGGTACTGGCGTTCGGAATGACCTTTGTCATCGTCGCCGGCGGCATCGACTTATCGGTCGGATCCGTGGCGGCGCTTTCCGCCATGGTCTCCGGCTGGTTCTTTGTTAACGCAGGCCTGCCCGGCTGGCTTGCCCTGCTCGGCGGCCTTACTGCCGGTTTGCTGGCTGGTGTTGTCAACGGTCTGGCCAGCGCTTACGGCAAGCTGCCGTCCTTCATTGCAACGCTGGCCATGCTGAGCATCGCCCGTGGCTTGACCTTGGTGATTTCCGACGGCCGGCCAATCAAGACCTCCCCCGAGGTGTCCTTTTTGGGCGGAAACCTCGGACCTGTCCCGATGCCCATCGTGATCCTGCTGGTCTCGGCGCTGGTGGCATCGTTCCTGCTGAACCGGACCGTCGTCGGCCGTTCCATGTATGCCGTGGGCGGCAACGCGGAGGCGGCCCGGCTGTCCGGTCTGCCGGTGAAGCGGATCATAGTCATCGTCTTTGGCCTCGCGGGCCTTTTCGCGGCTCTCGCCGGTTTGCTGCTCGCCGGGCGCCTTGACTCAGCCCAGCCACAGGCGGCCACGGGCTATGAACTGGACGCGATTGCGGCCGTCGTGATTGGCGGGGCCTCACTTGCCGGCGGATTGGGCCGGATCTCCGGAACGTTTGTCGGCGCCTTGGTGCTGGTGGTGATCCGCAATGGGTTGAATCTGCTCAACGTCACGTCGTTCTGGCAGCAGGTCGTCATCGGCGTCGTGATTGCCTTGGCCGTCGGCATCGACGTGCTCCGGCGCAAAAACCGCAGCAGCTAGGCCGCACTTAACTGGACCGCACTGAATACGTCAACCATTCCCTATCAGAAGGACAGAACCATGAAGATCTCAATCCGTCAGGTCGCGGCCGTCGCTGCGACCGCCACGCTCGTCCTGACCGGCACCACTGCCTGCAACCGAGGCGGGGGAGAGGCCGGTGCGGCGTCCCCCAAGGTCGTGATGGCCCTTTCCACCCTGAATAATCCGTTCTTCGTTGAAGTGCGCGATGGTGCCCAGACCGCGGCGAAGGATGCTGGCGTGCAATTGGAGATAGTCGACGCGCAAAATGACTCCGCGACGCAGGCGAACCAGCTGGCCACCGCAGCCACCGGCAGCACTAAGGCCGTCATTGTGAACCCGGTTGACTCGGATGCCGCAGCGTCCCCGGTGAACGCCTTAATCAAGGCCAATCTGCCGGTCATTGGGGTGGACCGCACCGTTAACGGTGCCGACCTCACTTCGCTGGTGGCCAGCGATAACGTCGCCGGCGGCAAGCAGGCCGCCGATGAGCTGGCCAAGTCGATGGGTGAAAAAGGGAGCATTCTGGTGCTGCAGGGAGTGGCCGGCACGTCCGCGAGCAGGGACCGCGGGCAGGGCTTCACCGACGGTCTGAAGGCTTACCCGAACATTAAGGTGGTGGCCAAGCAGACGGCGAACTTCGACCGCGCCACGGCGTTGGACGTGACCACAAACCTGCTCCAGTCCCAGCCCGATGTCACCGGGATTTTTGCTGAAAATGACGAAATGGCACTCGGCGCGATCCAGGCCCTGGGCACCAAGGCGGGTAAGGACGTCAAAGTTGTTGGCTTTGACGGCACCGCTGACGGGCTGGCCGCCATACAAAAGGGCACGCTGGTAGCCACCATCGCGCAGCAGCCGGCCAAACTGGGCCAGCTCGCCGTTGAATTGGCGGCGAAGGCCATTAAGGGCGAAAAGGTCGATAAGACCGTGCCGGTGCAGGTTGTCTCCGTTACCGAGGCGAATGTGGGCGACTACGTCAAGTGAGTATCCCGGCTTCAGCTTCCCCGATCCCCAGCCAGGTGGTCGTAGTCGGTTCGATCAATGTCGATCAGGTGATCCGGGTGAACCGGCATCCCCGTCCGGGTGAGACCCTGATCGGGCGGTCGCTCGTGCTGCTGCCCGGCGGCAAAGGCGCCAACCAGGCGGTGGCCGCTGCGCGGCTAGGTGCGGCGGTGGCCCTCGTGGGCGCCGTGGGAAGCGACGGCCTGGCCGGGGATGCGACGGCCCTGCTGGCCGGTGCCGGAGTGGACCTGTCTGCGGTCCAGCAGGTGCCCGGCCCCACTGGTCTGGCGCTGATCACCGTTGCCGACGACGGCGAGAACACCATTGTGGTGGTGCCCGGAGCCAATGCGGCGCTGGACGCGCCAGCGGTAGGCCGGTCCGCAGATGTCATCGCAGCGGCTGCGGTGCTGGTGCTGCAGGGCGAGATTGCTGCCGCCGGCATCGCCGCCGCAGTGCAGCTTGCCGCCGGGCGCGTGGTGCTGAACCTGGCACCGGTGATCGAGCTGGACCCGGCCGTGATTCTGCGTGCGGATCCGCTGGTGGTCAATGAGCACGAGGCGGCCTTGGTGCTGTCCGCACTGCGGCCAGGCGTGGAGCCGTCCAATGCGGATAGGGAGCTGGTGGCGCGACTGCGTGAATGCGGCATACCCTCCGTTGTCCTCACCCGAGGAGCGCTCGGTGCCATCTGCGCGGACGACGGCGGCATCGAGGAAGTGCCGGCACCCGCCGTCCCGGCGGTGGATACCTCCGGTGCCGGAGACGCCTTCGTCGGTGCGCTGAGCGCACGCCTCGCCGCTGGTGCTACGCTGCCGGAGGCCGTACGGCTGGCCGTCCGGGTTGGTGCTTTTGCGGTGCAAAGCGAGGGAACCCAGGCGTCCTACCCCACGCTGGATGATCAGCTTCCAGAGGTGGCCGGATGAAGAAAACCGGAATTCTCAATGCCGAACTCAATTGTGCGCTCAGCAAGCTCGGACACACTGATCTGATCATGGTGGCGGACTGTGGCCTGCCTGCTCCCGCGGGCGTGCCGGTGGTGGATCTGGCCCTGGTACACGGGATTCCACGCCTTAAACAGGTGTTGGATGCGCTGCTGGCAGAAATCGTCGTGGAACGTTGCGTGGCCGCCGAGGAAGTGAAATCCACCGCGGCCCAACCGTGGCTGACCAGCCGCTTTGATCAAGTGAGCTACATCAGCCACGCCGGCCTGAAGGATCTCAGCGCGTCTGCAAAGCTGTTCATCCGCACCGGCGAAGCTACAGCTTACGCCAATGCGGCACTGTATTGCGGCGTGCCGTTCTAAACATTCACTGGGTCGGCTAGTCCTCATTGGGATATTCTGAGAACCGGTTATTGCGCACGGTCTTGAGTGCCGCGGCAATGGTCAACCGTCAGTGGCTATTGCCGGGTTGCGGACGTCGAGCCAGACACCGGGACGTGGCGACTTCCGCGCAGCGGGCAGGGCTAGCGATGGAGGGTCGACCATGGGATGGATCATGGACAGCTGGTCACAGTTGGGCTTAGTGGCCGGAAAGGCGGCGCTGATGTTCGTCGTCGCCGCTTTCGGCCTGCGGATAGGAGAACGGCGTACCGTTGCCCAGTGGACCATCATCGATTTCGTCACCGCGGTGGCGATCGGCGCCGTCGTCGGCCGCACTGCGGTGGCAGCGTCTCAGTCGTTCATCACCGGCGCTGTCGCACTTCTTACTTTGATCGCCGTGCACCGGCTGGTTAGTCTGCTGCGCTTCCACCCCCGCCTACGCACTCTGTTCGACCATCGGGTCCGCGTCCTGGTCCACGATGGGGTTTTGCAGCGCGGCCAGCTAAGGCGCTGTGGCCTCGCCGATGAGGATGTGTTCGCCAAGCTGCGCGAACACGGTGTCTTCGATCTGGCAGAGCTTCAGTACCTGTTGTATGAAAGCAAGGGTGCACTCACTATTGTCCGGCGAGACGAAACCGGCAGCGTCCCCTTAATCCGCATGGCCCTGGACGGATCGGCCGGTTCCCGGGCCGACCGTCAGAAATGACCGCACAGGCTGAACGGACGCTCCTCTGCCCGGCATAGTCTGCTTATGCGCGATAGCTGAAACGTTAGTGGCGAGCGAAAAAGTGTTGGCGGTTCTTCAGGCGCTGGTCGTTGATGGAAGGCCGATAAGTGAACACGGGGATGGGGTTCGTCTGACCGTGCGGACGCGGTCCAGACACCTTATGTCAGCTGCGCAGTGTAATTGACCGCAGACGGCAGTTTGGATTGACCGTCCGCGGCAGGGAGCGTAGCCTGCGACATGTTCGGCCATTTCCGAGGCGACTAGGAGCCATCATGCCGACTAATCAGTATCACGAACCGCCGCAGGAGCTTTCTGCTCAGGTGCGGACGTTTGCGCGGATGTGCGCGAGCCTGTCCGAGGAGTCGGAGGCGATTGGCTGGTACGAGCAACGCATTGCGGTCGAAGAGGATCCGGTTGCGCGTGAAATTATGGTGGATTCGCTGGGGGAGGAATACAAGCACTTCAGCATGGAGTTGGAATTTCTCCTTCGGGCGAAACCTAAGTGGCGCGCGATCGCTCAGGGCATCTTGTTCAAAGACGGCGGCATCGTTTCGCACGGTGAGGAAGCCGAGGAAGCCGCCGGCTGAGCCTTCAGCTACTTCATGCTGGTGCAGGAGAAACCCGTCCGCTTAGGCATCTTCATGCGCAGGGTCACGGTCGAGGGCATCTGCGATGACTTCCACCAAATGGCGGGAACCTCGGCCGGCAAGGTCGGAGACCTGGGTGCGGCAGGAGAACCCGTCCGCAAGGATAGCGCGGTCGGGATCCGTTCTGGCCTTGGCGAGGATCCCTTGTTCGGCGATCGTGACGGACACCTCGTAATGGCCCTTTTCCATACCGAAGTTGCCCGCGAGACCGCAGCATCCGCTGGATACCTCCACATCGCAGCCCATGGCGTCGAGCAGTGCCAGGTCCTTGTCGTAACCAATGACGGCATACTGATGGCAGTGCGGCTGAGCCAGGAGACGTTCATCGCTGCTGGGCGCTTCCCAACCGATGGAAGTCAGGAATTCGAGGAAACGCCGCATTACGGCGGCATTCTCTTCCAGCGGGAAATCGATCCGGACGTGGACGCAGCCGTTACCGAAATGACCATAGGCCAAGCCGGACAGGCCTTCGCCCTGCATCAGGGCCTCGAGGTCCGGCAGGTAGGCGCCGAGGTTTTCGGGCGGAACGGCGGAGTCCTCCCAGCCCGGCCAGGCCTGGCCCCCGGAGGCGGGGCGTCCGGCAAGGCCCGCGCCGTCCGCACGGATCTGCCATAGGCGCTTGGCCTCCGGGCCGGCCGGCAGCACCATCGCGTCCACGGGGCCTGCAACAAGGACCACCTTCTCTGCGGCCGCCATGGCCTCCTCCGAGGTTGCCCCTCCGACCTCGACCATCAGCCAGCCGCCGCCCTGCGGCATCGTCGGAACGGCGCCCTGGCCCTTGGCGCTGCGGACTACGTTGACCAGTTGGGCATCCAGTCCTTCCAGCGCCAGGGGATGGTGCGGAAGCAGCTAGAGCGGACTAGGAAACCGGGTAGATTGCTCTCTGGCGGCTAGGCCTCCAGAGGATCCGCTTCGCGGAGTGCTGCCTCGAGTAGCTCGAGGTCGATATGGGCGTGCTCGGCACCGATGGTTCCTGCCCGTTCCACTTGGCGTTCACAGATTGCCGCCACGAGGTTTTCGTGGTCTGCCAACGCGCGTAACTCCATCTCGCGCATGCCGATGGGCGAACCCCAAAGGTACGCAGGAGCTGCGATGCTCACTCGAGACTCCAGCTCAAATAGCGTCCCTCGCAGAGTGGCGTTGTGGGCGGCCTCAGCGATGGAGAGGTGCAGCAGTTCGTCTGCCTTCTGGGATGGTTGGCCTGAGCCCGCGTTCCGGAAGCACTCCAGCCGCTCACGCAGAACCTGGACGTCGACGTCGGTCCGGTTTTTAGCGGCGGCGCGCGCAATTGTGCCGTGCAGCAGACTCACGGCCTCGCAAGTATCGCGCAGGGCATCCCAGCGGGCTGTCAGCGTCCGGTGGACGGATGCATTCGAGGTCGGCCCCGATGGCTCCCGCACGAAAGAGCCGCCACCCCGGCCGCGCCGAGTTTCGAGCAGGCCACCCTGCACGAGACGTGCGATCGCTGAGCGCACCGTCATCCGCCCCACCTGAAGAGAGGCGGCGAGCTCGCGCTCGGCGGGTAGCCGGGATTCCGGCAGGTACTCACCGATTGCGATCGCGGTAATGAGCCGGTCCGTAATCTTGTCGACGGCAGACGCCGGTGTCTGCACCCCGGGCAAGGCGCTCGGCAGGGTGCCAGTCGAAACTGCCTGCCCGGCCGCTGCTGCACGAGAGAGCTGATGCTGCCGTGTCATGGTCTTGTCCATTCACATCAATTTACGAAAAGGTCTTGGCTGGAGACCATTTATGGTTCATGCTGTTGAAAAGCAGCGGCAAGCTGCTGCCCGCACGTGACGACTACCCACAGGAGTGCCAGTGTCAACGCATCTTACGAGACTAGTCCCCTTCGGCGATTACCAGACGTGGGTGCGAATTGAGGAGCCCGAAACGCCTCGTGCGGGTGCCTTGCCGCTGATCGTTCTGCACGGTGGTCCCGGCATGGCCCACAACTACTTACGCAATATTGCCGAGCTCACGGGCACCGGGCGCACCGTGATTCTGTACGACCAGCTGGGGTGTGGCAACAGCACCCACCTACCCGATGTGGCCCCTGATTTTTGGACCCCGCAGCTCTTCGTCGACGAGTTCACGAATCTGGTCGAACAGCTTGGTTTGTCCTCTTTCCATTTGTTGGGCCAATCGTGGGGCGGGATGCTCGGGGCCGAAATCGCAACCCGCCAGCCCGCGGGGCTGGCGAGTCTGGCGATCTGCAACTCTCCGGCATCGATGGAACTGTGGTCGCAGGCCGCGACCGAGCTGCGGGCGCAGCTCCCCGACGAGGTGCAGCGGACGCTCGCAGCACACGAGGAAGCGGGCACCATCACCGATCCGGCCTACATTGCCGCAACCGATGAGTTCTACCGGCGGCACGTCTGTCGGCTTCTTCCGACTCCGACGGACTTTCAGGAGAGCGAAGACCAGATGGAGGCCGAGCCCACCGTCTACCACACCATGAACGGGCCCAATGAGTTCCACGTTGTCGGAACGTTGCGGAACTGGACCATCATCGATCGGCTCGACGCCATCCAGGCACCGACTCTTGTGGTCGCCGGCGAGTACGACGAAGCCACGCCCGCCACGTGGCAGCCCTTCGTCGACGGCATCAAGGACGTCAACAGCCATGTCTTCGGGAATGCCAGCCACTGCGTTCACCTGGAACACCCAGCCGGATTCCGGGCAGTCATTGGCGATTTCCTGACCCAGCACGATCACTAAACCAGGGGTATTCGTACCCCTGACCACATGTTCACTCCGAGAGAGAGCACACCCCCATGACCATCGCAGGTGACTCGTCAGAATTGAGCCCTCAGCAGCAGCTGGAGGCTTACGGCTACAAACAGGAACTCAAACGCACCCTTTCCACGGCCGATCTGCTCATCTATGGCCTCATTTTCATGGTGCCGATCGCACCATGGGCCATTTTCGGAGTGGTGTACAACGCCGCCGGTGGCATGGTGCCGCTGGTTTATCTGATCGGTCTCATCGCCATGATTTTTACGGCGCTGGCCTACCAGCAGATGGCGAAGGCGATCCCGCTGGCCGGTTCGGTTTTCTCCTACGTGGGTCGTGGTATTCACCCGAACGCCGGCTTCTTCGCCGGTTGGGCAATTCTGCTTGACTACCTGCTTGTGCCCACGCTGCTGTACGTGTTCGCTGCGGAATCGATGGTGGGCATCTTCCCCGGTTCGCCGCGCTGGGTATGGGCGCTGATCTTCGTAGCCATCAACACCGCTATCAACCTCATGGGAGCCAGCTCAATGAAGTTGATGAATCGGGTCTTCCTGGCCATCGAGCTCGTTTTCGTAGTGATCTTCATCGTCATCGCGATCACGGCACTTAGCGGCGGAACCATCCCCGGGGCTGTTTTCTCCACAGAGCCGCTGTGGGACGCAAGCAGGGTGACCGGTCCGCTCATCGCCTCCGCGCTATCGATAGCAGTGCTGAGTTTTCTGGGCTTCGACGGGATTGCGACCCTGTCGGAGGAGGCATCCGGCGGGCGAAAATCAGCGGGACGAGCAATGGTCCTGGCCCTGTGTATTGTGGCGTTCCTGTTCATTGTGCAGACCTGGCTGGCCAGCGCGCTCGCCGGCGGTCGGGAGTCGTTCAGCGACGACCAGGTGGGCAATGCGTTCTTCACTATCGTGGAGGCCGCCTCAAACAGCGGCTGGATGACGGCGTTCTTTGCGGTGAACGTGCTCGCTGTGGGAATCGCCAACGCCATGGCCGCGCAGGCCGCAACCTCGCGACTGCTCTTCTCAATGAGCCGCGACCGTCAGCTACCGGAGTTCCTGCACCACCTTAACCACCGCCAAGTACCCCAGAACGCCATCATTGTCGTCTCGGTCGTCTCCGCGATCCTGGTGCTGTTTTTTGTGGGCCAGATTGATCTGATTTCATCGCTGGTGAACTTCGGTGCACTGTTCGGCTTCATGCTGCTGCACCTGGCGGTCATCGTGCACTACATCGGCCGCAGGAAATCACGCAACTTTTTGCTGCATCTCGTGGTGCCGATTATCGGGTTCCTCATCATCGGCTACGTGCTGCTGAACGCTAACATCGACGCGAAGGTCGGTGGCATTGCCTGGCTGATCGTGGGTGCCGCAGTCTTCGCGTACTACCGGAAAACCGGGCGCAAGACCGACCTGTCCGGTGAAGGGGATGTGAACGTAGATGAAGTTCCTGCCACCGGTGAGCGAGGGGGGCTGTAGATCATGGACCACTTCCTGGATAAGACCCACGGCAAGTTCAGCTTTTCGGCGGATGAAAGTCCAGCGCTTCGCATTAGGCCCGGCACCGGTGAGCTGATCGGTTTCGAAACGAGCGACGAGGTCTATCGCCAACTGCACGAATACGGTGATATGGACAAACTCACGGTAGGGATCAACCCGATCACCGGTCCGGTATACGTCGATGGGTCCGCGCCGGGCGACGCTTTGGCCGTAACCATTCACGAAATCCGCCTCAAAGACTGTGGCTGGTCCGTGAGCCTGCCGGGCACCGGGGCTCTGCAGCACGTGATGGGCAGCGATATCTTCGCCCGGCGCGTGCCCATCGATGAGACCGGTGTGCACGTTACGGACCGGCACACGTTCACGGCGCGGCCGATGATCGGATGCATCGGCACAGCTCCAGCAGCGGGTACCAATTCCACGATCATGCCCAGCTATGGGCAAGGCGGAAACATGGACCTCACCGAATGCCGCCCCGGCTCCACCGTTTACCTTCCGGTCATGGTCGACGGCGCCTACCTTTCAATCGGCGACATCCACGCCATCATGGCCGAGGGCGAGTCCTCGTTCGTAGCGATCGAGGCCGAAGGGATCGCGGTCGTCAGTGTGGACCTCGTCAAGGGCATGTCCCTCCGTGCCCCGCGGGTGGAAACCGCTGACGAATGGATCTTCGTCGGCCTCGGAGATCCGGTTCAGGAAAGCATCATCCGGGGCTATGAAGACATGTTCCATTTCTTGGTCGACGATCACGGCTGGGAGGCCGGCGACGCCTACGCGGTGATGAGCGCCGTCGGGCACTCACGCCTCGGCGGCCCAACCGGTTCCTCAGACCCAGACCCTTTGCACCCGATGGCGCCCATCGGAGCGGTGACGACGCACCGGCTCTCGAAGAGCGTGCTGTGAGCATCCACGTACAGAAGCCCTCCGGCGCGTCCGGTTCATCGCCGGATCTTACAGGAGCGGGAAGTCACTGACGCCGGAAGTTGAAGGGACTGTACCTGTTGACCGTCCGACGAACGGTCGTACCCAGTGCAAAGCGATGAGGCGAACGATGTCTCGCGCTATTGCCATTGGTGCGTATAGGGGCATATCGTTAACTATCGTTGTATATCGTTCACGCTTCATTCGAGGAGACCATGATGCATAATTCATTCCCGGCAGGCGGTTTTGGCGGCGCCAACATCGACGGCGTGTGGCAGGCCGTTGAGGAGTTGCGTTCCAGGTTTGAGAAGCGCTCGGGCACCCGTGCGGGTCGAGGCGAGGTGCGGTCGGCAGTGTTGGCCCTGCTCGCGGAGCGGCCGATGCACGGTTACCAGATCATCCGTGAAATCGAGGAGCGAAGCGGTGGCAGCTGGAAGCCCAGTGCCGGCTCCGTCTACCCCACACTGCAGCTGTTGGCAGATGAGGGGTTCATCAGTGCCGAGGAATCCAACGGCCGCAAGGTCTACTCGCTGACCGAGGCCGGTCGGGAGGAGGTGGCGGGTACTGACGCGTCGGCTCCGTGGGAGTCAACGGGCCCGGCGTCAGGCACTGGGTTCGCGGCGCTGCCCAAGGCCGGCGTTGAGCTCGCGCAGGCCGCGGCCCAAGTGGGACGCACCGGGACGTCCAAGCAGGTGCAGGAGGCCGTGAAAGTGCTCGACGAGGCACGTCGGCGGTTGTACTCGATCCTCGCCCAAGACTGACGGGGGTGACGTCGGTTCGTCGGGACCGGGCAGATCCGGTCCCCGGCGCCAGGGACATCCGTGCCCGTTACCGGCGCATCCTGCGCTTCGCGGCGTGGAATCTTGCGGTGACGTGGTGGTTCGAGCTGGTACTGCCTCGCGTCGGGCTGCGCAGGATTGCCGAACGCACACGGACTAAGCGGATGCGGCGCTTCGCGCAGCGTTTCCATGTGCTGGCGGTGGAGCTTGGCGGTCTGATGATCAAGGTCGGTCAGTTCATGTCGTCCAGGCTCGATGTGCTCCCGCCGGAAATCACCGCTGAACTGGAAGGGCTGCAGGACGAGGTGCCTCCCGTCCCGTTCCCTGCAATCCGTGCCTTGGCGGAGGCGGAGCTGGGTGCGTCGCTGGATGCGGTGTTCGCCTCGGTCCAGGAGACGCCAATCGCCGCCGCTTCCCTTGGGCAGGCGCACCGGGCGCAACTTCTTCCCGGCGATGCCGCTGACACCGGGCTGGACAGCGTGGTGTTGAAGGTGCAGCGGCCGGGCATTGACGCGATTGTTGACGTCGATCTGGCCGCGCTGCGCAAAGTGGGCGGTTGGCTCAGCCACGTACGCATCGTGTCCGATCGCGCCGACGTGCCCGCCCTGGTCAAGGAGTTTTCGCAGACCAGTCTGGAGGAGATCGACTACCTCAATGAGGCGGCGAATTCAGAACGCTTTGCCGCTGATTTCGCGGACGACGACAGGGTAGCCGTGCCCGGCGTCGTGTGGGAGCGGACCACCCGCCGCGTGCTCACGCTCGAAGATGTCACGGCAATTAAGATTACGGACTCGGCGGCGCTTCTTGCGGCGGGAATCGGCCCGGCGCTGGTTGCCCCGGTTTTTGCGTCGGTGATGTTTGACCAGTTGTTCACGAACGGTTTTTTCCATGCCGATCCGCATCCGGGCAATATCTTTATCACCCCAAGTGCGGGCTCATCGGCAGAGCGTCCGTGGAAGTTGACGTTCATTGATTTCGGCATGATGGGTGAGGTTCCGCCCAAGACGCGCAGCGGATTGCGGAAGCTGCTGATCGCGGCAGCGTCCCGCGACGGTAAGGGGCTGGTGACCGCGATCAACGACGTCGGTGTGCTGGTGCCGTCGGCTGATACGACCGAGCTTGAGCGGGCAATGACGCATCTCTTCGCCCGGTTTGGGGGGATGGGCTTCGCTGAGCTTCGCGATGTGGATCCGCGCGAGTTTCGTGATTTTGGCGTGGAGTTCGGCGACGTGGTCCGCTCGTTGCCGTTCCAGCTGCCGGAAAACTTCCTGCTGATCATCCGCGCAATGTCTCTGACGTCGGGCGTGTGCAGCTCGCTGGATGCCCGGTTCAATCTGTGGGACTCGGTCGAACCCTATGCGGCGCAGCTGCTGCGCGACGAGCGCGGCAACGTCGTCCAGGACGTGGCGCAGCAGGCCCTCGACGCGGCCGGGGTTGTGCTGCGTCTGCCCAAACGCCTGGATGGGCTTGTTAGCCGTATCGAGGAGAGTTCGCTGCCGGTGTCCAACCCGCGGCTGGAACGGCAGATGGCACGGCTTAACCGGATGGCTCAGCGGTTGGCATCGGTGCTGATATTTGGCGCCCTGCTCATCGCCGGGTCCGCGGTACGAGCGGACGATACGGTGCTCGGCAGCGTGCTGATGGCCGTCTCGGTGGTTCCGCTGCTGCACGGGCTGTGGGTGGGGCGGCCACGCCCCTAAGGGAGCCGGGGTGGCTGATCCGCTCGTACCGGTTTTGTGCCATGTCCGGGTTAGGATTCAGTGTTTGCTCGATTTTCCCAATAGGCAAGGACGACATGGCACAGACCCAACCCCGGCAGGGCAAGCGCGCCGCCGTGGTCATCAACCCGATAAAGTCGCCGGGCGATGATTTCAAACCCACATTTTCCGGGTTGTGTGCGGACGCTGGCTGGGACGAGCCGCTATGGCTGGAAACCACCAAGGACGATCCTGGCAGGGGCCAGACCAAGGAGGCCCTTGACGCCGGCGTCGACGTCGTCATTGCGGCCGGCGGCGACGGCACTGTCCGGTGTGTCGCCGGGGTCCTTGCCGGTACCGATACAGCCATGGGTTTGGTGCCGCTGGGAACGGGTAACCTGCTGGCCCGCAACCTTGGTATTTTCAGCACGGCACCGGTGACCGCAGCACGTAACGTTCTGCACGGTACCGAGACCAAGATCGACGTCGTGCAGGCGAGACTAGACGATGAGGAGCACGGTCGGATTTTCCTCGTCGCGGCCGGACTCGGATACGATGCATCCATTATGGCCGACGCCGTCGAGGGCCTCAAGGACCGCGTGGGTTGGCTCGCCTACGTCGAATCCGGCATCCGCAATCTGTCAGGTAAACCGGTTACCGCCAGAATCACGGTTGACGGTAAGGAAGAGGGCCACCGCAAGGTTCGGGGCGTCATGGTGGGTAATTGCGGAAAGTTGATGGGCGGCGTGGAGATTTTCCCGGGGGCTGTGAACACCGACGGGATCCTCGATCTCCTGACACTCGCCCCGCACGGCAGGTTTGGCTGGATCAGCGTTATCGCCGGGGTCTTAGGGAAGAACAAGAGCACTAACCGGTCGGTGCGCAGCCTTTCCGGTAAGACTGCGGACATCGTCCTGGACCGACCGCAGGAATTCCAACTCGACGGGGATCACCTCGGCCAGGCAACGCGCCTGCGCGTTAGCGTGGATCCGCTGGCGCTGACTATCAGGATGAAGACATCCGGGCCAGACACGGATTGAAAAGGAGCACATTTCCTTGGTTCCCGTCCGGCAGGCCTGCAGGGTGTTGCGATGTATTGCGTCCGCCCCGGACGCCCCTTCCTTCTGCCGCTGCCGATCCTTACGTAGGCTCGACGATAAGCGGCAGATGGACTTTTGAAGGGAAAAACCATGGCTTCCAACTACTGGTCCAGCACACTCGACGCTGATCCTGCAGCGGCGCCACCGGCCGTCCCGGTGGGCGATAAAGCCGAACACCACGACATCGTCATCCTCGGCGGCGGGAATGCCGGTATCTCGCTGGCCGGGAGGTTGCACCGGTACGGATTCCGGGACATCGGGATCGTTGAGCCCAGCGACAGGCACCTGTACCAACCACTGTTCTCTCACATCGGCGGCGGAACCGCTCGGGCAGAGGAGGCGGTACGGCCGCAGGCTGATGTCATGCCCAAGGGGGTCCGGTGGATTCGCGACGCGGCGGTGGACATTGAACCGGACGCGCAAACCGTCCGACTGGCCGCAGGGACGATGCTGACCTACCGCCAGCTGGTAATCTGCCCGGGCATACGGCTGGACTGGGACGCGGTGCCCGGCTTAGCGGAGGCGATGGACACACCCTGCGCATCCTCCAACTATGTGTTCGAGCTCGCCCCGAAGACGTGGGAGCTTGTCCGCGGACTGCGGCGGGGAACGGCCGTCTTCACCATGCCGTCCGGGACGGTGAAGTGTGACGGTGCCACTCAAAAGATTATGTACCTTGCCTGTGATTACTGGCGGCAGGAAGGTGTTCTCGACGATATCCGCGTGGTCATGGTAGTGCCGACTCCGACCGTCTACGGAGTGGACGTGGTGGACCAGGAACTGAACCGGAAGATCGCAGAGTATGGGGTGGAGCTGCGCTACAGCAGTGAGGTCACTGCCGTGGACGGCGCCGCCCAAACGGTGACGATCTCACCGGTAACCAACCCGAAAGCCCGGGCAGAGTCAGTGGCAGCAGGCAGCGAGGTCCTTCGCTACGATCTGCTTCATGGGGTGCCCCCGCAGGTGGCCCCGGACTGGCTCCAGTCAACTGGCCTGACTCGACCCGGGGAGCCAGGCGGATTTGTCGATGTAAACCCGGAAACCCTGCAGCACAGTCGCCACCGGGACATCTGGTCCCTTGGTGACGCAGCCGGCACCAAGAACTTCAAGTCGGGCGCTTCGCTGCGGAAACAGACTCTGGTGCTCGCCAAGAACCTGAAGGCCGCAAGCAAGGGCAAGGCCCCCCGCCATAAGTACGACCACTATTCCACGACGCCGTTCACCGTCTCCCGGTCCACGGTGGTATTCGCTGAATTTGACCACCTGCACAAGCCCAAACCGACTTTTCCGTGGCGCGGGAGCATGAAGGAGCACCACGCCACCTGGATCCTGGAGCGCAATATTCTCCCTCGGGTCTACTGGCACCTCATCCTCAAAGGACGCGCCTAAATAGCCCGCTCGAGGCGCTCAGGGCACCCAGCCGATGGAGCCGGTGCCCTTGAGCCGAATCACGGCGACGGTGGCATCGAAGTCAGGCCCTGGCTCCATCCGCAGGAAGTATGGATCATCGCCCTCCAGAATGAGCGCATCCAATTCGCGAAGCCGGTGACGGCCTTCGGCCAGCGCGGAGCCGGATCCGACGATGACGGCCACCACCTCCTGCAACTCTCGTTTGACGTCGAAGCCGGTACCGACGCTACGTACCTGAATTTCCGGACGGACCAGTTCCGCGTCGGCGCGCACCTCGATGCGCGATGCCGAGCCATCGCCACGCCCAAGGTTGGCGCTGACCGGAACGCCCTTACGCTGACTTCCATTCGGCGCGGTGGCCGCTTCAAAAACGCGGATGTCCCATTGCCACCGTTCCCGGCGCGGAGTGTCGGGGGAGGCGGCCACTTCCAAGGCGCCGTCGGCAACCTCGCGATGGGACCCTGCCCTCAAGACCAGCCTCACGGCAGCCGCCCCGCATTGGCCAATTCCTTGGCTTCTGCGGCCAGCATCCGCGCCAGGATCCTCCGGGCCTTGGCAACACCGGCATCTTGGGCGATCAGCACATCCGGAAGACGTGCGGGACGGGTTTCCATGCGCTCCTGCTGCAGAGCCAAGGCGTCTTCGTCCTCGGTCAAGACCTCGCCCAGGCTTTGTTGGAGCAGCTCGTTCATCGCCTCGTCACCAACGGCGAAGTCGCGGCAAAATGCGTAGAAGTACCACGCGGTGTTCTCGGTTGCCGGAGTAATGGCATTGAGCACAGTGAGCAGATGCCCGTCTTCACGGCGGCCACCTGGCTCCACCACACCGGCGTGGATTACGTGCAGGCTGGGGATCTGGAATTCGGTCGTGTGCCAGCGGTCCACCAAAGTCAACCCGGTGGCCTTTTCAAACAGGGGTGACGGGTGGCACCCCGGCATCCATCTGTCAACGCTGACCGTCTGTGCATCAACCTCCACGGTGATGCCGTTTTCGTAAACGGCTTCATCGCCGATGGTGGACTGGTGCAGGAAACTCTCATGGGTCAGGTCCAGCAGATTGTCGTGGATCAAATCCGCGCTGCTGTGAAAGAGCCTGGTGTGGGTCACGCGGTCCCAGGCCGGATCCGTCATCCAGTGCGTATCGGGCACGGGAACAGCCGCGGCTTTTTCCGGATCCCCCATCCATATCCACACCCAGCGGTGAGCTTCAACGACGGGAAAAGCCTGTACCACGGCACGTTCCGGGATACGTTCCTGAGCTGGGACCCGGACGCAGATTCCGGCGCAATTGTATTCGAACCCATGGTAACCGCACTGGATGTTGTCGCCGACAAGCCGGCCTGCCGAGAGTGGGTATGCGCGGTGGGCGCACCGGTCGTCAAGGGCGACGACGCCGCCGTCGAGCTTTCGGTAGAGCACGACGTCGTCCCCGAGTATGGTGCGTTTCATCGGTTCGTGGACAATTTCGTCAGATGAAGCGATGACGTACCAGGCATTCTTGATAAACATGGATTTTCCTCTAAACAAGGCCGCTGGCAGCGGCGGCGGTCGGTTGTAGCAGTTCTCTGTCCGGACGCAGGGCGCCTCGCAGTAGTTCCAGCCCGCGCTCGGTGGGCACGCTGATCCGTACGGTCCCGGGTAAACCCAGACTGCTTCCCGGTCGCACCGATATTCCGTGTCGGAGCACGGCTGAGACGAACTCCGTCTCGGCAAGGGTCTGGACGAGGAGAAAGTTTGCCTGGGACGGGACGACCGGGTAGCCGGCCTGTTCCAGCAGGTCGACCATTTCGGCGCGGATGCGCAGCGTGTGTTCGCGCACGGCGAGCGGGTGTGCTGGGTCCCGCAAAGCGGCCAGGGCGGCAGCCTGTGCGACAGAGCTGACGGAAAACGGCGGCCGGATCTTTTGTAGCGTCGCGATGATGTCCCGCTCCGCCACCAGGTAGCCCACCCGCAGGCCGGCCAGCCCATGAATCTTGGAGAACGTCCGCAGGACGGCAACCCCTCCGCCCGCCACGAGCGGGATGGCAGTCTGGGCGTTCGGATCATCGGTGAAATCGATATACGCCTCATCAATGACCACGAGCCGCGCCGGGCTTCGCGCCACGAATTCGCGGATGCCGGCCGGCGTGCACACCGTTCCCGTCGGATTGTGCGGATTAACCACATAGGCGATATCCGCATCGACGGCAGCCATCGTTTCCAGATCATGCGCCCAATCCCGCAACGGCACCTGTGTCAGCCGGGCGTTGACCGCATACGTACTGATCCTGTCGATTTGATAAGGGGGTGCTGCGCAGACGGCATGGCCTCCTTGGGCCAGGTAGGCCGAGGCGAGCAGGAAGATCAGCTCATCGGAACCATTGCCGATGAGGATCTGGTCCGCGGCAACGTGATGCAGCGACGCCAGCTCTGACCTCAATTCCTGCGCCAGCGGGTCGGGGTAACGATGTGATTGCGCCAGTGCGCCGCAGATTGCCGCCGCGACATCGGGACTGGCTCCCAAGGGGGATTCATTAGATGCCATTGATCCGTCCGCGATCGGGGCTCGATTCCCCGGCTGATAGGGCTGCAAACGGTTCAGCCACGGGCGTTCAGCAATGGTCATGAGGTGGGCCTTCCGGCTAGGGGAATGTGATGTAGCGGCGCCAGGTGGGGGTGTGGGCGGCCGTGTCGTCCCGGGTTTTCGTTCCGGCCTTCGTCCCGCATTTGTTCATATATACGACCGATATGCGGATATGTGAACACGATACAAAGACGTTTGCAGTAAGTCAATGGCCTAAGGGGGATTCCCGCCAGATGATTTTGGGGCGCTCCGTCATATTCGGCCACCCATTGACAGTGACGTAGGCCACACCATACTGTTTCTCTCATATCGAACGCTGTTCGTATATGTGAATTTGTCAGCGAGTTTTCAGTTGCCGCCCCCCTTGGAGGATGCCCCGTGAGTGCCATCGATCCCCGCCACAAAATCCGCAAAAGTGCCCTGTTCGCCGTCCCGATTCTTGCCGGTCTCTTACTATCGGGGTGCAGTGCTGCAACCCCCGGTGACGTGAACGCGGCGGTGAAGGACGAGGCTGCGGACAGCACGGCACCGCTTTACAAGTCGCTGCCGGAGTCCGTCCAGAAGGCGGGCACCATCCAAATTGGTTCCGCCATTGACTACCCGCCCTTCGAGTACTACGAGGCCGCGGGCCCGCTGGCCGGCTTCGAAGTCGAGTTGTCCAAGGAGCTGGAAAAGCAGCTCGGTGTCTCCTTCACCTGGAACAACGCCAGCTTTGACACCCTGCTGCC
Organism: Arthrobacter terrae; assembly: GCF_015708085.1. Classification (GTDB taxonomy): domain Bacteria; phylum Actinomycetota; class Actinomycetes; order Actinomycetales; family Micrococcaceae; genus Arthrobacter_M; species Arthrobacter_M terrae. Next base: position 30,850 of record NZ_JADNYM010000024.1, on the reverse strand, counting down.
GGCATTGACCACCAAGAGGTACGACGTCATCTTTGGCGCCGTCAATGACACGGCTGAACGCGAAAAAACCTTCGATATGGTGTCATATCTGCAGTCTTCCCAGGGATTTGTCGTCCAAAAGGGTAATCCGGCCGGACTTGCCACGGTTGAAGACCTCTGCGGAAAGCCCATCGCGGCCGTGCGCGGAGGCGTTCAGCCACAGTATCTCGAGGCCCAATCCAAGGTGTGCACCGATGCCGGCAAACAGCCCATCGACGTCCTCACTTTTGACGGCAACGCCGCCGAGCAGCTCGCGGTAAAACAGGGCAAGGCTGTGGCAATGCTTGAGAACTACCCGACGGCCGCGTACTTCGCCCAGCAGTCCGAGGGCAAACTTGAGGTCGTCAGTGGGCTGCAAGTGGAGAAGCGCTTCTTCTCGATGGTCTTCAGCAAAAAGGAATCAGCGTTGCGTGATGCCCTGGGGAAGGCTTGGCAGGCCATCATTGACGACGGCTCGTACCAGGCGGTACTGAAGAAGTGGGATCTTGGCAGCATTGGCATCACCGAGTCCACGGTGAACCCAGTGACGGCCGGCATCAGTCCCAAGTAGCCCACCGTGCCCGATGAACTGACAACAGGAAAAGGAGCACGTGGTGGTAGTCGAAAACAAGCTTGAGACCGGGCGCGAAGTGCCCGCTGTGCCAACGTCCGCCAGGGCGCTGACAGTTGTCCCGCTGAAATACCCCGGACGGTGGGTGCTGGCTATTGTGATTCTAGTGTTGCTGGCCCTGCTCGTGCGGGCATTCGTGGTCGCTGACATCGATTACGCCGTGGTGGTCGAATACTTGACGGTCCCCGGAATTCTTGAGGGAGTGCGCAATACGCTGCTGCTCCTGCTGCTGTCCATGGCGTTGGGGCTGGTCCTTGGCGTGCTGACCGCAGTGATGCGCCAGTCGCCGAACCCGGTCCTGCGCTGGGTCGGGGGCGGGTATGTTTGGCTGTTCCGGGGTACTCCGCTTCTGGTGCAGCTGCTGATCTGGTTCAACCTGGCGATCATTTTCAATACCTTCACAATCCCGGGCCTGGTGTCCATGCCCATGAACACGCTGATGACGCCGTTCCTGGCGGCCTTGCTGGGCCTTGGCATAAATGAGGGTGCCTACATTTCGGAAATCGTGCGTGGTGGCATCCTCTCCGTCGACCACGGCCAACGCGAAGCTGCCTCGGCCATCGGAATGCCGCGCGCCAAAATCATGCGCAGGATCGTCCTGCCACAGGCGATGCGCGTGATCATTCCGCCGCTGGGCAATGAATTCATCGCATGCTTGAAGTTCACGTCCCTGGCCTACACTATTTCCTTCAGCGAGCTGCTGCACTCCGCGAACAAAATTTACACCGCCAACTTCAAGGTGATCGAGCTGCTCTTCACCGTAACCATCTGGTACCTGGCCCTGACCACCGTGTTCAGCATCCTGCAGCAGATGTTGGAAGACCGGCTCGGCCGCAGTTCGCCGGGGTCCAGACCCAGTTTTGCGCGCCGGCTTCGTAAAAACCTGGCCCTCAGGAGGACCGCATGAGCAAGCAACTGATCGTCCATGCCGAGCAGGTCACCAAATCATTCGGCGAACTTCAGATCCTCAAGGGGATTGACCTGCAGGTTTTTCGTGGTGAGGTGCTGTGCATCATCGGTCCCTCGGGATCGGGTAAGTCCACGTTTCTGCGGTGCATCAATCACCTGGAGAAGATCGACGGCGGACGCCTATCGGTTAACGGCTCGCTGGTCGGCTACCGCCAGAACGGGGACAGGTTATACGAGCTAAGGGACAAGGACGTCTGCCGCGAACGGGCCAATATCGGCATGGTTTTCCAGCATTTCAACCTCTTCGGCCACAAGACTGCGCTGGAAAATGTCATCGAGGGTCCGGTGCAGGTCAAAGGAATCTCCAAGAAGAAGGCGACCGAACAGGGCATGGCGCTGCTGGAACGCGTAGGACTAGGAAGCCGGGTACACGCCTACCCGTATGCCATGTCCGGCGGGCAGCAGCAACGAGTCGCCATCGCCCGCGCACTTGCCATGGAGCCGCAGCTGATGCTTTTCGACGAGCCGACCTCCTCACTCGACCCCGAGTTGGTGGGGGAGGTCCTTGACGTGATGAAAGACCTGGCCAGTTCCGGGATGACCATGGTGGTGGTGACCCATGAGATGGGCTTTGCCCGTGAGGTCGCAGACGGAATAGTCTTCATTGATAATGGCTGCGTCGTTGAGCGGGGCCAGCCGCACGACGTTTTGGGCAACCCCCAAGAGGAACGCACCCGGGCGTTTCTCAGTGCGGTCCTTTGATAGGCGAGGAGTAGGAACAAATGAGCACCTCGGTTTTGCGGGCCCTGAAGATCCTCGAACTACTATCCGGTTCGGACAAACCGCTGCCGCTGACCCGGATAGCCGAGCAACTGGACATCCCCAAAAGTACCGCACATGCAATTCTGCGGGCTCTGGCCAGCCAGGAGTTCCTCGAAGTCACCGAGCATGCGTCCTACTCCATCGGCCTGAGGGCGTTCGAAGTCGGTGCCGCGCACCTGCGCTCCAATAACGCCGTCGACATTGTCATCCCACAACTGGCGTATCTCACGAAGGAGCTGGGCATCACCTCGCACTACGCTGTTCTCGACGGAACCGACGCGGTCTACCTCTGCAAACAGGATCCTCCCGGTCTGGGGATTAAACTGGCAAGTTCCGTGGGTGCCAGGCTGCCGGCCGTTGTAACGGCGGTAGGCAAGGCAGCCTTGGCCTGGTTGCCGGGTAACGACCTGGCGGCTCACCTGCCGGCCGGTGCAGAACAAAGACGGGACGGCGGGATCATGGCCGAGCTCGCCCAGGTGCGGGAGCGCGGCTACAGCCTCGATGATGGCGCAACAGCTTCCGGTGTCCGCTGCATTGCTGCGCCGGTTTTTAGCCCCTCCGGCGCGCCGGGCGCCATTGGCGTCAGCTACATGCTCGGTTCGGCCGTGGATGCCGAGGCCGTTTCAGTGCACGTGATGAACTCTGCCAGCCGTTTGACGCAACTGCTGGGCACATTGACCCGGAAGGCCACCGCATGAAAGTTTCGCAAGCCCTGAAACTGGTCTCGATCAAGCCGCCCTCCGGAAGCCGGACCAGCCGCAGGTTGGAACGGTGCCGGACCATCGATGATGTCCGGCTGGCCGCTAAACGCCGATTGCCGCGGCCCGTGTTCGACTATGTCGACGGCGGTGCGGACGGTGAGGACTCGCTGCGGAACAACACAGACGCCCTGAGTCGCTACCATTACCAGCCCAGAGTCCTGACGGATGTCAGTAACCCGGACATTTCCGCTACGATTCTGGGGCGTAAAACCGCTGCCCCTCTGGGCTTTGCGCCCACCGGTTACACCAGGATGATCGATCCGCGCGGGGAGCCTGCCGTCGCGCGGGCGGCCGCAAGGGTGGGCATTCCTTATGTGCTCTCCACGATGGCCAGCACGTCATTGGAGGATCTGGCCGGAACCGCCGGCGTGAACTCTGCGGACCTCTGGTTTCAGTTGTATGTCTGGAAAGATCGCGCCCTGACCCTTGATCTGGTCAGTCGGGCGTCGGCCAGTGGGTACCGCGTGCTTGAAGTCGCCGTGGACACGGCGGTCACCGGCAATAGGCTTCGCGACGCGCGAAATGGCTTGACCATTCCCCCGGCCCTCTCGCTGAGGAGCCTGGGCGACATTGGCAGCCGGCCCGGATACTGGGCCGGCATGCTGGCCGGCCCCGCCCTAAAATTTGCCAATGTGGAGGGCCGGGCCAGCGGCTACAGCGTCGATAACATCGGTCAATTGTTTGACCCCGGCGTGACGTGGGAGGACCTGGAAACCTTGCGCGATGCGTGGCCCGGACAGCTCATATTAAAGGGGCCGATCGGCCCCGCCGACGCCAAACGCGCGCAGAGCCTGGGCGTGGACGGTGTGCACTTGTCCAACCATGGAGGCAGGCAGCTCGACCGGACCCTCGCGCCGGTGGATCTTGTTCGGCCGGTCCGGGCCGCCGTCGGCGCAGATTTCGCCATTCTGGTGGATTCGGGCATCCGGCATGGCTCGGACATCGCTACCACCATCGCCCTTGGAGCTGACGCCTGCATGGTGGGACGCGCGTACCTGTGGGGTCTGGTGGCCGGCGGCCAGGACGGGGTGGAACACGTTGCGGGCCTGCTCACCGATCAGTTCCGCCGGACGCTCCAATTGTTGGGAATGGCCAGCGTCGAGGAGTTGCGTGCAGCCGGACCAGGCATACTGTCCCCGCGCTGCGTCTGAGGGCACCATCGGTGACCTGTCTGCCTGCGAAACGCGGCGGTCAAGGCCCCGGGCGGGACACGCAGGGTGGGACACGCACGCAGTATCCAACGAAAACGAAAAGAGGGAAAGCATGGATGTCGTCCACGACTTGTCCGCAGCATTGCCCGGCCTGGTACAGACTGATCCTTCGGTTTTGCAAATGTACCGCGCGGACCGCTCCGGTCATCTGGCGTTAGGCACGGCACTGGCGGTGGTCCACGCCCGCACCGTCGCAGATGTGCAGACCGTGTGCAGAATTGCCCACGAGCATCGCACCCCGGTAGTCACCAGGGGCGCCGGCACGGGCCTCTCCGGCGGTGCCATTGCCGGTGCCGGAGAAGTCGTCCTTTCCACGGCCTCCATGACACGGATTCTGGAGGTCTCACCCGATAACCGGCTCGCCGTCGTCGAGCCCGGCATCCTCAATGGAGACCTGAACCGCGAACTGGCAAAGCAGGGCATGTGGTGGCCCCCGGATCCGGCAAGCAAAGACATCTCAACCGTTGGCGGAAATATCGCCATGAATTCCGGTGGCCTGCTGTGCGCCAAATACGGCGTCACCCGGGAAGCCGTTTTGGCGTTGAAGGTGGTGCTGGCCGATGGCCGGCTGATTTCGGTGGGGCACCGCACGGTCAAGGGGGTCACCGGCTACGATCTGTGTGCGTTGATGGTCGGCTCGGAGGGTACTTTGGGCGTGATCGTCGAGGCTACGCTAAAACTGCGCTCCGTGGTATCCGGCACAGTAGCTACAATTGCCGCCTACTTCGATTCAGTCGGCGACGCCGCTGCGGCCTCGGCCGCCATCACCGCTGCCGGCCTGCAGCCGGCAATGATGGAGTTGCTGGACCGGCGCACGCTGGAATGTGTCAGTCGCTATACTGGCGTGGACCTACTCTCACGAGGCAATGCTTACTTTCTGCTTCAGTGTGACGGCCCCGGCGCAGAATCTGAGGCGTCGGAGATGGCCGGGATCATCCGCGATGCCGGGGGGCGGGTGGAAATTACGACCGATCCGGAGACTGCCCAGGCCCTGGTGGACGTGCGGCGGCAGGTATTCCCGTCTCTGGAGGCTATGGGGACCTTGCTGGTTGAAGATATCGCCGTACCCCGGTCTCAAATGACTGAGGCGTTTGCTAAAATCCGTGATCTTGAAAGCAAATATGGTGTCATGATTCCCACCACTTGCCACGCCGGGGACGGCAATCTTCATCCAAGTTTCGTCTTCAGCGGGGAATCGGTCCCGGACTCCATCTGGGCCGCCGCGGGGGAACTTTTCGCCCACGCATTGGCGCTGGGCGGCACTCTATCCGGCGAACATGGCATTGGACTTCTCAAGCGCCGCTGGCTCGGCGACGAACTCGGCGCCGTCCAGCTTGAACTGCAACGGCAGATCAAGACTGTATTTGACCCGTACAACCTGCTCAATCCGGGCAAGGTGTTCGATCCGGTGCCAGCGCCACTCGTGGACTCGGTGACCTTGTGAAGCCTTGAAGGGCCTATGGCGGATAAGCATTTCAGCTGTGCGGGCGCGGATCCACGGCCGGGGAACAGGGTAGGCTGCGCGGCGTACCCACAATAAACGTAACCCTGCAGACCTCACCATCAATCCGCCCGCACTTTCCCTCCTTGACAGGCAGATCTTCCAGGTTCAACAATTGAAATGCATTATCTATCTGTTGCCAGGGCCCTGGACCCTGGACCCTGGCAATACCCTCGCTTGAGCGTGGTCAGGGAACGGCATGTGCAGCACATCTACTCCGCAGCGCATTGATGATACCCGTGAACCGGGAGCGGCAGACCCGCGTTTGGCATCCGCCATCTCCGTGCGGTTTTCGCCAGTCAAAATGCGTCATGTCCATGGCCCACGCGCAGGTTTCGGCTCGGATCGTGTAGGTGATCCGGACGGCCGCTTATTCGGGTGGGACACTGCGGAGACGACGGTCTTCATCCAGTCGCCACCTGCCCAGTCCGTCGACATCAGTGCGCTGATCCGCGCGGAGACCGACTCGGATACAGACCCCAGCGGATTGCCTACAAGAACACATAGCCAATGAGATGGCGGCGGCCATTCGCAACTGGCTGAGTCAGAGCACTCATGTTGGGCGATATGACCGCTTCGGAACAAAGGAGGCCCCCAAATGTCCGAGACAACTCGCTCAGCTTCGACGGTAGGAAAAATGCGATGGCGCCGCCTTATCCCGATCGCGATCATTGTTTACATCATCTCGTTCATGGACCGCACGAACATCGGGTTCGCTTTCGCGGGGATGCATAAGGATCTGGGGATCAACGACGCCCAGCAGGGCCTTGCCGCAGGTATTTTCTTCATCGGCTACCTCAGCCTGCAGATACCCGGAGGCTACTGGGCCGAACACTGGAGTGCAAAAAAGTTCGTTGGGATTATGGTCCTCGTCTGGGGTGTTATCGCTGTCCTCAACGGCTTCGTGCAGAACTATTGGCAATTGCTGCTCGTACGGTTCCTGCTCGGCGTCGCGGAAGCGGGAATCTGGCCGGCCATCCTAGTGCTCATCAGCCACTGGTTCCCCGCGGCCGAACGTGCCCGCGCCTACGCCTTCTGGATCACGAACATTGCGATCGCGTCGATAATCACCGCACCACTTTCAGGCTGGATCCTCACGTTCAGCGACTGGCGGACGCTGTTCGTCGTCGAGGGGCTCTTCCCATTCGTGATTGCGGCACCGCTATGGTGGATCTTCGTAGCCGACCACCCACGTGAGGCGAAGTGGTGTTCACCCGAGGAACGTGAGTACATTGAAAGTGGCCTCGCCGCGGATGAGGCAACGGCGGAAAGGCTGTCCGGGGGAAAGCAGGTGGGCTTCCGTCAGGTGCTGTCGAACAGCATCGTCTGGCGTCTGACGCTCGTCTACTTCCTGATCCAGATCGGCTTTTACGGAATCAACATCTGGCTGCCCACGGTCGTGAAGACAATCACCGGCGGAGCGTCCTTCGAGGTCGGATGGGTCACTGCAATACCCTACGTTTTGGCGATAATCGCGTTGTGGTACAACGCGAAAGCAGCAGACAAGACCGGTCGCTACTCCACACATGTCCTGCTCTCGATGGCTGTCGGCGCGGTCGCATTGGTGGCTTCGGTCGCAACCGGTAACAACATCCCTGTCCTTGCGATCGTTTTCATCAGCATCGCCGTTGCCGGTGCACTGGCCTACGATGGACCGTTCTGGGCGGCGGCCTCCCGCGCCATGCCTATGGCTGTGGCCGGCGTGGCAATGGGACTGATCAATGCCGTGGGCAACCTCGGTGGCTTCGCGGGCCCGTACGTCAGCGGCATCCTCCTGGGTGTATCCGGTGGCAGCTTCTTCGTTTCATCGATCTTCCTCGCCTGCTGTCTGCTGGCCGCCGGCTTGGTCATGCTCACGCTGCGGCGCGGTGGTGACCGACCTGTCGGAGAACCAGACGAACCCGTGGCACACGATACCGACGAGGCCAGGTGAAGAAGATCCCGCGATCAGCATCCAGTGTAGGGGGCTGCTGTCAGGGTCGGCGACGCTCGCGCGTGGCTCACCGCTTCCTGGGATCGGTCCCTTGCAATCTGGTTGCCGCGGGCAGATGCTGTAAGCGAATAGATGATTTATGGATGGAGAGAACGGATGAATATAGCAGATTTTCCGGATGACCGTACTGCCGTTCTGACCGGCGCGGCCTCCGAGCGCGGTATCGGCAGGGCCACGGCTCACCGGCTGGCCCGCGACGGTTGGGCGATCGCGATTGTGGACATCGACGGCGCCGCTGCTCACGGCGCAGCAGAGAGCATAGCGGCGGAGCACGGGGTGAGAACACTTGGCGTGGCCGCGGACGTATCCGACCCAGCGTCGGTGGACAACGCTATTGGCGCGGTCGAGGCGGATCTGCCGCCGATCGTCGGCCTTGTCAATCTGGCGGGGATCAGTTCCCCAACCAAGTTTATGGATATCACACCGGAAGAATGGGACCGGGTATTCGCTATCAATATGAAAGGCACGTACCTGGTGACGCAACGGGTGCTGCGGGGCATGATCGAACGAGAGTTCGGCCGCGTTGTCAGCGTCTCCTCCATCTCTGCCCAGCGTGGTGGTGGAAGCTACTCCAAAGTCGCATATAGTGCCGCGAAGGCCGGAATTATTGGCTTCACGCGCGCACTGGCACGGGAAATGGGCGAACACGGCATCACAGCCAACTGTGTCGCGCCAGGGCCAATCGACACAGACATTATGGGTGGCACCCTCACTGAGGAGCACAAGGCGCAACTATCAGAAGGTGTCCTGGTTGGGAGGGTTGGCACCCAAGGTGAGGTCGGCGCACTGATCGCCTTCCTGCTCGGGGCGGATTCCGGCTTCATCACGGCGGCCACCTATGACATCAACGGTGGGCTGCAGGTCTCCTGACTGAAGGGCGATCATGGCTCGGGGTCGCGTACCCGCCACCGTCCGTGCTCCGCTGACCACTCATGCGCGGCGAAGGCCCGTGCAGGTCCCGGGAGAGCTGTCCATTCGAACGGCTCTCCCGAGACGACGCCTGGATTAGTTTGCCAGGCTTACACTGTGGTGGTCTTGGCCCTCGCTTCCTGCAAAGGCTCCACACCGTTCAGCATGGATGGTGGCGCCTCGATGCGGCGCTTGGGAATGAGCGCCACGGCGCCGGCAGCGACTACGGCGATTCCTGCGAAAATGGCGAAGTTGTATTCGAAAGGCAATTTGGCGTTACCGATCCACCCTCCGATGAGCGGTCCGGAGATGGCACCAACCCGCGCGAAGCTCAACGCCCAGCCCGTCGCGGTTCCCCGGATGTTTGCCGGGTAGTAGTCGGCGATATACCCGGTCAGAATGAGGGAAGTGGAAATAGACCCGATACCGGCGAACGCGACAAAGATCAGGTTGACCAGCATGTTGTTGGGGAACATCAGCAGCAGGATGCCCAGGCCGCCAAGGACGTAGAACACGACAAGAATGAGTTTCTGCCCGTACTTGTCAGCAATACGCCCCAGCACCAGTCCGCCGATGGCGGAAGCGAGGCTGAAGACCAGCAGGAACGTCAGGGAAGAACCAAGGTCGTAGCCGGCCTGCTTCATGATTGACGGCAGCCACGTGTTCAGTCCGTAGACCAGAACCATGCCACAGAACAAAGAGATCCAGAAGAACACGGTCGAGCGCAGGTACTTGCGGGAGAACATAATGCTGATGTTCTTCCACCACGGGTCCGAATCTCCGACGCCTGCCCCGGACAACGGAACGGCCACGGGAGTGTAGTCGGCAATCTTCAACCGCGCCGCGAGAACCTTGGCCTCAGCCCGCCGGCCCTTGGATTCGAGATATTCCAGTGACTCCGGCAGCAGCTTCCAGATAATTGGCAGCAGCACAATCGGCGCAGCACCGAAAGCGATGACCCAGCGCCACCCGGCGGTGGGAAGGATAAACAACGCCACCAGCGCCGCGGCCACGATACCCAGCGAGTAGCCGGAGTACATGACCCCGTAGTTGAAGGATCTTTTCTTTGGCGCGGAGTACTCAATGGTTAAAGCTGCCGCGACAGGAATGATTCCGCCCATCCCCAGGCCACCGAGGAGGCGGAAAAGCCCGAATACCTCCGGTGTGGGCGCGAGGGCAGCGCCGGCCTGCGTCAGGGTAAAGATGACCATTGACGCAAGGATCATCTTTTTACGGCCGACGATGTCGCTTAGGGTGCCGATGAACAGCGCGCCGATCAGCATGCCCACCAGCGCGTAGGCACCGAGACCACCGAGCTCAAGCGGCGTCAGATCCCAGGCCTTATATTCCGCCAGCGCCGGAAGCACCGCTCCAAGGACGCCGACGTCGTAGCCCTCGGCCAGTATTGCGAGCCAACAACAGAACAGCACTGTTCCCGTGGTTCGTTGCGGCACTTTCCAATCGACAGCAGATGCATTAGCCATGTGGATCCTCAGTTCGTCAGGAGAAGAGAAAGCATAGGAGAAGAGAAAGCATAGGAGTAGGGAGAGCTTAGGAGATGGGAAAACGCACGTGCCGGCGGCACGCTCAGGGTGCAGGAACCACCTCCAGGGGTGCTGCTGCCGGTGTCCAGCGCAGGTGGGTGATCAACGTGTCGGAGCCTGGTTCCTGCAGGAGGGACAGCCGCGGGCGCACGGCGTCGGTGCGGGCGCTCGGGGGCTTACGCTTGCCGGCCGCGAACTGCGGAATCCACTGGGTTCCGGGACCTTGGTAGTCCTGCTCGACGGCGGCATGCAGCGTCCATTGCGGGTCGTACAGGTGGGTCCGGCCCAGGGCCACGAGGTCGGCGCGGCCGGCCAGCAGGACGGTGTTGACGTCGTCGTAGGTGGAAATGGCGCCGACGGCGATCACTGCGGCTCCGGCCGGGCCGGCAACTTCCTGGCGGATCCGGTCCGCGAAGGGGGTTTGGTAGCTGCGGCCAAAGGCCGGCTTCTCGTCCTTGGATACCTGTCCGGTGGAGACGTCAATGCCGGCGGCGCCGTGGTCCACGAAGGCCCGGGCGATCTGCACGGAATCGTCGGAATCGTTGCCTCCTTCGATCCAGTCCGTGGCGGAGATGCGCACTGTCAGCGGTTTCGCTGCCGGCCACGCTGCCCGGACTTCGTCAAATACCTCCAGCGGGAACCGCAGCCGGTTTTCCAGGGTGCCGCCATATTCATCCGTGCGCTGGTTGGAGATGGGGGAGAGGAAGGAGGAGAGCAGGTATCCGTGCGCGGCGTGAACCTCCAGGAGGTCGAACCCGGCGTGGTCCGCCCGGCGGGCAGCCTGGACGAATTCGGCGATAATGGAGTCCATTTCCTTGCGGTCGAGCTGCCGCGGAGTCTGGCTGCCCGGGCCGTACGGCAATGCTGAGGGGCCTGCGGCCTCCCAGTTTCCGGCCTCCAGTGGCTCGTCAATGCCTTCCCACATCAGTTTCGTGGACGCCTTGCGGCCTGCGTGGCCGAGCTGCGCCCCGATTTTGGCCGTGGATTTGCTGTGCACGAAATCCACAATGGTCTTCCAGCTTTCGCGCTGACCATCCGTGTACAGGCCCGAACACCCGGGAGTGATCCGTCCCTCGGCGGAGACGCAGACCATTTCCGTCATGACGAGCCCGGCGCCGCCCAGGGCCTTGGAGCCCAGGTGGACGAGGTGGAAGTTCCCCGGGTCGCCGTCGACGGCGGAGTACATGTCCATCGGTGAGACCACCACCCGGTTCTTCAGATCCAGCCCGCCGATCCGGTACGGCTGGAACATCGCCGGTGCCGTCTGTGTGAAACCCTGGGATGTGGCAAAGTTCCGGTCCACAGCTTCAGCGAAGTCCGGATCGCGCAGGCGCAGATTTTCCTGCGTGATACGCCGTGACCGGGTCAGCAGGTTGAAAGCGAACTGCGTCGCATTCTGCGCCCTGTACTGGCTGATCTGCTCGAACCATTCCAGCGACGCCTGGGCGGCGCGCTGGGTGGATTCGACGACGGGGCGCCGTTCTGCCTCATAGGCGGCCAGCGCCGTTTCGAGGTCTGCATGCTCGTGCAGGCAGGCGGCCAGGGCCAGCGAATCCTCCATCGCGAGCTTGGTGCCGGAACCGATGGAAAAGTGCGCGGTGTGGGCGGCGTCCCCGAGCAGCACGATATTTCCGTGCCGCCAGCTGCGGTTGCGTACGGTGGTGAAGTTCAACCACTTGGAGTTGTTGGCGAGCACCGAATGCCCGTCCAGCTCTGCGGCGAAGATGGTCCGGATCTTCTCAATGGCAGATTGGTCCGACTGGCCCGGGGCGAACGCGGTGCCGGCAGTTTCGCCGAAGCCGGCGGCATCCCAGACATCGGGGGACATTTCGACGATGAAGGTCGACCCCTGTTCGGAGAACGGGTAGCCGTGGATCTGCATCATCCCGAACTCCGTCTCCTTGACGAAGAATTTAAACGCCTCGAAGACCTGATCGGTGCCGAGCCACATGAATTTGTTCGGCCGAGGGTCCAGGCTGGGGCCGAAGGAATTGGCGTACGCTGCGCGGATCTGCGAGTTCACTCCGTCGGCGGCAAGGACCAGGTCATACTCTGCTTCCAGCTCATCGACCGGCGGGGCCATAGTGCTGAACCGCACGTCGACGCCGAGCTCGGCGCAGCGGTGCTGAAGCAGTTCCAGAAGCTCCTTGCGGCTCATCGCGGCGAACCCCTGCCCGCCAACGGTCACGGTTTCGCCGCGGAAGTGGATGTCGATGTCGGTCCAGCGGGCGAACCGTCGGCTCATGTAGTCAGCCACGACGGGGTCTGCATTGCCGATCCCGCCGAGCGTTTCGTCGGAAAAGACGACGCCGAAACCGAACGTGTCCGAGGCGGCGTTGCGCTCCCAGAGGGTTATCTCATGGGCGGAGTCCAGCTGCTTCATCAGGGCAGCGAAGTACAGGCCGCCCGGGCCGCCGCCAACGATTGCGATTCTCATGGGGAATTCCTTCTAGTCCTGTGCAGCGGCCGCAGCGGCCAACTGATCTGTGGTGGTTGACTTGGCGGTTGCGGGAACCGTTGTTGTTTCGGCTGCCGGGTCGGCAGTGAGGCTCTCGCGCAGTCGGAAGTGCTGGAGTTTGCCGCTCGGGTTCCGCGGCAGCTCAGCGACAAAGCGGATGTCCCGCGGGTATTTGTACGGGGCGATTGTCGCCTTGACGAAGTCCTGAATTTCCCGGCGTTTGGCCGCGTCGCCGGCGACGCCGTCGCGCAGCACGATGAATGCGCAGACAACGCTGCCGCGCTCGACATCCGGGCAGGCAATGACGGCGTTTTCTGTGACATCCGGGTGCTGATCGATGGCGGCTTCCACTTCCGGAGCGCCGATGTTGTAGCCGGAGGAGACGATCATATTGTCCGAGCGCGCCTGGTAAAAGAAGTAACCGTCTTCGTCCCGCAGAAACGTGTCACCGGTGATGTTCCAGCCATTGCTGACATAGTTCCCCTGCCGTTCGTCGTCCAGGTAACGGCAGCCGGTGGGTCCGATGATGGCAAGGCGCCCGACCTCATTCGGCCCCAGTTCCACGCCGTCCTCATCGAGGATCGTGGCACGGTAGCCTGGGACGGCCGTACCGGTGGCCCCGGGCCTGATGTCGTCGCCGGCGGCAGAGACAAACACATGGAGCATCTCCGTGGCGCCGATGCCATTAACCAGACGCACTCCGGTGGCATCGCGGACGGCCTCCCACGTCTCCTTGGGCAGATGCTCGCCTGCGGACACGGCGATGCGGAGCCGGCGCAGCAGTTCCGGGCGGCCCTCCTTCAGGATGGCACGGTAAGCGGTCGGCGCAGTGAAAAGTATCGTCGCACCGGCCGCGGCAGCGTGCTCGGCCAGTTCCACCGGGCCGGCCCGTTCGGTCAGCAGCGCGGAGGCACCGAAGCGCAGCGGGAAGACAACCAGTCCGCCGAGGCCAAACGTGAATGCCAGCGGAGGGGAACCGGCGAACACATCGTCGGCGGTGGGGCGGAGGATGTAGCGGGCAAAGGTGTCGGCGTTGGCCAGAATGTCCCGGTGAAAGTGCATGGTCACCTTGGGCACGCCCGTGGTGCCCGACGTCGGCCCGAGCAGGGCGACGTCGTCGGCCGCGGTTTCGACTGTGGCGAAGTTACCGGATTTGGCGGCGCAGCGGGCCGTAAGGTCGCCGTCGCCGGCCCCACCATACGCAACGACAGCAACAGTATTGCCGCTGTCGTTTGCCGCGATGATCATTTCATCCATGAAACGGTGGTCGGAAACCGCGACAACCGGGCGGGTCAGCCGGATCAGCGTTGCGACCTCCGTGGAGCGCAGCATCGGCATGGTGGTGACGACCACGGCGCCGGCCTTGAGTACGCCGAGCCAGGCGGCAACGATCCAGGGGTTATTGGGCCCACGCAGCAGTACCCGGTTTCCAGGGACCACACCGAAGTCCTCGGTGAGTACCTGGGCGACCTGGTTAGCGCGGAGCTGGAGCTCGCCGTAGGTCCAGGTCGGGCCATCGGGGGTATGCAGCGCGGGGCGGTCGGCGCCGTATTCTGCAACGGCGTCGTCGATCAGGACGGCCGCCGCGTTGAGCTTTACGGGGTACTGGAGCTCCGGGAGGGTGAACTCCAGTGTGGGCCAGGTTGAGGCCGGCGGCAGATGGTCCCGGGTAAAGGTGTCAACATGGGCCGATGCGGTCAATGTCATGGCCACTCCTTTCAACAATCTCTTAGCTACGGCTTGTGCGGGTACGGCGCGTGCGGGTACGGCGCGTGATGGTCGCGGGTTTGGTGGTCAGCGGTGTTAGGAGCCGGCGCGGATCATGCCCTCTTGGGCGGCGGTGGCGAGCAGCCGGCCCTGCCGGTCAAAGAAGCGGCCCAACGCCAGTCCTCTGCTGTTCTGTACGGATACAGCCTCTTGGGCGTAGAGCACCCAGTCATCGGCGCGGCCGTCCCGGTGGAACCACATCGAATGGTCCAGGCTGGCGGTGGAGAGGCCAGGGGAGGACCAGTGCAGATCGTTGACCCGCAGCAGCGGCTCAAGAATGGTGTAATCGCAGACGTAGGCCAAAGCTGTGCGGTGCAGATCGGCTGTGGCGTGTTTGTCAGCGGCGTCGGGCAGGCATTCGAAGGCCTTCACCCACACGGCTTGATGGGCCACTTTGCCGCCTTCAACCTCGATGTATACCGGGCCCGGGACGTGGCGCATGTCGAAACTTCGCCCCGCGGACCAGTATTCTGCGGCCGGCCCGTCAACGCCGGCCAGTACTTCGGCGGAGCTGCGCAGCGACTCGGGGTCCACTACCGCGGGCGGGATGGGCTGGTAGTTCCCGCCCTCCTCGGGGACATGGAAGGAGCCCATGGCTGCGAAAACGGCCTTGCCGCCCTGGTGGCCGCGGACGCTGCGGGTGGAGTATCCGCGGCCATCGCGCAGGCGTTCCACCTCGTAGCGCACGGTGGCACCGATATCAACGGGCCGCATGAAGTAGCTGTGCATCGAATGCAGGGTCCGGTCGGCGTCGACGGAACGCATCATGGCGGCCGCGGATTGGGCCACCATGTCGCCGCCGTAGGACTTGGGCCACGGAACGTACTGCGTGGTTGCCTCGTAGGCCTCGTCGCTGACCTGGGCCGGAACGGCGGTGAGCTCGATCGCCTTAAGGAATGTCTGCGACGTGCGAGTTGGGGCAGTCTGGGCTGCGGTATCCATCACCGGTCAGGCCCGGCGGTAGTCGGCGAGGATTTCGTCGGAGACGTCATCGAGGTTCACCACGATGTTTTCCGGTGTGCGCGTGGTCAGCCAGACGAGTTCCTCCGTGACCGACATATTGGCCTCGACGTGTGGCATGAACGGCGGGACGAACACCCAATCGCCGGTCTTCATATCCTGGAACTGCGCAAAATTCTCGCCGTAGTAGATGCGGCCATGACCCCGCAGCACATAGCCTCCGGTTTCCGCCTCGCCGTGGTGGTGCGGGAGGGAGCGGTAGCCCGGGACATTGGAAACCTGTCCGAACCAGATTTTGGTAGCGGGGGTGTGCTGGATACTCACCCCGGAGACGCGTACGCAGTCCCCGGACTGGGCCGTGTCGGTGTCCTCCTGGCCGGCCCGGGTCACAACCGGCACAACCTTGCCGTCGGCCCCGGCATAGCTGGAGTTGTCGCCCTCGGTAAGGATGCCGCTGTTGGTGTTGGTCATCGTTTTCACTCCTTGGTGCTGGTTGCGGTGACGGGCGTGCGGACGTCTGCGCCGCCGTCGTTCTGGTGGATCCGGATGGTGTTCTCCAGTCGGCCGATCCCGTCGATCTCGGTGCTGAGGACGTCGCCGTCCTTGAGGAAGCGCGGTGGCTTCATGCCCATGCCTACCCCGCCTGGCGTGCCGGTGAGGACCAGGTCGCCGGGGCGCAGCACCGTGAATTGGGAGATGTAGGACAGTAGCCTGGCGGGGCTGAAGACCAGCTTGTCCGTATGCCCCGACTGCACGAGCTCTGAGTTGACATAGCCACGGACGAGGAATCCGTCCCCGCTGCCGCTGCCGGCGCTGTCTTCGGCCACCATGACAGGCCCGACCGGTGTGCTGGCGTCGAAGGCCTTGCCCTGGAACCATTGCAGCGTGCGGTTCTGCCAGTCCCGCATGGACACGTCATTGGCGACCGTGTAGCCGGCGATCGCCTGCTGCGCCTGCGATTCGTCGGCACGGAACAACTGCATTCCGACCACGACGCCCAACTCGGCCTCCCAGTCCACGGATCCGCTGCCGTAGACGTCGATCGTGTCAGCCGCGCCGGTGAGGGTGTCGGCATATTTTGCGAAGAGGGTGGGAAACTCGGGCAGTTCGCGTCCCATCTCCAGGATGTGATCGCTGTAGTTCAGTCCGCAGCAGATGACCTTTCCGGCCCGCGGCAGCAGAGGCGCCAGCTCGACGGCGGCAGCATGGACCAGGCCGGTTCCCGATGCGGCGCCGGCAGCGGCCGCCACGGTAGTGCGCCACTGCGGATCGGAGAGGAGCGCGCCGACATCTGCCGCCGGCAGCGGAAGATAAGCGCCACCTTCCATGGCGAGCGCCGCCGTCGTCCTGTTACCGCCGGTGCGCAATGTTGCCAGTTTCATCCGTGCTGTTTCCCTTCGGGAGTTCATCACCTGATACGTGTGTCGACTTTCTTACGGTCGTCACATATGCTCAAGGTAGCACGGCAGAAGAGATCTGCACAGGTCTTTTGTCGAATCAGCAGAAGTCTTATCTTCAGGAGGAACAGCGTGAGCAACCTGACAGTCAACCCCGGGTCCCTGCCTAAGCCATCCGGCTATGCACACGGCATGCTCGCCGGAAATACCGTATATCTAGGCGGGCAGACCGCGCTGGATAAGGATATGAAGATCGTCCCAGGCGGCATCGTTGAGCAGTTCCAGCAGGCATTTTCCAATGTCCTTACGACCTTGCGGGAGGCCGGTGGGCAGCCGGCGGACCTGGTCAGCGTAACCATCTACCTCACCGACGTGGACGACTACATGGCGAACGGGCGCGAGATCGGGAAGCTTTGGCGCGACATGGCTGGCGTGGAGTACCCGGCCATGGCTGGGATCGGCGTCAGCCGGCTGTGGCAGAAGGAGGCCCTGATAGAAATCCAGGGCGTTGCGGTGATCCAGGACCGCTAGACGGTGTGCCAGTGCCGCTGTGCATCAGATCATGGGCATGGGCAGCAGCCAACGGGGCGATGAGCCGATGGGTGGAGAGGAACGCCTTCCGTGCCGCAGGACCCTGCCAGCCTTCCGGCAGTGACTCAAGGGGAAGGCTGGGATCACGGTAGGGAAATCGGCGCCACAGGGTCAACATCGGTATGTAATATCTGAAGGCTTCCCGGCGCAGTTCCGGGGTCGATGCCGCGAGTGCAGCGGCCGGATCCTCGCCCACCAGCGCGGACCACTGCTGGGTCGCGCTGCCGTAATGGAAAAGGAAGTCCTTAAACTGCTCGTCAAGAGCTGTCAGGTCCCACCACTGGGCAACTTTGGGCCGCATCGGGCCGTCCACCAGGTAGTCTCCCCGGAAGAAATCCACGAACTGGCTCAGTCCGCGGGCTTCAAGCCGTTTTTTAGTCTGGTCCAGAACCGCAGCAGGAGCGATCCATACGCCGGAGGCCACGGACCCGAATCCGAGGCCGGAAAGCTCGCCGCGCAACTGGTGCCTGCGGTTCCGCAGGGTTTCGGGTACCGAGAATATTGCCAGGACCCAGCCGTTCTCGGGATTGGCAGCCTCGGGAGCGAAGATCCGTTGGTCTCCTTCATGGAAGACGTCCATGACCTGCTCCGCCAGTTCGTACTTGGCCACCTTGTCCGTGCGGACGCTTTGGAGGACGCCCTTGGCTTTCAGCCTCGAGACGGACGAGCGCACGCCCGGCGCATCGTAGCCCAGGTCTTTAAGCATATCTATCAGTACGGACACCGGCAGGGCATCACCGTGATTGCGGCTGTAGAGACCGTAGATGGTGACGATGAGCTGCTGATGGCGGACCTGCGGGGAGGGGATGGTTATCAAGGGCCCGCGCTCTCCGGTGTGCCCTGTGATGCGCTCTCCGGTGTGTCCTCCGGGGTGCTCTCCGGTGTGCTCTCAACCGGGTGGACCGCTGCCCGGATATTTGCCGGCCATGGCTGGGCCGTTGCAGATCCGGCGGGTACGTGTGCCACCGTCACGGAGCCGAAGGCTGCGAGTCCGCCGTCGGATCCGGCACGGGCGTGGCCGTGTACCTGGAAACCATAGGTGATCGAGGTACGGCCGAGCCGCTGGATCTCCACCTTAGCGGTGACGCGTTGTCCGAACCACAGTTTGGACTTGTAGTTGACGATCTGCTGGACACGCGGGGCAATCGGAAAGTATTCGGGCAGCTTGAGGCCGCGGAAGAGCTCCGCTTCGGCGGCCTCGACCCAGCGCATAATGGCGGAATTGTGCTGGTGGCCGGAGGCGTCGGTATCCACCCATTCGACAGTGCGGTCGATGCTGGCCTGCCGATTCGGCGCGGCTTTGTCATCCATAGTGTCCCTTTCGACGGCATGATCTGCACCCATGCCTGCGGTCAGTATATCTTCGAAATGACGGCCGTCGGAAATTTGCCACAGTCACATTTGCTGTCACGGCCAGCAAATTGTCAGCGGAAATTCCTATTGAGCACTGGCGGGGACAGCATTGCCTTGCTAACCTGACGGGAGATACTCAAATTATAACGAACGTCACGATACCGGTATAAAGCGGCCGTTCCAAGCGGGTCCATCACGCGTAATGTCATTGAGGAGAATTCCATGTCCCAGCTCGGCAATCTGCTTGAATCCCTGTCTACCGGGAAGATTGAGCTCATCGATCTGACGACCAGCTTATCCGCGCAGACACCCGTGCTGCGGCTGCCCGAACCATTCGTTAATTTGATTGACTTCAGTTTGGAGCAGGTCAGTGCCTACAACGCGCCGGGCCCGTTGTGGAAACATCACAACATTCATACCGGTGAGCACATCGGAACCCATCTGGATGCACCGATCCATTGGTTCACCGGCAAGGACGGGCGCGATGTAGCGCAAATCCCACCGGAACGTCTGCTGGGACCGGCGGTCGTGCTTGATGTCAGCAGCGAATCCGCGCAGAACCCCAATTTTTTGTTGGAGATTGCCCATGTCACCGCCTGGGAAGAAGCACACGGACCTATCCCGCAGAACGCCTGGCTGTTGCTGCGCACCGGCTGGGACCGTTTCGCTCAGGACCAGGAGCAGTTTCTGAATGCGGATCAGAACGGCCCGCACACACCAGGTTTCAGCGCCGAGTGTGCCCAGTGGCTGGCCGAGCACACACCGATCTCCGGTGTGGGCGTGGAGACCGTGGGGATCGATGCAGGGAGCGCCGGCGGTATGGAACCGCCCTTCCCTGCGCACCACTATCTGCTGGGCCACGATAAGTACGGGGTCACGTCCTTGCAGAATTTGGACAAGCTGCCCCCTACCGGCGCCGTTATCGTGGTGGCACCTTTGCCGATTGTCGGCGGCACAGGCAGTCCGAGCCGCGTTTTCGCCTTGGTCGCGCACAATGACTGATGCCATGGGGGACTCTCCGGGTGCAGCCCGGATGAAGATAGCCGATTTGGTGGGACGGACACTAGCGCAGCTCGGTGCAGGACACGTTTTTGGCGTGGTCGGCAGCGGCAACTTTGCGGTCACCAATGCCCTGCGCGAGCATGGGGTACCGTTTACGGCGGCGCGCCACGAAGGCGGCGCTGCCACGATGGCGGACGCTTACGCCCGGATGTCCGGCCGGCTCGGCGTGGTCAGCGTCCACCAGGGATGCGGGCTGACGAACGCCACCACGGGAATAGGTGAGGCGGCGAAGAGCCGGACGCCCGTGCTGATTCTCGCGGCTGAAACCGCAGGCGCGGCCGTGAACTCCAATTTTGCGATGGACCAGGGCGCGCTGGCCCGCAGCGTTGGTGCCCAATCCCACCGGGTCCATTCGGCTGCCAGCGCTGTGGCTGATACCGTCCGCGCCTACCGGACAGCGATGAACGGCAGGCACACCGTGGTGCTGAACCTGCCGCTGGACGTACAGGGCCAAGCGGCACCGGCAGGCACGCCCGAATCCGTCGCGGCAGTGCCCGGGACGGCCAGGGTGCGCCCTGATCTGGATGCCACGCGGGCCTTGGCTGGACTTATCCGGCAGGCGCGGCGCCCGGTGTTTGTCGCCGGCCGCGGTGCCCGTGGCGCGGGGAAGGAGATACGGGAATTGGCTCTGCAGTCCGGCGCTCTGCTGGCTACTTCCGCGGTGGCTAAGGGTCTGTTCAATGGTGAGGACTTTTCTTTGGGGATCTCCGGGGGTTTTTCCTCACCGACGACGGCCGAGCTGATTACCTCGGCAGACCTGATCGTTGGCTTTGGCTGCACCCTGAACATGTGGACCATGCGGCAGGGCAAGCTGATCAGCTCCGGGACCAAAGTTGTTCAAGTTGATCTGGAGGATTGCGCACTCGGCGCCAACCGTCCTATTGACCTCGGGATCCTTGGCGACAGCGCAGAGACTGCACTGGCTGTTCTTGACGTGCTGCGTGAGCACGGTGGCCCGGAGCAGAAATACCGCACCGAGGAAATCCGCCGTCGAATTGCCCAGGAGTCACAGTGGCGGGATGTCCCCATCGAGGACTTTTCCACCGAAGAGCTGATCGACCCGCGGATTCTCAGCACGAGGCTTGATGAACTCCTTCCTGCTGAACGGATCGTCTGCGTGGATTCCGGCAACTTCATGGGCTACCCCAGCCAGTACCTCTCGGTCCCGGATGAATTCGGTTTCTGTTTCACCCAGTCCTTCCAGGCCATCGGGCTTGGCCTCTATACGGCCATCGGCGCCGCGATCGCCCAGCCCGGGCGGCTGCCGGTTCTCGGTACCGGCGACGGAGGGTTCCTGATGGGCATTGCAGAGCTGGAAACAGCAGTGCGCCTGTCCCTGCCGCTGGTCTGCCTGGTCTACAACGACGCCGCCTACGGAGCTGAGGTGCATCACTTCGCCGCCCCAGGCATTGATACTTCAACTGTGGAGTTCCCGGACACGGACATTGCCGCTATCGCCCGGGGCTTCGGGGCTACGGGGCTGACCGTCCGCGGCCTCGCTGACCTGGATGCCGTGACGGACTGGCTCGCATCCGATCCGACTGCCCCCTTGGTCATTGATGCCAAAATCGCATCCGACGGAGGTTCCTGGTGGCTTGCTGAAGCCTTTAAGGGTCACTGATTTAGTGCTACGGCTCTGCCACCCCGGCCGGAACGTTACGTTCGGTGCTACGGGTCAGCGCCGGCGGCGCTCGGGCGTCAGCCAGAAATTGCTGAAACCAGCATCGTCGGGATTCATGTTCGTCCCGGGCGGCACGATTTCGTCGATCCGGTCCAGGGTTGCTCCGTCAAGCTCGAGAGCAGCGGCCGCCAGTTGGGATTCAAGCTGTTCCATTGTCCGGGGCCCAATGATTGCGCTCGTGACTGCGGGGTGGCGCAGCACGAACGCGATGGCGAGGTGCACCAGCGGGATACCCAGTTCGTCGGCCAGTGCGCCCAACTTGTCCGCGGCTTCGAACTTGGCCGCGATCTTGGGGTTAGCCAGGTCGTAGCGACCAGGATCGCGAGCGCTGCGGTGGGTGGCCGGAAGGTCTTCTCCCTTGCGGAACTTACCACTGAGCCATCCGCCCGCCAGCGGACTCCAGACGAGCGTTCCCATCCCGTGCCGCTGCGTGGTGGGCAGCAGGTCGGCCTCGATGCCCCGAGTGAGCATGGAGTAGGGCGGCTGCTCCGTGACGAAGCGTGCCAGATGGTGCTCACGGGAGGTCCACTGCGCCTCGACGACCTGGGACGGCTGGAACGTGGACGAGCCGATGTAGCGCACCTTTCCCTGGCTGACCAGATCGGTGAGCGCGCCGAGGCTTTCCTCAATATCGGTGTGCTCATCCGGACGATGGATCTGGTACAGGTCGATGTAGTCGGTACCTAGCCGGCGCAGGGAATCTTCGACCGAGCGGATAATCCAGCGGCGGGAACCGCCGCGATAGTTAGGCCGCTGCTGCATACCGTTGAAAAACTTGGTGGCAAGGACGATGTCATCACGCTTGCCTGATTGGGCAATTGCCTTGCCGACGATCTCCTCCGACTCCCCGAACGAATAGATATCAGCGGTGTCAATGAAGTTGATGCCGGCGTCAAGGGCGCGATGGATAATGCGGATCGAGGCCTCGTGGTCCTTGTTGCCCCAATCGCCGAACATCATGGTCCCGAGGGCGAGGCGGCTGACCTCCATTCCCGTGCGTCCGAGGTAAGTGGTGGGCTGGGCTGAGCTCTGTTCCGGCATGTTTTTCACTCTACGCCTCTGGTCGGCGGACGGTTTCGCCACGCGGGCCGTAACCCCATGGGAAGGCGGCAGCCCGGTAGAATACATACTGCCTAACGGACCAAAGAGTCTAACCGACAACCGCCGGGCCCAACCCCTTCGATAGGACAGCATCAATGAGCCTGATCCGGCTGCAGGATATCAGCGTGCGGTTCGACAAGACCCAGATTCTGCGGGAGGCGTTTTTCCGCCTGGAACCGGGGGACCGCGTGGGGCTGATCGGTAAGAACGGCTCCGGCAAGTCGACCATTCTGAAGCTCGTTTTGGGCCAGGTGGCACCGGATGCCGGGACGGTGACGCTGGAGCTGGGCACCAAGGTGGGGTACTTCTCCCAATTTTCGGAGCTGAACGGCGAAGATACCATCGCTGAGGTGTTGGACGGATTGTTCGTCCACATTAAAGAAATTGAAGCCGAATTGGCGCAAATCGACGCGGCCATCTCCTCGGACTCAATCAGCAGCAAAGAACTTGACCGGCTGATCCGGCGCCAGGCGGAGCTGTTTGACCATATGGACCGCCTGGACGGCTGGGACTACCAACGCAACATTGACACCGTCCTGACCACACTCGGCTTCGATCAGGCGCATCGCATCTGCCCGATAGACAAGCTTTCCGGCGGTTGGCGTAACCGGGCGGCCCTGGCGAAGATTCTGTTGGAGGGCCCGGACGTCCTGCTCCTGGATGAGCCCACCAACTTCCTGGACGTGGCCGGCGTCGAATGGCTGGAAGCCTGGTTCCGGACCTTCAAGGGCGCGGCGATCGTCGTCTCGCATGACCGGAAGTTTTTGGACGCCGTCGTTACCCGGATTATCGAGGTGGAGAACTACCATCTGCATGAGTACCCGGGAAATTTCGGCGAGTATGTCATCGCCAAGCAGTTCCGGCTCAAGTCCTTGGAAAGCCAGTTTGTGCACGAATCGGAGCTGTTGGCATTCGAAGCGGAGGGAATCTCTGACCGACGGGAAGCCGCGAAGGCCGCCAGCAAGGGCTTGGGGAATCAGCTGGCGAAAATCAAGAAAGCCCGCGCGCCGCGCCCGGTAGACCAGATCATCACCGGGATTTATGCCGGCTTGCATATTAGGGACGTGCTGTGCCGGGTGGAGGGGCTCACCAAGGCCTATGGAGCGAAGACCCTGTTCAGCGGGCTCAGTTTTGAGATCCGCCGGGGCAACCGGATCGTGGTGCTCGGTGCCAACGGCAGCGGTAAGACCACGCTGCTGCGCGTCCTGACGGGAGAGGAGCAGGCGGACGCCGGCGAGGCAGTGTGGGCAAAGGGTGCCGGGCTCGTCTCCTACAACCAGGTGCTGGCGGAGCTCGACGACGACGACACGGTCAGCCATGCGGTCAATGCGCTGCCGGAAAGTCTGGCGCTGACCGCGACGAAGAAGTCGGTACACCGGTTCCTGGCGATGTTCCAGTTCTCCGAGGCGGACCTCAAGCAGCGGATCGGTAATTTGTCCGGCGGTCAGCGGGCGCGGGTGGCAATGGCGCAGTGCCTGCTTTCCGGAGCCTCGGTCCTGCTGCTGGATGAGCCCACCAACCACCTGGATCTGTCCAGCACGCAGGTGATGGAGCGGGCGCTGCTGCATTTTCCCGGCGCAGTGGTGGCGGTCAGCCACGACCGCTTCTTTACCGACAAAATTGCCAACCGGTACCTTGTTTTCGGTGCCGACGGCGCGGAAGCCGGGGAGATCGACGTACGGGCTGCCTGAATTCCGACGGCGCGCCGCGCATTGAGACGTGTCGCTTGGCAGGTGTAGCCTCATGCCATGACACCGCAGGAGCTGGCTAATCTGGTGCACTTGCGCCGGGCACGGGATTTGATTGACCGGGAGTTTGCCCGCCCGCTGGACGTCCCCACGATGGCCCGTCGGGCGCTGATGTCCCCGGCACATTTCTCCCGCCAATTCCGCGCCGCCTACGGCGAGACGCCTTACAGCTATCTGATGACCAGGCGGATCGAGCGGGCGATGGCGCTGCTGCGGACCGGTATGAGCGTGACCGAGGCGTGCATGGCCGTTGGCTGTACCTCGCTGGGTTCTTTCAGCTCGCGGTTTGCCGAAGTAACCGGTGAGCCGCCAAGCGCATACCGCCTGCGGGAGCATCACGCGGTGATGGCGATGCCCGGCTGCGTTGCCAAGGTGCGCACGCGCCCGCTGCGTGCCGTGGACAGAAACGAATCAGGCAGCAGCAAATCGAGCAGAATTGGAGAAGCGGCGCCGGCTGCCGCTGGCTAGTGTTAGGCGCATGACAATCTCTCTCCAGTTCTGCAATATAACCGTCAATGACGTGGACGAATCAATCTCCTTTTACCGGGACGCACTTGGCCTCGAGGTGCGTAACGACGTCGCTTCCGGTGGCTTCCGATGGGTGACTCTGGGCAGCTCCAGTCAGCCGGACGTGGAGATCGTGATCTCCCAACCGCATGCCGGCCGGTCCCAGGCCGATGGTGACTCCCTTCAGGAGCTGCTCACCAAGGGGGTGCTGCCGATGCTCATCTTCCGTACAGATGACTTGGACGCGGCCTTCGAGAAGGCTCAGGCGTCCGGAGCTGAGGTCATGCAGGAGCCCATTGCCCAGTCCTGGGGCCCGCGGGACTGCGCATTCCGCGACCCGTCGGGTAACACCGTTCGGATATCTCAGGCGCCGGCGGTATAACGGCTTTCCTGCTTCGCTCCTGCTTCACTCCTGCTTCACTCCTGCGGATGGCAAAGGATGTCATGGCCAAACTCATTTATTCGGGCATTACCTCACTCGACGGCTACACCGCTGACCGGGACGGCAACTTCGACTGGAGCATGCCGGACGAGGAGGTGCACACCTTCATCAACAACCTGGAACGCCCGATCGGCACGTACTTGTTGGGCCGAAAAATGTATCAGATCATGACGTTCTGGGAGGCTGTGCCGAATCTGCAGGACCAGCCGTTATTCGTCCAGGACTTTGCGGCGGTGTGGCGTGCGGCCGAAAAGGTGGTCTTCTCCACCACGCTCGGCGCAGTGTCCAGCGCCCGGACACGGATCGAGGCCAACTTTGACCCCGGAATGATCCGCCGCCTGAAAGCGAGGGCAGATGCTGATATTTCAGTCGGCGGTCCCGAACTTGCCGGCCATGCGATCCGTGCCGGCCTTGTGGATGAGTATCAGCGGTTTATCACGCCGTGGGTCGTAGGAGGCGGCACACGGTTTCTCCCGCGCGACGTGGCTCTGCGGCTTGAGCTGATCGACCAACACCGTTTCGCCAACGGTGTGGTCTACGTTCGCTACCGGACGCTGGAGGGATGATTCCCCATGAGCTGCCGTGCGGCATCTGAGCTGCCGTGCGGCATCCCGCTATGAAACCGGCGTGATCGGGTCCGCCGGGTTTTCCACCACAGGAGCCACCGACGGGACTGCCGTCGCGTCTGCTGCGAGGGCTTGACGACGACGATAGACCTGTACACCGATAGCCGCGGGGATTGCAGCTACGGCCGCCAGACGCATCCATGGCCGGTCGAACACCTGACCGGTTGCGGCATCAAGGGAAACACGGCCAGCGCCGCCGATGCTGAAGGAAGCGGCGGCGAGCCCGAGCACCGCGGGATATTCAAATCCGCCGTTTGTGGCGAAGAATCCGTTGGGGGCGTGGACGCTGGCGGCGACTCCCATGGTGATGGCCGCGACAGCACCCGCGGCAGGAGTCGCCAGGCCAACGGCGAGGGCAACACC
The DNA here is from genome assembly GCF_015708085.1 of Arthrobacter terrae. Classification (GTDB taxonomy): domain Bacteria; phylum Actinomycetota; class Actinomycetes; order Actinomycetales; family Micrococcaceae; genus Arthrobacter_M; species Arthrobacter_M terrae. Next base: position 4,495 of record NZ_JADNYM010000024.1, on the reverse strand, counting down.
TGCACCGGCTTCGCCTAGGCCGGCCAGCACAGCGCTGGGCGTGGCAGGGCGGAAGCCCATCGCATGCATCCCCTTGCTGGTGCCTTCAATGCCGCTGCCGCCGAACCAGCCGAAGAGTTTTTGGGACCCATGGGCAACAAGCACACCGCCCAAGGCGACGCGGAAGAGGGCTTGTGCGGCTGCGGCCGAAGGGCTGCTGGTCTGGGTGCTCATAAAACTTCTCCTGTTTGCTGGGGCCGTGCGTGCCCCAGCGGTACGCAAGAACCGGAGGATGCAGTGCCCAGTCTTTCAGAAAAACCTTTGTGCGGCGTGCAGCACTGACCAGAATGACGGCGGACTTCGGTTCTCCGGCTCGGCCTCTTCGCCACACGGCGGGTCTGTTCGGGGTGGCTCACTCTGGGTAGGTTGGTCCTATGGCAAGCGAAGCAGTCATTCTTCCCGTTGGTGGACCGCACGGCGAACGCGAGGTGCGGATCTCCAATCCGCAGCGGATTCTGTGGCCGGAGCCCGGTATTTCCAAGCTGGACCTGGCGAACTATGTAGTGGCGGTGGGAGAGGCGTTCGTTGCGGCGAACGGGGACAGGCCGGTGTCACTCCAGCGCTTTCCGGAAGGGATCGACGGGGAGCAGTTCTTTTCCAAGAACCCGCCCAAAGGCGCGCCGGAGTTTGTGCGCTCAGTGATGGTGATCTATCCCAGTGCCCGGTCCCATCCACAGTTAGTGATTGATGAACCCGCCGCGGCAGTGTGGGCGGTGCAGATGAATACCGTGGTGTTCCACCCGTGGGCCTCGCGCGCGGAGAATTCGAACAATCCGGACGAGCTGCGGATTGACTTGGATCCGCAGCCTGGCACTGACTTTGATGACGCGGTTCCCGTTGCCTTGGAGCTGAAATCCGTGTTGGCGGAAGCGGGGCTTACGGCGTATGTCAAAACCTCCGGAAACCGCGGATTGCACATCTTTGCACCGATCGAACCGGTCCACGAATTCCTTGAAGTACGCCACGCAGTGATCGCGGCGGCCCGGGAATTGGAGCGGCGGATGCCCGGGAAGGTGACAACGGCCTGGTGGAAAGAGGAGCGAGGGCAGCGGATTTTCGTTGATTTCAACCAGGCAAACCGCGACCGAACAATGGCCGGAGCGTACAGCCCGCGCGCGCTGGCGCATGCACCGGTCTCCTGCCCGCTGCAGTGGGACGAGCTGGAAACGGCCAATCCACGAAATTACACCATTGCCACGGTGCCGGCGAGACTCAAAAAGGCCGCAGACCCGTGGGCTGACATGCATGCCAATCCCGGCAGTATTGCAGACCTGCTCAGCTGGTGGGACCGGGATGTTGCGGCCGGCCTGGGGGAGCTGCCCTTTCCGCCGGACTATCCGAAAATGCCCGGGGAACCTCCACGGGTCCAGCCCAGCCGGGCCCGTAAGCCGGATGCGCCGGGCAAGGCCGGGGCAAAACTTTCCTAGACGAGCACCCGGTTCAGATCATAGGCAATGGGACGCTCCAACTGCTCAAAAGTGCACGAACGCGCCGCCCGGTCCGGACGCCAGCGGAAAAACTGCACGGTATGCCGGAACCGGGCGCCCTCCATCTGGTCGTAGCGCACCTCGGCCACCCGCTCTGGTCGGAGCCGAACATAGGAAACATCCTTGCTGCCGGAGAACCGGCTCCGGTCCGTTTCGCCCTTAACTATGGCGCCGTCGTCGTCCCGGAGGACTAACGGGGCGAGCTCGTCAATCAGCTCGAGCCGCCGGGCATCGCTGAACGCCGACGCGCCGCCCACGTTGCTAAGTTCGCCGTCGTCGTTGTAGAGCCCCAGCAGGAGCGAGCCGACGCCGCTGCCGCTCTTGTGGATCCGGTAGCCCAGAACCACGACGTCCGCCGTGCGGTGGTGCTTGGTTTTGAGCATCAGACGTTTGCCTGGGGCGTAGCCGGCGGTGAGGGGCTTGGCGACGACGCCGTCCAGCCCGGCGCCCTCGAAGTCGACCAGCCAGCGGCGCGCCAGCTCGACGTCCGTGGTGCTGCGGGTGAGATGGATCGGATCGCCCAGACTACCGGCCAGTGCCTCGAGGGCTGCACGGCGCTCGCCGAAGGGCGTCTGGAGGAGGCTGTCGGAGCCGTGGGCCAGGAGATCGAAGGCGATGAAGATTGCCGGAGTCTCCTCGGCGAGTTTATTCACCCGGCTGGCAGCGGGGTGAATGCGCTGTGACAGCGCTTCCCAGTCGAGGTGCTCCGCGCCGGGATTTCCGCGGCGCAGCACGATTTCGCCATCCAGCACGCACGGCTCCGGTAAGAGCCGCAGGAACGCCGCCGCCAGTTCGGGGAAGTAGCGGGTGAGCATCTTGGACCCGCGGCTGCCAATTTCCACGTTGCTGCCGTCGAAGTAGACGATTCCGCGGAAGCCATCCCATTTTGGCTCATAACTTAGGCCGCCAGGGACGCTGTCCGGCTCCGGGACCTCGGTGATCGCCTTTGCGAGCATGGGCTGAATGGGGGTGGCGGCGGATGGTTCCATAGTCCGATCTTGCCTTAGCAGGCGGGCGGAGGGTAGAGGTACTCCGCGATGTACTCCAGTTACCTAACGGTGAGTCCGGTCCGCGCCATGGCGTCCGCGTAGGCTACCCGCATTTCCTCGAGCCATTCGACCTGCTTGGTGGCAGAGCCACCGAAGGAGCGGCCGCTGAGGGAGCGGACCTTGTAGGTTTTGAGTCCGCGCCGCCAGATCAACGGGTTCTGGGTCTTCAACAGCAACCCGGCAAGCCGGTTGGCCTCGGTCCCATGGGCCACGATCGCCGATGCACGGGGGACTAGAGCCAGGAGCTTCAGCAGGGGCTTAAGGCCGGCAGAGATCTGATCGGGCGTCAGTTTTCCATTGGACTCACCGGGGGTAAACCAGGGGTGCACGTTCCAGGGCATGATGTATTCGGGTCGGAGGCCGATCTGCCACTGAACACCGAGCAGCCGCCCGGCTGCGTCGTCGTCGCCGGCGGTGATGAAGCCGGAATCGTGTGCCGAACCGATGTTGGAGTGCAGACTAAGGATCCGGCACTCGTCCACGTCATGGATCGGATCGACGTAGGAGACCTCGCTGCCAGGCTTGAGGTCCCGCAGGGAATCGCAGAGCTCGTTCACGGCGCCGATGTTGGGATCGTATCGACGGTTCAAGAGGTGGTCGTTCTGCGTTTCACTTGCCATGACTGTCATCCGGTGCTGTTTCTCCTACAAAGACGAGCTTGCGTGGTGCCGTGGGCGGGAAAGCCGCGGCGGGCACCTTCTGGGTGCTATATCGGTGCTGGTTCGAGCGCGGGAGCTGCGCGGCCGTACGGCCTGCATCTGTTACCTTCCGCGGCGGGCTCATTGTCCCGGCTGACTGTTTGCTCGATTTCCTCTATTCTACCAACTCCTTGGGGCTGCCGCGCACGCCCGCGGCTAAGGCGTTGGATCAGACGGTCTCAGTGGCCAGCTCGTGGTCCAGCCGCGGCAAACGTCCGAGCCACGCATTCTCACCCGGTTTGCCGATATTGACCACCATGATGGTTTTCCGACTGGTGCCGGCATGGAAGTCCGCATCAATGGCGTCGGTGTCGAAGCCGGCCATCGGCCCCGCGGCCAGACCCGCTGCCCGTACGGCCATGATGAAGTAGGCAGCCTGCATATGCCCGTTGTTGCCCGCCATGACGGTCCGGAGTGTCTCTTGATCGTCGAACATGGCCTTGCGCTCAGGGGCGTGCGGGAAGAAAGTCGGGAAGTGCTCGTGCCAGTCAGTATCCACGCTCAGGATGGCGACCATCGGTGCTGTCGAGGTTTTCGCGGCATTGTTGCCGGCCATGTAAGAAACCAGTCGGCTCCGGGCTTCCGCCGAACGCACCCAAGTGATCCGCAGGGGTTGGATGTTCATCGCCGTCGGGCCCATTTTGGTGAGCTCGTAGATGGCCCGCATCTGCTCGTCTGTCACCGGCTCGTCCGTGAAAGTGTTAGCCGTGCGCGCTTGAAGGAAGAGGGCATCGGCGGCGACGGTGTCCAGGATCAGTTCGGCGTGGACGTCTTCAGCGGAAAGATTGACGACGGCGGCAGTAGTGTCGATGCTCATGGGACGGCTTTCTGTAGGGGAGACAAATACTCTCTTCTTCGCAAGCGTCGTAACCCGCGTGGTCCTTCCCGCATTGGTGGTGTCATTTGTCACAGGAAGTAGCTGTCACATCCGCAGACGCTCAGGGTTCGTGGCCTAGGTCCTTGCTGGTTTAGGCGCCGGTGATGATGGTGCGGGCGAAGTTTTGGGCGTCTTTGAGGTTGTCGTGGTAGGTGTTGCGGATCCAGGGGTTCCCGGCGTAGCGGGCTGTCGTTTCTTCGCCCAAGGCGGTGCCAGCTCCGGTGTTTAGGCCGGTGGTGGTGTGGTGGTAGAAGCGTGGGCCCGGGTGTTGGCGGGCGTTGGGTCCGTATCTCAGGTAGGGGATCCCGTCGTCCATGGTGACTTCCAGGATCCCGGCGTGGACCA
>NZ_JADNYM010000023.1 GCF_015708085.1 Arthrobacter terrae | reverse complement strand
TTAATTATATCGGAAAATGAGCAAAATTAACAGCCACCAAGCCACTGGAAACCCCGGGAAATCAAGGAACCGCCAAACCAGTCAGCCGCTATATCCGGAGTCCTGAGGCTAGTTGGCCCCAGCACCTCGGCCTCATATCCGTGGCCGTCCGCCGCCATGATCACAGCGTCCAGCTGAGGGTGTTCGGAGAACGTCTGGAGCTCATCATAAACATCGGCGGTTTCCAGAGGTCGGCCGCCGGGCGCGGAGAGGCATTGGGTATATTCGGTCACAAGTGGAAACGGGACAGTACCCAGGTCGAGGTCTCTGCATCTATCGTGCAGCCTTTTCGCTTCCTGGGTGGCCGGCGACGTTGCCGTGTTATCGACTCTGCGCCGCACGCAGGTCAGAGCGACGGCGGCCAGTGCTTTCGCCTCGTCGCCCATGCCAGAATTGTCTGCATGGTCAAGAGCCTTGGTCAGGAACGAGGTGACGAGCCTTATGGGTTCGGGGTCATGTTCTTTCCAGTCCCCCGCGCAATAGAAACACAGCGCCAGGCGCGCAAGGCCGAGGTAGGAGACTGTGCTGAGTCGGCCGGGCATTGTGGCAAACGCCCTGACCCGGTCACGTCTGGCCTTCTTGATCCTGTCCGGGTCGGCTGCATGTATTATTGGTTCAACCGGCTCGGGATTGTCAGTGGGCGGTGCGACCTGGTCCTCACCGTACACGGCGGCGTCGGCGTCGAGGTCCCCGGTTTCGCTCGAATCGAAGTTCTCCCACCCTGTCGTCTGCACCGGTGTTGGTAGGCCGAGGGCGAAGCCTGAAAAGACGGGACCGTGAAGGTGCTGCGCAGTTTGCTCAAGTTCCCACAGGAATGCGGCTGGTTCCTCTTCAAATTCGGCGTCGCGTGCACCAGCCGATGCTGTGCCGCTGCCATTGCGCCGGGTGGACGGAATCTTGAGGGCGGTGACATCTTCGTGGATTTTTGAGAGCTGGCTGGCGAATGCGTCGAGATAGCGCAGATCTACTCCGAGAAGATCGTCTCGCGACTTGATCCGCAGGCCACCGGTTGCGCGCCCCGCTGACGGACGCGCTCTGAGCCGTTCCGGCACGGAAGCCGGCACGGCCGGCCCTCGTGCCAGGATCGTCTCGTCGTCACCCGCCCAGTTGAGTCGGAGCAACGGAACCGCATCGTGCCCCAGCTGGTCTGTGGGAAACGAAGCGGTGCTGCGCCCCGCGATCACCGTGCCGACGCGTTTCCACGGATCAGTGACCGGGTTATTGGTGTATTCGAGCGCGACCGCGAATGAGACCGGATAGGCGAGCTCGATCTTCAATTCATTCCCGGACAGCACCGCGCTAAGCAGCTGGGGCACAGCGAGCCCGGTTGCCTCTGGATCCTGCGTCCCGATCCGTAGGGCCGGAATATCTGTGATGCTATCCAGCTCCTCCCAATGGTTCGGGTCAAGCCCGGGCTCGGGACACAACGGTTCGTCAATGTTTGTGAGGATCCCGAGTTCCACGTTTCCACCGCGCCTTACGGTGTTAAGCATGGCTGCGGCCGACAGATTGGCGCTGCCTGTCAGCACCTGCCGATGTGTCCCCCGACGCCATTCCACTAATTTCGCATGGCGGTACCGACCTGAGGTATCGGCCACTATGGTCAGGCCCGTCTGGCCCCTCAGGACCCTGGCCAGGGCCTGGGGGTCGACCACGGTCAGTCCAGGTTGGACAACAAGGGTGAGCTTTGGGGTCGGGAAGTGTTCTACCAGGGCCCTGACCGCACTCGCGTGTTCGTCAATAAAGGGCGCGTACAACGTCAACTCATCGACCGGTCCATCTGGCAGCTGTGACAGGAAAGATCGGTCGAGGTTGGTGACGAGTTGGGCCCCGTCATCAACGGGAGTGAAGCGTTCCAGCGTGGCGCGCAGCCTGACAGCGACCCGGTTCAGTGCGGCACCATGGTCCGACGCGAGACGCACACTGCCAGGCAGTAGTTCAAGCCATTCAGCTAAGTCGAAAAGGGCCTGCGGTGCTTGCCCGTCCTCGGCGCGAAGCGCATTCCACAGTTCCGAGTTGTGCTGCCACCCTCCCATCGTCAGATTCCCTGACCCAATCAGTGCTAACACCCGGTCCTCGCTCACAAGAAGGGTTAGTTTCGGGTGAAAAGCGCCGCTATGCGACGCAAGACCAACGAGGTACTCGGTGCCTGCGCCTTTCATGGCAAGCGGATCGGGGTGCCACATCCTGGCGTCCGCAATGACTGTGACCCGTGCCCCCATTGACTGGCAAAGCCCCAGGACGCCTCGTTCCAGGAACGCGACGTCCGCGTTGAAAGTCAGAAAAAGCGCCTCTTCGACATCCCAGTCACCGCTCGCCTCCATTTCATGGAATAGTGCCGGTACATTCAACGGGGCTGCCACTGAGCTCACTGGTCGCGGCCGTTCCGTGTAAGGGTCCAGCGCTCGGCCGCTCCACTTGTGTCACCGGGAACACGCCTGACCATGCCAAGACCACTCATGACTTGGGTGAGTTGATCCCACCGCAGGGACACCGGGCCCCCTCCTTCATTGGATTCCCGGAAGGCATAGCCATCCCGCACTGTGAGCCTGGTGGGAACACGCCATCGCCCGTTGGTAAAGGATGACTTGCTCATGGCGACGCGTTGGGAACGGGCGAGGAGCACGCCCGTGAGCTCGAATGCGACATCACGCACCGATTGATCGTTCCGCTGGCTCAGGAAGTCCCTCAACCATGAGGGGGTCAGTTCGTAGTTTCCTCGTTCGCGTTTGGTGCTTTCGAAATATGGTGCCACGTGCTCGGAGAGCTGGCCGACACGGCCGGCTCCGATCATGAGCCACGCCAGGTTCTGCGAGCCGGTTTCCATTAAGCAGATTTCCGGATCGTACTCGGCGTCGACGAGCCTGCCTGCTTCCACACCGTCGGGAAGTTCTTCACGAAAGCTTGAGAGCTTTTTATCTGGTAGCTGCTCAGATAGTGCACTTTGCAGCTGAGCGATGGGGACAGCTCCCGTCATTTGCGTGTTAACAAGCCAGCGCCAGAGGTCCCGCCATGCCCACGTATACCAGCGCCTCAGGACGACCCCTCGCCATGCAGGAAGGATCTCCAATTCCCGCAGTTGACCATCCGCGTAGGTTCTTGAGTCGGCGATGAGCTTTCGGCTCAGTTCTATTGACAAATTATCGGGCTCGTACATTTCTATGAGCCGGCAGAGCATGAGGGCTGTCTGTGTCCGGCGGCTACGGGTGCCGACGTCCCCCAGGAACTGGGTTGGGAACATGACCGACCGCAACCACGTGCGTTCAATTGCGTGCTGACCGCAAAGGCAAAGGCTTGAGTACCCCTCCAGGATGTTGCAGGGGATGGAGTCCATTTTGGCGAGGTCGAGAAGGCCGTCGAACGCGAGCTTCAGCCCCCGTTCATCTGACTTGGGGCCGGGGGACATCAGCTCGCCCCCTGCAGTAACCAACCCGAGCAAACGCTCACTAGCCAGGTAAGGTCCCAGAAACCCCCGCGTCGCCTGGGCATATGAGCCGGACGCGGCAAGCGCTGCAACATTCAATTCGCCGTCCCGCATCGAAGCCGAAATGATGTCATGGCCGTGGGCCTGCGACATGCCACGATGCTGTTCCGGAAATCGGCGAGCGTGGAGAATCGAGATGGCCCCGAATACGACCTCGCAACGCCGCAAGGTATCCACCGGGTCCAGATCCCCGTGCGAGGACAACGCCGTCGCCACGAAGGCATGCAACGAATAATAGCGCGCATGCGGTGTCACCGTTGTGACGCCGGGCAGCAATTCTTCTACCCGACGCATCGGGTAACCTTCGACCGCAAGCGGGAACCTTCCGGTGTACAAGCCGTCGTCTCGTCCCGACCACCGTGGAGCGTCGCTACTCACTCAATCTCCTGAGCGTGAAGCTGGTTCTGTTCGCGAACTGGGCCGGCGCATGCATCTTCTTCGTCAAGTTTTCCGGTGTTGCCGCCGCTCTCCCCCGAACTGACCCGTGGCGCGGCTCGCCAAGCCAACTCAATCGGGCCGCCTTCTAAGTGTCGTCATGGGGCCACGGTAGCGGGCGCACGCGCCCCAGGCTGAGCGGCACGCCGCCCTTAGCGAGTCAGGACCGAATACGCGGGGATCCGCTTCGATACCGATTCCGGCGCCCTGACTTGCGCCGCGAAGGACGCCTGGTTATGGGGATGCGGTAGTTTGCTTCGGCGTCGGGGTAGACGCTGTCATCATCGCCCTCACCTTCACGGCCGCATCGCGGCCAGTAGCTGTGTCCGACGCCCGTTCACTCTTCGTCGAAGGTGAAAAAGGCGCCGTCGATGCGCTTGATCTCTACTAGCTGGTCAACTTCGACCCCGATGTTGTGCTGGACCATGAGGCTTGCGAGTTGGCGGCCGTCGATAAGAATGATGTGTTTATGGCGGGCTTTCGGGGCCTCAGTCTTGGCACCGTCGGTGAACTCCGAGGTGGTAAGCAGGATGCCTTTCGGCGGTACGCTTGCGGCCGGCGGGGGCGGCATGGCCGCCGGCGCTCTAGTGCTCAACATGATCATGTTTGCACCGGGTGTCCTCATCGCCGGTCTCACGGTCAGAGTTCTGGGAGCCAAGGAAAAGACCAAGGCCGTGAAGTATGCCTCGGAGATCAACATCTCCATCGAGCACATGGAGACAGCCCGCGAACGACTCGTCGCGGTGAGGACGCGCATCACCGAACTCCAAACGGTCCTGTCGCGGCTTGTTTCGCTTGGGGAGGAAGCGCTTGACGAGCTCGAGCTCCAGGACTTTGACCCCGCCGAACACGGTCGGTTGTTCCTGAACGCCTACCAACTCATCATCGCGATTGCCGAAGTAATCGATACCCCTGTCACCGATCCCGAAACCGGCGATCCGACCGACATTTCCGTCAAGATCGTGGAGAAATACTCATGACAACCTCCAAGCGCGTCCCCGACAAACCTCCCTCGGCATAGATACGAAAGGGTTGCTCGGCGTCTCAGGCAACCACCTTTACCTCGGACAGCTTGCCACTCAAGTCATTACCGCAATCGCAACGTGGGTCAAGGCAGTTCAGGGGGAGGCTACAAGGCGTGAGGAGATCCACGCCTGGTAGGCGACCCAGCGCGAAAGCATTATCGCTCAACGAGACGTCCTAATTAGGGGACTTGACCTCACATTCGATGAACGCAGGGGGACTTTCCGACGACTCTTCGACTCTCTCGACGATGCGATGAAGAAGCAGGACGCCCAGCTCGCATCCAGTGTTCTCGAGAAGATCGCTGATTTGGCAAAGTCCAGCCCGTTCAAGGACCTGGGAAATGTTCAGTTTGTCGTCGACGAACTCAAGAAGGGCGAAAGAACCTGGGCTGTGTAGAGGCCCAGACTCGTTTCATCAGTCGCGAACGGCGCTCCTGTTCAACCTGATACATCGCGGCCTTCACGACCGGCACCGACACGGAGACGGAGACGGCGTAATGCCGCGAGGGCGTCGGCGGCGATCTCCGCCGCGCCTCTGGGTGCCGGGATGCCGGAGTAACCGAACCCGGCGCCTTGCTGGCCGTAATCTCAATGATTGTTTCATCCAGATCCACGGACTCCGGCGACACCCCTCCGCCTCGGTGAATCGAGGCTAGGTCGTCTCCGAACCGGGTCGCGAATTAGACAGACAATAGGCCCGCACGTCCAGAACACGCTGGACCTGCCCGTCGAAAGCCCCAGGGCAAACAAGCTTTCTGAGGAGGTGTACTAGGACCGAATCTCACAGCGTGCCCTGCGCTTAAAAGCGAAGCCCCTGTTTTTGACGACCGAGGACTTGGCTGGACTTACCCACCCAGCTTACCGAGGTACCTCTTTTCGAGTTGCTTCTCGAGAACGCGCCTGAGGTAACCTGCCGTTCCCTGGATGCTGCCGCCCCACATCAAAGTTGCGGATGCCCCCAAAGTCGAAAACGCGAAGCAGTACGGGACTGCGGGCTTACCCCAGCCCGGGAAAACGCCGTCAGGCAAGAATGTAGCGGCGACGGCGTAAAGGAGCACCGCACCACAGAAGATGAGGACCAACCGATATGCAAGGGCCGCCCGTCCTTTCGACTTTGCGGTAGCTGCCTCGCGCAGATTATTTGCAGCGGTCTCCAGCCTTGCTAGCCTAGCTTCCAACGTCGTGGAACGGTCCTCTGCCGCTAACTTTGCCGCTTGTTCAGCTGCCAAGGAAGTTTCCCTGTCTCGCAGAGACTCTTCCGCGTCGTCGAGCGCAGCCCGAGTCTTACTTGCTGCCGCGAAAGCAGCGTCACGTTCATGTTCTGCAGGAGAGAGAATATTTGCTTTAACCTTGTCCAGTATCTCGACGACTGTTTCAGCCGTAACCTGGTCGGGATCTCCCATGGTTCGATCCATGAGACTTCGCTGAGCTTCAGTTGAGTAGCGAAGCAGCATTAGGTCATTCTCGGATGCCCTACCTCGGCTTCCCAGCCGGTTGATTTCCTCCAGGTATCGATCCCAAACGCGTCCCCCCGGTTCAAGCGCCGCGAAACAGTCGGCAAGAATCTGACGCCGCGGCAGGCTGGGTGCGGCTTGCGGTTTCTTGAGCCAGACGAGAGTCGCGAGGTGGTGATCGGTCAGCGCCGGCGGCCAGCCATGGTCGCCCTCTTTCACGAAGAACGAGCGACCAACGCGGGTCAAGCCTCCGTTAGTGGTGACCAAAAGAGCCCGACAAGTTTCCAATCGGGAACTACTGCGGCCGCCGCGGAGACGATGAATGGCGGTGAGACTGTCCAAATCATTCAAAAGCGTGTCACGACTTGAATAGGTGATGTTGGATTCCATGACTTCTTCCAGGGCCAGCTCATCTATCGTTAGGTCCCTAGAAGGTGCGGGTCGTTCCTGGATGGATATTCCCAGAGCAGCCACATCCTCCTCCAGGCGCTGCGACAGCAACAGAATGTCACTCGCGCTCAGTCCTTCGCTGGCGAAATAGGCATCAGTTGCCCTGCGATGGGCACCGTTAAATCCTCCGTGCAAAGCTTTTCCAGCAGACCTGTCGAGGATCCCCCTAACCTCGCTCACACTATGCTCGAAGCAAGCGAGTTCAGCCCCGGCAGATCGCGATAGGGCTAAGAGGTCTTTTGCAGCAGCTCTTGCCTCATCCCCCTCATAGCCCAGCGCCTTCAACAGGACAGGGGCATCGAGATACAAGCTTGTGCGGTCGAAGCGCTTGCCGAGTTCGCTGTTATTAGGGAGGTAGAGGGACACTGCGAGCATGCTCCCCTTCACGACGGTTTCCAGGTGATCGAAAGACGCCGGCATGCTGCTCACCACTTCACTGATGAATGAGTTGACGACATATTCAGTGTCGGGGCTGGATCGGGAGGCAGGTCGAGCATCGTACGGCGCCCCGTTCATGACCGAGCCGAGAATAGGGACCGAGTGTTCCTCTATGTGATTTAGGAGTGCATCCTCCGCGTCCTCGATGCTTAGGGTCCGATTGAACCGATCGGCCGAATACTTTACGAGTTCATTTACGAGTGCGGACTGTTTTCGCAAATAGTCGGCCTTCTGACGACCCAGGTCCCGAAGGTCGGCGAGCTTCGAAGGATCAGCAATGAAGCTGCCGTTTTCACGCCTTCCATAGTTCTTGTGGACAGCTCGGCGGCTCAGAGTAGCGAGAACACCCTCCGGTATATCGATTCCAAATCGCTCCCTGATGTGAACTTTGGCAGCAGGAGCCGACATCGGACCTTCAGCGCTCTTTACTGCATCTAGGAAGAAGGGCAGAAAATTGTCGACGTAGCTTTCTTGGGAGTAGTCCCAGTTAGCCTTGATTATGGCCAGGCTAGCAAGTAGGGCGTTGCTGGTCGTCATCGTGGCATTCACTTCACAGCCACGTCGCGAGTGGCGAAACTTCCCCAGTAGCGGCACATGCGTTTTCCAACCTTCTTTGAACAGCCTAGGACGAGCGAGCAGCACGAGCCGCCAATTGGCCGGACTTCGCCACCATTTCAGTCATTCATAACCAGCTAGCGGCCCAACCGCCAACAAGGCCAGTCTTCGCCAACTTTCCAGTCCCGTTTCGCCAACTAACGGTCAAACCGCCAACTAGCCTCCGATCTCACAACTCCTAGAAGTCCCAGTCGTCGTCCTCCGTGTTCACAGCCTTGCCGATCACATAGGAGGACCCGGAGCCCGAGAAGAAGTCGTGGTTCTCATCCGCGTTCGGGGACAGCGCGGAGAGGATCGCCGGGTTCACATCCGTGACCGCGGCCGGGAACATGGCCTCATAGCCCAGGTTCATCAGCGCCTTGTTGGCGTTGTAGTGCAGGAACTTCTTGACGTCCTCGGCCAGGCCCACGGCGTCGTACAGATCGTGCGTGTAGTGGACTTCGTTTTCGTACAGCTCGTACATCAGCTCGAACGTGTAGTCCTTGAGCTCCTGGCGTTTGGCTTCGGAGACCTTCTCCAGCCCACGCTGGAATTTGTAGCCGATGTAGTAGCCGTGCACGGCTTCATCGCGGATGATCAGCCGGATCATGTCCGCGGTGTTGGTCAGCTTGGCCCGGGAGGACCAGTACATCGGAAGGTAGAAGCCGGAGTAGAACAAAAAGGATTCCAGCAAGGTGCTGGCCACCTTGCGTTTGAGCGGGTCATCTCCTGCGTAGTAGTCCATTACGATGTGAGCCTTCTTCTGAAGGTACTCATTTTCGGTGGACCAGCGGAAGGCGTCGTCGATCTCTTTGGTGGAGCAGAGCGTGGAGAAGATGGACGAATAACTCTTGGCGTGCACGGATTCCATGAACGCGATGTTCGTGTAGACGGCTTCCTCGTGCGGGGTCAGCGCATCGGGGATCAGGCTGACGGCGCCCACGGTTCCCTGGATGGTGTCCAGCAGCGTCAGCCCGGTGAAGACGCGCATGGTCAACTGCTGCTCGTCCGGGGTTAGGGTGGCCCAGGACTGAATGTCATTGGACAGCGGCACCTTTTCCGGCAGCCAGAAATTGTTGGTCAGGCGGTTCCAGACTTCAACGTCCTTTTCGTCCTGAATCCGGTTCCAGTTGATGGCCTCAACATGGCTGATCAGTTTGACTCGCTGAGTCATCGTTCCTTCTCTCTAAACGTAACTGGAGGCCGACGACGGGAGGCGGCTTGCGCCGTCGTCGGCCCTTAGCTTATGCTGCACATGACGTAGGACGTCCTACAACATACAGCTGACACAGCCCTCCACCTCCGTCCCTTCCAGCGCCAGCTGACGGAGACGGATGTAGTAGATGGTCTTGATGCCCTTGCGCCAGGCGTAGATCTGCGCCTTGTTGATGTCGCGGGTGGTGGCGGTGTCCTTGAAGAACAGCGTCAGCGACAGGCCCTGATCCACGTGCTGCGTGGCAACGGCGTAGGTGTCGATGATCTTCTCGTAGCCGAGCTCGTACGCGTCCTGGTAGTACTCCAGGTTGTCGTTGGTCAGGTAAGGGGCCGGGTAGTAGACGCGGCCGATCTTGCCTTCCTTGCGGATCTCAATCTTGGACGCCACGGGGTGGATCGAGGAAGTTGAGTTGTTGATGTAGCTGATCGAACCGGTGGGCGGGACGGCCTGCAGGTTTTGGTTGAAGATGCCATGCTCCATGACGGAGGCCTTCAGCTCCCGCCAGTCATCCTGGGTGGGGATGTGCGTAGCCTCGAAGAGTTCGGCCACGCGGGCCGTCTTCGGAACCCATTCCTCATTGACGTACTTGTCGAAGAACTCGCCGGTGGCGTACTTGGACTTCTCGAAGCCGCCAAAGGTTTCGCCGGTCTCAATGGCCAGCAGGTTGGAGGCCCGGATGGCGTGGTAAACCACGGTGTAGAAGTAGATGTTGGTGAAGTCCAGGCCCTCTGCAGAGCCGTAGTGCACGCGCTCCCGGGCCAGGTAGCCGTGCAGGTTCATCTGGCCCAGCCCAATGGCGTGGGACTGCTCGTTGCCCTTGGCGATGGACGGCACCGAGGTGATGTTGGACATCACGGACACGGCGGAGAGCGCCCGGATGGACGTTTCGATGGTGCTGCCGAAGTCCGGGGAATCCATGGTCTTGGCGATGTTCAGCGAGCCGAGGTTGCAGGAGATGTCCTTGCCGGTCTCGGCGTAGGAGAGGTCGTCGTTGTAGACCGTGGGGGCGGAGACCTGCAGGATCTCGGAGCACAGATTGCTCATAATGATCTTGCCGTCAATAGGGTTGGCCCGGTTTACCGTGTCCTCAAACATGATGTAGGGGTAACCGGATTCGAACTGGATCTCCGCGAGGGTCTGGAAGAATTCGCGGGCCTTGATCTTGGTCTTCTTAATCCGGGCGTCATCGACCATCTCGTAGTACTTCTCGGTGACGTTGATGTCGGAGAAGGGCATGCCGTAGACGTTTTCGACGTCGTACGGGGAGAACAGGTACATATCCTCGTCGCGCTTGGCCAGCTCGAAGGTGATATCCGGGACCACCACGCCCAGGGACAGCGTCTTGATCCGGATCTTCTCATCGGCGTTCTCACGCTTGGTGTCAAGGAAGCGATTGATGTCCGGGTGGTGGGCGTGCAGGTACACCGCACCTGCGCCCTGCCTGGCGCCTAGCTGGTTGGCGTAGGAGAAGCTGTCCTCAAGCAGCTTCATCACGGGGATGACGCCGGAGGACTGGTTCTCAATCTGCTTGATCGGTGCGCCCACCTCGCGGATGTTGGTCAGCGCGAAGGCCACGCCGCCGCCGCGCTTGGACAGCTGCAGGGCGGAGTTAATGGACCGGCCGATTGATTCCATATTGTCTTCGATGCGCAGCAGGAAGCAGGAGACCAGCTCGCCGCGCTGGGCCTTACCCGCGTTGAGGAACGTGGGGGTGGCGGGCTGGAACCGGCCCTCGATGATTTCGTCCATCAGCTTGGTGGCCAGCTCTTCGTCGCCGCGGGCCAGGTGCAGGGCAACCATGCAGACCCGGTCCTCGTAGCGCTCCAGGAAGCGCTTGCCGTCGAAGGTTTTGAGCGTGTAGGAGGTGTAAAACTTGAAGGCGCCCAGAAAGGTCTCGAAGCGGAACTTCTTCTTGTAGGCGCGCTGATACAGCTCGCGGATGAAGTTCATCGTGTACTGGTCAAGCGTCTCGCGCTCGTAGTACTCGTTCTTGACCAGGTAATCCAGCTTTTCCTCCAGGT
This sequence comes from Arthrobacter terrae, assembly GCF_015708085.1. GTDB lineage: Bacteria > Actinomycetota > Actinomycetes > Actinomycetales > Micrococcaceae > Arthrobacter_M > Arthrobacter_M terrae. The sequence goes on along the minus strand of NZ_JADNYM010000023.1, from coordinate 74,092 downwards.
CATGGAAGAACACGGTGTTGTTGTTCACGTGCTGCAGGAAGTACTGGTGCGCTGCCTCGCGGTCGGCCGCAAACTGGATCTCGCCGTTGGGACCGTAGAGGTTCAGCATGGCGTTGAGCTCGTGATATCCGAGCCCCTTGAACGCGGCGGGCATGCCCGCGTCCTTTGTGCCGGCGTCGATGGTTCCCGTGTGGGAGGTGCCGGTGTGGGTGCCGGTTACGGCCGGTGCTGCGACAGTTGTGTCCAAAACGTATCCAATCCTTGGTTGACCCGGTCAACGTCGCGAGACGTTCCCATAAGCTCGAAGCGATATAGCAGGGGAACCCTACATTTGGCGGCAACAATGTCACCGGCAAGGCAGTAGGTTTCCCCGAAATTGGTATTCCCCGCGCCGACGACGCCGCGGATCAGTGATCTGTTCTGCTCCACATTCAAAAACTTAATGACCTGCTTGGGCACCGCACCGTGGCCGGTTTCGCCGCCGTAGGTTGGTAAAACCAGTACGTACGGTTGGTTTGCCAGCAGTGTTTCTTCGGAGGTGTACAGCGGAATCCGCGCCGAATCCACCCCTAGTTTCTGCACGAAGCGGTGCGTGTTGTCCGAGACGGACGAGAAGTAAATGAGCGCGCTGTCCGTGTTCCGCAAGCCAAGCAGTGGGACGCCGAACGATACTGACGACCCGACACCTGACGACCCGACCTCGGACGACGGCGGCGGCAGCCGGTGCGCCGTCGTCGTCCGGTGCGTTGTCGTCCGGTCTTCGTGTACTGCTTCCACAGACTGCATTACCGCCGCTTAGTGCCCTGCCGAGCTGTTGAGACAAGCCGAGCTGTCAAAATGATGAGATGAAATCAGGAGGCTACCGATACCGCTGCGGTTCCCAGTTCAGCGATCTTGTCCGGACGGAATCCGGACCAGTGATCCTGATCGGTGATCACGACGGGAGCTTGCATGTAGCCCAGTGCACGAAGACGCTCCAGGGCTTCCGGGTCCTGGGAAATGTCCACGCTCTGGTACGTGATGCCCTTTTTGTCCAAAGCGCGGTAGGTGGCGTTGCACTGAACGCAGGCCGGCTTGGTGTAGACCGTAACGGTCATTTTCCCTGTCCCCTTTTACTTCGCGGTGCCACTGGGGCACCTGCTTGTGCTGGTACCCGAATCTTAGGTACCTTGTTGCGTCAGACGGCTGTAAACCGGCTTCGCCAGCGTCCCGGCTACTAGAAGCCGTGGTGCTTGTTTCTGTATTTCAATACTACATGTAGTGCACACTGCTGGGAACGACCCCTAGATGATGTATTACAAGTATGTCATTTTATGCACCGGTCATCCACAGGCTGGGTTGAAAAAATCGGCGGAATCCCGGCTCTGCCGACCGCTATGTCCACAGCCTGTGGAGTACTTAGCAACAAAAAAACGCGGGCGTGTTGCCCGCGGTCCGGCGTGTCGCCCGCTCGTGTCCCGCAGCCCAACTGGGTAGCACTTGCGGCACTCATCTCGTGTTTTGCGTGCCTCAAGTGCTACTCAGTTGGGGCACTTCAGATTCCGCACACAGGAGTCGTCGGCTGTCGGAAAACCCCAGTTTCCTCCTCGGCAAGGCTGTACCAATAGCCTTAGTGCCCGCAGAATGACCTTCAAGCGGATAGAGTCTTGCTGTTGCTAAGCTCTGCTCTGGGAAAGGAACGCTTATGGTCAATCCGATCCATCTTCGCACGCTGCTGGAAGTCACGCGCCTGGGTTCGTTCGCGGCCGCGGCCAGTCGGCTCGGCTACACGGCCTCGGCAGTGTCGCAGCAGATGTCCGCCCTCGAACGCGATACCGGTGTCGTCCTCTTTCAGCGTTCCGCCCGCAGCGTGCTCCCCACGGAGGCCGCCATTGTGATGAACCGGCATGCCGCCAAGGTGCTCACGGACATTGACGCGCTGCTGGCCGCCAGCGCGCGGACCCATGCCACCACGACGCAGGAACTTCGGCTGGGAATCTTCCCGTCGCTGGCCAGTCATGTACTTCCGGTGCTGCTGGCCAGACCCGCATGGCACGATCTGGGGATCAACTTGAAGGTATCCGTGGCCGAGCCGGCTGCCACAATTGCCGGGTTGCGGACCGGCGGGGAATTGGACGTAGCGCTGATTTATCAGGTGGGGCAGGGAGGTTTGGCCTGGCCGCACACGATCAATCGGCAGTGGATCGGAGACGACAACTTCCGCGTTGTCCTGCCGGAGGCCTGGGGTATCCGCGCCGGGGCGCAGATGGCGGCGTCCCAGCTGTCGGATATGCCTTGGATCATGCACCATCCGGGTACCAGCGACGCGTCCGTAATCGAAAGGCTGTTTGCCAGCTGCAACCTGCACCCTACGGTTGCCGTTTACAGCGACGATTTCAATGCCAGTCTGCAATTGGCTGCTGCCGGTCTCGGCGCTGCTCTTGTCCCGGAGCTGGCCCTGCGCGAGAAACCAGCGGGCATCGTGGTATTGGATGTGCCGGAAATCCGGCTGGCCCGAAACATCTTTGCACTACTGCTCAACGAAAAGCAGACGGCACAAGTAGGAGTGTTCGTGGATCTGCTCTCCGGGATTCTGCACCGGATGGGCCGGAACCCACAATACTGACCGGACTGCCCGCAGCCCGCCCGTGTCCGGCCGGCTACACCTCCCTGCTATCCCCTGCCGGCCGGCGCAATCACCTTCCTAATGATCAGGTTCTTCAGCGCGCTAAAGGGTGGGTAAACCAGTCTCATGGTGTCCGGCCTAAGGGGTTTATCCAGCACCGCCTTCCGATGCGAGAAAGTCTCGATGGAAAATCGTCCGTGGTATCCACCCATGCCACTTGCCCCGACTCCGCCGAAAGGCAGCCCGGGCACCAGCAAATGCGCAGCCGGAATGCCAAAGCACAAGGCACCTGATGAAGTTTGCTCAGCAAATTTCGCTTTGGTCTTTGCCCGCGCTGTAAAGACGTACAAGGCCAGCGGTTTGTCGCGGCGATTGATGAATTTTATGGCCGCATCCGTTCCATCAATCTCCACAAGCGGAAGCACGGGGCCAAAGATCTCCTCCTGCATCAGGGCCGAGCCCGAATCCGCCCGGACCACCGTCGGTGCCAGATATCGGCTTGCCGCGTCGTGTTCGCCGCCTGTGACAACATCAGCCGCGTCCAGCAGACCTGTCAGGCGTTGGAAGTGCTTGTCATTGACAATCCGGCCGTATTCCTTGCTGCTGCGCGGGTTGGTCCCGTACAGCCGACCAATAGCCTCCGGCAGCAGCCGCGCCAGTTCCGCCACTACCGTCCGCGAGGCCAAGACATAGTCAGGCGCCACGCACGTCTGCCCGGCGTTCAGGAATTTTCCCCACGCCAAACGCATCGCAGTGGCAGGCAGGTCCGCCGAATCATCGACATAGACAGGTGATTTTCCGCCCAGTTCCAAGGTTACCGGCGTCAGATTTTCCGCGGCGGCACGCATGACAATGCGTCCCACGGTGCCGTTACCGGTATAGAAAATATGGTCAAACCGCTCGCCCAGCAGGGTTGTGGTTTCTTCCACCCCTCCTTGCACCACGAATACGGCGCCGTCCAGGTATTGCGGGATCCAACGCTGCATCGCAGCTGAGGTCGCGGGAGCCAGTTCGCTGGGCTTGACCACCACGGTATTCCCGGCCGCGAGCGCTCCCACCATTGGAGCCAGCAGTAGCTGTACCGGATAGTTCCAGGGCGCAATGATCAGTACAACTCCGAGCGGCTCCCGGATAATCCGCGCGTTCGCCGGCTGGAGCGAGACGGGCACGCTGGCACGTTCCGGTGCCAGCCAGCGCTGCAGATTCTTCAACGTGTGCGTAATTTCCGCCGTGACAAAGCCGATTTCTGTCAGCCATGCCTCGCTTGGATGCTTGCCAAGATCCTGTTGGAGCGCGGCCGCGAATTCGTCACCCCGCTCGGTTAGCATCTGCTGTACCGCTTTCAGCCGTTCCACCCGCCAAGAGATGGGCCGGGACACACCGGAGTCAAACGCGGCACGGGCATCGGCAGCCTGGGCGGTGATATCCGCGGAAAAGTCCTCAGTCATGTCACAAATCTACTCCCGGGTAACAAGCGCCGAACCATACTGCTGCCATTCCCACTGCACTCGGTGGCGCCCGGCTGGCGCCCGCCACCCATCCGTCCAACGAACGGTCACTATCTGCCGCTATGACTGCGGCTACTCCGGCTGCGGCTACTCCGGCAGATAGTGACCACTCATTGCTGGCTCAGGTCCTTGCCGGCTCAGGCCAGCTGCGCCCGCACTTCCCGGGCCGCATCAACCAGGTTACGCAGCGACTCTTCTGTCTCGGCGTATCCTCGGGTCTTCAGCCCGCAGTCCGGGTTAACCCAGAGCTGCCGCGCAGGCACATGCTGTACGGCAGTTTCCAGCAGCTGTGCCACTTCGGCGCGGCCGGGTACCCGCGGAGAATGGATATCGTAGACTCCCGGTCCCACGCCACGGCCAAAGCCGTGGTTTTCCAGGTCATGAACCACTTCCATCCGCGAGCGCGCCGCCTCAATGGAGGTCACATCCGCATCCAGGGAGTCGATGGCATCGATGACCACACCGAATTCGGAGTAGCACAAGTGCGTGTGAATCTGCGTTCCGTTCCCCGCCCCCGACGTCGCGAGGCGGAAAGAATTTACAGACCAGTCCAGGTACCGGGCCTGGTCAGCCTTGCGTAGCGGCAGCAGTTCACGCAGCGCCGGCTCATCCACTTGGATAATCCGGATTCCGGCTGATTCCAGGTCTGCAATTTCGTCCCGGAGCGCCAACGCCACCTGGTTTGCCGTCTCCCCCAGTGGCTGGTCATCCCGGACGAAAGACCAGGCCAGAATTGTGACAGGACCGGTGAGCATGCCCTTCATCGGCTTCCCGGTCAGGGATTGGGCAAATCTGGCCCATTCCACCGTAATCGGCTGGCTGCGCACCACATCCCCCCAGAGAATGGACGGCCGGGTGCAACGGCTGCCGTAGGACTGCACCCAACCGTGCACCGTCACGTCGAAGCCTTCAAGGTTTTCCGCGAAGTACTGCACCATGTCATTACGTTCCGGCTCACCGTGCACCAGCACGTCCAACCCAAGCTCTTCCTGCAGCTGCACGACGCGCCTGATTTCGTCCTTCATCAGGCCCTGGTACTGCTGCTGTGTCAGCTCGCCCTTGTTGGCCCGGGCGCGGGCGGCGCGGATCTCCCCGGTCTGCGGAAAGGAGCCAATCGTGGTGGTCGGAAGAGTCGGGAGCGCCAGCTGCGTTTCCTGCACGGCGGCGCGCGTGGCGTACGCATCCCGGCTGAAGTCGGCGCTGGTCAGTGCGGACAGCCGCGCCTGGACCTCGGTGCGGTGCACGCCGACGGCGGCGGCGCGGGCAGCGATGACGGCCGACGCCTCGTCGATGGCCGGCTGCACCGACGGCGAATCCGTCAGCAGGCCCGACAAGGTGACCACCTCGGCGGTCTTCTGGTCCGCAAACGCCAGCCAGCTGCGCAACTCGGCGCTGAGCTGCGTCTCTTCCTGGACGTCGTGCGGAACATGCTGCGTCGACGTCGACGTCGACACCGTCACTGTGAGCCCGCTTTTGCGCAGCTCGTCCAGTTTCGCAGCGGAGGATGCCAGGTCATTGCGCCAGATATTGTGCCCATCCACCAGCCCGGCTACTAGCGTTTTACCCGAAAGCGCTGCCAGATCTGCCGCAGCCGGCACCTCACCTTTGAATACGTCGAGGTGAAGCGCGTCGATTCCGGTTGCCGCCAGCGTGGGCAGCAGGCCCTCCAGTGCGCCATAAGGCGTGCTGACGAACAGCGCCGGCCGCGACGGAACCGCCGCCAGGTATTCGTAGGCTTCCGCCACGGCTGCCTGAACCTCCGGCAAAGGAGTCACCTGGTCCACCACCAGCGCAGGCTCGTCAAACTGCACCCAATCCGCTCCCGCAGCGGCCAGCCTGGCGAGCAGATCGGCGTAGACGGGCAAAATATCCGCCAACCGGCTCAGCGGAGAAAAATCATTCGGCGCCTCGTCGGAGGCTTTGCTCAGCAGCAAAAACGTCACCGGACCCACAAGGTAGGGACGCGTGTGCACGCCGTTGGCCAGTGCGTGGCTGAATTCCTCGACAATCCGGGTGGACGTCAGCGAGAAGACGGTCTCCGGTCCGATTTCGGGCACCAGGTAGTGGTAGTTCGTGTCAAACCACTTGGTCATTTCCAGCGGCTGCTGCTCGGCGGTCCCGCGGGCCAGCGTGAAATAGCCGCTGATATCCAGCTGCCCCTGCGCATCCAGCAGCGCACCAAACCGGGCGGGTATAGCGCCGATATGAGCCGCGGCGTCCAGCACCTGGTCGTAGTAGGAGAACGTGCCCGGTACGGCGCCGTTCCCGGTCAGCCCCAGGCCCTGCAGTCGCTTGGCTGTGCTCAGCCGGAGGTCCTGAGCTGCTTTTTCGAGCGCCGGTGCGTCGATGGTACCGGCCCAGAAGGACTCGACGGCCTTCTTCAGTTCCCGGCGGCGGCCGATCCTCGGGTAGCCCAGAATCGATGCCGCGGGAAACACCGGTGTTGTGGAGGGCGCGCTGGTGGAAGTGAGAGTGCTGGTGGAGGTGAGAGTGCTGGTGGAAGTGCTGGCAGTCATGATTGAGGTCCTCTATCTTGGGTCAGGTGAGTGTGGTTACAGTGCGCAGTCGTTACAGTGCAGGCCGTCGTTAAAGTGCGGGCTGCAAGCGCATCGGACCGGGTCGGGCCGGGCGCGGAAGCTGGAGTTTATCGAGTACATCCAGCGCCGCGGCATGCTCATTGAAGGTGTAAAGATGTATCCCGGGCGCGCCCGCATCCAACGCGGCCCGGGCCAGATCAACGGTGGCCCGGACGCCGATCCGGCGGCGTTCGCCGTCGTCCTGCGCACCCGCCAGCGATCGGATCAGATCCGGTGAAGGATCGACACCGGTCAGCGTCCCGAGCCGCTGCAGCCGTCGGACGCTGATCAGCGGCATGACGCCGGGAATGAGCGGGATGGTCACCCCGGCACGCCGCGCCCTTGCCAGCAGATTCGAGTATTCCGCCGGGTGGAAGAAAACCTGGGTAATGGCGAAATCCGCTCCCGAGCGTTGTTTGGCCAAAAGCACCTCAATATCGTGCTCCGCGCTTGGCGATTCGGGATGTTTGGCAGGATATGCCGCGACGCCGATTGCCACTTTCCCGGCGCAGAGCAATGCCGTGCGGCGCTGCTCCACCTGCCGAATCAACTCGATTAGGTCCTGGGCGTAGGTCAAGGAGCCCGGTGGGTGCACGGTGCCAGGAGTCTGCAGCCGGTCCCCGCGCAGGGCAAGAATACCGCGCACGCCGTGATCGAGCAGGTCGGTGACGATGGCTGCCAGATCCGCAACGGTATTATCCACACACGTCAGGTGTGCCAGCGGACGCAGAGTAGTCTCGGTGAGCAACCGGTTAAGAAGCCCGACGGCGATATCCCGGTTGGACCCGCTGGCACCGTAGGTGACCGAGACGTAGTCGGGATTGGTGCTTTCCAATTCCCGGACGGTGGTCCACAGGTTATCTGCCGCTGCGGGCGTTCGAGGCGGAAAGAGTTCGTAGGACAAGGCGATCGGCGCGGTATCGATCGTCGTCGGATGGGTCTGGAGAAGACTTGGAGGTGACATTTGCTGCCCTTGGCTGGATGCCGTTGACGGCCGCCGCCGCCGTGCTAGCGGACTGCGGTGCGGACGTGAACGTAGTCGGAAAAGGAATGACAGAACCGCCATCCAGATCACTGCCGCGCTTGGACGCGCAGCTGGACCGGCATCACCGGCTCCGGGTCCGAGCCCAGAGAAATGATCGGCGGTTCTGTGTGCAAATGTCAGGCCCACATGGGGGCACCCACATCCTCCGACTCGACGGGTTTTCCCAGGTTGGGCTTCACCGTGGCCACTGCGAGGATCGCTGACACGTTACATTCAGTAACTTGTCTACGACTGTACGCAGGCCCTAACCGAGGCGCAACTGGCTGCATCGAATTAAGACGCAAGTTTACGCAGTTAGTTACCAGTTCACGGCTGGATCGGGTCCAGGACGGCGTCCTGGACCGAACAAACAACTGGAGCTATCACACCCCGGTGCCAGAGCCAACGTGCCGGCCGGCTTTGCCACGGGCCCGAAATGGACACGCATACCCCTCCCGCCCGGCACCAAGTAGCGTATTGCTATGACCCTTGATGAAGAACATCCCGCCCCGATGCCAGTTCTTTCCTACGTTTCGGGCACATCGTCGGTCCCGCTGCTGGGCGAGACGATCGGTGCCAACTTCAGCCGGCTGGCCGCCGCCAATGCCGAACGCGAAGCACTGGTTGACATTGCCGCTGGGCGCCGCTGGACCTACGCTGAGCTGGAGGCCGATGTGGATGCGCTGGCCCGCGGGCTGCTGGCAGCCGGCGTAGCAAAAGGTGATCGGGTGGGCATCTGGGCTCTCAATTGTGCCCAATGGGTGCAAGTGCAATACGCGAGCGCGAAAATCGGCGCCATTCTGGTCAACGTCAACCCGTCCTACCGCGAGCATGAGCTGCGGTACGCCCTGCAGCAGTCCGGCCTCAAGCTGCTGATCTCCATGACCGGATACCGCTCAACTGACTGCCGGGCGATGGTGGACGCCGTGCGTGGCGAGTGCCCGGAGCTGACGAACGTTGTGTATCTTTCCGGCCCGGATTGGGACGAATTGCTTGCCGCCGGGAGCACCCTTCCGCCGGATTCTCTGGCGCGGCGGATGGAGACCCTCAGTGCGGACGATCCGATCAACATCCAGTACACGTCCGGCACCACGGGCTTTCCCAAGGGCGCAACGCTGAGCCACCACAATATTCTTAATAACGGTTTCTTTGTGACTGAGACAATCACGATCAGCAACCGCGACCGGATTTGTATCCCCGTGCCCTTCTATCATTGTTTTGGCATGGTGATGGGAAATTTGGGTGCCACCTCCCACGGGGCAGCCATCATCATCCCGGCACCATCCTTCGACCCGAAAGCCACGTTGGCGGCCGTGCAGGACGAAAAGTGCACGGTGCTCTATGGAGTCCCTACGATGTTCATCGCCGAACAGGGCCTTGCGGACTTTTCCAGTTATGACCTCTCCACGCTGCGGACCGGAATTATGGCTGGTTCGCCCTGCCCTGTTGAGGTCATGAAACGCTGCATCACTGAAATGAATATGTCTCAGGTGGCCATTGCCTATGGGATGACGGAGACGTCGCCGGTGTCCATGCAAACCCAACCCGACGACGATCTCCGTCGGCGCACGGCCACCGTGGGCCGGGTGCACCCGCATCTGGAAGTCAAGATCGTGGACCCGATCACCGGCCTTACCGTGCCGCGCGGAACCGCCGGCGAGTTTTGCACCCGCGGATACTCCGTCATGTTGGGCTATTGGAATGACGCCGCCAAGACAGCCGAGGCCATCGATGAAGCACGCTGGATGCATACCGGTGATTTGGCTCAAATGGGCGACGACGGCTACGTAACCATAGTGGGCCGGATCAAGGACATGGTGATCCGCGGTGGTGAGAATCTTTACCCCCGTGAAATTGAGGAGTTTCTTTACACCCATCCGGATATTGCCGATGTTCAGGTGATTGGCGTACCAGACCCAAAGTATGGCGAGGAACTGTGCGCCTGGCTACAGCTGCGCGAAGGCGCTGCACCGCTGGATGCCGCGGCTCTTGCGGACTTTTGCGCCGGCAAACTCTCCAGAAACAAAATTCCCCGCTACGTCCTGGTCGTAGCGGAATTTCCGATGACCGTGACCGGAAAGGTCCGTAAAATCCAGATGCGCGATACCTCAGCAGAGCTCTTGGGTCTGGTCTAAACTGTGGCCATGAACAGACTCCCAGCCAGCTATCTGAAATACCTAGAGGGAAAGCCGCCGGTTATCGTCGCGACCATCAAGCCGGTGCTTCAACAGTCAGCGGCTGATCAGCTCCACGGCGTGCGGGTCAGGCTCCTGCAGCATGACGAAGTTCAGGCAGTGGTTGATGAGCTGATTCCGTTTGGGGAAATCCTCGAATCCGTGGACTAAAACGGGCCCACTTGCGCGGTTTGCTGCTCAGCTTCGGCTGGACAGAGCCACCGTGAACTTCTGGTTCCGGGCCTGCACCGTTGTGGGCCCAATCCGCTCTTGAAGCTGAGTGCGGTAGTGCAGGTGATTGTTGTACACCGTCCAGAGTTCGCCGCCCGGGGCCAGCACCCGGGCGGCGGCGTCAAAGAGCCGCACTGCCGCTCCGGCATGCACGGTTGTCCCGAGGTGAAAGGGCGGATTCAGCAAAATCAACTCTGCGCTGCCGGTTGGAAAGCCTGCCATCGCATCGTCCTGAACTGTGCAGATCCGGTGGGAAAGACCGTTTGCCTCGGCCGTCGCTGCGGCCGAAGCGACAGCAGCGGCGGACTGATCGGTTGCGGTGACGGTTATCTGCGGCCGGGCGTTGGCCAGTACCGCCGAGATAACGCCGGAGCCGCAGCCCAGGTCCACGGCATGCTGGGCGTCCGGTTTCATCCTGTCGATGAACTCCAGCAGATAACGGGTTCCGATATCCAACCGCGGTCCGGCAAAGGTGGCACCGTAGGCGCACACCCACAGTCCGAGCTCCTGATGGTATTGCCGTGCCGGAAAAGCAGGCTCCTCAGTGGGCCGAATGGGCTCGGCTGCGGTGAGCACCCTGGATTTCTGCCTCGCCAGGCCAGCATGCACTTCGCCAAATGAGTCCTGCAGGAGAGCATTCATAGCCATGGTCATATGCTTGATCCGACCGCCCGCGAAGATCCGGACGTCGGGGCGGGCGTAGCGGGCGATCTGATCGGCGGTTTCCGCCAGCTCGGCCATGCTTTTGGGCAATTGCCACAAGACAACGCTGACTCCGTCAAAAAGTTCCTTCCCCAAGGGGAAACGACGGAACCTCCCGGACAGTCCAAGTTCTGCCGCGTTACGGTCCAGAGCCCGCTCTCCGGCCATCAGGTCCTGATGTACGCGCACATTTCCGCCACCAGTGGAGACCACGGGCAATGTCAGGGCGCCGTAGCGATCCCCCACCACAGCTACGGTGGAGCCGGCGTATGGTGCTCTCATGCCGCCGTCGGGGACTATTTGCTCGCCGTCGGCCTCGGCCGGGCCGTCGCTGCGCACCGCAAGGGCACCGGCAGCTTCGGTCAGGATGAGTTTATCGGTGGCATCGAAGGCGAAAAGGTTCGGTGCTTCCACATCGGGGGAGCGCCGCAGCCTGCTGAAATCGAACAGCGCTCCGGGATCCACGTTCTCCGCCGTTCCGGCTGACTTTATGTCCCTCATCCCCTCTAGTTTAGCCGCGGATCCCAGCCCGATTATGACGGCAGAATGCAGCCATAGTCAGGTTCTAAGCCGGCTGCTAGCATGTAGACCATCGACCAGTCAACCCGGGAGTGTTCAAACGGCTCACAGGCTCACCGCAGTACCTGAAACAGTGCAGTAGCTGACCTCAGTGCAGTACCTGCCCTCAAGTACAAAGTCCCTGCCGCCGACGATTCAAGGGGTTATTATGAGTGAAATTTCTCCACTGCGGAACGCAATCCGCAACGGCAGCGGACTCAAACGGTCCGGCGGGACATGGGGAGAGGTCTTAGCAGAGTTTCTCGGCACTTTTGTGCTGATCTGCTTTGGCGACGGGGTAGTAGCAATGGCGGTCGCTGCTTTGCCCGGCAGCGGCCGGGCAGCAACCTCGACAACCATCTTCAACGCCGCCGGGGACTGGCTGCTGATCACATGGGGCTGGGCCTTTGCGGTGGCGTTGGGCGTCTACGTGGCCGGTGGAGTCAGCGGTGCGCACCTGAATCCCGCGGTCACCCTGGCCTTTGCGGTGCGGCGCAAGTTCGCCTGGCGGAAGGTTCTCCCCTACATGGCGGCCCAAGTCGTAGGAGCATTTGCCGGTGCGGCGTTGGTCTACCTTGTTTACCATCAGGCAATTGACGCGTTCAATAAAGCTGCCAAAGTAGCCCGGACCGATCCGGGCGGAAACACGACCTTCTCCATCTTTGCCACCTTCCCGGCGCCGTATTACGACGGTGACCTGATCGGGCCGCTGACGGACCAGATAGTGGGCACAGCCTTCCTGATCCTCTTCATCGTGGCCATTATCGATCTGCGCAATACGGCTGTGAAAGCCAACCTGGGGCCGCTGATGATCGGATTTGCCGTCGCAGCCATTGGCATGTCATTTGGAGCGAATGCCGGCTACGCGATTAACCCGGCCCGCGACTTCGGCCCCCGGCTCTTCGCCTGGATGGCCGGCTGGGGAGACGTAGCTCTTCCGGGCACGGTTGACGGCTCGTTCAGCTTCTACTTCTGGGTGCCCATTATTGGCCCGCTGATCGGTGGCGTGATCGGTGTGCTGATCTACGATCTGTTCATCGGCGACATCCTGCATGCCCGTAAGCAGCTCGCTGAACCCGGGCCGGCCCGCAAGGAGAATCCGGATCTGGAGATGGAAACGGGTACTACGGCCGACGAGGAGTGAGGCACGACGGCGGGGGTTCATCCGGCTGCTCGAACCAAGTGTTGCCGGAGCCCCCGCCCTCTACCCGAACCGTGCCGTCTTCCACCGCAGGCCGACGGCACGAATGTCAGAGGTGGGCTGCGGATCGTGCACCGCTGAGCGGGCTGAACGGACTATCGAGACCCATCGGCACAAGCTGTTCAGTCCGCTCCCCGGTTCGCGCGCACCCAGCGCAAGGTGCCCAGCAGAGCGACCGCTCCGCCAATACCTCCGACAACCATGCCACCGAACAGCCAGAGAAACAGCGGATCGAGACCGCCAATGGCTCCGGGCGATCCGACCATGGTGCCCCCGAGGAATCCGGCGAGCGGAGCAAGAAACAATAAGATAGCCCCTGGAATTATCAGTTTGATCCCGGTCCTGTTTTCTTTTACCCGGATGGCGGAGCTTTGTCCCGCCTCCGCCGGGGCGGGGGAATGGCCTCCGGGTGCGTCATTGTCAGACACTGTTATGCCTTTCCGTGTGCAGTTCCGGATGCGAATTCGGCGACGGTGCCGGGTCCGGTGTTGCCGGTAGCGGCGACGCAGACGGCGACGGAGCAGACGGCGACGACGCCGGTAGTTTCGAACCGTTATGGTTTGGCATCGGCGGCCCGGGCTGCTGAAGTTTGTCCATCCAGCGCGGAACCTTGTCGAGAAAGGGCCCGATGATGTCCATCGGCAGCGGGAAGACGACGGTCGAGTTCTGGTCCGCACCCAGCTCCAGTAAGGTCTGCAGATAACGCAGCTGGAGCGAGGCCGGATTCCCGCTGAGGATGTCTGCGGCCTGGCGCAGCTCGTCCGCAGCCTGTAGTTCGCCGCGGGCGTTGATGATCTTGGCCCGTCTTTCGCGCTCGGCCTCGGCTTCGCGCGCCATGGCGCGCTGCATCGCCTCGGGGATCTCGACGTCCTTGATCTCCACAACCTTGACGTGGACGCCCCACGGTTCGGTCTGCGCATCAATGCTGTGTGCAAGGTCCTCATTGAGATCTGCCCGATGCGCCAGAAGCGTGTCCAGGTCGGCGCGGCCCACAACCGATCGCAGAGTGGTCTGGGCCATTTGGGAGGTAGCCACCGCGTGGTTCTCCACTGCCATGACGGAGCGCGTCGGGTCCGTGACCTTGAAGAGAACGACGGCGTTGACGCGGGCCGGGACATTGTCCTTAGTAATGACTTCCTGCGGCGGGATGGTCAAGGTCACTATCCTCAGGTCAATCCGCACCATCTTCTCCAACGCAGGGAAAATCAGATGCACTCCGGGGCCAAGCACCGGACGCAGCCGGCCGAGCCGGAACGCGACGCCTCGTTCGTATTCCCGCAGCACCTTCACCGAGGCGGCCAGAACGACAAGGGCAATGACCACGATGATGAGAACCACTATTTGCCACCACGTCATTTGTTCTTCCTCCTGCTCCATCCGGGAAGCGGCTCCGCCTCGGCTGCGTTTTCCTCGAATGATCCCCATCGGGTCGCGAACCGGTCATGCTCCGGATTCTGCACCTGTTCACGTCCGCGCGCCTCAGGACGCACGTCGGGACGCGCATCGGACGGGTCTGGCCGCAGGTCACTTTGGTACGTGGGCCGGCGGCGGGCCGCCCTTTGCGTCCCTGCTGCCTGCCGTGCAATCGTGTCGTCGAGTGCCTCGACCTTGACATGGTCGGGGAAGCCGGCGGGCGAGCGGCGCAGATGGGACCAAAGTGGCCAGCTGCCCGCTGCGATGGTGAGAACCGCCGCAGCCAATACCACCAGTTCGAGGGCGCTCCGGTTTCCGATCATCGTGGCCAACGGCCACGCCAGACCCAGTACCACCACGGCGCACGCGATACCCCGATGGAATCGTTCGGCCTCCGAGCTGGGCCAAGGGTCCACATTGCGGCTGATCTGCCGGCCATTCCCCGATGTGGTGCACGAGTCCTTGACCGGGCATGCGTTGCACACCGTGGGACTCGCCCGGTACCGCATCACGCGGTTGTCTGGGTCGAAGGAGTCCGGCCACAGCCATTGATCCTCAGGGCAGACCCATGCATCGTGGTCCGCATGGTAGCGGAAACCGCCGGAACGCCAATCAACGGTGCGCTGGGCCGTCCGCCTCGCCAGCTTGTCCAGAAGGTGCGCGATGAGCAGCAGAACGATTCCGTATCCCGCCGCGAACCAGACCGCCGGATCGACCCCGCTCATCACGGGCCTCCGTCCGATTGACCCGGACCCGTGTCCCGGCCCTCCATACGACGGTCAGAACCATAGCGCGGCGGTGGTGCGGCCGAAGCGCCGAGTACTTCTGTCTGCGGTCGTTCTACGATGAAAAGCGCTTCCTCGGGAACGTCATAGGTGGTGGCTTTGATCCGGTACCGGACACCCAGCCAGGTGATCCAGAGGAAGGGAAGGATGCCGGCGATGATGAAGATCAGGTCCCCTGGCATCCGCAGCCATTCCAAGACGGCATTACCGGGCTGGGTAATGAAGTTCAGGGTGCGTGCCTCGTAGTACCCGTCGTTGATGGAGTGCCACAGTTGAATAACGCCCAGCGGCACCAGCGTTGCGAATGTCATCCAGGCCAGTCCGATATTCAGGCCCCAGAAAGATATTCTGGCCAGTTTGTCCGGCCACCGTCGGGCGGGGATCAGGTAACGGAGGGCAAACAGCGACAATCCAACGCCCAGCATCCCGTACACGCCCATCATGGAAGCATGAGCATGGTTAGCGGTGAGGGCAGTGCCAATCTCGTAGTAGGACACGATGGGAAGGTTGACCAGGAATCCGAAGACACCGGCCCCGAGGAAGTTCCAGAACCCGACGGCCACCAGAAACATCACTGCCCAGCGGTGCGGGAACGGTGCCGAACTCCGGGACTCCTGGCGGGAACCGAGCTGCAAAAAGCTCCACGCCTCGATGGTCAAAAATGTCAGCGGAATCACTTCCAGCGCCGAGAAGAAAGCGCCCAACGCCATATTCTCCACCGGGGTACCCGAGAAGTACAGATGGTGCATGGTCCCGATCACTCCGCCCACGGAGTACAGGATGACGTCCAGGAGGATGAGTTGCATCGCAATCTTCCGGCGTATGACGCCGAGCATGACAAAGATGTAGGCGACCATCACAGTAGTGAACAGTTCCAGGAAGTCCTCGACCCAAAGATGCACGACCCAAAAGCGCCAATAGTCGGCAACCGGGAGCGTCGTCTCCGTGCTGGCCAGTAGACCCACCGCATAGAAACCCGGAATTGCCAGGCCTGAGTAAAAGAAAAGCCAGGGCAGGTTGAACCGATGTTCCTTTTGTAGTCGGGCCCTGATGCCGCGGTAGATGATAATGATCCACAGGAACAGCCCCACCACAAGCACACCCTGCCAGACCCTGGGCAGATCGAGGTATTCCCATTGCATGTCCCACAGCGGAGACCCCGCAACGGCCTTGACGCCAAAAATACTCATTGCCTCCCCGACAAAGGACCCGACGATAACCAGTGCGAGTGCGCCGAGCAGACCGTAAATGAGCCAGCTCTGACGCTTCGGTTCGCGCCCGGAAATAAAGGGCGCCAGAAAGATCCCTGCGGCCAAAAACGACGCCGCCGTCCACAATATCGACAGCTGCACGTGCCAGGTCCGCGCCAGGTTAAAGGGCAGCAGCTTGGCCATGTCGAAACCAAAAAAGCTGGAGAGGTCAGCGCGGTAATGTTCAATTGCCCCGCCTAACAAGGCCTGCCCGAGAAACAGGACAGCGACAATGAAGAAGAACCATGCGGTAGCGCGCTGGCCCGGTGTCACAGCTACCTCACCCGGTTGCCGGAAGGAGAGCGCCGGAGATTCACCGCTGTGCCAGCCGACGTTCCGGCTCCACCGCCCGTACATGGCGAACAGCAGTCCGATTCCGACCAGCAGGGCAATCAGCGACAGACCGCTCCATACCAGGACGTCCGCCGTCGGGCCGTTGTTCACCAGTGGTTCCCCGGGCCAATTGTTCGTGTAGGAATAATTGTGGCCCGGCCGTTCCGCAGCTGCAGCCCACGCGGTCCACGCAAAGAATGAGGTCAGCTGGCGGATATCCTCAGGACCGGTAATTGCGTTTGGAATCAGGCCATACTGCGTGGTCGGTGACCCAAAGTAGTCCGCGTAGTGCCCCTGGATGGCATCAAAGGCCTTAACCTGTTCTGCGGTATACACCAGGGTGTTCGTTGAACTGTCATAACGATTCGTCCGCATCATCTGGACAAGGGCGCCATGCGGATCCTGGATACCGGATTGGGTCAGATCATCGAGCACCATCGTGGCGGACCGACGCAAATAGTCAGCCGTATAGTCCGGGCCCAGATACCCGCCGTGTCCCACAATGGAGCCGTATTCCTGCAGACCCCGGCGAAGGAAAATCTGCTGCCCTGCCGTTATGTCGGCTCCGGTGAAAACGACCGTTCCCTGCGGATCCACGACCTGTTCAGGTTGCGGCATCGAGTCGGTGTAGGTACGCACCGCCAGGAATCCCATCACCAGGAAACCAAAGATCATCACCATGGCCACGGCCTGGATCCATCCCTTGGAAACCAGCAGTTCCGTTCGCTGCCGACCATTTTTTCGTGCAATCTGGACCATGGCACTCCCCCTCCGGCTCCCGTTCCAGAAAAGTCATGCGCATGCCGGCACTCAATCAACCATGTCGCCGGCATTGTGACTCTTCGTCAAAATGCCCAGCGGTTTTATCACCATGCATTTCGGGGAAACTTTTTTAGCTGTGTGGTGCAAGTGACTGAACCCTACGCCCGCAGAGGAGTACTTGGAAGTATAAAAAGATATTGCTGTTCCGCCGGGCCCTTCTGACACTCACCGAGCCCCCTCCGCGCATGTCCACCATGTCGACGGCTACAGCGCCGCTGGAATATAACTACACATACGAGGAGCACCTCAGCTTATTGCTGGCGCGCTGCCCGGATCGGTCCTATGGTGAGGACATGGTAGTGAGCAATGGAGCCGGGCAGCGGTCCAGGGCGCTGCGGTCGTCCGCGTCGCTGCATGCGGCCATGGCGGTCTCCGGCCTGATAATGGTTCTCTTTCTTCTGGCCCACATGTACGGCAACCTGAAGATCTTCGAGGGCAGGGAAGCTTTCGATGGATATTCGGGCTATCTGCGGGAGGTGGGCGAGCCGCTGCTGCCGCGTGTCGGCGCATTATGGATTATCCGGGTTGTGCTGCTGATCTGTGTCCTGGTCCATATCTACGCGGCGTTTACCCTGTGGCACCGGTCCCGTTCCGCGACGGCCGGAAAGGGCGGCTGGCGTTACGAGACCACCAAGAACCGCCGCGGCGTCCAGCGCAGTTATGCCTCGTTCACGATGCGGTGGGGCGGCGTCATCGTCGGTCTTTTCGTCATCTATCACCTCCTGCACCTGAGTGCGGATTACATCGCCCCCGGCGGCGCTTCGCCGAGTCCGTATCAGCGGATGGTTAATGGCTTCTCCATCTGGTGGGTGGTGCTCTCGTATGTGATCGCGCTGATCGCCCTCGGCTTCCATCTGCGCCATGGCGTGTGGAGCGCCTTCGCTTCATTAGGGGCCAACTCATCGGTGGCACGCAGACGCGGGCTCAACCAGCTGGCCACCGTCGTCGCGCTGCTGATCCTGGTGGGCTTCCTGATCCCGCCGCTGGTAATTTTCGCAGGATGGGTGAGGTAATGGTTGAACTCTTCACGGTCGGGGAGACCATCCGGGACACGAAGGCACCCGGTGGACCCATCCAGGAGCAATGGGAAGCCCGCCGCTTCGGCGCCAAGCTGATTAATCCCGCAAACCGGCGCAAGCTCTCGGTGATCATTGTCGGCACCGGTCTGGCCGGTGCCTCGGCGGCGGCAACATTGGGCGAGGCCGGCTACCAGGTCAAGAGTTTCTGCTACCAGGACAGCCCCCGCCGCGCGCACAGCATTGCGGCGCAGGGCGGCATCAACGCGGCTAAGGATTACCGCAACGACGGTGACAGTATCCGCAGACTCTTCTATGACACAGTCAAGGGCGGCGATTACCGCTCGCGGGAGTCAAACGTATACCGGCTCGCCGAGGTCAGTTCTGCCATCATCGACCAGTGCGTTGCCCAGGGCGTGCCGTTTGCCCGGGACTACGGCGGTCTGCTGGACACCCGCTCCTTTGGCGGGGTGCAGGTGTCCCGGACGTTCTACGCCCGGGGTCAAACCGGCCAGCAATTGCTGCTGGGTGCCTACCAGGCCCTCGAACGCCAGGTTGCGGCCGGAACGGTGGAGGTGCACACCCGGCATGAAATGCTGGATCTCATTGTCATTGACGGCAAGGCCCGGGGCATCGTGGTACGCGACATGGTGACTGGCGCCCTGGAAACCCACGTGGCCGACGCCGTCGTACTGGCAAGCGGCGGCTACTCAAACGTTTACCACCTCTCCACCAACGCCGTCGGATGTAATACGACGGCCACCTGGCGCGCTCATCGCAAGGGCGCGCTCTTTGCGAACCCATGCTTCACGCAGATTCACCCCACGTGCATACCGGTCAGCGGGGAGCATCAGTCGAAGCTGACTCTGATGAGCGAGTCGCTGCGCAATGACGGGCGCATTTGGGTGCCCAAAGAGGCCGGTGATGGCCGCGATCCGCGGGAAATTCCCGACGGCGACCGGGACTATTACCTGGAACGCCAGTACCCGGCGTTCGGGAACCTCGTCCCGCGGGACGTCGCCTCCCGGGCGGCCAAAAATCAATGTGATGCCGGTCGCGGCGTCGGCCCGGGCGGGCGCGGGGTCTACCTCGACTTCGCCGATGCGACCGCCCGGCTGGGCCGCGCCGCGATTGAAGAGAAATACGGCAACCTTTTCGACATGTACCACAAAATCACCGATGAAGACCCGTATCAAGTGCCCATGCGCATCTACCCGGCCGTTCACTACACCATGGGCGGGCTGTGGGTTGACTACGATTTGGAGAGCTCCATCCCGGGACTGTTCGTCGTTGGCGAGGCCAACTTCTCCGATCACGGCGCGAACCGCCTCGGTGCCAGCGCCCTGATGCAGGGACTGGCGGACGGATACTTCATCCTGCCCAACACCATCAACGACTATTTTGTCAAGAACCCGAGCACCGAAGCCATCGACGCATCCCACCCGGAGGCCGTCAAAGCGGTCGATGCGGTACGCGCACGCATCAACACTTTTCTGACAATCAACGGTGCGAGGAGCGTAGATTCGTTCCATAAAGAACTCGGCGCCATCGTGTGGGAGTACTGCGGGATGGAACGCAACGCCGAAGGACTGCAGCACGCCCTCGGCCTCATTGGCGCGCTCCGGGACGAGTTCTGGACCAACGTCAAAGTCACCGGCGCCAACGAGGAACTGAACCAAACCCTGGAACGGGCCGGCCGGGTCGCAGACTTCTTCGAACTGGCCGAGCTCATGTGCATTGATGCTTTCCATCGCCTTGAGTCCTGCGGCAGCCACTTCCGCACCGAGAGCCAGACCGACGACGGCGAGGCGCTGCGCGTTGATGATGACTTCGCCTACGTCGCAGCTTGGGAATTCACCGGCGATAACTCACCACCGAAGCTGCGCAAGGAAAGCCTCGAGTACCACAACGTCAAGTTGACCCAGAGGAGCTACAAATGAATGTCACCCTGCGCATCTGGCGCCAGCACGACCGGCACGCTGCAGGCCGGATGGTCAGTTACGGCGTCGAGTCAATCTCGCCCGACATGTCGTTTTTGGAAATGCTCGATGTGCTCAATGAACAGCTCACCGCTGCCGGGGACGATCCGGTGGCGTTTGATAATGACTGCCGCGAAGGAATCTGCGGGATGTGCAGCCTGGTCATCAACGGCATCGCCCACGGTCCGGAGGAGCTCACCGCCAGCTGCCAGCTGTATATGCGCCACTTCACCGACGGCGATACCATCGACATAGAACCGTGGCGTTCGCCGTCGTTCCCGATCCTGAGGGATCTGATTGTTGACCGCAGCGCGTTCGACCGGATCATCCAGGCCGGCGGCTACATCAGCGCCCCTACCGGGGCAGCACCGGACGCGGCGGCGATGCTGGTGCCCAAGAAGGACGCGGACCGGGCCTTCGACGCCGCCACCTGCATTGGCTGCGGAGCCTGCGTTGCCGCCTGCCCCAATGGTTCGGCGATGCTCTTCACGGGGGCTAAGGCAACCCACCTCGGTGCGCTCCCCCAAGGCCAGCTTGAGCGCAACTCCCGGGCGCTGGCGATGGTCAACCAGCACGACGCCGAAGGCTTCGGCGGCTGCACAGAAATCGGTGAATGCACCGCAGTGTGCCCGGTGGGAATTCCGCTGGACATGATCTCACGCCTCAACGGCGACGTGCTGTCCGCATTGCGGGACAACACCACCTGACCTGCGCCACGCATCAGTCCCTACCCGGCGGCGCGTAAAGGCGCCCTGGACTGACCGGCTGTCACGACCGACAATGACAGCAGACCATATTCCCTGCTAGCGATCCGGCGGGAGCCGGCGGAGGTCCACGATGAAGAACAGTTTTGACGCCAGGAATACCCTCACGGTCGATGATGAACGCTATGAAATCTTTCGCCTTGATGCGGTCCAGGGATCGGGCCGCCTCCCCTACAGTCTGAAGGTACTGCTGGAGAATCTCCTGCGCTGTGAGGACGGTTCATTGGTCACCGCCGCGCAGATTACGGCGCTTGCGGCGTGGGATCCGGACGCCGAGCATGGCACGGAGATCCAGTTCACGCCCGCTCGCGTACTGCTGCAGGACTTCACCGGCGTCCCGTGTGTGGTGGACCTGGTGGCCATGCGGGATGCGATGGCAGCTCTGGGAGGGGATCCACAGAAAATCAACCCGCTGATTCCCTCCGAGCTGGTCATCGACCACTCCGTCATTGCCGACGTTTTCGGCACTTCGGACGCCTTCGCGCAAAACGCCGATCTGGAGTTCTCCCGTAACAAGGAGCGTTACCAATTGCTGCGCTGGGCGCAGCAGGCCTTCAATGACTTCCTCGTCGTCCCGCCCGATACCGGCATCTGCCATCAGGTCAATCTCGAATATCTCTCCCGGGTGGTCTTTACCCGGGATGCGGTGCAGGAAGCAGATGAGACCAGCGCCGCTGCGCCACGCCAGGCGTACCCGGACACCCTTGTCGGCACCGACTCGCACACGCCAATGGTGAACGGACTCGGCGTGCTGGGTTGGGGCGTTGGTGGTATCGAAGCCGAGGCTGCCATGCTTGGGCAGCCAATGAGCATGCTGATTCCCCCGGTGCTGGGCTTCAAACTCACCGGGGCCTTGAGTGAGGGCGTGACGGCCACCGACCTTGTGCTGACCGTTGCCGAAAAACTGCGTAAGACCGGCGTGGTTGGAAAATTTGTCGAGTTTTACGGACCCGGAGTCGCCAACATACCGCTGGCCAACCGCGCAACGCTGGGGAACATGAGTCCGGAATACGGCTCCACGTGCGCCATTTTCCCGATCGATGACGTAACCCTGCAGTATCTGCGTCTCACCGGCCGGGCGGAGCACCAGATCCGGCTGGTCGAGGCGTATGCAAAGGAACAAGGTCTCTGGCACGATCCGGAGCACGAGCCCGTTTACTCCCAAACCATTGAGTTCGACCTGGCGAGTGTGGAACCGTCCATCGCCGGGCCCAAACGGCCTCAGGACCGCATCCCGCTGGCGAACGCGCGGCGCGTCGTGGGTGCCATTCTGAACGAGGGCTCGAAGGTACCCGAGGAACTGACGGGACTTGACGAAGCATCTGCCGAATCATTCCCCGCCAGCGACCCGATCGCCTTCGACTGGTCCACTGAAAATATCCCGCCGGTGGACCGGGCCGGTGCTGTACCGTCCCCGACGTACCCGTCCAATCCTGCCCGGGTGACATTCACGGACACGCAACCGGTCACCATCGACCATGGCCATGTGGTGATCGCCGCGATCACCAGCTGCACCAACACGTCCAACCCCTCCGTGATGATCGGTGCCGGACTGCTGGCGAAGAAGGCCGTGGAACACGGCCTGAGTTCCAAACCATGGGTGAAGACTTCCCTTGCGCCCGGCTCCCGCGTTGTCACCGACTATTTCGACAAGGCAGGGCTTACCCCCTACCTGAATAAACTTGGCTTCAACCTGGTCGGTTACGGCTGTACCACGTGCATCGGTAATTCCGGTCCGCTGATCCCGCAGGTGAGCCAGGCCGTGGACGCCAATGATCTGACGGTCAGTTCGGTGCTCAGCGGAAACCGTAACTTTGAGGGCCGGATCCATGCGCAGACGCAGATGAATTTCCTTGCCTCGCCGCCATTGGTGATTGCGTATGCCCTCGCCGGGACCATGAACATCGACCTGCTTACGGATGCCCTCGGCAACAATGCATCAGGTGAACCGGTCTACCTCCGCGACATCTGGCCCTCCAGCCAGGAGATTGACGAAGTCGTAGGCAAAGCCGTACAGGCCCAGATGTTCACCGCCGGCTACGCCAACGTCTTTGCCGGGGATCAGAACTGGCAGAACCTTCAGATCCCGGCCGCCGACATGTTCGCGTGGGACGAGACCTCCACCTATGTGCGCAGACCGCCGTACTTCGACGCTATGCCACGGGAACCAGAACCGCTGGATGATATATCGGGAGCCCGTGTGCTGGCCCTGCTGGGTGACTCCGTGACCACCGATCATATTTCTCCCGCGGGAGCCATCAAGAAGGACTCCCCCGCCGGCCGGTACCTGATGGAGCAGGGCGTGCAGCCCGGAGACTTCAACTCCTACGGATCCCGCCGCGGCAATCACGAAGTGATGATTCGGGGCACCTTCGCCAACATCCGGCTGCGCAATCAGCTGGTACCGGGCATCGAGGGTGGATTCACACGACACCTGCCCGACGGAGAACAGCTGAGCATTTTCGACGCATCCACGAAGTATCTCGCCGACAACGTCCCGCTGATCGTGATCGCCGGGGCCGAATACGGCTCAGGATCATCCCGGGATTGGGCAGCAAAGGGCACCCTGCTGTTGGGCGTTAAAGCGGTGCTGGCCACCTCCTTTGAGCGGATCCACCGTTCAAATCTGATTGGCATGGGCGTGCTCCCCCTGCAGTTCAGCCCTGGTGAGAGCGCGCAGACTCTCGGCCTCACTGGCGAAGAGGTGTACTCCATCACCGGGCTCGCCGGAACGGCCGGCATCCCGAAGCACGTCCAGGTGCGGGTGGAACAGGACGGAAAAATCAAGGAGATCACCGCAGCCGTGAGGATCGATACTCCCGCGGAGGCCGCGTATTTCCAAAACGGCGGAATCCTGCAGTACGTTCTGCGTCAGCTCCTGGCGGCATAAGCTCAGGCCGGGCCCGGCCGCTCATAGGGAAAGAATAAGCGACGTCGCTCAGCCATTGCGCCACGTATTGTCAATTATGTGCGACCCGGCCTGTGGACCCATCTGAAGCATGCCGCCGTCGACGGACCAGGATGCGCCGGTGACGTAACTGGCCGCCGGAGAGGCAAGGAAGGCAATCACTGCCGCGACCTCCCGTGCATCGCCGGGACGTCCAAGCGGGACACCGGGTTGCTCAATTGTCCTGGGGTCCACGTCAGTCTGATCTGACATGGGGGTGGCGATCGCGCCCGGAGCCACGCAGTTGGCCGTGATGCCATGCTCGCCAAGTTCCAGGGCGACCGTCTTCATCAGACCGCCCAGCCCGTGTTTGGCGGCGTCATAGGCGGATGCGCCGACGCGCGGCTGGGTCTCATGCACGCTGGTGACCGCAATCAGCCGGCCTCCCCGACCTGCCTTGACCATCCGCTGGGCTGCACGCTGGAGACAGATGAAGGCACCGGTAAGATCGGTGTTCACTGTCCGGCACCAGTCCTGGTACCCGAGCTCCAGGAATTTCAGTCCATCCCCGGCTCCGGCGTTGTTGACGAAGACATCCAGGCCACCGAGCGATTTGGCCAGTTCATCCACGACGTCGCCACAGTCCGGAAGTTCGGTGGTGTCCAATCTGGCGATAAAGCCCTTCTGCCCGAGTTCGCGCACCTGATGCGCCGTTTCCCGTGCACCTTCCTCATCGCTGTGCCAGGTGATGCCGATATCCATTCCGGCCTCGGCGAGCGCTACAGCGGTGGCGCGCCCAATCCCGGAATCCGCCCCGGTAACAATGGCTGTGCTGGGGGAATACGTCATGGTTTTTCCTCTCGATTAGAAGTTCGGGCCTACTAAGCAAATCCGAGTATCAGTAGGCTTCCATTGTTTTCTGCGGCGGTGTCCTAGCACAATGGACTATGACGGTCTTCTTAAGAACTCTCGAAACTGCGGTTCCGCCCACTGTCCTGATCCAGACCGAAGCACGCGACGTTTTTGCAGCGCAGGCCGGTCTGACCCGTTTGGGCACCAGATTGGTGCGGACGTGTTTTGACGCCTCAGGCATTGACACCCGGTATACGGCCGTCGGTGAGCTGACCCGTAGCCAACGAAGCGAAGACCCGGTGTTTTTCGACGCCGGGTCGAACGAAATTTTCAGCCCAAGCACCAAGGTCAGAAACGACATATTTGCCGTGGAAGCAACCCGGCTCTTCGTGGAAGCTGCCCAAAAGGCCTTGGACGCCTGTGCCGGAATCGGCGCCGCAGACGTCACTCACGTAATCACGGTTTCCTGCACCGGCTTCTTTAACCCGGGACCGGACTACAAGGTAGTCCGTGCCCTCGGGCTCAACCCTTCGGTGCAGCGGTTCCACCTCGGATTCATGGGCTGTTACGCCGCGTTTCCAGCACTGCGGGCCGCGAAGTCCTTCTGCGAGGCAGATCCAGATGCAGTTGTCCTCGTGGTCAGCGCGGAACTGTGCTCGCTGCATGTGCGTACGTCCAATAACCCGGACACGATCATGGGCTCATCGCTCTTTGCGGACGGGGCCGCCGCGGCTCTGGTCAGCGCCCGCGACCTCCCGCAGAGCAGCGCCTGCATCAGCCTGGATCGCTTTGAAACCACGCTGACGCCGGTGGGTGAGGAATCGATGGCGTGGAACATTGGAGATGAAGGCTTCGAAATGGTCCTCGGAAGCTACGTGCCGCACATCATTGACGACCATATCGTCGGAGCACTGGAGCCCCTACTGGCCTCGGATCCGTCCGTGCGGGATCTGCCATACCGGGAGATCAAGCACTGGGCCATTCATCCTGGCGGCCGCAGCATTCTGGACAAGGTGGAGGCCAAGCTTGGCCTCAGCGCGGAGCAGTTAGAGCCGGCCCGCGAAACCCTGCGCAATTACGGCAATATGAGCAGCGCAACGGTAATGTTCGTGCTCAAGCATATTCTTGATCAGCCCATCGTGGGCGCGGACGAACGTATCTGTTCGATGGCATTCGGCCCCGGTCTGACGGTGGAGACGGGACTATTCAGCAAAGTTCCTGCCCACACCGAAGCGAAGGTGGGCAGCGCGTCGGTGGCCGGCGCGGGGGAACAGACGCAGAGTGAACCGGCCGACGATGAGCGGACCGCTGCGCTGCCGGCGGGAGTTTAGCGGCGGTGCAGTTGCGGTGATGCTGGGCCAGTTGCAGATCCGCGCTGTGGATGCCGTGGAGGAAATGGACCGATCCGACTGCGATCAGCAGTTACTGGAGCGCACCTACGCGCAGTTTCCGCTGATCAACGCCGCAGTGTCCGGCTGGCGGCGCACCTATACGCAGATGCTGCGCCCCCTGCTCTCCCTTAACCGGACGTCGACGTTGCTGGACATTGGCTGCGGCGGCGGAGATGTCCCACGGCGGCTGGCACGGTGGGCGGCCCGGGATGGCCTGGCCTTGGACATCACCGCCATCGACCCGGATGAGCGGGCCTTCGCCTTCGCCGCTGCGCAGCCGCCGGTACCACGGTTGCGGTTCCGGAGTGCTTTCAGCTCCGAACTCGTGGCCGAGGGCGCCACGTTTGATTTGGTTGTCTCCAACCATGTGCTCCATCACCTCAGCGCGCCGCAGCTGCACGGTCTCCTTACAGATTCCCGGCTCTTGGCCACGCAGGCCAGCGTGCACAGCGACATTGCACGCAGCGCGCTGGCATACGCCCTGTTTTCCGCCGGAACATTACCCGTCTTCCACCGTTCGTTCATCCGCGCCGACGGCCTGACTTCCATTCGCCGCAGTTACACCGCAGCGGAGCTTAGGTTGGCAGTACCGGCGAAGTGGCGAGTCCAACCGCAGGGCCCGTTCCGAAACCTGCTCACCTACCGGCCCGAGGCTCTCCCGCCGGCGGCCGGCTCCCCGGAGTCAACGCCCGATGCATGATGTCATCATCTCCGGCGGCGGTCCGGTTGGACTCTTTCTGGGCGCCTTACTGCGCCAATCCGGGGTGGACGTCCTGGTGCTGGAAAAACGCGCGGAACGGAGCAATCATTCCCGCGCCATTGGCATTCATCCGCCGTCTTTGGCTGCCTTGGAAGGCATTGGAGCCGCCGCTCCCCTGATCGGCCAGGGCGTGAAAATCCACAGCGGCATGGCACGGACCCGAGGCAGGGACCTGGCCGGTCTGTCTTTTGCCGCTGGCCGGTCGGCTTATCCGTTTGTTCTGGCGGTACCACAGACCGTCACGGAATCGGTGTTGGAAGAGCGGCTGGGTGCCAATGGATCTGATGTCCTGCTGCGGGGGGCACAGGTGCTGCACGCGTACGACGACGGCAGGCAGGTTACGGTCTCGGCCCGCGTTCGTCGGCCGGAGCCGGAACGGCATATCGGGCAAGACAGGAGCATCGGGCAAGACAGGAGCATCGGGCCGGACTGGAGAATATGGCCGGCGCGGGGTAGCGGGCAGGTAGACGAAGCCAACGCTGAGTTCAGTGCGCGTCTACTCGTGGGTGCCGACGGCGCACGCTCGGGCCTTCGTTCGCAGCTGGGCATCGGAACCTACAGCCGCGACTATCCGGACACCTACCTGATGGGCGATTTTCAGGACAACACCGGTGACGATGCAACGGCGGTGCTCCATCTGGAACCGGGCGGCATCGTGGAGTCCTTCCCGCTGCCGGACGGCATCAGGCGCTGGGTTGTCCATACCGATGCTCTCTGCGGCCAGCCCAATGCCGGATCCCTGACCGAGCTGATCCGGGCCAGGACCGGTACGCTCGTGGATCCCGACACGAACAGCATGCTCAGCGCCTTCACCGTCCGCTCCGGACTGGCCCGCCAATTTATCCGTGGACGGGTGGCATTGATCGGCGACGCCGCACATGAGATCAGCCCGATTGGTGGTCAGGGGATGAATCTGGGCTGGCTGGATGCTGCCGCGCTCGCGCCAATCATCACCGCAGCACTTGATGGGAAGCCTTCGGCCAGCGCACTGCGCACCTTCGAACGGAGCAGGCAGCGGGCTGCCCGGCAGGCCGTTCGGCAGGCACATCTGAATATGGCCCTGGGCCGTCCGCTGCCGCGGGCCGCCCTGGCTATCCGCAACCGGACCTTGGCACAACTGATTGCCGCACCCGCGGTGCACGATTTCGTCGCCCGCCGTTTCACCATGCAGTGACATTGGCAGCCAGTGACATTGGCAGCCAGTGGTGACGGCAGCCAGTGGTGTCAGCAAGAAATGGCGTCAGCAGGCACCGGTCTCAGGAATCGACTACCCCGTCAAGGTAAAACCAGCGCCCACCGGTCCGGACGAAACGACTGCGCTCGCGCTGACTGCCAGCGCCGTCGTCGTGCTTGAAGTAGGCGCGGAACTCCACTGCCCCCTCCGTATCCAGCGGTCCGCCGGCGGTTGTGGAGAGGATGTCCAACCGGTACCAGCGCAGAGTCTGATCAAGCTCAAAGCTGTCTGGCCGGCTGCCCCCGTGCCAGCTCAGCAGCAGATACGCCGCATCGCCGACAGCAAAGGCGGTAAAGCGCGACCGCATCAGCGATTCGGCGGTGGGCGGTGCCGCGTCGCTCTCCAGGTAGCGCCCACAGCACGCGCCATAGGTTTCACCGCTCAGGCACGGGCATCTGGCATCCTTGTCCGGGTAGGCGACGCGTGGAGTCTTTTCGCCGGAATCACTTCTACTCTTGATGGGGGCCCGGATCCAATGGTCTCCAGCGGGAGCCGGTGCCTCCCCTGCCTGTCGTCCACACCTTTGGAACCATCGGCCGTGTCCACTGCCGGATTCCGGGCGGAGGGGTCGTCCTGCGCCGGTCCATACAATCCGCCCCATTCCATCGACCGCTCTTGGGATAGCTTCAGTAAAGCGCAGAACGGGCGGTAGCGCCGCACAACTGCCGTGGGCTCACAACGCGCAGTCGCGCCGGCCCAGCTGAGCATTTCGGCAAAAAAAACCGCCGGAACCCTTACTTTCATTGGATTCCAGCGGTTCATTGGTGGAGCTGAGGGGATTCGAACCCCTGACCCCCTGCATGCCATGCAGGTGCGCTACCAGCTGCGCCACAGCCCCAATCAAATGGCCCCGTCGTGGAGGTTTACCTCCTTGCCGGAGCAACTTGTCAATCTTAGAACAGTACTTATCCAGATACCAAATCGGCGTCAGTACGGCCGGATGCTCAATCCTCCACGGGTTCGGTCTGTGGTTCGGGCAAGGTGCCGGCGTTGTGCTCGGTGAGCTTCCAGCTGCCCTCAGCTCCTGGGTTTCGGGCGTTGCCGGTTTCCTGCAGAACAGACCAGTTGCAGTTGGAGAGCCCGGACAATGTGCCCCAATACTCATAGGGCAGTCCCATCAGCCGCGCGATGGCAACGCGTGCCGCACCGCCATGGGTGGCTACGATGAGTGTTTCGCCGGACTCAACCCCGCTCAGGGCTTCCAGTACGCCATCCCGCATCCGCTCGGCGACCTCGATCCGGGTCTCCCCTCCCCCTGCCCGGACGCTGATGTCATCGCGTTCCCAGCGGAGCAGGTCCGTCGGGTAATCATCTGCAATCTGTTCAAAAGTCAGCCCCTGCCAGGACCCTGCATAGGTTTCCCGCAGCCTTGGATCCGTGGAAATGTCCAGTCCCGTCAAGTCAGCCAGCGCCTGCGCCGTAGCCTTGGCACGCCGTAAGTCGGAGGACACAAGGCGGGCAGGCCCGACGGCGGCCAGCAAGGCCGCCGCCTTATCCGCCTGCGCACGGCCGACGTCGTCGAGCTCTATGTCCGCCTGGCCCTGAAAACGCTGCTCGGCGTTCCATAGCGTCCGCCCATGGCGCCAGAAAACAACCCGCCGGAAGTCGTTGGCGGGTTGCCAAATTCCTGAACTGCTCATGACCGGCCGCAGTACCTTCCTAGTTTGCGGTGTCAGACGACTGCGCGGTGGCAGACGACTGCGCGGTGTCAGACAACTGCGCGGTGTCAGACGACTGCGCGATGGCTTCCTGCTTGGCGGAGGGGTCCTTGGCTTCAAGCTGCAGATCCACTACGGGGCAGTCCTTCCAGAGCCGCTCCAGGGCATAGAAGATCCGATCCTCCTCATGCTGGACGTGGACGACGACTTCGGCATAATCCAGCAGGACCCAGCGTCCGCCGGAGCGCCCCTCCCTGCGGACCGGGCGCAGACCTGACTTGATAAGTTCCTCTTCGATGCCGTCCACGATGGCGTTCACCTGTCGCTCGCTGGGAGCCGACGCGATGAAGAAGATGTCCGTAATGGCCAGGACGTCACTCACATCCAGGGCAATAATGTCCAAGGCAAGCTTGTCCGATGCTGCCCGGGCGGCTGCCCTGACGATGGCGACGGAGCTATCTGTTGCGGTCACTGATTTCCTTCTGGTTGGGTGGGATGGCCTAGCGGGCCAGTCCGGTAATGATCATGGTAATTCCGGCAAGGAGAGCAACGCCGCCAATTGCCACCGCGCCCCACAGCATCAGGCGGTTGCGCTGCAACCGGCCCAGGCCTGCGGTGACGGCGTCCAACGGCTCAAGTCCATGGGCACTTCCGGCCGACAAGGGTGGCATCTCGGCGGGTTCAAAGGGTGTTTCCGTCCGGACTGCCGTTGTCCGGTTGCGCCCGGGGCTCTTGTGCGGTGCCGCTGCGTCTTGCGGAGCTGCGGCTTCTTGCGGCGCGGCGGCTTCTTTGGTGGCTGCGGCTTCCCGCGGCGCCGACGACGAGGTGAGCCCCGGTATGGGTGACGTCGCGGCCGATTCAAGGGCCGGTCCTTGCTGCCTTTTAGGCACCAGAGGCGAAATCACGGGGATGTGTGACGTCGTGGGAGGGCGCATGACGGGCCGATCGATTCCGGGCACCCGGACGAATTCCAGCGGTGTGACCATCGCCAGATTATGGGCTGAGGTCGGGTCATTCACAGGCGGCCGGCCCTTGGCGTTTTCCTGTGCCGGCTGTTCACTGTCCGGCGCACGGCGGTTCAGCTCCTCGGCACGGTCAGCGATGGCGCGTTGCTGTGCCAGTATCTCTGGGTCAACTGCCAGCGGATCTATGCTGACGGCCGCCGTAAGTTGATCAAGATGCTGCTGCGTATCCTGAATAAGCGCCTCCCGCGGGGCCGGTGCTTTTTCGATGCTCATAGCTTCGGTGTCGGCGCCGCGCATCGCTGCCGGACCGGACGCTTCAGGGAGACCGGACTTTTCAGAAAGACCGGTCTCTTCAGGAAGACCGGACTCTGCCGGCAGCGTTTCGGGACCGGCCGGGCCGGTGGGTGCCTGCGGAACCATTGCAGACACGTTCGTTGCTGCAGGGAGATCTGCCTCCAACCGGGCCAGCCGCAGCGCCCGCCGCGAGGGCAGTTCCCGCTCCTGCGGGGACCGCTCGGCCTTAACCGCTGAGCCGGGTGCATCTACTGGAGCATCGGCGGCACGTCGGGATCGACGACCCGCAGCTTGGACCCCTGCGTCCGTTGCTCCATCCGGCGCTGGTGCGCCAGTTGCTGGTGCGCCAGTTGCTGTTACGGCAGCTGCTGTTGCGCCAATAACGGACGTCGATGGCTCCTGCGCAGCCGGCACCGAGGGACTACCGCCTCCGGTGCTGGTCTGATCAGGAGAACTTTGCGCGGTCCTGCGTTTGCGGCGGCCGCGGGCCAATTCTGATTTCTTGCTCATTTACTACTCATTCAGTACTAGAACTCACCTGTTGACTGGATCCCACACCACTGCGCCCCGGTTCGAGATAGAGCCCGTACTTCGCAATGTATTGCACCACTCCATCGGGAACCAGATACCATACAGGATTCTGTTCCTGGACGCGGTCACGGCAGTCGGTTGAGGAAATCGACATAGCCGGCACTTCCAACAAACTCACGTCAGAACGGCCCATACCGTCGAGGACATGGCCCGGGCGTGTCACACCAACGAAGTGGGCCAATGACCACAGCTCATCGTTGTCTTTCCATGACATGATCTGAGCCATGGCATCAGCACCGGTGATGAAGAACAAGTCGGCGTCCGGGCGCATCCTGCGCAGATCGCGCAGAGTGTCAATGGTGAACGTGGGTCCGGGCCTGTCGATGTCCACCCTGCTGACGGTGAATCTGGGGTTAGATGCGGTGGCGATCACGGTCATGAGATAACGATGCTCCGGGAGGCTGACCTGGGTCTTGGCTTTCTGCCATGGCTGTCCGGTGGGCACGAAAACCACCTCATCGAGCTCAAAGACCGCTGCGACTTCACTCGCCGCCACCAGGTGCCCGTGATGAATCGGGTCGAAGGTGCCACCCATGACACCTAAACGGAAGCGCCGGTGCGGGTCCTTCACCCCGGCTGCCGGCAATGCTGTCTTAGAAATGGGGAATCTTCTCGCCCTCGCCGTGATCGTGCTTGTTCGTGTGCTGGCGGTGCGGATCGGGGCTTTCCTCTACGGCAGAATGGCGGTTTCCCATATTCGAGAAGGAGGCGGTGACGAACATCAACACCAGCAAAATGACGAAAATTGACACGCCGAACATCCACCACGGCATGAAAAGCGGCGCTTTTTCCTCATGTTCGGTGGCGGCCGCCAGAACGCCGGCAAGCTGGGTCAGCATAATTCTCCCCTAAGTATCAACAACGCATCCGTTCGACCAGCCGGGCGGCGGGTCAAACACCTTGAACTCTCATGGTACGCGAAGCATCCCGTTGCGGCAGCCGGACGCTCCGGGACCCGGCGCTAGGTACGGATTTGGCCCTCGCCGCGAACGATCCATTTGGTGGTCGTCAGTTCGCTCAGACCCATCGGCCCGCGGGCGTGCAGCTTTTGGGTCGAAATTCCCACTTCAGCGCCTAACCCCATCTGGGCACCATCGGTAAAGCGCGTGGAGGCGTTCACTATCACCGCCGCGGAATCCACCTCGGCTATGAAGCGCTCGGCATTGGATAGGTCATTGGTCACAATCGCCTCCGTGTGTCCGGTGCTCCAGCATCGAATGTGACGCACAGCAGCGTCAAGTGAATCAACCATAGCCACTGCCAGATCAAGATCCATATATTCGCGCCCCCAGTCCGCCTCGCACGCGGGTACGGCACTAAGCCCGGCGGGAAGTTCCGCCATGATGCGCTCATCCACGTGCAGCCGGACCCCTGCGGCAGACAAGGCGGACAGTACGTCAGGCAGGGCAGTGGCGTCGCGGTGCACCAGCAGGGTTTCCACCGTGTTGCAGACACTGGGTCGCTGTGTCTTGGCATTGAGCACAATATTGACCGCCATTTCAGCGGGTGCGGACTCGTCAATGAAGATGTGCACGTTACCCTCGCCCGTTTCGATGACGGGGACGGAAGCGTTGTTCAGAACGGACTGGATCAGGTCCCGCCCACCGCGCGGAATGAGGACGTCAACCCGGCCCCGGGCACGCATCAGAACATTCGCACCAGCGCGTCCGTACCGGTCCACGCTTTGCACCGCGTTAGCCGGGAGTCCGGCCGCTTCGAGAGCATCGCGGAGGATCCCGACAAGTGCTTCATTGGTGTCCGCCGCC
Source organism: Arthrobacter terrae (assembly GCF_015708085.1). Taxonomy (GTDB): domain Bacteria; phylum Actinomycetota; class Actinomycetes; order Actinomycetales; family Micrococcaceae; genus Arthrobacter_M; species Arthrobacter_M terrae. Next base: position 40,753 of record NZ_JADNYM010000023.1, on the reverse strand, counting down.
GCGCTCCCACCCCGGAGAATTACGGCATTTCCACTCTTGAGCGCCAGACCCGCGATGTCCACGGTGACGTTTGGCCGAGCCTCGTAGATGGCGGCCACGACTCCCAACGGGACATTTACCTGGCGCATTCGCAGACCATTAGGAAGGGTCTGCCCGCGGACCACGTTTCCCACCGGATCCGGCAGTGACGCCAAATTTTTGAGTGCTTCGGATAGAGCGGCAACCCGATCCGGGGTCAGTGTGAGCCGGTCCAGCATGGCTTCAGTTGTTCCGCTCTCCCGCCCACGGGCAACGTCTCTGGCGTTGGCGGCCAGCACCGCGTCCTGGCGTTCCCGCAGGGCCGCAGCTATTGCCAACAGCCCCTGGTCCTTCCAGGCACGGTTGGCGTGTGCCATCCGGCGCGATGCCGCTCGGGCGAGGTCCGCAACGGCATGCACCGCCTCCGTTACGTCTTGATCCACAGCCAGCTCAGTCATGCAACAAGTTTAGGCCAAGGGCCGCTTAGAGCAGCACCAGATCGTCAACATGAACAACCTCGCGTTCATACTCCGGCCCCAGCTGCAGAGCCAGTTCTTTGGTTCCGCGGCCCAGCATCTGCGGGAGTTCCGCAGCCGCGTAGTTCACTAGTCCACGCGCAACTACGACGCCGCGAAGATCAGCGAGGTCGACGGCGTCACCGGCCTCAAAGACGCCGCTCACGTTCGTTATGCCGGCAGGCAGCAGCGACTTGTGCCCCTCGCGCACAGCCTTCACCGCGCCGTCGTCGAGGGTCAAAGTGCCTCGGATATCCGCCAAGTGCGCCAGCCAGAGCAGTCGCACCGGGCGGCGTACGCCGTTGACGCTGAACCAGGTTCCGACGTCCTCCCCGGCCAAGGCAGCGGCGGCGTTGGCTGCGGATGTGACCAACGCCGGAATCCCCGTATCCGCTGCGATCCCGGCGGCTTCGACCTTGGTGGCCATGCCGCCGGTGCCCAGACCACCTGCCCGGCCGATGGTAATGCCGGAAAGATCCTCCGGGCCGGCGACGTGGGCAATCCGCCGCGCACCGTTTTGGGGCGGACCGTCGTAAACCGCATCAACGTCGGAGAGCAGGACCAGCGCCTCGGCCTTGACCAGATGGGCCACCAAGGCGGCAAGCCTGTCATTGTCGCCGAAGCGGATCTCGTGCGTGGCCACGGTGTCGTTTTCGTTCACTATCGGCACCACGCCCAGATGCAACAGCCGTTCCAAAGCCCGGTGCGCGTTGACGTGCTGCGTACGCCTGGTCAGGTCTTCGGCCGTCAACAGTACCTGGCTGACCGTGACACCGTGCGCAGCAAAGGCCTGGCTGTACCGGGCCATCAGGAGTCCTTGGCCTACGCTGGCGGCCGCCTGCTGGGTGGCCAAATCCTTGGGCCGCCGGGCCAATCCGAGCGGCGCGAGCCCCGCGGCTATCGCGCCGGAGGAGACGAGGATAACTTCCGTTCCCTGCAATCGGCGCTGGGCCAGAACCTGCACCACTTCCAGCAGGGCCGGCTCCGAAATTCCACCCGCCACGGTGGTCAGGGAGGAGGAACCAATTTTGACAACTATCCTGCCCGCAGTGGACAGACCGGAGCGGTCCTGCAGCTGGGCAGCGGCAGGAGCCCCCGGCTGAGTTGGTGACTTAGGAGTCATCACCGTTGTGCTGAGCCGAAGGAAGATCCAAGGCACTGTCCTCCGCAAGCTGGCTTTCACGCAGCGGGGCAGCTTTCCGGCCCGGCCCTGGCGTATCGGTCCAGACTCCTGACTTACGCTCGGCCTCCAACTCCACCCGCGTAGCCGCCCGCGCATCCTTGCGGTCCTGCTGTTCTTCACGCTTCTGCGTCCGGGTCGGCCGGTCGCCGAAGTCCGCCATCCGGATGTCCGTACCGCGGGGGGACGCCAGATGCTCCGCTCCCCCCATCATCGTCGGCTCCCAGTCGAAGACCATGCCATCGCCCTCGCCAATTATGACGGTGTCTCCCGGGGTGGCCCCTGCCTTGAAAAGCTTGTCTTCCACCCCGAGTTTGGCCAGCCGATCCGCAAGGTATCCGACTGCTTCTTCATTGTTGAAGTCCGTCTGCAGCACCCAGCGGACCGGCTTGGCGCCCAGAATCCGGAAGAACGGTTCAAGATTTTTTTCCTCACGGCGGATGGTGAAGCCGCCATCATTGACGGCGCGCGGACGAAGTACCGGTACGGAAACCTTCGCGGCCTCGGTCTTGACCTCCTCACGGGCGGACTTGACTATTTCAGCCATTGCGAAGCCAAGCTCGCGCAGCCCCTCATGGCTGACGGCGGAGATCTCGAAGACCTTGTAGCCACGGGTTTCCAGATCACCGCGGACGTATTCAGCCATGTCGCGGCCGTCTTTGGTATCAATCTTGTTCAGCGCCACCAGTCGGGGACGAGCGTTGAGCGGCACGACCTCGCCGTCCGAACCGGCAAAGCTCATGTCGACGGCGTAGCGGTCCAGTTCCTGCTCGATAACCGCCAGGTCGCTTAGCGGGTCCCGGTCCGATTCGAGCACAGCACAATCGAGGACGTGAACCAACGCGGCACAGCGTTCAACATGGCGCAGGAAGTGGTGCCCGAGCCCTTTGCCTTCGCTGGCGCCTTCGATCAGGCCGGGCACATCGGCAATCGTGAAGCGTACGTCCCCTGCCTGGACCACGCCGAGGTTCGGAATAAGGGTGGTAAAAGGGTAATCCGCGATCTTGGGACGGGCCGCTGACATCGCTGCAATCAAACTCGACTTACCCGCGGAGGGGAAGCCCACCAGCGCAATATCAGCGATGCTCTTGAGCTCCAGGACGACGTCCCGGGCATCTCCGGGCACACCGAGGAGGGCGAAACCGGGCGCCTTGCGCTTTTGCGACGCCAAGGATGAGTTGCCGAGGCCTCCCTGGCCGCCGGCGGCAGCAATATATTCGGTGCCTTCGCCGACCAGGTCGGCCAGTACGTCGCCGTCCTTGGTCTTGACAACAGTTCCGGTCGGCACATCCAGAATCAGGGTTTCACCGGTCTTGCCGTTGCGCCAGTCCCCCATCCCGGGGCCACCGTTGCTGGCGTGCCGGTGCGGGGCGTGGTGATAATCGAGCAACGTGGTCGTATTATCCGACACGCGCAGGATGACGTTGCCGCCATCGCCGCCGTTGCCGCCATCGGGCCCGCCCAAGGGCTTGAATTTCTCCCGCTTGACTGAGACGCAGCCATGGCCACCTGTCCCCCCGGATACGTGCAATACAACCCGGTCAACAAAGCTGGCCAATGGATTCTCCTTGAATAGTTCTGCCCTCGCGTTAATTCTATCCGCCGGCAGTAAAGCAATTAATGCAACCCGGTTCAGGCACCCCTAGGCTGCCCAGCGTAGTTAAAAGGCAATGATGTTAAAAACCACTGTGGGTATTGAACAGTGCTGCGGATGTTGAAAAGCACTGTGGGTATTGCCAAGCACAGTGGTTTAAACGCCAGTGGAGCTGGCCAAGCGGCCCGCTCCACTGGAAAAACGTTTGGTGCTTCTGTGCCTGGTACTACGTGCCTGCTGCTACAGTGCAGCTGCCGCCGTAACAATGTTCACAACACGGCGGCCGCGGGCGGTGCCGAATTCAACGGCTCCTGCCGTCAGCGCGAACAACGTGTCGTCGCCACCGCGGCCGACGCCGGCGCCGGGGTGGAAGTGCGTTCCACGCTGGCGGACGATGATCTCGCCAGCGGAAACTACCTGACCACCGAAACGCTTCACGCCCAAGTACTGAGCGTTGGAGTCACGGCCGTTGCGAGTGGAACTCGCACCCTTTTTATGTGCCATTTGAAATGCCTACCTTTTCGACTGAAGACGACTAAACCACGGAATCGCACTGCCACGGTCTAAGAAACCGCAGCGAACTGAGAAACTATGCGATCGAGGTGATCTTTACCTTGGTCAGTTCCTGACGGTGGCCCTTGCGGACCTTGTAGCCGGTCTTGTTCTTGAACTTCTGGATGACGATCTTCGGGCCGCGAAGATCCTCCAGAATTTCAGCCGTAACCTTAATCTTCGCCAGGTCCTCAACGGCGGAGGTGATTTTCTCACCATCAACCAGGAGCAAAGCGGGCAGCTCAAATGTGCTGCCGGCTCCACCGGGGACGCGGTTCAGGGTTACGAAGTCTCCGACGGAAACCTTCTCTTGGCGGCCGCTTGCGCGGACAATCGCGTACACCACTGTGGAACTCACTTCTCTCGACGTTTATAACAAAGTTTACGTGCGGATCCGGAAAATACTTTGCCGGATGCCTGCTGTGCCTCGACGCCGAGGACCTCACAAAGGAGTAAATGCCCTGAACTGGCGTAAGCACCGAAGATCAAGAATACGCTAGATCTGCCCTCGGCCGCAAATGAGGCGGGCTCCCGGAGACCTGCCGTGATAAGCGCCACTTTCTCAGTTGCGCCTACAACGGGACGTACAGCCTGGTACCGGAGAACCGTGCTTGGCCAGCTTATCCTGTTGTCGGTCCCTTAGCGCTCAGGCAGGCGGCGCGGCGGATGAGTGTTTTGCGCGTACAGCCGTGGAGCGTCGAAGAAGGCCAGTTCGTACTTCGCCGATTCCCCGAATGCACGGCGCATTCGCTCCCGGTCTGCCGGCGAGGCGTTTCGCGCTGCAGCGTCTGTGATGGCAATTGCCTCTCCGGCCGCGGCCGCAAACGCTTCATCGGCATAAGTGAGCAGCCACGCGGAGTACGGGTGGGAGCCAGCGCCGCCGTCGGCGCCGTCTTTGCCGCCGTCGTCGTCCGGAAAGTCGATCAGGAACTGCCTGTGCAGCGCCGCTCCGATATCGGCATACAGCCAATAGCAGGGCAGGACGGCGGCGACTACCTCCCCGTAGCTGCCGCCGGAGCCGGCGGCCAGCAGATGATCCACGTAGGCCTTGGTCACCGGCCCCGGCATGGCGGGCGACGCCTGCGCGCCCAGCCAATTACGGTGCAGCTGCGCCTCCACCTCGAGGCACTGCCGGGACGCGGTGGCCCAGAACAGCTGTTCCGCCTCGGTGGGCGCCAGGGCACTGGCGCGGGCCAGGACGCGTGAATATCCATTCAGATAAAGCGCGTCCTGTGCCAGGTAATAGGCGAAGTCCTTTTTCGCAAGGCTTCCATCGCGCAGACGTTGGATGAATTCCAGCCCGGAGATCGCCGTTCGCACGGCAGCGCTGTCCAGCCACAGTTGGCTGGAGAACTCGTTGCCTTCCGGTGCACGCGTCGAGAAGAGCGCATGGAAGTGATGCACCGGACCATGACCGCTTCCCACCTGGAGTTCGTCGGCATGCTCAAGAGCGCCGCTCAACCAGGACTTCACCCGCCGCAGGGCGGCCGGCCAGTCCCCCAGCTGCGGCTGAACAGTAGCCAGGCCAGCCGACAGCGAGCAGCCAGTGCCGTGCGTATTGCGCGTTTGAACCCGCGCTGCAATGATTTCATATACGGAGCCGTCCGGGGCAACCAGCGCGTCCGGGCAGTCCGGTGAATGAAGATGGCCGCCCTTCACCAGTACCCGTATATCGCTGCCGATGGCCAGGCGCTTCCCCTGCGCCAGCGCCTCCTCCCAGCTTTCCGCCGGGGCTTGACCCAGCAGTACGGCGAGTTCCGGGAGGTTGGGGGTAACAAGGTCCGCGTGGCGCAGCAGCCGTTGCAGCGCTTGTTCAGCGTCCGCTGCCAACAGCCGGTCACCGCTGCTGGCCACCATCACGGGATCGAGGACGACGACGGCCGGCCGGGTCCGTTCCACCCATCGGGCTACGGTGTTAATCACTGCCGCGTCGCCCAACATTCCAATTTTGACCGCGTCGATCACGATGTCCTCCGCCACAGCGGCGAGCTGCTCCTGAAGGAACGCGACCGGGGGAACGTGCACGGAGCGCACGCCTTGCGTATTTTGCGCGGTCAGCGCAGTAATGACTGCCATGCCGTAGCCGCCGTTGGCCGCGATGCTTTTTAGATCCGCTTGAATGCCGGCCCCGCCGGAGGGATCGGAACCCGCGATACTGAGCACTCGCGGAATCCGCCGCTGTGAGCTATCGGGCCATGGATTGATGTGGGTTTCGCTGGTCATCAGGACATCCCTTCGCCGGTGCTGGCCGGCCAGGTTCGACGGGTCTGGATCTCAGCCGGCCCTATGGCGCGGCACCCCGTGTCAAAACCCACCCTAACCGACGGACGGAAAGAACCCCTTCTCTACCAACAGCGCCCGCACCGAACTGCTTCCGTCTGCCGGACTTGCGCGCTTGCCCGGCAACTGCACTGGTCCAGCAGCTCTTCGGCCGGCCGCACGACACAGACGAACGTGCAGAACCCTGGCATCCGCACTCTGTACGAGGGGTTGCCGGGGTTCTGCGAGGATGTGCTGCCCGGCGTTTTAGAGCTCGGAAGCCGGCACGCCGACACCGAGAATAATTGGTTCGGCTGGCTTCGCACCCGGCTGAACTGCAGCGGTGCGCGGAGCGTGGTCCGGTTTAGCGGGGACGTGGACCACGTGTTCCTGCCGTGCGGAGCCCTCTGCTGTGCCCGCCGGCGCCGCCGTGTGCTGCTGAACTTCATTGGCGTTAGCCGAACCTTGGGCACGGCTGGCACCGCGGTTACGCCGTCCCCGTCGTTCGCTGGTGCGCAGCGGCCGGCCACTGGCATCCAAGCCGGAATGGTCCGGGACCTCGCCGGCTGGCCCTTCGGCAAGGTGCTCCAGCACGTCCGCCAGCCCGGCCAGAGCCCGGGCCGGGTCCACCGGAGCCCCGGCTGGCCGGTTGTTGCCGCGTGGTAGTTCGATGGCTTCGCCGCCAATGGTCAGCTGCCCGCCCCGCAGATCCTGGGCCGTCGCGGTGCCGTTGCCGCTATTTGCCTCCTGCGGGACGACACCGTGTGCCGGCACCGCAATGTGATCACCGGCAGCGCCCTGTTCCGGCGCATGATGCCCGGCATCCTCATGATGCGCCGCGTGCGTCGCAGCGGCAATCGTCGCCAGCGCGGTTCGGGCCGCAGTGGCCTTCGCCTGACGCTCGGCATCGCTCAATTCAGTCACGGGAGCATCCGAAATTTCCGCTTCTGCACCCTGCTGCCCGCGGCGGCGTTTCTTCTCGCGCTGCTGGCGTGCCGGCTCCTGCCGGGGCTGCTCGTGACGCTGCTGGTCCTGCCGGGCCTGCGGATGGTGCTGCTCCGCCGCCGTAGCGGTATGCATGCGGCGATGCTCAACCGGGACGTCCTGGGTCACGACGCCGCGGCCGGCGCAGGCCTCGCACTGCTCGCCGAAGACCTCCAACAGTCCCGTCCCCATCCGCTTACGGGTCATCTGGATCAGGCCAAGCGAGGTCACTTCCGCCACCTGGTGCTTGGTCCGGTCACGGCCCAGGCACTCAACCAGCCGGCGGAGCACCAGATCCCGGTTGGATTCAAGCACCATGTCAATAAAGTCGATGACGATGATGCCGCCAATATCCCGCAGCCGCAGCTGCCGAACCACTTCTTCGGCTGCTTCCAGGTTGTTCTTCGTGACGGTTTCCTCGAGGTTTCCGCCGGAGCCGGTGAACTTGCCGGTGTTAACATCCACGACGGTCATCGCTTCGGTGCGGTCGATGACCAGGGAGCCGCCGGACGGGAGGAATACCTTGCGCTCCAGCGCCTTCGCGATCTGCTCTTCAATGCGGAACGCCGCGAAGATGTCCTCGTTCTTGGTCCATTTCTCCAGCCGGTCGACCAGATCGGGGGCCACATAGGTCACGTACGCTTCGACGGTGTCCCAGGCCTCCTCGCCGGAAACTATCAGCTTGCTGAAGTCCTCGTTGAAGACATCACGGACCACTTTAATGGTCAGGTCCGGCTCGCCGTACAGCATCTCCGGAGCCAGAATCCTGGTGGAGGTTGCCTGAGCCTCGATGCCTTCCCACTGCGCACGCAGCCGGTTAATATCATGCGTGAGCTCTTCCTCACTGGCACCCTCGGCCGCAGTGCGGACAATGACCCCGGCGTTCTCCGGCAGGTGATCCTTCAGGATTCGCTTGAGTCTATTGCGTTCTACGTCCGGGAGCTTGCGGGAAATGCCTGTCATCGATCCGCCGGGCACGTACACCAGGTAGCGGCCGGGCAGCGAGATCTGGCTGGTCAGCCGTGCCCCTTTATGACCCACCGGATCCTTGGTCACCTGCACCAGAACGGAATCTCCGGACTTGAGCGCATTTTCGATCCGACGTGCCTGGCCATCCAGTCGGGATGCATCCCAATTAACTTCGCCGGCGTAAAGCACGGCGTTGCGGCCGCGGCCAATGTCGACGAAGGCCGCTTCCATGCTGGGGAGTACGTTCTGAACCTTGGCCAGGTAGACGTTGCCGATCAGTGAATCCTGCTGCGTCTTGGAGACAAAGTGCTCGGCCAGAATGCCGTCTTCGAGGACCCCAATCTGGATCCGCTCGTCCCGTTGGCGCACTACCATGGTGCGGTCAACGGATTCCCGGCGGGCCAGGAACTCGGCTTCGGTAATGACCTGGCGCCGGCGTCCCGTGTCACGGGATTCACGGCGGCGCTGTTTCTTCGCTTCCAGTCGCGTGGAGCCGCGCAGACTGGTCACCTTGTTGGAGACCGGTGCCTCGGTGGGCTGCCGCGGGGCACGAACCCTGGTCACAGTGTTGGGCGGGTCTTCATCGCTGCCGCCGGTGAGTTCAAGGTCCGCATCCCCCCGGCGCCTGCGACGACGGCGACGCGAGGTTACGCCGTCGGCTCCCCGGCCGCCGTTGTCCCGATCGTTGTTATCCCGATCGTTGTTGTCCCGATCGTTGTTGTCCCGATCGTTGTTATCCCGGTCGTCGTCGTCCCGGTCGTTATCGTCCCGGCCGTTATCGGCTGTGTCATCAAGGGATGCGGCGCCGTCCGAACGCGGCCCGGCGTCCTCGGAGCGCCCCCGACGGGTCCGGCCACGACGCCTGCGTCGCCCGCCACTCTCGCCGACGTCGGAATCGTCGTCGGATTCCACCAGGTCCACAGTGGTGGTTTTAGCCGTGGATGCCGCCGAGCTCAGATCGGGCGCTTGGAACAGCACGGAGAGACCCGGTGCCAGGAAGAGGGATGCTTGCTCTGCTGTCCCACCGGGTGCCGTCACGGGCACGGCGGGCGCGGTTGCTTCGCCCGGCCCCGCGGGCACAGCTGCTTCGCCCGGCCCGGCGGGTGCAGTCGCCTCGGCCGGCACGGTTGCCACGGTGGTGGCTATGGTGGTTTCCGGAACGGAGTCCACTGTGGCCGAAACCGCCGAGCCCGGGGAAGCTACCGGGGAGGATGCCCGGCGGCGGGCCGGCCGCTTAGGTGCCTTTGTTTCTGATGTCTGTCCGGCAGTAGCCGCTACCGGGCCGGCTGCGGTTTCGGACGTCGCTTCCGGAAGTTCCGGAAGTTCCAAGGTTGCCTGCACAGCAGCAGAATCCTGTGAAGCCGTCGCTTCGACTACTTTCTTCGCCCTGCTCCGGCGGACGGGTGCTTTCCTGGTCCGCGGCTGACCCTCTGTGCTGCCAGCGGAGGGAGCTTCCGTGGTTTCGGCAAGTCCGGAGTCCTCCGGCGTATGCACGGGTTCCGGAAGGCTCTCCTGTTTGACCGTTTTACGCCTGCTCCGCGCCGGACGCTTTACCGTCGTCGTGGTAACTGTTTCGGCAGCGGCGCCGGTGCTCCCGGCCGTTTCATTGACTGCGTTTCCATTAGCCGTTGTGTCATTAGCGGCTAAATCATTGCCGGCTGCGTTTGCTTCTGCGAAAGGCTGATCATTATCCATCTGTGGCGTCGCTCCAGCCCCGAAGGCGTCGCCACATCCGGCGCCCGCTAGGGCGAAATAGTCAAAACCCTCGGGCGTTGACAGAAGTCATATGGATACTTCCAAGGTCGCACGAGCATTGGGTGCGGTATCACTTGAAAGCCAATTGCATGTTCCCTCTCCCACTGGTCATTCTGCCCAGCGGGGCCGCTCGGTGGATACCGGAACACGACGGGTATCTTCACCCCGTGCGCTTGACGGTGCATCACCGGCGAGCTTGAAACTCTGCGATTGGACCGGAACCCGCATGTGGTACGGGTGCCAGCCAAAATCATTATCTCATACAGCGTGGACTGCGGCCGGTATTGGAGCCGGCTGGCACCCGGTTTCGCCCAGCTGGCCGGGTTAGAATCGGACAGATCCGCTTACCGAGGAAACAGGTGAAAATGGCCCGGTCACAAAATGCCGCAGGCAATACGTTATCAACAGACCCTACCGCGGGGCGCACGGACCGCAACGGTTCCCGAACGAATACGGCGTCCCGTGTGACTGCGTCGGCGCGCTTTGCAGGCAAGGACGACGACGAAGCGGACCTCCCGATGCTGACGCGCAGGAAACCCTTCGGCTGGCTGCTTCTGGTCACGGGCGTGGTGTCCTGGCTGGCCTCCGGTGTCCTGGTGCTGGACCGGCTGGAGCTCTATAAAGACCCCAACGCGATTACCAATTGCGATGTGAATCCCTGGATTTCCTGCGGCAAGGTCATGGCCACGCACCAGGCCGAGCTCTTCGGATTTCCCAATCCGCTGATCGGGGTGTTTGCCTTTGCCGTGATCATCACCACCGCCATGGTGCTGCTGGCCGGTGCGCAGCTGAGCCGCTGGTACTGGGTCGGGCTGCAGGTCGGAGTCACCCTCGGGATGATCATGATCGCCTGGCTTTGGTCGCAGGCGCTTTATGCGATCGGCATCCTGTGCCCATACTGCATGGTGGTGTGGGCGATGATGATTGTGCTCTTCGTCTGGACCACAGTCCGGAACCTCCAGCACGGCATCATCCCCGCCCCGGCGCCAGTGACAAGGTTCCTCGCCGATTGGGCCTGGGTGATTGTTGGGCTGCTGTACCTTGGCGTCGCGGCGAGCATTTTCTTCCGGTTTATGAATCTGTTCCTCGGCGGCGGCGTCGGATAACAGCAGGGGCATCAGATAACAGCGGCAGCGCCGGATAACAGCGGCAGCGCCGCGGGTTGCCTGTTCCGGCGAGTGAGTCCATCCGCCCCTGAATGCGGCGGCGCAGACAGGGGCGGATGGACTCACTCAGCTTTTGAGGCTAAGCAAACCAGATGCCAATTTCGCGCTGCGCCGATTCGACCGAATCGGAACCGTGCACCAGGTTCTGCTGGACCTTCACCCCCCAGTCACGGCCCAGATCCCCGCGGATGGTGCCCGGTGCCGCCGTCGTCGGATCGGTAGTTCCGGCCACGGCGCGGAAGCCTTCGATCACGCGGTGGCCTTCGAAGATCGCGGCAACGACTGGTCCACTGAGCATAAACTCCACCAGCGGTTCGTAAAACGGCTTCCCCACGTGCTCTTCATAGTGCTGCTCCAGCTGGGCCCTCGTGGCGGCAGTTTTTTTCAGCTCCACCAGCGTGTAGCCCTTCGCCTCGATCCGGGCCAGAATACCGCCGGTTAAATTGCGGGCGACGCCGTCGGGCTTGACCAGTACCAGGGTGCGCTCAATGCTCACAGTTACTCCAATTTTAGTTTTGCTGAAAATTCTGTTGTTACCGGGGGATTTAATAGTCAGTTTATTGGTTCCCCGGGGTGGTTTTGCTCCCACTTGGCCTGTTCACGGTCCCGTACCGCGTTCTCGCGGTCGATCCGGATCCCGGCCCGCAGTGCGTACCACCAAGTGAGGGCAAAGAGCACGCCAATGATAAACATCATCGGCTCCAGGAATCCGGTGGCAATCAGGAGCAGCTGGAGTATCCAGCCTACGGCCGGTCCCCACTTGCGGGACATGAAAGCGCAGGAGCCGATCAGGATCAGGCTCAGGAGAATGCCCGCCGCCAGAACCAGCGGCTGCGGCACATCCCTGGCCCGGAGCCCAAAGACAACCAGCGTCGCGAAAAACGCGACAAACGCCTCCAAGGCCAGGACCACGGAGGCAAACATGACCTTCGTGGAGCGCCGTTTTTTCTCCATGCCGGGCTGCCACGCTCGTTGCGCCTTCGTTGGCCGAGCCATCTACACACCTTCCTTACCGAGCAGAATCCGGGCCTCGGCCACGAGCGTGATGGAGCCGGTGATCAGCACTCCTCCGGAGAGGTCATTGTGGCTTTCCGAGCGTTCCACCGCCCATTCGATGGCATCGTCCAGGGCTTCTGCAATATGAATGTTTTCTTCGCTCCAGCCAAGGTCCGATGCCAGCTCGGCAAGTTCGCCGGCGGGAATTGCCCGCGGGGATTTCGATTGCGTCAGGCAGATCTCCTCCGCCTCGTCGCCGTAGGATTCCCGGAGCTGATGCAGAATTCCTTCCGCGTCCTTCTCTTTTAGGATGCCCAGGACCAGCACCAGCTTGCTGAAGGCAAAAGCCTCCTGCAGTGCCTGGGCACTGGCAGCGATGCCGGCGGGGTTGTGCGCAGCGTCCACCACTACCGTCGGCGCGGTGCGGAGGACTTCAAGCCGTCCCGGTGAGCTGACCGATTCGAAAGCGGTACGGACGACGTCGATATCCAGTTCCCTGGTTCCGCCGCCAAAAAACGCCTCAAGAGCCGCAACGGCGACGGCCGCGTTCTCTGCCTGGTGCGCCCCGTGCAGCGGAAGCACCAAATCCGGATAACGGCCCGCCAGTCCCTGCACCGTCACCATTTGGCCGCCGACGGCGACCGAGCGGTTCTCCACGCCGAACTCGACCCCTTCGAAGCGGAACTCTGCGTTCTTTTCCCGCGCCGCTTCCAATAGCGTCTGGGCCGCGTCCACCGGTTGTGCCGCGCTGACCAGAAAGGCACCCTCTTTGATGATCCCGGATTTTTCCACCGCAATATCCCCGGTGGTGTCTCCCAGAAGCTCGGTGTGGTCCAGCGAAATCGGCGTCACCACCGCTACCTGCCCGTCAGCGACGTTCGTGGCATCGGTTATTCCGCCCAAGCCGACCTCAAGCACGGCAACGTCAACCGGTTCGTCGGCAAAGACCGCAAAGGCCAGAATTGTCAGGCACTCAAAGTACGTCAGCCGCGGCTGCGAATCCGCTGCGAGCTCGGCATCCACTATCGCCAGATACGGGCGGATCTCGTCCCAGATGCGCACGAACGTCTCATCCGGCACGGGCGCGCCGTCGATGCTGATCCGTTCCGTAACCTTGGAAAGATGCGGGCTGGTGTATCGGCCCGTCCGCAGTCCGTGGGCCCGCAGCCCGGCTTCGATCATCCGCGCCGTCGAGGTTTTACCATTGGTTCCGGTGATGTGGATGACGGGGAAGGCCTTGTTCGGCTCCCCCAGCACGTCCATCGCGCGGAACAACGGAGCCAGCCGCGGTTCCATTTTGTTTTCCGGTGCGCGGCCCAGCAGTTCCGCGTAGACGCTTTCCACCGAGAATTCGTCGTGCATGCTCTCTGCTCCGCTCACTGGACAACCATCCCTTCAACTGCTGTTTCCACGGCAGCCGCTGTCGCTGTAGTGCGTGCCACTGTGACGGTGATGTCCACGTCGCCGGGGACCAGTTCGAGTCCTACGGAGAGCGTCTCCGCCCGCACCAGTCCGGCATTGGCGTGCAGCGCGTCAATGACCTCCTGAGGGCCGGAAACCGTCGTGAAAATGCGGTCACTGACCTGCAGATCAGCGTCCTTGCGGGCCTGCTGGATGGTGCGGACCATGTCCCGTGCCACGCCCTCGGCTTCCAGCTCCGGGGTGATCTCAGTATTGAGCACCACGAACCCACCGCCGGGGAGCATCGCCACCGCCGCCGCTGTGCCGCCGTCGGACTGCGCCACCACTGTTTCCAGCGTATATTCCTGCGCTTCCAGTTCCAGTCCGCCGGCCGTGACGGTACGGTCCGCACTGACGGACCAGTCGCCGGATTTTGCGCCCTTGATGGCGCGCTGGACGTCCTTGCCCAAACGCGGTCCGGCCACCCGGGCATTGACCACCAGTTTTTCTTCGATGCCGAAGTGCTCCGGGGCTGCCTGCGAGGAATCCAGCAGCCGGACGGTGCGGATGTTCAGTTCGTCCGCGATGACGGCGGCGTACGCTGCCAGGGCGGCAGCGCCGGGGACGACGACGGTCAGTTCCTGCAGCGGCAGGCGCACCCGCAGTTTCGCGGCCTTGCGCAGGCTGGAACCGGTGGAACAGATCATCTGCGTGCGGGTCATCTGCTGCACCAACTCCGGATTGGCACCGAACATGTGCGCGTCCGGCCAGTCGGTCAGGTGCACCGAGCGTTCGCCGGTCAGTCCGCGCCAGATTTCCTCGGTGACCAGCGGCAGCAGCGGCGCAGCCACCCGGCAAACGGTTTCCAGCGCGGTGTAGAGCGCGTCAAACGCGTCCCGGTCTTCATCGAAGAACCGCTGCCGGCTGCGGCGTACATACCAGTTGGTGAGCATATCCAAATAGCTGCGCAGCTCACCGCACGCCCCGGAGATGTCGTAGCCGTCCAGCGCCTGGCTCACCCCGCGGACCAGCTCCCCGGTCTGGGACAACAGGTATTCATCCAGCGGATCACTATAGCCGTCGTGACGGATCCTGGCGTCGTAGCCGGCCCCGTTCCCGGCGGCGTTGGTGTACAGCGTGAAGAAGCTGTACACATTCCACAACGGCAGAATGACCTGCCGAACACCATCCCGGATGCCCTGCTCGGTGACAATCAGGTTACCGCCGCGCAGGATCGGACTGGCCATCAGGAACCAGCGCATGGCGTCGGAACCGTCCCGGTCCAGCACCTCGGACACATCCGGATAATTGTGCAGACTCTTGGACATCTTCTGCCCGTCCGAGCCCAGGACAATGCCGTGACTGACCACGTTGCGGAAGGCCGGCCGGTCAAACAGCGCGGTGGAGAGCACATGCAGCATGTAGAACCAGCCGCGGGTCTGCCCGATGTACTCCACGATGAAGTCTGCCGGATTGTGCGACTGGAACCAGTCGGCATTCTGGAACGGGTAATGCACCTGGCCGTATGGCATCGAGCCGGAATCAAACCAGACGTCGAGCACATCCTCCACCCGGCGCATGGTTGACTGGCCCTGTTCCGGAGTGCGGGGATCGTCTGGATTGGGCCGCGTCAGCTCATCGATGAACGGCCGGTGCAGGTCCACCTGCCCTTCCTTATTCAGCGGCAGGCGGCCAAAGGCGTTGTGCAGCTCGGCCAGGGATCCGTACACCTCTGTGCGCGGGAAATCCGGGTCATCGGACTGCCAGACCGGGATCGGGCTGCCCCAATACCGGTTCCGGCTGATTGACCAGTCCCGGGCGTTCGCCAGCCATTTGCCGAATTGACCGTCCTTGACGTTCCCGGGGATCCAGTTGATGTCCTGGTTCAGCTCCACCATCCGCTCGCGGAACGCGGTCACCTGCACGTACCACGAGGACACCGCCCGGTAGATCAGCGGGTTGCGGCAGCGCCAGCAATGCGGGTAGCTGTGCTCATAGCTGGCCTGCCGGATCAGTCGCCCCTCCGCGCGCAGCACCCGGGTGATCGGCTTATTCGCCTCAAAGACCTGCAGCCCCACGATCCCGCCGAGCGCGCCGCCGGCAAACAGCGGCAGGAACCTGGCGCCGTCGTCGACCGACAGCACGACCGGAATGCCTGCCTGCTCGCAGACCTTTTGATCGTCCTCACCGTAGGCCGGTGCCTGATGCACAATCCCGGTACCGTCGGTGGTCGTAACGTAGTCGGCCAGCAGAATCCGCCAGGCGTGCTGGGTGCCGTATTTCTCTGTGTCCTCGAAGGTATCCCAGAGCGGTTCGTATTCCAGACCCGCCAGCTCGGCGCCCAGGAGCGTCTCGGTGACCGCCTCCGCGGCCGCGGCGCCGTCGTCATAGCCGAGGTCCTTGGCATAGCCGGCAAGCAGATCCGAGGCGATCAGGAATCCCTTACCGCTCGCCGCGCCGGTCGCGATGCCGTGCGGACCGGACGGAACGACCACGTAACTGATCTCAGGTCCGACGGCGAGAGCGAGGTTAGTGGGCAGCGTCCAGGGCGTGGTGGTCCAGGCCAGCGCCTGCACTCCGGCGAGCCGCCGGGAGATCCCGGACTCTCCGGCCTTGAGTGGGAAGCTGACGGTGACCGTCTGGTCCTGGCGCATCTTGTAGACGTCATCGTCCATCCGCAGCTCATGATTGGACAGCGGCGTTTCATCCTTCCAGCAGTAGGGCAGCACCCGGTACCCGCTGTAGGTGAGGCCCTTTTCGTGCAGCTGTTTGAAGGCCCAGAGCACGGATTCCATGTACTCGACGTTGAGCGTTTTGTAGTCATTGTCGAAGTCCACCCAGCGTGCCTGGCGGGTGACGTATTCCTGCCATTCGCCGGCGTATTTCATCACGGAGGAGCGGCAGGCATCGTTGAATTTGTCGATCCCCATTGTTTCGATCTGCTGCTTATCCGTCATACCCAGTTGCTTCATCGCCTCCAGCTCGGCGGGCAGTCCGTGCGTGTCCCAGCCGAAGCGGCGCTCCACCCTCCGCCCGAGCTGGGTCTGGTAGCGGGCCACCAGGTCCTTGACGTAACCGGTCAGTAGATGACCGTAATGCGGCAGGCCGTTGGCAAAGGGAGGGCCGTCGTAGAAAACGAACTCATTGCCCCCGGGCGGTTGATCCTCCAAAGCGGAGGGCCGGTTGTCGATGCTGGCCTGGAAAGTGCCGTCCCGGGCCCAGTATTTGAGGATGCGTTCCTCGATCTCGGGGAAACGCGCGGCAGCCGCAACGTGCGTGGCACCCGGGCGGGGCGCGGTGCCGGGTTCGTGCGACGCGGGTTCGTGCAGCTCGGGGTCGTGCAGCTCGGGTTCGTGCGACGCGGGTTCTGTACTGGCCTTCGGGTAGTGGGTCATCTCATCATCCTGTGGGAAAAGTGAACAATTCTGCATTCAGGATGCGAGGACGGCGCCCATCCCGATCCGCACGGTGATTCCCACCAGGGGCGTCCCGCTGCGGTCCGGGCGGATACCGCGGTACCACCTCACTTACCGCCGCCGCTGCACTTTATGTGCCATTCGGCGTCGGCCGCTCATTAGCTGCTGTAACGGGCTTACCCGTCCGGTTCTACTGGTTGCACGCCGTCTACTGCGCAAAACTTTCTTCCGGAGGCTCACCGGTGATGGCCGGATCAACGCTGGTCCTTCTAGTCTAGGGGACCGGCAGGTAAAGTGCCTATCGGCCCGGGTGGCAGGAGCGGGTCCTTGGCCCGCCGCAGCACCCGCTACTCCTTCCCTGCCGTCCGATAGGTCGCTATGCTGGCGCCATGGAGCCTCGGGTGGTGCCAGCAGTTACGCAGGAGCGCCGGCCCCGCCGGCTTGGCTTCCTCATGGCTGCAGCCCTTGTCCTCGGGCTCCCGGCGGTACTGCTGACCCTGGTGCGTCTGGTTCCGGCCGATCTTGGCACACCGTGGATCCAGCTCGTCACGTTCACTCCCTATTTGGCGCTCCCGCTTGGCGGAGCTCTGGTGGGTGCTTGGGTAGCCTTTCGAAGGAGCGGGCACAGGTTCTTCCGCGTGCTCGCCGCTGCCTGTGCCTGTGCCCTGGTGCTGCAGCTGTTCTGGGTAGTACCGCGTCTCCTTCCGCCCCAGCCGGAACCAGCCGGACCGTCGCTGACGGTCATGTCAATCAACGCCCGCGACGCAAAAGCCTCGCCCGCGGACATTGTGGCCGCCGTCCGGCGGCACAAGGTGGATGTCCTCGTCGTGGTGGACCTCAACCGTTATCTCGCCCGCGACCTGCAGAAGGCCGGTCTTGGGCGAGAGCTGCCGCAAAGTGACGTTCGCCGGGTTCCCGGCGGGAGCGGGCTCTATTCGCGCTTCCCAATGCGTCCCGAGAGCATCCCGGGCCCGGAAGACAACAGTCTGCGGCAGGCCACGATTGTGCTGGCGAACGGTGCCTCCGAGATCCCCGTGCTCTTTTCTGCCGTCCACATCACCTCACCCCGGCCGCAACAAGTGGACGAATGGTCACGCACCTCCGCGCTGGTCAGGGGCGCAAGCCGACCGGGCACTCGAGCCGTAATGCTGGGAGATTTTAATTCGACCCTTGATCACGCGGGCTTTCGCGAATTGCTGGCCACCGGGTTCACGGATGCTGCCTCCGCGGCCGGGCAGTCACTGGTACCGACATGGCCCATTGGTGCGGCAGTTCCGCCCTTCGCAACCATTGATCACGTGCTGAGCAGCCCGGATCTGCGCCCGATCTGGTACACCACCGAGATAATCGGCGGCAGCGATCACGCCGCGGTACTGGCCAGGCTTAGTCTGCCCACCGACTGAATTGGTCCGACTGAATTGGTCCGCCCCCGCAGATCCGGCACAACTTAATGAACGCGCCGTCGCTGCTGCAGCCGTGCTGGAACGATTCCGCGGCGGCAGCGCCGCGGCCTTGCGTCCGCCCGAACGTCACGAACCGCTGCGGATCACCTTATACGCCGCTGCCTGGGCAACAGGGCGGACGACGATCTGGTCCATGTTAATGTGATGCGGAAGATTCAGCGCGTAAGCGAGGACATCGGCGACGTCGCCGGCCGTGAGCGGTTTGTCCACGCCAGCGTATGTCTTCTGCGCCGCGGCCTCGTTCCCACCGAGCCGGTTCAAGGCGAATTCCTCGGTGTGCACCATGCCCGGCAGGACCTCAATGACGCGCAGGTTGTTCTCAACCTCCTCCAGCCGAAGCGCCTTGGTGAGCGCATGCTGGGCAAACTTTGCAGCGTTATAGCCCCCGCCCCCCGCATAGGCCTCGATGCCTGCTGTCGATGTCAGGTTCAGCACCGTGCCCTCGCCGTGGTCGCGCAGCGCCGGCAGGAACGCCCGGATCATCCGCATCGTGCCGAGAACATTCACCCGGTACATCCAGTCCCAGTCATCCTGCTTGCCGTCGGCCATCTTGTCCGCTCCACGTGCACCGCCGGCAATGTTGACCAACGTGTCCAAGCCGCCGCGGCCGGCCACAAACGTCTGCAAAGCCGCCACGGCGCCGTCGTCCGTCACATCGGCCGTGAACGGCACTGCACCTGTATCAGCGGCCAACGCCTCGAGCCGGTCTGTCCGGCGGGCGACGGCGACGACGTACCATCCGTCCGCACACAGCTTGCGAACCGTGGCAGCACCGATGCCCGAGCTCGCCCCCGTCACCACTGCGCGCCGGAGACGCCCCGGCGCTGCAGACGGGGAAACGGACGGGGATGCGGATGAGGCGGATGCGGAAAGCGGGGATTCGGTCATGGTTCTAATCTAGTCCGGGATCTGCCCAACACCGGGGACATGAAAGAATCGGAACATGGCTGACCATCTTCCGGGCACAGACACGCCCGCCGCACCCACGTCCTCCGTCCCCGATAAGCCCGCCTTGGAGGGGCTCGAAGCCGTGCTGACCAAGCGCTGGCGGGAACAGGGGACGTACAAGTTTGATCGGAACACCAGCAGGGAGCAGGTCTATTCGATCGATACTCCCCCGCCCACCGCGTCCGGGTCACTGCATGTGGGTCACATGTTCTCCTACACGCAGACCGACGTCCTGGCCCGCTATCAGCGGATGCGCGGCAAGAACGTTTTCTACCCGATGGGCTGGGATGACAACGGTCTGCCCACCGAACGGCGGGTGCAGAACTATTACGGTGTCCGATGCGACCCGAAGCTGCACTACGACGCGGCGTTCACCCCGCCTGCACAGCCGGCAAAAAACGAACGTGACTTCATCCAGATTTCGCGCCGGAACTTCATTGAGCTGTGTGAAGAGCTTGCCGTGGAAGACGAAAAGGTTTTCGAGGACCTGTTCAGTACCTTAGGGCTGTCGGTGGATTGGGAGCTGACGTACCGGACCATTGATGGCTCCTCCCGTGCCGTGAGCCAGCGGGCTTTCCTGGCCAATCTGGCCGCCGGAGACGCCTACATGGCCGAAGCGCCGACCCTCTGGGATGTCACGTACCGCACCGCCGTTGCCCAGGCGGAGTTGGAGGACCGGGAACGTCCGGGCGCTTTCCATCGGGTGGCCTTCCACCGCGCGGACGGCGACCGGGTTTTCATTGAGACCACCCGGCCCGAATTGATTCCTGCCTGCGTGGCCCTGGTGGCGCACCCGGATGACGAGCGGTATCAGGCCTTGTTCGGCAGCACGGTCTTTTCGCCTCTCTACGGCGTGGAGGTAGAGGTCAAAGCCCATCCGCTGGCCAAGGCGGACAAGGGTTCCGGCCTGGTTATGGTCTGCACCTTCGGGGACCTGACCGACGTCACGTGGTGGCGCGAACTGCAGCTGCCGACCCGGGCCATCGTGGGCCGGGACGGGCGCATCCTCGCCGATACGCCGTCATGGATAAAGGGCGACGGCGTCGCGCACTATGCGGCGCTGGCCGGCAAGACCACGTTCAGCGCCAAGGAAACGGTAGTGGCACAGCTGCGCGAAAGCGGAGACCTGGACGGCGAGCCGAAGCCGATTACGCATTCGGTGAACTTCTACGAACGCGGCGACAAGCCACTGGAGGTCGTTACCAGCCGGCAATGGTACCTGCGTAACGGCGGCCGCGACGCCGACCGGCGCGAAAGACTCATTGGCCGGGGCAAGGAAGTCGCGTTTCACCCGGCATTCATGCGCTCGCGCTATGAGAACTGGGTGCAGGGGCTCAACGGCGACTGGCTGGTTTCCCGGCAGCGCTTCTTCGGCGTCCCGATACCGGTCTGGTACCCGCTCGACAGCGCCGGTAACCCGGACTACGCGCAGCCGATCCTCCCGGCGGACCAGACCCTGCCGGTGGATCCCGTCGCGGAGCCGGCTCCCGGCTTTGACGAAGCACAGCGCGACGTCCCCGGCGGATTCACCGGGGACGCGGATGTCCTGGATACGTGGGCGACCTCCTCATTGACCCCGCAGATTGTTGGTGGCTGGAGCCGGGACGAGGACCTCTTCGCCAAGGTCTTCCCCTTTGATCTGCGTCCGCAGGGCCACGACATCATCCGGACCTGGCTGTTTTCCAGTGTGGTCCGTGCCGATGCTCTGCAGTCAGCCGCACCTTGGAAGCACGCCGCCATTTCCGGTTGGATCCTGGATCCGGACCGCAAAAAAATGTCCAAGTCCAAGGGCAACGTAGTGGTTCCCACGGACGTGCTCAAGGACTTCGGCTCGGATGCGGTGCGTTATTGGGCCGCTTCCGCCAAGCTCGGGGCGGACACCGCGTATGAAATCGGCCAGATGAAGATCGGCCGACGACTGGCCATCAAGCTGCTCAATGCGTCCAAGTTTGTGCTCAATCTCGGCGCCACCGAGGCATCGGTGCTCAGCGCGACGGGTCCCGGCGCATCGGGACCGGCGACTAACCCCGGGGCTGGTCTCCGCAACGCGGAAAAAGCGCCCGCGTCGGGGCCCGCCACCAACTCCTTGTCCAATCCTTTGGATATGGCGCTGCTGGCTCAGCTGGCGGACGTCGTCGATCAGTCCACGGCAGCGTTTGAGGCCTATGACTATGCCCGGGCGCTGCAGTTGACGGAAACGTTCTTCTGGTCCTTCACCGACGACTATGTGGAGCTCATTAAGGACCGGGCCTATGGCGCCGCCGGTGACGCCGGGCAGGCCTCCGTGCTCGCGACGCTGGCCACCGCACTGGATTCCCTGCTGCGGCTTTTCGCGCCGTTCATCCCGTTCGCCACCGATGAGGTCTGGTCCTGGTGGCGCAGCGGGTCCGTGCACCGCACGCCATGGCCGGTAGCCTACCGCCCGTCGACCAATGCCACGGGCGAAGGTTCAGGGGATGTCACCATGCTGGCCACCGTCGGAGCGGCACTGAGCGGAATCCGTAAGGCCAAGTCCGAGGCCAAGGTCAAGCAGCGGACCGAGGTCCTCAGCGCCACTATCTGCGCCCCGGCCGGAGCGTTGGCCCGGCTGCAGGCAGGTCACGGCGATCTGCGCGCCGCAGGTAATGTCCGGGAGCTCACCCTCGCCGAGGGAGCCGAACTGGCCGTAACCGACATCGTTCTCGCACCCGTGGAGGAGCCGGTTCAGGAACCCAGCCAGAGGTAACTGAGCGACCCGCTCACCACGATGCACCGGGGACAATCAACGCAGCCGCAGGTGCTCTGCCCAAGCCCGGGAAGGGCGTTTGCGGCTGCTGGAAGCCAAACCTGCCTAGTTCCCGGTCCCGGCGAAGTCGACCGAGTCCGTGGTTACGGTTCCGCCTTGGAGCTCTCTCATATTGCCAGTAGAGGTTCGTGTGCGCGATCACCAGATCCGGTGCCGGTGCACCCCATTCGCTCTGATCCTCGGTGGTATGGGCGTCACTGACCAAGGTTGCATCGTAGCCGCGGATGATCGCCCCGTGCAGTGTGGACCGGATACACGCATCCGTCTGCGCCCCTGTCACGATCCTGACGCGTCAGCTCGAAGACGTACCGCCAGCCATCGCTGTCCTGGGGCAGTTCATCGTCGCAGTGCTGAAACCAGATGACCGGTGCGCCCTACACTCTTGCCTTCTCCACAAGAGCGGCAATGTTGGCAATCACGCGCTCACGATTGTAAGCACCGGCTACGACGTCATTCTGGACATCAATAACCAACAGCGCTGTCCGTGGGCGCTCTGACAGAGACATCATGGCGGTTTCTTCTGCACTTATTTACGGATGCCGGTAAAGACAGCTAAGTCTACTCGGCCTGCGGGTCTTCGGTGCGGCTGCGCTTGAGTTCGAAGAAGTAGGGGAACCCGGCGAGAGTGACGGTTGCATCCCACAGCCGCCCGGCATCTTCGCCACGGGGGATACGGGTGATCACCGGGCCGAAAAACGCCGTTCCGTTAAAGGACACCACGGGAGTACCGACGTCCGCACCCACTAAACTGATGCCGGACTCATGGCTGGCGCGAAGCGGCCCGTCGTACGTGTCCTCGGCAGCGAACCTCTGCAGATCGGATTCGAGCCCCACCTGAGCCAGCGCCTTGGCAATGACTTCCGTATAGTCCTGATTGCCGTTCACATGGATTTCGGTGCCCATCGCGTCGTAGAGCTCCTTGACGTATTGGGCACCGTGCAACTCCCGTGCCGCGGTGATCACGCGCACCGGACCGAGGCCGCGTTTCATCAGCGCTTCGTAGTCATCGGACAGGCCGCCTCGTCCCGCATTGAGCATCGAAAGGCTCATTACATGCCACTGAACGGAAATATCCCGGACCTTTTCCACCTCGCCGATCCACCGGGACGTTGCCCAGGCAAACGGGCACAGCGGGTCAAACCAGAAATCTGCGCTATTGGTCTTTGCCGTTTCGGAGTTCGAATTCGCGGATTCAGTCATGGGTCTCTCCTCATTGGATCATCTGGAAACAGTGCAGATCTGGTGTGGGACAGGAAACTGCAGCGGCCCGCAAAACGGCAGCGGATCTGAATCAGCGGCGTCAGGCCGACTTATTACGCCGCTTCGCCACCACGTCATGCGGGATCAGGGTCGGCTCGGTGGTCGAGTTCACCACTTCGGCGGTGATCACCACGCTGGCGATATCGTCCCGACCGGGCAGGTCGAACATCACCGGCTGCAGTACCTCTTCCATAATGGCCCGCAGCCCACGGGCCCCCGTGCCCCGATCCAGCGCCTTATCGGCAATCGCGTCGAGGGCATCGTCTTCAAAGACCAACTCCACACCGTCGAGCATGAACATTTTCTGGTACTGCTTGACCAGAGCGTTCTTCGGCTCGGACAGGATTTGGATCAGCGCCGCACGATCCAGATGCGAGACGGTGGTGATGACCGGCAGCCGGCCGATGAATTCGGGAATCAGCCCGAACTTCAGCAGGTCCTCCGGCATGACATCACCGTAGCTGGCTTCGACACGCTTAAGTGCGCTCAGCGGGGCGCCAAAGCCAATGCCCTTCTTCCCGGCCCGTGAACCAATGATTTCTTCCAGCCCGGCAAAGGCGCCGGCCACAATGAAGAGCACATTCGTGGTGTCGATCTGAATAAATTCCTGGTGCGGATGTTTCCGCCCGCCCTGCGGCGGCACGGAGGCGACGGTTCCCTCAAGAATCTTCAGCAGCGCCTGCTGCACGCCCTCCCCGGAGACGTCCCGGGTGATGGATGGATTCTCGCTCTTGCGGGAGATCTTGTCGATCTCGTCTATGTAGATAATTCCCTGCTCGGCTTTTTTGACGTCGTAGTCAGCGGCCTGGATCAGCTTCAGCAGGATATTTTCAACGTCTTCGCCGACGTAACCAGCCTCAGTCAATGCGGTCGCATCGGCGACGGCGAACGGAACGTTGAGCCGTCGGGCGAGTGTCTGCGCCAGGTACGTTTTACCGCAGCCGGTGGGTCCAATGAGCAGAATGTTGGACTTGGCCAGTTCTACTTCCTCGTGGGCTCCGCCCTCGGCAAGGGCATTACCCCGTGAACCGTGGCCCGCCTGAATCCGCTTGTAATGGTTGTAGACGGCCACCGCCAGGGAACGCTTCGCCGGCTCCTGACCAATGACATATTCCTGCAGAAAGTCAAAGATCTCACGCGGCTTGGGAAGTTCAAAACTGCCCAGATCGGCTACTTCGGCCAATTCCTCTTCGATGATCTCGTTGCACAGTTCAATGCATTCATCGCAGATATAAACACCGGGACCGGCGATGAGTTTCCGGACCTGCTTCTGGCTCTTGCCACAAAAAGAACACTTCAGTAGATCAGTGCTCTCACCCATCCGAGCCATCTGTGTTTCCCTTTCGCATTGGGCGCGAATGCGCCTTGGCCCGTGAAACGGACCGTTGGTACGGGCGGTCATGCCCCGTACCCTTTCTCCACTCTAAGCCACAAAACCGGTCCTGCGTGGAAGCCAAACGCCGGAGCGGCGCACTTTTCCTGCCCGCCCCGACGGTACTCATCGGCAGCTACTTGGTGATGGCCTGCGGCTTAATCTTCCGGGGAGCCAGCACCTCGTCGATCAGGCCGTATTCCTTGGCCTCAGCCGCGGTGAGGATCTTGTCCCGCTCGATGTCGTTATTGACCTGCGCCGGGGTCCGCCCGGAGTGGTGGGCGAGCGTGTCCTCCAGCCAGGTGCGCATGCGCATGACCTCATTGGCCTGGATTTCAATATCAGAGGCCTGACCTCCATCGCCACCGGACAGGGCCGGCTGGTGAATCAGCACCCGGGCGTTTGGCAGCGCCAATCGCTTGCCGGGCGCCCCGGCGGCAAGCAGTACCGCTGCGGCGCTGGCCGCCTGGCCCAGGCACACGGTCTGGATCTCCGGCCGGACAAACTGCATGGTGTCGTAAATAGCAGTCATAGCGGTAAAAGATCCACCGGGCGAGTTGATGTAAAGGGTGATGTCACGATCCGGATCGGTCGATTCCAGCACCAGCAACTGCGCCATCACATCGTCTGCGGAGGCGTCGTCAACCTGAACGCCAAGGAAAATGATCCGGTCCTCGAACAGCTTGGTGTAAGGATCCTGACGCTTGAAGCCGTAGGGTGTGCGCTCCTCGAACTGAGGCAGCACGTACCGGTCTGTGGGCATATTGGCTGCGAAGCCACCGGCTGATGCTCCGAAATTATAGGTCATTGTTCTCTAAGCTCCTGAAGTATGGGAAATCGGCGTAGACGGGGAACTGTGACTATTCCTGGGCAGTTCCACCACCGCCGGAGACGGAGCCGGCATGCGCTGCGATCTTGTCGAAGAAGCCGTACTCCAGCGCCTCTTCAGCCGTGAACCACTTGTCGCGGTCGTTGTCCTTAAGGATCTTTTCCACCGACTGTCCGGTCTGTTCGGCGGTCAGGTCAGCCATGACCTTCTTCATGTGCAAAATCAGTTCCGCCTGGATCTTAATGTCCGACGCGGTTCCACCGATCCCACCGGAGGGCTGGTGCATGAGAATACGTGCGTGCGGGGTGGCGTAGCGTTTGCCCTTGGTACCGGAGGACAGCAGGAACTGACCCATCGAAGCCGCCAAACCGGTAGCTACCGTCACCACGTCATTGGGGATGTACTTCATCGTGTCGTAAATCGCCATACCCGCGGTTACGGACCCGCCGGGCGAGTTGATGTAGAGGAAGATGTCCTTTTCCGGATTCTCGGCGGAGAGCAGCAGCAACTGGGAGCAAATGACGTTCGCATTATCGTCGCGGACCTCCGAGCCCAACCAGATAATCCGCTCCTTGAGCAGTCGATTGAAAATGTAGTCATCGCGGCCCGACGCGTCCTGCGTCGCCATCGTCGGCGCTGTACTTTGCTGTGTCATGGTGAAACTGCCTCTCGATCGTGACTGCGTGCCGGCTCTACATCTACTTCAACGAGCACTGTCATCCTGCGAACATCTCTTCCATGGACAGTAGCGGTTTCGACCGACATTTTGTTTCGTGAAACCTACCTGTTCGCTGACGGCGCATCACCGTCAGCAGGATGGACGACGGCGGCGCACGCGGACTTAAAGCATGCCGCCGCCGGCCCCAAAGGGAGCCGGCGGCGGCATCAATACCGGTCACAGTGCAGCGGCAATGGTGTCCTAAAAGCACGTTCCTGCCCTAAAAGGACATGACCGTCCGAAAGGACCCGACCGTCTAAAAGGACCTTTCTGCCCTAATAGAGCGCCGAGGAAGGCAGCTGCCCAACGGTGCCGCTAGAAGCGGGCTGCGCCCGGGTCATCGCCGGCAGGAGCGTCTTCTTCAGCCGATTTTGCTGCATCAACCGCTGCATCATTTGCGTCTTCCGCTGCGTCGACGTCGTCGGCCTCCAGCGTCTCGATTTCGTCGTTGGCTTCCACATCGTCGGCTTCGGCCTCGTCGTCACCGGCGCTCACAAAAGAGCTCAGATCCACCGCCTCGCCGTTGGTGTCGGTGACGTTGGCCTGCGCCAGAACCGCGGCCAGCGCCTTGCGGCGGCGGACCTCGGAGACAATCATCGAGACCTGACCGGTGGAGTCAAGCATCTGTGCGAACTGGTTCGGCTCCATGCCGTACTGGCTGGCGGAGGAAACGATGTATTCGATCAGTTCGTTCTGGCTGACACCGATTTCTTCCTTGTCCGCAATGGAGTCAAGGATGATCTCATTGCGGAATGCGCGCTCGGTGTTCGTTCTGACCTCGGCACGATGTTCTTCCGTGTCATGGTCCTCGCCACCGTGGCCGCCTTCGCCGTTGAAATGCTGTTCCAGCTGCTCGGCGATGACGGATTCCGGAATAGGAACTTCGATCATTTCCAGGAGCTTATCCAGGACCTTGTCCCGGGCCTCGACGCCCTGGTCTACAACCTTGGCTTCGGCGACCTGCTTGGCCAGATCCTCGCGCAGCTCTGCAATCGTGTCGAATTCACTGGCCAACTCGGCAAAATCATTGTCAGCTACCGGAAGCTCGCGCTCCTTGACAGAGCGCACCGTCACCGTCACCTGAGCGGCTTCACCTGCATGGTCCCCGCCGGCCAGCTTGGTATCGAAGACGGTCACTTCATCCACGCTCAGACCGGTGACCGCCTCATCGAGGCCCTCCAGCATGGTGCCGGCGCCAACCTCATAGGAAAGCCCTGAAGCGGAGTCGACCTCCTCGCCGTCGATCCGGGCGGCGATGTCAATCGAAAGGAAATCACCCTCAGCGGCCGGACGATCAAGGGTCTTCAGCGTGCCGAAGCGGCCGCGCAGCTCATCAAGGGACTTGTCGATGTCCTCATCCGCGGTCTCAGCCGCTGCCACCTCGACAGCGATTGCGCTGTAGTCAGGGAGTTCAATCTCGGGACGGACGTCCACCTCGACGTGGAACTTCAGCCCGCCTTCGGTCGCGGCCGGGTCCGGGACCTCGGTGATTTCAACCTCGGGGCGGCTGAGCGGGCTGATGCCCGCTTCCTGGACCGCAGCCTGGTACCAACCGTTGAGACCGTCATTGACCGCCGTCTCCAGGACATACCCGCGGCCAACGCGCTGGTCAATCAGACGATTCGGGACTTTGCCCTTGCGGAAGCCCGGTACCTGGACCTGGGTAGCAATCGTCTTGTATGCCTCATCGATGCTGGGCTTCAATTCCTCGAAAGGAACCTCAACATTGAGCTTGACCCGAGTGGGTGTGAGGTTTTCGACGGCGCTCTTCACAGCATGTACTCCTGAAATGGTCGATAGGTGATTGGTCAATAGCAGCATGTGTCCGGCGTTTGTGCTGTCGGACAATGCTGAGTCGGGGCGACGTGATTCGAACACGCGACCCCCTGGTCCCAAACCAGGTGCGCTACCAAGCTGCGCCACGCCCCGCAATGCACCGGTAAGTCTACGGGCAAAACATGGTCTGTGCACAATTCCCGGCATAATCCGGTCTCCAGCCAGCTGCCATTTGACAGCACCTGCCCCCGGTATGGTGTAGTTATACCCGGCCGACGGAGCGAACGTGTTTCGCCGCGGCCGGCATGGGGGCGTAGCTTAATGGTAAAGCCTCAGTTTTCCAAACTGATGACGCGGGTTCGATTCCCGTCGCCCCCTCTCCTCGATTCCTTTTCAGATCCCGCATCCGGGCGTCCCCTCCCCGCATTCACGCCAACAGTTCAGGTCAGCAGTTCACGCCCCGGGGCCTGATGCCTGGCACTGCGGACACCAATACAGCTTCCGGTTTCCGAGCTCGATCAGGGCAATCTCAGTTCCGCAGATCCGGCACGGAAGTCCTTCCCGCTTGTAGACGTAGTGTGCCTCCCCCACCGGCACCGGTATTGCTGGTGAAGCCCGGTCCGCCGGAAGGGTCGTAATAATCCGGCCGTCGCGGACGCCGTCGCGCATCAGCAAGACAAGGTCCAGCCACAAGGCGGCAAGCCGTTGGGCCGACAACGCAGAACCGGGCAACCACGGGTTAAGGCGCTGCCGGAAGAGAACCTCAGCCCGGTAAACATTGCCGACGCCGGCCAGAACCTGCTGATTCATCAGCAACAGCGCCACGGCGGTTCGGCTGGCACCGGCGCGCCGGGAAAATGCGGCGGCATCGCCGGGACAGTTATGCAGGGGATCCGGACCCAACTTGCCGATCGCGGTCGCCACCTGCGCAGGGGTGAGGACCTCACAGGCGGTTGGTCCGCGCAGATCCGCCCAGCCGTGCCCGGAGACCAGCCGGACCCGGACGGCGCCTTTGGGCTCCGGTGGCCCGGCGTACCCTTCGGGATCAGTCGTACTGCCGGGCTCGATTCCGATTTCACCGGGCGTCCCGGTACGGGCACGTTGGATTTCCCGCTCGCCGATCCGCCGCGGGGCACCAATGCTTGAGGCGCCTGCGAAGGTCTTATCCCCGCCGAAATCCCAGGCCCCGTAGAGGCCCAGGTGCACGCGGAGCACCAGCTCGTTGTCGAAACCGAGGAAGAGCTGTTTGCCGTGCGCGTCCGCGTGCAGCAACACCTGCCCGTCCAACAGCGCTGCGCCGGAAGCGAAGCGCCCCTGCGGGCTGGAAACACTAAGCCGCTGGCCGGCAAAGACATCCTGGAACTGACGGGCGAGGCGGTGGATTGAGTGACCTTCAGGCATATTTATTTCCTTGGATCCGCCGGTTGGGCAGCAGGCTGTGCTGTCTGTGCAGTCAATGCAGTCCTTGGGCTACTGCGTAACCTGACCGGTGGCCTCATAAGAGCTGATCTTGGCAATGCGGCGTACATGGCGCTCGTCGCCGCTGAAGGGTTCCGCCAGAAACGCCTCAATGATCTGTGTTGCCTCCTCGACGGAGTGCTGGCGTCCGCCAACCGCGACTACGTTGGCGTCGTTGTGCTGCCGGGCCAGCCGTGCGGTGTCAAGATTCCAGGCCAGTGCCGCACGGACTCCGTGGACCTTGTTCGCCGCTATCTGCTCGCCGTTACCGGAGCCGCCCAGCACGATGCCCAGTGCATTGATGCCCTTCGCCTGATCCGCCATTACGGCTCGGGCCGCATTGATACAAAATGCCGGGTAGTCATCCTGGGCGTCGTAGACCTTCGGCCCATGGTCCACCATTTCGTACCCGGCGGCGCCCAGGTGCTCGATCAGATGCGCGCTTAATTCCATGCCGGCGTGATCGGTGGCGATGTGGATGCGGACGGGGCTCATGGAGGGGTCCTTTTCGTGGCGGTTTCTGATCCGGCTGCGTGGCGGTATCGCGTGCTTCCTGCTTCCCAGCCTACAAGTTGCCCGGACTATTCCGGCAACGGTGCCGGCCCTTCGGCGCTCTGCCGTCCTGCATACTTGTTGAGCAGTGTTGCCAGTTCGTCGCCGACTTCCCTGCTCGGTGCGCCAATGATGACGGCTGAGCCGTTTTCCAACCGGACGACGACGGCGGGACCACTGGCCGCCATAAAGGACGCAGTAGCGTCACGCCGGCGCAGCCCCCATCCGCCATAGTCGCGAGCACGCGTATCCAGCACAGCCGCTGCCTCCACCGTCGACGCCGGAGCACGCAGCACCGGGAGCACTCCCGCCAGCAGCACCCGTGCGCCATCCCGATCGGCGTCCACCAGCGCCGTGAGCGAAAAAATTACTGCCAGCGCCAGGCCGAAGACCAGCGCCCCCAGCCATGGCAACGCTACGGCGATCAAAGCACCGGGTAAAACTCCGGCGAGCAGGATCATGATCAGAACCGAACTGCGCGGACGGATCCAATACATCAGCCGGTTGCGCGCCAGCTCCGGATCCAAGGCAACCAGCAGCGCCTCGTCGTCATGCCGCGTCCACTGCTCCTCCGGCTTGTAAACCATCGCTATCACCACCCCGAGAGACAAGGCCGCGCCGCTGCCCATCGCCAGAACCACGGGGTCCGGCTGGCCGCTGGGAACACCGCCGCTACCGGCCTGAGCCACCAAGGTTGACCCGAAAAGCGCCGTCAGAAACAGTTCCGCGGCGAAGGCGGCGCCGAGCAGCAGCCGGCGGACCGCCCGCGGCAGCGACGTCCGCGCCGCCTGAGTTCCGAGGGCAATTCCCACAATGGCTATGCACGCCGCACCTACGCCCAGGAAGCCGACCGGAGTCAACGGCGAACCACCGAACGGCAGCAGGGCACCTTTGGGGACTTCGCCCCGCAGGGTGTAACCGGCCAAACCAAAGCAGATCGCCAGGACCAAGGGAAAAATAACCGTAAATCGCAGCGCGCGCTTGTCCACGGCCGCGCGTTCCCCTGCGTCCATTCGGGCTCCCTTTGGACGCTCCCTGCGATTCATGTACTCTCCAGCGTTCTGGTGGTCTTGCTCCAGCCTAATCCTCAGCGCGCTTGTCCCGCCGTGCCGTCGGCTTGTCGTTTCCGAATGACAAACATGTCAGCTATCCGCCGCCGGAGCGAAATAAGTGGAACAATGAACCCAATGTCGCAGGCGATCCCAATCGGCGGCATCCCGTCCGCCAAACAATGGAGGCCACGCAAGTGCCTGAGAACCAACTGACCGGAATGAATCTAACGCGCGACCAGGCACGGGAACGGGCTTCGCTGATAGCCGTGGACTCCTATAACGTCACGCTTGACCTCACCGGCGGCGACACAGTGTTCTCCTCCGTCACCGTGGTGAGATTCCGCGCCACGGCAGGCGCCTCGACGTTCATCGATGCCATCACCGACTCGGTGCACTCGGTGACGCTGAACGGCGTCGAGCTTGATCCCAGGGACGTTTCAGACGGCGTCCGCATCCAGCTGCCGCAGCTGGCAGCGACCAACGTCCTGACCATCGTCGCCGACGCCCTGTACATGAATACCGGGGAAGGCCTGCACCGCTTCGTTGATCCGGTGGACGGGGAAGTTTACCTTTACAGCCAGTTCGAGGTCCCGGACAGCCGGCGCATGTTTGCCGTCTTCGAACAACCGGATCTGAAGGCAACCTTCACCTTCAACATCACAGCCCCCGCTCACTGGGATGTCATCTCTAACTCACCGACGCCGGAACCGCTGACGGTGGGCCAAAACGCCACGTGGAACTTTGCGCCCACGCCGGTGATCTCCTCTTACATCACGGCACTGATCGCCGGTCCGTACCAGAACGTCCGCAGCGAGCTCACCAGCTCCGACGGCCGCACCGTTCCGCTGGGGGTCTTCGCCCGCAAATCCCTCATGCAGTACCTGGACGCGGAAAATATCTTTGAACTGACGCGCCAGGGCTTTGAATTCTACGAGCAGCAGTTCGGCACGCCCTATCCTTTCGCCAAGTACGATCAGCTCTTCGTTCCGGAATTCAACGCGGGTGCAATGGAGAACGCCGGAGCGGTGACGTTCCTGGAAACGTATGTGTTCCGCTCCAAGGTGACCGACGCCGTCGTCGAACGTCGCGCGATCACCATCCTCCATGAGCTGGCACACATGTGGTTTGGCGATCTGGTGACCATGCGCTGGTGGAACGATCTGTGGCTTAACGAGTCCTTCGCGGAGTTCATGTCCACGCTCGCGGCGGCGGAAAACACCCGGTACACCAACGCCTGGACCACTTTTTCCTCGATGGAAAAGTCCTGGGCCTACCGGCAGGACCAACTGCCCAGCACACACCCGATAGTCGCCGAAATCAAGGACCTGGATGATGTGCTGGTCAATTTTGACGGCATCACTTATGCCAAGGGTGCTTCCGTGCTCCGCCAGCTGGTGGCCTGGGTGGGGCAGGAGGAATTCATGGCGGGTGTGCGTGCCTACTTCGGCCGGCATGCCTGGGGCAACACTGAGCTGGCGGATCTGCTGCGCGAGCTGGAGGTCTCCAGCGGCCGCGACCTGAAGAACTGGTCCGCGCTATGGCTGGAAACGGCCGGCGTGAACACTCTGCGCCCGCAGATCACGGTGGATGACGACGGTATTATCACCGGATTTGCCGTGCTGCAGTCGGCTGTGCGGGAGTATCCCACGCTCCGACCGCACCGCGCCGCCATCGGCTTCTACAATCTGGCCGACGAGGGAGAAAATTCGGGCAAGCTGGTCCGCACCCACCGGGTGGAGCTGGATGTGGACTCCGACCGCACCGAGGTTCCCGAGCTGGTCGGCATGGCGCGACCGGCGCTGGTCCTGCTCAACGACGACGATCTGGCGTACGCAAAGGTCCGGCTGGATGAGACCTCCCTGGCCGTGGCCAAGGCGCATCTGAAAGACTTCGCGGATTCGCTGCCGCGCACGCTGGTCTGGGGATCGGCCTGGGACGCGGCGCGCGACGGCGAAACCCCGGCCCGCGAATACGTGGATCTGGTGCTGGCCAATATTGCCGCCGAGTCCGATTCCTCGGTGGTCACGGTGCTGCTGCGCCAGCTGGCCACGACACTGGCCTTCTACATTGCCCAAGACCATTGCCAAGCCGTCACGGAGCAGACCGCCGACATGCTCTTCACCCTCGCCGGGCAAGCTGCACCGGGATCCGATTCGCAGCTGCAGTTCGTTAAATCCTTTGGCTCGCTGGCCCGCAGCCCCCAGCAGCTCGATGCCGTCGCCCAGCTATTCACCGGTGACGGCGGACTGGCCGGCGTTGAGGTCGATCAAGACCTGCGCTGGGAGCTGCTCACCTCCCTGGTCACCGGGGGCCGGAAGGGCGCGGCCGACATCGAGGCCGAGCTGGCACGCGATCACACCCAGACCGGTGAGCTTGCCGCGGCGGGTGCCCGCGCCGCGATTCCGACGGCGGAGGACAAGACAGCGGCCTGGGACGCCGTCGTCGTGGCCGGCGACATGCCTAACGCGGCACAGCGCTCAGCTATCAGCGGCTTCGTCCGGGTAAATGACACCAAACTGCTGGAGCCCTTTGTGGCCAAATATTTTGCTGCCATCCGCGAGGTTTGGGCCACGAAATCACACGAGATCAGTTCCACGATTGTCACCGGTCTTTACCCATCCCAGTTGGTGGCGCAGAGCACCATCGACGCCACTGATGCCTTTTTATCCGAGCTGGGTGCGGACACACCGTCGCTGCGCCGTTTGGTGCTGGAGAGCCGGGATGGCGTCGTCCGTGCGCTGAAGGCGCGCGCGGCAGACAAGTAAGCACAGCCGCCGGGCGGGGCTGGTTTCGACTGCCCGGCCCGGCTGCGGCCGACCCGACCTACACTGGGTGCATGGTCAACAACGAGCATTCCTATGCAGTATCCGTTTCCTGGACGGGTAATCGCGGTACCGGCACATCCGGGTACCGCGATTACGGGCGGGGCCATGAGATCTCTGCCGTGGGACTGCCGACCCTGCAGGGGTCAGCGGATCCAACCTTCCACGGCGACCGGGACCGCTGGAATCCGGAATTATTGCTGCTGACGGCGCTGGCCCAGTGTCACATGCTCTCGTACCTGCATGTCGCAGTGAACCACGGGCTAGTAGTGACCAGTTACCGTGACGAGGCGGTCGGTATGCTGGCGCTGAATCCCGACGGCAGTGGACAATTTGTCTCCGCAACCCTTCGACCTGTCCTCGGCCTTATGGACCCCGGCCAGGCAGAGCTGGCCGCCAGGCTGCACGCGGAGGCTGCGCAAAAGTGCTTCATCGCCCGCAGCGTGAATTTCCCCGTCCACCACGAACCGCTGATCAGCTAAGAACCAGCAAGTATGCACTACCCCCAGGACCGCCAGGCCGAGAGTGCAGCCGGCCCGGTCAACGGCGCTAGGGTTAAAGGAAAGGGAAATCCACAGGATCAATGGAAAGGCTCATCATAGTGACGTGGAATTGGGATCTGGCCTGGAGCCGGCTGCTGGCTGTGGGAATCGCCATTCTGGTCAACTTCATTATCTGGGCCGTGCTGCGCTTGGTCATCTCGCGCATCGTGCGGCGGATCCGCCTCGGCAGCAGCATTCTCAATATCCGGGGATTCAGGTGGGCCCAGCCCGTTCTGCGCACGCTTGACAGCGAACGCCGGGTTAAGCGCGCAGAGACCATTGGTTCGCTGTTGAATTCCGTGGTAACCGTAGTGATAGTGGTCATCGCGGTCATCTACGTCCTACAGGTCCTGGGCGTCAACATCGCACCCGTCCTGACCAGCGTCGGTATTTTGGGAATCGCCATCGGTTTTGGCTGCCAGCAGCTGATCAGAGACTTCCTGGCCGGCATCTTCATCACCATGGAAGACCAATACGGCATTGGAGATTCCATCGAAACCAGCGATGTCGTGGGCGTGGTGGAGTCCGTCGGACTCCGCATCACCCGGGTCCGCGCGCCGGATGGCGCGATCTGGTACCTGCGCAACGGGGAAATCCTCCGGCTCGGAAACCGATCGCAGGGGAACTACATCGCACCTGCATCCGACTCCCCCGCGCCGGACAACCCGGTACCTTCGTCGGATCCGGTCGGAGGCACAGCCAGATGACGGTTGACAACACGGCCGGCAATACCTCCGGGGGCGCAGGCACCAGCACGGACACCGGGACAGGCATCGGCACGGGCACCGGCACGGACACGGACACGAACGGCGGCAGCTTTTACGATGCTGTGGGCGGTCACAAGACCTTTGTCAGGCTGGTGCACGTCTTTTATCAGGGGATCGCGCAGGATCCGCTGCTGCGCCCGATGTACCCCGAGGATGATCTGCATCCGGCCGAAGAACGCATGCGCATGTTCCTGGAGCAGTACTGGGGAGGGCCCCGAACTTATTTGGAGCAGCGCGGCCACCCGCGACTGCGGATGCGCCATGTCCCGTTCGTCGTAACGCCGCAGGCCCGCGACCGCTGGCTGGTGCATATGCGCGCCGGCGTCGACGCGCTGAACCTCCCGCCGCTGCAGGAGGCGACGCTCTGGGATTACCTGGAACGGGCGGCCCATTCGATGGTGAACTCAGCCTAGCCACGACCCAGCCGCTGCCGATGTGCTGCCCACTTAAATTGACTGGTCAGGCTTCCGCGCCCGGGCGGATCAGGACGTGGCCGCGGCCGGTGCTCAGGCGCAACCAGCGAGCGGACCGGAACAGCACCGCGGTATCCCCCGGTGTCAGGAACCCGAGGACATGGGCGGCAAAGGCGGCGCCAGCGGGCAACGCCTGAACCATTCCGGGGATGAGACGTCCCCAAACGGCGGCACGGGCATTATTGACAATCATGGCGCCGGGATTCGCCGGAATGATTTGAGCCACCTCCCGCGCACCATCGCCGGCGATCCGGATCAGTTCCTCCGGGTCGATCTCCGTGACGCGTTCCCAACCTCCCCGGGGCGCACTGATGCCGGCCCAGGACTCGTGCAGCGTCGTCGGCGGCACCGCAAGTCTGACGTCGTCGTCGGACATTCGAGCCAGCCGATCCGAAACCGCGGCCAGCGGCACCGTGGCATCAAGGTCCGCCGGCACAGCCAACGCCATGGTGCGCAGCCCCAGAATAGTGGGAGTCCCCTCACCCAACAGTTTCGGGCGCATCACGCAGACATAGGCGGCCAGAACGGTACCGGCCGCAACCAGCCGCGTGGCGCCGTCGTCCGCTGCCCGCGCCCTGGAGACAAAGGTGCGCAGATCAGCCACCGTGCCCTGGTCCGCGAGTTCAAGGACCGGCTGCGGCGTGAAGCCGCTCATGCTTTGGCACCAAGCGGAGCCGCCGAGACGGCCGCGGTCTGGCGACGCCGAAAATGCACGTCCTCGCCCAGCCAGGTTTCCAAGGCATGGCGTTGCGTTGCACTGAGCCGGACCGGGCGTCCGGTCGCACGCGACACCACGACTATGCCGGAGCTGGCCTGCGCGTAGATTACGGAGCCGTCCCGTTCCGCCACGGTGTAACCGAAATCGAAACTGGAACCGCCGAGCCGAGTAACCCAGATATTGACAAAAACCGGTTCCGGACGGAAGACCAGCGGCACAAGATACTCGATCTCGTGCCGGCCAACCAGCGTAAACAATTCCGCACCGACCAGATCCTCAAAGGAATCCGCCGCACCCGCCCCCGGTCCTGCAGCCGTGCCCAACGGCGTGTGGAACAGCTGGACACGGGCGTCCTCGAGATATTGCAGATAAACCACGTTATTAACATGCCCATAAGAATCAATATCGCCGAAACGGATCTGCAGCGGAATCTGGATTACTGTTGCCATCCCTCCATCATCGCCCAGCGCGCCGAAGCCAGCGAATCGTGTTTCCGGCCACGAATGTTTGAGCGCCTTGGAAATGGCACATAGAGTCAATTCATGACGGAATCCACCGCGGTACAGGAACCAATGACGACTCTGCTGGAGCTGCTGGATCTCAGTGAGGCCGACGGCGCGCAAACGGACGAGGAAATCTTCGTCGGCGTCTCGCAGAAACAGCCTGCGCAGCGTGTGTTCGGTGGTCAGGTGCTTTCGCAGTCGCTCATAGCCGCAATCAGGACCGTTGATGCAAACCGGCCCGTGCATTCAATGCACGGCTATTTCCTGCGTCCAGGAGACGCCAATCAGCCGATCACCTTCGGCGTGCAGCGGCTCCGCGACGGGCGATCGTTCTCGGCCCGGCGAACGCACGCCTATCAGAACGGCGTTCCCATCCTGTCCATGATCGCTTCATTTCAGGTCCCGGACACGGGCATTGAACACCAGGATACGATGCCGCTGGACGTCCCCGATCCAGAAACCCTGCCCAGTGCCGCGCACCTACTGGGCAGCATCGACCACCCGGTGGCGCAATCCTGGGCGTTCGGCCGGCCCTTCGACATCCGGCATATCGAGAGCGACATTTACCTTCATGTGGACGGCAACCACGCAGCACACCAGGGCGTGTGGATTAAAACCATCGGCACCATGCCCGATGACCCGAATCTGCATCGTGCAGCGCTCGCCTATGCCAGCGACTACACGCTGCTGGAGCCCTCCCTCCGCCGGCACGGGATCAGCTGGATCACCAAGGGGCTCAGCATCGCAAGCCTGGACCACGCAATGTGGTGGCACCGTCCGGTCCGCGTGGACGAATGGCTCCTCTATCTGGCCGAATCCCCCAGCGCTTCCGGGGCCCGTGGGCTCAATACCGGGAAGGTCTTCAACCGTGCCGGGCAGCTGGTAGCTTCGGTGGCGCAGGAAGGCATGATCCGTCTTCCCGACAAATCTTCCGCCTAGGTGAGGTGTTGGCGGGCAAACAACAGCAGCCCGCGTAGTAACGGTAATGCCAAAAGCACTGCACCTTTTTTGGAAATTGTTTTTGCGAAAAGCAACGGCCGGTCCCCAGGGGCCGGCCGTTGCTTATTCACCTCCCGCGCTAGTCGCGCGTCAGGCGGCGGTGCGTGACGCTATGCGGACGCGCGGCGTCTGCACCCAATCGCTCAATCTTGTTGGCCTCGTACGAGTCGAAGTTACCCTCGAACCAATACCAGTTAGCCGGATTGTCATCGGTGCCCTCATAGGCCAAAATATGCGTCGCCACCCGGTCCAGGAACCAGCGGTCGTGCGAAACGACGACGGCACAGCCTGGGAATTCCAGCAGCGCATTCTCCAGGCTGCTCAAAGTTTCCACGTCCAGGTCGTTAGTCGGCTCATCGAGCAGGAGCAGATTCCCGCCCTGTTTCAAAGTCATCGCCAGATTGAGCCTGTTGCGCTCGCCTCCGGAGAGCACTCCTGCCTTTTTCTGCTGGTCCGGGCCCTTGAAGCCGAAGGCTGCAACGTAGGCGCGGGAGGGCATCTCCACCTGACCGACCTGAATGTAGTCCAAACCATCGGAGACGACTTCCCACAGGGACTTGTTGGGATCAATCCCGCCCCGGCTCTGATCAACGTAGGAAATCTTGACCGAGTCCCCGACCTTTAGCTCGCCGCTGTCCAGCGGTTCAAGACCAACGATGGTCTTGAAAAGCGTCGTCTTACCCACACCGTTGGGGCCGATCACCCCGACGATGCCGTTGCGGGGAAGGCTGAAGGACAATCCGTCGATCAGGACGCGATCGTCATACCCCTTCTGCAGATTCTTCGCATCCAGTACCAATCCGCCCAGCCTCGGTCCCGGGGGAATCTGGATTTCTTCAAAGTCCAGCTTCCGGGTGCGGTCCGCCTCGGCCGCCATTTCCTCGTAACGGGCCAGACGTGCCTTGGATTTGGTCTGCCGGCCCTTGGCGTTGGATCGGACCCAGTCCAGTTCCTCGGTAAGCCGCTTCGCCTGCTTCGCGTCTTTCTTACCCTGTACTTCCAGGCGGGCGCGCTTCTTTTCCAAGTAGGTGGAGTAGTTGCCCTCGTAGGGGTACAGGTGGCCACGATCCACTTCTGCTATCCACTGGGCCACGTGGTCCAGGAAGTACCGATCGTGGGTGACGGCGAGGACAGCGCCGGTATAACTGGTCAGGTGCTGCTCAAGCCAGAGCACGCTTTCCGCGTCAAGGTGGTTGGTCGGTTCGTCCAGCAGGAGCAGATCCGGCTTCTGCAACAACAGTTTGCACAACGCAACCCGCCGACGTTCGCCACCGGAAAGAACAGTGACATCCGCATCTCCGGGTGGGCAGCGCAGAGCGTCCATCGCCTGTTCGAGCTGGGAATCCAAATCCCACGCGTCGGCGGCATCAATGGCTTCCTGCAGTTTGCCCATTTCCTCGAGCAGCACATCGAAGTCGGCGTCCGGGCTGGCCATTTCCTCGGAGATGGCGTTGAAACGTTGAATCTTCCCGTAGATTTCTGCGACACCTTCCTGGACGTTTCCCAGCACGGTTTTATCCTCATTCAGCGGCGGTTCCTGCAGCAGGATCCCCACAGAGTATCCCGGGCTCAGCCGCGCCTCACCATTGGACGGCGTGTCCAGCCCGGCCATAATCTTCAAAATTGTTGACTTACCGGCACCGTTGGGACCCACGACGCCGATCTTTGCCCCTGGGAAGAAGGACATGCTTACGTCGTCGAGGATTACTTTTTCGCCAACGGCCTTGCGTGCCTTGGTCATTGTGTAGATAAATTCCGCCATGCATCAAGGCTAGCCGCTGCCGGAGGAGAACTCACATTCGGTGATTACGGTTGACCTTATCTGCGGGCCGGGACCACACCGGCAATTCTCCGAACCATGGGAGGGCCCGAATTTCCGCCTGAAGCCGGGCAGTGCTCCGAATACACGCTCCCGCTGGCCCGCCGTAATACGCGCTCCCGCTGGCCCGCCGTGGTTCATCCGTTCCTTTAGTGCTAATACGGCGGTTCCGCCGGCACTACCTCCCCGGTGGCCGTATTGACAAAACCACCCTCTTCCAAAGCAGAGACGTCGTCGGGAACCTCCACAGCGGTGCCAGCGGGACCATCGTTTGGATCCCCGGCAGCTGCGGCGGTTTCATCGTCTTCGCCGGAGCCGCTCCCGTTCTCCAATCCCTCGCCCGGCTCTCCCCCGGCTCCGGTTTCCCTGTGCGGGGCGGCATGCCGTTGGAAAACCGCCGTGCCCCAGAACAAATCGTGTCCCAAGGTGTCAGCGTCCAGGTTTACCGATGTCCCGGTACGCCCGTCATCACGGACCCACTGCCGGATCTTTAGCCGGCCGGTCACGATGACACGTTGACCCTTGTTGACGCTGAACGCCGTGTTCTGAGCCAGCTGACGAAAGGTCGATACGTGAAACCAGTTGGTGTCCCCATCCACCCACTCATTGGTGGCTTTGTCCTGCTTGCGCTCAACCGAGCCCAGTTCAAAGCTGGCGATACAGACTCCAGCCTCCGTAGTGAAGCGCCGTACTTCCGTTGCGACGAACCCGCGGACCGTAATTACATCAGTCATCTCATTGCCTTCCCTCGTGCCACCGTTCGCGGCTTTGTGCAGATGCATTAAGCAAACTGCGCCAGAGGACGGCGGACCAGAGGTTGGAGTGGCTCTGTGTTCACAGCCGGTGGCAGGAGTGCCTGTGGAGGAGAATATGATAGTTGCTTTGCTGCCGGTAGGCCGCCGGAATAGTTGGGCAAGCAACGGCAGGGGGGCCGACAACGGTGGGTCTTGGGTGGTTCCGGTGTGAATATCACCGGAAAGCAAAGCTCAGGACTCCGGATATAGCGGCTGACTGGTTTGGCGGTTCCTTGATTTCCCGGGGTTTCCAGTGGCTTGGTGGCTGTTAATTTTGCTCATTTTCCGATATAATTAA
>NZ_JADNYM010000022.1 GCF_015708085.1 Arthrobacter terrae | reverse complement strand
CGAACTCAACGGCCAAGGACTCTGCGAACGCTGCAACTACCGCAAAGAAACACCCGGCTGGACCTCCACCCCACAACCCCGAACCCCACCACCAACCGGAACACCCGGACCGGTCACCGGAACACCCCCACGACACACCGTAAAAATCACCACACCCCTCGGCCTCAACTACACCTCCACAGCCCCACTGCTCCCCGGCACAAATAGGCGCCCGCTGCCTACGCAAGAGAACTGACAGCGCCAACAGTCATAACGGGCCCCAGTGTCGTCAAGGCGCTGACCCACGGCTTCAATCAAACGCTAAAAACTCACCGTGGTCCTCTCAATCGCGGAATCCGATTCTCCTGCCGCCTAAGATTGAACAGTAGAGCTCTGACCAATGGAAGCCATAAATACCCTGTAGGAAGTCTATTAAGTGACGTTTTCCCCCACCGGCTCACCAGAGCTGGTTACCCGGGCGCCCAGTATTGACGAACTTTCAGCCGCGGCTGGTTTCGACTATTTCCGTGCGGGCCGCGTTATCGGGATCGCATTCGAGCCCACTTCCGGGCTGCTCCGGGGCAAAATATCCGGACCTGCCGAATTCAGCGCAACTGCCAAGCTTGTCCATGGAGTGAGCGGAACCTGGCAGTGCACGGTGGGCATCTGCAACTGCCCTCTCCGGCAGAACTGCAAGCATGTAGCGGCGCTTCTTTTCGCCGCCGAGGCAGACCGGAAGATCGGCGCTCTTCTTGGTACGCATAGTCCTTCTTCGCGTCACACCGCTGCCGCACCCGATTCCGCAGATTCCACCGGCTGGGAAAAGGCCCTTCAAGGTCTCCTCCCAACCACAGTCAGTAGTACCCAGGATGACCGCCCTCGGCTGGCTTTGCAGTTTGAAATCGACGAACCCAACGCGTTGCCATCGAGCTCCCACGTGCCGCACATCTACGGGTCCGCAGGCAAACGGACCGCGGCCCCTCAGCTCAATGTCCGCCCCGTAGCCATGGGGGCCAAAGGCAAATGGCTACGCAGCGGCATCAGTTGGAGCACCCTCAATTACCTGAACTTCGGCCGTAAATTCAATGAAAGCCACCTGGAGTGGCTTCTCGAATTCCTCAGCTCGCATTCCCCCGCCACACACCAGCAAAACGCAGCATCTCCCTGGCTTTCACTGAACACCTATGCTGGCCGGAACCTATGGATCCTGTTCTCCGACGCCAAGGACATCGGTCTGCAACTCCTCAACGGCCATGGTTCCATGGAGCCCATCCAGGTTCTGCAGGATCCTGCAGCCGTCCAATTGAATCTCAGTCGGGCGCACGACGGCGGCCTGGACCTGGGTGCGCTCGTGACCGTTAACGGACGCCGTCTCGAACCGGGCGTCATCGGTTCCATTGGACGCTCGGCACATGGGCTGTTTTACACGGACGACGGGTTTCAGCTCGAGGCGGCTTCGGTCTCTGCTTCCTCTGCACCGGATGCGGTAGTTCCGGGCGATATCACCCTCGTCCCGCTTGAATCTTCTCCCTCCGTGCAGTTGCTCGACTTTGTCACTGCCGGCTCGCGGGTCCGGATCCCGGCCCGCGACGAGGAACGATTCCTGACGCAGTTTTATCCGCAGCTGAAGCGATCCGCTGAGGTCGTTTCCGCCGATCATTCCATTGAGCTGCCTGTCTACACAGCACCGGTACTCTCGCTGCTGGCAAATTTCGGACACGACCATAGTCTTCGTCTGCACTGGGAGTGGCACTATGCCGCCGGCCCCAATGTAAGCGCCCAGCCGCTGTGGGGAAGACCGGAGGATTCGGCCTCAAGGGACGAAGCAGCACAGGCCCGTATTCTGGCGGCAGTTGGGGAACCGTGGACTCTGGTGCCCGCACTAGCCGAATCCGCC
The DNA here is from genome assembly GCF_015708085.1 of Arthrobacter terrae. Taxonomy (GTDB): domain Bacteria; phylum Actinomycetota; class Actinomycetes; order Actinomycetales; family Micrococcaceae; genus Arthrobacter_M; species Arthrobacter_M terrae. The sequence continues at coordinate 91,501 of NZ_JADNYM010000022.1, read as the reverse complement.
GATAATCTGTGGCACAAACCAAGGCTGGCCGGCTCTGTGACCCTCCAAGGGCTGGACACGCTGGCCTTTACCGAGCAGGTCCTCCCGACGCTGAGACTGCTTCCCGAGGTTGAGGTTGAAATCGCTGGAGAAGTTGCGGATTACCATGAGGCCTCAGAAGCGCCGATTATTAGCATTTCCACGACGGCAACCGCGGACCGGGACTGGTTTGACCTTGGTATCGTGATCACCCTCGAGGGTGAGGCAGTACCCTTCTCGGATGTCTTTTCGGCTTTGGCAGCGGGGCATACGCGCATGCTGTTGCCCAGCGGAGCGTATTTTTCCTTGGATCTGCCGGAACTTCACAAGCTGCGGGACCTGATTGACGAGGCGCGTGGGTTGCAGGACGGCGCTGGTGGCGCGTTGACCATCAGCCGCTTTCAGGCCGGTCTGTGGGAAGAGCTCGTGCAGTTGGGCATTGTGGAACAGCAGGCCACCCGATGGCGCAGCGCCGTCGAGGGGCTTTTACGCGGCGCCGCACCCACGTCTCTGCCTGCCCCGGCATCCCTCAACGCCACTCTCCGTCCGTACCAGCTGGAGGGCTACAACTGGCTTAGTTTCCTATACAACAAGGGCCTTGGCGGGGTTCTGGCCGATGATATGGGCTTGGGGAAGACGGTTCAGACGCTGGCCTTATTCTGTGAGGCCAAGACCAATAACCCCTCGGGTGCGCCGTTCCTGGTGGTGGCACCCACCAGCGTGGTGGGTAACTGGCAGGCCGAAGCGCTCCGCTTTGCCCCTGGTCTGCGCACCATCGCGGCTGGGGAAACGTTCAGTAAGAGCGGGCAGGATCCTGCGGTTTTTTTTGCCGGAGCTGCCATTGTGGTGACGTCATATGCGCTGTTCCGAATCGATTTTGATTCCTACGCTGCGCATTCATGGGCGGGACTGATTCTGGACGAGGCGCAGTTCGTGAAGAATCACCAGTCCAAGGCTTACCAATGCGGGCGAAAGCTGAATGCCCCGTTCAAACTTGCCGTCACCGGCACACCGCTGGAAAACAATCTGATGGAACTTTGGGCGCTGACCTCTATCGTTGCGCCGGGCTTGTTTCCCAGCCCCAAGCGATTCGCCGAGTTCTACCAGAAGCCGATTGAAAAGGCAGGAAACTCCGAGCTGCTCGCCAAGTTAAAGTCGCGCGTTCGCCCGCTCATGCTGCGCCGGACCAAGGAACAGGTTATCAGCGACCTTCCACCCAAGCAGGAGCAGGTGCTGGAGGTGATTCTCAATCCACGGCACCAGAAGGTATATCAAACGCATCTGCAGCGCGAACGGCAGAAGATCCTCGGTCTGCTCGACGATGTGAACAAGAACCGTTTCACGATCTTCCAATCGCTGACTCTGCTGCGACAGCTCAGCTTGGATCCCACCTTGGTGGACGAGAATCTTCAGGGCGTCCGTGCCAGCAAATTAGACGTACTTTTTGAGCAGTTGGAGGACGTCCTTGAGGAAGGTCACCGTGCGCTGATTTTCAGCCAATTCACCGGTTTCCTCGATAAGGTCCGGCAGCGTTTGCACGCACAGGGAACCGGGTTCTGCTATTTGGACGGAAGTACCCGCAACCGCTCCGCCGTCGTCGAAGACTTCAAGCTTGGCACTGCGCCGTTGTTTCTGATTAGCCTCAAAGCCGGCGGGTTCGGGCTGAACCTAACTGAGGCGGACTACGTTTTCATCCTGGATCCGTGGTGGAATCCGGCGTCCGAGGCCCAGGCCGTGGACCGCACGCACCGGATCGGTCAGGAAAAAAACGTCATGGTCTACCGGCTTGTTGCCAAAGACACCATCGAGGAAAAGGTGATGGCCCTGAAATCCAAAAAGTCTGCGCTCTTCGCCGACGTGATGAGCGGAGATTCACTATCCGGCGGAGCACTGACTGCGGCAGATCTGGCCGGACTTTTCAGCGAATAAGGTCTGCGGGTCGCGCCCACCGCGCTAGAGCTAAAGCTGCGGACGCCATACGACGACGGCCTGGGATCTTGGGCGCGGCCGCTGGCCCCGGGCCAGCGTCACCACATCTCCCGCGAGGCCGGCCGCGAAGACTCTGGATGCGTCGCGTCCGCGCCAACGCCGGGCGTCGGAACCAGCAGACGCGAGCTGCTCCGCCAGTTCCGCTACCCTGGCCTGCAGCGCGGCCACTTGATTTTCCAGTTCCAGAATACGTTTGACGCCCTCCAGCGAGACGCCCTCCTGGGACAGCCGCTGCACTTCGCGGAGCATATCCACATCATGCTGGGAGTACCGGCGTGAACGGCCTGGGGCCCGACTAGGGGAAACGATGCCGAGGCGGTCGTACTGGCGAAGCGTCTGGGGATGCATCTCCGCCAGCTCGGCCGCCACCGAGATCACGAAAATCGGGGCGCCTGGATCTATCCCCACCAGCTTCTCCTTCCGCTCCGGACAGCTACCTGCTGTCGTCCGCTTTCCGCGCTACAGCTTGGCTTTCGCGGCAAGTTCAACCCGTGGGTCGCCCTCGGATGTTGCCTGTGCAAACGCCTTGACAGCTTCCTGCGCTTCATCGCTGAGCTTTTGCGGGACCGTCACATCGATGGTGACCAATAGGTCCCCGGCAGCCTTCGCCGTCGTCACTCCCTTGCCCTTGACACGCAGGGTGCGCCCGGAAGGTGTTCCGGCAGCAACCCTGACCTTGACGTATTCACCCGTGAGAGTCGGCACCGAGATGTCGGCGCCCAACGCCGCCTCCGGGAAAGTGACCGGCACGTGAATGCGGATGTTATTGCCGTCCCGGATAAAGAACCCATGCGGTTTGACCTGCACCGTGACCACCAGATCGCCCGGACCGGCCAGCCCTTGCTTGCCTTTGCCGCGGACCCGGACCTTCTGTCCGTCCTTGATGCCCGCCGGGATGCGCACGTCGATGACTTCGCCGGAGGGTTCGCGCAGACCAATAGTGGTGCCCCGAATAGAACCGGCAAAGGAAATCGTTGTGGATGCCGTGCGGTCGGACCCCTTCGTGGCCGGCGGCTGGTATCCGCCGCCCGCGCCCCCGAAACCTCCGCCACCCCCGCCAAAGAGGTCAGCGAACTCCGGTGGTAGACCCGAGGCATCAAAGCCCTGCGGCCCGGTGCTCCGGGTCCGTCCGCCACCGCCGCGCTGGGCGTTGAAAAGCCCGCCGAAGAGATCGTCGAACCCGGCACCCTGGCCACCAGCCCCAGCACCGCCTGCACTAAAGCGGGCGCCGCCACCCATAGCCCGGATCGCGTCGTATTGTTCGCGGTCCTCACGGCTGGACAGCACCGAGTAAGCCTCAGAGATATCTTTGAACGTCTTTTCCGCAGCCGCGTTTCCGGGGTTCGTATCCGGATGATACTTCCGGGCCAGCTTGCGGTACGCCTTCTTGACGTCCGCGTCGGATGCGTCTTTGGAAACGCCGAGGATCTTATAGAAGTCCTTGTCGACCCAATCCTGACTTGCCAAGGCGTCTCCTTTCTAAAAATGTGTGAGTCGAGCGGACAGCAAGTGCCCTAAGAGGACCTCTAAGGGCACCTGCCGCTCATTCGATGGGTCAGGCCGGTACGGCCACAATCACCTGGGCTGCGCGCAGCACCCGGTTCTCGGTCCGGTAGCCCGCTCGAAGCACCTGACTGACTGTATCAATATCGATGTCCTCACCCGGCTGCTGAATCAACGCTTCGTGAACCGTAGGATCAAATGCCACACCGGTTTCATCGATGCGGTTCAAACCGTACGTTTTCAGCGTGTTTTCCAGCTTGAGAGCGATGGATGCAAACGGTCCGTCCGTCAGATCGCCATGCTGACGGGCAGCATCGATATCGTCCAGAACGGGCAACACCGAATTGAGCACGCCAATCACCGCCATCTCACCGGCCACCGCGCGGTCACGTTCGACCCGTTTGCGGTAGTTGACATACTCGGCCTGGAGCCGAAGTAAATCATTTTTCAACTCCGCGGTCAGCTCGGCTGCAGAGCCCTGTGTCACGGAATCCTCGGCCGGGACCTCAACGCCGTTGAGGATATCCTCCGCCTGGGACAGCGCGTCGCCCTCGGCGCCGGTATCTGCTGCATTCCCCGCGGTTTCGCCGGTGGAGTCAGCCGGAACCCCCTCCTGGGGGATTGCTGCTGACTCGTCCGGCGACCGATCGTTTGCGTTATCCGCATCGTCACCGTGCTTTGCCATGGTTACTTCTTCTCGTCTTCGTCAATAATTTCGGCGTCAACGATGTCTTCGTCGGCGCCGTCGGAAGCGGTTCCCGCGTCGGCCCCCGCGGCGCCGTCGGCGGTCGGAGCCTCCGACTGGGCAGCAGCGTAGATGGCTTCGCCGAGCTTGGACTGCGAAGCCTGCAGCTTTTCAAACGTGCTCTTCACTGCGTCCTCGTCGGTGCCGGCGAGCGCTTCCTTGAGTGCGTCGACGTCGGCCGAAACCTCCGTCTTGACGTCCTCGGGCAGCTTTTCGTCATTGTCGGCCAGGACCTTGGCCACCGAGTACTGTAGCTGCTCGGCGCTATTGCGGATGTCCGCCTGCTCGCGGCGTGCCTTGTCCTCGGAGGCGTGCTCTTCGGCTTCGCGGACCATCCGATCGATGTCTTCCTTGGACAGCGACGAACCACCGGTGATGGTCATGGACTGCTCGGTGCCGGTGCCCTTGTCCTTGGCGGACACATGCACAATGCCGTTGGCGTCGATGTCGAAGGTAACCTCAACCTGCGGCACTCCGCGCGGGGCCGGAGCGATTCCGGTCAGCTCGAAGGTGCCCAGCGGCTTGTTGTCCCGGGTGAACTCGCGCTCGCCCTGGAACACCTGGATGGCGACGGACGGCTGATTGTCATCGGCCGTGGTGAACGTTTCCGAACGCTTCGTCGGGATGGCCGTGTTCCGCTCGATCAGCTTGGTCATCACTCCGCCCTTGGTCTCAATACCGAGGGACAGCGGGGTGACGTCGATCAACAGCACGTCCTTGCGCTCGCCCTTGAGGACACCGGCCTGCAGTGCGGCTCCAACGGCTACAACCTCATCCGGGTTGACACCCTTGTTGGGCTCCTTGCCGCCGGCAAGTTCCTTGACCAGGTCATAGACGGCCGGCATCCGGGTGGAGCCGCCGACAAGCACGATGTGGTCGATGTCGGAAACCTTGATTCCGGCTTCCTTGATCACGTCGTGGAACGGCTTCTTGGTGCGCTCCAGCAGGTCCGAGGTCAGTTCCTGGAACTTCGCGCGGGTCAGCTGCTCGTCCAAGTGAACCGGACCATCGGCGGTCACGGACAGGTACTGCAGCGAAATGTTGGTGCTGGTCGCGGAGGAGAGCTCCTTCTTGGCCTGCTCGGATGCCTCACGCATACGCTGAAGGGCAATCTTGTCCTTGGACAGATCGATGCCCTTGACCTTGAGCTGCTTGAGCAGGTAATCCACTACGCGCTGGTCCCAGTCGTCGCCGCCAAGGCGGTTGTCGCCGGAAGTGGAGCGTACCTGGATGGTGGAGAAATTGTCTTCGTCCTTGCCGACTTCCAGCAGGGAGACGTCGAAGGTTCCGCCGCCGAGGTCGAAGACCAGGATGAGTTCGTCTTCCTTGCCCTTATCCAGTCCGTATGCCAAGGCAGCCGCCGTCGGCTCGTTGACGATGCGCAGCACGTTCAGGCCGGCAATCTCGCCGGCTTCCTTTGTGGCCTGGCGCTGGGCGTCATTGAAGTACGCCGGTACGGTGACCACGGCGTCGGTGACCTTCTCACCCAGATAGCTTTCGGCGTCGTTCTTAAGTTTCATCAGCACGCGTGCGGAAATTTCCTGCGCCGTGTATTTCTTGTCGTCGATCCCGACAGTCCAGTCGGTGCCCATGTGGCGCTTGACGGAGAAGATGGTGCGGTCAATGTTATTGACGGCCTGACGCTTGGCAATCTCCCCCACCAGGACTTCCCCGGTCTTGGAGAACGCAACGACGGAGGGTGTGGTGCGGCCGCCCTCGGCGTTCGCAATGACGGTGGGCTCGCCGCCTTCGAGTACAGAGACGACGGAGTTGGTGGTTCCGAGGTCAATTCCTACTGCACGTGACATAAGGGCGTTTCCTTTCAGTTTTCGCTGCCGGAGTTTGCCGCCGCCCCATCCTTCGGGGCCTGCCGACGCCGCTCAACCAGCGGTCCATTGAGCGTTCTGCACTCAACTCTACTCAGACGGGAATTGATGTCAAATCAAGTTGAGCGTCCTGGACTCATGTTTCGCTTTGAGCGAAACGGACGACGGCGGCACGCGGCCGACGTCGTCGTCCGCGCTCAGTCCCTGAACACCTCTGGCGGCCGCACGCATCACCGCGTAAGGTCCCCAGCATGAGTGAAACGGGACGCGGGAATGACGTTTACACGCACGGCCATCACGAGAGCGTACTGCGCTCACACGCAGCCCGGACCGCAGCAAACTCCGCTGCCTATCTGCTGCCGCACCTATTGCCCGGGCTCTCGGTGCTCGACGTCGGCAGCGGGCCCGGTACGATCACGGCAGACTTCGCCCCTCTGGTGACACCGGCCGCAGTCATCGGCCTGGACCGCGCACCCGAAGCGGTGGCCCAGGCTCAGGCGCTGGCCGAGGAACAGCAGCTGGGTAATTTAACCTTCCGCACCGGCAATATCTATGACCTCGATTTCCCTGACGCCCAGTTCGACGTGGTCCATGCGCATCAGGTTCTCCAGCATCTGACCGATCCGGTAGCGGCACTGCGGGAGATGCACCGGGTTGCCAGGCCCGGTGGAATAGTGGCTGTCCGGGACGCGGATTTCCACGCCATGGCCTGGTACCCGCAACTGCCTGAACTGGATCAGTGGATGGATCTCTACCAGAAAGTGGCGCGGCATAATCGCGCGGAGCCGGACGCTGGACGGCGCCTGATCAGCTGGGCGCAGGCGGCCGGTTTCACGGACATTAAGCCGTCATCGGCCAACTGGCTATACACCACAGACGAGCAGCGCCAATGGCACGCCGGCGCATGGGCAGAGCGCGTTCTCAGTTCCGGCTTCGCGGAGCAGGCCCTGAAGTATGGGCTGGCCGACCGCGCCGAGCTGGAGCAGATCTCAGCCGGTTGGCGGAGATGGGCACAGGCCCCAGACGGCTGGTTCCTGATTCCGAACGGTGAGATTATCGCCCGGGCCTAGCATCCCCGGATAGGTTCCTCCACAGAGCTTTAGCGATGCCGGGTTACCCACGTGGAAACCTTATGTTGCCGAGGTTGATCAAGTGGAGTTGGTTAACATGGGCCAGGACTAGGATCGACTGATGACCTCACTCATCATCCCGGATGTCCGGTTCCACAAGTCCTGGCTGGAAGGCACCGAAGAGTTCCAGGGAGTCCATCTGGACGGGGCGGGCGTCGAAGCCGTAGGTGCGGAGCAGTGGCCGCTGGATGAGCTGCGGGATTCGGAAACTTTTCGACGTTTCACCGTCGCACTGATCTCTGACGCGCTGCCGGATGCCGAACGCATGGAAGGCTACGTCCCGTGCACCTACCGGTGGATCGTGGATTCGGGCAGATTCCTCGGGTCCATCGCCCTCAGGCATGAACTCAACGAATACCTTCTCCAGGAGGGCGGGCACATTGGATACAGTGTCCGGCCCAGTGCAAGGCGGCAAGGACACGCGACCAGTGCGCTGCGCGGGATCCTGCCCGTCGCCTGGACGCTGGGGATGGACCGGGTGCTGCTGACGTGTGACGAGTCGAACGCCGGCTCGCGGGCCACCATTGAGCGCAACAAAGGAGTGTATGAGGACAGCCGCAGCTGCAAGCGCCGCTACTGGATCAGCCGCGCGTAAACGCCACGTGGAACTGGCTTTAGGCTAACGGAATGGAATTTTCCCTGTGGTTGGCCCTGTTGGGCGCCGGCGCAATGATCAGCCTGACTCCCGGCGCCGGAGCGATCAACACAATGAGCAACGCGCTGACGTCGGGCTTTCGGCGCTCCATTTGGGGCATTTTGGGCCAGCAGCTGGCACTGATTATTCACATTGCGATCGTTGCCGCCGGCGTTGGTTTACTCGTCTCCAGCTCGCCCCTGGCCTTCCACATCATCCGATACGCCGGCGCCGCCTATCTGATTTATCTGGGCATCCGGAAGTTACTGACAAAGCCAAGCACCAATCCGGATGACTCCGCGACCGCCGCGGAGTCGGGCCGTTCCATGTTTCTGCGCGGATTTTGGGTGAATCTGCTCAACCCCAAGGCCATAGTCTTCTTCCTTGCCTTCATGCCGCAGTTCATCCGTGCGGACGCGCCGCTCGCGCCGCAGTACGCCGTGCTGACCGCCACGGTGGTTCTGATCGACGTGGTGGTGATGTGGTTTATTTTTGCCGCCGGGGCCAAGCAGCTTAAACATCTAACAGGCAGTCCGCGGGGCCAGCTGACGCTGAACAGCAGCTTCGGCGTACTCTTCATCGGCGTCGGTCTCCTGCTGGCACTGCTCTAACTCTCGCTAGACTAACGAAATGATTTCGACAGCCGGATCCCAGCACGGCCAACCGATGCGCTCCGGCAGCCCGCTGCCGGTAATAATCGGCATCGACGGCCGGTCCGGGGCAGGAAAAACCACGCTGGCGCTGGAACTCGCGGCGCTGCTCCGCGAGCACCACAAGGTGACGGTCTTCCATCTGGAAGACATTTACCCGGGCTGGAATGGCCTGGCGGCCGGTGTGGAACGCTACGTAAGCACGGTCCTGACACCGCTGCGCAACGGGCTGCCGGCGCAGTGGATCAGCTGGGATTGGGACAATCATTATGACGGCGCTCTGCACGTTACAGAGCCCGCTGAGATCGTGATTATGGAGGGCGTCGGCGCCGCGCACTCGTCCGCAGCCCCCCTCCTGGACGTTGTCATCAGGGTTGAGGCACCGGCCGATCACCGCAAGGCCCGTGCCATCGCGCGGGACGGGGAAACGTTTGCGCCGTTCTGGGATGCCTGGTCAGTTCAGGAAGATGAGCTGCTGGGGACCATCGAGGACGAGGCAGCAGACCTGCTGGTCCAGGGTCGGACCGATGATTCCACGCCCGGCCAGGTGCTGCTGGCTTTGACGTCCCTGCCGCCGTTGGATGCTTTGCTCGCTCCCGAACGTGCCCGGCGCCGCGGTCTGGCATTGCAGGTACACCGGGTGGAGGCTTATCCGGACCAAGAGAGGCTCTTCGGCTCGCTCTATGGCGGCTCAGCGCACTCCGTCTGGCTGGACAGCTCCAACGCCACCGCAGTCCGGGCCACCGGTCCGGGCGATGCAGACGGTCCGGACAATGCGGGCGGTCCGGGCGATACAGACGATGCGGACGGTTGGAGCGATGATCCGGGCACGCGCAGTCGGTTCTCCATCATGGCGGACGACGGCGGCGCATACGGTCAGTATGCGCGGCACGGCGGTGGTGTGACCAGAATCAGCTCCGGGGCCGTCACCGCGCGAACCCCGGGACCGTTCTTCCGTTGGCTGGACACGGTCTGGGGCCGCCGCGCCGTCCGTGCTCCGGACGATTATGTATGCGGTTTTACGCTGGGCTGGCTGGGATACCTGGGATACGAACTCAAACGCGAAACCGGCGGGGCCGACGCCGCCGGGCCGGGAACGGCAGGCCGACCCGATGATGCCGCGCTGATCTTCGCCGGCCGTGCCGTCGTCATCGACCATGCCCAGCGCTGCGTCTACCTGCTGACCCTTGCTGGAGAATCTGACGCGGTCGACCCTGCTGACCAGGCAACGAGCGAAGCCGACGTTTGGCTGGCTGCCGCCCGTGCTGCGATTGCGGTGCATTCCGGAGGCCGCCAGGCCCCGGACAGGCTGCCCGCCGACGGGCAGGACCCGGACGGACAAACCCCGCAAGGACAGGCCGCGCCCGGACAGGTAGACGATCAACCCGCGCCGGGACAGGCAGTCGATCAACCGGCGCCCGTGTTCACCTGCCGCGATACAGAGATACAGTACAAAGCAAAAATCGCCCGGGCACAGGCGGAAATTGCCGACGGTAATTCCTACGAAATCTGCCTAACCACCGCGTTGACCGCCCGCCCGGCGGCTGGCATGGACCCGTGGCGTACCTATCGGCAGCTGCGCCGGGGGAATCCTGCTCCGTTTGCCAGTTACCTGCATTTTGACAACGTGTCCATCGCCGGCACCTCGCCGGAGCGTTTTCTGCGGATCACCGCCGATGGAACCATGCGCGCGGAGCCGATCAAGGGCACGCGCCGCCGGGACGCTGACCCTGCCCGGGATGCTGCCTTGAAAGCGGCGCTGGAAAATTCTGCCAAGGACCGGGCGGAGAACATCATGATCGTGGATCTGCTGCGCAATGACCTTGCACACTTTGCGGTGCCCGATTCGCTTGCGGTGCGTCGGCTCTGCGCCGTGGAAAGCTACGCGACCGTGCATCAGATGGTCAGCACTATCGAGGCGCAGCTGCGGCCTGGGGCCACGCGCACAGAAGCAGTCGCCGCAGCCTTCCCCGCGGGTTCGATGACGGGTGCGCCCAAAATTTCCACGATGGCCATTCTGGATGAGCTGGAAGGCGCTCCGCGCGGCGTCTATTCCGGCGCCGTCGGCTACTTTTCCCTCAATGGCGCCGCGGATCTCGCTGTCACCATCCGCACTCTGGTGCTGGAAACGACGGACGACGGCGACCGGCTGAGCCTGGGTGTGGGCGGCGCCATCACCGCCGATTCCGCCCCGCATGAGGAATGGCTGGAGGTCCAGGCGAAGGCTTACGGCGTCCTGAAGGCAATTGGCACCGTGTTTCCCAACTGACCGCGGCACTAAGCTAAAACCATGACTGTATTGGTGTTCCTGGATCCGTCCGTGCCGGCAGGGCGCATCGTGGATGCCGCGGTACCGGCACTGATGGCCACCGATCAGGGTGCCACGCGGGGGGACGGCGTGTTCGAATCCCTGCTGGTGGTCGGCGGAAACATCAGGAAGAGCCAGGCCCATCTGGACCGGCTGGATTCCTCGGCCCGCGCCATGGATCTGCAGGTCCCGGCGCAGGATCAGTGGCGCCGCGCTATGGCCACCGCGGTCAAGGAATTTCGCCGTGACCGCGCCGACGCCAGCGGAAGCGGGAACGGCAGCACCACCAACGACAGCACCACCAACGACAGCACCACCAACGACAGCACCACCAACGACGATGAAATGGTGCTCAAGCTCATTGTGACGCGCGGTGTGGAGGGTGGGACTACGCCCACGGCGTGGGTGCAGGCTTCGGAGCCGCCCGCGGCGGGACGGGCACAACGGGAGACCGGGGTTGATGTGCTGCTGCTGGACCGTGGCTACGACAGTTCCGTTGCCGACCGCGCGCCGTGGCTCTTGCTCGGCGCAAAAACGCTGTCCTATGCCGTCAATATGGCCGCTCTGCGGTACGCCCGCGCGCACGGCGCTGATGACGTTATTTTCACCAGTGGGGACGGACGTGTTTTGGAGGGACCGACGTCGTCCGTACTGCTGGCCCACGCCGAAGGAGACGGGCCGGATCGGATCAGACGTCTGATCACGCCCCGGCTGGACAGCGGTATTTTGCCGGGCACCTCGCAGGGCGCGCTGTTCACAGCCGCCAAGGCCGCCGGCTGGGAACTGGGATACGGACCGGTCGAACCAGCGGACCTCTTTGACGCGGACGCCGTTTGGCTCATTTCCAGCGTTCGCCTGCTGGCACCGGTTAACCGAATCGATGGGCGGGAAATCGGCACCCCCGATGCCCGGCGTGCCCTCACCACCGAGCTCAACAAGCTGATCGCCGGCACCCAATAGATTCCCGTCCGTCATCAGGAGCCATACTCCGGCTGCGGACTGTCCCACACCCAGGGCCGTATGCTACGTTTTCAATGAGTAATGAGTGCCAGCGCTAAGCCCTGACTTGCTGGCCGGCAACCCTCTTTCCGGCGGGGTGCCTCAGGTGACTACTCGGCAAACCCCGGCGTGACGGCCCAGGCTTGCAAGCGTGAACGGTTCCGGCGGTCCTTGGTCGCCCCCTCGCCTGCATCCATTGGCCGCACCATTGATTGCAATGAGGAGACCTCTCTCGTGACAGCCCCAACAGCCCCGCCTGCCGCCGACGCGCCGCTGGCTTACCGCCTGCTCAGCGGGCCCAATGACCGTTCCTTCTGCGCACGTGTCAGCGCGGCCCTGGCCGACGGATATGTACTTTATGGCAGTCCCGCGCTGGCTTTCGACGGCGGACAGACGGTAGCTGCGCAGGCGGTGATCCTGCCCTCCGCCCTTATCTCAAGCGCTACCGGCACCACGAACGCTACCGGCACCACGAACGACAGCGGCAAATGAGCTACGCGGGCGATCTTACGGTGGCGCAGGCCTGGGAAAAGCTGCTGGCCGGTGCGCTGCTGGTGGACGTGCGGACCGAGGCCGAATGGAACCACATCGGCATCCCGGACACCTCCGCAACAGGCCGCGTTCCGCTCTTCATTCAGTGGAACCTGACCGGCGGCACGCAGAACCTGGATTTTCTTGAACAGCTGCGGGCCCAGGCTCCCAACGCCGCGGAGGTGGAACTGATCTTCCTCTGCCGTTCCGGCGTGCGCTCGATCGGCGCCGCCGAGCTTGCAGCCTCCGCGGGCTTTACCAGTTGGAATGTACTGGACGGCTTCGAGGGCAGCCCCGATGCCTACGGGGACAGGATCCTCAACGGCTGGAAAAACCGCAGCCTTCCGTACTCGCGCAGGCAACTTACGCCAACAGCTGAGGGCCAGGGTCCAGCATGAGCAACTTCAACCCCCAAGCAACCGGTTGGGCGCCGTCCACGCAGGCGGTTCGTGGCGGCCTGGACCGTACCGGATTCCAGGAAACTTCGGAGGCATTGTTCCTGAACTCCGGCTATGTCTACGGATCGGCCCAGGCCGCGGAGCAGGCCTTCACCGGCGAGGTGGACCGCTTCGTCTACTCCCGGTACGGAAACCCCTCGGTTGCCACTTTCCAGGAACGGCTGCGGCTGCTCGAGGGCACGGAAGCATGCTTCGCCACCGCTTCCGGGATGTCGGCGGTCTTTACCGCCCTCGGCGCCCTACTGGGCGCCGGGGACCGGGTTGTCGCGGCACGCTCGCTGTTCGGCTCCTGCTTCGTCATTCTCAATGAAATCCTGCCGCGCTGGGGTGTGGAAACCGTTTTCGTGGACGGCGCTGATCTGCAGCAATGGCGGGAAGCACTTTCGGTGCCGACGACGGCGGTCTTCTTCGAGTCGCCGTCGAACCCGATGCAGGAAATCGTGGACATCAGGGCTGTCTGCGCGCTGGCACATGCTGCCGGCGCAACGGTCGTGGCGGACAACGTCTTCGCCACCCCGCTGCTGCAAAAGTGCGGGGAGCTGGGCGCGGATGTGATTGTCTACTCCGGAACGAAACATATCGACGGTCAAGGGCGCGTGCTTGGCGGCGCCATTTTGGGCACTCGGGAGTTCATCGACGGACCCGTGAAGCAACTGATGCGCCATACCGGCCCTGCGCTGTCTGCCTTCAATGCATGGGTGCTGACCAAGGGGCTGGAGACCATGGGTCTTCGGGTGGCACATTCGGCTGCCAAAGCACTGCGCCTGGCAGAGTTTTTGGAGCAGCATCCGGCGGTGAATTGGGTACGGTACCCGCTGTTGCCCTCGCATCCACAATTTGAGCTCGCGCGGAGCCAGATGAAGGCAGGGGGCACCGTCCTCACCTTCGAGCTCGCTTCATTGGGCTGTGTCGGCAGCAATGCCGACTCGGACAGCGAGCTGAAAGGAGGCAATGCTGCTGGAACAGCAGCTAAGGATGCGGCATTTGCGCTGCTCAATGCGTTGACAATCATCGACATTTCCAACAATCTTGGCGATACCAAGTCCTTGATAACGCATCCGGCCACCACCACGCATCGGGCAATGGGGCCGGAAGGTCGCGCCTCCATTGGACTGACCGACGGCGTGCTGCGTCTGTCGGTGGGACTGGAAGACATTGAGGATCTCATCGGGGATTTGAAGACTGCTCTCGCCGCGGCCCAACTTTAACCAACAAGGGTGAGTGGGCACATTTGCCCCCTTCAATCGCCGGGCTCAGCAGGTTTAAGTCACAAATGTACCCGCTCACGCTTAGTCTTGGAAATATTCGATCTCGGCACCGAGTGTGTTCAGCCGCTCGGCGAGATCCTCGTAGCCGCGTTCAATCACATAGATATTGCGCAGCTCGGAGGTTCCCTTAGCGGCGAGCATCGCCAGCAGGATGCAGGCGGCCGGGCGCAGGGCCGGCGGGCAGCCAATTTCCGCGGCGCGCCAGCGCGTGGGCCCCGTAACGTCGATCCGGTGCGGATCCAGCAGCCGCACGCGGGCGCCGAGCCGATTCAACTCGGTCAGGTAGATGGCCCTGTTCTCATAGACCCAGTCATGGATAAGCGTCGCCCCCTGCGCGCAGGAGGCGATCACCGCGAAGAACGGCAAATTGTCAATATTCAGCCCCGGGAACGGCATCGGATGGATCTTGTCCGCAGCCGCAGTCAGCTCCGAGGGCAGCGTAGTGATGTCCACCAGCCGGGTATGTCCATTATGTGCGGTGTACTCAGCCGACTTGCGGTAGTGAAAGCCCATCTGCTCCAGCACGCTGAGTTCAATTTCCATGAACTCGATGGGCACCCGCCGGATGGTGACCTCGGAACCGGTGACAATGCCGGCCGTGATCAGGCTCATCGCCTCGATCGGGTCTTCGGAGGGCGAATATTCGATGTCTACATCAATCCGGGCCTTGCCCCTGATGGTCAGCGTGGTGCTGCCGATGCCCTCTACGCTGATGCCCAGCCCCTGCAGATAAAAGCACAGGTCCTGGACCATGTAGTTTGGGCTGGCATTGCGGATCACTGTAGTGCCCTCCCGATGAGCCGCCGCCATCACGGCATTTTCGGTCACCGTGTCCCCGCGCTCAGTGAGCACAAAGGACCGGTCCTGGTTATCGGCCGCGGGAGCCTGGATGGCATAGAACCCCGCATGTGCCTGGACCGATAACCCGAATTCGCGCAGCGCCTGCATGTGCGGCTCAACGGTCCGTGTCCCCAAATCGCAGCCACCCGCATAGGGCAGCCGGTAGCTTGCTTCTTCATCCAGCAGCGGCCCCAACAGCATGATGACACTGCGCGTGCGTCGGGCGGCCTCCACATCCATGGCCGGCAGGTTGAGTACGGCGGGGCGCCTGATGAGCAGATCGTTGGCGTTCAGCCAGGTGCATTCGACGCCGATGCTGGTCAGCAGCTCCACAATGCGGTTGACTTCTTCGATCCGTGCAAGCTGGCGCAACGTCGTCGTTCCGCGGTTCAGCAAACTGGCGCACAGCAAGGCGACGCCGGCATTCTTACTGGAGTTAACGTCAACGCTGCCGGAGAGCTGGTGACCGCCTACCACGCGCAGATGCGTGATCCGCTGCTTGCCGCCGTCGCCCACATTGACTATGCTCCGTCCGAAGATAGTCTCCATCCGCCCAATCATTTTCAGGCTCAGATTCTGTTTGCCCTGTTCCATCCGCGCCACCGCACTCTGGCTGGTGCCCAGCTCGGCCGCCAGCCGCCCCTGGGTCCAGCCCTTGTTTGTGCGGGCATCACGAACCAGCACTCCAACGGATTCCGCAGCTACTTGAGTCATGAATCCATTTATATCATAGAATGTATAAAGCGCTGTAAAAGACAGCCCGGATGCTACAACAGCGCGTTTTCTAACCGTTTGGTGCAATAATCCGGAATATTTGCCACTTCCCGGCGGGGAAACCTCCGCACGTCAACGCTACCCCTACCCGAACACCGGGTTCCAGGTTCCCAGTCCGACGGCGGCGCCCACTACCGCTGCCACCATCAGGACAGCGGCGGCGACGACCTGCGCGTCAAGTGGCCCAAACCTGGACTCGCGCGCCCAGCTCCTCGGGCCCGCGCCGAAACCTTTCGCTTCCATCGAGACAGCCAGCCGGGACGCTCTGCGGATCGCCTGCACAAGCAGCGCCAGCGCCTGCCCCAGAGACGCCTTGAACCTGCCCGCAAACCCGGATCCGCTGCCCACTCCTCGAGCACGCCGCGCCATTCCCAGCGTCTGCCATTCCTCCACCAGCAAACCGACCAGCCGCAGAGCGGCAAGGGCACCTAGGACGAATCGGTGCGGAAGCTTCATCTTCTGTGCCAGCGCATCCGCCAGATCCGTTGGATCCGTGCTGGCCAGGACGATCACGCCGGGGAGGGCGATGGCAATACCACGGAGCATAATGGCAAGGCCCGACTGCAACGACCCCTCGGTAAAGAGCAGCGGACCCCAATCCAGCAGCACCGCACCGGTCTTTGGCGCCAACAGGGCCGAGCCGTAACCGCCGACCAGTGCAGCCGCCAGAATTGGCCAGCCGCGCAACAGCAGCGTGCGGGCACTAAGGCCGGCGAGCGGCAGCACTGCCAGTTCACACACCAATGCCACGGTGGCCGAGGCCCAGTCCACGCTCAGTAGTAAAACGATGGTCAGCATCAGTGCCGCGGCGAGTTTCGCCAGCGGATTCGCCCGGGCCAGCACGGCTGTTGACCGCGGTCCGGCCATCACATCAACGCTCACCGGACACCTCCGCACGCGGTTGTGGGGTTTTCGACGGTCCGCCGCCCAGCGGCGGTGAGCTGGAACTGCGTGCCCCCCAGTAACTGGGTAAATTCCTGATCATGCGTCACTGAGATCACGGACGTCCCGGCGTCGAGCAGTTCCGTCAGCAAGTCCACCAGGTCTGCCCAGGTATTGGCGTCCTGGCCGAACGTCGGCTCGTCGAGCACCAGGAGTGACGGGTTAGCGGCCAGTACGGTGGCCACGGATAACCTGCGCTTTTCTCCACCGGAAAGCGTGTACGGATTGGCCTCGGCCAGATGCGTCAACCGGAGCCGCTCCAGCAGTTCATCGACCCGTTCGGACCCGCGGCCCAGGAGTTTAGGTCCGAAGTTCAGCTCATCCAGCACGCGGCCGGTGACAAACTGATGCTCCGGCTCCTGAAACACGGTGCCAATGCGTTGGATCAGGTCTCCTCCGCTCCAGCGGTGCGGTTCGTTCCCCGCCCCCCGGCTCAGCGCGTCGGCCGCGCGCAAGCGCCCGTCCAGCGGCGGAAGCAGACCCCCGAGGGTAAGGGCGAGCGTCGATTTTCCGGCACCGTTGGGGCCGGTGATACTCAGCGCAGCACCGGCGCGCACACGCAGGTCAATGCCGGACGCCACCGCTGCGGCCGGGAGGCGCCGTGCGGCACCACGGCGCTTACCGCCGTTAGCTGCCTGCCGCGATACAGCGAGCTGATCGGCGTCCAGCAGCACATCAGCGTCCAGCAGCACATCAGCGCCGGTTTGGGCTTGCCCGGCGATTTGACCACCAATTTGACCGGCGATTTGACCATCAAGGGCGCCCCTCCGGGGGCGGGTGACCGGGATGTAGCCGGGCACCCAGATGCCGGCTCCGGTCAGCATCCGGCGCGCCTGCGTCAGCACGTGGCGTGGCGGACCATCGATCAGCACGCCGCCGCCCTGACCGCGGTCCCCGGGGGCGAGCACCACAATTCGGTCCACCACGTCCACCCAGACCGCCACCCGGTGTTCGACAACCACCATTGTCGCCCCGGTGCTTTCGAGCATCCGCAGCACCGCGTCGCGCACCTCCAGCACTCCGGCCGGATCGAGGTTCGCCGTGGGCTCATCAAGGAGCAGCAGGCCCGGCTGCATCGCAAGAATGCCGGCCAGGCCAAGGCGCTGCTTCTGTCCGCCGGACAGTGACGAGGTGGGATGGTCCAGCGGAAAGTCCAGTCCGACCGCGTCCAACGCGTTACCCACGCGGCGCCAGATCTCGTCCCTGGGCACGGCGAGGTTTTCCGCACCGAACGCCACATCGTCCCCGATCCGGGAGAGCACCACCTGGGCCTCCGGATCCTGCTGCATCAGCCCTGCGCTCCCGCGGCGGACGGCGGGGTTTTCGCCGTCGACCGTCAGTGAGCCGGACTCCGCAGCATCCTGGTCCGCTCCGAGCACGCCGGCAAGGGCATGCAGCAGAGTGGATTTGCCGGCCCCGGACGGCCCCAGCAGCAGCACGCGCTCCCCCGGGGCAATATCCAGCTCCAAGTCGCGGACGGCCTGCGCTGCGCGGCCGGAATGCCGCCAGCCCCAGCCTCGCGCGCAAACGGCCGCAGGCCGGGTATGCTCCCGGGTGTCGGCGTCGTAAGGGGACATGTTCTAGACTGCAGGTTCCACCGCGGCGCGGCGGGAGCCGAGGTTGGCCAGGGCACCGGTCTTCGCCAGACCACGCACGGCCAGCCAGGACAGCAGCCCGGCAATAAGCGCACCCGAGATAGCCCCAAACACCAGATACACGATCTTCCAGGGGATCTCCCACTCAGCGTTATAAACAAGATTGTCCACGATGCCCATGCCGACGCCGGACAGTGCACCGGCTAACAGTGCGATCGGAAGGTTGAACTTCCGGTACAGGAAGATGGCGAAAACCAGTTCTGCCCCGAGCCCCTGCAGCAAACCCGACAGCAGCACAGTCAGGCCGAAATGCGAGCCGAGCAGGGCCTCCACCACGGCCGCCATCAGTTCGCAGTACAGCGCCGCGCCGGGCTTGCGGATCACCAGGCCGCCGATGACCCCGGCGATCAGCCAGCCGCCGCCGTATAGTCCGCCCAGTGGGGGGAAAATCACGGTGATTATGGCGATTCCCGCGTAGCCGATAGACCAGAGCCAGAAGATGACGCCGACGGCCACGGCCAGAACTGAGGCAACGACGATGTCCACGACGCGCCAGCGTCCGGCAGGCCTGGGACTCCCGGCAACAGCGGATGTCGTTTTGGCTTGGGGTTCCGGTGATTCCGGCGTGGAACTAACGCCGTTTTCACTCGTGTTTGACGTACTCATTGCGTGTCCTCCTTTTCAGGAGGGGCGGCAGGACGCTTGCAGGACGCCGCATGCCGAAGAGAACTCGACTCCCTTCGCCGGTACTAGCCGGATCAGGTTCGAGGGTCAGCGGATGTCCGCACTCTCAGCGCACGGACCGTTAAACGGTGACCGGCGCTCCCCTGTCGTGTTAATTGCAGTTCCCAGCTTACACCGGCAAGCGTCCGATGCGGTGGATGTGTCGCCCGCTGGCAGTCTTTGGCCGCCGGTATGCCCGGCTATCTCGTGGAAAGCGGCGGTTCAGGTTAGGCTGGCCAGATGAATATTCTGCTGAAGCTGATCGGCACAGGCGTAAGCATTGGCGCGGGTTTCCTGGCTAATAAAACGGTGGACATGGTGTGGGCAAAAAGCACCGGCAAGAAACCGCCCAAAGACGGCACTAATCTGGAGTACAGCCTGCGTTCGGCGCTGACCTTCGCTCTGGTCTCCTCCGCCGTTGCTGCCATTATCCAGGTCATCGCCGGCCGCGGCACGCAGAAGGCCATCGCCCGGATCAACAAGAGCCCCAACGAGGTCTAGCCTTCGGATTCGGGAACCAGAGCAGGTTCCCGCACCAGCGAGGACATCTCCCACGCCAGTGGATCCAGACGGAAGGCAAATTCAAGCTTTAGTGCGGGCACCCATGGGATCAGTTCGGTTGGAACTGCGGCCGGGCGCCGGAATATACCGCCTCATGCGCCAGGAGCACCAGATGAAGCCGGCGGCGGGAACAGCGGCCAGCAAATAGAACGCGTGCCGGCCCAGCCAGCGGAAAAATAAGGACGCGGGAAATGCTGCTGCCACTGCGGCGGTGGCGTATCCGTTGATGCATGCAGTACCGGCAGGAACGTATAGCATTCTGGCTATGAGTGAGCTCACACCGGCCGCCGGCTACTCCGGCCTGGCCGAAGCCAAGGCGCCCGCCACGAAGGGCCAGATTCTTGCCTGGGCGTCCTGGGACTGGGGATCTGCGGCCTTCAATGCCGTCATGACCACCTTCATTTTTACCGCCCTGTACCTGACCGGAGATGCTTTCGGCGGGGCCGATCACGCTTCCGCCGTCCTGGCCTTTGCCCTCTCCGTCTCGGGCGTCGCCATTGCCCTCTTTGCCCCGGTGGCGGGCCAGCGTTCGGACCGCAACGGCCGGCGGCGGTTATGGCTTGGAATTAATACTTTGCTGGTCGCACTGCTCACCGCCAGCTGCTTTTTTGTCCAGCCGCACGAGTCGTACCTGCTCTTCGGCTGCCTGGCGATTGGTGCCGGCCACGTCTTCGCTGAACTGGCTGCGGTGAACTACAACGCCATGCTGCTGCAGATTTCCACCCGGTCCACCATCGGACGGATCAGCGGATTTGGCTGGTCAGCGGGGTACTTGGGCGGCATCGTGGCGCTGCTGATCGTCTACTACGGCCTGATTGCCCCGAAGGTGGGCCCATTCGGCATTACGGACCAGGACGGCATGACGTACCGGGTGGTGGCGTTGTTCTCAGCGGCATGGATCATCATCTTCTCCATCCCCGTGCTGCTGGCCGTCCCGGAGGCCAAGGCGGATCCGGCGGAACCCAAGGTAGGCTTCCTGCGCTCATACGCGGATCTCTTCCGGACAATTGCCCGGCTCTGGCAGACCCAGCGGCACACACTGTACTTCCTGATGAGCAGTGCCATCTTCCGGGACGGGTTGGCCGCCATTTTCACCTTCGGGGCCGTGATCGCGGTGGGTAGCTTCGGCTTCGCCAAGGGTGACGTGCTGATTTTCGCCATTGCGGGCAACGTTGTTGCCGCCGTCGGGTCCATTTCCGCCGGCGTCCTTGACGATCGGCTAGGCCCGAAGACTGTGATCGTCATCTCGCTTGGCGGATTGCTGGTCTCCGGGACCGTGCTGCTTTTCGCAGAAGGGAAGACGGCGTTCTGGATCTTCGGCCTGCTCCTATGCCTGTTCGTTGGTCCGGCGCAGTCCTCCGCGCGCACCTTCATCGGCAGACTCGCACCCGAGGGGCACGAGGGGGAACTTTTCGGACTCTATGCCACTACCGGACGGGCGGTGTCTTTTCTGGCGCCGATGCTCTTCGGACTCTTTATCGTCTGGTTCGGCGCACAGCGCTGGGGCATTATCGGTATCCTGATCGTGCTGCTGGCCGGTCTGCTGATGCTGCTGCCGGTGAAAGCCCCCGCCCGCAACGAATCCGCGCACGCCACGGCCTGACCCTTGAGCGAGTTGGTCAGATGGCGGTGATGTGGAAGTTCTGGAAGGATCGGGACGCGGTGGGGCCGCGCTGACCCTGGTACCGATTGCCGTACCCGCCCGTGCCGTAGGGGTGCTCCGCAGCTGAGGTCAGCCGGAAGAAGCACAGCTGCCCGATCTTCATTCCCGGCCAGAGCTTGATCGGCAGGGTTGCAACATTGGACAGCTCGAGCGTCACGTGCCCGGAGAACCCTGGATCGATGAATCCGGCGGTGGAGTGCGTCAGCAGCCCCAGCCGTCCCAGCGAGGATTTCCCCTCCAGCCTGGCCGCAATGTCATCAGGCAAGGTCACAGCCTCATACGTCGAGCCGAGCACAAACTCACCAGGGTGCAAAATGAAAGGTTCGTCCGGTGCGACCTCCACCAGGCGCGTCAGATCGGGCTGATCCACGGCCGGATCAATGTGCGCATATTTATGGTTGTCGAACAGCCGGAACAACCGGTCAATGCGCACGTCAATGCTCGACGGCTGCACCATGGCGGGATCGTAGGGTTCCAAGGCAATGCGCTTGGCGTCAATTTCGGCACGAATATCACGGTCTGAGATGAGCACCATCTAAAACTAGCGCATCGCCTTGGCCGCATCAGACGATTGGGCGCTACGGCGTGACCGCACCGATTTCGGTGCGTACGGCGTAAAGCTCGGGGAAAAACGTCAATGCCAGGGCGCGCTGCAGGAAATCGACACCGGAAGAACCACCCGTGCCGGTCTTCATTCCAATGGTGCGCAGCACGGTCTTCATGTGCCGAAAACGCCACAGCTGGAAGTTGTCCTCCAAATCCACCAGCTCCTCGCACGCCTCGTATAAGTCCCAATGCTCCGACGGGTTCTCATAGATCACCCGGTACAGCTGCACCAGTTCATCGTTGAAGACGTGCGCCTTGCTGAAGTCACGGTTCAGCAACTGGGTCGGAACCTGGAATCCGCGCCGATCCAGCAGCCGGATGAATTCGTCATAGACGCTGCTCTGGCCCAGCAGCTCTTCAAGCACCGCATGAGCGGCGGGATCCGAGGAAAATACCTTGAGCATTCCCGCGTTCTTATTGCCGAGCAAAAACTCCACCGCCCGGTACTGGGCGGACTGGAAACCGGACGCAGAGCCAAGGTCACCGCGGAACTGGGCATATTCCGAGGGCGTCAATGTGGCCAGCACCGACCATTGCTCGGTCAGGCTGCGCTGAATGTGCTTAATCCGCGCGATCCCCTTCATCGCCGTTCTCAGATCATCGACCATCAGCGCCTTCCGCACAGCCCGCATCTCGTGCAGCACCAGCTTTAGCCAGAGCTCGGAGGTCTGATGCTGGATGATGAAAAGCATCTCGTCGTGGTGCACAGGCCGGCTGACCGGGTGCTGCGCGGAGAGCAGGTCATCGAGCGCCAGGTAGGAGCTGTAGCTCATCTTGTCCCCGAAGTCCGTCTCGATGCCGGCTTCGATCTTCCGCGTGTTCTTCTTAACCGCCACTGCCAGTCCTTTGAATAGGTTCGCCATCGCCATATTGGAGCCTACGCCAGCGCTGAACGCACGGCTAAGGTAGTTCCATGAACATTCTAGAAACCCCGCTGCCGGGGATCGGCGTCCGCCGGGAACTCACGCTGAGGACCGGCCGCCGCGTTGGCGTCGTCACACACCGCGACGGCCATACAGAACTTATCGTCTCCCGGCTCGATGATCCGGACGCCTGCGCCGTGTCGATCCCGTTAAGTGCGGACGAGTCGGCGGCCCTCGGCGGACTGTTGGGCGGCACCAAACTCATTGCCCAACTGTCCGCGGAGCAGAAGGATCTCCCCGGAGTCAGCACCCAGCAGTTCCTGATGCATGAAAGTGCCCGCTTTGCCGGCCGCACTCTTGGCGAAACACAGATGCGGACCCTGACCGGCACCTCTGTTGTCGCGATTCTCCGGGAAGGCAGCGTCCTCGCTTCGCCACGGCCGGATCAGGTCATGCTGTCCGGGGATGTAATCGTCATTGTCGGCACCGATTCCGGCTTGGCAGCGGCGGCTGAAATCCTGCAGTCCATTTAGGAGGCGTGGCATTACCCTGTGAATGACACCACCCTCTCGCTCATCCAGCTCGGCATTGTCTTTTTCGGACTCGGCGTCCTAGGCAGACTTGCCGGGATGATCGGCATGTCCCCGGTACCCCTTTACCTGCTCGGTGGGCTGGCGTTCGGACACGGCGGTTTGATCGATTTCGGCGGCATTGAAGACTTCGGCCACATAGCCAGCGAGATCGGCGTGGTCCTGCTGCTATTGATGCTGGGATTGGAATACACGGCCAAGGAGCTGGTGACCGGGCTCAAGCAATCCTGGCTGCCAGGCGTGGTGGACTTGGTGCTGAACATGGCCCCCGGCGCAGCTGTTGCCCTCCTGTTGGGCTGGGGTCCGGTGGGTGCACTGGTTATGGCAGGCATCACCTACATTTCCTCCTCCGGAATCATCGCCAAGGTCCTTGGCGATCTTGGCCGACTCGGCAACCGGGAGACCCCGGTGATTTTGTCCATCCTGGTGATCGAAGACCTTGCCATGGCTGCCTATCTCCCGGTCCTGACCGCCGTGCTCTCCGGCGTTTCCATCGCCGGTGGCATGACCGCGGTGGGTATCGCTCTGGCCGCGGTGACGGTGGTGCTGGTGCTGGCGTTGAGATTTGGTCACGTTGTTTCGGCCATTATCGACAGCCCCGACCGGGAGACCTTCCTGCTCAAGCTGCTCGGCGCGGCCCTGCTGATCGCCGGGTTGGCCTCCGCCATGCAGGTCTCCGCCGCGGTCGGTGCGTTCCTGCTTGGCATTGCCATTTCCGGCGCCACCGCGAACAACGCAACGCGCGTACTGGAACCCCTGCGGGACCTGTTCGCGGCCATGTTCTTCGTGGTCTTCGGCCTGAATACGAATCCCGCATCCATACCACCGGTGCTCGGTTTTGCCCTGCTGCTGGCCTTCGTGACATCGGTGACGAAGATCGGCACCGGTTGGTGGGCTGCCAGCAGGCAGGGCATCGGCCGCTTGGGCCGGGCCCGGGCAGGTGCCGCCCTCATTGCCCGCGGAGAGTTCTCCATCGTTATCGCCGGTCTGGCGGTCGCCGCCGGCAGCGTTCCCAACGAATTGGCCGCGCTGGCCACGACTTATGTGCTCATCATGGCCGTCTTCGGCCCCGTCGCCGCACGTTACGTGGAGCCGCTGGTCATCCTGTTCCAGGGCGGGTCCGTCCCGACAGCCACCCCACGCCCTGCACGGGATTTCACGCCGGATTCTGCACCGCCCGCCGGCCCCGAACTCTGACGGAGGACGACGACGGCGCCCCGGCTGCGCCGTCGTCGTCGTTCTCCCCAAACAGCGGCGGTACCCGCTGCCGCCGGCCTCCCCCGGCTAGGGTCCGGGAAGACGTCGCGCAGCTGGGGCGGATCAGAGTCGGCCATTTCCGAGCATCAGCCGGGCGAACACGCTCTGCGCAAAGCGTGCCGCGGAATGAGGTAATGTGGTCTTTGCTGTTGGAGGGATACACCTCCACTGCGGGCGTAGCTCAATGGTAGAGCGCTAGCTTCCCAAGCTTGATACGCGGGTCCGATTCCCGTCGCCCGCTCCACTGACGGTCAAACCGGCCCCGTCCGCGGGCACTTTAGCCCAGTCCTGTCCGACCCTTGCCTGAGCCGTCTAAGCGTGACAACATCGCAAATATGTCGATTCCTACACGCGCCTTTGCCCATATGCGTTTGACTGTGACAAATCTAGAGCGTTCACGCGCCTTCTACGATGCGCTCTTCGGCCTGCCGGTTGCATTCGAGGTTCCGCCCAATGCAGATGAAGCCACCCGGGAACAATTCAGTTGGCTCTTCGGCGGCCTGGTCTACCAGCTCGGCGATTCCCTGTTCGGGCTGCGGCCAGTCGGCAAGGACACGTTCGATGAAGATCGAGTGGGCTTGGACCATGTGAGCTTTGCTGTCGCCTCGCGGGACGACTTGGATGCCGCGCTGACACAACTCGATCAGCTCGGCGTCTCCCATGAAGAGGTTAAAGACATCGGAGCGGGCTATATCCTCGAATTTCGGGACCCGGACAACATCGCCTTGGAGCTCTTTGCGCCGAAGGGTTAGATCCTAAAGGGTCAGGGTGCGATGACGTAGGGGCCGGCACAGCTCCGCAGCGGTGTGGGCCCTGCTCAGGCGCGCCGCCGGTGTGACCAGACACATCCCCGTGCCCTTGCTCACATCCGTTATCTGCTGCTGCCCGGCCTGCCGAGGACCGGGCTGGCGGCAGCGCTCACCGCCGACGACGGACGATGAAGGAGCAGGCATCTGCCCACCGGCGGTCAGGGACTCCACACAATTAGCGTGTATGGTCAGTCACACGGAGCCATTCCGGTTCCCCCTTAGGAGTGATCATGGCCGAGAAGACCGCAGGAAAATCCGCAGGGAAGAATCCCGGCATGTCCATTAAGGAAAAGCGGGCCCAGAAGCGGGCCGGCGCAGCCACCACAACCTCGGTGGATAAAGCTGCAGCTGCGAAAAAGAAGTGACGCAGCCAATGACGGCAATGACCCTTGGTGTTTTGGCGACATCGCGCAAGCCCGATGAACGCCGCCTGCCGATCCATCCGCTGCACCTGGAGCGCATCCTCGCCGGAACCGCCCGGAATATTATTTTGGAACACGGCTACGGCGAGCCGTTCGGGTTTTCCGACGCGCAGCTGGAGCCGTTGGTTGGCCGCATCACGTCCCGGAAAGAGCTGATCGCCGCCGCGGACGTGATTCTGCTGCCCAAGCCACAGCCGGCGGATCTGGCTGAATTGCGCGACGGCCAGATTCTGTGGGGCTGGCCGCACGTAGTCCAGGACCGTGCCATCACCCAGCTCGCGATCGACAAGCGCCTGACGCTGATCGCATTCGAAGCGATGAATCACTGGGCCAGCGACGGCGGGTTCAGCCTGCATGTTTTCCACAAGAACAACGAGCTCGCGGGATACTGCTCTGTTCTGCACGCGCTGGCACTGACCGGCTCCACGGGTGACTACGGCCGCCGGCTGAGCGCCGTCGTCATCGGTTTCGGGGCCACCGCACGCGGCGCCATCACCGCTCTGAACGCGCACGGAATTCATGACGTGCAGGTATTGACCAGCCGTGAGGTGGCCGCCGTTGGATCACCCATTCATTCGGCCCAGATCGTCAGGTTCGACCAGGACGAAGCCGATTTCAGCCACGTCATGACGGACGAGGGCAGGGTGCCGCTGGCGCCCTTCCTCGCGGCCAGTGACATCGTGGTCAACTGCACGCTGCAGGACCCGAACGCGCCGCTGATGTACCTGCGGACGGAGGATCTGAGTGCTTTCCGTCCCGGCAGCCTGATTATCGATGTTTCCTGCGACGAGGGTATGGGCTTCAGCTGGGCGCGGTCGACGACGTTTACCGAACCGATGTTTGAGGTGGGCGACCACATCGGCTACTACGCCGTGGACCATAGCCCGTCATACTTGTGGAATTCCGCGACCTGGGAAATCAGCGAGGCCCTGCTGCCGTTCCTTGAGACCGTACTGGCCGGCCCCAAGGCTTGGGCAGGGAATGAGACTATTCGCCGCGCCGTGGAAATCCAGGACGGTCACATCCTCAATGAAGATGCGCTCAGGTTCCAGCAGCGTTCTTCCGGTTATCCGCACCCGACTCAGGCGGATGCAGCCGCTTCCTGACGCCTGACGATCAGCAGCGGGTGCCGTCGGCTTTTCCTGCTGACCTTCAGGGTCAGCTGTCCGCGCCGGGCCAGGACGACGGCGATCACGGCGGCCGCCGCGGCCGGAACGATGCCGGCAATCACGGTGGCCCACTGCGGACCCAGGTGTTCAGCCAGGGCACCGATCAGCGGGCCGCCGATTGCCTGACCGCCCATCAACACCATGATGTACAGGCTCATTACGCGGCCGCGGATCCGCACATTCGTGGAAATCTGCACGAGCTGATTCGAGCTGGTCAAAAAGGTCAGCGAGGCAAAACCGGCGAAAACCATCACGGCGCAGAAGATCCACATGCCGGGAGCGGCGGCGGCAACCACCAGCAGCACGCCGTAGGTCCCCGCGGACCCTACGACGGTCCGCAGCCGCAGCACGGGGCGCCGGGTGGAGGCCATAGCTCCGGCGAGCGCGCCAACCGCCACCAGCGTATTGAGCAGCCCGTATCCGCCGGCCCCGGAGTCAAAGACATTGTTGGCATAGGCCGCCATCAACACCGGCAGGCTCATCGCGAAGACCGCAATGAAACCGGCCATCAGCGCGGGCCAGAAAATGGTGGGCTTGGCCAGGGCATAGTCCAGGCCCTCCCGCAGCTGGCCCCTTGATCTGGGCGCCGGCGCTGACTTAAGCAGGTCCGCGGGGCGCAGGCAGGAAAGCATCACAACGGTGAACACGCACGCTGCGGCGTTTACCGCGAAAGCCCAGCCGCCGCCGACGGCACTAATCAGGACTCCGCTGATGGCAGGGCCAATCATGGCGCCTATTTGGAACAGCGATGAGTTGACACTGATGGCATTGCGCAGTTGGGCCGGGCCAACCAGTTCATTGACAAATACCTGGCGCGCCGGCTGATCCACCACGGTGACCAGTCCCAGCATGAATGCAATGCCGTAGATATGCCAGACCTGGATGCTGCCGGTCAGTGCAAGGACGGCCATGGCCAAGGCTAAAATGCCGGCGGCACCCTGGCTGATCATCAGGATCATCCGCTTGGAGTAGCGGTCCGCGATCATGCCGCCCAGTGGCATCAGCAGCAGGGTCGGGGCGAATTGCATCGCCACGGTGATGCCGACGGCGGTCACACTGCCGGAGAGTTGGAGCACCAGCCAGTCCTGCGCGATGCGCTGCATCCACAGTGCGATCACGGCGACCATGTGGGCGGTGGCGAAGAGCCGGAAGTTGCGCACCTTCAGCGAGGAGAAGGTCTGGCGCCAGGGCGGCCGGGAGGCAAGTAGGTTAATCGGAGCTGTCAGGGTGGAAGCGCCGGCTTGCGCGCAGGGGGGTGTCACTGGAATCCTGTGGGTCGGTCTGGATGCGGGGATGTTCTCCAGCGTAGCCAGGGCAGAGACATTTCAAAAGGATATGATATCTATAAGTCCTATTACGGCTTGCAATGACAGGAGAAAAATATGCTCTTCGATCCGGGGCAGCTACGGAGTTTCCTGGCCGTCGCGGATACGGGAAGCTTCACGCGCGCTGCCGAAAGACTGCATTTGAGCCAGCCCACGGTGAGCCAGCATGTGCGCAAACTCGAGACCGAGGCGGGACGGCAGTTGGTTGCCAGGGATACCCGGGAAGTGAGTTTAACGGATAACGGGGACGCCATGGCCGGCTTTGCCCGCGCCATCCTGGCTGCCAACGAGGATGCAGCACGCTATTTTTCCGGCGCCGCCATGCGCGGACGATTGCGCTTCGGAACGGCAGATGACCTGGCAATCACCGGGTTACCCAGAATTTTACGCGAATTCCGCCAGTTATACCCGCAAATCAACCTTGAGCTCACCGTCAGCCAAAGCGACCAGCTGCACCGCCGGCTCAAGGCCGGACAATTGGATCTGGTCTTCGTTAAATGGGTCTCCGGCGTCTCCGGGACACAGGAAGGCGTGGTGGTCAAGCAGGATTCATTCGCATGGGTCGGCCTCGAACAAACCGTGCTGGCGCCACACTCCCCGGTGCCCCTCATCGCCTACCCGGCTCCGAGCCTGAGCCGCCGGCTGGCGATTAACGCACTGGAGGCTGCCGGCCGCACGTGGCGTATTACCTGCAGTACCAAGCAGATCAGCGGCGTGCTTGCAGCGCTTCGGGCCGGAATCGGCGTCGCCGTCATGCCTGCCTCACTCGTGCCGGAGGATCTGAAGATCATCACCACACGTTTCGCACTGCCTCCGGTGGGCGATGTCGACTTCACCTTGATCCGCAACCCGCTGGCCAACACCGAGGTCGTCGACGCGCTGACGCAGGCCATTATGGGCCGTAAGCTCACACCGCACGCCAGACCGCGGTAAGTGCGGCCACACATGGCACCGGCGGTAGAATGGAGCCGTTATGAACAGAACCATGTTTAAGTCCAAAATTCACCGCGCCACCGTCACCCACGCGGATCTGCACTACGTCGGCTCTGTCACCGTCGACGAAGATCTGCTGGATGCCGCGGATATTTTGCCGGGTGAGATGGTCTCCATTGTCGACGTCACCAACGGCGCCCGGCTGGAGACGTACACAATCCCCGGCGAACGCGGCTCCGGCGTTCTGGGCATCAACGGGCCCGCCGCGCATCTGGTGCAGGTAGGTGATCTGGTCATCCTGATCACCTACGCGCAGATGTCCACCGCCGAGGCACGGGACTATATTCCGTCAGTGGTGCACGTCGACGCGGGCAATAAAATAGTACTCCTCGGCACCGATCCGGCCGAGGCCGTCACCGCTGGCCTGCACCGGCCGCCCTTAGCCGTACGCTAGCCGGCAGATTTGGCTCCGCCGGAATCGGGGTCTTCCACCGCCGGATTCTGCATAACGGGATCCTGATCCGCCGGGTCCTGCGCCCCGGAAGAGGCAGCCCCGGGGACGCTCAACGCCGTCTCGGCCGCCCCGGATCCCCGAGTGCCGGTGGCTGGGCTATCCAGGCCGCCGGCCATGGCTCCGGGCGCCGCAACGTCTCCGCGCCAACTGCCGGTCTCCGAACCGCGTCCCTCAATGAAATCCTTGAAGCGCCGCAGGTCAGACTTCATCCGCCGGTCATCCGTGCCAAGGGCAGAACCCACCTTTTCCACAAAAGTCTCCGGGTCCCAGTCCAGCTGCACAGTCACGCGGGAGGATTCGTCGTCCAGTCGGTGGAACGTCACCACGCCCGCGTGGGATTTCCCGTCCACGCTCTTCCACGCCACCCGCTCATCGGCGTGCTGCTCGGTGATCACCGCGTCGAATTCACGCTGCGTCCCACCGATTCGGATCACCCAGTGGTTGGTGGTTTTCGACGTTTGCGTGATTGATTCCACGCCGTCCATGAATTCAGGGAACGATTCGAACTGCGTCCATTGGTTATACGCCACCGTGACTGGAACCGCTACATCAACGGACTCTTGAACAGTTGTCATCACGTTTCCTATCTGAAACCCGCTCACCCGGTGCGGGACGGACCGGGTGACTGCAATGCGCTGTCCACGCTACCTGCGGCCGCGGACGGTATCAAGGACTTATCCTGCTGCCTCGCCCGCGGAAATAACGTCCCGCCAGGAATGCTCCGGCCGGTAGCCAATCAGTTTCCGTGCGCCTTCGATACTCAGCAGCGTTTCGTGTCCGCTGATTTCCGCCCGGCGCTCAAGTCCCGGAAACACCTCATCCAGCAGGTCCGCCGAGGGCCGGTTCATGATCGTATCCGCGGCGGCGATGATGACGTTGATGGAACCGGTCGTGTCTGCTTCCAGCGCGTTCCGACATGCAGCGGCGACGTCGCGCGCGTCAATGTATCCCCACAGATTCCAGCGCCGCAGCCGGGCGTCGGCCCAGTAATCCGGTACTTGCTGGTATTGGGCCGCAGTGAAAATATTCGTGATCCGCAGCCCCACAAACGGGACCCCGGACCAGCCGGAAACGTGCGCCGCAGCCTGCTCTCCGAGAACCTTGGAGAGCGCGTAGGTGCTGCTCGGGTAGGGAAAATGATCCTCATCAACGGGCGCGTAATGCAGCTCTCCATCTCTTTCACCGGCCTTGTCGCTCCCGCCGAACGGCAGTCCAAGGGTCGTTTCCGACGACGCCCACACCACCCGCTGGAGCTTCAGCGCCGCTGCCGCCAAAAAGACGTTGTGATTTGCGGCGGTGTTGCGGTTAATGGTTTCTGCCGGCGGGTACATGCCCGGTTCAGGGATATTTGCCAAATGGACGACGGCGTCGACCCCGCTCAGTGCCTGAAGCGCCTGACCGTAATCGGTCAGGTCCACACGCATCGTCGGGCACCCCAAATCCGAATTGCGCCCCACCGGTCCGGCGAGGTCGCTGGCGTGCACCTGGTAACCATGCGCCAGCAGCTCGGCTACGGCCGCCCGGCCGGCTTTACCATGGGCTCCTGTAACAGCAACGGTCAACATATTCGCTCCTTCGATTCGACCTGCGCGACTTCACTTGGCTTCAGCTTAGGCTGGACCGGTGCACTTTAAGAGAGCTTGCCCTTCCAATATCAGATCACGCTAAGCATGCTCGGCGTTCTGCAGGGCTTTTCGGTCATCTGGATCGTTATCCTCATTGGATACGTGCTGGGCCGTTTCAATGTGCTCGGACCGGACGGCCAGAGAATCCTCAGCCGCCTGGTGTTCTTCGTCGCGACGCCGGCACTGATGCTCCAGACGCTGAGCCGCACGGATCTGCGTGCGGTCTTTTCCACCTCACTGCTGGTGGCTGCGCTGAGTGCCTTCGCCGCTTCGCTGGCGTATCTGTTCATTGCCCGTGTCCTGTTGAAACGACGCACCGGGACAGCCTTGGTCGGTGCCATGTCCGCGTCCTTGGTAAATGCCGCATACCTGGGCATTCCCATTGCAGTCTACGTCCTCGGCGACGCGTCTTTCGCAGCTCCCGTGCTGATTTTCCAGCTGGCGTTCTACACCCCATTCTTCGTCCTGATGATGGACAGCGTCAGTCGTGGCCGTAACGCATCCTTCGGTGCCTTCCTGATCCAGATCCCCAAGAACCCTATCCTGATAGCATCCCTGCTCGGGCTGCTGATTGCCGGCACCGGGTGGCATCCCCCGGACCTCCTCATGCAGCCATTCGTTTTGGTGGGCGGGGCTGCCGTCCCCGGTGCGCTCCTGGCCTTCGGCATTTCGCTGTACGGCTCCAAACCCCTGCAGAACCGCCTCGACCGCGGCGACGTCCTGCTCGCCTCGGGTGTCAAGCTGGTGCTGCAGCCACTTGTTGCTTTTCTACTGGCCCGCTACCTGCTGGACCTGCACGGGCACGCCTTGTTTGCCGCCGTCGTGCTGGCCGCCCTGCCCACGGCCCAGAACGTCTTCATTACGGCGGCGCGCTATGAAACGGGTGTCTCGATTGCCAAAGACACGGTTCTGCTGACCACCGCCGTGGGCGTCCCGGTGCTGGTGCTGGTGTCCGCGCTGCTGGCGTGAGCCGGGCCTAAGGTCACAATCGGCCTCCCCGACGCGGCCAACCTGCCCCAACCGGTATCGTGGATACCGTGAAAAACGGCACCGGACTCATCAGGATCGCGGCCGGCTGGCTGTTGGGACTGATGCTGGCCGTAACCGCAGCCGTCATCACAATCAGCGTCGTGAATGCGAACTATTTTGGCCCACAGCAACCGGTACGGGATTATTTTCAGGCGCTGCACGACGGCGATGGGGCCAAAGCCCTCGGACTGCTCAAGCCCACGACCCCCACGGCTAACCCTGCCGTACTCGACGGCAGAGGCCTCAGCAGTGCTGCGGCCCACCTGTCGGATCTACGGGTTGGCGATCCCCAGCCGGAAGACGGCGGCAACGTCAAGGTGACGGCCAGTTACAACGTCGATGGCGCGCAGAAGAGTACCAATTTCCAGCTGGAGCCCGCAGGCAAGCAGTGGCTGTTCTTCAGCACGTGGTCCTTTATCCCCGCTCCACTGCCCACCCTCGATGTCTCCGTGGTCAACGAAACCACCGCCTCGCTCAACGGCGTCACTGTCAGAATGCCGGCCGGCCGCAATAGGTTCGCCGTGCTGTACCCCGGTCAATATGAGGCAGCCTTTGCGAACGACCTGTTCCAGGCACCAGCTGTGTCGACGACGGTCACCTCCCCCGCTGTCAGGGTCCCGGCAGTGGACCTCGCTACGGCGCCCTCGGCGAAGCTGATGAATGCAGTCAATGACCAACTGCAGCAGTATCTGGACGGCTGCGCCAAACAACAGGTACTGCTACCGGCGGATTGCCCGTTGAGTAACCACTCGGACAACCGGATCGTCAGCCCGGTCCTGTGGAACATTGTGAGCTACCCGAAAGTGAATATTTCGGCCTATGGCGGCGCATGGGTGATAGCACCGCTAACCGTCAAAGCGCAGGTCAGCTACCAGGAACAGCAGCTCTACACCGGTGAAGTAAGCCAGGTTAAGCAGGCGGAGGACTTCGGTTTCACGGCCAAGCTGGATACGACGGGGTCCAAGGTCACGGTCACACCCGTAGTAGATTACTAATCTCACCCGGCCAGCAGCCTCCCCTCCCCCAATGCGCGCCGCAGCCGCCCGGACAATAGCTGCGGACGGTTCACCGCCTCCGTGTACGGCACCCGCAACAACGCATAGCCCGCGGCGATGGCTGCCAGCTCCAGGCAGAAGTCCGCACGGAACTGTGACTTGTGCAGCTCCACGTCCGGCCCGGCGAGCTCCACGATGAGACACCCCTCGATCAGAAAGTCCACCACCCCCACACCGCAGATCCACACCTGGGTGGCAACGTCGAAACCGAACCGGCGGAATACTACCCGCGCCAGGACTTCCAGCGCCGAACTCGATCCCGGGTGGACCAGATCGAGCGCCGTCAGAGCATGGCCTGCCCTCACGGTCGCAGCATCCGTTCCGGCCAAGAGGGTCTGGCGCAGCAGATCAGTGGTCGCCAGCCCACGGTTGACTGCCGACTCCACCAGAACCACTGACTCCGGCATCGGCAGGCACAACAGCGCATGAATCAGCGCATCCTCCAGCGCCGCCACAGGAGGTCCGGCAGCCGGACGAGTAAGCCGTGAATGAAGGATGGGATGCCGCAGCGGCGTGAAGCTGCTGTAGCTGGGACCGGGCACGGACGCACCAACCGGTTCATCGTGCGGCTCATTGTCCCGTTCATGGTCCGGTTCATCGCACGGCTCATGGCCAAGCCGCCGCTGTTGCGGAAAGGCCAGATGCAACTGTCGAGGTTCGCGGACCCGCCACAGCCCGAACTGACCGGCAGCGGAGACACACGTCAGAACGCCGCCCTGACAGGCGGCCTGCACAAACTCCTCCGGAGCCCCGTAGATCGAGAGAACATCCGGTCCCGGCTGCCATACCTGCCTGCTCCGGACCGCACGCACAAGCTGGGCTGCGGTCACGCCGAGCTGCAGCAAGGTGCCCGTTCGGGCGGCCCCGCCCAAGCCCCGCAACACCTGCTCAATATCCATGTCCATCACTCTGCCAGTCGACGAACGGCTATGGCACGGCGTTGACTGATCTGTGCGCGACGGCAGGAGTGCGCTGGTCTGTGCAGGGATGCTGGCTACGGATGCTGGCTACTCCTCATGATGACTCCTGCAGGCGTAGCCGGACGCTAATCCATTCCGCGCAGATCCAGCGTCAGTACGGTGGCACCGGAGGGATCCAGCAGCACGGGGATACCCCAGTCCTGCTGGTACAGGTGGCATGCCGCATGCTCAGGGATCCCGCCGTCGGCCGTTTCCGGCCCGTCGCACGCGGCCGCGCGGGCGGTAATGTGCAGAATTCCGGCGGGAATTCCGTCCGCCAAAGTCAGGCTCCGCGACAGGCCCATTGACGTCCCCCCTCCTGCCGTCAGCAGCTCCGGCGGTGTAGCGGAGACCTTCAGCTGGGTTGGGTCCCCCCAGCGGTCATCCAGTTTCTGCCCCGTCGGAGCCGAGAAACGTACCTCTAAAGCAAGCTCACCCGGGGCAACAGGGGTTTTAGGACGCTGCGTCTGTGCCGCGCCTTCATCGACCTGCTGCGCTTCCTTGGGAACCGGCAAGCGCACCAGCTGATGCCGGTTAGCTTCCACCACGATCAGCAGCGCGGTTTCCCCGCTGCTGTCCAACAGCACGTCAGAGGGCTCCGCAAGGCCCCGAGCCAGCGTACTCAATGTCCCGGCGACCGGATCATAGCGTCGCACTGCGCCGTTGTACGTATCGGCAATGGCCACCGAACCGTCCGGCAGCACCGTCACACCCAGCGGATGCTGCAGCCGGGCCTGCTCCGCCGCTCCGTCGCGGAAACCGAAATCGAAAAGGCCCGTACCTACGGCCGTTTCCACTGTGATGCCCGCAGCACCCTCTTCGTCCCAACTAGGTCGCACTTGCGGCACCGAAAATGACGAATGGGTGCCGTTGCTGCTACCTAGTTGGGAGGCGGGCGGCGTGACCCGGAGTACCCGCAGGGCGGAGGTTTCCGAATCGGCCACCCAGATGCTTCCATCCGGTCCCTCGGCCAGACCCGAGGGCTGGGCAAACCACGCTTGGTCCGCCGGCCCGTCCAGCAGACCTTCGAGCCCATTACCCGCCACGATACTGATCCGGCCGGTTACCGGGTCAAATCCGAAAATCTGGTGAACGCCGGCCATGGCCACAATTACCCGGTTAAGGGCCGCGGACCAGATGACGTCCCACGGCGAGGACAGCGCGACCTCCAGCGGACGCAAGCCCAGATCGCCGCCGGAAAGTGCGGCGCCGTCGTCGTCCACTCTTGCCGGTCCGGCCTCCAGCAGCCGCTGGATGCCGCTGCCGGCCAGCGTCCGGACCGATCCGTCGCTGAGCCGGACGCCGCGCAGGCGGTGATTGACGGAATCGGCGACGACGACATCGTAGCCTACCTGCGCGGCGATATCCGCCGGCAACAGGGTCAGGCCCTGCGGCTCATTGAACTGCGCTTTTCCGGCCGTCCCGTCGGCATGCCCCTTGTCCCCGGAACCGATGGTCCGCAGCACCGTCTGCAGATCCGGTCCCAGCTCGGTAAGCCGGTGCTGCCCGGTATTGGAAACCAAAAAACGCCCGTTCGGCAGCGGCAGCACCTTACCCGGAAAGCGAAGATCGCCCGCCGTCGGCACCGGAGCCACGTACGGTCCATCGCCCCGGTGCAAGGTGCCTTTGGCTTCATGCTCCGCCATCAGCTCGGGAATCAGCGTCGCCAGACCCGCCGCATGCCCCTCACCGGAAAGGTGCGCCACAATGTAGCCCTCCGGATCGATGACCACAAGGGTGGGCCAGGCCCGTGCCGCGTAAGCCTGCCAGGTGAGCAACTGCGGATCGTCCAGAATGGGATGGCGGATCTCGTAACGTTCGACGGCGGCAGCCAGGGCCACCGGGTCCGCCTCGTGTTCAAATTTGGGTGAGTGCACCCCCACTGTCACCAGCACATCGGAGTATTCCTGCTCCAGCGGCCGCAGTTCATCGATCACGTGCAGGCAGTTGATACAGCAGAACGTCCAAAAATCCAGCAGCACGATTTTTCCACGCAACTGTTCCAGCCCCAGCGCTTTACCGCCGGTATTAAGCCAGCTCCGACCCTGAAGCTCGGAGGCCCTGATCTTCAGGTGCGTTGCGGTCCCTGCTGCTGTATCCACTAGCTGTGTTCTCCTTGCTTGGCGTCATGCACGATTCCGTCCCGTTGGGCAAGGTCGGCAAACATATCGTTGTAAGCACTCAAATCCGCATCATTATTCCGGTCCGCAGCGCGGTCCTTGCGCTTCATCTCGCGTTCATCCGAACGGGACCACATCAAAGCCACCCCAAGGGCAATGAGCAGGGTCGGGACCTCGCCGATTCCCCAGGCGATGGCACCGGCCGCCTGCTGGTCCACGATGGCCGAAGCGCCCCAGGACCGGCCCATGTTCCCGAAGTAGTCACCGGCCAACAGCGCCGTGGAGCTCATCAGGGTCACCCCGAAAAAGGCGTGGAAAGCCATCGTGGCCAGCAGCAGCAGCAGCCGGAGCGGATACGGCGCACGACGCGGCAGCGGATCCGTACCGATCATGGTGAGAATGAATACATAACCGGTCAGCGTGAAGTGCAAAATCATCAGTTCGTGGCCAATGTGGTCCCGCATCGCATATTCAAAAGCGCCGGAGTAGTAAAACAGCACCAGCGAGCCGGCAAAGTTGGCTGCGGCAAAGAGCGGGTGCGTTACCAGCTTCGAGAACCTGGAATGGACAATCACCAAGATCCATTCGCGTGCGCCTCGGCTCCCGTCGCCGCGGGGAGTCAGCGCCTTCAACGCCAGGGACACTGGTGCGGCCAGTACCATAAACAGCGGTGCCACCACCATCAAGGCCATATGGTCCACCATGTGCGCGCTGAACAGCACCATGCCGTACACCGCCGGACCGCCGGAGGTGATGAAGACCAGCGCCACCATGCCGACCAGCCAGGAGGCCAACCGCAGCACCGGCCATTTGTCTCCCCGGCGGTGTAGCTTGAGCATGCCGGAGAAATACAGTGCCGTGCTTACCAGCACAAAAGTCAGCCAGAGCCAATCGAATCGCCACTCGCTGAACCAGCGGGAGAAGGTCAGTTCGGGCGGCAGCGGGTACCCGCTGAGGATCACGGCGGGTGTCGCGTCAGGTGCAAAAGTGGTTGGCTGCGGCGGGGCGGATCGGCTCAGGGCGACTGCTATCCCGCTGGTGGCGCCCATGATTATCAATTCACCGAGGATCAGTTGCCACAGGACCCGGGACGCTGCGAGCGGGCGTTTGCCCTCAAGCCGCGGGATTATCCAGGACCGGTGCATGTAACCGATGCTGCCCAGCACCAACGTGGCCACCGTCTTGGCCATGATCATCTGGCCGTAGGGGGAGGTGAAAAGCGCATTCCAACTGGTCACGCGGATGGCCGCGTTAATCACGCCGGAAGCGAAGACAACAAAGAAACACACCAGAGCCAGTGCGGAGAACCGCTTCAGCACCGGTGCCGTTAGTTTACCCAACTTCGTGGACACCGCTGCCAGCGCAATGATGCCACCCACCCAGAGGGCAACGCCGATGATGTGCAGCAGCAGGGAATTTACCGCTCCCTGATGGTCCGAGCCGCTGGAGGAGTGCCCGATCAGTGCCTGTGGAACAAGCCCGAGGATGGCCAGCACCATGGTCAGGCCCAGCCCGGTGGTTGAGCGGACGCCAAAACACAGCGTCGTGACGACGGCGGCGAAAATGCAGATAGACAGCCAGGCTTGACCTGTTGCCTGGTCTGTCATGAAGTAGACCAACTGGTTGGAGTAGTCGCCCGTGCCGGATATCGGCAGGCCGGAGATATCGGAGTAGGTGAAAATCAGCACCGCGACGGCAGAGATGGTCCAGAGCAGGCCAGCGCCGGCAGCGAGCGTCATGGCCCGGGTGAAGGCAGGATGTTCGGGCGGCCCCACCGGCCCGCCCATGACCGGCACCGTCGTTACCGGCGCCGTCGTTACCGGCGCCCTGCGGGAAGATCCGGAAGATCGCCCGCCGGGCGCATGCCGGCTGGGAGCGAGATCCTTTGGCAGCAGCACCACCGCAAAAACCAGCGATCCAATAACGGTGGCAACCGCCAGGTTGTGGATGATCAGCGCTATCGGCAGGCCCCACCGGGTCAGGGCGCCTGGGTCTATCAGCGTGCTGGCAGCGGCCGCTGAAGAAAAGAGCAAGGCAACCACCAGCGCCAGCAGGGCCGCGCCTGCTCCGGACAGCAGCCACAGGCCACGGATCCCCAGTACTGCTGCTGGTCCGCTGACGGGAGGAATTCTTCGGCTGGTGGTGGTTACTGGCACGTACCTATTCTCCGGCAAGCATCCGCAGATGCGCGAATCGTCGCCGGTGGCCAGGAACTTTGCCGCCGTGCACCGCCGGGCACCGCCGCGCACCGCCGGGAGTCCGCCGGGAGTCCGCCGGAAACTTCCCCGTTAGCACGGTCGGGACCCCTCGCGAACGCTCTCAGGAACTTCGTTGGACGCCCATCGGGCACTCCTGTTTAAGACGCTGAGGGCGGCCACCTCCCGGCGGCCGCCCTCAGGCTTAGGTCCTGCAGCGTGCAGGTCCTTGGGAGACTACTTCTTCGTGGAGACCGCGGCCTTGAGCTTGGAACCTGCGGTCAGCTTGACGCTGTGGCCGGCGGCGATCTGGATGGCCTCGCCGGTCTGCGGGTTGCGGCCCGTACGGGCGGCGCGGTCGGTGCGCTCAACGGCCAACCAACCCGGGATGGTGATTTTTTCGCCGGCGGAAACGGAGCTCTCAAAAACCGAGAACAGGGCATCCAGCACTGCGTTTACTGCCGTCTGGCTGGTGTCAGCCTTAGCCGCGACCTCTGCAACCAATTCACTACGATTCTTAGCCATGTATGTCCTCCTGGACTGGTATGGATTCAGCGTGCACGCCGGTTGCGTGCCAACCACTGTTAGCGAACATACCAGTTCCACCTCTATAAATCGGCTACTTCTCGCGGTTTTTCGGGGTTTTCACAAATTTTCCCACCGACATCCCGCTTTTTTCGCTCTCAGCCAATCTTGAGCCGGGTCCATACCCATCGTCGTTCCCTATCCAAGTAGCAGCACATGCACTCAAATGTCGGAATGGATGCAGCTGCTGCTACTGAGTTTCAGGACATAGAAGAAGGACGGGGCCACTGGGGCCGCCGTCCTTCTTTTATGCCATGGAGCGAGTCAGCTCAGAAACAGCCTTTTCGCTGCCTCGGCTGCTTACCAGCTGGACTTGGTGATGCCCGGCAGCTCGCCACGGTGTGCCATGTCACGGAAGCGGACACGGGAGATGCCGAACTTCTGCAGCGTTCCACGGGGGCGTCCGTCGATCGCGTCGCGGTTACGCAGACGCACCGGGGAAGCGTTGCGGGGAAGCTTCTGCAGGCCCAGACGTGCGGCCTCGCGGGCTTCATCGGTGGCGTTAGCGTCGACCAAAGTCTTCTTCAACTCGAGGCGCTTGGCGGCGTAACGCTCAACGATGACTTTACGCTGTTCGTTCTTTGCAATCATTGACTTCTTAGCCATGTGTTTTAGCGCTCCTCTCGGAATTCGACGTGCTGGCGGATCTTCGGATCGTACTTCTTCAGAACCAAACGGTCGGGGTCATTACGACGGTTCTTGCGGGTGACGTAAGTGAAACCGGTACCCGCGGTGCTCTTGAGCTTGATGATCGGACGTACGTCCCTGTCTTTTGCCATTAGAGCTTCACCCCGCGTGCCTGGATCTGCGCGACAACGGCGTCAATACCGCGCACGTCGATGGTCTTGATGCCACGGACCGAAAGGGTCAGTGTGACGTTGCGGCGCAGGGAAGGAACCCAGTAGCGCTTCTTCTGAATGTTCGGGTCGAACCGACGCTTGTTGCGTCGGTGCGAGTGCGAAATGCTGTGCCCAAAGCCCGGCTCGGCTCCAGTCACTTGGCAGTGAGCTGCCATGACGATCCTCCAAAAAATGAATGGTCGGCAGTTTTACCTGCCATGAATTGCGTTCAGGGACGTACCGGACAGCAGCCTGAGCTACCAAGGTATTGGCGATACCGCGCAACTTGAGCCCCTAACTACCGGCCCTTCCGG
Source organism: Arthrobacter terrae (assembly GCF_015708085.1). Lineage (GTDB taxonomy): Bacteria > Actinomycetota > Actinomycetes > Actinomycetales > Micrococcaceae > Arthrobacter_M > Arthrobacter_M terrae. The sequence continues at coordinate 51,135 of NZ_JADNYM010000022.1, read as the reverse complement.
AACTAAGTTCCCGAACAACCGGAGCAATTGCGCACGCTCCGCGCCACCTGACGCCTATCCATTCTATGAGTTGGCGTGGATTATGACCAATCCGGGGAATCCGCGAGGCCTATGGCACCCCGGGCGCCTTCCTCGACAGCGGCCGGCCCCGGGGAATGCAGCCGCGGCCACCGCGGATCAAGGGAGTCCCCGGACGAGACTCCGCGCAACCGCCGGCCGATCCAGGGACCAACGTACTCCCGCGCCCACTGGGCGTTCGCCGCCGCGACTTTTAGCCGGCCCAACACCGGGAGAGGCTCCAGATCCGGCACATCCAGCCCGGATTCCTGATCCAGCAGGGCCAGCACGCGGCGTGCCATATTGATATGTCCGGGAGTGGACATATGCATCCGGTCGATGCTCCACATCCTTGGATCGTCGTATTCGTCGAAGCGCCAGTAATCCACGATCAGTGCGTTATGCTCATCGGCAACTTCCCTGACCAGTTCGTTGTAAATCGCCGTCCGGCCGCGGGTCTTTCCGAAGACGCCCGAGGCCTTGGAATCAAACCCGGTGAACAGCAGCACCGTGGCACCGGTGGCACTTAGCTTCGCAATCCCACGGCTGTAGTCCTCGATGAGTGCATCAATATTCACCTTGGGACGGAGAATGTCATTGGCTCCGGCATACATACTGACGAGAGTGGGCTGCAGCGCTACTGCGGCATCGATCTGCTCGCTAAGGACCTGGCGCAGCTTTTTGCCGCGGATGGCCAGGTTCGCGTAGCCCAGGCCGGCGCCCTGGCTGGCGTCAGCATTGGCGTTGGCATTGGCGTTGGGGTTGGGGTTTGTGTCAGCCCGGGCCAGCTGTTCGGCGACGCGGTCCGCCCAGCCACGGCAGCCGTGCGGCAGCTTCGGATCGTCATCACCCATGCCCTCGGTGAAGGAATCCCCGAGGGCGACATATTTTGCCGAAAACGCTGTCGGGATCGCTGCCGGGATTTTGGTCGGAACTTCCACACTTACCTCCGCGCCGGGAACTGGACAGATTAATCCTACGATCATTGTGCGCAACGACCTCCCGTTACACTATGATCGGTCCAAAGTTGCCGTTTGGGCTATAGCCTGCATCCGGCGGAAATCCTCAGCGAGAGAGCACATCATGGCCAGCAATTTGCGTCTTACCCCCGACGACAAGTTTCCCGAGAACCTCGACAAGATCGCGGATACGAAACTGCAGATCCTCGACAGCCAGGTACAGCGCCAGCTCGACCGCGAATATATTGTGGACGGCGCGCCGGACCCGGAGACGGAGTTTCGGCACTATGAAATCGACGAGGAGTTCGTCGAGCGGGAGAACACCGAAAGCGACGAAAGCGCGGCCGCGACTAACGCCTAAAAACTGCGGTCCTCAGGAGCACTGCACCGGGGCGTGATCCGGCTGACCAGGAGGGCCCTAATCTGGTTCATGCCGCTGTGCCCGACGCCGCCAACAAAAACCCGACGGAGTCCCCGGCAACGGACGATGATAGAGGGGTGAATCCTAAATCCTCGACAACGACCCCGTGTTGATCCGCAGGGGCCGGCCAAAGCAAGAGGGCGGTGCGCCACCGGGCCCGGCGAAACCGGGGCCGACGAAAATGGGCTTGACGAAAATGGGCACGGCTCAACCGGGCACGGCGCAACCGGGGCCGGCGGAACTGACCCCGGCGGAACCGGGGCCGGCGGAACTGACCCCGGCGGAACCGGGGCCGGCGGAACTGACCCCGGCGGAACCGGGGCCGGCGGAACTGACCCCGGCGGAACCGGGCCCGGCGGAAAAAAAGTCCGCCGCTCCGGTATCCATCTGGGGAGCCACGTACCGCAAGGCGACGGTGGGCTTGTTCAGCCTTGCGTTTTTGGTCGCGTATTCCGTCTCTGCCATCACCACAGCGATGCCGCGGGCGGCGCAGGAACTCGATGGTCTTCCGCTCTATGGCTTGGCATTCGCCGTGACGATGGCGACTTCGGTGGTTGCGATGGCCTTCGCCGCACCGTGGATTGACCGCTCGGGTCCTGGCGGGCCTTTAATGGCGGGCATCGCCGTGGATTGCCTGGGCCTGCTGGTGGCTGCGGCTGCGCCGACCATGGAAGTCCTGGTGGCAGGGCGGGCCATTCAGGGTCTGGGGGCAGGGTTGGAGGGCGTGGCCCTGTACGTGGTGATTGCCCGCGTGTTTCCGGCCGCCCTGCGCGCAAAGATGTTCGCCGCGCTTGCGGCAGCCTGGGTGCTGCCATCAATTGTGGGGCCCGCGGTCAGCGGCGCCGTCACGGACCAGTTCGGCTGGCGCTGGGTGTTCGTTTCCGTTCCTGTCCTGGCCGTCTTCGCTGTGGTGCTGGTCCGTTCGGGCACCCGCGGCATGAACCTGGCCGTTCAGGTCCGGGCAAGCCGAACCCGGACAAACACTGATCCCAGCAGCGCAGCGGCACCGCGGAGCCGGTTTTACCGACTGCAGATGCACCGGATGCGGCTTGCTCCTGTGTGGCGTCGACCCGGCTGGGCTGTTGCCGCGGCTCTCGCGGTGCTGGTGCTGGGGAACGCGGCCCAGCGTACGCAACCCTGGTGGGCCGCCGAACTCGGTGCCGCCGTCGTCGTCCTGATCGTCGCCGTGCCCAAACTGCTGCCGCGCGGAACCTGGCGGTCGCGGCGGGGCATGCCGTCGCTGATCCTGATGCGCGCGCTGATCGGCACCGCCTTCACCCTCGGTGATGTGTATCTGCCGCTGCTGATGATCCAGCAGCGCGGGCTGCCGGCCTGGCTTGCCGGCCTATCGCTGACCGTGGGCGGGATTACCTGGTTCACCGGCTCCTGGTTCGCCGGCCGCGGCGTCGTGCCACCACATCGCAGGCTGCTGCTCGGGGCACTGGGAATTCTGCTGGGCGTCTTCGTTTGCGCCCTGGTGGTACTGCCGGCCACGCCGGTGTGGGTCGCGTGGCTTGGCTGGGCGTTCGCCGGGATGGGGATGGGGATGGCCTATCCAACGCAGTCCGTGCTGGTGCTGGAGCAGTCGCCTCCCGCGGAACAGGGCAGCAACGCTTCGGCCCTGCAGTTGAACGAGACGCTCACCACCGCCGCCGTGCTGGGCGTGGTGGGCGCCGTCTTTGCCGCCCTGCTGATCAATCCTGAGGCGGGTTTCGCCGTGGCCTTCGGCGTCGCCGCGCTGCTCACCCTCGTCGCGGGGCTGGTCGCCCGGCGCACCGGATGAGGTCTGCAACCGCAGTTCAACGCCCGATCTCAAGCAGCGCGTTTGCAGCAACTCAGGCGCGCTCGGCCTTGCCCAGCCGCCAATACCCCATGAACGCCACCCGGTTTCGCTCCACACCCGCATCGCGGACCAAATAGCGCCGCAACTCGCGCACCATCGCGGCTTCACCCGCGATCCAGGCGTAAAAGCCGTTCCCCGTGCCCACCGGTGCCTGCGGCGTTTCCCACAGGATCGCGGCGTCTACATCCACGGCTTCGGGCTCACTTCCACTCTGGCAGGCAGCGGGCACGACGGCGGCGCGGACGGCCCGCTGCAAAAGCTCGCCATGCGTGTGGCTGCCCCGCACCAACCATCGCACGTCAATACGGGATCGCGTGCGCAGCTGGAGCATGTCCGCAGCGGCGGGGACCTCCAAGATCGCATCGCCGGTCACTCCCGCAGGAAGCGACTCAAGCACGGCGCTGATGGCCGGGACTGCGGTCTCGTCCCCGGCAAGTAATATGTGCCGGTTGTGGCCCAGCGGGATCCCGCCGGGGTGGAACTCGATGCCCGCGCAGCCCGCGGCGCGGGAATCGGGCCCAATGACGGTGAGCTGATCCCCTGGCGCGGCAGCGGCGGCCCAGGTTGCCGCCGGGCCGCCGGTGCCGGCCGTCTCGGTGGCGCCGTGCAGGACAAAATCAATGTCCAGCTCTGCCGCCCCCGCACCGCCGGGCGGGAGAATCCTTTCCCCTTGCCGGTATTCCCTGACAGTATAGGTGCGCATACTGCCCCGCGAGGCCGGTTCCATGGCCAGCCAGTTTTGGTACCAGCCTGCTTCAAGGCCGGTGCCCGTGAGCTCCCCGAAGTCCGGCAGCGGATGGCCCGGCGACGGAATCATCACCTTGATCCGCAAATCGAGGGTGGGCGCTCCGGCTGCGGGACCGAAACGCTCCAGGTCCGCCCCGGTGAAGGTGATCCGGCGGAAATGCTCCGACAACTGCCTTACCCGTAAGACGGAGACGGCAAAGGCGCGGATTGGGCGAATAGTCGGCGCCAGTGCCGGGGCAAGTGCCGCGGCAAGTGCCGGGGCAAGTGCCGTGCCTGAACTGGTACCCGCCATTACGCCACCTCTGCTGCCTGGACGGTCTCCGGCAGCTGCGCCCGTCCCCGCCCACCGACGGGAACCACCATTGGCGTACCGGCTACCGGGTCGTGAATAATGACCGATTCCATCCCGAACACGTCGCGGACCATTCCCGCCGTCACTACCTCGCCCGGAACCCCGGCAGCTACGATTCGCCCGTTTTTCATGGCAATTAAATGCTCTCCGTACCGGGCGGCCAGGTTCAGATCGTGCAGCACAATGGCAATGGTGGTGCCGCGGCTCCGGTTCAATTCGGTCAGGAGTTCCAGCACTTCCACCTGATGTGCGAGATCCAAATACGTAGTGGGTTCGTCGAGGAGCAAAATATCCGTCTGCTGCGCCAGGGCCATTGCTATCCAAACCCGTTGCCGCTGCCCGCCGGAGAGCTCGTCGACGGTCCGCTCCGCCAGATCCTGCGAGCCCGTCACCATCAGCGCGGTAGCCACTGCGTCGTCGTCGGCCGCGGTCCACTGCCGGAACCAGCCCTGATGCGGGCTTCGCCCGCGTCCTACCAGTTCGGCCACTGTAATACCTTCCGGTGCCGTGGGCGTCTGCGGCAAAATGCCCAGTCGCCGGGCCACCTGGCGCGAGGGCAACCGGTGAATGTCTTTGCCGTCAAGGGTGACGTGTCCGGAGCCGGGCTTGAGCAGTCGGGCCAGTCCGCGCAGCAACGTCGACTTCCCGCACGCGTTAGCGCCAACAATCATGGTCACCTTACCCGCCGGCAGTTCCACGCAGAGTCCCTTCACGATGGTGCGATCCGCGTAGCCAAGGTTCAGTTCTTCGGCTCCCAGCTCCGCCGGCAGATTGATCATCGGGCTCATATCCTGTGCTCTCCTTTCCGGTCCTTGCCTGTGCCGTCCGGGTCTGTGCTGTCCCGGTCCGCGCTGTTCCCGCCTGTGCCTCCCGGTCTGTGCCTCCCGGTCTGTGCCTCCCGGTCTGTGCCTCCCGGTTGGGTCCGTCATGGTCAGCCTCCGGTGCTGGAACGGTTAGTACTAATGAGCAGCCAGAGCAGGAACGGCGCACCCAAGGCACCCGTCACGACTCCGACCGGTAGGGCGCTTCCGGGTATCAGGTTGACGGCCAGGAAGTCCGCAGCCAACACCGTCGCGGCGCCGACCAGGCCGGCTGCGGCCAGCGACGTGCTTTGGCCGCAGAGCCGCTTGGCGATCGGACCGGAAAGGAAAGCGACGAAGGCCACCGGGCCAGCCGCCGCCGTCGCCAGTGCAGCCAGCAGCGCGCCCATGATAGTGAGCCAAAGACGGGCACGCGGCACCCGGAATCCGAGCCCCGCAGCCGTATCGTCTCCCAGCTGCAGACCGTGCAGGCTGCGCGTCAGCAAGGCGGCCAGAGGCAGCAGAACGGCCAGAGCGGCAGCCAGCAGGCCCGCACGGTTCCAGTTGCTGGAATTCAGCGAGCCGGTCAGCCAGATCAGCGCATCCTGGGCAACACGGATGTCCGTTCGCTGCAACAAGAAGGTGACGGCCGCCTGCATGAACGCCGCGGCACCGATTCCGATCAGAATCAGCCCGGGACCGCCGTGCCGTCGAGAGAGGGCGGTGATGAGCAACGCGACGCCCAGGGCACCGACGACGGCGGCGACTGAGACAGATACTCCTGCCGCACCGAAAAAAACGATTGCAAAAACGGCCGCTGCGCTGGCCCCGTAGCTGATGCCGATGATGTCAGGACTGGCGAGCGGGTTGCGCAGCATCGACTGAAAAACGGCACCGGAAATGCCGAACGCCATCCCGACCATCAATCCCACCACTGCCCGCGGCAGTTTGTTTTCCATCACGATGAAACTGGCGCCCGGAATGCGCATCCCGCCAAGCATCCGAAAGAAGTCAGCAACGCTCACGGTGTAGCTGCCAAGCAGCACACTCGCGCTGAACAGGCCCGCGACCAGCACACACAACAGGGCCAGGATGACGATCCGGCGACGCAGGGGTCTGAGCCGGATGTGCCTCACCCAGGCGCCGTTGGGCTGGACCCGCCCGGCGGGCCCCGCGCGCGCAACCATTCGCGTTGCCGGATTCACAGTGCAGCCTTCCGCCCGCGACGAACCAGCCAGACAAAGACCGGCGCTCCCATCAGCGCTGCCAGAATTCCCGCCGGAATCTCCCCGGGCGGCAGCAGAACCCGTCCCAGCACGTCAGCCAGCAGCAGGACCGCCGGTGCCGGCACCAGCGACATTGGAAGCAGCCACCGATAGTCCGGTCCCACCACGGCGCGAAGCAGGTGCGGGACCACCAAGCCGATGAATCCGATCGGGCCGGCTAAGGCTGTGGCGCTTCCACACAGCAGCACAATCCCCAGCGCCGCAACGGCCCGCCCGGTTCCCGGGCGCTGACCCAGCGAACGCGCAACATCCTCGCCAAGCGAGAGGTTGTTGAGCAACCTGCCGGTGCCCAGCAGCAGCACAGCTCCGACAGCGATGAAGGGCAGCACTGCCAGAATTGAATCCCACGATTTTCCCGCCAGCGCGCCGACCTGCCAATTACGAAACAGCTCCATCGAGTCCCTGCTGTTCACCAGCATGGCGCTCAACAGCGAACCGAGTCCGGCGCTCACGGCGGCACCGGCCAGCACCAGCTTGACCGGCGTGGCACCCACGCGGCCCACACTGGCAACCGAGTAGACCACGACGGCGGCAAGAGCGGCCCCGCCGAAGGCTAACCAAAGATAGCTGGAGACGCTGTCGGCCCCGAGGAAGAAAATCGCCGCCACCACCGCCAGCGCCGCGCCGGCATTGACTCCGAGAATGCCCGGGTCCGCGAGCGGATTCCGCGTCACGCCCTGCATGGCGGTGCCGGCCAGTCCCAGCGCCGCGCCCACCAGCAGTCCGGCAACCGTCCGGGTAACCCTGGCCAGCACTACCGCATGGTCGCCGTTAGCTGCATCCGGATGGAATACGGCGTCCAGTACTACCGGCAGTGACACCGGCCGGGCACCGATTGCCAAGGAACCGAGAACGACGGCGGCGAGCACGGCAATCACCGTCAGCGCGGCGAGCGGTGCAATGGCCTGACGCCGTCTGCTGAGCACTAAAGGAGGCGCTGCCGGCCCCGATCCCGCCCCCAATGAAGACCACGCCACAGTGGGCGCCGGACTTGCCGCCGAGGCCGGACTTGCCGCCGTCGTACTGCGTAGTCCGCCAGCGGGCCGCGTCAATGGAGCCGCATGCACGCCCATTACTGGTGCTGGGCCTTACTGGCTGCCGCGCCCAGCTGCGGCAGGAATTTCTCCAGTGCCCACGGCAGGCTCAATGGGGACGACGCTGAAATCGCCAGCGTGAGGGAATTGTCCGTGTCCGCGACAAACGCGCCCTGCTTAACGGCCGGTATTTGGCCCAGCAGCGGGTCGGCCACAATTGACGCCTGCGTTTTCGCGTCCGGAACCCAGCTGACAAAAACGTCGGAGAGCAGCTCGTTGGCCCGTTCCGCCGACCAGGTTATGAAAAATCCTGCTGCCTTGTTCTGATTTTCCAGCACCACCGGTGCTTCCTTCATTCCAATGCTGGTCAGGAACTTGGGCCGGTTATCAGCATCGGTATAAATATTCACGCCGTCGCTCTTGGCTGGCTCAAGGTTGCCGTAAATGAACGTTTTTCCCGCCAGCTGCGGGTACTTTGCAGCCTCCTGCGTCACGGTTTTTTCTGTCGCGGCGATCAGCTCACTGGCTCGGGACGACTTGCCCAATGCCTTGCCGATCATCGCAGTGGATTCCTGCCATGACGTTCCGTAGGCCGCCTCGGGGTAGGCAACGACCGGTGCGATCAGGCTCAGCTTGTCGTAATCCTCCCGGCTCAGGCCGGAATACGTTGCCAGAATGATGTCCGGGCTGGTCTTAGCAATCCCGGTGAAGTTTATGCCGTCGGTTTCCGAATACTGCACCGGAGCCTTGGCCGAACCGATGGCGGCTCCTGCCCTTTCCAGCGCTGCATCCTTCCAGGGGGTCGAACCCTGTGCGTTACCTCCCCAGTCGTCCTTGGGCATGCCGACCGGAACGGTGCCCAACGCGATGGCGACGTCTGCATTGACCCAAGAGACCGTGGCCACCCGCTGCGGTGCGGAAGTGATCGTTGATTCGCCGAAGACGTGCTTGATCGAAACGGGAAATTGTTCCGCTGCTGCCGAGCCGCCGGCAGTTTCCGTCCCGGCAGTTCCTGCTCCGGCCGCTCCAGTAGAGCACCCGCTCATTGCAAGTCCTGCAGCCGCAACGGAAGCCATAAGTCCCAGTCTGAGACTCTGTCGGCGTGATATTTCCACAATTCTCCTCGATTAGGTAACCCTTGCCTAACTAACCGTAGCGGAAACATTTTGGATTAAGAAACAAATTTCTGACCTAATTCAAGACAGTCGACGACGTCCCTTCGCGCTGCCCGGGCACCTCACCGCCCGCTCGTCACATTCGAAAGCGAGGCGTTGTGCAATGCCGCCCCGGATGCTATTCCTTGAGAGCGGGGCCTTGGCTGCGAAGCGGCCTGGGAAGATCGTTCACAACAACGTCATTGACAGCAGCGTCATTCACAAGAGCGTCACCGACTCAAATGTCATTGAAACCAGTGCAGGTACACGACCGTACGAAGGAGCAGCCATGACTGACCACGACGAGGAAGAGCGGGACGTAACTCAATGGGGCCAGCGCCTCTCCCAGGCTCTCCAAATTTTGGACCTGCAGGTGGACCAGAAGTTGATTCTCAAATTGGCGGACGAATCCACCCGGTCCGCGGGTCCCTCAGCGGCGCCGATCAGCACCTTCCTCGTCGGCTACGCCGCAGCTCTTGCCGTCAGCAGCGGTCACGTCGGCTCGCAGGCGGCGGTCAGGTCCGCCGTCGACACGGCACTGCAGCTGTGCGGGAACGGAAAAACCGGCGGTCCCGACACGCAAGGATGGGCCGGCACGGCGCAATAGAGCGCCGACCGGCAGCGACGCGCACCGCGTTTACCCGCCTGTGGGTTCCAGCCGCACGATCACGTGTTTGGACACCGGAGTGTTGCTTCCGTCGGCCACGCTATCCAGCGGCACCAGCACATTCGCCTCCGGGTAGTAGGCCGCAGCGCACCCCCTGGCCGTGGGGTAGGAAACCAGCCGGTAGTTACGCAGCACCCGCTCCTGATTATCGTGATGCTCGCCGTGTACGTCGACGTACTGGCCATCCGCCAGACCCAATTCGGTAAGATCCTCCGGGTTCACGAACACGACCTGACGGCCTTTTTTGATTCCCCGGTAGCGGTCGTTATGACCGTAGATGGTGGTGTTGAACTGGTCATGGGACCTCATGGTCTGCAGGATCAGCCGACCCGGCGGACACTGGACGTGCTCCAGGTCATTGACCGTGAACACGGCTTTTCCGGTGGGGGTGTGGAAGGTCCGGGAGTCCCGGGGCCCATTCGCGAGCACGAACCCGCCGTCCTGGCGAATGCGTTGGTTGTAGTCTTCACAACCTGCCACGACGTGCGAAATGTGCTCGCGGACCAGGTCATAGTCCCGCTCAAATCCTGCCCAGTCCACCGCCACCTTCCCGTCCAGCGTCGCTTGGGCCAGCCGGGATACGATCGCGACTTCGGAGAGCAGGTTGGGCGCCACCGGTTCCACCTTTCCCCAGGACGGGTGCACCGCACAGACGGTGTCCTCCACGGACACGAACTGCTCTCCGGAGGCCTGCCGGTCGATTTCGGTCCGGCCCATCGTCGGCAGGATCAGTGCCTCCTTGCCCACCACCGTGTGGGACCGGTTGAGCTTGGTGGAGATCTGCACGCTCATATCCAGGTTTTCCATCGCCGCCTCGGCCGCCGTGGTGTCTGAAATGGCCGCCACCAGGTTGCCGCCCAGTGCCACGAAAACCTTCATGGCGCCGTCGCGCATCTTCTGGATGGTCTGCACCGCGTCCGCGCCGTGCTCCCGGGGCGGATTGAAACCGAACTCCTTCTCCAGTGCGTCCAGGAAAACCGGCGGCATCTGCTCCCAGATGCCCATCGTCCGGTCGCCCTGCACATTGCTGTGCCCACGAATCGGAGACGCACCGGCCCCGGGCTTGCCGATGTTGCCCCGGAGCAGGAGCAGGTTAATGACCTCCTTGATGGCCGCCACACCCTTCTTCTGCTGAGTGAGGCCCATTGCCCAGGTAATGATGACCCGCTCCGCCCGCAGATACCGGTCGGCCAGCTCGTCGATCTCCTCCAGGCGCAGACCCGTTGCCGTCAGCACCGCGCCCTCGTCCAACCGGGCCAGATGCGCCTTCAGTTCCTCCAGCCCTTGGCAGTGCTCCTGGATGAACTCGTGGTCCAGCACCGTGCCGGGGTTCGCGTCCTCCGCATCCAGGACCCGTTTGCAGATCGCCTGCAGCAGCGCCATATCCCCGCCCAGGCGGATCTGCAGGAACTGGTCCGCGATCTCGGTGCCGGACCCAATGATCCCCTTGACCTCCTGCGGATTCTTGTAACGCCGCAGACCCGCCTCGGGAAGCGGGTTGACAGCGACAATCTGCGCGCCGTTGTTCTTGGCTTCCTCGAGCGCGGTGAGCATGCGCGGGTGGTTGGTCCCGGGGTTCTGGCCCATGATAATGATCAGGTCGGCCTTGCCGAAATCGTCGTAGACGATGGTGCTTTTGCCGATGCCCAGCGTCTGCCCCATTGCCCAGCCGGTGGATTCGTGGCACATATTGGAGCAGTCCGGTAAATTGTTGGTGCCGAAAGCGCGCACGAACAGCTGATAGCTGAAAGCCGCCTCGTTTGAGGTGCGGCCGCTGGTGTAAAACGAGGCCTCGTCCGGGGAGTCCAGGCTATTGAGCTTCCTGGCGATGATCCTGAAGGCCTCGGCCCAGCTGACCGGCTCGTAGTAGTCCTTGCCGGCGGGCTTGTAGACCGGCTCGGTCAGGCGGCCCTGCTGCCCCAGCCAGTACTCGGATTTAGTGCGCAGCTCGCTCACCGGGTTCTGCGCCCAAAAATGGGAGTCTACGGTGATGGGGGTGGCCTCCCAGGTGACCGCCTTGGCCCCGTTCTCGCAGAATTCAAAGGTCTTGCGGTGATCGGGATCCGGCCACGCACAGCTCATGCAGTCAAATCCGTCCCGTTGGTTCATCGCCAACAGAGTTTTCCGGGTCCTGTTCACCCCCATGTCCTTTAGCGCGGGCCCCATCGAGTGAAGGACGCCCGGGATACCTGCGGCCCACGTTTTCGGCTTACCGACCTCGATCCGGCTTTCGTCTTCGTCTTCGATCTCGACCTCGGCCTCGGCCTCAACCTGGGGATTCTTACGGGCCATGGGGACACTTCCCTTCATGTACGACGGCGTGTCCCGACATCGGGACGAGCGGCGGCTCCGCGCACCTATCTAAGGCCTAACAGTTATTTGCGGAGGCCGCAAGCAATCGGGCAATTTTCGCCGTCCGCCGTAGCCAACACCTTGAGATCATCGGTCCAGTCTGCCAGTAAGGGAAAGACAGTTCGTCCTACCAAGGTTTGGTTCTGTCAATCGAGGTGACCTGTGGGCGTTCGGCTTATGGACGCTGAGGTGTGGCCGTTAGCTCCGGGTTGTGAACTGGACCTCGATGTGCTTGAGCTCAGTGCGTGGAAGCACGGCTGTCACGACACCACCGCCTGGCAGTTGGGCTCCGATGCCGTAGACGAACGTGTCCGTATCAACCTCCGCGCCGGGCACGTTGATTCCGTTGATGACGGTCCTGGCCTGGCCGTTGACCATCCGGCCGGTTACTGCGGGTGGGTGCTGGTCCCACGGATTGCCGCCCGGCCAGAGCTCCTCCCTGTACTGGTTCATGAGGATGTGATTGACATGGTCAGCCAGCAGGGTCCGAACCGAGGAACGCTCGGACAGAACGCGATGCCAGGTGGTTCGCACGGCCTCCCACAGCTGCGGGTAGCGCAGTCGCTCCACGTACTCGATCAGCCAGGAAGGCCGCGGCCATGGCGGAACTTCCTCGATCGACCTGCGTGTCGTCTCGTCCAGGTCCGCGAGGTTGACCGGGTCTGCGCGGTCATCCGGGTTTCTCCAAAGCGTATAGGTGATGCTCGCCGTTATTTCGCTATACCCACCATCACCCCCGCTGCAGCTCAGACCGACGGCATCCCAGTCCTCCAACGCTGGTTGGGGCATGAGCCCCATCACCGGAATGGGCATGAGTTTCAGGCTCCCGGCCCGTTCGGCACGGGGATCAGGTGCGTCTTTGGGAAGAATTCCACCCATTTCCATACCTCGACTATGGTCCAAACGGGGGTGCCTGTAAACGGGATTGTATTTCAGGCCCCAAATGTCCCGCTCATCGTTCCCCTGTGAAACACTACCGATGAGCAGCCTTTATGCCAGCTCGTTTGTTCCCGATGCCCCGACAGCCTTATGGAACGGTTTTTTGATGTCTATACGGAAGGACCTCTTGCGGGACGACGCGGAGCCACGGACGCATGATTCCGCAAAATGCGTGACCACGTACCGACCGTATCCAGACCGGAAGCTGTTGAAGTGAAACGCCGACGGTATTCAACGGATAGCGACCTCTGCAGGGGCAGGATGATGCTGTGGACCATTTTGCCGCGAAGACCTGCTGCTTCGCCGTCACCACAATGAGGCGACCGCGAATAGTATCGATTCAGTGCTCACGTCGCGTTGTTCCGGCGGGTTGTCTTAGGAACCCCGTTTTCGGCCTCGGCGTGCTGTCCGCACCATAAATTACCGTGCAGTGCGTTGAGGTTTCATTGTGAACCCAAGCTCGTCGCCAACTCCCGCCAACGCGGCAAAAAACGCCGGACCGACCGAACGCCGAGGCTGCTTCGGAGGCTTCCACATACTCCATGGACTGTTCGCCCAACCTTCCCCTTCCGGGCCGGGCGGCGGTGCAGAAACTTATCAACGTTGCGTCACTTTTAACACAAAAGACTCGGCGGCCAGTCGCCAAACCGCGCAGCACATACAAAGCGGACCGGCTGTCGAGGCTTGGGTTGCTGCAAATAACTTTTGAAAGGACAATGACGATGGAGAGAGAAATACGCAACACACATTCAGCATTCCCGCTGAACCAGTCCAGTCTGTCAGAGGCCCTTCCCTGGCTGAGAAGGTGGTTAGGTCACGCGATCGCTCAATGGGTGTCACGATGTTGCCACTGGCTTGCATGCCAGAACATCAGTGCAGCTACGGTGAGGACTCCGGCGAGCAGCGCATAGGGGGCGATGTTGAGCAGGATGAGCGAAAGCGGGATGTTGCCGGAGCCCACGTTTCCGGCGGCAGATGGATCCCGGGACTGAATGAGCATCATCACCCCGCTAAGGAGCAATCCTGCAGCGAGAATCCAAGCCCCGATGATGAATGGGTTCGCCCCAGCCGGGACGCTGCCCGGATTTCTGCCCGGTTCACTGTTCTTCGACCGGTCATCAACGTTCCCGAGTTCGTCTACTTCCCTAATCGTGACGCTGTCACTACCGCTGTTTCCCATGCTTCTCCCTATTTGATGCCCGCTATTGCGGCATTCGACGAACCATCCCAATCTAGCCCTCGGTTTATCCCGATCAAGGAGTAAACCGTGGACCGTCCATTTCCGATCAGAAAACACCACATAAAACAGGCTTTGGGAAACCGCAGCAATCCACATTGCACAGAGCTGGAAACGAAGTGGCAGACGCGAGAACTTCAGCCACCGGGACCAAACCTACCTCTGGATTCGGTCAATCTGTCCGGTGATAATCGCCCCGTGCGAGTCGCGCGCTCCCGGACTTGACCACCGTGATGCCCGACGAGTGGTGTGCTCCCTGCTAGGATCCGGGGGTGACGCTTCCGATCTTTGAGTTCTCACTTCCGGGTCCGCTGCGGGATCAGCTTGTAGCCGCCGTGCTGGACGGGTCCAAGACCTCGACAACTGGCCTGCTTCGCGGCTACGAGGTCCAGAACCTTCCGCTGAATGAGATCGGCTCGCAGTCTGCGGTGATCGATTCCGAGGGACGACGGGTCGCGGTCATCGAGATCACGAGCGTTCGGGTCGTGCAGTTGGGGGACGTGGATCTAGCGCATGTGCTCGACGAGGGTGAGGGACTCACAACCGTGGCTCAGTGGCGGGCGGTGCACGAACAAGGCTGGCACAGCCCCGCCGAACGCGCAGAGCTCGGCGATCCCACCTTCACAGCTAATGATGCAACCCCGCTAGTCCTCCAGCGGTTCCGGCTCGTCACCAATATGAGCTGACGACCAAAGAGATTGAGGGACATTCCCCACGCGATGCGGACGCACCGCATTGGCTCACAAGATCAGGACGTGTCGGAAGCCGATCCTCACCCGGTCAGCTTATGACCCGCACGGTCATGTCCATGATCGGACACCGGGGGCCATCCCGAAAGATCTCCAGGATCGGTAGCTGGACCCGACCAAGACGGAACGGGACCAGGTGCAGCACTTCATTAACACCATCCCCGGGCCCACCTTGTCCCGCGGATGGTCAGCAAAGAAGTCGAATCAGTCCGTAACAACGAACCACAGCTCATTGCCACAGCGAGATGACGCGCGGGAAGTAGGGGCTAAATATCGCGACGGCGAGGCATTTTAGTTCGTCCGACAGCCTCCTAACCGCTGCCGGTACATCGGCAACGGCAATTCCTATTTCGCTGATCGAGGGGATGCGCGGGTTTTCTAAAACAGGTCAAGAGACGTCACAGGAACTGTGGCCAGCAGCGTCACTGTGAGCACCGGCATGCCCGTAGCCGCGGTGATTTCGGTCAGGACCGTAGAAAAGCTGGAAATAATGGTACGGAGGTTCAGTCCGACGAGGATCAAACAGACCCCGACGTACAAGAGGCTCAGAGGATGGTTATGCGGTAACCGTTAGGCGTGTGGCCGCCGGCCACACGCCTAACACTCAGGCGCCGTGCCCCGGGGCCACCTCCTCGCCGGGAGCAACCCGTCCGGGAGCGGTGCCGTCCCCAAATGGCCGCCCGCCAAGCTTTTCGCGCCCGTGCGCGGTCAACCACCCCGACGTGTCGGGGCCCTTGGGCACGATCTGCGTGGGATTAATGTCTTTATGCACCAGGTAGTAGTGCTGCTTAATCTGCTGGAAATCGGTGCTGTCACCGAACCCGGGGGTCTGGAACAGGTCCCGGGCGTAGCCCCACAACGCGGGCATCTCCGTAAGCTTGTTCCGATTGCATTTGAAATGCCCGTGGTAGACGGCATCAAAGCGCGCCAGGGTTGTGAAGAGCCGTACATCGGCCTCCGTAATAGTTTCTCCGACCAAAAAGCGCTGGCCGGCCAGGCGTTCTTCCAACCAATCCAGCGCAGTGAACAATCGGTCGTAGGCTGCGTCGTAGGCTTCCTGGGAACCGGCAAACCCGCACCGGTAGACGCCGTTATTAACCTCCGTAAAGACACGTTGGTTGACCCGGTCAATCTCTTCGCGCAGTTCCTCCGGGTAGAGGCGGGGAGCGCCCTCACGTTGGTATTCGGTCCACTCGGAGGAGAAGTCCAGCGTGATCTGCGGAAAGTTATTGGTCACGACCGCGCCGGAAGGAACGTCCACGACGGCGGGAACGGTAATGCCGCGCGGGTAGCCCGGAAAACGCCGGAAGTACGCGTCCTGAATCCGTTCGATGCCCAGTACCGGGTCTTGGCCGCCAGGGTCGAGGTCAAAGGTCCAGCTACGCTCGTCATGGGTGGGGCCGGGCTGGCCAAGGGAAATCACGTCCTCCAGACCCAGTAACCGGCGCACGATCACGGTTCTGTTGGCCCATGGGCACGCCCGGGCGGCAATGAGCCGGTAGCGACCGGGCTCCACCGGCCACCGCCCGGCCTCGGGGGCGTCCCCGCCGCGGATGATCCGATCCTCAATGTAATTGGTATCCCGGGTGTACTCCTGGCCGCCGGTGACATACGTGTTTGTGCTCATGAGATCAGCTTAGGCTGGTTCCCGTTTGGATTGAGCGTGCGGGCCCGGCGGACCGGCACCGCCTACTCCACGCCGAGCAGCGCCTTGCGCACCGCAATGCTTAGCTGCATGCCGCGGCCCACCGTCCCGCCCTCTTCTGCACGCTGTGGTATGTAGCCGAACCCTACCTCGTACGCGGGGTCGGCGAACCCCAAAGCCGCATTGGCGCCGTCGTGCCCGAACGCCTGTGCACTGCCGAAGTCCATCCGCGCGTGGGATTTCATGAAGACGACGGCAAAGGCGCTTTCCTGGCTGAAGACGCGATCGATCCCCCAGACCTGTTCCTGGCTCATCGTCGCGATGGTCTGCTGCGTCAGGAAGGGCTGGCCGCCGTCCACTCCCGTGCTCGCTGCGGCGTACAGTCTGGCCAGTCCGACGGCGGACCCCACGCCCGCGCCGCTGCAGCTGCCGACGGCCCGGATGGAGCGCAGGTTCGGCAATGTCAGCAGGTTTCCCGCGCGGACGTTGCCCGAGATCCCGGGAATTCCCTCCGGATCAATGAACGGCAGGTGTGGATCCTCGTCGAAGAGCACGTCACGGTACCGCGGCTCCTCGCTCTCCGGCAGACCAAGGTACATATCCACCGCAAACGGCCCGCGGATCCGCTCCTCATACAGCGCCTGCAGCGTTCCGCCCGTAATCCGTCGGCAGAGTTCTTCCATAAACACACCCATGGTCAGCGCATGGTAACCGAAGGCACGGCCCGGACGCCAGAACGGAACCGCTGCGGCCAGCTTGGCGGCCACGGCGGCGGCATCGTTATATTCCTCCATGGCGAAGCCCCCGGGTACGCCAACCAGGCCGCCCTGATGGCTCAATAGCTGACCGACAGTAAGAATTTCCTTACCGTGGCAGCCAAATTCGGGCCAGTATCGCTTCACCGCTGCGTCCAGATCAACGAGGCCGTCCTGCACCAACAAACCAAAGGCGAGCGCTGCCACACCCTTGGAGCAGGAAAATACGCCTGTCACGGAGTCGGCGGCAATTTCCGGGCCGCCATGCAGGTCCAGAACTTTCACGCCCTGATGATAAGCCGCTAATTGGGCGCTGTACCCGGAATCGGCGGCGAGCATCGAGTCAAAAAGGCGGCGGACGGCGTCGAACTCCTCGGCGGCAAAACCCTGCGCGTGTTCACTCATGACCCCAGCCTAGGTCCCGGCATCGGCATCACCTCAGCCATAGCTTCCCCGGCTACCGGCGGGTAGCATAGGTCACACCCCGACGGGTCTTCTTCAACCCGTGCAGGCGTCTGCACCCACGGGGCGGCGAAAGGGACATAATGAGCGTCAAGGCCGACAATCCCACGACATCCACCGACCCCGCCCCGGAAGGCCGTGGTTCCCACGTCACCGAACAGGACGCACGGAAGGTCGCCGAAGATGCCCGCGAAACCAACTGGTCCCGGCCGAGTTTTGCCAAGGGTCTTTACCTGGGCAACTTCGATATCTCCCTGATTCATCCGCACCCCGAGCCCACGGCCGACGATGCCGGACGCGGCGAAGAGTTCCTGGGCCGGCTGCGGACCTACTGCGAAACCCTGGACGCAGACCGGGTCGAACGCGACGCACTCATCCCGGATGAATACCTTGCCGGGCTGACCGAATTGGGGGTCTTTGGCATGAAGATCCCGCGTACTTACGGCGGTTTGGGGCTGTCGCTGACCTACTACGGCAGGGCCCTGCAGCTACTCGGTTCCGTCCATCCGTCATTTGGCGCGCTGGTCTCAGCCCATCAGTCCATTGGCGTGCCCGAGCCGGTCAAGGTCTTTGGCACCGAGGAACAGAAGAAGGAATACCTGCCGCGCTGCGCCGCCGGGGCCATCACCGCGTTCCTGCTCACCGAGCCGGACGTCGGCTCGGACCCGGCCCGGATGGGCTGCACGGCGGTGCTGAGCGAGGATGGTGCCGAGTACGTGCTCGACGGCGTCAAGCTCTGGACCACCAACGGGGTTATCGCCGAAATCGTGGTGGTAATGGCGACGGTTCCCCCGCACGTGCTCCCGGACGGGACCCAGGCCAAGGGCGGCATCTCCGCCTTCGTTGTGGAAGCCGATACCCCCGGGATCACCGTTGAAAACCGGAACTCCTTCATGGGTCTGCGCGGCATTGAAAATGGGGTGACCCGCTTCCATCAGGTCCGCATTCCGGCAGCCAACCGGCTGGGCCGCGAGGGGCAGGGACTGAAGATAGCCCTCACCACGCTTAACACCGGCCGGCTGTCCATTCCCGGGATGTGCGCGGCTACCGGCAAATGGACGCTGAAGATCGCGCGGGAATGGTCCAACGCCCGGACCCAGTGGGGTAAACCCGTTGGCCAGCACGAAGCGGTGGGCAAGAAGATCGCGTTCCTGGCCGCAACCGCGTTTGCCCTTGAGGCAGTTTTTGAGCTCTCCGCCGAGCTCGCGGATTCGCACATGAAGGATGTCCGCATCGAGGCGGCGCTGGCAAAATTGTGGTCCTCCGAGATGGCCTACCGGTGCGCCGATGAGCTAGTGCAGATCCGTGGCGGCCGCGGCTACGAAACTGCGCAGTCGCTGGCCGCCCGCGGCGAACGCGCCGTCCCCGCAGAGCAGATGCTCCGCGACATGCGCATCAACCGGATCTTTGAGGGCTCCACGGAGATCATGCACCTACTGATCGCCCGGGAAGCCGTGGATGCCCATTTAAGCGCCGCCGGCGATCTTGCCTCGGCTACGGCTTCGCTGCAGGACAAGGGGAAGGCTGCCGTCGCTGCCAGCGGTTTCTACGCCAGGTGGCTGCCCAAATTAGCCATGGGAAAGGGTATGGACCCGCGCTCCTACAACGAATTCGGACCGCTGGCGGGGCACCTGCGCTACATAGAGCGCGCATCCCGCAAACTTGCCCGACAAACGTTTTACGGGATGGGCCGCTGGCAGGCCAGGCTGGAGTATAAGCAGGCATTTCTTGGCCGGATCGTGGATATAGGCGCCGAGTTGTTCGCAATGGCGGCCTGCTGCAGCCGCGCGGAGATGCTGCGCGTGAAGGATCCCGTGCAGGGGCGGCACGCGATAGAACTGGCCGACGCTTTCTGCGGCCAATCCCGGATGCGCATCGACGCGCTCTTTACGGACCTGTGGCACAACACGGACGACGGCGACGCCCGCCTTGCGTCGGGCGTGCTCGCGGGTGACTTCGGCTGGCTGGAGCAGGGGATCATCGATGTTTCCGAGGGCACCGGTCCGTGGATTTCCGAAGCCGGTTCGGGACCCAGCGGCAAGGAGAACCAGCACCGCAAATACCGCTGACGCGGCCGGCAGTGTTCGGTCGGTTCCGCTCGCTGCGTTGCGGTAGGTAAGTGGCTTTTGGATTTTCGTCTATCGGAGCGGGCCGCACTCAGTTTCTATGGGCCCGGTGCGTGACTGACTGGCATGTCCACAAGACCGTTACGGACAACGGCGACCGCCAGCTGGACCCGATTGGAGACGTTGAGCCGTGTCATGATCCCGGTCAGCTGCGCCTTGATCGTGGCTTCGCTGAGATGAAGATCGCGGCCAATTTGGGCATTTGTTCTTCCGGCTGCCACACCTGCCAAAAGTTTCCTGTCACGGCTGTTGAACTGGGCCTTAAGCACCAGGTTGTCCGCACTCTCGGTAGCTCCGGGCGTCTGCAGCCGGGGGGAGCTTAGAGGCATGGCGAAAATTGCAGCGCCCCGGTGGATCATCCTCAGTGCGGGACCGAGGTCCTGCGTCATCTGAGTTTTTGTCAAAAAACTTACAGCCCCGGCTTGGTAGGCCTCGATCATTGTTTTCCGGTCTGTCTCGGCGCAGAGCAGGACCACCTTTGTCCGGGGTGCCTGCTCGGTGATGGCCCGGATTTCAGCGACACCGTCGATCCCGGGTAGTCCCCGTTCGATCAGCACGATGTCAGGGCCGGCAGCAACCACGGCCGTAAAAGCGTCTTCAGCTGTCCGCGACACTGCCTCCAGCGTCACGTAATCCAGACCCGTTAAGATGGTCTGAAGTCCTTGCTGCAGGAGAAAGTCCGCACTGACCAGATGCACGCGTATCAGCTTGCCGTCCGTCACTTGCCCACCCCGCCGCTGAAATCAGATAATCTGTTCTCCGGATTCACGCCTGAACGTCGGAAAATAAAATCAAAGTTCCAAGAAATTGGAAAGGCTTGTGCTCCTGCAACTTGACCGACCTCCAGGTAACATAATTTTTATATACAAAAAGTCTTCCGAAAAGACTAAAGTCTATAAATGTATAGACCATCAGTCTTTAAGTCCAGACTAGCAGCTACACAGCTATTTTTGATGGGACGAAAACGTCAGCAAGGACGGCTGCTCTCCTCGCAATTCGCTGCTACGGCGCGGGGGATGAGGACTAAATATTGTAGATCCTCCACGGGATGCCGATGCGACGTGCGTGCGTGAGGCAATCGCATGGCCATCGCATGGCCAAAATACGATCTTGTGCTTGTTATGGTTGTTCCTTCCGGCTGCGTTGACCATGTCATACGCCATCGCCAAAAATAACTTCGGGGGAACAATATGAGCACAGTACTAAACACCGGCGCCTCAAGGCGCAGCCGAACCAAAAAGATAGCGTTCGTGACGGCCGGGCTGTTGCTCGTGGGCGGTGGCGCAGCCTTCGCCTACTGGACGGTTGGTGGGGCGGGGACCGGCACGGCTGCGACCGGTACTACCTCCAATATCCTGCCCCTACAAACCACTACCGTGACGGACATGCGTCCTGGGGATTCCGCCCAGCCTCTCGACGGTAACTTCACCAACGGGGATGATGGCCCGGTCTATGTTGGGACAGTGACCGCCAGCATCGCCTCAGTGACAATGGCCGCCGGCGCCGCGAACGGGACCTGCGACGCAACGGACTACACCCTTGCCGGGGCAGCGATGACCGTGGACGCTGAGATCCCGGTGGGTTTCCGCCAGGGCGCGTGGACCGGCGCCACGATCAAATTCAACGACAAGGCCACCAACCAGGATGCCTGCAAGGGCGCCATCGTCAACCTCGCCTACACGATCAGCTAGGACTTCACAGTCAGCTGGCTCAGACGTTTCCCGTCCTGGTCCGGGAGTGCGGCACTCTCGCAAGGTGCCAGAAAGGCAGAGGGCCCGGTGAGTCCGTCGATTTTGCGCCGCTGGCGGGAGTGGTTGATGATCGCCGGCGGCCTCGGCCGTGTTGTCCTGACCGCTGCACTCGCGCTCCTGGTCACCGCAGCGAGCATACCCACGGTCCCGGCCCTGCTGAATTCGAGCCCGTCCACGTTCCGGATCGAAGGTGAGGTCCGGGCGATGCCAGTCGGATCCTCGACCTCGCCTCGGTGCGAAGGTCCTCCGGCCACGCTGGCACCTGGTGTGACTCGCTGTCTGGTTTATCGGGTGCACAACACGCTGGACCACCCCATCAAAGTCCAGACGATCACTATGGGCCTTGATCCTCTTTTCCCGGCCCCTCCATCAGGCTGCTCAGCGGAGAAACTGCTTCTGCCGGGCTTTTCCGGTGTGCTGTCTGTGCCTGCGGGCGCAGACAGTGAAACGCACGGTTTGCCGATCCAAATCAAGAACACCTCGACCAACCAAGACGATTGTCAACAGAAGATGCTGCACTTCACGTTCGCCGGCACCGCGACTTACGCGGACCCGAGCAGCCCGGTGCCCAATCAGGAACTGCCGGACACCGGCGCAGTCATCGGAGGGCTGTTGCTCGGCACCGGCGTTCTCGCGCTGGCCGGTTGGATCCTGTTTATGGCGGCCAGGCGTCGCCGGGCCAAGGCCTCCTCGTGAACCGGCCCAGCACAGTGCGCACGTTACTCCTGGCAGCCGGCTGCACTCTGGCTCTGGTCTGCGGCCTAGTGTCCACCCCGGCCCTGGCCTATTTCACCGCCGGCGGGTCAGGGACCGCTACCGCAGCAGCGGGCACCTTGCAGCCTTTAATAGTCCTGCCCGCCACGACCGACTCCTCGACGGGGCCTCTCTACCCCGGAGGGACCGGAGACTTGATCCTGAACGTTACCAACCCCAACTCGAAACAGGTGAGGCTGCAACGCGTCTCCCAAGCCGGCGGAGTAGGCGTTCAAGGTGGTTTCGGATGCACCGGCGACCCGGGATGGCCCAATACCGTCGGCAACTCCGGGGTCAGTATCCTTGACATCAACTCTTTAAATGTCCTGCTGCCGGGCGGATCGACCCAGGTGCTGCACCTGCGCGGGGCTGCCGCAATGAGCGTCATCTCCGCCGCAGCCTGTCAGGGCGCCAGCTTCGACGTCCCGGTCACCATCGAGGTGAGCGAATGACCCCGGCCCGGAATCTTTCCCGACCTCTTCCTGCACGTCGCCGGTTCCGGCGTGCTGTGGCCGTCGCGACTTTGATGGGGGTCATGCTCGGCATCGCCGGCCCCGCCTACAGCTACTGGACAGCCACTTCGACGGGATCCCATGGCAGATCAGACGCCGGTACGCTAGCCATCCCGGCCCTCATATCCACATCTATGACCGCCACAAACGCCGCTCTCTCCTGGACCCAGCCCTTCGAACCCACCGGTTACGACCTGGTGCAGTCCCCTGGGCTCCTGACCGGCTGCGTGGCGAATCCTACGGCCAGCACCACCAATTGCACCGCCTCCGGGCTGACCCCGAACACCTCCTACACCTGGTCCCTGCAGGCCGCGGTCCATAACTGGCGCAGCGCAGCCAGCGTCAGCGCCACCACGCCCAAACAGAGCACCACCACCACGCTGCGCAACACAACCCCGCAGTCAGGCCCTACTGGGACCAGCTTCACCGCCACCGCAAAAGTGATCGGCGACGATAGCTTTGGTTCCCCCGCCGGTACCGTCACCTTCAGCCATCATGTCGCCGCTGACTGCACCGGGCCGGCCAGCTTCACCACTGCAGCCCAGACGCTTTCCGAAGGTTCAGCCACCGGTTCTTTGCAGCCAACTGCCGGCACCTACCACTGGCGGGCCACCTATACCCCCACCGACACCTTCAACACCGCCAGTACCAGCACGTGCAGCGAAGCGATCACCGTATCCTCCGCCGGCACCCCACCCTCCGTGACGGTCGGGACGTCTCCGGTGGGGGTGGCGGTCTCACCGGGCGGAGCACACGTCTACGTGGCCAACTACAGTTTGGGTACGGTATCGGTGATTGCTACGGCCACGAATACGGTTTCGACCATCGTGGTCGGCGGGAACCCATACGAGGTAGCTCTGTCACCGGATGGGACGCGCCTTTACGTCAGCCGGCCCTACGTAGATGCGGTGGTTGTCGTTGATACTGCCACAAACTTGGTAGTAAAGAACATCACGGTAGGGACCTACCCGTGGGGGTTGGCGGTGACACCGGATGGGGCACACGTCTACGTCGCCAACTACCGCTCGAAGTCGGTGTCGGTCATTAATACGGCCACAAATGCAGTGTCGGCGAGCATACCGGTCGGGGTGTACCCAGACGCGGTCGCGGTGACGCCGAACGGGGCACATGTCTACGTCACCAACGCCGGTTCCGATACGGTTTCGGTGCTTGACACGACCTCGAATACCGTGTCGGCGACCATCCCGTTTACGGCCGGGGCCGCGCCGGCCTCGGTTACGGTCTCGCCCAACGGGGCACGCGTGTACGTTGTCAACAGCGGTCCGAGTACAGTGTCAGTCATTGATACGGTCACCAACAAAGTGTCGGTGATAATTCCGTTAACTTTGGGGGCGAACTCTGCCGCAGTGGCGGTCTCGCCCAATGGGGCACACCTCTACGTGGCCAACGCCAATGCGAATACAGTGTCGGTGATTGATACGGCGACCAACAAGGTGTCCGCGACGATTCCCGTCGGGCTGAAGCCGGTCGGGGTGGCCGTGTCCCCCGATGGGACACATGTGTACGTCACCAACGAGAACTCGTATACGGTGTCGGTGCTTGCCCTGCCGGTTTTGTCTGCCGGAGCTGTCCCGGCAGCAACAGTAGGAATCCCGTATTCATTTACTATTCCGGCCGTAAATGTGGCCTCGTTCGTCGTCACCTCCGGTGTGCTGCCGGTCGGATTGACGCTGAATGCTTCCACCGGGACGATCACCGGAACTCCGACGACGCCTGGCCCGGTCACGTTCACGGTAACCGGAGCCGGTCTTTATGGGCAGGCCGTCTTGGCCTACACGATCATCACAGTCCACAACTGAGCACCACACTGTGCGGGGGTGGCCCGGTGGTGCGGAAGACCTTCTCGCATACTTTTTTGACAGTCCCCATCTCAGCACCAGCGCCACCGAAATTACTGAAACGAAAGAAGCGAGTTGGCAGCCGCCCGAACCATCAAGGCGAAGGCTTGCGAAGGATCCAGTGCTGCGGGTCAAGACCACGCACCAGCTTTCGGCCGATCCGCGCAAGGTCAGCCGCGTCGTCGTCGTCCAGTTGATCAAAGACCAGCGAACGCACATTGTCCACATGCCCCGGCGCCAGCCCCGCAATCATTTCCATTCCCGGCACCGTAATTGTGGCCGTGGTAACTCGCGCATCCAGGGTGTGCGGGCAACGCGTGACGTAGCGCCGGCCTTCCAGCTTCTTCACAACGTGCGAGAGCCGCGAGAGCGAGGCACTGGTCCGGGCAGCAAGCTCGCTCATGGGCAAGGTACCGTCCTTCGCTTCGGAGAGCATGGCCAGCACGTTGTAATCGAAGAGGGAGAGTTCAGCCTCCTGCTGCAGGGGCCCGTCCAACGCTCCGGGCAGCAGCGTCATGGTGGACAATAAAGCAAGCCATGCCTCATGCTCCCCGGATGACAACCACCTCGGTTCGCTCATAAATCAAGCATCCCACAGCAGTTGATACTTCAAGCTTCCTATTCTGCACGCCGGTCCCTTGACCGTCGGCTGGTCCTGGCGTAAAACGTAGTCAGCATCGAGTTCGCCACGTTCGAGGACCTCGGCAACGGCCGCACCCGGCTCCCCGGCCACTCGGTCTACCCCAGCCAGGAGGCCCGCGACGGCACGGCCACCTCAGCTGGTCAGAACGTCCTTGGTGCCGTGATCGTAGCGGAACGTGATCCGGCCACCCCGGTGATGCAGTTCGTGGTTTGCTCCACCGCGCACCCCGAACGCACCGTAATTTTCTTCCCATGACCTGTCAATGGTGGCCTTGTAGCTGT
The DNA here is from genome assembly GCF_015708085.1 of Arthrobacter terrae. Taxonomy (GTDB): domain Bacteria; phylum Actinomycetota; class Actinomycetes; order Actinomycetales; family Micrococcaceae; genus Arthrobacter_M; species Arthrobacter_M terrae. Next base: position 25,751 of record NZ_JADNYM010000022.1, on the reverse strand, counting down.
AAAACCCTTCGGGGAGTTCCGCCGTCAGCTTCCAGAGGCGGTCCGTGTCATCAAATTTCATCTGTACTTCGTCATAGTCCGGCTCCCAGTTGCCTGGCGCCCCCAGCGCCGTGCCGAAGTCTCCGACGATGGCGACGGCTTCCGGCTGCGGTCCGAGCTCGACGGCGGACGGTCCGTTCTGCGCGGCGGGCACCTCAGGTGCTGCGGGGGTTTCGGGTGCTGCGGCGGTCCCGGGCTTTGCAGCCGTTTTGGTAGCGCGCGCTTTCGTTGCTGTAGCCTTACCTGCCGGCTTGCTGGACGCCGCCTTGGCGGTATTGGCCGGCGCTGTCGGCACGGGCATCTCGGCCGGGACCGGGGTTCCCGCCGCCAGCGCGACCGCCAGTGATTGTGCATCCGGGAAGGCGACCGTGGCCCGCAGCCCGTCATCAGTGAGCGACCAACCGCTGCGGCCCTTCACGAGCCAACCGGCTTTGACCAGCTTGGTCGTGGCTGTGGTCAGGTTCTTGTGGCCGCGCGGTACACCCCCGCTGAGCAGCTTGCCCTCCTCGGTGTCAAACGGCACCAGCGCAATGGCTTCGGCCAGGACCTCTCCCGCGCCGGGTTTCTCACCCCGCCAGGCTCCCGCGGCCATAATGTCCAGCACGGCTTTAAGCCGACGATCGATGTTGTTGCCAATGACATTATCCACGGTGTCCTCCTGCGGCGATGGGTGTGGTTTCATTCTGCCAGCAGCGGGCCTGCCACACCATTCCGACACCGTCACAAAAGGGAAGAGCCAACGACGCCGCCGAAGAAGGTCCTGGGCCGGCCCTTCGGGCGGCGCCGGGAAGACTCTCTTCTTTCGTTGACTAATCCGGCTCAGAGTTCTAGCATAATTTCGTATAACAATATTTAGTTTTCATCATACGAAATGCTTAGAAGGGGCAGCCCGCCATGCACAGTGCTACCGCCACCCGGGAAACCCAAAACGCCGAATCTGCGGGCCGGCCCGCAGAGGTAGGACAAAGCAGCGGTCTGCCACCCGCTGTGCAGCCGGAGGTCGCCCGTTCCTGGCTGCTGGTCCCTGCCACCCGGCCGGAAATTTTCGGTGACGCCGCAGCATCGTCTGCGGACGCCGTCGTTCTGGATATCGAAGATGCGGTGGACCCGGGTAAAAAGCCGGAAGCCCGGGAGGCTGTATCCCGCTGGCTGTACAACGGTGGTCGGGCGTGGGTCCGCGTCAATGATGCAGCCTCTGCATTCTGGGCAGACGATTTGGCCGCGCTCAGGGATGCACCCGGGCTGCTCGGAGTGATGCTGGCGAAGACTGAAACCCCCGAACAGGTCTCCACCACCTTTGACCGGCTCGGTGGCAAGCACCGCATTGTGGCTCTCGTTGAATCCGCCTACGGCATCGAGGAAGCGACGCGCATTGCCCGGGCACATGGCGCCTTCCGCCTGGCCTTTGGCAGCGGCGACTTCCGCCGCGACACCGGCATGAGCGCGGACCGGGAAGCGATGGCGTACCCGCGGGCGAAGCTGGTCGTGGCCAGCCGCGCCGGCAATCTCCCCGGCCCCATTGACGGCCCGACCGTGGGCACCAGCCGCCCGGTTCTCCGCGAGCAGTCGGGAATTACTGTGCTGATGGGAATGACCGGCAAACTCTGCCTGTCAGCTGATCAGGCTCCGGTGATCAACGAGGTCATCAGCCCCACGCCGACGGACATTGACTGGGCATGTGACTTCCTGTCCGATTTCGATGCCCGCGGCGGGATTATCCGCGACGGAAGCGACCTGCCCAGAATCGGCCGCGCACGCAAAATCCTCACACTTGCCAGCGCTTTGGGGCTTCAGCCTGCGCGGACGGCTGAGTAAACTATCGTTTGTCGGCAGTCCCGCCAGCGCCCCGCACCCCGCACCCCGCACCCCGCACCCCGAGTAACCATGCACCTCAACGACTAAGGAAACCCCATGACAGAGCAGCTTTCTCCCGGCAATACTGCCCCCACGTTTAGCCTTCCCGACGCCTCTGACAACACCATCTCCCTCGCCGACTTCCAGGGTCGCAACGTGGTGGTGTACTTCTACCCGGCTGCCGCCACGCCCGGCTGCACCACGGAGGCCTGCGACTTCCGCGACAGCCTTGGCTCGCTAAAGAAGGCCGGCTACGAGGTGGTGGGGATCTCCCCCGACTCCCCCGAAAAGCTGCGCAATTTTACCGAGGATCAGGGACTGACCTTCCCGCTGCTGGCCGACGACGGCGCGCAGGTTGCGCGCGCCTGGGGCGCCTGGGGCCACAAGACCGTGAATGGTAAGGACATGGAAGGCGTCCTCCGGTCGACGTTCGTACTGGACGGCGAGGGCCGCGTACTGCACGCCGCCTACAACGTCGCCCCGAACGGCCACGTCGCCGAGCTGCGGGAAACCCTCGGCGTGAACTGATTACACAGGATCTATGCCCCGGCCGGGGCTTTCCCGGGCCGGGGCATAGCCATGCCCAAAAACTTCCGCCGCACCCAAAGCCGGGTTGTCCTAAAAAGCAGGCACTGCGAAAACCAGGGTCGCCCCAGAAAATCCCTAAAAATCAGTGGCCGCTCGGGCCGGAACCTTGGCCGCGGCCCCTGCCGTCCCGAAATTTTGTGCTTGAATATTTGCGCCGCCGCTTGACATCATCGGTGTGACGAGGTTCACTATTACATATGCTGAAATAACAGTTTCACGATGCGAGATTTTTTTCGTATAGCCCTACACCGTGGATGCCAGCATTTTTAGTACGAGGTACAAGCAATGTCGCTTGATCAACTGACTCTTGAGCAATTCAATCGGTTGCAGCCTGCAGAGGCGGCTGCCGTCCTGCGTCCCTGCATTGACGTTCCTCGTTGGATCGAGGAGATCGCCCTGGCCCGGCCCTTCACCAGCATCGAAGCGTTGCTGGACTGTGCCGGCAACGCGGCCGATCCGTTCGTCGAAGCGGAAATCGAGTCGGCGCTGGCCCACCATCCCCGGATAGGCGAACGTGCCGCCGGCAGCAATGCCGAAGCCGAACTGTCGCGCGCCGAACAAGCAGCACTCGGTGACACCGATGCTCAGGTAGCGGCAGAGCTCGCAGCGGGGAATCGGGCCTATGAAGAAAAGTTCGGCCGGGTCTTTTTGATCCGAGCCGCCGGCCGGAGCTCACACGAAATCCTGGCCGTTCTTACGCAGCGGCTGCAGAACACCCCCGAAACCGAGAATCCGATCGTTGCCCAGCAGCTGCGCGAAATCGCCCTGCTGCGGCTCAAAGGAGGAGTAACCGCGTGAGCGTCTCCCATGTGACCACCCACATTCTGGACACCGCAGCCGGCACGCCGGCTGCAGGTGTCGCCGTCGAGCTTTACGCCCGCGACGGTGACGCTTGGTCCACGATTGCGACGGGCAAAACCGATGCCGACGGGCGGGTGAAAGACCTTGGCCCCGAGCGGCTTGACTCCGGAGATTACCGGCTGCACTTCGCCACCGGGGCCTACTTCGCCGGCATCAAAACGGACACCTTCTTCCCGGAGGTTGTGCTGACATTCACTGTCGCCCAGAGCGAGGCGCACTACCACGTGCCGCTGCTGCTCAGTCCATTCGCCTACTCAACGTACAGAGGAAACTAATCATGAGCAGCAACAACATCATTCTCGGCGCCAACCAGTACGGCAAGGCGGAGGTCCGCCTTGTCAAGATCACCCGCGACACGGACCGCCACGAGATCGAAGACCTCAATGTCACCTCCGAGCTGCGCGGGGACTTCGAGGCAGCCCACCTCGAAGGGGACAACGCACACGTCGTCCCGACGGACACGCAGAAGAACACCGTCTACGCCTTTGCCCGTGAAGGCGTTGGCTCGCCGGAGAAGTTCCTGCTCCGCCTGGCCGAGCACTTCACCTCCAGCTTTGACTGGGTGGACGGCGGCCGTTGGGCGGCGGAGTCCTACAACTGGGACCGCATCCAGGCCGATGGATCCGAGCACAACCACTCATTCGTCAAAAACGGGACGGAAACCCGGACCGCCGTGGTAGTCAAGGACGGCGACGACGTTCAGGTGATGGGCGGGCTCAAGGGCCTGACGGTTCTCAAGTCCACCCAGTCCGGCTTCGAGGGATACCCGAAGGACAAGTACACGACCCTGGCCGAGACCAGTGACCGCATCATGTCCACCGATGTGGCGGCCCGGTGGCGTTACAACACCACCGACGTTGACTTCAATAATGCGTACGACGACGTCAAAGCCCTGCTGCTGGAAGGGTTCACGGAGAACTACTCCACAGCCCTGCAGAACACCCTGTACGGAATGGGCAAGAAGGTCCTCGAGGCACACCCCGAAATCGATGAGATCAAATTCTCCATGCCGAACAAACACCACTTCCTCGTGGACCTGGCCCCCTTCGGGCTGGACAATCCCAACGAGGTCTTCTTCGCCGCCGACCGTCCCTACGGTCTGATCGAAGCAACGGTGCTGCGTGAAGACGCATCCGACGCCGGCCGGGCCTGGGAAGGCATCGCCGGATTCTGCTAAAACCTGGTGTTCCGGGGCGGGCGGACCGCCCGCCCCGGAACACTTTTGACCCGACACTTTCAGCGCGGAAGAACCCGCCAAGCGAAGTATCCATCGGGCAGTTTCATGACCAAAGCTTTTCATGCACCCCGCATGACCAAAATTTTTCATGACGGCACGATTGATTGCCGGGACGGAGACTTCGCACCATGTCCAGAACCACCAAAGAGAGCCGGTCGCGCCGCGCGACCACAGCCAGACCCGAAGACGAGCGGATGTCCATTGGGGCCAGCTTCGGCTACGGGCTCCAGCATGTGCTCACCATGTACGGCGGCATCATTGCAGTACCGCTGATCGTCGGGCAGGCGGCCGGAATGAACACCGCGGATATCGGGCTGCTGATTGCTGCCTGCCTTTTCATGGGCGGTCTTGCCACCCTGCTGCAGACCGTCGGGGTGCCGTTCTTCGGCTCCCAGCTGCCGCTGGTCCAAGGTGTTTCCTTTGCCGGCGTTGCGACCATGGTGGCAATTGTCAAGGGCGGCGGCGGTATCCAATCTGTCTTCGGCGCCGTGATTGTCTCCTCCGTGGTCGGGTTCCTGATCACCCCCATCTTTTCCAAGATCATCAAGTTCTTCCCGCCCGTGGTCACGGGCACCGTGATCACGGTGATCGGGCTGTCCCTGATGCCCGTCGCGGCTAACTGGGCGATGGGCGGAAACGCTAAAGCCCCTAATTACGGCAGCGTGGCCAATATCGGCTTGACCGCACTGACTCTGGCCATCGTCCTGCTGCTGAGCAAGCTTGGCAGCGCCACCATCTCGCGGTTGTCCATCCTGCTTGCCATTGTGATCGGCACGCTGGTGGCTATCCCACTCGGGATGGCGGACTTCTCCAAGGTGGGCGTCGGCGACATCGCCGCGTTCCCGGTGCCTTTCCACTTGGGCCTGCCGACGTTCAATATTGCCGCAATCGTCTCCATGTTCATCGTTGTTTTGGTCATCATGGTTGAGACCTCGGCAGATATCCTGGCCGTCGGCGAAATCGTCGGAACGAAGGTTGATTCCAAGCGCTTGGGTAACGGCCTGCGGGCAGATATGGCCGCCAGCGCGGTAGCCCCCATTTTCGGATCCTTCACGCAAAGCGCCTTCGCCCAAAACGTTGGACTGGTGGCAGTCACGGGGATCAAGAGCCGGTTTGTCGTTGCCGCCGGCGGCGTCATCCTGGTGGTCCTGGGCCTGCTTCCCGTAATGGGCCGCGTTGTGGCCGCCGTGCCGTTGTCCGTTCTGGGCGGGGCGGGCATCGTCCTGTTCGGTACGGTTGCTGCCAGCGGTATCCGCACGCTCTCCACAGTGAGCTACAAAAACAACATGAACCTGATCATCGTGGCCACGGCCATCGGTGCCGGGATCATACCGATCGCTGCTCCGACCTTCTACAACAAGTTCCCGGACTGGTTTGCCACGATCTTCCACTCCGGCATCAGCTCTGCCGCCATCATGGCGATCCTGCTGAACCTGCTGTTCAACCATCTCAAGGCCGGCAACTCCCAGAATCCATCAGTTTTCTCTGCGGCGGCTGACCGCTTGGTGCCGGCGGAAGTGGTGGAAGCCTTGGAGCACGGTGACCGCTGGGAAGATGGCAAGCTTCTCGATGTCAACGGTGTTCAGGTGCCGATCCGCCAGGTGGAATCGGAACACTAGCCGGTTCGCATCCCATCGACTGTGCCGCAGATGTCCGTCTGAGCTCTCATTCGGACAGCTGCGGCGCAGTCGAAAAGCGTTTTGCTATACGTTTTGCGTTAGCCGCGGCCGATGAAGGGCATCCCGGCAGCCGTGATCAACACCGATCCAACACTGGCCGACGGCGGCATGTCCGCCATCAGCAGCACCACACGGGCCGCTTCGGCCACCGGAAACGTCGGTTCCACCCGGCGGCTGCCATCGGCCTGCAGGGCACCGGTTCCCACGCCCAGGGTGGACATAATGTCCGTCGCCGTGTTGCCGATGTCGATCTGCCCGCAGCTGATACCGAAACCCCGCCCGTCCAGTTCAATGGATTTTGTCAACCCGGTGATGGCATGTTTGGTGACGGTATACGCCGCTGACCGTGGCCGCGGCGAATGCGCCGAAATCGACCCATTATTAATGATCCGTCCACCCTGCGGCCTTTGCGCCTTCATGGCCCGTACGGCCGCCGCAGCGCACAGCATCGAGCCGGTGATGTTCACGGCCACCGTGCTGTCCCAATCCGCGGCGGTAATCTCATCCACCGAGCCCGTGGGACCGAATGTGCCGGCGTTGTTGAAGAGCACATCCACCCGGGCGAACCGATGCGTCGTGGCCGCGAAGAGTGCCTCCACCTCCGCCGGTATGGTGACATCCGTCGGTACTATCAGCGCGGCGGGATTCCCGCCTGCGGTCTCCATGAGTTCTTTCTCCCGCCGCCCGGCCAGCACCACCCGATAGCCGGAGCCCAGCAGCAGCCGTGCCACCGCCCGGCCGATCCCGGAGCCGGCTCCGGTCACCACGGCGACCTTCCCGCCGTGGTTTGTGCCGCCGTCGTCCGCACTATCGGTCATCGCGCTTGATTCAACGGTCATTACGCCTCCTAAAAAGTCCATCCGCTACATCCGGACGGGGGTCGGGATTGACCGCTCCGGCCGGAGACATGTATTCTCATTCTACAATATTTGTTTCTCATGATATGGAATAAGGCTCCTCCGCCGCATTCCCGACGGGAAACGCTTTCAACGACGAAAGGTCTGACGTGGCCGCTGGCGAAGAGAACTCCCACATCCTGAGCGAACTAACCCATCGGCTGCCCGACGGCGACCCGGAAGAGACCGCGGAATGGATCGAGTCCCTGGACTCCCTGATCCAGGAGCAGGGCACCGAGCGCGCCCAGTTCATCATGCGCAGCCTGCTCCAGCGGGCCGGTGCGCAGAGCGTGGGCGTACCGATGGTGACCACCACGGACTACGTCAATACCATCCCGGCGGACCAGGAGCCGGATTTCCCCGGCGATGAGGACATCGAACGCAGTTACCGCCGCTGGCTGCGCTGGAATGCCGCCGTGATGGTGCACCGGGCACAGCGTCCGGACATCGGCGTGGGCGGGCACATCTCCACCTATGCCGGCGCGTCCACCATCTACGAAGTCGGCTTCAACCACTTCTTCCGCGGGAAGGACCATCCCGGCGGCGGAGACCAGATCTTCTTCCAGGGCCACGCCTCCCCCGGCATGTACGCCCGCGCGTTCCTCGAGGGCCGGCTGGATACCGAGGATCTGGACGGCTTCCGGCAGGAAAAGTCCAAGGAAGGCCACGCGCTTTCCTCCTACCCGCACCCGCGGCTGATGCCCAAGTTCTGGGAGTTCCCGACGGTCTCGATGGGGATCGGCCCGATGAACGCGATTTACCAGGCGCAGTCCAACCGCTACCTGCACAACCGCGGTATCAAGGACACCTCGGACCAGCAGGTCTGGGCATTTTTGGGCGACGGCGAAATGGACGAGCCGGAAAGCCGCGGCCTGCTCCAGCTCGCGGCCAACGACAAGCTCGACAACCTGAACTTTGTGATTAACTGCAACCTGCAGCGCCTGGACGGACCGGTCCGCGGTAACGGCAAGATCATGCAGGAGCTCGAGGCGTTCTTCCGCGGCGCGGGCTGGAACGTGATCAAGGTGGTCTGGGGCCGCGAGTGGGATGACCTGCTGGCCAAGGACCGTGAGGGTGCGCTGGTGGAGGTCATGAACACCACTGTCGACGGCGACTACCAGACCTACAAGGGCGAGTCCGGCGGGTTTGTCCGCGAGCACTTCTTCGGCCAGACCCCGCAGACGAAGGAAATGGTTGCCGACCTTTCCGACGACGAAATCTGGAATCTCAAGCGCGGCGGCCACGATTACCGCAAGGTGTACGCGGCGTACAAGGCCGCCACGGAGTTCAAGGGCAAGCCCACCGTGGTCCTCGTCAAGACGGTGAAGGGCTACGGGCTGGGTACCCACTTTGAGGCCCGCAACGCCACGCACCAGATGAAGAAGCTGACGCTGGCGGACCTGAAGGACTTCCGCGACCTGCTGCGGATCCCCATCTCCGACGAGGTGCTGGAGAAGGATCCGTACCGTCCGCCGTATTACCACCCGGGGATGGATGCGCCGGAGATTAAGTACATGATGGAACGGCGCGCACAGCTGGGCGGTTCCGTGCCGGAACGCCGTGCGGCTCATAAGGCGCTGGCCGTGAGTGAATCGAAGAGCTTCGACATCGCCAAGCGCGGTTCGGGGAAGCAGCAGGCCGCCACTACCATGGCGTTCGTCCGGCTGTTCAAGGAACTGATGCGGGATAAGGAGTTCGGCGCCCGGATTGTGCCGATTATTCCGGACGAGGCACGGACCTTCGGGATCGATGCGTTCTTCCCGACGGCGAAGATCTACAATCCAAACGGCCAGAACTACCTGTCCGTGGACCGCGATCTGGTGCTGGCGTACAAGGAATCCACCTCCGGCCAAATCGTGCACGCCGGCATCAACGAGGCCGGGTCCGTCGCTGCTTTCACGGCGGCCGGGACGTCCTACTCTACGCATGGCGAACCGCTGATCCCGGTCTACGTCTTCTACTCGATGTTCGGCTTCCAGCGCACCGGCGACGCCTTCTGGGCGGCCGGCGACCAGATGACGCGCGGCTTCATCATTGGTGCCACCGCCGGCCGGACTACGCTCACCGGCGAAGGTCTGCAGCACGCGGACGGGCATTCCCCGCTGCTGGCCTCCACGAACCCGGCAGTGGTGACCTACGACCCGGCCTACGGCTACGAGATTGGCCACATAATGCGTGCCGGACTGGAGCGGATGTACGGTGGAAAGCATTCCGATCCGAATGTCATGTACTACATCACGGTGTATAACGAGCCGATCACCCAGCCTTCCGAGCCGGAGGGTCTGGACGTCGAGGCGCTCCTGAAGGGGATGTACCTGCTGGCTCCGGCCAAGGGTCAAGGGCCACGCGCCCAGCTGCTGGCCTCCGGTGTGTCCGTGCCGTGGGCATTGGAAGCCCAGCAGATTCTCGCGGACGACTGGAACGTTGCCGCCGATGTTTGGTCCGTGACCTCCTGGACCGAACTGCGCCGCGATGGTCTGGCCGCCGAGGAACAAGAGTTCCTGAATCCGAAGGCGGAGCCACGGCTTCCGTTCGTCACCACCTCACTGCAGGACAGTGCCGGGCCGGTCATCGCCGTAAGCGACTACATGAAGGCCGTCCCGGACCAGATCCGGCAGTTCGTGCCGGGCGATTATGCCGTTCTCGGCGCGGACGGGTTCGGTTTCTCCGACACCCGCCAGGCAGCCCGCAGGTTCTTCAAGATCGACTCGCACTCCGTCGTGGTCCGGACGCTGCAGCTGCTTGCCAAGCGCGGCGAGATCGACGCCTCGGTGCCCGCTCTGGCCGCGGAGAAATACCAGTTGCTCAATGTCAACGCCGGTACCACCGGAGGGGCAGGCGGCGACAGCTAGCAGCCAGCAGCCAGCGCGCTGTGCCGGTGTGATGATGAAGTATGCGCATTGAAACAATGACGACGGCGGTCCTGCTGGCCGCGGGTGCAGGGCGCCGGCTGGGCCGGGGCCCTAAGGCACTGCTCCCGTTCCGAGGGACCACGCTCGTTGAGTACCTCGCCGGGGTGCTTCGCGCCGGCGGCTGCGCGGACGTCGTTGTTCTCCTGGGCTCCGAGGCACAGAGAGTCGGCGCCGACACCCAGCTGACGTCCTACCGCATACTGGAAAACCCGGACTGGGACGAGGGGATGAGTACGTCATTTCGACTCGGCGTTGGCGCGGCGCCCGTGGGGAACAACGTGCTGGTGGCGCTGGTGGACCAGCCCGGACTCACCACCGGGATGGTGGCCCGGCTGCTGGACGCGCACCGGACCGGGCGGATCACAGCGGCGGGATACGGTAGGGCAGGCGTCCTGCGCCGCGGCCATCCGGTCCTGCTTGACTCGTGCTTGGCCCGGCAGGCAGCAGCCTTAGCAACCGGAGATTCCGGCGCACGTGCATTCCTGCGCGCGAATCCCGGCCTAGTGGACTTAATCGACTGCAGCGACCTGTCCGACGGAGCGGACGTGGATACTCCCGCCGCGCTGCACCTGCTGCGCTGAACCGGCTTCCGGCAACCCCGCGTCCCGCAGACCCAGATAGATCCTGTCGCGGGCCAGCGGCAGCTCAGAGAACCGGACTCCGGTAGCGTTCCGGATTGCATTGGCCAGAGCGGGCGCCACCGGGTTAAACGGGCTCTCACTCATGGATTTAGCGCCCAGCGGGCCCAACTCGTCCGTGGTTTTGGCGAAGTAGACCTCGCTGCGCGGTACATCGGCGAACGTGGGCAGATGATATTGCCGGAGAATTTTCGTCTCCACGGCGCCATCCGCGCCAACCACCACGTTCTCATACAGCACTGCCCCCAAGGCCTGGGCAATTCCGCCCTCCACCTGGCCGCGGCACTGCATCGGGTTCACCACCACACCGGCATCGGCTGCCTGCACACTTTGCATAATACGCAGCTCGCCGGTGCCCGAATGCACTGCGACCCGGAAGCCATGCACGTTAAAGGCAACAGAACGCGGGCTGCCACCCCATTGGCCCTGCGCCACCAGTGGCGTTCCTGCGGTTTCGGCCTGCCGGTGCAGCTCCACCAGCGGAATGCGGACACCAGCGCAAATGACCGTGCTGGCGTCCAGCCGGCAGTCGGAGACGTCAGCGCTGCTGCTGACGGCGGCGAACTTCAGCAGCATCCGTGCCAGTTCCTCCGCAGCCGCCAGCGAAGCCTTTCCGGCCACGACAGTCCCAGTGGAGCCAAATGCGCCGCTGTCATGTTCGACGACGTCGGTATCGGACTGCACGATCCGCACCCGATCCGCCGTGGTCCCCAGCGCGGTGGCAACCAACTGGGCGTGCACCGTCGTCGTACCGTTGCCGAATTCCGCAGTGCCTACGCTTGCCTGGTAACGCCCGTCGGGCAGCAGCGCTACGGTGGAATGGGCAAAATGACCCCGCGGTGGCACAGTATCGATCATGGACACCGCCGACCCCTCGCCGACCAGCCACTGCGGGCCTGGATCATCCACGCCGGCCGCACGTTCACGGTCGCGGCCGCGGGCCAGCGCCTCCGCCGCCAGCGAAATACACTGGTCCAGCCCGTAGCTATCGGGGTGCAGGATCACGTCTTCCTCCGGTTCCGGCTGCGTGGACAGCATCACATCACCCTTGGCAATAATATTGCGGCGCCGGAACTCCATCGGATCCATTCCGATGCCCACCGCCAGCTCATCCATGGTGGATTCAACGGCGAAGATCATCTGGCTCAGGCCGTAACCGCGGAAGGCGCCGGCCGGGACCGTGTTCGTGTACACGGCGTGGGCGTCGACCCTTTTGTTCCCGCACCGGTAAATGGCAATGGATTCCCCGCAGCCGTGAAACATGACGCCGGGGGCGTGATTGCCGTACGCCCCGGTGTTTGTCACCACGTCGAAGGCGAGAGCGGTCAGCGTGCCATCGCTGCGCGCCCCTGCGCGGACCTTAATCCGGAAGGGGTGCCGGGTGGTTGCCGCGGTGAATTGTTCCTCCCGCGTATATTCCAGCTGCACCGGCCGCTGCAGCTTCAGCGCGGCAAGCGCCACGATGTCCTCCGTCAGCATTTCCTGCTTGCCGCCAAATCCGCCGCCAACCCGTTCGCAGACCACCCGGACTTTTTCCGCCGGCAGGTCAAAGACCCGGCAAAGCGCCCGGCGCACCAGAAACGGAACCTGCGTTGACGTGCGCAGCACCAGGCGGCCGGCGTCGTCAAAATAAGCGATGGAGGCGTGCGTTTCCAGCGCTGCGTGCTGCACGCGCTGCGTCCGGTAGGTGTTTTCGTACACAAAGTCCGCAGCGGCAAGCCCCGCCTGCACATCGCCCAGGTGGCTGTGCAGCTCTGCCACCACGTTGTTCTGCGGTCGGGAAATCCTGGTCTGCAGCGGCTCCTTTTCCCCGTGAATCACCGGAGCACCCGCTTTCATGGCCGCTTCCGGATCAAACACCGCCGGGAGCACCTGGTAGTGAACGCGGAGCCGGCGCACGCCCTCCTCCGCCGCGCCCACGGTGTCCGCGACCACGGCGGCGACGCGCTGACCGATGAAGCGGACAACGTCGTCGAGCACCCGGGTGTCATCCGGATCGTCCAGATACCCCTCGTGCTGGGCGGTGGAGAACAGCTGCGCGGGAGCGTCCTCGTGGGTGAAAACCGCCTGTACTCCCGGGACCGCCAGGGCTTCTGCGGCGTCGACGGACAGGATGCGGGCGTGCGCATGCGGGGCGCGCAGTATCTTCAAATGCAGCAGCCCGGGGAATTCCGCCGCCGGAACGTCCAGCGTGAAGCGCGCCGTCCCGGTGACCACGGCCAGTCCAGCCGGGGCGCCCACATTGTCTCCTGCCTGCTGCCCGGTCGTGCTGACGTGGCTGACGCCGCAGACCGCATCCTCAATGGCACGGTACCCGGTGCAGCGGCACAGGTTGCCCTTAAGGTTCCGGGGCAGGTTCTCCTTCTGCTCCGAATTGAAGGTCGCCGCCGTCATCAGCATGCCGGCGGTGCAGAAGCCGCACTGGAACCCTTGCGCGGCCAGGAACTGCTCCTGCATCGGGTGCAGACCGTCCGGCCCCGCCAGTCCCTCCACCGTGGTCACCTGCCGACCCTCGGCCCGGACGGCCGGGTAGATGCAGCTGTGTACCGGTTTACCGTCCACGTGCACGGTACACGCTCCGCAGTCGCCGCCGTCGCAGCCCTTTTTGACGCCCAGGTTGCCCCGTTCCCGCAAAAAAGTCCGCAGACACTGTCCGGGGCGGGGCTGGATGTCCGTGAAGGTGCCGTTGATTTTCATTCCGTTTTTCTGCGAAGTCATGGCTCATGCCCCCGTCGTCGACGAAGAATCGGTCACTAGCTCGGCACGGATTTCCTCCGCTAAGCGATACGTCATGTCCCGGCGCCACGCGGGCAGGCCATGAATGTCATCGTGATAGAGCTCCTCCGGAATCGCGGCGTCAAGTGCCGCGCGCAAGTGAGCGGCGGTTGGCACTCCGCCGTCGTCGGCCGGAACGGTTGACGACGGTGCGAAGCGCAGCTTTACCGGTCGCTTCGTCGAGGCGGTGACGGTCAGCACGAAGGCGCCGTCCTCGTCCCGCCGGCCGATCAGCAGCACTCCAGATCGACCCAGGTTTGAGAGCGACAGCCGGCGGAAGGCCGTCCGCGAGCGCAGGGCTTCGGCCGGCACTGTAATGCTGCGTAAAAGTTCGCCCGGCGCCAGGGATGTCGTGCCGTCGCCGATCACCAGGTCTTCGACCGCCACGGCACGGGTGCCGCCGTCGACCGTCCAGACCGTGGCGATTCCGTCCAGCGCTGCAGTCAGCGATGTCATCGGCCCGGCCGGTAACGCGGTGCAGAGATTGCCGCCCACGGTGGACATGTTCCAGATTTTGAAGGAGGCCACAAAGGAGTCGCAGCACAGACGGATCAACGCCAGCGCGGGCCACTGCGCCAGCAAATTTGGCTGCGCCAGCAAATTTGGCTGTGGCGGCAAATCAGGCTGCGCCGGTGAGTCAGTCTGTGCCGGCGTTTCCGCCCGTTCCGGTAGGGCATACAGCTCAGCAACGGTGCAGGTGGCTGCCAACTCGATTCCGCCCTCGCTGACCGTGATCGGGGTCCAGCCGGCTGCGCCGATATCCAGCAGGCGGCGCAAGACGCTGCTCCCATAGGAAAACAGCACCGTCCCGCCGGCCAGCCAGGCGTCGCCCGGCCGCCAACAGCCCGGGTCCGTGGTCCGGATGGTGGATTCGATGGTGTTCATATCCATGCCAATCTCCTCAAATCCTCAACATCTGTGGTCCGCAGGCGTGCACGGAAACCGTGGTTAACGGGGCAATCGACAATGCCTGTGCTGTTCATGCTGCCTGTGCCGTTCACGCTGGCTGTGCCGTGGATCGGACCCGCGCCCTGGCGCAGCGGCCCGACGGTCTGCTTGTTGGCGCGCACGGCCAGAATCTCAGCGGTGATGGAAACGGCCACCTCGGCCGGGCTGACCGCGCCAAGATCGAGGCCCATCGGTGAATGCAGCCGGTCCAACCGGGCCGGCGGCACACCGGCGGCGAGCAAGGCCTCCGTCCGCTGAGCGTCACTGCGCCGGGATCCCAAGGCCCCCAGGTACGCGACCTCCAGCTCCAGCGCTGCGATCAGCAACGGGATGTCGAATTTCGGATCATGGCTGAGCACGCAAATCACGCTGCGCCCATCCACCCGTCCTGCTGCTGCTTCGGCCCGCAGATAACGGTCCGGCCAGCTTGTGACCACCTCGTCCGCGCTCTGAAAACGCTGCTGCCGGGCGAATGCCGGGCGTGCGTCGCAGAGGGTAACCCGGTAGCCGAGCAGTTGCGCGGCAGGCAACAACGCGGCGCTGAAATCATTGGCACCGAAAATCAGAAACCGGGGAGCCGGCAACCGGGTTTCAACGAACAATGTGACCGGTTCCCCGGATGGCGCCGGTTCCCCGGACATTCCCGTTCTGTCTTTGCAGTAGAGTCGATCAGCTCTGTCTGTGCAGTAGGCTCCATCAGCGCTCAACTGCAGCTGCCCGGTCCAGCCGGAGTGCAGCAGCTCCGTTAACTGCGCGGCGGCGCTCTGCACCAGGGATGTGTCCCCGAGCATCGCGGTCAGCCCCGCGGTCAGCGCCTGCGGCTGCACGTTTTGCGGTTCGCGGACGACGACGGCGCCGCCGCCGGTACCATCAACACCCCGTGCGCCGGAGTCAATGCGCCGGATCAGCGCGGCCGGGGACTGCAGCCCGAGCCCGGCCAGACCCGCCAGCGCACCGGCCATCAGCCGGTGAGTGCCGCCGTCGTTCCCCTCTTTCAGCTCGCCCTTTGCCCGGCGCCCCATCCCGTCCTCCGGGAACACCGGCTGCACCAGCACTTCCAAGAAACCGCCGCAGGTCAGCCCGGCCGCGAACGCATCGTCGTCGCTGAAGCCGAAGAACTGCCGGCCCGGCTCACCGCCGGCAATGGCTTCCAGTGCGGCTTCAACCACGGCACCTTCGATGCAACCGCCGGAAAGGCTGCCCGTCACCGCGCCGTCCGGGCTCACGAGCATGGATGTCCCCACCGTCCGCGGCACTGACCCCGTTGCACCCACAATGGTGGCGACGGCACACGGGCGGCCGTCGCGGGACTGCGCCAGCAGTGCCAGCAGGGAATCCACAAGATTCAACATGACTGTATTATTCCTCCTCCGCGGGTGCCGGCCCTTGGAACCGACACCCGCGTTTAGTGTGGCCGAGCGGGGCAGGATCGGCTAATGGAGGCCGAGGAGCTGCTGGATTGGACCGATACCAAAGTAGATAACAAAGGCCACAGAGACTCCCCACATCAGGACATGCACTTCCTTAGCCCTGCCCTGGACGACCCGGATGATCACGTAGGCGATGAATCCGGCCCCCAGACCGTTGGCGATCGAGTAGGTGAACGGCATCAGGATGAAGGTCAGGAAGGCAGGGATCGCGATACCGAAGTCCGACCAATCGATATTGCGGATTTGCGAAGCCATCATGAACCCCACGATCACCAGCGCCGGAGCCACCGCCTCGAACGGCACGATGGAAACCAGCGGTGTAAAGAAGGCGGCCAGCAGAAACAACGTTCCGGTGACCACACTGGCCAAGCCTGTGCGCGCCCCCTCGCCGATCCCAGCGGCCGACTCGACGAAGATCTCATTGGCGGAGACTGAACCGAAGCCACCGGCAACGGAGCCTGCCGCATCGACCAGCAGCACCCGGTTGGCATTCTTCATGTTTTTGTTCTTGTCCACCAGCCCCGCCTCGCTCGCCAGCCCGGTCATGGTGCCCATCGCATCAAAGAATACGCTGAGCAGGATGGTGAAGGTCAGCAGCAGCGCAGACATAATGCCCAGATGGGCGAAAGCGCCGAAAAGATTCACCTTCCCGATCAAGGACAGATCCGGGAAGGAGAAGATTTGGCTCGGGACGGCTGGGATCATGAGCGACCAGCCGGAGGGATCTTTCAGGCTGGAGGGGGTATTGGTAATCAGCTGCAGGCCCATAGCGAAGAGCGTGGTGGCCACAATGCCGATCAGGATGCCGCCCTTGACCTTACGCACCACCAAAATGATGGTCAGGATCAGCCCGACAATGAATACCAGGGTTGGCCACCCCAACAGTTTGCCGTCCTGGCCCAACTGCAGCGGCACGGTGGTGTGGGCCGCGTCCGGCATGCGGCGGACAAAACCGGCATTTACCAGGCCAATAATGGCGATAAAGAGACCGATGCCAACCACGATCGCGGTCTTCAGCCCGGTGGGGACGGCCTTCATCACAGCCTCCCGGAGTCCGGAAAGGACCAGTACGAACATGACGATACCGGCGATCAGTACCAGCCCCATCACCTCCGGCCACGTCAGGTTTTTAGTGGTCGCGATGGTGGATGAGACAAAGGCGCTCACCCCGAGTCCCGCGGCCAGCGCGAAGGGGTACTTCGCCCAGATTCCCATCACGATTGTGGTGACACCGGCGACGACGGCGGTGACGGCGGCAACCTGGGGGATACCCAGTGTGTGTCCGGAGCCGTCAGGGCTGCCGAGGATCAGCGGATTGAGGACGACGATGTAGGCATCGCGAAAAATGTGGCCAGGCCACCGCGGAGTTCGCGGAACACATTCGAGCCGCGTGCGCTGATTTCAAAGTAGCGGTCGAACCAGCGCGCGAGTCCGCGTTTGGTCCCTTGCTTTCGTGTGGCGGTGGTGCCGGTGGATTCGGTAGTTTCGGTGGCGACGGTGGCTTTTTCGCCCTTGGCGGTGGTCTTAGTCTGAAGTGTCATGGGGATCACCGGCGCCTAGTAGTCGATCCGGGTGCCGCTGGCCAGCCACGCTTCGAACGGCGCCAGCGGGCTCGTTTGGGCGGGAGCGAGCCGCCGGACCGGCATTGACCTCAGTTCCACCGGGGTTTCGAAGTAGTCATAGAAGACGGCATCGTCGAATCCGGCGCGGGCGGCGTCGTGCCGGTCTGCGGCGAAGATGATTTGATCGACGCGGGCCCACAGCGCCGAGGCCAGGCACATGGGGCATGGCTCGCAGCTGGTGTACAGAGTTGCCCCGGTCAGGTCGAAGGTACCGGTTCCGGCGCAGGCTGCCCGGATGGCCGTCACTTCGGCATGGGCGGTGGGGTCGTTGGTTGCCGTGACCCGGTTTAGCCCTTCAAAGGCCTGTCCCGAGGCGGTGACAACGACGGCGCCGAAAGGGCCGCCGTGATTGTGGACGTTCCGGGTGGCCAGATCAATGGCCTGGACCAGATAGGTCTCGAGGTCAGCTGTGGCATTTAGTGCAGATTCCATGGTGGCGACTTCCTTGCGTCAGAAGCAGCCCGGCCGCGCGGAGGATACGCGGAGTAACGGCGGGTCTTTTTGGCGGCCCGGCAGCTTCAATGAGTTTGAAGGTTCAGTTACGCCCGGTAGATAACAACCCCGTCAGATAAAGTTCACATCCGGGATGCCCGCCTTTGGCTGAAGATGACACTAACAGGAACTTGTGATGTGCACCATAGTTTCAGTGAAACTTTTTTCTCAACAGATGAAATTATTTTGCGCGGCTTGGGATCGCGTCCCGACCCTGCAACCACCATTCACACCCGGTGTGCCGCCCAGCCCACCCCGGTGCCACGGATGATCAGGTCGCTTCGGCGCACCAGGGGCTCGGACCCTTCGCCGGCGGGCACGGCATCAAAGGGTGGCCAGGTCATCCGCGGTCATCCTGTCATCGAGTTCGAAACCAGGGCTGGGACATGAACCGCGAAACACCGGCGGAGCAATCTCGCTAAGACGCGCGGCTGGCCTGCTCCAGATCATCTGCGATGACTCGGGCGGCAGCGTGCAGCAAGGGAATGGCCCGGTCCGCGAACCCCTCGTCCACGCGGGAAACCGGTCCGGAAACGGAAACAGCAGTTGGTGTAGGCGCGCCGGGAATCGCCACGGCAAAACAGCGAACACCGATTTCCTGCTCGTTGTCATCGATGGAATACCCGCGCTCACGGATCCGCTTTAGATCCGCGAGCAGGTCCTCCACGTTCCCGATGCTGCGGTCCGTCGGAGTAGGCATTCCGGCCCGGCTGACAATACCGCGCACCACATCGTCACTAAGCTGGGCCAGAATAGCCTTGCCCACACCTGAATCATGGGTATGTACGCGGCGTCCCACCTCGGTGAACATCCGCATCGAGTGCGCCGACGGAACCTGTGCAATATAGACCACCATGTCGCCGTCCAGCATCGCCATATTTGAGGTCTCGCCGAGCTTTTGGACCAGTGACGCCAGCTGCGGGCGCACCAGTGCACCCAGCTGCTTAGTAGCGCCGTCGCCCAGCCGGATCAGCCGCGGCCCCAAGGCATACCGTCGGTTGGGCAGCTGCCGGGCGTAGCCGAGCTTCACCAGCGTGCGCAGCAGCCGATGAATGGTGGGCAGCGGCAGATCGGTGGAACCGGCCAATTCCGAGAGCGTCACTTCGCCGCCGGCATCGGTGACGAGCTCCAGCAATTCGAAGACACGCTCCACGGACTGCACACCGCCGGCAGCTTTGACAGCCATTTCGATCGTCTCCTGTAAGTCTGGGTCAGTAAGATTTCCGACAACTATTATCCGCATCGCGGAAGCTCTGCCCTGTTCTCCCAAGATACCGCACCGATGACGGTACCGTGATACGTGTAAGAGAGGGATTGTATTTCCACGAGATAGATAATAATATCCATAATACGAAAACATTCGCAGCATAGCTACTGCCGGTCCGACCGGCACCAGGAGGAAATTCAATGGCGACTCCCAGTCCCGGAAATTCGATCACCCTGCGCGTCGAGGCGCCGTCCAGCTTCACGGCGACCAGCGAGCTGGCCGCAGCCGTCGCCGCGGCCGGTGCAGCCGTCACCGCGCTGGACGTCACGGAGTCCCACCACGAACGCCTGGTTGTTGACGTCACCTGCAACACCACCGACGATGCGCACGCTGTGCGCGTGAGGGAAGCGTTGGATGCGCTCGACGGCGTCACCGTCCGTCAGGTGTCCGACCGCACCTTTTTGATGCACCTGGGCGGCAAGCTCGAGGTCGTCCCCAAGGTAGCCCTGCGCAACCGTGACGACCTGTCCCGTGCTTACACACCCGGCGTCGCCCGCGTCTGCATGGCAATTGCCGAAGATCCCGGCGCCGCCCGGAATCTGACCATCAAGCGCAATACGATTGCCGTCGTCACCGATGGCTCCGCCGTCCTCGGCCTGGGCAATATCGGTCCCGCCGCTGCGCTGCCGGTGATGGAGGGCAAGGCTGCGCTGTTCAAGCAGTTCGCCAACGTTGATGCTTGGCCGGTCTGCCTGGACACGCAGGACACCGAAGAGATCATCATGATCGTCAAGGCACTGGCCCCGGTCTACGGCGGCGTGAACCTGGAGGACATCGCGGCCCCGCGCTGCTTCGAAATTGAAAAGCGCCTCCGCGATGAGCTCGACATTCCGGTCTTCCACGATGACCAGCACGGTACCGCCATTGTCACGCTCGCGGCGCTGACCAACGCGCTGCGCGTGGTGGATAAGAAGATCGGTGACGTGAAGATTGTGGTGGCCGGCGTGGGTGCGGCGGGGAATGCCATTATCCAGCTGCTGATCGCCCAGGGCGCCGTCAATGTTATCGCCTGCGGACGCAAGGGAGCCATCAACCGCAGCGAAACCTACACGGACACGCACCGCACTTGGTTGGCGGAGAACACGAATCCGGACAACTTCACCGGCACCCTGCACGAGGCAGTGGCCGGCGCGGACGTCTTCATCGGCGTCAGCGGCCCGAACGTTCTGGGCGAGGAGCAGGTCGCCTCGATGGCAAAGGACTCCATCATCTTCGCCATGGCCAACCCGACGCCCGAGGTGGATCCCGCCATCGCCTCCAAGTACGCCGCCGTCGTCGCCACCGGCCGCAGCGACTTCCCCAACCAGATCAACAACGTGCTGGCCTTCCCGGGGTTCTTCCGTGGCCTGCTTGATGCCGGTGTTTCCGACATCACCGATGAAATGCTGGTGGCCGCAGCAGGTGCAATTGCAGCCCGCGTGGCCGATGATGAACTGAACGCCAGCTTCATTGTGCCGAGCGTTTTCGACCAGCAGGTGGCCGGTGACGTAGCAACCGCCGTAGCTGCCGCTGCCGGGCACCACTCCTAGAAGGGACCCTTTTTCATGTCTTCCACACCAACCCCCACGCTCACTCTTTCGGACGCGAATCCGATTGACCGCGCCACGGAAATCCTCACCCCGGAGGCGCTGGCCTTCATTGAAGAGCTAAACCGCCGCTTCGCACCCGCACGCCGGGCCCGCATGAACGACCGCGCCGCCAAGCGCGAGCAGGTGGCACGGACGGGCAAACTCGATTTCCTGCCCGAAACCGCAGACGTCCGCGCCGGGGACTGGAAAGTTGCCGCGGCGCCTGCCGCATTGCAGGACCGTCGCGTGGAGATGACCGGCCCCGCGTCCCCCGCCAAAATGGCCATCAATGCGCTCAATTCCGGCGCCAAGGTCTGGCTCGCGGATCTGGAAGATGCCAGCACACCCACCTGGCCCAACGTCGTTGACGCGGTGCTGAACCTGCGCGACGCCGCCGCCGGAACGCTGAGCTACACCTCGCCGGAGGGCAAGGAGTACCGGTTGCGCACCGATGCGCCGCTGGCCACCGTGATCGCCCGCCCCCGTGGCTGGCACATGGACGAGCGCCATGTCATGGTCGACGGCGAACCGGCCGTGGCCGCGCTGGTGGACTTTGGTCTGCTCTTCTTCCACACCGCCAAGCTGCTGCTGGCCAACGGTGCCGGACCGTACTACTACTTGCCGAAGATGGAAAGCCATCTGGAAGCCCGGCTGTGGAACGAGGTCTTTGTCTTCGCGCAGGACTATCTGGGCGTCCCGCAGGGCAGTGTCCGTGCAACGGTGCTGATCGAGACCATCCCGGCCGCCTTCGAGATGGATGAAATCCTCTTCGAACTGCGCGACCACGCCTCAGGCCTCAACGCCGGCCGCTGGGATTATCTGTTCAGCATGATCAAGTACTTCCGTGATGCCGGTGAGGCATTCATTCTCCCGGACCGCGCCTCGGTGGCCATGACGGCGCCGTTCATGCGCGCTTACACGGAGCTGCTGGTCAAGACCTGCCACGCCCATGGTGCGTTCGCGATGGGCGGGATGGCCGCCGTCATTCCAAACCGTCGCGAGCCCGAGGTTACCGAGCAGGCCTTCGCAAAGGTCCGCGCGGACAAGACCCGCGAGGCCAATGACGGCTTCGACGGCTCCTGGGTGGCGCACCCGGACCTGGTTCCGATCTGCCAGGAAGTGTTCGACGCCGTGCTGGGCGACCGTCCGAACCAGCTGGACAAGCAGCGTCCCGAGGTCTCCGTCACCGCGGAGCAGCTCCTGGACGTTGCCTCCGCTCCGGGCGAGGTTACCGAGGCAGGGATGCGGGCCAACC
This sequence comes from Arthrobacter terrae, assembly GCF_015708085.1. GTDB lineage: Bacteria > Actinomycetota > Actinomycetes > Actinomycetales > Micrococcaceae > Arthrobacter_M > Arthrobacter_M terrae. The sequence continues at coordinate 3,690 of NZ_JADNYM010000022.1, read as the reverse complement.
TGTACGTGGCCGTGGCCTACACCGCCGTCTGGATCTCCGGCAACGGCGCAGTGGCCATCCACAACCTGATGGAAGATGCCGCGACGGCGGAGATTTCCCGCTCGCAGGTCTGGCAGCAGATCCGCAACAAGGTCACGCTCACGGACACCGGCAACACCGCAACCCGCGAGCTGGTCACCCGGATCCTGGGCGAGGAAACCGAAAAGCTGCGCGGCGAGGTGGGCGAGGAAGCCTTCGCCAAGTATTACAAGCCTGCCAGCGATCTCATCGCGGACATCTGCCTCTCCGAGGAGTACACGGATTTCCTGACCACTCCCGCCTATGAACTGGTGGGCTAAGGATGGCAGAAACCCAAGCACTGACAGCGGCGGACCTGGCGCACATCGATGCTTCCTGCGCCGCCACGGACCAACTGCTGGACCGCAACTACCCGGGCGACGACGGCACCCGCCAGCCCGTGCACACCGTGTACGTGCCTGCGGATAAGTTCACCACCACCTTTGCCGCCGACTGGGGTGCACAGGGCCTTGAGGCGATCAACAACGCCGGCGGCCTCGAGCGTCTCGGCGCGCTGCTTGGGCAAGACGGGGAGCTGGCTGCGGCCGTGGCTCCCCGGGTAGCCGCGAAGCTGGCAAACGAGCCGATTGAGGACCTGCGTCTGGACTTTGAAGACGGGTTTGGCGACCGCGGCGACGACGTCGAGGATGCAGCCGCCGTGACGGCCGCCAAGACCGTCAGTGCCGCAGTGGCTGCCGGGACGGCCCCGCCGTTCGTGGGCATCCGCTTCAAGTGCTTTGAGGCCCCGACCCGGGCCCGCGGCGTGCGCACTCTGGACCTGTTCGTCTCCACCCTGGCGCAGTCGGGGGAACTACCCGACGGCTTGGTGCTGACCCTGCCCAAGGTCACCACCGTGGACCAGGTCAAGGCCATGGACTTCGCGGTGGGCCGTTTGGAGGAAATCCACGGACTGCCTGCCGGACGCCTGCGTTTTGAGGTGCAGGTGGAAACCCCGCAGCTCATTCTGGGCCCGGACGGCACCTCCCCCGTGGCGCAGCTGCCCCATGTGGTCCCCGGACGCATCAGCGCCCTGCACTACGGCACCTACGACTACAGCGCCTCACTGGAGATCTCCGCTCAGTACCAGTCAATGGAGCACCCGGTGGCGGACTTCGCCAAGGAAATTATGCAGCTGGCCGTCGCCGGAACGGGCATTCGCCTCTCCGACGGCTCCACGAACATCATGCCGATCGGCGACGGCGCGGACGCCGCCTGGGAACTGCACGGCCGGTTGGTCCGCCGTTCCCTGGAACGCGGCTACTACCAGGGTTGGGACCTGAACCCCGCCCAGCTGCCGAGCCGTTTCAGCGCCACGTACGCCTTCTACCGCGAAGGCCTCCCGGCAGCTGCCGTACGCCTGCGCAACTACGTCCAGCAGACCCCGGGCGCCGTCATGGACGAACCGGCCACGGCACGCGCCCTGGCCAACTTCATCCTGCGCGGCCTGGTCTGTGGCGCCGCCGGCGCCGAGGAAGTGCTGGCCCTGACGAGCCTTGACCAAACCCAACTGACGGCGCTGGCCCACCCGCGGCTCGCCGTCGTCTCTCACTAAAGGATTCACTGATGGGCAAGTACTACTACCCCGAGGGCGGCCTGCCGCCCCAAACACACCTCACCACCGAACGCGCCATCGTCAAGGAGGCCTATACGGTCATCCCCAAGGGCGTGCTGACGGACATTGTCACGAGCAACCTCCCGGGATTCAGCAACACCCGGTCCTGGATCATTGCCCGCCCGATCTCCGGCTTCGCCACCACGTTCTCCCAGCTGATTGTGGAGATCGGTGCCGGCGGCGGCGCTGAAAAGCCCGAGGCAGAGGCCGGCGTCGAAGGCGTCATCTTCGTCACCAAGGGCAAGGTCAATCTGACCCTCGAGGGCCAGCTGCACCAGCTGGAGGAAGGCGGCTACGCCTACCTGGCCGCCGGTGACGCATGGAGCCTGAAGAACGTCTCCGACGAAATCGTCTCCTTCCACTGGATCCGCAAGGCCTACGAACGGCTCGAGGGCTACGAGGCCAAGTCCTTCGTCACGAGCGACGCCGGGGTGGCGCCCAGCGAGATGCCCGACGTTGAGGGCGTCTGGAAGACCACCCGCTTCGCCGATCCGAACGACCTGGCCCACGACATGCACGTGAATATCGTGACGTTCCAGCCCGGCGGTGTGATCCCCTTCCCAGAGACCCACGTGATGGAACACGGCCTGTACGTGCTCGAGGGCAAGGCCATGTACCTGCTCAATAACGACTGGGTCGAGGTGGAGGCCGGCGACTTTATGTGGCTGCGCGCCTTCTGCCCGCAGGCCTGCTACGCGGGCGGCCCCGGCCAGTTCCGCTACCTGCTATACAAAGACGTCAACCGCCAGATCCGCCTGACGTAACATCCGGTCGCCGGGCCATCCTGCCCGGTCTCCTGCCGTTCCTTTTGCCGTTCATCTGGAGGGATGCCGTGGAAATTTCCACGGCATCCCTCCGTTTTCGCGGCGTTTGTCCATTTGTGGGGCGTGTGGGAGAACATATCGCCGCTGAAAGAGCCCGGCCTACTCGGTGCCCGACCAAGCGGGGCCCACGGGCGCGGAAAAAGCCGTCGCACCGGGAGAAGATTCGGGCGAGCGCGCAGAGATCCGCGCGCGCTGCGGGCATTCTTGGCCCTGCTACTATCTTCGCGTACCGGCTCGGTACCCGGACCAAAACGCGAGCACCAACGAGCCGATCAGCGCGAGCGCAATCCCTGTCTTTGTCCAGGGACCCAGATACAGCAACCCCGCGCTTGAAAAGGTTGTATTCGACAATGGAGCGTAGGCAAACCAGCCAAAACTGCGGGACTCCCCCGCAGATGCCGCCATCACCACTCCGGCCGCGACGGCGGCAAGACCCAGTGCCGGTACAACAATGGCCACCATTTTTCGCGGTTGTCTGGGTCGGTTCCGTTCCCCGGCAGAGTGCATGCGGGCCAGCCTAGCAGCGGACTCCCCCTAAGCGGAGGTCAGCCACGTCCGTTCGCAGCCGTGTGGAGACGTGGAGACGTGGAGAACGGCCCGTGCGCGGAAGGCCCCGTACCTCAGGGCTTTGTTTCAGGGTGCATTGCCGCAGCCTTCTCCTTGTGGGTTTTGGAGGCAATCGTCGGCGTATGTTTTTGTTACTGTCCGCCAGACACTGACAGGCAGTAGTGCGGAGTTGAACGTGCCGTGTCCGGGGATGGCCAGCGGTGCACCGCCGTTGACCGAGTAGGTTCCGCGGAAGTGCGTTGCCACGGTGACGGTGAAGTTGCCCGTATGGGTATAGATGTGGCTGGTCAGGGTTTTTTCGCCCCAGCGGTCCTGCGGAAGTTGTGCGCCCGAATTGGGGGTCGGACCGAGTGCGATACCGTCGCCGTAGTCCCAGACGTAGGCAATGGGCGTAGCCGTGATGTGGACTTTTTGGCCCAGGAGGTCCAGATCGAAGGCCTGCTCTGTGGCCTGGGCATAGAGATTGGTTTCCGCCCCGCGGAGGGTATTGGGCCCAGGCTGGCTGCCGACCGTGGCCGGGGCGACGGGGGAGTTCTGAAATTCGTGTTCGATGCCGGCGGCTATCTCGGCGAGGATGTCCCGTGGCTTTTCCGAATAGATGCAGGTGGGCCCGCTCAGGAAGCTCCAGAC
>NZ_JADNYM010000021.1 GCF_015708085.1 Arthrobacter terrae | reverse complement strand
CCGGCAGCGACCCTGGCCTCCAAACGCCCCCACTGCCTCAACGCGGCCACCGAAGCGTCATACACCGCTTCCTGCTCCGCCAACCACTCACCCGCAGCAACAACCCCCGCAGCAAACACCGGATCCAAAACCCCGCCATCCCCCCGCACCGGAAACCCCGGATGCGGCCGAAACACCCCACCACCACCAGACCCCGTATCAGTCCCGGAACCCGACCCAGCACCAGCACCAGACACCGGCCCGGTCCCCGACAGAGCTTCGTCCGGCAGGACCACAGCAGCCAGCAGCGCCGCCGTCGTCGGCTGCTTCCCCGACCCGCCCGCCGTCGGCTGCTTCCCCGACCCGCCCGCCGTCGGCTGCTTCCCCGACCCGCCCGCCGTCGGCTGCGTCCCCGATGCTCCCGTCAAACCGTCCATAACCCAACACTGCCACCACCCACTGACATTCAGACCTCACCAGCACTTGCACGTTGAAAACCTCTGGGGCTATGCGGCCATCGTGAGCGGGCCAGCGCCCAACTCCTCAGCAACGACCGCGGATCCATCAGCTGGGCAGGAATCCGGCAGGGCCGGGGACGAGGGTTGGCAGCAGTTGCCGCCGATGTTTGATTGAATCGATGTATGAGTGAAGCCGAGAATCACATTCAGGACCTGGCCGCCTACGTCACCGCGTCGCCGTCGAGCTTTCACGCCGCGCATGAGGCGGCCCGCAGACTGACAAGCGCAGGTTTCACGCGACTCGATGAAGCGCAGGAATGGACCGGTGGTCCCGGTAAAAATTTCATCATTCGTGACGGCGCGATCATCGCGTGGGTGACCCCGTCCAACGCCACAGCCGTCACCGGTTTCAATATCCTGGGGGCGCATACGGATTCTCCGTCCTTCAAGCTCAAACCCAAGCCCACGACAGGTAAGTTCGGCATGCTGCAGGCCGGCGTCGAGGTTTACGGTGGTCCGCTGCTGAACTCTTGGCTGGACCGGGAGCTGCAGCTGGCCGGACGGCTGGTCACGTTGGACGGCACGCAGACGCTGGTGGCATCGGGGCCTCTGTTGCGTTTCCCCCAGCTGGCCATCCATTTGGATCGTGGGGTCAACGATGGCCTGGTCCTGGACAAGCAGCAGCAGATGAATCCGGTCTGGGGCATCGGGGATGCGGGCACCGCGGACCTGCTTGGACTGCTGGCAAGCGGAGTGGGTCTGGATCCTGCGGACATCGCCGGCTACGACGTCGTAGCTGCGGACACGCAGGCACCGGCGGTATTCGGGGCCGAAGGAGAGCTGTTTGCGTCCGGTCGCCTGGATAATCTGTCGTCGGTACATGCGGGTTTGACTGCTCTGATCGCCGTCGGAACAGTGGCCAATCCTGAGGGACCTGTTGCGGTACTGGCCGCCTTCGACCACGAAGAGGTCGGTAGCGCCTCACGCTCCGGAGCCTGCGGACCGGTCCTGGAGGACGTTTTGGTCCGGATTTCGGACGGACTCGGTGCAACGGTCAGTGAACGGCGCCGTGCGTTCAGCACGTCCTTCTGTGTTTCCGCCGACGCAGGGCATGCGGTCCACCCGAATTATCCGGAGCGCCACGATCCGGCGAACCGTCCCGTCCTCAACGGTGGGCCGTTGCTGAAAATCAACGCGAACCAGCGCTACGCCACGGATGGGGTCGGGGCCGCTGCCTGGGCGCGCTTGTGCCGGACTGCAGGGGTTCCGTATCAGGAATTCGTCTCCAATAACGTTATGCCCTGCGGTTCCACGATTGGCCCGCTGACGGCGACGCGGCTCGGGATCCGCACGGTCGACGTCGGTACCCCGCTGCTTTCCATGCATTCAGCCCGGGAACTGTGCGGCGTGCAGGATCCGGGCAGGCTGGCCCAGGTGGCGGAGGTCTTCTTCGGCACGGTTGTGTAAGGGCCACTGGCCGCGGATCGCTGGCCGTGTTGCTGCGGTGCTCGCCATGTGAGGCACGCGGTGACGGACGCGGGTCTCGGGCCGCGGGCGGCTGCGCCGAAATCAGCCCCGCTATTGGGCCAGGCTGACTACGAGGTTGATGGTGGTTGCCAGAATACCGGTGCCGAAGACGTAGGCGAGCAAGCTGTGCCGGAGGGCAGCGGAACGCATTTCGCGTGTCTGAATATCAGTATCGGACACCTGATAGGTCATACCCAGGCTGAACGCCGTGTAGGCGAAGTCCGTGTACTGCGGCGGCTCATCCTGATTGAAGCTGATCCCCTTGGGGACCGGTTGCGTATAGTAGATCTCCGCGTAGCGCAGCGTAAAGAGTGTGTGTACCAAGAGCCAGGACAGGGCGACGGTGAATAAGGCGAGCAGCGCCAACAGCAGTTTGGCGATGCCCTTCGCGTCCTGCGCCGCAATCATCACCAGGACGACGGCGGCAAGGCTCGCCAGTGCGGCGAGAAGGATCAGTAAATCCGCTGTGGCACGGCGGGGATCCTCTTCCACTGCGTACCGGGCCGTGGCGTCCGCGTCCATTCTGGAGATGGTGAGCCAGATCCAAAGGCTGTAGATCAGGGCCGCCGCCGCCCAGCCCACCGCCGGGGCGTAGATCCACTCGCCTGCCAGTGCCGTCAATAAGCACGCCGCAATGCCGGCAAGGATCATGATCGCAAAGCGCAGGTGTGCGCGGCGGGCCCGCTGGGATTTGATCGCCATGGCCCGATCTTCCCATAGGTCTGACGGCCTGTGCGGTCAATGTCCCACGACGTCGTGCGTCAATGTCCGACGACGTCGCAAGTCAGTGGGCGGAACCGGAGTTGGGCTTAGTCCCCGCAGCGTGTGAGCCGTGCTTCAGCGCGGGATCATCCGCCCCGCCCCGGGCAGGCACCGCGACGTGCCGGCCTGTCGAGGCGCCGCCGTGCTCCGACTCGCGCGGGCCTGAACTGTCGGGAGCACCACGATCCCACTGATTCACCCGCTTCGGCAGCGCGAACACCAAGGCGAAAGCGGCGACGGCGAAGATCGCGCTGACGAGCATGGCATGGGCGGAGGCGGAGGTGAAGCCGGTGGCCAGGTTCGCCGCGGCCTGCCTGTTGACCTCCGCGATGGCAGCAGCCGTGTGGGACGTTGGCGCCGCCGGTTTGGCCACTGTCAGCGTGCCGAAAAGTACGGAACCGATGGCAGCGATGCCGATTGCGGCACCGATACGTTGGATGGCCGCGATCACGGCCGAGCCGGATCCTGCGTCCCGGCGATCGACGGTCGCTACGATGAACTGTGCATTTGGTGCGATGAAGAGGCCGTTGCCGACACCGGCGATGAAGAGCGGCGCGAGCAGGCTCCAGTTGGTCAGGTCGACGCCTTTGACGATCAGGAAGAGCAGCCACAGCCAGATCAGGCCGACGGCGACGAGCGCGGTTCCGAGCACCAGGACATTGCGGCCAAGGCGCGATGAGAGCCGGTTGCTCTGCGAAGAGCCGAGAATGCTGCCGATGGCGAACGGGATCGTCACCACGCCTGATTCGAGAGCGCTGTGAGCGAGACCGGTCTGCCAAAGCAGCGAGATCGTGAAGAATATGCTCGTAAACGCTGCGAAGTAGACCAGGGCCAGGATCACGCCACCGGTGAACTGCGGGTGTTTGAACAGCGTCGGAGGCACAAGGGCGCTTCCGCCCCGCCGCGTGTAATGGACCTCCCAGAGGGCAAACATGGCGAGCAGGACGACTCCGCCTGCGATCGTGGCGTAGGTCCAGAGCGGCCAGCCCTCGTCCTGGCCTTGGATGAGGGGAACGAGCAGGGCAACCAGAGCGGCCGACACGAGGAAGACGCCGAACCAGTCGAGACCGGCGGGCGGACGCGGATTGTCCGGGTCGCGCTTAGGAAGCCAGAACATCGCGAGGACGAGGGCAGTCAGGCCGATCGGCAGGTTCACGTAGAAAACGAAGCGCCAGCCGTCGGTGTCGCCGAACGCCTGAATCAGCAGACCGCCGATGATCGGGCCGAGCGCCGACGAGACGCCGATGACGCTGCCCATGATCGCGAAGGCCTTGCCTCGCGATTGCGACGGGAAGAGCAACTGGATGTAAGCGGTCACCGCTGGCACAAAGATACCGCCCGCAAGACCCTGGATGACGCGAAAAATTACCAGCTGCGTGTCAGACTGGGCGATTCCACAGGCGAAGGATGACACCGTGAACAGAGCGATACCAGTGAAGAAGACCCACTTGTGACCCACCCGGTCGCCAATGCGACCGGCCGGAATCAGCGAGAGCCCGAACGCCAGCGCGTAACCGGAAATGATCCAGGAGAGCGTGGCCTCGTTGGCATTGAGGGAGGTGCGGATGGTCGGCAGGGCCACGTTGACGATGGTCGTGTCGAGGAGCGCAATAAACATCCCAATCAAGAGGACGACGAGTGCTCGCCACGCCGATTTGGGAAGGGCGGGAGCTGGGGATTGGGCCCTAGCGGTCGCGTTGGTCATTGGTGTGGTGCCTTTCGTACCAGATGCTGACTGCGGGACGGGCTCACATCGCGTGGACGGCGCTCATGCCTGACTTTTGATAGCGGAACGAGGCTCGCTCCTGTGTGATTAACCGGGTCGGGAACGGCTTAGTCATTACCCTCGGGTGAGACGAGGGCCTTATGAGGGGACCGGCGGAGGTCGCTGCTCGGTGCCGGCGGCTGAGAAAGGTTCACGGACCATCCTGGTGCATTGGTCTATGATAGCAAGTTGTCCCCTGACCCAGCACGTAGAACTCTTCGCGTGCCTTGGAGGCCTTATCAACAACCGGTCCTGCCGCCGTCGTACTTACGGTAATATGGATAAGTCTGTGCTGGTGCCGGCCATGCTTCATCGGTGGCCGCCAGCCCACGGACACCGCAAATGAACCTCCTGTTACGGAAAGACCGTAGCCGTTTAGCCCAAAGGAGGTGGGTTCACATATGCGTCCTTACGAACTGATGGTAATCATCGACCCCGAGGTCGAAGAGCGTACCGTTGAGCCGTCGCTTCAGAAGTTCCTCAGCGTCATCACCACCGGTGGCGGAACCATCGAAAAGGTGGATATCTGGGGCCGTCGTCGACTGGCTTACGAGATCAAGAAGAAGACCGAAGGTATCTACGCAGTGGTGAACTTCACCGCAGAGCCGGCTACCACGCAGGAGCTTGACCGCCAGCTGGGTCTCAATGAGACCATTCTGCGCACCAAGATCATCCGCCCCGAAGACCAGAAGGTTGTTGCCGAGTAACTTCGGTTACAGTTTTTTGAGCGTTTTCATCCGTAGGAACACACCAGCAGGAAGCAGGAGCAGATGGCAGGCGAAACGATCATTACTGTCGTTGGGAATCTCACCAGCGATCCGGAACTGCGGTTCACCCCGTCGGGTTCGGCAGTAGCGAACTTCACCATTGCATCCACTCCGCGGACCTTCGACCGCCAGTCGAATGAGTGGAAGGACGGCGAAACGCTGTTCCTCCGCGCATCTGTTTGGCGTGAGGCCGCCGAGAACGTAGCGGAGTCCCTGACCAAGGGCACCCGCGTGATTGTTTCCGGCCGGCTGAAGTCGCGTACCTACGAGACCAAAGAAGGCGAAAAACGCACCGTGATGGAGCTTGAGGTCGATGAGATCGGCCCCTCGCTGCGCTACGCCAATGCCAAGGTCAACCGCACCCAGCGCTCCGGCGGTGGTGGCGGCAACTTCGGGGGTAACTCCGGTGGCGGCAACAGCGGTGGGGGTAACTTCGGCGGCAACTCCGGTGGGGGAAACCCGGCCTGGGGCGGCGGCGGAAGCCAAGGATCAGGGCAGTCCGCTCCGGCAGACGATCCGTGGGGCACGCCCTCCGGTGGATCCTCCGGTTGGGGTTCGGGCCCGGATTCTTCGGAACCTCCCTTCTAAAGAAATATTCATGACGGCAGCTGCCGTCGCAAACCATCCCGTGGATCCATATCCACGGGCTCCACGAATACTAAGGAGCTCCACGATGGCAAAGGCTGAACTCCGTAAGCCCAAACCAAAGTCCAATCCCTTGAAGGCCGCTGACGTCACCGTCATTGACTACAAGGACGTAGCATTGCTGCGCAAGTTCATCTCTGACCGGGGAAAGATCCGTGCGCGCCGCGTCACGGGCGTCACCGTTCAGGAACAGCGCAAGCTCGCCCAGGCAATCAAAAATGCCCGCGAAGTTGCACTGCTGCCCTACTCCGGCGCCGGCCGCGGCTAAGCGAAGGGGATAACCAGATGTCTAAGCTCATTTTGACCCATGAAGTCACCGGACTCGGTGCTGCCGGCGATGTTGTCGAGGTAAAGAACGGTTACGCCCGTAACTACCTTTTGCCCCGCGGATTTGCCCTTACCTGGAGCAAGGGCGGCGAGAAGCAGGTTCTGTCGATCAAGGCCGCCCGCGCTGCCCGTGCGCACGCTTCTGTTGAGGCTGCTCAGGCCCAGGCCGCTGCTTTGTCCGCTAAGCCGGTCAAGCTCGTGGTCAAGGCCGGGGAATCCGGCCGACTCTTCGGTACCGTCAAGGCCGAAGATGTAGCCAAGGCCGTCGAGGCCGCAGGACTCGGCGCCATCGACAAGCGCAAGGTGGAGTTGCCCGCACACATCAAGAGTGTCGGCTCCTACACCGCAAACGTCCGTCTGCATGAGGATGTTGCCGCTGTTATTAACCTGGATGTTGTTTCCAGCTAGTTGACAGTTGGCTGAAAGGAACCCGAGCACGCTTGGGGGTTCCACCGGCTTAAAGTTGAGGGCCTCTACCCACCGGGTAGGGGCCCTTTGCTGTCTTTAATCGGAGCCACGCACTCCGGATCGTTACCGGCACGGCCAAAGGTGGCGTAGCTCGTAAATGCGTCACTGGTCATGAGCTTTTGCACCCGCTCCAGCGTGCTTAGCCGACCGTCGGCCATATCGCTTTGGTTCTGCCGCAGGACGCTCTGGATGGCGCGAATGCCTACGTCTGCCTGCTGCTGCTCCTGTTGCCCCGGCTCATCCGGGCGCTGTTGCCCTGGCTCGTCCGGGCTCGGCTGGCCAGCCGGAGCGGGAGTCCGCGGGTTTGTCAGCTTTGAAGTACGCGGTCCGGTGCTGGCCGTGATCGCCGCCGTCGAGGCTGCGTTGGCGGCGGCTGTTGTGCAACGTACGCCTAATTGCCGACGGTATTCATCTTCCGCAGTGGATCTGCGTGCCCGGTGCCTGCCTGTAAAGGCTGACGCGACCAATACTGCGGCAGCGGCTATCGCTGCTGCAACACCAATGATCGACCCGGCATCCATTTTTGTAGCTTACTCCCGGCACGGTTCGACGCTTAGGTTTGCGCGCTTGGCGGACCGGCAGTATTGGCAACGAATCCCTCGCGGATCAGTTCTTCGAGGACAAGCATGTCCACTTCGGCGAGTTTGTTGAGATAAACACGGCCGGCCTCCGTCGTGTGCTGCCCGAGTGAGCCCAGGCGCGCTTTGGCGGACGGGGTGTCGGCGAGTCCGAAGAGGCAGAGGCGGCCGTTCTGTGAGGAAAACCCGACAGCAGCCTGATCCCCTTCCATCCCGCTCTCACAGCGGTAATGGATACTGCCGAAGCCGATTGTGCTCCGGCCCCACACGGCGGCGGGTACACCGGTAATGCGCGTCATCACCACTGTCAGCGCCAGGACATCTCGGCGTCGGGCCTCGTCCTCAACGGCCGCGATAAATGCCTCCACCTCCACGGAGACAGGCACTTCGCTATCCATCCGCGTTACCCGAGCCGGTCCACGTAGTTTTTGGCGTCCATCAGTCCGACGCCCGTTTTGGAGCGCAACAGTGCGATGGCCTGCATCTTGCTGCCGTTACGGATGAGGGTCTGCAGCTGTGCCACGAGCTGCGGGTCCATCGACAGGGGCTGGTCCTGGCCGGCGAAGCGGCCGGCGTTTTGGCCACCGTTACGGCCGCTGAGGTTCTGCCCGTGCGAAACGTTTTGCCCCCGTGCGATGTTCTGTCCGTGCGTTTCGTTTTGTCCTTGGGCCGGAGAGGTGCGGTAGGCGTTGGCCTGGGAGTAGCCCGTACGCTGTGACGGATGGCTTGGACGGCCCGCAGCGGCCGAGCGCGCAGAAGCCTGCAGCTGCGCCTGGGCCTTGCGGTCCAGCTCCCGCTGATACCGGTCCGCATCGGAGAGGTTGCTGCCGCCCGTGCGGCCTACGCGGGCGGCCCAAATCAAAACGACAATTCCGACGACGGCGATGAGCACTACGAAGAACCAGTCCATGCCCTGAGCATATGCCACCTTCGGCAGGGACGGGTCCGTCCGGCCGAAATGACCACGCAGGTGTTCGGGCCCGGGAAGGCAGGGTAACGGGTCTGCCCGTTTGTAAATATGCCTGACCGGACATGCACGCACAACTGCAGCAGTGCGGATCCGTAAGGAAACGTTGCACGGCAGGCATATTTGGCCTGTTGTAAGCGGCCCTCTAACGGCCTATTTAAGCCTTGTCAACATGAAAGCTGTGGATGAAGGTTTGCCAAAAACTTCTTTTCCTCCACAGGGTGTGTGTAGTGTTTCCGCAGGTCAGAGAGGTAATCGTGGGAAAAGTTTCTTGATATCCACAAGGTTCTCCCCAGCCTGTGCACAAGACACGCCGCGCTATGCACAAGTTATCCACAGGGCGGGTGTGCGGCCGGGTTGGCACCCGTGCAATGAGGGTCTACCGTGGCTGAGGATCCCCTTCACAACCATCACCGTGTCGGTGCCCAATGGTAGGAAGAGGTATCCGCGGTACAGGTCGGCAGCGTGCCGGTTGACGGTCCACAGACCAGCGCGGCACGAAAGGGGCATGACCGATGTCAGCAACGAATACGGACTCGGTGGGAACCCTGCGCGAACCGGACTTCGCACGGACGCCACCGCAGGATCTCGTGGCCGAGCAGAGTGTTTTGGGCGGCATGATGCTGTCCAAGGACGCCATAGCAGACGTCGTCGAAGTACTGCGGGGCAATGATTTCTACCGCCCCTCGCATGAAAGCATCTACGAGGCCATTCTTGACCTCTACGGCCGGGGCGAGCCGGCGGACGCCGTCACCGTCGCCGATGAGCTGACCAAACGCGGGGAAATCAGTCGGATTGGCGGCCCTGCCTACCTGCATCAGCTCATCCAGTCCGTCCCTACCGCTGCAAACGCGGGTTTCTACGCGGAAATTGTCGGCGAGCGAGCGGTTCTCCGGCGCCTGGTAACGGCCGGCACCAAGATTGTCCAGCTTGGTTATGCCAACGACGGCGAGGTCGAGGACATTGTCAATGCTGCGCAGGCCGAGGTATACGCCGTCGCCGAACGCCGGACCGCAGAAGACTACGTCGCCCTCAAGGACGTGATGGAATCGACCGTGGATGAAATTGAGGCTTCCGGGCACCGCGGTGAGGGCATGACAGGTGTGCCCACCGGATTCTACGAACTGGACGAACTCACCAATGGTCTGCACCCCGGACAGATGATAGTCATCGCGGCCAGGCCGGCGGTCGGTAAATCCACCTTCGCCTTGGACTGGGCTCGTTCGGCCGCGATTAAGCACAATTTGCCGACGGTTGTCTTCTCGCTGGAAATGGGCCGCAATGAGCTCGCCATGCGCCTGCTCTCTGCCGAGGCCACGATCAGCCTGCAGGACCTGCGCAAAGGAACCATTAAGGACGATCAGTGGTCCAAGATCGCCACCACAATGGGCAGGATGAACGACGCACCGCTTTTCATTGATGACAGCCCGAACATGTCCTTGATGGAGATCCGGGCCAAGTGCCGGCGGCTCAAGCAGCAGCACGGTTTGAAACTGGTGATTTTGGATTATCTGCAGCTGATGTCATCCGGCAAGAAGGTCGAGTCGCGCCAGCAGGAGGTCTCCGAATTCTCCCGTGCGCTGAAGCTCCTCGCGAAGGAACTGCAGGTCCCTGTTATCGCGCTTTCCCAGCTGAACCGTGGCTCGGAGCAACGAACCGACAAGAAACCGATGATTTCTGATCTTCGCGAGTCGGGCTCCATTGAACAGGATGCTGACATGGTGATCCTGCTGCACCGCGAGGACATCTATGACAAGGAATCCCCCCGCGCCGGGGAAGCGGACGTCATCGTGGCCAAACACCGTAACGGTCCAACCAAGACAATAGTTGTCGGATTTCAGGGCCACTATTCCCGATTCTCCAACATGGCCGTTGACTCTGCCGGCACGGGTTCCTTCTAGGGTCCGGCGATGGATCCCGCGCCCTGCCCGTTAGCATGGTCCGGTGCCCCAAACGTCCATCAGCCGACAGATTCTGCAGCTGGCGGTCCCCGCATTCGGCGCGCTGATTGCGGAACCGCTGTTTCTGCTTGCCGATTCGGCGATTGTCGGGCACCTTGGTGTGGACCAGCTGGCCGGCGTCGGCCTCGCGGCGACTCTGCTGCAGACAGCCGTAGGCCTGTTGGTGTTCCTGGCGTATTCGACGACGCCGGCTGTTGCCCGGTTGCTCGGCGCCGGACGGCTCGCTGACGCGCTTGCCGTCGGGCGGGACGGGCTGTGGCTGGCGGCGTTGCTGGGCGTCGGCCTTGCCATTGCCGGGTACCTCCTCGCCGCACCGGCGCTGGGGTCGTTCGGAGCCAGCGGTCCTGTCCTCGGGTTCGGCGTCGAGTATCTGCGGTTCTCCATGCCGGGGCTGCCGGCCATGCTGCTGGTCCTGGCCGCAACGGGAGTGCTTCGGGGCCTGCAGGACACCAGGACGCCGCTGCTGGTGGCAGGCGTGGGCTTCATGGTCAACATTGCCTTGAACGCGCTGCTGGTGTTCGGGCTGGGTCTCTCCGTGGCCGGCTCGGCATTGGGGACCAGCATCGCGCAGTGGGGCATGGCGGCCGTCTACCTCATTATCGTGGGCCGGGCAGTCCGGCGTCACGGGGTAGGGCTGGCTCCTGACTGGGCCGGAATCCGGGCCGTTTCGCGGGTGGGAAGTTGGTTGATGCTGCGCACGCTCAGCCTGCGGATTGCCATCCTGGCCACCGTATTGGTGGCGACGGCACAGGGCGCGGTGAATCTGGCAGCCCACCAGCTGGCCATGACTATCTTCACCTTCTTGGCATTCGCGCTGGACGCGCTGGCGATCGCAGCGCAGGCATTGGTAGGCAAGGAGCTCGGCGCGGCAAATGTGCTCCGGGTCAGGATGCTGACCGGCACCATGGTGCGCTGGGGGGTGGTTTTCGGCGCCGGAACCGGGATACTCCTGCTGGCGCTGTCTCCGTGGGCCGGTTGGCTGTTTACCCCGGACCGCCAGGTTCATGCGGCTCTTTCCGCGGCTCTAGTGGTCCTCGCCCTCGGTCAGCCGCTGGCCGGGCTGGTCTTTGTTCTGGACGGAGTGCTGATCGGCGCCGGGGACGCGCGCTACCTGGCGCTCGCCGGTGTGGCGAATCTGCTGGTCTACCTGCCGCTGCTGTTCTGGGTCTCAGCAGCAGCGGGAACCGGTCCGATAGGTCTGGGCTGGTTGTGGGCGGCTTTCGCCTTGGGCTACATGGCCGCACGGGCCGTGACCCTGGGGCTCCGGGCGCTGAGCACCCGCTGGATGCGCGCCGGTGCAACGTAGATGTCGGCCGTAGCTTCACGCCGATCCCACCTGTCGCCGTCGGTCTTCAGGCCCGACGACGAACGTGCTTATGTGCGCAGAGCCGCCCGGTCGCGCCTTCGGATTCTCTGCAACGCCGGCGCTGAACGAGGCGCTGAACAAGGCGCTGAACAAGGCGCTGAACTGGTCTCACGTTGAACCCGATTCGGATTGGGATCCGGGGCCGGTAAACTAGCACAGTGACTGAATATCCCGCACCCGTCGTCCCGGCCGGCGCCGGCGCACCCGCGCAGCCAGTCTCCTTGTGGAAACCGGTACTGCTGCGCGCACTTGTTTGCCTGGTTTTCGGCGCCGTCACGGTTTTTTGGGCCAAACCAAGCGAGGCTGGAACGGGCGTGGCAGCGGGGCTGTACTTTCTTGCAGCTGCCTGTGCGCAGGTGATACTGCTGCGGCAGCTGCAGTTCCGCAAAACTGACAAGGCCTTCATTGCGCTTGCCCTGCCCGCCGGAATCATGGCCGCCTATGGACTCAGTTTCCTCATTAATTCCAAGCTGGAGTTCATTGGCTTCAATGCTGCGGCGGCGCTGTTCCTGTTCGGACTCGGTGAGGTGTATCTGGGAATTAAGTATCGCCGTCGGCACGTGCTGGCGCGGGACTGGCTCGCCGCCGGCGTCGTGGGGATAGGTACGGCTGCCGTCCTGCCGTTCTTCACAGCACTGGGGCCGCATGCACTTCTAGGCGTTGTTGGGGGCGGTGCCATCATCACCGGGGCCCTGCTCCTGCTGGCGGCGCTGACTATCCGTTTCGACGCCGCGAAGCCGGCGCAGGCCGTAAACTAAAGAGGTACGTGTTCTACTCTGCGTAGAACTTCTTAGAGTTGAACCACGTGAGCCGCGCCACCTGCGCAGCACGTCTCACGTAGCACTTCATGCGTTTAACTAACGACCATCCCGGCGCTGCCGGTACACCAGGAGGACTTGACGTGGCGGAGAAAACACCAGGAACACCCGGGGAACCGCGGATCTCGGTGAAGGCACCGCTAAGTTTTGCCGCAATCCTGGGACTTATCGCAGGGGCCGTCACGGTCGTCGTCTCCAGTGGCGGAACGGCCCATACGCCGCGCTGGGATCTGGGAGCCATTGCGTTCGGCGTGGCCTTCATCGTTTGTCTCGTTGTCGCTGCAATGTTATCGATGAGCTTCAAGGAGAATGCCGAGCACCTGGGAAAGGGCTCTGGTGTGAGTCGTACGTCCGCTGAGCGTCTGGCACAGAATGAACGCAGCCAGAGGCTTCGCGAGGACAAGCGCCGGAACGGCGACGGCGGTCCCCGGACACCGTAGGCATCACCGGTCAGCTGGCTCAAGCACTCCGAAGGTCGGCGAGTGTCCGTCGGATGCGGGCAAACATCTCAGCGTCGATGGTGGTGCCGGCATGTCTGAGGGCCAGTACGGCGGCGCCTACGACGCCGTCGGCGACGCGGATCGCACTACCGCCGGCCGCCTCTTCCACGTAGGCAGCCAGAGCCGAACCCCGGGCCAGAATGCTTCCGCCAAAGACGAGTGGCCCAATCACGGCAGGTGCTAAGACAGCGCTCAAGGTGGTGGAGAGGGCACGGGCGGCGCGGGCCAGAATATCCTGTGCAACGCCGTCAGCGGAACCATTGACGGCATCAAAGGCAAGCGGCGCGAACTGTGAAAGCTCTACGGGGACAAGCTCATAGACCGCATCGATCAGCTGTTGTGCGGCCGCCGCACGACCCTGGACGAGCGGGGGTAGGTCCGGGTCGATGCCGAGCGCGGCCAGCAGCGGGACACAGAGCGAAGTCTTCGGCCCGCGCCCATCCAGGGCGGCGCAGACAGCGCGGACCACTTGATGGCCGATCCAGAAGCCGGAACCGGCGTCACCGAGCAGCCAGCCCATTCCGTCAGCGACGGCGTCGAGCTGACCGGCTCTGATCCGGGCCGCTATTGCCCCGGTTCCGGCTACTAGGGCATAGCCCTGGTCATGATAAGTAGCGGAAAAAAATGTAGCTAAAAGATCAGATTCGATCACTACTCTCCCCTGCAGGCCCAGATCAGAAAGCCCGTCGGCGAACGTTTTCCCGAACGTCTGGACGGATGAGCCTGCCATCGCGATGATCGCGGAGGAGTAGCCTGATCCACTCTGGCCGTGCTGCTGGGCAGCCCGTTGGAGCGCGGTCCGCAGCGAAGCCTGCACGGCAAAAATTCCGCTGGAAACCGGGTTTCCACTGCCCGCGTGCCCGTAGCCCAAGCAGGCCCCTGTGCGGTCCATAATGACGGCCCTGGTGGAAGTTCCGCCGGCATCAAAAGCGACAAGTTGCTGCATCGTTTCCCTTTTCGTGTCTACATTGTGACTTGACACACACGGCGCCTAAGAATAGTTTTCAAAGAACGGCTCCAATCAAGAAACGGATTTTCATTATGCCCATGTTCACGCCCCAGACCACGGCCGGTACGGCTGTGGGTGTCGTGAACCGCATTCAGGCCAAACTACCCGAGATGCCGAGAGCCATGGCGAAAATTGCCGCCTATCTGCTGGAGCATCCGCAGGCACCCATCCAACTTTCCATCATGGAACTGGCGGAGCAGACCGGAACGTCTGCGGCCACTGTGACACGCTTTTGCAGGCTTCTGGGTTACCCGGGGTACGTTCCCTTTCGGGTCGCAATTGCCGCAGACGCGGGCCGCAGCGATGCCAGAGAGTCGTGGAAGGTGGACATCGGCAGGGCATTCGGTCCCGACGATGCGCCGGAGGACGTACTGAGCACCTTGGTTAATGCCCATACCCGCTCGCTGCGGGAAACGGCGACGCTGATGGACATGGCGCTGATGAACAAGATTGCGCGGCGCATAGTGCTAAGTACGCATGTGGATATCTACGGCATCGGCGGAAGCGCCGTGATGGCCAAAGAAATGCAGTCCAGGCTGTACCGGATCGGCATCAATGCCCACCACTGGTCGGAAGTCCATGCCGGCCTGACAAGTGCGGCCATTCAGGACAGCACTTGCCTTGCCATTGGTATTTCGAATACAGGTCGCACCGAAGAGACCATCGCGATGCTGCAGCAGGCCCGGCGGGCCGGTGCGATGACCGTCGCGTTGAGCAATAATCCGGGATCCCCGCTTGCGGAAGCAGCTGACCTGCAGATTATTACCGCTGTACACGAGCAGTTTCTCCAACCGGATGATCTCTCCGCAAAGCACGTCCAATTGTTGGTCCTTGACCTGCTGTACCTGCTGGTGGCGCAGCTGAACTTTACCCGGACCACGACAAAGCTGGCATCCTCCGCACTGGCGGTATCCCCGCACCGTCGTTCGAACCGGACCGGTCCCAGGACGGACAGGAACGATCACCTCTATGCGGGCACCTCGGAAGGAAAGGGACGGACCCATGTTTGAGGCCGTGGGCAGCTATCTGTCCGAAGTGACCAGCAGCGAGGACCTGTACAAAAACCACATCAGAGTTCACGCCTAGGGCATGAACTCACCGGGGCAGTCCGTGGCCGCAAAGGACCAACAAGACTACAACCGCATTAACTCGTACGGTACCAATAATGGAAGGCATTAACACCATGAATATCCAGAAGAAAACTCTGCAACGGCGCGGATTCCTACGTGGCGTCCTGGCTGCCGCGGTCCTGGTTCCAGTCGCCGGTTCGCTCGCGTCCTGCGCCGGCGGCGGAGCCGGCTCGACGGCCACCACTGCCGCAGGCACCGTCTCCGATACCAATCCGTTCGGTATGGCGGACAACTCGACCATTGACGCGGTCATCTTCAAGGGCGGCTATGGCATCGACTACGTCGAGTTTGCCGGCAACCTGCTCGAGAAGAACCATTCCGGGACGACCGCGAAAATCGCGCCATCGACGGCCATCGCGCAGGAACTTCAGTCGCGCTTCGTCGGAGGTAACCCGCCGGACCTGATTGACAACTCGGGCGAAGGTGCCATGGGTTTCAGCGGGATCCTGGATCAGCTGGAGGACCTGAAGTCCGTCCTCGAAGCGAAGAACCTCGAGGGCACGGTCATCAAAGACACCCTGTATGCAGGAGTAGAGGCGCCGGGTACCTTTGGCGGCAAGCTGGCGGCGGTGAACTATGCGCTGACAATTTACGCCCTGTGGTATTCCGCCTCCTTATTCGAGGATAACGGCTGGACGGTTCCGAAGACCTGGGACGAGGCCCTTGACCTCGGTGCAAAGGCAAAGGCCCAGGATAAGTACCTCTTCGTTTGGGGTAAGGAAGCGGCCACCTACTACCAGACCCTGGCTCTGGGTTCGGCCATCAAGGAAGGCGGCGACGAGGTCCGGCTGGCCGTGGACAACCTGAAGGAGAACTGCTGGTCCCAGCCGGCTATTCAAAGCGTCTTCAGCGCGATGGAAAAGGCCGTCAAGGCCGGCTACTTTAAACCGGGTGGCTCGGGAACCAAGTTCACCGCTGCACAGGCACAGTGGAGCAACGACGAGGCAGCTCTGCTCTACCCCTCCGGTTCGTGGATTGAAAACGAGATGAAGGACCAGACCAAGGCCGGCTTCAAGATGACGGGTGCGCCGGAATTCACGGTCACTTCAACACCAAAGATGCCGTACGAGGCCATGCACAGCGCTGCGGGCGAGCCCTTCATCGTTCCGTCCAAGGGCAAGAACGTTGCCGGCGGCAAGGAACTGCTGCGCACGATGCTGTCCAAGGACGCTGCGACCAATTTCGCCAAGACCAAACTGGCGCCAAGCATCGTTAAGGGCACCGTTCCGGCCGACGGATTCGGCTCCACGGCCCTGGTCTCCCAGACCAAGCTGCTCGACGCTGCGGGATCAAACATCTTCACGTGGGGATTCGTTGACCTGTACGGCACAAACAAGGATCAGCTGGTCGTGTGGAACACCTTCCTGGACGGAAAATCGGATGTGGCTACGCTGACTTCCGGACTGCAGAAGATCACCGATAACGTGCGTAACGACAGCTCGGTGACGAAGATTGAAGTGAAGTGAAGTGATTGATCTAAGTTCGCAGGTGCGTCCGGATAGCGGCAAGCCCGCCGCTATCCGGTCCCGCCGGAAAAAACTGACCTTCGACAAGGTCAGTTTCATGGTGGTTTTTCTTGGTCTGCCTCTGGCCGTCTACGTTGTTTTCGTCATCTCGCCGTTCGTCCAGGCCGCCTATTACTCCATGACCGACTGGTCCGGCTTCAGTGCGAGCATGAACTTCATCGGCGTGGATAATTACGTGAAGCTCGTTCACAACGACACGTTCATGAAGGCGCTGGGAAACAACATCATTCTGGTGATCGTCTTGCCCATAGTGACCATCATCCTCAGTCTGATACTGGCCACTCTCGTGACGGTCGGCGGCAGCAGCCGCGGACAGATCAAGGGCTTGAAGAACTCCAGCTTTTACCGCGTTGTCTCATTTTTTCCGTATGTGATCCCGGCCATCATCATCGGTATCATGTGGACGCAGATTTACGATCCGAGCAACGGTTTGGTCAATGGAATCCTGACCGGGATGGGGTTCGACGAATTTAAGTCCTTTCCGTGGCTGGGGGACGAACGCACCGCCATGATCGCCACCATGTTTGTGATCGTTTGGGGATTCATCGGCTTCTATATGGTGCTTTTCGTAGCGGCCATTAAGGGTATCCCGGCTGAGCTGTTCGAGGCAGCGAGGATCGATGGCGCCGGCCGGGTACGGACGCTGGTCAGCATCACGATTCCGCTGATCCGGGACAACATCCAGACGGCCTACGTCTATATGGGAATCCTGGCTCTGGACGCCTTTGTCTACATGCAGGTCATGAACTCCGGCGGTGGACCGAACAACTCCACACTGGTCATGTCCCAGCAGCTGTTCTCCACAGCCTTTACCAAGAACCAATTCGGCTACTCCAGCGCAATGGGTGTGGTCCTGGCGGCCGTGACATTGGCGTTCTCCGGGCTGGTGTTCCTGGTCAACCGGCTGACCGGCGGAAAGGATGACGTGCGATGATGTCGCTCAAGGAGGCCGTCCGCAGCGGTAGCGTAACAGTACGGCCGAGGAAGGCGAAGGAAACCAAGGGCGACAAGGCTGTCGCGGCCGTTTCGCACACTATGCTGCTGATTTGGTCCCTGATCGTCATTCTGCCGCTGTTGTGGACCTTGATGACGTCCTTTAAGACGACAAGGGAGATCTTTGCTTCGCCGTTTTCGTTGCCGGAGCAGTGGAACTTCGACAATTATGTCTCAGCCTGGACCACGGCAGGGATCGGCAGTTACTTTGTGAACACGATCATCGTGGTTGGCTTCGCGCTGGTCATCGTGATGGTGCTGGGAGCGATGTGCGCGTACGTGCTGGCGCGCTTCAAATTCCCGGGAAGCCGAGGCATCTACTACCTCATGCTCGCCGGACTGACGTTCCCGATCTTCCTGGCCATTGTCCCGTTGTTCTTCATCCTGAAGAACATCGGTCTGCTGAACACGCTCCCTGGCCTGATCATTGTCTATGTGGCTTTTGCGCTGCCGTTCACCGTTTTTTTCCTCTTCTCCTTCTTCAAGACGCTCCCCGATGAGATTGGCGAAGCGGCTGCCATTGACGGGGCAGGGGAATGGCGGACTTTCTTCCAGGTCATGCTGCCCATGGCGAAGCCGGGCCTGGCATCCGTGCTGATTTTCAACTTCCTCGGACTGTGGAACCAGTTCCTCATCCCGGTTGCGCTCAATACCAATGTGGGGCACTACGTCCTGTCACAGGGCATGGCGGCCTTCGCATCGCAGGCCGGCTACGCGGTCAATTTCGGGGCGCTGTTTGCCGCCGTCGTCATTACCGTTGTTCCGGTGCTCATTGTTTACATCATCTTTCAACGGCAGCTGCAGGGTTCTGTCTCCGCAGGGACCAACAAGTAGCGGGTTCGATCCGGTTCCCCAACGGCGGGCAGAGCAGGCTTAGATCCTGGTTGGCCGCCGCGTGTCATAATCCTTGGTCCGTCTTCCGGCGGCGGTACGCGGCCACATGCGTCCGGTTCGCGCAGTTGCCGGTACCGCAAAACCTGCGGGAACGATTCCTGGACAGGTCCAGGACCGCAGCGCTGCAGTCACTGGCCGCGCAGCACCGCAGCCGGTCCAGCTCTTTGCCGCGGATGACGTCCACCAGCGCCATGGCCGCTTCCGTACCCATCCGCAATGCCAGCGGCGCCTGCGCAGTGGTGGCGTGCAGATGCCAGTCCCACTGGTCATGTTTGACCAGCTGCGGCAGGGCCCGGGCATTGGCGAGAAGGAGATTTGTCAGCCGGACTGCCTCCTCTTCGGGCGCTGTCCAGATCTCCCGCAGCTGCGCCCGGAGCTGCCGGACGGAGCGGAGCTCGGCCACGTTGTGTGTCCGGGCGCCGGTGAACCGCTGCTGGTCAATAAAGACGTCCAGATCCTGAATCGTCGTTAAAGCATCCGCGTCGCCTGCAGGCAAAGGTCCAGGTCCTTCGCCGCTGCGCGGTGTTCGGACGGGGGCGGTGTTGATGAGCGCCACCGCGGACTCCAACGCAATTTCAGCGTCATGAGTGAAGACCACGTTGACTCCTGTCATTGAGGGGACGTAATGTCACTAGCCTACGTGGCTTTGATCCTGACAATAACTGTCACCCGGGCCCGGCACAGTATTCAACCGGAGAACACCCCTGATGGCAGTTAGCAGCAACCGGCACCATTCGTCCGTACCGCTGGCGGCCGCCCTCCTTTCCGCCGCGGCGTTTGCGCTCTCCGGGTCTTTTGCCAAGGCGCTGTTCGAGAGCGGTTGGTCGCCGGGTGCGGCCGTTGCCGTTCGCATCGGCGGCGCCGCCGCCGTCTTGCTGATCCCGGTTATCGCCACCCTGATCCGGCGCTGGAGCCTGGTCCGTGGCTCGTTGGCACGCGTTGCACTCTACGGAATTGTTCCCATTGCCCTGTGCCAGCTGTTCTATTTTAACGCCGTCTCGCATCTTTCCGTGGGTGTTGCCCTGCTGCTGGAATACCTCTCGCCGGTGCTGCTGGTGGGCTGGGTATGGTTGCGGACCAAGGCAGCTCCCGGGCTGTTGACGGTGCTCGGCGGTCTGTGCGCCATGGGTGGGCTGGTCCTGGTTCTGGATCTGACCGGTTCACAAAAGCTGGACGCAGAGGGCATCCTTTGGGGACTTGCGGCTGCTGTTTGTTCCGCTACGTTCTTCATCATGTCTGCCCGTGCAGGCGATGACGTGCCGCCGGTGCTCATGGCCGGCGGCGGGATGGCGGTGGGGGCGGTGCTGATCTTTGGGCTGGGAGGCCTCGGGGTAATGCCGTTGACATTCTCGACGGAAAATGCGGTATTTGCCTCTCACCCGGTCAGCTGGCTGGTGCCCATATTTGGACTGGTGCTGGTGACCACGGTCCTTTCCTACCTTGCCGGAATCATCGCTGTGCGTGGACTCGGAACGAAGGTGTCGTCATTTCTGGCGCTGTTCGAAGTGCTTTTTGCCGTAATCTGGGCTTGGCTGCTCTTGGGCGAGCTGCCCCGGACCATCCAGCTGTTAGGCGGCGCGCTGATCGTCGGCGGCGTGATCCTGGTCCGGGTCGATGAGCTTCGTGGGCCCGGGCATCCGGAACTGGATCACGCCAATGATCTGGAGCCGCTGCCGCTGGCAAAGTAGAAAAACGTTGCGCTTGGCTGTGTGTGGTGGTCGAATAGTGAGATGGCCGACGCTGCGAGTGTGCTAATAGCTATTGGAACCAAGAAGGGCCTGTGGCTGGGCACCAGTACGGACCGCACGCACTGGGACCTTACCGGTCCGCATTTTCTGATGCAGGAGATTCCCAGCATCGCCATCGATACCCGGGGGGATCGTACCCGCATCCTGGTGGGTACCCGCTCCGAGCACTGGGGCACCAATGTACTGCATTCGGATGATCTCGGTGCCAGCTGGACCGAACCCGAGCGGGCGGCTATTTCATTTCCCCCGGACACCGGTGCGTCGCTGGAGCGGATCTGGCAGCTGCAGCCCGATGCGGCCGGCCGGCCCGGCGTGGTGTGGGCAGGGTGCGAGCCGATCTCGGTCTGGAAGTCCACGGACGGCGGCGAACACTTCGAGCTGAACCGTGGGCTATGGGACCATCCGCACCGCAGCCAGTGGGGCGCGGGCTACGGCGGGGCCGCCGCGCACACCGTGCTGCCAAGCCCTGCGGATACGCAGACCATACACGTTGCCATGAGCACCGGGGGTGTGTACCGCAGTACCGACGCCGGTGGATCCTGGCAGGCGCGGAATCAGGGAATTTCCGCCTATTTCATGCCCGACCCGTTACCGGAATTCGGTCAATGTGTGCACAAGATTGCCCGCGACGCCGGGCAGCCGGAGCGGCTCTACGCGCAAAACCACCACGGTGTGTACCGCTCCGATGACAATGCCGACAGCTGGACCTCCATAGCCGAGGGTCTGCCGGCTGATTTCGGCTTTGTGATGCTGGCTCATCCACGCCGTTCCGGCACGGCCTGGGTGATTCCTATCAAGGCCGACGGCGAGCGGATCCCGCCGGACGCGAGGCTTGCCGTGCATCGGACGGACGACGCAGGCGAGAGCTGGACGCGTGCGGATTCCGGGCTCCCGCAGTCTGAATACAACGCGGTGCTTCGCGACGCCGCCGCCACCGATACCGCGGAGCCTGCCGGGGTGTACTTCGGAACCCGTGGCGGGTGCGTCTACGCCAGTGCGGATGAGGGCAGCACGTTTACCGAGGTCGCCTCGCACCTGCCGGATGTACTTTGTGTCCGTGCCGCCGTCGTCGCCGGTTAGTTTAAAAAGGCCATGAACGAGGTCGCAGATGTGCTGGTACGGGTTCCCAGCCTGCTGCGCCAGTTCACGGATGGCCAAGAGGAGCTGCTGCTGGCCGTGGAAGGGCCGCTTTCCGTGGCTGCTGTGCTGGATGTGATCGGTGCTCAATTTCCGTTCTTCGACCGGCGGGTGCGGGATGAAACGGGTGCCCTGCGCCGCTACGTGAACATTTATGTGGGATACGACGACGTCCGCCGGCTGCGTGGGACGGACACCAAGGTGCAGCCCGGACAGGAACTGATGATTATTGCATCTGTGGCGGGCGGGTGAGCGGGGCAAGCCTGCCCAAGCCCGAACACCCCCGGCCTCAGCTCATCCGTGACAGGTGGATGAACCTCAACGGACTGTGGGACTTTGAGATCGATGCCGGGGATTCAGGCCTTGAGCGCGGGCTCCGTACACGCAAGCTTGCCGGGGAAATCCTGGTGCCGTTCGCTCCGGAAACGCAGCTCTCCGGCATTGAAAACGTCGATTTCATGGAAGCGGTCTGGTATCGGCGCACGGTGACCATACCGCCGGCGTGGGCCGGTCACCGTGCGATCCTGCATTTTGGCGCCGTCGACCATGACGCAACGGTCTGGGTCAACAACGTTGAAGTCGTCCGGCACCGCGGTGGATTCACGCCGTTCAGCGCGGACCTGCAAGGCGTGGCTGAGCCCGGAACCCGGGCGTCAATCGTCGTTCGGGCCCGCGATTCGCGCCATGAAATGCAGGCGCGGGGCAAACAGGCCACCTGGTACAACAACACCCATTGTCAATACACCCGCACCACGGGCATCTGGCAGACGGTGTGGATGGAAGCGGTTGCCGACGTGCACGTAAAACGTCTGCGGATGACACCTAACCTCGCGCAGGCAAGCCTTACCGTCGAAGTTCCACTGAGCCGGAACCGGGCAGGACACACGGTCAAGGTGGTCCTGACCGGGGAGCAGGAGGTGGCAATTACGGCCCTGACCCGGGCCGATCTCGATCTCACGCCATCTGTGCGGCTCAGCATTCCACCGGAGGCGTTGCGCCCGTGGTCGGTTGAGGACCCGTATCTATACGGTCTTGAGGTCTCGGTCGTGGACCAGAATGGCGCCGTCGTCGATCATGTCAGCAGCTACGCCGCAGTGCGTTCGGTGGCCCTCGATGGGAAAATGGTCCGCATCAACGGCAAAGCAGTCTTTCAGCGGCTGGTACTGGATCAGGGCTACTGGCCTGAATCGCTCATGACGTCGCCGAATGACGCCGCGCTGATCAAGGACATTGAGCTGGCCATGGCAGCCGGATTCAATGGCGCCCGCCTGCATGAAAAGGTCTTTGAAGAGCGCTATCTTTACCACGCTGACCGGCTGGGCTACCTGGTCTGGGGGGAGTTCGGCGACTGGGGTGTTTCCGGCGGTGGAACCGTCGGTCATAACCAGAAACCGACCGCCAGCTTCGTCGCGCAATGGCTCGAGGCCCTGCAACGGGACTTCAATCATCCGTCCATCATCGGATGGTGTCCGCTCAACGAGACCCATCAGGTGCTGCACGACCGGATCACCGTCCTGGACGACGTCACGCAGGCCATGTTCCTGGCCACCAAACTGGCCGATCCGACCCGGCCCGTAATCGACGCCTCCGGGTACGCGCACCGGGTCCGGAACAGCGATATTTATGATTCCCACTCCTATGAACAGGACCCGGAGAAGTTCCATGCCGAGCAGAGCGGGCTGACCGCGGGGATGCCGCATCTGAACCGCGGCGATGGTGCTGAAGAACTCTCTGTTCCGTACAGTGGCCAGCCGTATTTCGTCTCCGAATTCGGCGGGATCTGGTGGAACGAGGAGGAAGCATTATTGGCCGCGCTGGATCAGGGGGCACAGGATGAGGGGGCTCTGGATCAGGGGGCACAGGATCAGGGCGGACAGCATGGGAGAGCCGGGACCGATCGGGAAAAATCCTGGGGCTACGGCGAGCGGGTACGTTCGGAAGAAGAGTTCTACCTCAGGTTCAAGGGTCTGTGCGAAGTCCTCCTTAATGATCCACAGATGTTCGGCTACTGCTACACGCAGTTGACGGATGTCTTCCAGGAGAAGAATGGCATCGTCAACTTCGACCGCAGCCGCAAACTTGATGTTGCGCGGATCAGCGCGATTCAATCACGCCCGGCTGCTATTGAGCTGCTCGAGGGCGGTTCGGTGAGTGCAGACACCGGCCGCGCGAGGACGTAGTTATCGGCGCGGACGTACCCGCTCACCGTGCCGGGTCACGGCCGGACTATCGCCTTGAGCGCGCCGGGGCTGTCTCCGGCGGTCAAGGCAGCTTCCACATCGTCGAGCCCGTGCACGGAAGTGACCAGGGCGTCCAGATCCACGGCGGAGCTTGCTGCGAGCCCGACGGCGATGGGCCAGGTATTGGCGTACCGGAACGTTCCGGTGATCATGAGTTCGCGGCCCTGCACCAGCTGAACGGGTAAGGCGATGGTGTCTGCACCCATCCCGACCAAAACACAACGGCCCCGCGGTGCCAGCCGGGCCAGGCCGGCCAGGACGGCGGGTTCTGCACCGGTGGCATCAATGAAGACATCGAATACGGCTCCGGCGGGCGGGGCAGCGTTGGCCGCGTAGCTGTGTTTGGCACCATACCGTTCGGCCTGCTCCAGGCGTTCGGCACGGACATCGGTGACGGTGACGACCGCGCCGGCCAGCTGGGCAACTTTCGACGCCAGCAGGCCGATCGGGCCCGCACCGGCCACCAGCACCTTGTCGCCGAGCCCCACCTTGCCGGCGCGGCCGGCGGCGATCGCGACACTGAGCGGTTCCAGCAAGGCGGCGGCGTCGTCGGAGACGGAATCAGGAACGGGATGGCAAAACGCCGCGGGGTGGACGGCGTACTCGGCGAAAACACCGTCCACCGGCGGCGTGGCAAAGAACCGCACATCGGGATCCAGATTGTAGCGGCCGGCCAGGGTCTGCGCGGAAAGCGGTTCCGGGACACCCGGTTCCAGGGATACCCGCTGGCCTATGGCCCGGTTCAGCACTCCAGGTCCGAGGGCGACAATAACCCCGGAAGGCTCGTGCCCGAGCACCAGGGGTCGGTCGACGATGTAGTCACCGATCCGTCCGTGCCGGTAATAATGCGTGTCCGATCCGCAGACGCCCACCGCTTTGATCCGGACCAGGACCTCGCCCGGCCCCGGCACCGGCATCGGGCGTTCTTCCACATGCAGGCTGCCGTGACCGGCATCGAAGGGACCGCTGAGAACCGACACTTTCATCGTCGTCGTCATTTCACCGCCCCCATGGACAGGCCGCGCACCAGCTGCTTTTGCGCCACCCAGCCCGCTATCACGACCGGCAGTGACGCCAGCACGGAGGCCGCCGACAGCTTGGCGAGGAACAGGCCCTCGCTGGTCATCTGCGAGACCAGGAAAACGGGCACCGTGGACGCATTGGCGGCGGTGAGGTTCAGGGCGAAGAAGAATTCGTTCCAGGCAAAGATCACACAGATCAGTGCCGTTGCTGCCAGGCCCGGGGTGACCATGGGCATCAGGATAGTACGCAGGGTTTTGATCAGGCCTGCACCGTCCATCGCGGCAGCCTCCAGGACCTCGGTGGGGACTTCCTGGAAGAAGGAGCGCATCATCCAGACGGCGATCGGCAGGTTCATGGCGGTGTACAGCACCACCAACGTCCAAATGTTATCCAAGGCCTTGATCTGTCCGGCAATCACATAGATGGGCATGATCACCGCGACCACAGGCAGCATCTTGGTGGAGATGAAGAAGAACAGCACGTCCTGGGTCTTCTTCACCGGGCGGATGCTCAATGCGTATGACGCCGGTACGGCCAGCAGGATCACGAAAATCGTGGAGACGCCGGTGGCGATCAGCGAGTTCAGGAAGTAGCTGCCCGCGCCGTTGTCCAGGACGGTCGCAAACTGGTCGAACGTTGGCACAAAGAAGAACACGGGCGGGTTGGAGGCGGCCACCGATTCCTGCTTGAAGGCCGTCATCACCAGCCAGATCACGGGCGCGAAGAAGATGAAGGCCAGCACCCACGTGCCGGTGGTGATCGCGGAACCACTGAGTCGTCGTCGGGCTTCACGGGACTTGCGCTCAGCGGACGGTGCGGTGGAACGGGGAGACATGGTGGTGGTCACGGCTTAGTCCTTTGCGTCAAAGCTGCGGAAAATGAGGCGCAGGGCGAATGTGGCGATGATGATGGTGGCGATGACCACCACAACACCCATCGCGGCTGCCTGGCCGATGTCGAAGCCCAGAAAGGCCCGCTGGTAGATGTAGAACGGCAGGTTTGCGCTGGCCGTGCCGGGTCCGCCGGCGGTCATCAGGTAGATCTGGTCGAAGGTGTTGACCACGTAGATGGTGCCGAGCAGGACGCCGAGCTCAATGTAGCGGCGCAGCTGCGGGAGCGTGACCCAAAGGAACGTCTTGCCCCAGCTGGCGCCGTCAATCTGCGCCGCTTCCAGCACGTCCTTGGGCTGGGACTGCAGGCCGGCCAGCACCAGCAGCATTGTGAACGGGGTCCACTGCCAGACCAAGGCCATCAGGATGGAGATCACCGGGTACGACGACGTCCAATCCACCGGCGGGATGCCCACCAGCGAGATCACCCAGTTCACCAGACCGAAGCTCGGGTTCAGCATGGACACGGACCAGAGCGTCGCGCCGGCCACCGGCATGATAAGGAAGGGGGTGATGAGCATGGTGCGCACCACGCCCTGGCCGCGGAAGCTGCGGTCGAGCAGGAGCGCGAAGATGATTCCGAGCACCATGGCGGCAAGGACGCAGCCAAGGGTGATGACAATGCTGTTTACGGCCGAACTGCGGAACGTGGAGTCCATGAAGATGTCCGCATAGTTCTGCAGGCCGGTGAACTGGTTGCCGTCCGGGCGGAGCAGGTTCCAGTTGCGCAGCGAGTACCAGATGGTGACCAGGAACGGCAGTTGAGTGACGATGATCGTGAAGACCAGCGCCGGCAGCAGGGGGCCGCGTCGCCGCCAGCCCTCCGCCTTGGAATGGCCACCCTCGGTTCTGGCATTCTTGAGCTTGTGTTGTTTGAGATTGTGCCGGTCAACGAGAGTGCTGGCCATCACTTTCCTCCTTGTTGGTAGGACTCAGCAATGGGTTCGGCATAGAGCTGTGCCTGCTTGAGTGCGTCTTCAACGGATTTCTGTCCGGCAATCGCGGCCGAGACCTGCTGGCTGACCCGGGTGCCCAGGTCCTGGAACTCGGGGATGCCGACAAACTGCAGGCCCGGGTAGGGGACGGGATTGACCATGCTGGTCTCCTGTGTTGCCGAGTACATCGCATCCAAGGTGGGCTTCGCATAGGCCTGCGCCACCTTGGCGTACTCGGGGATCTGGTAGGTGGACTGGCGGCTGCCCGGGGGCACCCGCTCCCAGCCGATCTTGTTGCCCACCAGCTTGATGTAGTCCTTGTTCGTCATCCAGGAGATGAAGTCCCAGGCCGCGGCCTTGTGCTTGGTGGTGGTCGGGACGGCCAACGACCAGCTGTACAGCCAGCCGGCGGATTTGGTGTCCTTTACCGGTGCCGGGGCGTACCCGGACTTGCCTGCCACCAGCGAGGAACTTGGGTCCTCAATGCTGGAGACCATGGCCGTGGCGTCGTACCACATGGCCGCCTTACCCTGGCTGTAGCGCGTGATGCAGTCGCCGTAGCCGCTGGTTGCGGCGCCGGGCTGGCCGGCCGTTTTGAGCAGGTCCACGTAGTCCGTGACGGCGGCCTTGACCTGCGGCGAGTCCAGCCTGGCCTTCCAGTCCATGTCAAACCATCGGCCGCCGTAGGTGTTGATCACGGTGTCCAGCGGGGCCATCACCTCACCCCAGCCGGCCAGTCCGCGCAGGCAGATGCCGGCGAAGTCCTTGGATGGATCGTTGAGCTTTTTGGCCAGGGCACTGACTTCGGCCCAGGTGGGGTGCGCCGGCATGGTCAGCCCGGCCTGCCTGAACAGGTCTTCGCGGTACACCAGGAAGGACGATTCCCCGTAGAACGGAACCGAATACATATCGCCCTGGTAGCTGAGCGCATCCTTGATGGTGGGGATGAAGTCGGCCGTGTCGTAGCCGGGCGTGGCATCGGCCATCGGCTGGAGGTCCTCAATCCAGCCGTTCTCGGCCCACATCCGGGTTTCGTAGTTGGAGATCATGACGACGTCGAACTCGCCGCCGCCGGTGGCCACGGATGCGGTGATCTTGGCCCGGGCCTCGTTCTCGGGCAGCGTCACGAATTTCACGTTCACGTCCGGATGCTTGGCCTTGAAATCGTCCTGCAGGGAAACGGCATCCTTCATCTGCGGGTTGGCGACGATGGCCACGACAATATCGGTTTTGGCACCCTCGCCACCTGCGGCTGTGCAGCCGGAGAGCGCAAGGGCAACGACGGCGACGCCGGCCAACAGCGCGCCGAGCCGGGTCTTCCCCTGCTGCGTTCGGCGGCGATGTCCGTGGTGCTGTGGAAACTTCATTGCTCCCCTTCAGTTGAGACGCTCATATGAGAGTGACTGAATGCTCATTTGTAAAGTGACTCTAGTCATATACACTCATTTGAGCAAGAGCTGATGCTCGTTCGTTTCACCGGAAAGAAGAGCCGCCGTGCCGCAGCCCACGCATGAAGAGCTTCTTGCCCTGATCGGCAAGGACTACTATCTGGACAACCGGTCCAAGGTGGAAATCGCCACCAGCTACGGGATTTCCCGTTTTCAGGTGGCGCGCATGCTGGATGAGGCACGCGCCGAAGGCATTGTGCGCATCGAGGTCCGCACGCCCGAGTCCATGCCGCCCAAGGAGCTGCATCAGCTGGCCGCGTGGCTCGGCATCCGAAAAGTCATCGTCATTAAGACCTCCGGCGATGACGCGCAGCAGCGCGACATGCTGGCGCGGTCGGTGGCCAAGGAACTGATGGAGAGCGTCAGGGCAGGAATGACGCTGGGTATTTCCTGGTCCCGCACCCTGGATCTGGCCGCACGCTACGTCACCGAACTGCCCAAATGCGACATCGTCCAGCTCGCCGGCGCGCTCCCAGGGGGCGGCGGCGGAAACCCGCTGGATCTGATCCAGCGCCTGGGGCAGGCCTCGAACGGCCGGACCTGGCCACTGTGGGCCCCGCTGGTGGTGGACAGCGCCGCCACCGCCGCGGGGTTGAAGCAGCAGCCGGAGATCTCGCAGGCGCTGCGGAAGGCCGACGCGCTGGATTTTGCCGTCATAGCGATCGGGGCCTGGGCGCCCAATCTCTCCACCGTTTGGGATCGGGTGGACAACGCCGTGCGTCAGCAGGGCGTCGTGGCCGGCGCGGTCGCGGAATGCTCCGGACGCCTCATCAACGCGGCCGGATCGGCCGTGGTCACGGAACTAAACAGCCGGATTCTTGCGGTCAGCCTGAGCCAGCTCAAGCGCACTCCCACTGTCGTCGCCGTCGGGCATGGAGCCGAGCGCAGCCCCGCAGTCCGCGCCGCCGCTGCCGCGGGAATTGTCAGCACCTTAATCGCGGACGAGTCTCTGGCCGCCGCCCTTATCCGGGCCAAGCTGGCCGCGTGAAGGGCGTCAGCACCGTGAGGTGTGTTGTCGGTGTTGACTCCTCAACACAGTCCTGCAAGGTGCTCGCCGTGGACGCCGGGACCGGGCGGGTCGTCGCTGCCTCGAGCGCCGCGCACCCGGACGGTACAGCCATCGACCCGCATATCTGGACATCAGCGCTGCACCAGGCATGGGACGGCGCAGGCATTCCGGCTCTGGGCGCCGAGGTAGCGGCTGTTTCGGTAGCCGCCCAGCAGCATGGCATGGTCGCTCTCGATGCAGCGAACGAGCCGGTAT
Source organism: Arthrobacter terrae (assembly GCF_015708085.1). Lineage (GTDB taxonomy): Bacteria > Actinomycetota > Actinomycetes > Actinomycetales > Micrococcaceae > Arthrobacter_M > Arthrobacter_M terrae. The sequence goes on along the minus strand of NZ_JADNYM010000021.1, from coordinate 65,398 downwards.
CTGATGCGCTGCTGTGGAACGATATCCGCAGTGCGGATGACGCGCAAAGTATGCGCGATGACCTCGGTGCCGGGGCCTGGGTGGACGCCGTCAACGTGGTGCCGGTGGCTTCCTTTACGCTGACCAAGCTCGCCTGGCTGGCGCGCTGCCGGCCCGCGGCCGCTGCGCGGGTGGCGCGGGTGGTGTTGCCGCATGACTGGCTGAACTTTCAGCTGACCGGCCGTTTCACAACGGACCGCAGTGATGCTTCGGGTACTGGCTACTTCAGCCCCGTCACGGACAGTTACCGACCCGCGCTGCTGCAGCGCTTCTTCGGCCGGGTCCCGGCGCTGCCGGTGGTGCTCGGTCCCTCTGCTCAGGCGGGCACGGTGCTTCCGGCCTGGGGGCTGGCTAACGCCGTGCTGGGCGCCGGCGCCGGCGATAATGCCGGCGCGGCGCTTGGTCTTGGCCTGCAGCCGGGCGAGATTGTGGTTTCCATTGGAACGTCGGGGACGGTCTTCAGCACATCGTCGGTGCCCACCCGCGATCCGAGCGGTCAGATCGCGGGGTTCGCCGATGCCACGGGCAACCACCTGCCGTTGCTGGCCATGTTAAATTCCGCCCGGGTGATGGCCGCGGCCGCCCAGATGCTGCAGATTGACCTGCCCTCGTTGGATGCGTTGGCGTTGACCGCGGACCCGGCCGCGCAGGGTCTTCTCCTGCTGCCGTACCTTGACGGTGAACGCACCCCGAATCTGCCGGCTGCGCACGGCAGCCTGCTGGGACTGAGCCGTGCCAATATGACGGCGGAGAACGTGGCACGTGCCTCGGTGCTGGGCGTGCTGAATTCGCTGGCCGACGCAATTGACCGGATGAAAGAGCACGGCGTGCCCGCGGAGCGCGTGCTGCTGATTGGCGGTGGGGCAAAATCGAGGTCGCTGCGGCAGGCCGCGGCGTCTGTCTTCGGGCTGCCGGTCGAGGTACCGGTGGCTAATGAATACGTGGCGCTGGGAGCGGCCCGTCAGGCAGTCTGGGCCGCCACCGGCGAGCTGCCGGTGTGGGAGCGGCGGATCGAGGCGTCCTTTGAGCCCGACGGCGGCTGGGGCGCCGAGGTGCGCGGCCGCTACATCCAGGCGCGACAGACCATTTATGGGGTTTAGTGCGGGTTTTTGCTGCGGCGGGGCGCGTAGCCGGCTCCTCGGCAGCAGGGCTCCGCTACCGGAGGAGCTGCTCCACGGCCGCGCGGGCGCCGGCGGTGTGCAGGGTGTCCAGCGTCTGCAGGTAGGCGCTCACGAAGCGTTCGCTGTCAATCAGGTCGCCGAAGACCTCGCGGTTGGCCAGAAAAGCCAGCTTGTCCTCGCGCTGGCGTGCAGCCGCGGCCATCAGCGGCTCCTTGAGGCGGTCGACGACGTCGATCGCCTCGCCGCTTTCGTCGGTGCCCTCGGCGTACCGTGCCCATGAGGCGACGATGCCCGCTGAACGGAAGATGTCGCCGTCGTTCGCCAGATTAATCCGGACGACGGGCAGCAGCCACTTCGGGATCCGGTCCGAGCTCTCCGCACACAGCCGTGCCAGCGTGTCCCTGACGTACTCGTTGGAGAAGCGCTCGATCAGCGTGCGCTTGTAGAGCGGTAGGTCCACGCCCGGCAGGTCCGCGAGCGTCGGGGTGCCTTCCTTGTCCATGTAATCGAGCAGGAACCGGGCAAAAAGCGGATCCTGGGCCACCTGGTGGGCATAGCGGTACCCGGCCAGATAACCGAAATAGCACAGGCCCTGATGGCTGGCGTTAAGCAACCGGAGCTTCATCAGTTCGTACGGTTCCACATCCTTAACCAGCTGCACCCCTGCGTCTTCATAGGGGGGCCGGCCAAGACTGAAATGATCCTCCAGCACCCACTGCTCAAAGGGTTCGCAGACCACTGGCCACTGGTCCTCGATGCCGAATTCCGCGGCGATCGATTCCCTGTCCGCCTCCGTAGTGACGGGCGTAATGCGGTCAACCATGGAATTCGGGAACAGTACCGCCGTCTGCATCCAGGCACCGAGTTCCGGGTCCTTGAGGGTGGCAAACGCCGTGAACATTTTCCGGGCCACGTCTCCGTTGCCTTGGATATTGTCGCAGGACATCACGGTGAAAGGAGTCATTCCCCGGGCGCGGCGGCGGGCCAGCGCTTCGGTGATCAGGCCAAAGGTTGTCCGCGGCGCGGCCCCGGGCTGCAGATCCAGCACTACGTCGGGGTTGGTTGCGTCGAACTCGCCGGTGACGTGGTGGAAGTTGTAGCCGCCCTCGGTGACGGTCAGCGAAACAATGCGGATTTCCGCCGAGGCCATCTTTTCAATTACTGCCTCCGGATCGTCGGGGGCGAAGAGGTACTGCGCCACCGAGCCGATAACCCGCGCCTCCCGGGTCCCGTCCGGGTTCTTGAGCAGGAGCGTGTAGAGGCAGTCCTGCTCCGCCATGACGCGCTTCATCTTCTCGTCCTGGGGCAGCACGCCGACGCCGCAAATTGCCCAGTCCGATGCCTTTCCCTGGTTCATTAGCCGGTCCAGGTACATCGCCTGATGCGCCCGGTGGAAGCCGCCCATGCCGAAGTGGACAATGCCGGTCGTCAGCGTGCTGCGGTCATAACCCGGGACGGCGGCGCTGCCGCCCTCAGGAGCCGGTTGAGCCGGGTGAGCCTGTTGAGCCTGTTGAGCCTGTTGAGCCAGGAGGGGCAGCGTGGCTGCGGACAATTTCGGCATTGAGTCTCCTTGTAGCAGGTGTTTTTCCTCACAGTATCATATGAGCAATACCGCACCGCTCATATGAGTGTTTCCCTTGTTGCCCTTATGGCCCACAGTCGTTCGCCTCGGCGGTTGGCCGGCCCCGCTGCCGAACGGATGATCTGCCCCTTGCCACCGGGCAAAATCATACGATCGCAGTAGAAACGAGTACTCGAACCCGCTCCTGCTGTTCTCGTTCGAGAAAGGTTCCGGCCTCGCGATACACGTCCACACTCATCGGGTGCGTTCAGTCCTGCAGGTGATCCACCAGGCGTTCTGCGATGCCCGTGTAGCCGCCCGGTGTGAGGGCCAGCAGGCGAGCCTCGGCCTTAGTGGACAGGCCCAGACCGGAGACGAACTCCTGCATCCGAGCCGCATCCACACGCTGCCCGCGGGTGAGATCCTTAAGCCGCTCGTAAGGGTTTTCCATCCCGGGAACGCCCGCGATGGACTCTGCGCGCATCACCATCTGGATTGCCTCGCCGAGGACTTCCCAGTTGTGTTCCAGATCGTCGGCCAGGACGGCCTCGGCCGTATCCAGCCTCCCCAAACCGCCCAGAACATTACCGATGGCCAGCAGCGAATGGCCGAACGCCACGCCAATATTGCGCTGGCTGGAGGAATCCGTGAGGTCGCGTTGCCACCGGCTGGTCACCAGAGTGGCTGCGAGGGTATCCAGCAGGGCGCTGGAAATTTCCAGATTGGCCTCGGCATTTTCAAAGCGGATCGGGTTGACCTTGTGCGGCATGGTCGAGGATCCGGTGGCGCCCGGCACCGGTACCTGGGCGAAGTAACCGATCGAGATGTAGCTCCAAACATCCGTGCACAGGTTGTGCAGAATACGGTTGAAGCGCGCCATATCGGAGTACAGCTCGGCCTGCCAGTCGTGCGACTCGATCTGCGTGGTCAGCGGGTTCCAGGTCAAACCCAGGCCTTCAATGAAGCTCCGGGATACCTGCTCCCAATCCACCGAAGGCACCGAGGCATAGTGTGCCGCGTAGGTTCCGGTGGCACCGTTGATCTTGCCTAAGTATTCCGTCTTCTCGATCCGCTTAAGCTGCCGTCCCAGCCGGTGCGCCATCACGGCGATTTCCTTGCCCAACGTGGTGGGCGTGGCGGGTTGGCCGTGTGTGCGGGAGAGCATCGGCACCGCCCGGTTTTCCTGGGCCATTTGCGTAATTTTGGCCACCAGAGCATGGGCCGCGGGCAGCCAGACATCCTGGACTGCGCCCTTAATGCCCAGCGCGTAGGAGAGGTTATTAATGTCCTCGCTGGTGCAGCCGAAGTGGACCAGCGAGGTCAGGTTCTCAATGCCGATAGCCGGCAGCCTGCGGCCCAGGTAGTACTCCACGGCTTTCACGTCGTGGACGGTGACCTTCTCCAGCTGCGCCAGTTCCGCCACCGAGGCAGTATCAAAACCGGTCACGACGGCGCGCAGCTGCGCCTTCTGGGCATCGCTGAGCTCCGTGGTCCCCGGCAGCAGTTGCTGCGTTGTGAGGTGAATCAGCCATTCCACCTCGACAGCTACCCGGTCCCGGTTGAGGGCCGCTTCGGAAAGGTAATCAACCAGCGGCGCGACGGCGCCCTGGTAGCGGCCGTCGAGGGGCCCCAGGGCGATGCGCTCATCGGCAGCGGCCAACGAGATGCGTCCGGCGGGCGTGCGGGCGGCGGATTCAGTGGTGACGGCAGATTCAGACATGCCGCAATTCTTTCATGAAGTCGGCTGCCGCCTGCCGCTTGCCGCCTGCCACTATGACAGCACCAGACATCTCCACGGCAGCGGAACGGCCAGGCAGGCGACGGTCCCCCTGCACAGGGTTCCAATCGGGAGACTTTTCCACACTTGAGCGCTGGTCCCTGTCGGCGGTTCCCGCGGAGACCTAGCGTCGGGTGTAACGCTTGCGGCAGGAGGAAAAATGATAACGACGGCGGCACGGTCGGCAATGCTGGCCGAGGACGTCGAGTGCGTTGCCGGTGAACTGTTGCGGGCAGCAGCGGAAATGGACGAACTGCGCCTGCAGGTACATGGCGCGGGGCAGTTGAGGTGGGAATCGCCGTCCGCCGCCGCGTTCAGAGAGGTTCTGGCGCAGCGGGAACGGCGGATGCAGAACGCGGCGGGAATGCTTTCGGATGCCGCGGCAATGCTGGTGCAGTATGCCGCACAGCTCCGTACCGTAGCGCTTGAAAAATCTTTGCATGACACTGGCCCGGATCCATTCGCTTGGACCGGCGGACCGGGCCTGCTGCGATGATCGAACGAATCGGGGAGTCTGCGGCAGATCCGCCGAACGGTGCATCCGGCAGTCCGGGCCCGCCGGATAAGGGGCCAGCACCGTTTGGCCTGCCGGGCGGTCCGCTACCGCCCACCGCGTTCCTGACAGCACCGACCGGCAGCTATACCGTGCGGGGAGGAGTGGGATCGGTCAGCTACGTGCTCGGCGAGATCATGCTGGCCAGCGCATCCCTGCAGCGAATCGCGGACGAATTAGCTCCCGTGGAACAGGCAGCGGCCAGAGCCCTGAACCTTTTCGAAACCAGCAGTCCGGCCTGGGCTCCATACCCGTTCGGTCTGATTGCTGAACTCCGCAGTGCCGCCGCAGATTGCAGCGACTGCCGTATGGAGTTGGAGGCTGTCGCCCTCGACGCCCGGACGGCATCCAGCCGCTATGCGGCCAGTGAAAACCAGGCACTGGCCCAGCTGGACCGCGGCAAAGCAGTGCATTCGAACATGTCCGGCTGGCAGTTGCACATTTTTGGGCTGCCGATGGCTCCCATGGTTATCGGAGCTCAGCTGATTACGATTCTGCAGGATGCACAGCAGCGGGGCCTTCGCGATGTGGCCCAAGACGCCGTAGGCCATCTCCCCGATTACCTCAGTGGAGTGCTGGGGTTCCCGCTCCTCTTACCGTCGCAGGCAACGACGGGCGCGGGTCGAACGGCACCATTGCCACCGTCTGGTGTCATCGCGGCCAGCGGGCTAAGGCACGTGATGGACTCCGGCGGGATCTTTGTGCCCGGCGGCCTGAAGATGGAGCGGCTCCCCCCAGCACAGTGGTCCCCGGCGCAACGACCGCGGGCCGGACCTGTTCCGGATCACCCGGCGACAACTGACCCGGCGGCAATTGACCCGGCGACAACTGACCCGGCGACAACCAACACTGCGGTGGGGACGATGGCACCAACACTGCATGACGCGCTGGCTGGTTCCAGAGACGCCTATCGGGTGGCCCCGGCAGCAATTGTGATTAAGCGGGTGGATCGGGGCGACGGTACCGCCGCGTGGATAGCAGACCTGCCGGGAACGGAGCAGTGGTGGCCACTGGACGGCGCCAACCCGTGGGATGTCGAGGGGGATCTGGAGGCCATTACCTCCGCCCAGCGTGCAGGGTTCGCGCAGCGGCAGGTGCTGGTGGAGGAATGGGTGAAGGCCGCGCTGCGCGATGCCGGTGCGGCGGCAGGGGACGCAGTGATGATCAACGGGCACAGCGGAGGAGGAATCCACGCCGCCGCCATGGCCGCCAACCCGGCATTCCTGGCCGAGGTCAACGTCCGGATCATCAACATTGCCGGCGCACCTGGGGCGAATCAACACGTGCACCCCGGGATCCACGTGATGGATCTGGAAAATGTGGATGACATAGTTACGGCTGCCGACTTGGCCCCGCCGCCGGAGACGGCGGACTGGGTGAGCGTCACTTCCGGTCGACGTCCTTCTAGTTCGCTGGCCGACCCCGGGAAACTGGTGGCCAATGCGCACAGCCTGGATTATTACCTTGACGACGCCGCTGAGCTGGATCGCAGCGGGAACGTTTCGGTAGTGGCGCACAAGGAGGCTCTACAGCAGTTTCTGGGACCTGCGGCCCTGACCGGAGCCGTGAGCTACCGCAAGTACGTCTATCAGGGCACGGACGTGAACCTGAGGAAAAGAGACCGGGGGCAAAAACGGGACTAGCGGCCGCTGCTGAGGCTTCGCCGGTTGATGCCTGTGAGCGCGCCGGCGATCATCGACACGACGCTGATGACAATTGCGGCAAGTACCGCGGTCCACAAGAAGGCGTCGATGGTGAAGTGAACGGGCGTGTACCCGCTCAGCCAGGAGGTCAGCCACAACATTGCTGCGTTGATGATGATGGTGAAAAGACCCAGTGTGAGGAAGGTGATGGGCAGCGACAGCAGCTTCACGATCGGCTTAACGAGAGCATTGACGATGCCGAAGATGAGTCCCACGGCGATGAAGGCCAGGACGGTGCCGGCCGCGCTGTTACCGGGCACCAATCCATCGGCTCCGCTGGAATAAATCTGCAGGCCGGGAAGCAGAGCGCTGGCAATCCACAGCGCCAGGGCGTTGATCAGGACGCGGACAATGAATTTACCCATCCGTCATAATCCCACATCGGGCGGCGATGCGACATTGGCCCGCGACCGCAGGGATCCCGGCGATAAGCTGGAACTATGACTATTGAGAACTCCGCCGCAGCTGCTGTGGTTCATCCCCGCACTGTCGTGGGCAGACTACCTAAATATGCCGCCGGTAAACCGGCCGCCGTTGTTAAGGGACTGGAGAGCTTCAAGCTGTCTTCCAATGAAAACCCACTGGGCCCCGTACCGGCGGTGCTGGACGCCCTGCGCTCACTGGCGGACGTCCACCGGTATCCGGATTCCCTCAGCACTAAACTGCGCGGTGAGCTGGCGGACTTTCTGGGCGTCCCGGCCGATGATATTGTCACCGGCGCCGGCAGTCTTGGCGCATTGAACCAGCTGCTGTCCACGTTTGCCGGCCAGAATGACGACGGCCGTCCGGACGAGGTCGTTTATGCCTGGCGATCCTTCGAGGCTTATCCGATCTGTGTGGGGCTGGCGGGCGCCGAGAGCATCAGGATCCCGCTGAACGCGGACGGCACGCATGATCTGCCGGCAATGGCGGCAGCGGTGACTGAACGGACCAAGGTGATTTTGCTGTGTACGCCGAACAACCCGACGGGGCCGGTCCTGTACACGGCCGAAACGGAGCGGTTCATCAACTCCGTCCCTACCGATGTCCTGATCGTGATCGACGAGGCATATATGGAGTTTGTCCGTGCTGAAAATGCCGTTGACGGAATCGCTATGTACCGCAAGTACCCCAATGTTGTAGTGCTGCGGACGTTCTCGAAGGCGCACGGACTGGCAGGGCTGCGGGTCGGCTATTCGGTTTCGCGGCCGGAGCTCACGCAATATCTGCGGGTCACCGCAACGCCCTTCGCCGTGTCCTCCCTCGCGGAGCACGCCGCCGTTGTCTCCTTGCGCAATTACGACCAGGTTGTGGAAAGGGTACAAAGCCTGGTCGACGAGCGGGACCGGGTGGCAGCCGGCCTCAAAGACCTTGGCTGGGAGATTCCGGACGCTCAAGGTAACTTTGTCTGGCTCAATTTAGGGGACAATAGCGCCGAGTTTGCCGCCTTCGCCGACCAGCGAGGGCTGTCTGTGCGTCCGTTTGGCGACGAGGGCGTCCGGGTCACTATTGGCGAGACGGAGGCTAACTCCCGTTTTCTGGAACTCTGTGCGGAGTATACAAAACCGCCGCGGCGTTCCTAGCGCTTAATAAATTCCCTGCGGGGCGTGCTGCCGATACAGTGGATCGAAGAAATAGCAGGATCTTCGCCCGGCCGAAATACATTCCGGTTGGCGCATGTATCCCTACTCAGCGATCGACGTTGCCGATGCGGCAGACGAGGAGAAGGTATGGGCGCTGCCCAGCTACCCAGTACCGAGTTTGAGGATACCGACGTTGGCGGGGCCCTCATCGAGGGCATTGCCCCGGTGGATAACCTGGTACAGCTGCTGGGACCGGACGGGAAGCTTCGCCATGATGAGAAGTTCAGTCCGTATCTTGCGCGGCTTACGCCGGAGAAGCTGCGCAGTTTCTACTCGGATATGGCCACGGTGCGTCGCTTTGACCAGGAGGCCACCGCGCTGCAGCGCCAGGGTGAGTTGGCCCTCTGGGTCCCGTTGACCGGGCAGGAAGCCGCGCAGATCGGCTCGGGTCAGGCGACGGAGCCGCAGGATTACATCTTCCCCACCTACCGCGAGCATGGTGTGGCGCTGACGCGTGGCGTTGATTTGTCGCAATTGCTCAAGCTCTTCCGCGGAATTTCCAATGCCGGCTGGAATCCGAAAGACACCAACTTCCATCTCTATTCGCTCGTTCTTGCCGTCCAGACACTGCATGCAGTGGGGTATGCGATGGGAATCCAGCGCGATCAGGCCACCGACGCGGCAATGAAACCTGCCGCCGTCGTGGCCTATTTTGGTGACGGTGCCAGCTCCGAAGGCGATGTACATGAATCGATGGTCTTTGCCGCTTCCTACCAGGCACCCGTGGTCTTCTTCTGCCAGAATAATCATTGGGCCATTTCGGTCCCCTTCGAGGTCCAGTCCCGTATTCCGCTGGTGAACAGGGCCAGCGGCTACGGTTTTCCGGGGATCCGGGTGGATGGCAATGACGTGCTGGCCGTGCACGCCGTCTCTCAGTGGGCCTTGGACCATGCACGCTCGGGGCACGGACCGGTGCTGATCGAAGCTTTCACCTACCGGCTTGGCGCGCATACCACCGCCGATGACCCCACGAAGTACCGCTTGGCGGCGGAAGAGGAAAAGTGGCGTGCCAAGGATCCGCTGGTACGGCTGGAAAAGTACCTGCGGGCGGAGAACCTTGCCGATGACGCTTTTTTCAGCTCCGTTAAGGACGACGGCGACGAATTGGCCGCGTATGTCCGCAAGACGACGCTGGCCATGACCGTTCCGGACATCCGATCGTCCTTTGCCAATGTCTACGCCCAAGCGCATCCACTGGTGGCCGAGGAGCTTGCCTGGTTCGAGAACTACGCAGCGTCCTTCGCCGAAACGGGCACCGGATCCGCCGCCGGGAATGAAACGGGTGCGCCATGACCACAATGACCATTGCCAAGGCCATTAACGAGGGCCTGCGGGCCACGCTGGCGACCAACCCCAAAGCGCTGATAATGGGGGAGGATATCGGTGCGCTCGGCGGCGTGTACCGCGTGACCGAAGGGCTGAAAGCCGAATTCGGCGCGGATCGCGTGATGGATACACCACTGGCTGAATCCGGTATCATCGGCACGGCCATCGGGATGGCCTTACGCGGCTACAGCCCCATCTGCGAGATCCAATTTGACGGGTTTGTCTTCCCCGGCTTCAACCAGATCACCACCCAGCTGGCCAAAATCCGCACCCGCAGCAGTGGTCAGCTCAGCGCCCCGGTGGTTATCCGCATCCCCTACGGCGGCGGGATCGGGTCCATTGAACACCACTCCGAGTCCCCGGAAGCGCTTTTTGCCCATACCGCCGGACTGCGGATTATTTCCCCCTCCAACGCCCATGATGCCTACTGGATGATCCAGCAGGCCGTCGCCTGCCCGGACCCGGTCATCGTCTTCGAGCCCAAGCGCCGGTACTGGCTCAAGGGTGAGGTCAACACGGCGTCGCCCGGTTTGGACGCCTTCTCGGCGCAGGTGCTGCGCCCGGGAACGGATGCGACCGTCGTCGCGTACGGCCCGTTGGTTCCCGTGGCGTTGGCCGCAGCGGAGGCAGCCGAACAGGAGGGACACAGCGTGGAGGTCATTGATTTGCGCTCCATCTCCCCCATCGACTTCGATGCCGTCACCGCCTCGGTGGAAAAGACGGGCCGGCTGATCGTGGCCCATGAGGCGCCGACGTTCGGCGGATTGGGCGGCGAAATCGCGGCACGCATCAGCGAGCGTTGTTTTTACGCCCTGGAGGCACCGGCGCTGCGCGTTGGCGGGTTCCACATGCCTTATCCCGTCGCGCGGGTGGAGGAGCATTACCTGCCGGATATTGACAGGATCCTCGAGGCGCTCGACCGCGCGCTGGCCTACTAGGGAAGGCGCGACGGATGTCCGCATTGAACACGTTTAATCTGCCCGATGTCGGCGAGGGGCTTACCGAGGCGGAAATCGTCTCCTGGAAAGTCAAGCTGGGGGACGTGGTGGCCATCAATGATGTCCTGGTCGAGATTGAAACTGCAAAATCCATTGTGGAGCTGCCCTCGCCCTACGCCGGGATTGTTGCGCAGTTGCTTGTCGACGAAGGACAGACGGTGGACGTCGGTACTGCGATCATCAGGATCGGTTCGGAGGCGGACGCTTCCGCAGCGCCGGTGGGTGGGCCAGTGTCGGCGCATTCATCGGAGCCTTCCGCGGCCGCCGCGGTCGAAGGTCACCGGCCACTCGTCGGTTCCGGGCCGAGGGCCGACGCCGTCAAACGCCGGCCCCGGAGAACTTCCACCGCCGTGCCGCCGTCGCCTGTGCCGCCGTCGCCCGTGCCGCCGTCGCCCGTAACGCCGCTCTCTGAACGCGCGACCGAGGCCCCAGCGGCGCGCGTGCTCGCCAAGCCTCCGGTCCGTAAGGCCGCGAAGGATCTGGGAATCAACCTCAGCGACGTCTCGCCGACTGGACTGCGCGGGGAGATCACCAAGAAGGATCTGCTCAGCTATCAGGATCAGCGGACCGCCGAGCAGGACGGCGCGGGAACGTTCTGGCAGTCTGCACCGGAGCGCGGGCCGGACGCCGCGGCGGATCAGCGGATTTCGCGTATCCAGGTCAAGGGAGTGCGCAAAGCGACCGCCAAAGCGATGGTGCTCAGTGCGTTCAGCGCCCCGCACGTGAGCATTTTCGTGGATGTCGATGCCAGCCGGACAATGGAATTTGTGAAGCGGCTAAAGACCTCACGGGACTTCGAGGGCATCAAGGTTTCGCCGCTGCTGATCCTGTCCAAGGCGGTGATCTGGGCTGCCGCGCGCAATCCTTCGGTCAATGCGACCTGGACCGGGGACGAGATCATCGTGAAACACTTCATGAATCTGGGCATCGCGGCGGCCACTCCGCGGGGTCTGATGGTCCCGAACATCAAGGACGCGCAGGATCTGTCGCTGAAGGAGTTGGCGGTGGCGCTGAACGATTTGGCCAGCACGGCGCGCGCCGGGAAGACCCAACCGGCGCAGATGGCCGGCGGCTCGCTCACCATCACCAATATCGGAGCGCTGGGAATCGACACCGGAACGCCGATCATCAATCCGGGCGAGGTGGCTATTGTGGCGTTCGGAACGGTCAAGCTCAAGCCGTGGGTGTTGGACGGTGAAGTCATTCCGCGCTGGATCACGACCCTGGGTGGTTCCTTCGATCACCGGGTAGTGGACGGTGACCTGTCTGCCCGTTTCATGGCCGATGTTGCGTCGATCATGGAGGAGCCGGCCCTGCTCCTGGAGTAGCAGGGCTTATCGGCCGACGGCGGCGCGAAGGACCGGCGCGAGCCGGCGGACGCCTTCGCGAATGTTCTCCGGGGTCGCCGAACTGAACGCGAGCCGAAGGGTATTGCTGGGGCCGGGTGCGGAGGTGAAGGCGGCGCCTGGCACAAAGACCACGCCGGCATCGATTCCCTGATGCAGCAATGGATATGTGTCCACGCTAGCCGGGAGGGTCAGCCAGATAAAGAATCCGCCGGCCGGCGTTGTCCAGCTGACACCGGCCGGCATGTGCTCGGCCAGCGCCGAGAGCATGGCGTCGCAGCGGTCCTGATACAGCGCCCGGTAGGTGCGGACCTGCGCCATCCAGTCGAAGTCGCGCAGATAGGCCGAGACGAGCATCTGATTGAAAGGGGGAGGGCAGAGGGTGACGGCCTCGCTGGCCAAGTAGAAACGCTGTTTCAGATGCGCCGGCACCAGCGCCCAGCCGATCCGCAGACCAGGGGCAAAAATTTTCGAAAAAGAGCCCAGATACAGCACATCATCGGGGTTCCCGGCCCGCAGCGGCAGCTGAAGTTCGCCGTCAAACTTCAGCAGACCGTAGGGATTATCCTCCAGAACGAGAATATTTGCTTCCCGGCAGATCCGTACAATCTCCGGCCGCCGGTCCGCTGCGAGGGTGACGCCGGAGGGGTTGCTGAAGTTGGGGATCGTATAGAGCATCTTCACGGTTTTACCCGCCGCACGCAGCTCCTCGATCCGGCGCAGCAGCTCCGCGGGGACCAGCCCGTCCTCATCGACCCGTACCGGCTGAACATCGACCTGATACGCCTCGAAGGCGTTCAAGGCACCCACATAGGTGGGATCTTCAATCAGAATCACGTCACCGGGGTTGCAGAAAACCTTCGCGGCGATGTCTTGGGCGGACTGTGAACCGGCGGTGATGACCACATTGTCCGGGTCCGCGTCGGTGATTCCCTCCGCTGCCATCACCTCGCAGATCTGCCGGCGAAGTTCCAGCGTTCCCTGCCCGCCTCCGTACTGCAGCGCTTGGAGCCCGTGATTGGTAATGATATCCGCGGCCACCGCGCCCAGCCGTTCCAGCGGCAGCGATTGCAGGTAGGGATTACCGCCGGCGAGGGAGACAAGCCCGGGCTGCATAGAAATTTCAAAAACGTCCCGGACCGCGGACTGCTTGATATTGGCGGCGCGCTCCGAGAACAGGGCTTCATGGGGATGTACCATGGCGGAGCTGACTGCCCCGGCACGGGACAAGGCTTCTTCGGTCTCGGCCGGAAGCGTCTCGCCGGCCTGATTGGCACGGGACTGGTTTTCGGTGCTGGTTGATTCGTGGGTCACAGCTCAAGGGTATCCGGTATGTTGCATAAGAGTCATCAAACGTTTTCTAATGCTTCTCGCGGCGGCCGGAGCCGCCGGCAGAGAAGGACGACGGCGGCCGATGAGGCCGCCGTCGTCCTTCTCTTGCACAGAGGGTTAGAGCAGGCTGGACCAGTCCTGCGCCAGTTCGAGTCCGTGCGCGGTGGAAACCGAGTGATGGGTGACCTTGCCGGCGGCCGTGTTCAGCCCGGCCGCAAGCGCAGCATCCCGGTGCAGGGCTTCCTTGACGCCAAGGTTTGCCAGCGCGACGGCGTAGCGCAGAGTGACGTTGGTCAGCGCATACGTGGAGGTGTTCGGGACGGCTCCGGGCATATTCGCCACGCAGTAGAAGATTGATTTGTGCACGGTGAAGGTGGGATCCTGATGCGTCGTGGGGTGGCTGTCCGCAAAGCAGCCGCCCTGGTCAACGGCGATATCGACCAGCACCGAGCCCGGCTTCATCCTGGCGACCATGGCGTTGGTGACCAGCTTGGGGGCCTTCGCGCCGGGGATCAGCACGGAGCCGATCACCAGGTCTGCCTCCAGCAGGGACCGCTCGATTTCCAGTCGGTTGGAGGCGACGGTCTTCAGCCGGCCCTGATATATGGCACCGAGCTCGCGGAGCCGCTCGATATTGATGTCCAAAATGGTTACCTCGGCTCCGGCACCAACTGCCATCGCGGCGGCGTTGCTCCCGGCGACGCCGGCCCCGAGCACAACAACCTTGGCCGGACGCACCCCGGGAACGCCGCCGAGCAGGATCCCCGGTCCGCCGGCGGGAGCGGTCATGCACTGCGCGCCTACCTGCACAGAGAGCCGGCCGGCAACCTCTGACATCGGCGCGAGCAGCGGCAGACTGCGGCCGACCTGTACGGTTTCGTAGGCAATCGCGGTAACGCCGGATTCCAACAAGGCGGCGGTGAGTTCGGGCTCGGCGGCCAGGTGCAGGTAGGTGAACAGGATCAGGCCCCGGCGGAAGTAGCCGTATTCGGCGGCGACCGGCTCCTTGACCTTCATCACCATGTCCGCGCGCGGCCAAAGCTCCGCGGCGGTATCAACGATTTCGGCGCCCGCGGCCGCATATTCCTCATCGGTAATATTCGAGCCCGCGCCGGCTCCTTTTTCAATCAGGACGGTATGCCCGTGATCTTTGAATTCGTGTACCCCGGAGGCGGTAATGGCGACGCGGAATTCGTTGTTCTTTATTTCTTTAGGGATGGCAACAATCATGGGGTTCTCCGTAGGTCTGCATGGATATTCGGGCCGGAGCAGCGGTCCGGCACCTCAGCCCGTCCGCCTCACCGGCCGGGATATCAGCTTAGGGCCCGATGTGACGTAGACGACTCCCCCTGCGGAACGTCCTTGCAGCGAGGCGTGTCCCAGGCCCGGAAATCCGCGGGAATCACTTTTGTCCGCTCGACATATGTCGAGTACGCAAGCGTCAAGTGTCGACTCCTGTCGTTGCGCGCCCATAGCATTGGTGCATGCAGACTACCGACGTTGAACAGCTGGTTGAGCAGCTGGCTGCGAAGCTGAGGCGCGGGCTCTCCCTCGAGGACCTCGACGGCGTCCTCCTGGCCTACAGCTCGGACCAGGTCCATGCCGACCGCGTGCGGGTGAATTTACTGCTCAGCAAGCGGGTTCCGGCGGACGTCAACGGCTGGCAGCTCGCCCACGGAATCTCCGCCGCCGTGCGTCCGGTCGTCGTTCCAGCCAATGCGGATCTTGGAATGCTCGGCCGGGTGTGTGTTCCGCTGCTGGTCCGCGGCTTCCGAGTGGGTTACCTATGGGTGCAGCAGGAGGAATCGGAGTTAACGGCGACGGCGATCCTGGCTCAATTGCCCGAGGTCCGCAATGAGCTGGATCTCTTGTCCTCGTTACTGCTCGAGTCGAATACGGCCGAATCCCAGACCCGGCGCCGCCGCGAACAGGACTTCCTTGCCGCTTGCCTGGGGAAACCAGCGGCGGTTGCCGCGGCTGCAGATCGGGAAGACATGCTGCTGCGCGGCCCGTGGCAGCTGGCGGTATTGCTCCAGGTCCCCTCGCCCTCCCGCGCGGGATCGGCACGTTCGGGGGAGGCAGATCCTCTGGCGCAGACCATGATTCACCGCACAGCTGCCCTGCAGGCCAGCATCGGAGTAGACGATGCACTCTTCAGCGCAGGCACCGACACGCATGCTGTGGTGTTGTTCCGCTCAGCTCAGCCCGGCAAGGGTCACGCCGGTCAGACAACCGTCCGGAATCGTTACAAACGGCAGCTGGCGAAGCGGTCCGGATCAGCACCGCGGATTATTTTCGGACTCAGCGAACCATTTGCCGCACCCCGGCAACTGGCGGCGGCATACGTGCAGGCCAAGGTGGCTGTGCAGGCCGCTTCAGTGGAGCCGCAGTTCCCTGATATTTTGGGCTACCCCTCTACCGGGGTCTATCAGCTGCTGGCCGCCGGCCGTTGGGAGCAGATGTCCTCCGTGCATTACCGCAACCTGCAGGCGGCCGATCGCAACGCCGAGCTGCTGCCGGTGCTGGAGCTGCTTTACGATAGCGACGGCGCCGTGCAGGACGTCGCAGATGCCGTCCATCTACACCGGAGCAGCGTGTACAACCGGATTGCCCGCGTCCGTTCGCTGATCGGCACCGATCCGCTGCACGGCCTGATCCGGTTGGAACTTCATTTGGCCCTCAAGGCCGATCGTTGGCAGCAGCGTCCGCGGATTTGAGGCCGTCGGCACCGGGCGCATTCGGCTGCGTGGCCAACCAGCCGAGCATGTCTTTCAGCCGGATTCTCCGGTGTGTGCCGCGATATTGCACCGCGATCGTGCCTGCATCGGTCAATTGGCGCAGGTAGGTGTTCGAAATCCCGCCTACTTCGGCCGCCTGCGAGGTGGTCAGCAGGTTTTCCACCGAGCTGACCATGATTCCCTCGCCGCGGGAGAGGCGGCTCAGCAGATCCAGAACGGCCTCCACCGCTGCCGGGGAGAGTCTGTGCACAGTGCCGTCGACGAAGATCGTCACGTCCTTGTCCGCCTGAAGCACATGGGCCAGCGCTCGGGCCTCCTCGTCGGGCAGTGGCGGCGCGGCGCGCGGTGAAAGGTGGGCCATGGGCTGAGCCTACCGGGGTGTCTGCGCTGTCTGCACTGCCTGCACTGGAAGATGCGTGTTCCACCAGCGCAGGATGTGTTCAAAGCGCTGCTTGCGGTGATGCGGCGTTCCTGTGCGGGAGAGCTCGTGGTTTTCCCCCGGGAAGATCAGCATCTCGGCGTCGACCCCGTTCCGGCGCAACGCCGTGTAATACCGCTGGCCTTGCTCCAGGGGGCAGCGAAGATCCTGCTCCGAATGAATCACCAGGGTGGGAGTGCGCACCTTGGCTACCTGGGCCATCGGGCTCTGCGCCTGCACCTTGTCCGGGTCGCTGCCGGTGTATTCACTGGAAAAGAACCACCCGATATCCGAGGTTCCGGTGAACGTCTCCGGATCCAGGAAGCCGCGTTCGACGATGGCGGCCTTGAACCGATGATCCTGGCTGATGGTCCATGCCGTGAGGTATCCCCCATAGGACCCGCCCATCACGCCCAGCCGCTCACCGTCGAGCCCGCTGTAGGCAGCCAAAGCGCCCTCCAGAAAGGACATCACATCATGAAAGTCCACCGTGCCCATCGCTTCGCGGATCGACCGGCCGTGGTCGTAGCCGTATCCTGCCGATCCCCGCGGATTGCACATGAGGACCGCATATCCGGCCGCTGCGTATACCTGTGCCTCATCGAACAGGCCCCAGCCATATTGGGCGAACGGGCCGCCGTGAATGTTCAGCAGCACCGGATGCGGGCCAGGCCCCTGCGGCAGCAGTACCCAGCCGTGCACGGGATATCCATCTCCGGCCTTGGTGCTGAACTCCTGGACCGGGATAACACCGGCCTCTGCACGGAATGCCGCGGAGAAATCACTGCGGCGCTCCAGCTCTCCGCCGGCCACGACCGCGACATCACCGAAGCTCGTCGGGTCGCTGTAGCAGGCGACGACGGCGTCAGCGGCGCAGTCGAGCGCTGTCGCAACAAAGTGTCCCGCGGCAAGAATGCGGGGTTCTTCGTGCGGGCTGAAGGCCATCACCCGTGTCCCGCCACGGTACCGGTCAATAGCGAGGACTCCGTCCGTGCCGTAGGTGATGAGCCGATCCCCGTTCTCGGTGAAATCGGCGGTAAGCGCGTCGCTCAGCCGGCGTGCGTGCGCAGGTTCGTCCATCGGGGCGACCCAAACGCCGTACTGGGCGGCCAGGAAGTCCGTGCCCGTGGGCCCCATATCCGCGGCCACGTAGTAAAGCCAGCGCCCGTCGGCGGATTGCGTTCCTGCCATGGCGCTGAACCGTGCTCCGGATGAGAGCCCCGAGAGTTGCCGAGGGGAACCGCCGTTGGCCGGGATGGCGAAGATATCGGCGCGCAGATCGCTGTCCGCGTCCTCGTGCAGGCTGGCGGTGAAGAGGATCGTCGCGCCATCGGTGGACCAACGCGGTGCATCGTGATCGGCGTCTTCGGTGGTTAACTGGCGCGGTGCGGGAACGGCGGAGGACGGGTCATCCGACGAGCGTGATTTGGCGGCCCGGCCCGCTGGTTCTACAACTGGCTCCGCATCGACGGCGGGGACGTCGACGACGAACAGTTGGGAGCGCCTGTCGGTGACGTAACCCAAGCCGTTGGCCTGGTAGTGCCATCCGGTGATGAGCCGTGGATCTTCGGCAGCTGCACCGACGCCCTCGACCGTGCCGTAGCGGCCCTCCTCCGGTTCCCGGGAGGAGAAGCAGATGGCGCGTCCATCCGGGGACCAATCGAAACCCTCGACGCCGAGCAGCCGGTCGGTGATGACCTGCGGTTCGCCGCCGGAGCCGTCCACGATGTGCAGCTGTGGCGCCTTTCCCGGCCGCGAACGGATGAACGCAAGGACTTCGCCGTCGGGCGAGAACCGCGGCGATCCGTCGCGGAACCCGCGCGTGAGGCGGCGCGGGCAGCCGCCGGACAACGGGATGGTCCACAGCTGGCCTACCGAGGCATCCGCGGCGAAATCCGGCCGGCTCACGGCGACGACGACGCGCCCGCCGTTGGGATGGATGGTGGGAGCGGAAACGGTATTGGTCAAGGGTAAATGGTCGGTTTTCACTCTGCCGAGCCTAATCCGTCCCACCGTGAGGGCACCAGCGTACGTGAGGCGAGTGCGGACCCCATGAGCTGGACGCCTGACCTTTCGCTGCTGGCCGCCGAGGGTAAGGTGGCAGCCATGCAGCAGCTCATCAGCACCGCCGTCGTCGGCTTTGGCCTGGCCGGCAGCGTTTTTCATGCTCCCGCCATCGCAGCGAACCTGCGCTACAGCCTGGATTTTATCGTCACAGCCAATCCGGAACGGCGTGCCCTGGCGCAGCGGCGGTACCCGCACGCGCGGATTGTGGACACCGCAGAGGAACTTTTCGCCCGTCCGGGGCTTGATCTGGCCATACTCGGTACACCTCCGGCCAGCCATGCGCCGTTAGCGCACGCCGCCCTGGACCGCAGGATCGCCGTCGTCGTTGACAAGCCCTTTGCGCTCACCTCTGTCCAAGGGCAGGAGCTGGTGGCTCATGCCGCCGCCATGGGGGTGCCGCTGACCGTCTACCAAAACCGGCGCTGGGATGGTGAATATCTGACACTGCGAAAACTGCTGGATGCCGGCGCGCTGGGGGAGGTGTACCGCTTTGAATCACGGATGGAGCGCTGGTCGCAGGAGATTTCCAAGCGCTGGAAAGCCGAAGCCAAGGCCCACGACGGCGGTGGCCTGCTGTATGACCTCGGGAGTCATTTGATTGACCAGGCGCTGCAGCTTTTCGGGCCGGTGACGCAGGTGTACAGCGAGTTGAGTGCACGACGGCCGCAGGAAAAAGCGGACGACGACGATTTCGTGGCACTGCTGCATGCAACTGGCGTGCGCTCGCATTTGTGGATGAATCTTAGTGCCGCGCAAAAGGGGCCCAGACTGCGCGTGCTCGGCTCATCGGCGGCATACACCAAGGCCACCGCGGACCTGCAGGAGACACAGATCATCGCCGGCGTGCTGCCCGGGACCCCGGGGTACGGCAAAGACCCCGAGCAGAATTGGGGTGTTCTGGGTCTGGACGGGGCGCTGAGTCCGGTGCCGACCGAACCCGGCAATTTCCCGGCGTTCTACCAGTTGCTCGCGGCGGCGCTGCTGGACGGCGGTCCGCTTCCGGTCGACCCGGCGGACGCTGTGGAGGCGTTGAAAATCATTGAAACGGTGCGGGCACAGCATGGCTGAACCGTGCCGGCAGCCCACGGCCGGATGCACCACGCCCAGATGGCATTACGCTGATCACAGACACCGCTGATTATAGACACCGCTGATCACAAACACCGGCGGCTGTCCGTGGGGAAGAAGGGGTGCCATGACGTTCGGTCAGCCGGCGGAGAGTTTCCCCGCGATGAACATTCCCCCGTCGGCAAGCGCGCTCAACGAACCGGTCCGGAACGTGCGCCACCGCTGGACCGCTGGCGTGGTGCTGGTGAATGTCGGCATCAACGCAGCGTTCTTCGGCCCGCTCCAGGTATTGCTGGGCCAGCAGGCCATCTATTTTGACGCCCCGCAGAAGGAGGCCATTCTGGCCTTGGTGACCGGCTGCGGTGCGGCCGTATCGCTGGTGGCAAACCCGCTGTTCGGAGCGTTCTCGGACCGGACGCTGTCCCGGTTCGGCCGCCGGGTTCCCTGGGTGCTGATCGGTGCGCTGCTGGGAACCATCGGCCTGCTTGGCCTCACTGCCGCACCCGGCGTGGCCGCGATGACCGCGCTGTGGTGCCTGGTTCAGCTGGGCTGCAATGGAGCGGTTGCGGCCATCACTGCCGCCATTCCGGACCGGGTTCCCGTACGCCAACGCGGCACTGTCGGCGGCCTTGCCTCGATGGGCACCACGGCCGGCATTCTGGTCGGTGCCGGCGTGGCAGCCGCCGTGGCCGGCAATTTCGCGCTCGGCTACATCATCTGTGCGGCGGTGCTGATGCTCGGGATCGTCATGTACCTGTTCACCTCCCAGGACCAGCCGCTGGATCCGAGCCTCCGGCCGCCGTTCTCCCTGCGCGGCTTCATCGTCGGGTTCGTTAGGCCGTTTGCCTTCCCGGATTTCTGCTGGGCCTGGCTGACGCGCTTCCTTGTCAATGTCGGCACGCACCTGGTGACGCTGTATCTGCTGTTCTTCCTCAGTGACGCGGTGCATTACCCCGATCCCGCGTTCGGAGTGCTGATCCTGACGGGTATTTACGCGGTGACGACACTGGTGACGGCCGTGATTGGCGGACTTTGGACGGACCGGGTGGGCAAGCGGAAGCCCTTCGTGATCGGCTCTTCCGTCATCATTGCGCTCGCCGCCCTCATTTTGGCTTTTTTCCCCTCCTGGCCGGGTGCGCTGGTCGGAGCTGCGGTCCTGGGTGTTGGCTACGGCGCGTACCTGGCCGTGGATTTTGCACTCCTGACACAGGTTCTTCCGTTCGCGGCCGACCGAGGGAAGGACATGGGGGTGATCAATGTGGCGAATTCGCTGCCGCAGGTGATCGCGCCGGCAGTTGCCTGGTTATTGGTGACCGCGGTCGACGGCGGTTACCTGCTTTTGTATATTGTGGCGGCGGGGATTGGGCTACTTGGTGCCGTCTTTGTCGTCAAGATCAAGAGCGTCGACTAGCGGAACCGGTCACGGGCATCTGATCACCACCTCCCAAAGGGGGCGCCGGGCGGTGACAGACTAAAAGTATGGATACCCAACTTCTCTGGACCATTATCTGCGGACTGCTCATTCTTCTCGGGGCCGTCGGTGTTGTGGTGCCGGTACTGCCGGGCAGCATCCTGATTGCGCTCAGCCTGCTGGCGTGGGCCATCGCGGTGTCGAGCCCGGTCGGGTGGGTGGTGTTCGTCGTCGGACTTTTGCTGGTGACGGTCGGGATGCTCTCCAGCGCGGTACTGACCGGACGGGTCATGCGCCGGCGGCAGATTCCGGGGCGTTCCATCCTGGCCGGCCTGGTACTGGGCATCGTGGGCTTCTTCATCATTCCGGTGGTGGGGCTGCTGATCGGTTTTATCCTGGGATTGTTCGGCAGTGAGCTCGCCCGGCAGCGCAGCTTTGCCGCCGCCCTCTCGTCCAGTATGGCGGCGCTTAGAGCCACCGGCCTGGGTCTGCTGGCCGAGTTCGGTTTCGCTTCGCTCGCCGGCAGTACATGGATTATTGGCGTATGGATCTATTTCGCCAATCGTTAGCGGCCTGCAGTGGCCCTGCTTTGGTTACCGCTGGGTAACATGGCCTCTATGCATCTGCTCCTGCGCACGCTCTTCCACATCCTCGTCTTATCCGGACGCCGCCCAAAAGTGGACTTCTGGGGTCCCTCGTCGGTTTCCCTGCGGGTCCTGCCGACGGACCTGGACCTGGCCATGCATGTCAATAACGGCATGTATTTTTCTCTGATGGATTTGGGCCGTTTGGGGCATCTGGCCCGCAGCGGTCTGTGGGCCAAAATGCGGACCAGGGGCTGGAAACCGGTCGCCGGCGCGGAGACAATCGCCTTCCGGAGATCCTTGAAGCTGTGGCAGCACTACATGCTTGAAACCAAAATTGTGGGCGTGGATGAGAAGGCAATCTACTTTGAACATCGCATGGTGTCCGACGGCGGGATTTACGCCCGCGCGTACGTCGCCACCCGGTTGGTCGGCAGGAACGGCCCGGTCAGCAACGCGGAAATTTTCGCCGAGGTGGGCCAGCCGCCGGCCGATTTGGTCCTTCCGGACTGGATCCATCAGTGGCGGGAGGCTAATGCCCTGCCCGGTGCACGAAGGCCTGCGCCGCACGCTTGGCACTGACCGGGTTCACCCTCAGGTGGCGGGCGGTTCATTGGCCGGGCCTTCCGAAGCTTGAGCCCACAGGACTAGCATGAGCCCATGGCGGGAGAAAAGACGCAGGCGGCACCGGTGACGGGTCGTGCCCGCTTGCTGATCATCGGGGCACTGATGCTCGGCATGTTACTTGCCGCGCTGGATCAGACCATCGTGGCCACGGCGCTGCCCACCATTGCCGGGGACCTGGGTGGCCTGAACCACCTGTCCTGGATTGTCACCGCCTACTTGCTTGCGTCCACGGCACTGACGCCGCTTTGGGGCAAACTGGGCGATCTCTATGGACGCAAGATCTTCTTCCTGGCCGCGATCGTGATCTTCCTGGTAGGTTCTGTGCTGGCCGGAATCAGCACCAGCATGGGTGAACTGATCGCCTTCCGTGCCATTCAGGGCGTTGGCGGCGGCGGGCTAATGGTGGGCGCGCAGGCCATCATCGGGGACGTCGTGTCGCCACGGGAACGCGGGAAGTACCAGGGCTACTTTGGCGCTGTCTTCGGACTGAGCAGCGTCGTCGGCCCGTTGATCGGCGGCCTGTTCGTTGACCACCTGTCCTGGCGCTGGGTTTTCTACGTCAACATCCCCCTCGGTGCGGTGGCTCTGATCGTTGTTTCCGCAGTGCTGCCCGGCTCAGGGGAACGTATCCGGCGCCGGATCGACTACCTCGGCACCGCGACGCTGGCGGCCGCGGCCACCGGCCTGGTGCTGGTGACTACCCTGGGGGGCACCTCGTACGGCTGGGGTTCGCCATTCATCATCGGTCTGGCTGTCGCCAGTGTGGTGCTGATCGTGCTCTTTGTGCTGATCGAGCGCCGCGCCAAGGAGCCGGTTATTCCGCTGAGCCTGTTCCGCAACCGGACGTTCGCCGTGGCCAGCGGCATCGGCTTCATTGTCGGTTTCGCCATGTTCGGCGCGATCACCTTCCTGCCCCTGTTCCTGCAGGTGGTCCGCGGTGAAGCGGCCACCAGCTCCGGACTTCAGCTGCTGCCGATGATGGGCGGACTGCTGCTGACCTCAATCGGGTCCGGGCTGCTGATTTCCCATTGGGGCCGCTACAAGATCTTCCCGGTAGCCGGTACCGCCATCATGACCGTGGGGCTGTTCCTGTTTTCCACCATGGATCAAGACACACCCGATCTCCTGGTCTGGTTGTTCATGTTCGTCCTGGGTGTCGGCATTGGCGGCGTCATGCAGGTGCTCGTGATCGCCGTGCAGAACGCCGTGGACTACAAGTATTTGGGTACGGCCACTTCAGGCGCCACCTTTTTCCGGTCCATTGGCGGTTCTTTTGGTTCCGCGGTTTTCGGTGCGATTTTCGCCGGGGTGCTGGCCTCCCACACCTTGCCCGCCGGCTTGAGCGGGGCCAATATCAATCCCGCCCAGCTGGCCTTGCTGCCGCCCGCGGAGCAGGCGGAGTTCATTGCCCAATATGCCAATGCCCTGCAGACCGTATTTCTGATCGCCGCTCCGGTCGGTGTACTGGCCTTCATCCTTACTTTGCTGCTGCCCGAGCTTCGGTTGCGCAGCACGGTGGACAATGACACCGCCGAGGCCTTCATCCCACCGGAGGGCCGCACGTCCCTGCAGGAAGTGGAACGCAAACTCAACCACCTGCTGCAGCGCGAGAACCGCCCGGACATGTACCGGCGCCTGGCGAAGGAGGCCAGCGTTGAGCTGGAGCCCGATGCCGTGTGGCTGCTCTTCAGGTTCCCGGAAGAGTCCGCTACGAGCCTGTCCGCGCTGGCGCACGGATTGCGCATTACTCCTGCGGAGCTGGACTCACCCGTGCAGGACCTGGTCCGTTCGCAACTGGTGGCCGCCCTACCACTGAGGCACAACGGCACTGGTCACAACGGCGCTGGTCACAACGGCACCGGTCACAACGGCACTGGTCACAAGGGCACTGGTTACAACGGCACTGGAAACAACGGCGACGGGCAGCACCCCACAGGGCTGAACAGCCCCAGACGGCCAGACGGCGACAGCAACCGTGCCCGGGTTCGCCGGACGGGTGCGGGGGGCAGGAGCCCGCAGCCGGGATCATCCGATGGTGGCGCCCACGCCGCGGATGTGCGCGCCGAAAGCGGCGAAGAACTGAGGCTCACCGCGGCCGGACGTTCCGCCGTCGACCGGTTGACCACCGCGCGGCGCGACGGGCTGACGGAGCTATTGGCGGGCTGGTCTCCCGGGGAGCATCCGGAACTGGCCACACGGTTGGAGCAACTGGCCCGTGATCTGCTCGCGGATGACAATCACCTGATACTTGTCGCTGAACACGCAGAAAAGTAGCGCCGCGCCGGTGCTACCGGAAGGCCGGGATCCCCGTGATGTGTTGACCCAGGATCAGGGCGTGCACTTCGTCGGTTCCCTCATAGGTACGCACGGACTCCAGGTTGTTCGCGTGCCGCAGGGGTGAGTAGTCCAGCGTGATACCGTTTCCGCCGAGGATGGTGCGGGCCTCCCTGCAGATAGCGATGGCCTCCCGGCAGTTATTGAGCTTGCCAACGGAAATCTGCTGCGGGCTGAGCCTGCCGGCATCCTTGAGCCGGCCCAAATGCAGCGCCAGCAGCGTGCCCTTACTGATTTCCAGGGCCATGTTGACGAGTTTCTCCTGCGTCAGCTGGTATCCTGCCAGCGGTTTATCGAACTGCAGGCGTTCCTTGGAGTAATCCAGAGCCGTCTGGTAGCTGTCCCGAGCGGCACCCATGGCGCCCCAGATGATGCCGTACCGGGCCTCATTAAGGCACTCAAACGGCCCGCGCAGGCCCTTCGCGCCGGGGAGCGCCGCACCGGCAGGCAGGCGGACGCCGGAGAGCTCAATGTCGCATTGGATGGAGGCGCGCATAGACAATTTCGGCTCGATCGCGGTGGCAGTGAACCCCGGCGTGCCGGTGGGGATGACGAATCCGCGGACTCCGTCCTCGGTCTGCGCCCAGATCACCGCGACCTGGGCCACCGATGCAAGGCCGATCCAGCGTTTGCTCCCGTCGATGATCCAGTCCGCATCCGGGCCGGAGCCATCCCGGCGGGCGAAGGTCTTCATCGCTGCGGGATCGGAGCCGGCGGTCGGCTCGGTCAGGCCGAAGCAGCCGATCGCCTCCCCACTGGCCAGCCGCGGCAGCCACTCGTTCTTCTGTTCCTCGGAACCGTGTTTGTGGATGGCGCTCATGGCCAGCGAACCCTGCACACTGACGAAGGTACGCAGGCCCGAGTCACCGGCTTCCAGTTCCAGCGCGGCAAGGCCATAGTCAACGGCGGAACGGCCTGCGCAGCCGTAGCCTTTTAGATGCATGCCGAGCAGGCCCAGCTTCGCCATTTCCGGCACGATGTCCAGCGGAAAGACCGCATCCTCGTACCAGTGGGCGATATTGGGCCTGATGGTGCTGTCCACGAAAGACCGTACGGAGGCACGCAGGGCAATTTCCGCCGGGCTCAGGAGAGAATCAATATCGATCAGATCAACAGCGTCGGTCATGGGATGACTTTCCGTTCGAAGGGTCCGGGCACATCGCGCGTCGTTACCTTATTGACGCTACTCCGCTCGCGTCCAGTCCGCCGCAAGCCAGCCGCGGACGCTCTGATCCTGCGCCCCCAATTCCGGCGGTGCCTGCCGGCGCACGGGTAGTGGCGGAGTCCACGATATGGGGTGGCGCACCTGCCGGCCAGCCGGTTCGCCAGCCGGATTTTGGACCTCGATGACGGGCTCAAGCCCGAGCAAATCCGCGAAGTCCAGTCCTTCGGCAATGGTTGCCACCGGACCGGCCGGAATGCCCGCAGCGCTCAATCTGGTCTGCCAGTTCCCCACCGGCGCGGTATGCAACACCTGCTCCAGCAGTTCCACCAACTCCACACGGTGCCCCACCCGGGCACTGTTGGTCGCAAACCGTGGATCGGCGGCAAGTTCATCGCGGCCCAGCACAGCCGCGAACCGGGCAAATTGCGCATCGTTCCCGCAGGCCACCGCGAGCGGCCCGTCGGCGCACTGGAGCAACTGGTAGGGCACGATCGATGGATGGTCATTGCCCATCCGACCGGGGATTTGGTCCGCCCCCAGATAGGCCTGGGCCTGGTTGACCAGGGCTGCCTGCAGGCTGGAGAGCAGATTCAGCTCCAGCCGCGCCCCGCGTCCGGTGGCCTGGCGCGCGGCCAGCGCGGCCAGGATGCCAATGGTGGCGTCCTTGGCGGTCAGCACATCCACCAGTGCGACGCCGGCCTTGATTGGACCGCCGTCGGCTTCGCCGGTAATGCTCATCAGACCGCCCAGCGCCTGGACAATGAAATCGTAGCCGGGCAGCGCCGCGCCGCCGGCGCTGCCGAAGCCGGTGATCGAGGCATAGATCAGACCCGGGTTCTGTGCTGCGAGGTCCGCGTAGCCCAGGCCCAGCTTCTCCATCGTGCCGGTCATGAAATTCTCGACGACCACGTCGGCCCGCAGTGCAAGCGTGCGCGCCAGTTTCCGGTCAGCCGGGTCGGTCAGGTCCAGGCAGACGGATTCCTTATTGCGGTTGACACTTTCGAAGTAGGTAGCCCCCGTCGCGGAAAATGGCGGTCCCCACTGGCGGGTGTCATCCCCCGTCCCGGGCCGTTCAACCTTGATCACCCGGGCGCCCAGATCCGCCATTGTCATGGTGGCCAGCGGCCCGGCCAAAACGCGGGAAAAGTCGGCGATGATGATTGAGTCAAGTGGACCGGCTGGTGATTCTTTGGCAGGCGCGGAGTCTGGGAGCATTTCTTGTCCTTTATCTTCTTCGGTATGTTCTGCGGCATTATTTAGGTTCGGGCAGGAGCCGAACCGATAAACCCATGGAAGCAGATAGCGGCACCGGGGCTCGATGCCATACTGAAGGAATGCCCGCCCTGACGTCCATCTCCGCCACCGCCAAAAAATCGCTGCGGCTGGATTTTTCGCAATCGGACCCCGTGGTGGCCGCGCGGAATGCCGTGGGCGTGGGGATTCCGCTAGTGGTTGGTATTGCGGCCGGAAACATCGGCATTGGTGTCTTCGGCGCAGTCGGTGCGTTGTTTGCGGCCTTCGCGGACCGGCCCGGCGGCTACCGGCTCCGGCTGGCACGAATGGGCGCCACGGCCGTGGCAGCCGGGGTCGGGGGCGGACTGACGGTGTTGTGCGCCCACTCGGTGCCACTGTCGCTGCTGCTGGTTGCTGTGTTTTCCTTCGTTACCGGCATGTTGCTGGCTCTGGGCGCGAACGTCTCGCAGATCGGCATTGCCGCCACGGCGGTGGCCATTGTGCTCAATCGCTTCCCGCAGGCGCCCTCTGACGCCGTGTCCATTGCCGCATTGATCACCGCAGCCGCACTGGTGCAGAGCCTGCTTGCCGTCGCCGGCTGGCCATTGCGCCGGCACGGCCCTGAACGCACGGCGCTGGCGGATCTCTACGGCAAACTGGCGGAACGTACGCGTTCGGCGCAGCCCAAGCGGGTTGCGCCCGGTGCCGCTGCGGTGCTGGACAAGGCGCGGGACACCATCACCGGGTTCGGCCACGGGCACGGTCCCAGCATGCAGTCCTACCGTGCGTTGCTCGATGAGGCGGAACGGCTACGGCTGGAGATCATGGCGCTCGCGTACTGCGTGGAAAGGTTCGACCGGGCGGAAAAGACAACGCAACGGACGGCGGTGCATGATTTGCTGCTGGCCGCAGGTATCGCCTTGGACGCGGTCGCCGCGGCGCTGCATAAGGGACGCCCGTTCGACGACGCTGCTTTGGGCCCCGCGATGGCCGCCTTGGCGCGGATGGAGGAAGTCATGGCCGGGTTTCCGGACTCGCCCACCGGACACTTCGCACTCCTGCACGGGCGGGCTCTCGGCGGCCAGCTGCGGGCCTGCGGCAGGATCGTCACGCCCGGGGCACTGGAAGGCAGGGCAGTTGAGCGGCCGGCCCGGGTGGGCAGGTCGCGCGTGTCGCTGCAGGCCCCGCTGGCCACGCTGCGCGCCAACCTTGACTGGAACTCGGCCATTGCCAGGCACGCCATCCGGCTGGCCATTTTGGTGACCGGGACCGATGCCTTGGCCCGGCTGCTGCCAGGAGGGGACCGCGGCTACTGGGTTCCGCTGATGGTGCTGATCCTGCTCCGGCCGGATTTTGCCGCCACCCTGCAACGCACCACGGCACGGCTGGTCGGGACGGTGCTGGGGCTGTGTATTGGCACGGCGGCCACGTATTTGCTGGCACCGGCGGGTCCCTATGCGCTGATCGCGCTGGTGGTGGTCTTCGTCTTCGGGGTCCGGGCCTCCGGAGCACCGAACGCCTTGTTCATGGGGACGTGGATCGCGGCCTACCTGGTCGCCTTACTGGACCTCGCCGGCTCCCCGGCTGCCGTCGTCGTCGTTCCCCGGCTGGTCGACACGGTCCTGGCTGGCCTTCTCGCGGTCGTTGCCACAGCGGCTTGGCCTGCCTGGGAGCGCGCCTATCTGCCTACCCGGATGGCCGAACTTCTCGCGGCGTATCGCCGGTATCTGGCGGCCGTCACGGATCCGCAGGCGAGCAAGTCCCGGATCGACGCGGCACGGGTCGGTGCGCGCCGTGCACGGTCCAACGCTCAGGCCTCGCTGGACCGAACCCAAGCCGAGCCGGTCACCGGAACTAGGGTGTTGTATATTGCCGAGGGCGTGTTGGTCCAAAGCCACTTGCTGGTGCAGTCCGCGATGGTGATAGATGCCGCAAGGCTCTCCATGCACCAGGCCCACCAGCCCGTTGAGCAGCTGCTTACGGTGCTGGCACCGTTCATCGCACGTGCGGACCGCAATCTGGCGGCCTGTGCGGATGCCGCGACGCAGGGGACGCTGCCGCGCGGAACGGCCAGCCAGCGTGCCGCCTATGCCGATCTGCGGCGGGATCTGGAACGGTCCCCAGACCTCCCGCCTGCCGTCCGGCAGGCGGTCATGCCGTCCGTCCTGGACGCGGCCGACGGCGTCGCCAACAGTATCGACACGATGGTGCACCTGCTGCGCGAGCCTCGGAAGACGGCTTACAACGACGGGGCGCCCGGTCTGGACGGCGCCCGTGTGGCCAAGGGAACATGATGAGTTGCCATTGAACGCCTTTGACAATGGCGCCCGTCGGTAACGATCTGGAGGTCAATCCTCCCTGGCCTTCGCTCCGCGTAACTGCGCTTCCCTGCTGACTTCCGGGGGCGGGGACCTCCCTAGTGCCCCTTGATGACCTTGGAAATATGGGGCTCCGGCGTTTCGCCGGCAGCTGTGGCTGCCTCGCTGACAACCCGTCACAGCCCGGAATGCCGTGCCGATTCCAAATTGACTTCCGCGTCACATGTAGTACGTTGAACCCGAAAGTTGTTCCGTTGTGACGCAGGGCACGCCCACGAGGCGTATGGTCGCCAACGGGCGCTTGAGGCGGTCGCTCACCCGTGGCCGCAGTGTTCCAGCCGTTGAAAAGGATTGCGCCAGTGCTCAACTGTTCCAACCCGATTCCGTCAGGTGCCGGCCCAGCGGTCCGCACCGCGTACGGGGCCTGCGCCGCATGCAGAGCTTTTGCCGCACCAGGTGCGTGCAGCTCTCTGGTCTCGGGCAGAGCGCGCCAATGATCGGCTTCGTGGTCAAGCGGTTCGTCAATTACTTCATTCTCACAGCCATCGCGACACTGCTGGCCTACGTCTTGGCGAGCCTGTCGCTGAACCCGGCGCAACGCTACTTGGGCCGCAATCCGCAGCCCTCACCCGAGGTGATCACCTCGATCCTCGATGGTCTGGGTGTCAATCCGAATGTTCCGGTGCTGGAACGGCTGTGGACTTGGCTCTCCAATCTGGTGACGCATGGTTCGCTGGGCATCACCGTGGACAACCAACAGGTCACCGACGTGATTTTTGCCCGCGCCGGGGTGAGTCTTCGCCTGCTGATCATCGGCAGCGTCATCGGAGCGGTGCTCGGCGTCGTTTTCGGCGTCTGGGGAGCGGTCAAGCAATACCGGATCAGCGACCAGCTGGTTTCCTACGCATCGTTTACCGTTGGTGCCACGCCGACGTTCGTGATCGGCGTGGTCCTGATGATTCTGGCAACCAGCCTCAACGGGCTGACCGGGCATCAGCTGATCAACTTCAGCGGCGAATACACCGCGGGCCTGCAGGGGAATTTCCTGGTGATGTTCGGTGACAGACTCAACCACCTGATTTTGCCGACCATCACCTTGTCCCTGACGGCTGCAGCCGGCTATTCGCGCTATCAGCGCAGCGCCATGCTGGACGTCCTCTCGGCGGATTACATCCGCACGGCACGGTCCAAGGGTATGAGCCGCAACCGGGCCCTGGTGAAGCACGGCGTGCGGATCGCGCTGATTCCCATGTCCACCTACTTCGCCTACTCCTTCGCTCTGCTGCTGACCGGTGCCACGGTGGTGGAGCTGGTATTCAGCTGGCACGGAATGGGCGAATATCTGGTTCGTTCCGTGCAGCAAAATGACATCAACGGGGTAGCCGGCTCCGTTATGTTCGCTTCCATTCTGGTGCTGATTGCCGGAACGCTCTCTGAAATCGTTTATGCCGCCCTCGACCCGAGAGTGAGGGTCTAGCCGATGAGCATGGTCGAAGATGCCCAGGTCCTTCCCGTCACGCCCAAAGCCCAGCAACGCGGTCCCCGTCCTGCTTCCCGCCTGCGCCTCATTTTCGCGAAGCTGGCCCGGACGCCGCGCTTTTGGGTCGGTACCCTCACACTGTTGGTCATTGTGCTGTGGGCGCTCTTCGGGCTGGCGTTCTACAACTTCAATGCGGTCAGCCAGGACGTCATGTCGATGAATACGGGGCCCACCGGCAAGCATTGGTTCGGCACCGACGAGATCGGCGGAGACATTTATGCCCAGACGGTGGTGGGGCTGCGCAAATCACTGCTGATCGGCTTCGTGGTCGGGCCGGTCTCGGCACTGCTGGCGGGGTTCATCGGGGCGCTGGCCGGTTACCTCGGCGGCGTCTGGGACCGGGTCATTGTCTGGTTCATCGACCTGCTGCTGGTTCTGCCGGCACTGTACATTCTGATCATGCTGTACCCGCTGATTAAGGGCGGATCCTGGGTCATCGTGATGGTTTATCTGGCGATTTTCAGCTGGATGATTCTGGCCCGCGTGATCCGTGCGCAGACCTCCTCGCTGCGGGACAGGGACTTCGTCAAGGCTGCGAGGTTCATGGGGGTGAAGACCAGCACGATCATCCGTCGGCACATTATCCCCAACGTGTCCTCGCTGCTGATCATCGACGCCACGCTCGGGGTAGGAGCTGCGATCCTGACGGAAACCACGCTGAGCTACTTCGGCTTCGGCGTCCAGCCCCCGGATGTTTCGCTCGGAACCCTGCTGTCCAGCGGCACCGGCGCCGCCACCACGCGACCGTGGCTCTTCGTTTTCCCTGCTGCGATCCTCGTCATCACCGTACTGGCAACGAGTCTTGCCGGAGACGCGCTGCGCGACGCCGTCGACCCCACCTCTGGAGCAAACCGTGACTGAACCGCTGACCATTACCGGCAAACGAGTCCCGGCCGTGACTCCCGTCCTGGAAGTAGACAACCTCAGCGTGACCTTCGCGCAGGCCGGGAACGAGGTGAAGGCCGTCAGGGGGGTCAGCTACCATGTAAATCCCGGCGAGTTCCTGGGCATTGTGGGGGAATCCGGCTCCGGGAAATCGGTCTCCTCGATGGCGGTGATGGGGCTGCTTCCGTCCTCCGCGCGGATCGGCGGCAGCGTACGGTTTCAGGGCCGTTCGCTGCTGGAGTGCTCGGATGCCGAGCTCTCCCGGATCCGCGGCAAGGACATCTCGATGATCTTCCAGGATCCGCTGTCCGCACTGACTCCGGTGTACACGGTGGGCCACCAGATCGCTGAGGGCCTGCTGCTCCATGATAAGAATTTGTCCCGGCAGGCCGCAGCGGCACGGGCGGTGGAACTGCTGAAACTTGTCGGTATTCCTAGCCCGGAGCGCCGGGCGGAGGCATTTCCGCACGAATTCTCCGGCGGCATGCGCCAGCGGGCCATGATTGCAATAGCGATCGCCAACGATCCGAAGCTGATCATTGCCGACGAGCCGACGACTGCGCTGGATGTCACCATCCAGGCGCAGATTCTGGAGGTAATGCAGGAGGCCAAAGAGATCACCGGCGCCGCCGTGGTGCTGATTACCCACGACCTGGGCGTGGTGGCCGGCAACGCGGACCGGATTGCTGTCATGTATGCCGGGCGTTTGGTGGAGACCGGTGGTGTGGATCAGGTTTTCCATGCGCCCGCCATGCCATACACCATTGGACTGCTGCGTTCCATGCCGTCCATGGCGTCCTCACAGACCCGGCTGGTGCCGCTGGAGGGGCGTCCGCCCTCGCTCGCCGCTCTGCCGCCGGGGTGTCCCTTCGCCCCGCGCTGCCCACTGGTCATTGATGCCTGCCGGGAGGCCGAGCCGGCCCTCACCGGCACGGAGGAAGATCCAACCCACCAGGCCGCCTGTATCCGCTCGTCCGAAATTACCAGCGGGAAGCTGACACGCTCGGAAGTGTTCCCCCGCCCGGTACCGCTGATTGAGGGCACCCCGGCCGGCACCGACGGCCGTGAGGTGCTGTCACTGACGGGGCTCGTCCGGCACTTCCCGCTGCTGAAGGGTGCGGTTTTCAAGCGCCAGATCGGTACGGTCCGCGCCGTCGACGGCGTCAGCTTCGAGTTGGGGTCCGGCCAGACGCTGGGACTCGTCGGGGAATCCGGTTGTGGCAAATCGACGACGATCATGGAAATCCTGGAGCTGGCTAAGCCGCAGGATGGGCAGATCCGGGTGAACGGAGTGGACGTCGCTGACCTGTCCAAGCGGGACAGGCTGAAAATGCGCCGCGACATCCAGGTGGTTTTCCAGGACCCAATGGCCTCCATCGATCCACGGCTTCCGATCCACGACGTGATAGCCGAACCGTTGACTGTGCATGGGGTGAGCAAAAAAGACCAGCAGCGCAAGGTCTCCGAGATGATGGAGCTGGTGGGTCTTGACCCGGAGATGGCCTCACGTTATCCGCATGAATTTTCCGGCGGCCAGCGGCAGCGGATCGGCATTGCACGGGCGCTGGTGACGGACCCGAAGATTCTGGTGCTCGACGAGCCGGTCTCCGCGCTGGATGTTTCCATTCAGGCCGGTGTCATTAATCTGCTCAAGGATCTCCAGCTGCAGCTCGGGCTGTCCTACGTGTTTGTGGCGCACGACCTGGCTGTGGTTCATCACATTGCCGACCATGTGGCGGTGATGTATCTGGGCCGGATTGTGGAATACGGAACATCCGATGATGTCTTCAGCAGGCCGCGCCATCCTTACACCCAGGCCCTGATCTCCGCAGTTCCGATTCCGGACCCGGCGCTGGAGCGGACCCGCGTCCGGGTGCTCCTCGATGGTGACCTGCCCTCCCCGACGGATAATATCCCGGGGTGTAATTTCCGCAGCCGCTGCCCGCTCTACCAGCTGCTTCCGGACCAACAGCGGCTGCGCTGCCAGGATGAAGATCCCAGCCTGCGCACCGTGGATAAGACTTCCGTCGCGTGCCATTACGCGGAGCACGACGCACTGATCGACACGATGGCGGAACGGTGAGACCGGCAGGCGGCGTGCCACGTACGGAATCACCAAGGAAAAGTTTCACTATGGGAGGAAAACATACAATGAAACGGACAAAATACGCTGCGCTCGGGGCCGCGGCCCTGGCATTGGCACTGGGAGTTTCCGGCTGTTCCGGTGGCAGCGGCGGGGGCACGGCCACGGTCAATGCCACGCAGGGCGCCAGTGATCAAGGCAAACTGCCCACCACCGCCTGGGACACCGCGGATTACTCCGACGTCAAGGATGGTGGAACGCTGACGCTGCCGATCAGCGCCCTGCCTTCCAACTGGAACTCCGGCACTGTCGACGGCAACACCTCGGACCAGATCAAAGTCCTGCTGAGCCCCACCACCGGTGGGCCGGTACGCATCAAGGATGACGGCACCTGGGAAATGAACCCTGACTATGCGACCGAGGTCAAGCTGGTCAGCACCGATCCCCAGGTGGTCGAGGTCAAGCTCAATCCCAAGGCCGTCTGGGGCGATGGCGCACCCATGACGTACAAGGACTTTGAGTCGGCGTGGAAGGCGTTCAACGGCAGCGACACCAGCTTCCAGGTGGCGTCGACGAACGTCTGGGAGGACATTTCGTCCGTTGAGCGCACGGACAGCGACTCCAATTTCAAGATCACCTTCAAGAACAAGAACGCCGACTGGCCGTCAATTCTGGTCGGCCCCTCGTTCGAAGCCTCGGTCACGAAGGATCCCGCCACCTTCAATGACGCCTACAAGACCACCCCGGTTCCCTCCAGCGGGCCCTACGAGGTCTCGAATGTGGACACCACCGGCCAGGTGGTGACGTTGAAGCAGAACCCCAAGTGGTGGGGGGAGAAGCCGAAGCTGGACACGATCATTGTCAAAACGATTGAATCCCAGGATGCCCTGGCGCAGGCTTATGCCAACAAGGAAGTTGACGCACTTGGCATCGGCAGCGGCATCGTCAGCCCCGATGTCTACAACACCGCCTCAAAGCGCGACGACGGGGAAATCCAGCGCGCAGGGGGACTCACCTGGTACCACTTCGACTTTAACGCCAAGGTGGCGCCGCTGGACGACGTCAAGGTCCGACAGGGCATTGCCCGGGCGATCAACCGCGACACGATCGCGCAGAGCCGGCTTGAACCATTGGGCGCTCCGGTCACCACGCAGAACAACTACATCTACATGCCCGGACAGAAGGGCTACACGGATGACGCCACCTCAACGATCGGCTATGACGTAGCGAAGGCCGGCGCCCTGCTTGACGACGCCGGTTGGAAGAAGGGCTCCGATGGCATGCGGGCCAAGGACGGCAAACCACTGGCCATTTCGGTGACCGTCCCGTCCGGTGTTGCCACCTCAGCCAACGCTGCCAAGCAGATTCAGGCAAACCTGAAGGCTGTCGGCGTGGAGCTGACGATCGATACCGTCCCGGTCGCCAAGTTCTTCTCCGACTACATCACCACCACTGATAAGAAGAACTTCCAGACCACGCTGTTCTCCTGGGTCGGCACGGCTTTCCCGGTGTCCAGCTCGCAGTCGATCTTCTACCCGGCGGATAGCGAACAGAACTATAACGGTGTCAGCGACGATTCGCTGGGAGACCTGTGGAAGCAGGCTAACGCCGAGCTGGACCCGGAGAAGCAGCGGGCGCTGGCACAGAAGATTGATCAGACCATCTTCTCCTACGTTCCAATGGTGCCGATTTCCCCGACACCAACGGTGAGCGCGGTCAAGAAGGGCCTGGTCAACATTGGAGCCGTACAGTTCCAGGATATCGACTGGACAAAGGTGGGTTGGAAGAGCTGACCGATCGGTAAGGATCTCCGTGGGGAGAGCCCAGCCATAGGGCAGCATTGAACCCATAACAGTAAGTGATGGCCCCGGCTCACAGCGAGCCGGGGCCATCGCCGTGCCCGGATTAGGCGGCCCGTCAGATATGCACCAGCACGTCGGCCAGGCACCCTGCCAGCACAATAACGCCACTGACCAGGGCCGGCTTGCTCCAGGTTGTTCTCACAGGCGACACCACCGGGGCAGTGGCTGCCGATGCTGTTCCGCCATCGGCCTGTCGTTGTTCCCAGCCGGACCACGCGCGCGTCAGGATGGCCTGCGATCCGGTGTCCGAACGCCCCGCTCCGGAGCCCCGGGCCGCAGAACGTGGCACGCCGCCGTCGCCGATCTTTGGCCCGAACCTTTCCAGCCCGGGCGCCCCCCAAGAGGTAAAGACCGCGTCCTTCGTCTTGATCACCACGGAATGGGTCACCCGGATATCCGCCACGGCAGCGAAGAGGATCACCCGGTCCCGCAGCAGGTTCACCAAGACCAGCCGGTCCGGCCACACCCGAAGACAAGGGCGCCAGGAGAGCACATAGGTTCCCCAGCTCACCAGGGCCAGCCACGGCAGATACGCCAACAGCTCACCGGCCCGGCCCAGCACCAGAAAGTTCCCCGCCAGGCCGGCACAGAAAAGCCAGACCAGCACGGCACTCCACCGCGGGAGCGCGGAGCGCAGCACCGTCGGACGCCCCATTGAATTGGGTTGGTTCATCGTGTCCCTTGCTTGGATATTCCGCCCCGGGACCGCATCCGTGCCGGTCAGCCACCCGCCGGCAGCCGCGACATGAAGGACCGTCGTCGGGGTACCGCGGCCCCTGCCAGCCTAAATGATTCCCAACTAGGTAGCAGATAACGCACTCATTTCGCGTTTTGCGTGCCGTAAGTGCGACCTAGTTGGGCGGGGGCGACCCGTGGGAAGGGCCCTGCTGCAGGTGGGCGGCGGGCTCATGCCACGCTCCGGCGCTGGATGTGACTTAATGTAGTGACGTGTTACAGGATTTCCTTATCGAACGAAGGAGCAGCAAAATGACCGACACCATCGTTGTTGGAGTCGACGGAAGCGAAACGGCTATGAAGGCCGCCCGTGCGGCAGCGCGTCTGGCCACCGGGATGGGCGGCGAACTGCGGGTCGTGACGGCGTACGAGGGGGACCGGACCGAGGTAGTGGAGATCGGCAGCGATCGCTGGGTAGTCTCCGATGCCGACGACGCCGAAAGGGTGGCGCAGCTGGTCGCGTCAGATTTGGGGTCAACGGGGGTGAAAACGACGTTTGCCGCCCTTCGCGGAAAGCCGCACGAGGTCCTGATCTCCGAAGCCGACAGACTTGGCGCGAAGGTGATCGTGGTCGGAAGTGTGCGGATGCAGGGCATGGGGCGCATCCTGGGCAGCGTGGCCAACACCGTTGCGCACAATGCGTCCTGCGATGTATATATCGTCAAGACCGACTAGCAGGCACCGCAGCAGGGGCGGAGCCGCGGGAATGATGCGGCGCCGCCCTGCTCAGGCGGGACGGCCGTTGCCCCGCCGCTGTTGCCCCGCCGTCGCCTGCCGCTTGGGTTCAGTGATGGGTCGCGGAATCGAGCACCTGGATGGCTTCCGTCCCCGGACGTTGGGAAGCGCCTGCCACGGTCGCCGGCCCGGGCGCTGCCGCACTACCAGCACGCCAGCCGGACCACTGGGCCACCACGGCTCCGGTCAGTGCCAGGGATGCACACTGGAGCGCTCTGGCAGCAAGGGCCAGTAACAGACAACCCAGAAACGAGACCCCGATAACGGCAAACATCATCACGGCGATGAGCACGGTTCCGGAATAGATGAGTAAATCGTTGATGTTCAGGTACTGGTCCATAAATGCTCCTAAGAGCGTCGTGCGGGTGCAAGCTAATCTGCGGTGCAGGCTTTGGACACTACGCGCCAAATTCGGGCGTGGACACGCCACACGCCCACGACGCGCGGAATGAGATCAAGCTGACATTGAGAGTTACGGAAGAGTCTCGGTGCGGTAAACATGGCGCCGCCTAAACACTCCCGTCAATAATCCCCTGCACCAGAGCGCCATATTCGCGGATCAGCGCTTCACCGCCCACCTCGCCCGGGCCAAGAACGCCAAGTGTCCGGACGCCGGCACCGAGTCCCAGCAGCGCGCAGACCACCAGCTTTGTGCGCCGCAGCCCGGGCTCCGTATCGCCAATCCGCTCCGCAATCCGGCTTACGTACCGGTTTCGGAAAGTCACCCGCGCCGCGTCCGGGTCGGGCGCGTCGTGGATCAAAATGGGTAGCATGGCCCAGGGTTCGGCCTCGCGCTGATCGCGGCGGGTGACAATTCGACGCACCAGTTGGTATCCCACGGGCTCAGCGCTGCCCGGGTCATCCACATTCGGGCCTTCCGGGGCGGCAGCGCTGTACAGCTCGGCCTTGCTGCCCATCACCTTCATCACCATTGCGGGGGAGAAACCGGCCCGGACCGCCACATCTTTAATGGTCACGGCGCTGTAACCCCGCTCGCCAAAGAGGTCGCGGCCGGCATCGACAATGGCTTTCCGGGTGGCACTGCCCGCTGCGGCCGCGTTGGCGGTCACGTCCGTACCCCCGCGTCAAGGGGCGCCTCAAAGTCGACGACGGCGGATTGGCCCGCCACCGTGATCTGCCGGGCGCGTGCCGTTTCCCCCTGCGGGTCCAAGGTGCTGAGAATGTAACGTCCGCTGGGCGGCAACGGCAGCTCGTACCTCCCGTTCCGGGTGTGCGTGGACGCGATGAACTCCCCCGTGGGCCGGGTCAGCGTGACCAGGGCTGTGTCCCCGGGTGCTTGAGCCCCACTGATCGTTCCGGCCAGGGTCAACCGGCGGGATAGGACGATCTGCTGCCAGCTGGCGGCATCGGTGAAGTCCAGGGCCTGGGAATGCGGTGCCCAGCCATCGGCGCTGGAGACCACCAGATAACGGTCCGGACCGGGCAGCACCACCGAATATCCGCCGTCATTATTCGCCCGG
This sequence comes from Arthrobacter terrae, assembly GCF_015708085.1. GTDB lineage: Bacteria > Actinomycetota > Actinomycetes > Actinomycetales > Micrococcaceae > Arthrobacter_M > Arthrobacter_M terrae. Next base: position 26,736 of record NZ_JADNYM010000021.1, on the reverse strand, counting down.
CTCCAGTCCACCGGCGCTCCGTTGGTGCTGAGGATATTGACCACCGCGTTGCGGATAGGCAGACCCTCAGCGCTGACCACCGTGCCGCTGACCACAATCTCCACCTCGCTGCCGGCGGACTTGATGCCGCCGGCGTCCGCCGCTGCATTCACCGTCCCCGGCAATGCCGAGCCGGGCAGCGCCTTTGCCACCGGGACCGGCCCCCCGCTGACCTGGGCAGAGCCGGCGGGAGCAGCGCCGGGAGCAGCGGCGGAACCAGCGGTGCCGCCGTCGTCGGCCTTCAAGCCGGTCGCCGTCAGGAACTTCGGAATGAAGACCGTCACGCCCACCGACAGCAGGGCGGCGATGGCGGCGAGCCAGAAGATGAACTTGAACGCATCCAGCGTCGGCAGCGACACGCCATTGTGGTCCATCACCACCGACGTGAGGATGGCAGCTACGGTTGCGGACGCCGTCGAGGTTCCCACCGCGCGCAAGAGCGAATTCAAACCGTTTGCAGAGGCGGTCTCCGTAATCGGTACCGAGCGCATGATCAGCGTCGGCATCGCTGCGTAAGCAATTGCCGTGCCCATACTGACCGCCATGGCGCCGACAATGATCATCCAGATCTCGCTGTTGAGGAAGACCCGGGCCACATAGGAGACCGCCAGGACCAGCGCACCGACAATCAAGGTGGTCTTGGCGCCGAACCGCTTGGTAATAATGGCGGAAATCGGAGCGAGCGCCACCATCGCCAGGCCCGATGGCACCATGCACAGTCCGGCGACCACCACGCTGAGCTCGAATCCGTAGCCGGAAACCTTCGGCATCTGCAGTTGCTGCGTGGTGGAAAGCATATTGGCGTACATCGAAAAGCCCACCAGGATCGAGGCAATATTGGTCAGCAGCACCGGCCTGCGGGCGGACGTACGCAGATCCACCATTGGCTGGCTGACCCGCAGCTCGAATGGGAACCACACGGCCAGCACCACCGCCGTGGTGATAAACAGCAAGATGACCGGCTCGCTGCTCCAGCCCCAGCTGCCGCCCTTGGAAATTGCCAGTAGCATCGTGGTCAGGGCGATCGAGAGCATCGCGGCGCCCAGGAAATCGAACCGGCCCCGGGTCCGCAGCTCTGATTCCGGCACGATGGCCAGCACTGCGATGATCAACGCGATACCGACGACGGCAGAGAGCCAGAAGATGGCCTGCCAGCCGAGCGCCTCGTATATAACCCCGGACAGCGGCAGGCCCAGTGCACTTCCGATGCCCAGCGTGGCGCTCATCAGGGCGACCGCCGAGGCGACCTTTTCCTTGGGCAGTTCATCGCGCATGATACTGATGCCCACCGGGATCAAAGACGCGGCGAAGCCCTGGAAAGCCCGGCCAACCACCAGCGTGACAAAATTACCGCCGGACGCCGCAATGACCGAGCCGATCACCATGAGTACCATCGCGACGATCATCATTCGACGCTTCCCGACCATGTCCGCCAGCCGGGACACGATGGGCGTGGCGACGGCACTGGTCAGCAGCGTGACGGTAACCAGCCAGGAGACATCGTCCGGGCTGGCGTCCAGGATTTTGGGGAAGTCCGGCAGCAGCGGAATTACCATGGTCTGCTGCAGCGAGACCACCGTGCCGGAAAGGCAGAGGATGGCGATGATGAGACCTGTTGGTCTGCGCGTAGTGGTCTTCGCGGAGTGCGAGGGCACAGGGGGCCTTTCGGAAAAATTCGGGCGGGAATACGCCCGGCGCCGGACCGGGTCGCGGTCGGCGGGGATGGTACGGGTGGTGAACAGCAGTTCACCACCCAGTGAACACCCGTTCACCGCCAGCTGGCAACATTCCTTTCATGGTCCCGCAGCTGCGCGGGGCGCAAAGGCCCTGCTCAACCAGCCAGATGCCGCCAGAGGAACTCGTGGGAGGCCGTGTGCAGCCGGGCTGCCTGCCGGTTGTTGCTGGCCCCGGCATGTCCGCCTTCCAGCGCTTCGTGGAACCAGACCCCGGGGATGCCCATGGCCTCCATCCGAGCTGCCATCTTGCGGGCCTGGACCGGCCCGACCCGGTCGTCGGACGTGGCGGTCCAAAGAAAGACCGGCGGATAGTCGACGCCTTGGCGCAGTAAATGGTACGGGGAAAACGTCCGGATAAACTCCCACTGCGCCGGCACGTCCGGGTCTCCGTACTCCGCAACCCACGAGGCACCGGCGGAGAGTTTCGTGTAGCGCCGCATGTCCAGCAGCGGCACGCCGCAGGAGATCGCGCCGAACAACTCGGGATAGCCGGTGAGCATATTGCCCACCAGCAGTCCGCCGTTGCTGCCGCCCGAGCACCCCAAATGTGACCGGCTGGTCACCCCACGCGCCATTAGGTCCCGCGCCACCGCGGCAAAATCCTCGTAGGCCTTATGCCGGTTTTCCTGGAGCGCGGACCTATGCCACAGCGGTCCGTACTCGCCGCCGCCACGGATATTGGCCAAGACATAGACGCCACCGCGTTCAACCCCGCTCAGCACGGTCCGCCGCTCCAGCCAGGTCCTGCCCAAGGCTCCGCTGTAGGCGGGCGTGCGGGATACCTCGAATCCGCCGTAACCGCTTAGCAGCGTCGGATTGGCGCCGTCGAGCACGAGGTCCCGGCGGCCCACCTGAAAGTACGGGATGCGCGTACCATCGGCGGATTCGGCAAAGTGCTGCTGGACCTCCAGGTCGTCAGCATTAAAGAACGACGGCGCCTGCCGGACCAGGGCTGCCCTCTTGCCGGCCCGGGTGGCCGCGGTCGCGGACCCGACGGCCGCGGTCGCTGACCCGACGGCCGTCCCGTCCGCTGACCCGTCGGCTGAAAGGGTTCCGCGGAGGAGGGTTGTGGGGGTGAGGAAGCCACTGACCAGCAGCCAGTAATCGTCGCCACAGACAGGATCCTCGTCGTCTACGGCAAAGGCCTCGCCCGAGTGCAGCGGTGGACAGCCGGCCAGGTCACGGGCTGCCCAGCCGGCGGCCGGGTCCAGGACCGTCACGGCTGCCGATACGTCCTGGAGCAGGTTCAGGAGCAGGAAATTCGAACTCCAGCTCCACGACTGCAGAGCCGTGTGAACATCGGGGACGAAGACGGTCCGCAGCTGCCGGCTACCTGAGAGGAAGGCCGTAAGTTCCGTCACGAGCAGGCTGCCGGCGGGGTGAATAGTTCCCTCCAGCTCCCAATCCGTTTGTGGACGCAGCAGCAGCCACTGCCGGTGGAGGGAGACGTTGACATCCTCCGGGACGTCAATGTGCACCCATTCGTTGTCTTGGCGCAGGTAAGTCCTGCTGCGGAAGAAGTCGATCACATCGGAGGCTACGTCACGTTCGAAGCCAGGTGTGCGGTCATGCGAGACAGCACCGCTGAGATGGTCTTCGGGGACCTGGAAGTATGGCGCAGTGCCTGCCAGTTCCGCCAACGACTGTCCGCGGTGCAGGATCCGGCACTGGGATGGGTAGGACGATGCCGTCATGGAGCCCGCTCCCAGATCCGTCCCCACGTAGAGCGTGTCGGCATCCCGCCAGCTCAGGCGCGTCTTCGCGGCCGGCAGGATGAAGCCGGCCGGGACAAAGACCTGGGTGGACAAATCGAATTCGCGGTAGGTGACCGCATCTCCGCCCTCGGCGGAGAGTGCGACCATCGCGCTCCGATACTCTGATCCTGTTGCGGGCCTCAGCATGGACGCACCGGACCAGACCCAGGACAGGTCTTCTTCTTTGGAGAGCTCGTCGATGTCCAGCAGGACCTGCCATTCCGGCGTGCGGGCCTGGTACTGCGCCCAGCTGGTCCGACGCCACAGCCCACGGGGATGGGACTGATCGCGCCAGAAATTGTAGTACCAATCGCCTCGCTTGTTCACCAGCGGGATGCGGTCGGCCGAATCCATGACCCCCAGTACCCGCCCTTCCAGCGCCGTGTACTCATCGGTCAGCAGCTGCGCGTCGGTGCGGTCATTGTGCTCACGGACCCAAGTGATCGCTTCGTCCCCGTGGATGTCCTCCAGCCACTGGAATTCATCCGATGCTTCGTCTGCCGGGAGGTGGTCCTGTGTGCGTGTCTGCGTCATCAGCCCATCCTAGGCATCTGCGCTTGGATGCGCGTCGGCCACCGGAGCATCGCTGCGGTGTGCCTTCCCGTGATGGAGCTGGATGGCACTGTTAACCAGTGCAAAATGGCTGAACGCCTGCGGGGTGTTGCCAAGCTGGCGTCCGGACTGCGTGTCCCATTCCTCACTGAGCAGGCCAACGTCGTTGCGCAGCGCCAGAAGCCGTTCGAACAGTTCCGTGGCCTCCCGCCGCCGTCCGGCCCCGAGTTGCGCATCCACCATCCAAAAGGAGCAGGCCAGGAACACGCCCTCCCCGCCGGGCAGGCCATCGTCGCTCGTCTGCGGACGGTACCGCATGATAAAACCGTCCTGGGAGAGCTCCTCTAGGATCGCGTCGATGGTGCCGATGACGCGCGGATCGTCCGGCGGCAGGAACCCCACACGCGGGATCAGGAGCAGACTGGCGTCGAGCTCGGTGCTGCCGTAGGACTGGACAAACGTGTTGCGGCCGGCGTCGAAACCGTTTTCCATCACGTCGGCGTGGATGGTGTCCCGCAGCGCCTCCCACCTGTCCACCGGACCGTCCAGATGGAACTTCCGGATTCCCTTGACCATCCGATCCGCCGCCACCCATGCCATCACCTTCGAATGGGTGAAGTGCCGCCGTGGCCCGCGCATTTCCCAGAGGCCGTTGTCCGGCTTGTCCCAGACGGTCTCGAGGTGCTCCATCAGCGCCGACTGCACAGCCCAGGAACTGTCATTGGCCTTCAGCAGCGCATTGCGGGTCAGGGACAGGCCGTCCAGCACCTCGCCCCAGACGTCGAGCTGCAGCTGGTCCGCCGCGGCGTTTCCGGTGCGCACCGGGGAGGATCCCTCAAAGCCGCGCAGCCAATCCAACTCGGCCTCGGGAATGCGCCGCCGGCCGTCAATGGCATACATAATCTGCAGATCTGCCGGGTCCCCGGCGACCGAGCGCAGCAGCCAGTCCCGCCAGGCAGTGGCCTCGTCCGTGTACCCGGCGGCCAGCAGCGCCTGCAGCGTCAGGGTGGAGTCCCGCAGCCAGCAATACCGGTAGTCCCAGTTCCGCGGGCCGCCGATCTGCTCCGGCAGTGATGTTGTTGCGGCAGCCACGATGCCGCCGGTAGGCATGTAAGTCAGCGCCTTGAGGGTGATCAGTGAGCGCTGCACGGCGTCCTTGTGCGGCCCCGCGGCTTTGCTGCGCCCGCTCCACTGCGTCCAGTAATCCTGCGTCCGCGCCAGTGCCCTGTCCGGATCCACGGTCCGCGTCCGGTGCTGGGTCTGATGGCTGGGATGCCAGGTCAGCACGAAAGGTACCTTCTCGCCCGCGTTGACGGTGAATTCGCTGACGGAACTCATGTGTTCGCCCTCCACCGGCGCCGGGGTCACCAGCAGTACCGCGTCCGGCCCGGCTACCGCACGGATGCCGTTCCCGTGCTTGCGCACCCACGGCACAACATGGCCGTAGTCAAAGCGCAGCACCAGCTCGCCGCGCATGCGCACGGTTCCGCTGAGCCCCTCAACAATGCGGACGACGTCGGCAACCTCGTCGCGCGGCGGCATAAAGTCAGTGACGCGGACCCGTCCCTCATCGGTATCCCATTCGGACTCCAGGATCAGTGTGCCTGGCCGATACTGCCGGCGCGTGCACACCCCGCCCGCTTCCGGAGCCAGCAGCCAGCGGCCGGCGCCGTCGTCGTCCAGCAGTGCCGCAAAGCAAGCGGGCGAATCGAAGTTCGGCAGGCAGAGCCAGTCTATGGAACCGCTGGTGCCCACGAGCGCCGCAGTATGCAGATCTCCGATGATCGCGTAGTCCTCGATCCGGCCCATCTCAGTGACCCGCCAAATCGGCGGTGGAATGGTTGACGACGGTACCTGCGACGGAGGCGACGGCAGGAGTGCGGCCGGCAGGAGTGCGGCCGGCAGGTTGGACGGGGCTGTTGGGGCAGGGCTCGTGAGTGCGCATCCTTCTGGTCTACCATCCGAACCAGTGCGTGTCAGCATCTGCCCGGCAATCCGGCACGGACCAGGGCTGGGCGGGTCTGGCCGTGCCGGGCCGGGAATGGGACGATGGAAGCGTGCAGTCCATACTCGATTTCGCAGGCCACTACTGGTGGCTGGTCTTTCCCCTCAGCGGTGTAGTGGGGGGCTGGGCACGGTCCTGGTCCAAGGCCGGCGAACGCAGGCATCAGCGCAGACTCGAGCTGTACCAGGTCAAAAACCAGGCGCTGCGGGTGGAGCAGGTGCGCGCCGATGAGGTGGCACAGTTACTTCTCATGCACGACGGCGTCAATAAACGGTGGTTGGACTACGAACTTGATGTGGGGAAGCTGATCGACTTTCCGATGATGACCGATGTGCGCGAACCGCTCACGGTCGCATTTTTGCGCGCCAAGCGGGAGGCCGACGGCCTCAGGCCCGCTGAGGCCGCCGAAATCACAGCTAAGGGCCGGCTGGATGAGTACCGCGCCGCCGTCAACGGCTATGAGGTCGCGTTTGAAGTAGCTGAGCGGGAGGCCCGCCGGGTCAAAGACAGCAGCTTCACCGGGCCCGAACGCCAGCGTCTGGCCACCGCACGCAAGCTGATCACCATTGCCGTGGATGACGCGGCTACGCCGTCCGAGCGGCAGACCGCCTACCGCCGCGCCCGCCGTGAACTGGACGGCCTGATTGTGCTGCCCGATGCGACGGTGGCCGCCCTTGAGGAGAAGGTCGCACGGATGCTCGGCACGGGTCAGGCCTAGACGGCTAGGGCCGGAGCTGGCCCCGAATCCGCTGAAACTGCGCGCTGCTGGGCTGGCCAACACCCGGCTCGGACCGGGAGAAGACAAACGCCCTGGTCAGCCACTCCTCCGGGAGCCATGTCCGGGTGACGTACTGCGGGTGTGTGGGGTTGCGAACGCCGGCCCAGAAGAAAAACACCAGCTCCGCCCACTCGGATTCAATGATCCAATTGACTAAGCCCTGCGGCGACTGGCCCTGAATCCGCAGCGCGCCGGGGCCAATGAGCTCTGCGAAATGGATGCTATGCCAGTCCCAGGCCAGGACGGCCGTAGCGGTGTGCAGGTAAAAACCGTAGTTACTGACGGCCAGCGTTCCTTGCTCAATCTGCAGCCAGCGCGGGATCGCCAGGGACGCGGCAGCGCTGCCCCGGCCCGCATTGCCCATGGCCCGCACCGCGGCAACGCCGATCATCAAGGGGACGGCTCCGCGGCCGGTGGCCAGCATGGTGGAACTGTTGTAGGCGTAGCTCCCGTCCCCCGGAGCGCGGTAGTCGAGCAACCGGAACGCCCCGTGCGCGTAGACTCCTTCATCGCCGGCATTGCTCAAGCGCAGGGCGAAGGGCACCGCAGTGACGGGCATGCCGGCGAGATTCCCCTGCAGCGTGGCCACCGCCAGCTCGGCAGTTGTCCAGAGCGCGACGTCCCGGCTGCTCCAACGGTCGGGCTCGTAATCCTGCGGTTTCTTCCCCATAGGCCTACGTTACCGCCCGGACCCCAGGTCGGAGCCGGCCGTCTTGGCCCGCACCCGGATTCCTGACACGATGAGGCCATGCCTGCCAGTCTGAACGCCAGCCATCTTCCTGCCACGCCGTTCCTTGCCGTGGACGCCGCCATCGTAGAGACGAACCTGGCGGCGATGGCGCACGCCGCTGCGGCAAAGGGAATGGACCTGCGGCCACACGCCAAGACGCACAAGGTGCTGGAGCTGGCCCTGCGGCAGATCGGACTCGGTGCCGTCGGGCTGACCGTCGCGACTCTGGGCGAGGCGGAAGTCTTCGCGGTGGCAGGTGTCACCGACATCTTCCTTGCCTTTCCCGTGTGGGCGGACGAGGGAAAGGGCGCGAGGCTGCAGGCACTCGCGGAGAACGTCAAGCTGACCGTCGGTATTGACTCGGTGGAGGGCGCACGCCAACTGGCTGCGGCCACGGCGGGAGCCCCGATCGGCGTGCTGGTGGAAGTGGACAGTGGCCATCACCGCAGCGGCGCAGCTGCGGCCAATGCAGGTAGCCTCGCCAGGGCTGCAGCCGACGCCGGGCTCGATGTCCGCGGAGTTTTTACCTTTCCCGGCCACGGTTACGGGCCGGGAAACCAAGGCAGCGCCGCGCAGGATGAGGCACAGGCGCTCGCCGCCGCGGTGCAGTCCCTTGCCGCCGCCGGGCTGGAAGCCGCTGTGGTCAGCGGCGGTTCGACGCCTACGGCGGCAGTTGCGGACGCTGGAATCCTCACCGAGATGCGTCCTGGAGTTTATCTGTTCAATGATGCTCAACAGGTTGAAATGGGCACCTGCGGGTGGGGTGACGTCGCTCTCTGGGCGGTGGCAACGGTGGTCAGCCGGCATGGGCAGCACATCATTTTGGATTCCGGCAGCAAGACGCTCGGCGCAGACTGGCCGGCGTGGACCACCGGCGGCGGCCGGCTGCCCGACCACAGGGACGCACGCATCACCGCGCTCTCCGAACACCACGCGACGGTTGAATTTCCGGAGAACACGGTGCTCCCGACTCCGGGAGAGCTGATCCGGGTGGTTCCCAACCACGTGTGTGCGGCGGTGAACCTGGCCGATGAGCTGAGTGTGATGGTCGACGGCGCCGTGGCCGATACGTGGCGCGTGGCGGCCCGCGGACGGAACAGTTAGACCTTAGCGGAAACCCGGGCGCCGACACCGGCACCGGCCGGCCGCTTGGCTCCGCCCGCCTGGAACAACTGACCCGCCGGCGCCGTTCTATCATCAGCAGCTCTCCCCGCGCCGCGGACCTCACGCTGGACAACCCGAAGGACTAGCCATGGCAGAACGTACGATCGTCATCACTGGAGCCAGCGACGGAATCGGTGCAGCGGCTGCGCAGGCGCTGAGCGCGGCGGGTGACCGGGTCGTCGTCGTCGGCCGGTCGCCGGAAAAGACCAAGGCGATCGCCGGCAAACTCGGCGCGGAGTACTTTCTCGCCGACTTCGCCCAGCTGGACCAGGTGCGGGGTCTGGCGGCCGGGCTGAAGGGAAAATATCCGCGCATCGACGTGCTGGCAAACAACGCCGGCGGTATTATGGGCCGCCGCGGGCTGACTGTGGACGGGCACGAGAAGACGTTCCAGGTGAACCACTTGGCACCGTTCCTGCTGACGACCCTGTTGCTGGACGTGCTGCTGGAGAGCAAGGCCCGGGTGATCAATACCTCCAGCGTGGCGAACAGTTTCTTCGGCCACCTGGACATCGATGATCTGGACGCCGAAAAGAAGTACGGCACGAACAGGGCTTACGGCAATGCCAAGCTGGCGAACATTCTGTTCACGAAGGAACTTGACCGCCGCTACGGCGGCCAGGGACTGACGACGGCGGCTTTCCACCCGGGAGGGGTGGCGACGAACTTCTCCGCGGAGTCGAACAGCCCGATGCGTTTTGCCTACAAGGGCATCATGCGCAGGTTCATGCTGACCCCGGAGCAGGGCGCAGAAACGCTGGTCTGGCTGGCGACCGCGCGGCCGGGAGCGGACTGGGTTTCCGGACAGTACTATGCCAAGCGCAAGGTCGCGAAGGCAAACAAGCAGGCCGACGACGCCGGTTTGGCCAGGGCCCTGTGGGAGCGCAGCGAGGAGATGGTCAGCGCGCAGCCGGCCGGATAGAAAGGGGGCAGCCCCAACGCTCCGCCATTGTGAGGTCTGCGGCCCATGCTGCTGCGAAATCGGGCCGCCATCCTCTGGCTCGATCACAACTGGCTCGATCACAACTGGCTGGGCCACGCCCAGTCGGTCTGCCGCAGCAGCGAACTTCGGGTCAAAGGTTGCCAGCGAGGCGCCGCAGTTGATCGCCGTGAGCGGCACGCATGCGTCAGGCATTTGCAACCCGGATTCAGCGCGGAGTAGAGCCAGCCGTTCGGCCTGGTCTGCTGCCAGCTTTTCGATGGCAGTCGGTAGCTGGGCGAGTAGGTGGATGGGTAAGTGGATGGTATCTGAACCGGATCAGTACCTTGCAACCCTTCGTCTAATGGGCACCTGGCGTCCAATTGACGCCTTCCCCGTTCGTCGCCGGCCCGGCTTATTCCCGGTTTCGCCGTCTCCGGACGTCCAGCAGGAACTTGATCCCCGCCAGCGTGAGCTTTCCTTCTTTACCGGACTTTTCCTCCGGTTCCCGCAGATCCAGGCAGCCCAGCGCCCAGCGCAACTCCTGGTGCAGGCTCATTGAGTCGAGTTCCTCCACCGGCCCTCCGCCAGCCATCCGGAACATTGAATTGTTCAAAATGTCGGCCAGCACCTGGCCGATGACGTGCCGGTCGGGCATGGTGTCCTCCAGCAGCCAGCCAACAATCACGCGATGCACCAGGTCCTCGGCGTTGGTCCCGGGGAACGCAAAACGTTCGGCAACATGGGCCCACAACGCGGCGTCGTCGTCGGCGATTTTCCGTGCCGCGGGCGTGCGGACCAGCCTGCCCTTGGTCTTGCGCAGCAGCTTCCAGCGCACGCAATTCTCGCGCAGTTCCAGCACAGGAACGGCCTGGTCCTCGCGGTTGATCGTGCCGTAACAGCGCTCCTGCCAGCCCAGTTCCGCCACGGCCGCGCGTACCACAGCGGGCTTGAGGTAGCCGGCTGCCGTGAGTTCCAGACCGGCGGTCCCGGCGCGCTGCAGCAGCCAACGGACGGGACGGACGACGGCGTCAACCTCGGTTTCGGTGGGCGGCCCGGCACTGCGCAGCATGGCAAAACGTGCCAGCCGCGCGTTGGCGGCGTCGACATCGAAGGCCTCGGCGTCAAAAGGGGCAGCGACAAACCTGCCCATTGCCGACGCGGCGCCCGCGTACCAATCCGCCAGATCCTCATACTCCGGATGCCGCGGATTCGCGAGCACCTGGCTCAGGTGGGTATAGCCGCTGGCGCCGCCGGAATCCTCCACCGGACCGCGACGCCCGCCGCCGATGCAGGTAATCTGGCCCTGTTGGAGCAGGCACCGGCCGGTTACCGCGATGGTATGGTCCCAGGAATCCCCGAAGTCGTACTCGTAACTCAGCGTGGCGGCCTGGCCCGCGGCGCCGGCAGCGCTGGTGCTCGAGCCCGCCACGCCCGCGCTGCTCGATCCTGCCACCGTCTCCAGCACGGAGGTCAGCAACACGGCGGTCTCGGATTCGACCCCGATCTCTTGGGCGGTCTCTTCGTCCGAGAGGATTCGTCGCGTATCTGTGTCAGTTCCGGCGGTGAACTGATGCAGGTGGCGGTCCTCCCAGCCGAACGCCAATTGAATTACCCGGTGCAGCTCCGCCAGTTCGATGCTCTCCGGGACGCGAATCGACCGCCAGATCTGCGGCTCAATTCCGTCCAGTGAGATGCGGAGTTCGAGTCCATTTTCGGTGTTTCCCATGCCCGCCATTGTGTCAGAGCGGGGGCGGGGGATGGTTTCTGGCCGAAGCAGCGGAAGGTGTCCATGCTGGCCAGACCGGATCGCCCAAGAAGAAGCCGTTTTCGTAATTGGCAACCGGCAGGAACGGCATAGACGCTCGGCGCGTCGTCGAGGGCGACCGTCGCGGCAGCCGAAGCCTCATAAGCGTGCGTAGCCTCCTGGCCTGCCCGGCGCAGCGAGAGTTGCTGCGTTACTCGGGCAGCGCGTAACGCAGGCTAAGCCAGTTTTCCCGGCTGACTCGGGCCGCCCCCTCCGCATCGCCGACGCGTGCAAACCGGATAATTTCATCGTGCTGGGATACGGAAGTCCGTGCGGCAAAGGATGCGAAGTGCACTCGCTCCACGCGGCGCAGCACCGGAGTGCTTTGTTCCAGAACCTCGGGGATCACGGTATTTCCGCAACGGGCTACGAATACGCCGTGGAAGTCATCATCCGCCAGCAATGCGGCATCCACATTCTGATCCTGCAAGGCCATGGCGAAACGTGCGTTGGCCTCCTCCATTTCGGTAGTGTGTTCCGCCGTCAGGGAGGGAACCACCAATCGCGCAGCCAACTCGTGCATGGCTGCAACCACCTGCTGCGCGCTAATAGTGGATGCCAGGTCGAAGGGGGCAACAATGGTTGCCCGGCCGGGCACGGCGATGGCCAGGCCCGCCCGCTCCAACCGCAAAAGCGCCTCCCGGATGGGGGTCCGGCTCACGCCCAGCCATTGTTCCAACTCGGTATCTTTCAGTCTTTCACCGGGTGCGAATGTTCCATTGACGATGGCATCGCGGAGCGATTGGTACACGTCGTCGCGCAGGAGCGAGCGTTTGTGTACGCCGTGAATGGAGGGGATAGGCATGTTGCAAATGATATACATACTCATCAGGCACTCCGTCCCCGTCTTCTTCCCCCTCAATTGGATGGCCGACGGCGGCACCCGCCTGCCGCCGTCGGCCATCCGGGGAGCGTTCGGGACCTTGACAGATGCGCCGGAACACATGCAATATATTACATATTGTTCTCAAGTGGGGCCCGGCTAACGATCTTCCGCACCTGACGAATGTCCCGCAACCACAACAAGGAGATTCCTGTGGCCATCACCGATTTTGAGCGTTACCCCCTGACCTTTGGGCCCAGCCCGGTGCACCCGCTGCCGCGATTGAGCCAGCATTTGGGCGGCGCACAGATCTGGGCCAAGCGCGAGGACGTCAACAGCGGGCTGGCCTTTGGCGGCAATAAGACCCGGAAACTGGAGTACCTGGTGCCGGACGCGCTGGCCCAAGGTGCCGATACCCTGGTCTCGATCGGCGGGTATCAGTCAAACCACACGCGCCAGGTTGCAGCCGTGGCCGCCAAACTAGGTCTCAAGGCGCGACTGGTGCAGGAAAACTGGGTGGACTGGCCCGACCCGCTGACCGACCGCGTGGGCAATATCCAGCTTTCGCGCATCATGGGCGCCCACGTCACGCTGGATACCGCGGGGTTCGACATCGGCATCCGCAGCAGCTGGGAGCAGGCCATCCATGAGGTGGAGGAAGCCGGCGGCAAGCCCTACGCCATCCCGGCCGGCGCCTCGGACCACAAACTCGGTGGGCTTGGCTTCGCGAATTGGGCTTATGAAGTGGAACAGCAGGAGAAGGAACTAGGGATTTTCTTCGACACCATCGTCGTCTGCACCGTGACCGGCTCAACCCACGCCGGCATGATCGCCGGATTCGCCGGCCAGGACCGGCCGCGCCGCGTGATTGGCATCGATGCCTCCGCCACGCTGCAGAAGACCCGTGACCAGGTGGAGCGGATCGCCCGCAACACAGCCGAGCTGATCGGCCTGGGACGCGAGCTGCGCGACGATGAAATCAACGTGCTGGAAGGTTGGGCCGGGGGCTTCTACGGCATCCCCGTCAGATCGACCCTGGACGCGATCCGGCTGGCCGGTTCCCTGGAAGGGATGATCACGGACCCGGTCTATGAGGGCAAGTCTCTGGCCGGGCTGATAGATCTGGTCAAGAGCCGCGACATTCCTGCAACCAGCAACGTCCTCTACGCGCACCTGGGTGGCCAGCCCGCACTGAATGCTTACAGCGGGCTGTTCCGCTAACCGCGACGTTGGCCAAGGTTGCAGGTTGCGAACGACGGCGGCGGCACCTTCGATGCGCGGTGGCAGGATAGCTGCATGGCCACTCGTCTGCTCCTGCTCTCCGACACCCATATCCCCCAACGCGCAAGGGCCCTCCCCGCACAGGTGCTGGCCGCAGTTGCGGCCGCGGATGTTGTCTTCCACGCCGGCGACTGGATCGACGAGTCAGTCCTGGACGACGTGGAGCACCGTGCGACCCGTCTCGTGGGCGTTTACGGTAATAACGACGGCGACGAGCTGCGGGGGCGGTTGCCGGAGGTGGCCCGGGTGGTGATCGAGGGCATCCGCTTCGTTATGGTTCATGAAACCGGGCCGGCAACGGGGCGGGAGGCACGGTGCTCCGCACGGTTTCCGGACGCGGACGTGCTGGTTTTCGGGCACAGCCACATTCCCTGGGATACCGTGGCGCCCGGTGGCCTGCGGCTGCTCAATCCGGGCTCGCCCACGGATCGGCGGCGCCAGCCAGCCGGCACGTACCTGACGTTGGTCGCCGAAGCGGGAGAACTGCGCGAGGTCACCCTTGTCGCCGTGGGCGGAAGCCCGGGTGCGGCCTAAATCCGAGGACGGCGGCGGCGCCCGGCTGGCGAGGTCAGTTGGGAGCGAGCAGGACCAGAAGTGCTGCGTCGACGTCGCGCACTCGGAGCTGTCCAACCCGGCCCGCGAACTCTCCCAGCCGGTTTTATGCCTGCCGTGCCGAATAGGGCGATCGCGGATAGCACCCAAAGTAGCAGCAGCTTTGTCGCAGGTGTCTGCCAGCGTTTCCGTTCTGGTGCGTGCAGGGCGGCCGATGCCCGAGGACGTGTTCTCAGCGGAGGCGGCTATCGCTCGGTGATGCACGTTATATGCCCCGTGCAGACGTTCTTTGGGCGGCAAGCGTGCCATGATCTGAAGAGGGAGGTTTCCACCCAAGCAGCTAGCTAGGAGAGCAGTGCGCGACGCCACAACTTTAGGTTGGCCCGAGTTATTGGGCCCAGCGATTGCCCTTTTGGCAGTGCTGGTCGCTGTTTTTGTCTCGTGGTTCCAGCTTCGTTATCAGCGGAGTCTGCTGGCTATTGAACGAACTGTAGGTATGCATCGAGACATTACGTCCGGCGAGGTCGGACAAGCGCGGGATCGGCTGTCGGAGTTTATGTGGCGAGTTGGATCGCGAAGCGGCTCCAACCACTGCTATCGACCGTCTTGGGAGGAGCTGTTGGGTGGGACGTATCTATCCCTGGCAGAGGGATCTTCCGATTTGTCGTCATATCCTGCTGACATCGCAAATGGGACCAACGTGACTCCCTCTCGGGACCTGTACAAAATCCTGTGGTGTTTCGAACGAGTGGCTGCGGAGTTCAGCGGCCGTTTGATCGACCAAGAGCTTGCGACTCACCTCTTGGGCAATCACGTCGTCTGGTGGGACGCCCTATGCCTGAACATTCCTTTCCAGGCGACTCGCTACCGGAAGAATCTCAACGACCTTGCTGCCCGATTCGATGAGCTGGACGCCAAGCTTCGGCCGTGGGCTCTTGCCGATTTTGAATAGCTGCGAAGCCAGGGTGACGATGTCGTGGCTGCTCCCAAAGTTACCGGCGAACGGCAGGGCGCGTGCGGGTCCACCAGCCGGTGGATCCGCACGCACAGAGGCTCTTTGAGCGCAGCCGCCCCCTACTCGGCCAAGGCGGCCAGCACTTGCCGGGCAACGTCCTCGCTGGACTGCGGGTTCTGGCCGGAAATCAGGTTCCCGTCTCGGACCACGTGGGAAGTCCAGTCGGCGCCGGTTTCCACGAGGGCACCCTTGCTGCGCAGCACGCTCTCCACGAGCCACGGCGTATTGGGGCCCGTGCCCCCGTTCAGCTCTTCGTGGTCGGTGAACACGGTGAGCCGGCGGCCGGCAAAGAGGAATGTTCCCGAACCGTCGACGGCGCTGAGCAGACCTGCCGGACCGTGGCAGAAGGGGGCGATGATCTTCCCTGCTGCGTCCATCGATGTGAGCACAGTGCCCAGATCGGCGTCCTGATAGAGGTCGGTCATGGGTCCGTGACCGCCAGGCATAACGACGGCGTCGTAACTGCTGGCATCGACGTCTGCGAGGACCAGCGGCGACGACAGCTCCGCGTCAATGCCGGCGAGGTAGGACCGCAGTTCATCGGCCCTTTCCTGCCCGCCAGCGGCCTCGGGGGCCAAACTGACCTCATCAACGGTTGGCTTCCTGCCGCCGGGGGTGGCAATGTGCACGGTGTGGCCGGCGTCGAGCAGCAGGCGATGGGAGACAGCGAGTTCTTCCGCCCAGTAGCCGGTGGGGTGTTCGCTGCCGTCCTTCATGGCGAGGTGATCTGCGGCCGAAACGACCATGAGTATGTTGGCCATTATCTTTCTCCTATTCGGGGCGTAAGCCCGGTGGTGGGAATTTATTGGGACTACCGCGCGGCGCTTAGCTCCGCAAAAGTTGCATCATCGAGCACGACGTCGGCTGCTTTCAGGTTCTCCTCGAGGTGCTTGACCGAGCCGGTGCCGGGAATGGGCATCATCACGGGGGAGCGGCGGAGCAGCCAGGCGAGGGCAACCTGCGCCGTCGTGGTGCCGAGCCGCTTGGCTGCTTCATCCAGCGCGCCGCCGGGCTGTGCCAGTTCACCGGCGGAAATGGGCGCCCAGGGAATGAAGCCGATGCCGTTTTCTGCTGCGTAATCGAGCACGTCCTCGGAGGAGTTGTCCGTGAGGTTGTAGCGGTTCTGTACGGTGGAAACGGTAAAGAATTTGGCCGCGGTCTTGAGCTCGTCAACGCTGACCTGAGACAGGCCCAGCGCCTTGACTTTGCCTTCCTGCTGCAGGTCGCGCAGCACGGCGAACTGCTCCTCGGCGTCCACCTTGGGGTCAATGCGGTGCAGCTGGAGCAGGTCCAGCGCGTCCACCTTGAGTTTGCGCAGACTCAGCTCGGTCTGCTGGCGCAGGTATTCCGCGCGTCCCACCGGCACCCACGTATCCGGCCCAGTACGGGTGAAGCCGACCTTGGTGGCAATTTTCAGGGTGTCCCCGTAGGGGTGCACGGCCTCGGCGATGATTTCCTCGCTGATGTTCGGCCCGTAGGAATCGGCGGTGTCGATGAAGTCAACGCCCAGTTCGACGGCGCGGCGCACGACGGCGACGGCGGCGCGCCTGTCCGCGGGTTCACCCCATACACCGTCCCCGACAATGCGCATGGCGCCGAAGCCCAGGCGGTGCACGGTGCCGAGGTCTTTGAGGTCAATGGTCGACGGCGACTGGCTGCTTTGGGTGTTGTCAATAGTCATGGTGGCGGCAACCACGGGTGGTGCGTCGATATTCCGGAGCGGATATGTGTACCGGACGTCACCACCACCAGCCGAGCCTTCACCGGGCTGCCCGGTCGACGCCGTCGTAATTCGGTGCAGTGGAAATCATCAGCAAACTGCGCAATGCTGGGACTATGACTGAAACCGAAGGAAAACTGACAGTTGACCGCGTAATTGACGCCCCGGCAAAGGAGATCTTCAAGCTCCTAAGCAACCCGGCGAACCATGCTGAGCTCGATGGCTCGGGGATGGTGCGCTCGGATGAGAAGACGGACCGGATCACCGCCGTTGGGCAGGTGTTCACGATGAACATGTTTTGGGACAAGATGGGCGGGGAGTACCAGACGGATAACCACGTGGTGGGGTTTGATCCGAACAAACTGCTGGCGTGGAAGACGGCCGAAGCGGGCAAGGAACCGGCCGGCTGGGAATGGGTCTGGGAGCTGGAAGCGACCTCCCAGGATTCGACTAATGTCTCGCTGACCTATGACTGGAGCAAGGTGACGGACAAGGACGTATTGCGGCAGATTTCCTTCCCGGTGGTGGAAGCGCACCAGCTGGAGGGCTCGCTCGGGAAGCTGGCCGAAGTCGTGGCCGGGCCACACCACACCAACTGATGTACCGGGCCTGAGGACATCGCCGGTTATGGCTCGCGAATGGTGTTTACCGGCCGCATCGCGGGGCTGGGGACAACCTCCGGTCTGCGCGCGGTGGTCGGAATGTGGGCGCAGTCGCCGTTTGGGCCGTTCGCCGATGTGATGGTGGAAATGCGGTCCGGACACAGGATGCTGCTGGCCCCGAGTGCTGAAATAGCCGACTTTGTTTCAAGCACTTACGGCTTTGATGAGACGCTGCTGGTTCCGGTAACGGCCTCCCTCGACGCCTGGAATGAGACGAAGATTCTGGTGGTTGAAGCCGGGCCACTGCGGATCCGGGCGGATGTAGGCGCCAGATCCATTCTGGGTTATGCGGCTGCGCTGCTGCCGCGGCGTCTGGCGGTCCACCCGGGTTGGCTGCGCGCCGTCAGCCCGGTGGCCGCCCGGCTGAGTCCCGGCGTCCGGACCGCTGGTTCCGCACAGGACGGCCGTCGGGAGTTTTATGGGGTCACCGATATCTGGCGGATAGATTCGGCCGTAGTGAGCTGGGACGGGTGCGACGCCGGCGGGCTGGCACAGATCCGGCCACCGGTCAGGTTCGGGTTCAGCAGCGTACCGTCGCGCCCCAGCGTTGCAACTGTGCAGACCACGGTGCTGATGGAGCAGTCGTGACCTCCATCGACCACGCCGTTGCTGCGGCTATATGCTAAGCGGCATGAGTAATTCCGCGTCCGACGGTCCCGATGCCAACCACCAACGCCCGGACGGGGTGACTGACGCGACCGTCACGGCCCTTGGTAAACTGTCCGAGGCCCTCGAAGTCGTCGAACACGCCCGCGGTTACCTCTACGGATTTCATCGGCTGACCGGTAAAGCGGACCTGGCGCTGGGCGAGGCAGTCGATCTGTTCCGCGAAGCCGGTCACACCGGGCTGGCGGATAGGTTGGAGCAGGAGATTGTGGGCCGGAACGTGATCGACGGCCGGTGGACATTCCAGGTGGTCGAGGACTACGACGACGGCTATTATGCGCAGTTCAAGGCGGCGGAAAAACTGGCCCGCCAGGAGCTTGTCGACGGGAAGCGGCACCTCTTCGAGGCAGAGATGAAGGAAGACCGCCGCACCCATGGGCGTGCGAACCATGAGGCGTTGCCCTCGGAAGCACAGTAGGTCCACGCGCCGGCTGCAAGGACCGGCGCTGTTTTTCGGGCCCGGTCTGGAGTTCTCCACCCCTCAGGCCCATCTTCGAGACGTTATGTTTCCCCGAAACCGGGCACCCCGCTACTGGCTGCCGCTGCCGCCGGCCACGGTGTAGCTCCATAGCTCAGCGGAAAGGCCGACAGGCCGCTGGCGGGGGGTGTCGCCGTCGGCCTGTACGGGGTCAGCCTGTCCGTGCCCGGCACCGAAACTGCGCGAGTTTTTCCACGCTTCGAAGGATTCCTCGTCCCGCCAGCGGGTCACGACCAGCCACGTGGTGCGCTCGTCGGCGGGCTTGAGAAGCTCGAAGCCTTCGAAACCCTCCTGCCCGTCAACGGCACCGGCGCGGGCGGCAAAGCGCTGCGCGAGCTCGTCGCCGCTGTCCGCAGGAACGGTGATGGCGTTGATTTTCACTATGCTCATGAAGCCATTATGTCCGGCTACGCTGGGAAGATCCTGCGGGCGAACACCGAAGGCACCTCTGGACCGTAGCGTTCCGTCAGGACCAGAGACGGCCGACGGCGTCAGCGACCGCCGCCGCTTGATCCTTACCGGCGCGGGCAGCGGCTGCACGGAAGGCGGGGTCGAGTGAGTTGCGGCCCATGGCTCGCTTGGCGGCGTCGTTGGGGGTGATCAGCAGGGTGCGCACGCCGGGGCCCAGCGCAGCCAGCTGACCCGCCACCGACCAGCGTTTCCGAAGTGATACGGCGATGGGGGCGAGGACGACGACGACGTCGCAGCCAGCGGCAAGGTCGGCGTTGGTGGCGGAGAGAGAGCCGCCGTCGATATAGCGGTGGGTGCCGATGGTAACCGGCGGCCAGACGGTTGGAACGGCGCAGCTGGCAGCGACGGCGTCGACCAGAGAAACGCCGCCGGTGGCAAGAAGGCTGTCTTTGCTGAAGACGCGGCGCTCGCCAGTGCTGGCGTTGATGGCGGTTATGCGCAGGTCGGTGTCCGGCCAATCGGCGCAGGGAACGCGCCGGGCGATGATTTCCCGGCGCTCGGCCTCGCTCACGGTCTTGGCGCGCAGAGCTGCACTGCCGATCCGCCGGGCGATGGTCTGGTCGGAGGCGGGGAGGAGCTGCGGGCCGAGGAAACGGGCGAGGTTGCTGATGCCGAGCCTGGCGGCCCTTTCGCTCCCGCGGTCCGCGATTTGAGCGTGGTAAGCGTCGTTGGCCTGGATGCCGGAAGTGAGGGTGGCGGCGACGCTGGAACCGGCGGAAGTTCCAATGATGCGGTCCGCTTCGCTAAGGCGGATACCGCGATCGGCGAGTCCGGCGATCAGCCCGGTTTCCCAGCCAATGCCGGTGACGCCGCCGCCGCCGAGGACGAGTGATCTGCTGGTGGTCATGGGGCTCCTCGCCGGATACTCACAATGAATGGTCGCGTTAAAACTCCTCTGCCGCTTTGAGGGTATCAAAGCGGCAGAGGGCGACGACTGGGCTCAAGGCCCCGGCGGGTGCGGAAAGCTCCGGCTAGCCCGCGTTCCCGCGCGAAAGCAGATTTCCAGTGGGCGTTTTCCCGTCCACTTCGCTGCCGCGCAAAAAGGTCCTGCGGACCAGGCCGGTCAGGGTTTTTCCGTCGTAGGGCGTGATCGGGTTTTTGTGCTTGAGCTTGGAGACGTCCACAACATAGTCTTCCTCGGCGGCGAAGACCACCAGATCCGCGTCGTACCCTGTGGCCAGCTGACCCTTGGATCCCAGCCGGGCGAGGGCGGCGGGTTTCGCGGACATCCAGGAAATAACCTGCTCCAGTGGGATGCCGCGGCTGCGGGCGTCGGTCCAGATCAGGGACAGTCCCAGCTGCAGCGAGGAAACGCCGCCCCAGGCCACGGCAAAGTCGCCGTGTTCCAGGTCCTTGAGGTCCAGGGTGCTGGGGGAGTGGTCGGAGACGATGCAGTCAATGGTGCCGTCCTGCAGCCCGGCCCAGAGCAATTCACGGTTGCCTGCTTCGCGGATCGGCGGGCAGCATTTGAACGCGGTGGCGCCGTCCGGGATTTCCTCGGCCATCAGGGTGAGGTAGTGCGGGCAGGTTTCCACGGTCAGCTTGATGCCCTCGGCCTTTGCCGCGGCGATCAGCGGCAGGGCATCGGAGGAGCTCAGGTGCAGAATGTGGGCGCGGGCGCCGGTGCGTCGGGCGGCATCGATGACGGCCGCGATGGCAACGTTCTCCGCTCCACGGGGGCGGGAGGCCAAAAAGTCGCTGTAGTGGGTGCCCGGGGTCGCGGGCGCTTCCTCAATGGTGCGGGAGTCCTCGGCATGCACGATCAGCAACGAATCGAAGGTTGCCAGCTCGGCCATGTCCTTTTCCATCTCGGCCGGTTCCAGATGCGGGAATTCGTCTACGCCGGAGTGGATCAGGAAGCATTTAAAGCCGAACGCGCCCGCGTCGTGCATGCTGCGCAGGTCGCCGGTGTTGCCGGGCACGGCTCCGCCCCAGAAGCCAACGTCCACGAAAGCCTGGTCCTGCGCAACACTGCGTTTGAGCGCCAACGCCTCTGCCGTCGTCGTCGGCGGGATGCTGTTCAGCGGCATGTCGATAATGGTGGTGACGCCGCCGGCGGCAGCGGCGCGGGTGGCGGACGCGAAGCCCTCCCACTCGGTGCGGCCGGGCTCATTGACGTGCACGTGCGTGTCAACCAGGCCCGGGATGAGGGTTTCGTCGGCTGCCAGCTCGATGCTGCGGGTGCCTTCCAGACCGGCACCGAGGGGTTCGACGGCGGCAATGACGCCGCCGCGGACGCCCACCTCGCGCGCGGCAATGCCGTCACTGGTGAGGACTCGCTGGCCGCGGATGACGAGGTCAAACATTGAAGGGCTCCTTGGTGTCAAAATCGGGGGTACTTGGTACGGTGCTGCCCGCATCGGCGGTGTTGGATCCACCTTCGGCCCAGTCCAGGGCAATCCGCCGGCCCAGCCGTTCCAGCAGGACGGCGGCGTCCCTGATGCAGATGCTGACATCCGGCTCCAGTTCGGTCAAAGCATACGTTTTGGCGAACCCGGCACCGGAGAGTGTTACCGGATCAAGGGTAGTACGGCCGCAGACGGCAATCACGGGAATGCCGGCGCGTGCGGCGGCCTGTGCCACGCCCATCGGCGTTTTGCCGCCCAGGCTCTGGCCATCCAGGCTGCCCTCGCCGGTGATGACCAGATCAGCTCCCGCAATTCTGCTGTCCAGACCGGTGAAGTCCAGAACCACGTCGATGCCGGGGCGGCGCTCCGCGCCCAGGACGGCCAGGGCGGCGTAGCCCACACCGCCGGCTGCTCCGGCTCCGGGAGCATCGGAGCTGGTGACGGCATGCGTGCCGATGGCGTTGGAGAGCAGCCGGAAGTAGCATTCCAGACCGTGTTCCAGCGCCAGCACATCCGCCGGTGAGGCACCCTTTTGCGGGCCGAAGATTTCCGCCGCGCCATTGGGCCCGAGCAGCGGATTGTCCACGTCGCTGGCCAGCACAATGTTCGCCGCTGCCAGCCGGGGGTCCAGCCCGCAGACGCCCACTTCCGCTAACTGCGCCAGGGCCCCGCCGCCGTCGGGCAACTTCTGCCCGCGTTCGTCCAGCAGTTTTACACCCAGCGCGCTGAGCAGGCCGGCGCCGCCGTCGGTGCAGGCGCTGCCGCCCACACCGAGAACGATGTCCGTGCAACCGGCATCCAGTGCGGCCCGGATCAGGTCTCCGGTGCCGCGGCTGGTGGCAGTCAGGGCAGACAGTTCGCCCTTGTGGAGTACGGCGAGCCCGGAGGCCACTGCCATTTCGATGACCGCCTGGTGGCCGCGGACCGCAAAGTCCGCGATGATCGGCCGGCCGGTCGGCCCGGCCACCGTCACGCTCCGGAGCTCGAAGCCGGAGCCGACGGCGGCGTCCAAAGTCCCCTCGCCGCCGTCGGCCACTGGAATTTGCTCCACTGTCAGCCCCGGCTCCGTGGCCAGCAGACCGGCGGCCAGATGTGCGGCCACCTCCGGCGCGGAGAGTGAACCCTTGAATTTATCCGGGGCTATGACAATGCGCATGGTTTTCTCTCAGTCCAGCAGTGCGATGATCGCGGTGGGGGCGTCCTGGTGCTTCTCGGCCAGTTCTTCGAACTCGGTGACATTGTCCAGTTCGGTGCCCATCGAGATGTTGGTGATGCGCTCCAGGATGACCTCAACGATCACCGGGACCTTGAACTCACCCATCAGCGCCTGCGCCTTCTCAAACGCTGCGGCCAGATCCGCCGGATCCTCCACCCGGATGGCCTTGCAGCCCAGACCCTCGGCAACCTTGACGTGATCCACACCGTAGCCCGCTGTGGTCGCAGCAGAATCAGTGGAGTTGATGTTCTCGAACGCCAGGGAAACCTCGAAGTCCATCTTGAAGCCGCGCTGCGACTGGCGGATCAGGCCCAGGTAGGAGTTGTTCACCACCACGTGGATGTAGGGCAGCTGGAACTGCGCGCCCACGGCCAGCTCTTCGATCATGAACTGGAAGTCGTAGTCACCGGAGAGGGCGACGACGGTCTCGTCGGGTTTGCCGCGCACCACACCGAGCGCTGCCGGTACGGTCCAGCCCAACGGGCCTGCCTGGCCGGCGTTGATCCACTGGCGCGGGCCGAAGACGTGCAGCATCTGCGCGCCGGCGATCTGCGACAGCCCAATGGTGGAAACGTAGGTGGTGTCCTTGCCGAACGCCTTGTTCATTTCCTCGTAGACGCGCTGCGGCTTGATCGGAATGTTCTCGAAGTGGGTCTTGCGCTGCAGGGCACCCTTACGGGCGGAGCAGTCCTTGACCCAGGGGTTGTAGTCCGGGAACGGGCCGTCGGCTTTGCGCTCGCGGGCCACTTCCAGCAGCATGTCCAAAGCGGCGCCGGCGTCGGAGACGATGCCCAGGTCCGGGGCGAAGACGCGGCCGATCTGGGTGGGCTCGATGTCGATGTGCACGAACTTGCGGCCCTTGGTGTACGTCTCGATGCCGCCGGTGTGGCGGTTGGCCCAGCGGTTGCCGATGCCGATCACAAAGTCGGACGCCAGCATGGTTTCGTTGCCGTAGCGATGCGAGGTCTGCAGGCCCACCATGCCGGCCATCAACGGATGGTCATCGGGGAGGATCCCCCAGCCCATCAGCGTCGGGATGACCGGGACATTGAGCAGTTCCGCCAGCTCGACCAGCTGTGCGGAGGCGCCGGCATTGATGATGCCACCGCCGGCGACGATCAGCGGGCGCTCCGCAGCGGTGAGCATGTCCAGCGCCTTTTCGGCCTGGCGGCGGCTGGCCTTGGGCTTGGACACGGCCAGGGGCTCATAGGCATCGATGTCGAATTCGATCTCCGCCATCTGCACGTCGAAGGGCAGGTCCAGCAGTACCGGGCCCGGACGGCCGGAGCGCATCAGGTAGAACGCCTTCTGGAAGGCACCCGGGATCTGGCCAGGCTCCAGCACTGTCATGGCCATTTTGGTCACCGGCGCGGCGATGGAGGAGATGTCCACGGCCTGGAAGTCTTCCTTGTGCAGCTTGGCCACCGGTGCCTGGCCCGTGATGCACAGGATCGGCACGGAATCCGCCCAGGCGGCGTAAAGGCCGGTGATCATGTCGGTGCCGGCGGGACCGGAGGTACCCAGGCAGAGGCCGATGTTGCCGTCGGCGGCGCGGGAGTAACCGTCCGCCATGTGCGAGGCACCCTCGACGTGACGGGCCAGCGTGTGGCGGATGCCGCCGTCGGCCTTCATGGCTGAATAGAACGGGTTGATCGCAGCACCCGGCAGGCCGAACGCCTCGGTGGCGCCCTCCTTCTTCAGGATTGCGATCGCAACATCAACTGTGCGCATCTTGGACATGGGATTCTCCTTCTGGTGTCCCCCGGCCGGCGCTACGCGCCGGTCGGGGGAATTCTGTGAATGGCTATTGCCGGTGTTCCGGCGGTGGAGGACTAGTTAGCTGTGGCGGAGCCGGCAGGGCCGGACTTGCCGGAGAGCTGCTCGACGAGCTTGAACAGGCCCGAGTGGTCAAGGCCACCGTCGCCCTGATTGACCATCGAGCCGACCAGCTGTGCAACCAGGGCGCCGAGCGGGATGGTAACCCCGGCTTCACGGGCGGCGGAGGTGACGATACCCATGTCTTTGTTGTGCAGCTGCAGGCGGAAGCCGGGCTCAAACGAGCGGTCCAGCATTTTCTGCCCCTTCTGCTCGAGCACCTTGGAGCCGGCCAGGCCGCCGCCGAGGACCTTCAGGGCCGCCTGCGTGTCCACGCCGTAGGCCTCCAGGAAGACGATCGCCTCAGCGAGAAGCTCGATGTTGCCGGCCACGATCAGCTGGTTCGCTGCCTTGACCGTCTGCCCGGAACCGGAGGGGCCCACGTGCACAATCGTCTTGCCGACGGCGTTGAGTACGTCAGCGACGGCGTCAAAGTCCGCGGCCTCCCCGCCGACCATGATGGAGAGTACTCCGTCGATGGCGCCCTGCTCGCCGCCGGAAACCGGTGCGTCAAGGGGCTTAACGCCGGCTTCCTTGGCATCCTTGGCGAGGCGGACGCTGAAGTCCGGGCGGATGCTGCTGGCATCGATCCAGTACGCACCGGATTTGGCGTGTGCGAAGACGCCGTCCGGGCCGGACACTACGCCCTCAACATCGGGGGAGTCCGGCACCATGGTGATGACAACATCGGCATCCTTCACGGCGTCGGCGATGCTGGTGGCGCCTTCGCCGCCCGCCTCGACCAGGGCGTCAATCTTGTCCTGGCTGCGGTTGAAGCCGGTGACGGTGAAGCCGGCCTTGACCAGGTTGGTGGCCATGGGCAGGCCCATAATGCCGAGTCCGATAACTGCAACGTTTGTCATGATGAAATCCTTTTGGTCTGCGGGTGTCTCCCCAACTAGGTAGCAGTTGTTGCACTCATTCGTGCTTTTGAGTGCCGTAAGTGCTACCTAGTTGGGATGCGGATGTGCGGTGCGGGCTGGGATGGAGGTGGGTCGTTGTGTTGGCGTGCGGGGATGGTCGCCTAGCGGATCAGCCAGGTGAAGGCCTCGTCCGTGTCCGCTTTGTATTCGAGTCCGATGTAACCGTCGAAGCCGAGGTCACGGCTCTTGGCAATCCAGTCACCGAGCGGGAGCTCACCCGAGCCCGGTGCGCCGCGGCCGGGGGCATCCGCGATCTGAATGTGCCCGAAGTCCTTCGCGTAGCTCGCGATTACCGCATCCACGTCATCACCGTTAACCGAGAGGTGGT
Source organism: Arthrobacter terrae (assembly GCF_015708085.1). GTDB lineage: Bacteria > Actinomycetota > Actinomycetes > Actinomycetales > Micrococcaceae > Arthrobacter_M > Arthrobacter_M terrae. The sequence goes on along the minus strand of NZ_JADNYM010000021.1, from coordinate 894 downwards.
AGAAATCCGCCAGCAGCGCGATGTTCTCTGCTCCGGCATGACGGACCTTGCCGATCACGTCCATGGCCTGCGCGGCGGTCTTGATCGGGTAAAGCTCGGCGCCGCTGACGGGTTCCAGCAGCACAGTCCCGCCGATCCTGGCCACGCCCTGGGCCGCCGCGACGAGATTCTTCACTGCGAGCTCATCCTGCTCCTCCGGCGTGAACTCTGCCATTCGGTTTCCGTACAGCGCGTTGAAGGCCTTGCAGCCCAGCCGCTCACCGATGCCGGCGACGACGTCAATATTGTCTTTGAACTCCGAACAACGGCCCTTCCAGGAGACCAGTCCGCGGTCTCCGGCGGGCATGTTTCCGGCGTTGAAGTTCAGGCCGGTGAGCTGGACGCCTGCGTTGGTGATGGCGTTTTCGAACGCGGTGACTTCTGCATCCGCCGGAACCGATTCGGCGAAGGGCCACCAGAATTCGACGGCGTCAAAGCCTGCTGCCTTGGCCGCGGCCGGACGCTCCAGCAGAGGCAGGTCGGTCAGGAGGATCGAACAGTTCACTGCGTACGTCATTGTGGATATCCTTCGCCAGCGTAGTAAGTGATGCAGCGTCAACGCTCTAACGCTACTACTTTCACTATATGAAAATTATATCTTGCCTAATGAAAAGTCTAGGGCTGTCCTCGCGTGCCGTCAACCCCCGGAAGGCTGACGCCGACGGTTTTGGGAGCATGCACGGACGAAAGGACGCTAAGTGCCGCCAAAATGGTGGTTTAGCGGCACCTAGTGGTGTGTCTCAGTTTTGCTTGATGGCTTGGAGTGCGACGCGGCCGCGGGCGACTTTTTCCAGGATGGAGTCTGCGGTCGCGACCCAGATCAGGGGTTTCGGGTGCTCGTTGTTGACCTGAATG
>NZ_JADNYM010000020.1 GCF_015708085.1 Arthrobacter terrae | reverse complement strand
CGCGGCCGCGACACTGTGCAGATACACCGCATCCAACCGACGCCGCGTACTCTCAGCCGCACCAATAATCGACAGCCACGCCTCCTGCGACACAGCCTGCGGATCCGTCCCCAAAACCTCCGCCAACAACACGTTCACCTGCTCCAACCGTCCCACGATCCCCGCCGACGGCCCCACCACAAACAGAGCCTCCCCAACCGGACCATCAACCGGTACCCCAGAAACCGGCAAACCAGCGGAAACACCCGGGTTGGCGGCACCGCCGGCATCGGACCCGCCGGTACCGGCGGCGTCGTCGGGCCGGTCGGTCCCGTCGTCGGGCCGGCCGGTCCCGGGAACAGTGCCAGGGACGGGAACAGGACCGGAGCCGGTGGCAGGGCCGGTCCCGGGACCAGTGCCAGGGACGGGGCCGGTGCTTAGGCCCGAGCGCTCGAGCCGATGCGGATACTTCGCCGTGACCGCAGCCAGCACCCGAGCCAGATTCTCCCGATCAATCTCCACACCACCCACCACCCCTCAACACCCGAACCCGGCAACCCACACGGGAAAGAAAACCCGGCAAGAAAACCAGGAAATCCTCCTGATCTCCAACTACTCCAAGGCTACGAAGAGACACCGACATCACCAGGACAAAAAGACCCCAAAAACGGCCCCTGTGGAAAAGACTTTTAAAAAACTTTCCCGGCGTGCCGATGCCCGCCAGGGGAAGGGCCATGTTGCCTTGCCGCAACGAATCCTCCGTTCTACTCGTTTCCAGGCCAGTCCAAGCTCGTCAATAGCTCGACGGTGGCTCGTCGAGAGCCCTTCCCTTCGCAGTGCCGTAAAGTGGCGTTGTTACTGACGCCATGGCTGATCCCAGCTCTGGCCGGTTAAGAGCCTCAAAGGTAGAACTGTGCTGACTTTTTTCAACGCGTTTAAGCGTGTGTTGGTGGGTCGTCCCTTCCGGAACGACAGCCTGGCCCACACGCTTCTACCGAAGCGGATCGCGCTGCCGGTCTTCGCTTCTGACGCACTCTCCTCTGTGGCCTATGCCCCGGACGAAATTCTATTGACGCTGGCGCTGGCTGGCGCCGCCGCCGTCACCATGGCGCCGTGGGTCGGCATAGCGGTGATGGTGGTCCTGCTGACTGTTGTGGCCTCCTACCGGCAAAATGTGCATGCGTATCCCTCCGGTGGCGGCGATTACGAGATTGCCAACGTCAATTTGGGCAAGACGGCCGGGCTCACCGTCGCCTCGGCCCTATTGGTGGACTATGTACTCACGGTTGCCGTATCGATGTCTTCCGCAGCCAATTATCTGGCCACGGCCGTTCCCGGGATGCACGGGACCCAAGCCCTGGTGGCGACGATTGGGGTGGTGCTGCTGGCTCTGGTGAATCTGCGTGGCATTAAGGAAGCCGGCAGTGTTTTTGCCGTTCCCACGTATATCTTTATCTTCTGTATTTTCGCGATGACGGTCACGGGGCTAATCGAGGCAGTGTCCGGAAACCTGGCGCGCGCGCCGTCGGCCGCTTTCGAAATTCTTCCGGAGGCCGGCTTTGAGAACGGGCTCGTGGGACTGGCGGGAGGGTTCCTGCTGCTGCGGGCGTTCTCCTCGGGCGCCGCTGCACTGACCGGTGTCGAGGCCATCAGCAACGGCGTGCCGAATTTTCAGAAGCCTAAGAGCAAAAATGCCGCAACAACGCTGCTGCTGCTGGGTGCGATTGCCGCCGCAATGATTGCGGGCATCCTTTACCTGGCCAGGGCCACCGGAGTCCAAATGGCACAGGATCCCGCCAGTGAGTTTCTGCTCAATGGTCAGCCTCTGCCGGACGGTTACGTGCAGAACCCAACCATCAGCCAGATCGCCGGTACGGTCTTCGGCACCGGTTCCATTCCGTTCTTCATAGTGGTGGCCGCCACCGGCGTCATCCTGGTCTTTGCCTCCAACACCGCATTCAATGGTTTTCCGGTGCTGGCCTCGATCCTGGCCCAGGACGGGTACCTGCCGCGCCAGCTGCGCACCCGCGGTGACAGGTTGGCGTTCAGCAATGGCGTCATCGCCCTGGCCGCTGGCGCGCTGGTGCTGATCATCGCCTTCGACGCCGACGTGACAAAACTTATTCAGCTTTACATTGTGGGTGTGTTCATCTCCTTCACGGCCAGCCAGCTGGGCATGGTCCGGCACTGGACGCGGCTGTTGCGCATGGTTAAGGACAAGGCTTCCCGGGCGCGGATGGTGAAATCACGGGTGATCAACGGCGTCGGCTTCCTGATGACTCTGACAGTGCTGATCATTGTGCTGATCACCAAATTTGAGCAGGGCGCGTGGATCGCGCTGCTGGCTATGCTCTTCCTGTTCATGATGATGCTGAGCATACGGATGCACTACGACAGAGTGGCTAAGGAACTGGCCGTGGATGAGGATTCCTCGCCGCGCGCCCTGCCCTCCCGGGTGCATGCGGTGCTACTGGTCTCGCACGTGCGCAAGCCCGTATTGCGGGCGCTGGCGTATGCGCGTGCGTCGCGTCCGTCCCGGCTCGACGCAATCACGGTGGATCTGGACCCGATGGAGACCGAGCAAACGGTGCAGGACTGGGAAAAGCTGGCTATCCCCGTGCCATTGACAGTGCTGGCCAGTCCGTACCGCGAAACCATTACACCGATCATGGACTACATCACCACCATGCGCCGGGATTCTCCCCGGGACCTGATCGTGGTCTACATTCCGGAGTACGTGGTGGGTAAGTGGTGGGAGCAGCTGGTACATAACCAGACGGCGCTGCGGATCAAAACCCGGCTGCATTTTGAATCCGGGGTGATGGTGGCCAGCGTGCCTTGGCAGCTGAAATCCTCCGAAGACGCGCAGAAATTCCAGGACCTACCCTAATGCCAGGAGCACTACCCGTGGAGAATCCGCAGACGCTGACCCTTACCCTCGGGCCGGTTGCCCACGGCGGACATTGTGTGGCGCGGCACGAAGGCCGGGTGATCTTTGTCCGGCACGGCATTCCGGGCGAGGTGGTGCGCGTGACGCTTACCGAGCACGACGACGGCGCCTCCTTCTGGCGCGGGGACGTCACCGAGGTGCTTGAGGCGTCCGCTGACCGGGTTCCGCATTTTTGGGCTAAAGCCGACTCGCTGCGGGCTGCGGCAGCGGGACAGCATCCGGTGGGCGGGGCCGAATTCGGGCATATCAGCAGATCCCGGCAGCGCCAGCTCAAGGCCGAGGTGCTTGTCGAGCAGCTTCATCGTCTTGCCGGAATAGAGCTCGACGGCGGCACGGGAGCGGCTGGGCGCGGAAACTTACCATCGGGTCTGCTGGCAGACGGGGTGGAAAACCTCGACGGCGAGGTCAGCGCGGTCAGCGACGATAGCGATGGTCGCGAGGGCAGCGGCGACGGGGCCGACGGAGACGACGCCGGCATGGCGCAGGATCAGCCTGCTGGTCTTGGCTGGCGGACCCGGGCGGGTTTCGCGGTCACAGCTGCCGGAGGTCCAACGCAGCCGGGCAGACTGGGAATGCATGCACACCGGTCCGAGGTCGTGCTTCCCGTTCGTCAGATGCCACTGGCCGGGGCGGAAATCGATGCCTTGCGGCTGTGGGAAATCGACCTGACTGGCGTCACCCGCATTGAGGTCTCCGCACCGGCCAATGGTTCGGCGCCGCTTGTGCTGCTTGCCACGGACCCGCAGCTCTCCGATAAGGCCCGGGGCGTGACGCTGAAGCGAATTGCCAGGCAACTGCAGGTCAATGCCGGTGCTAACCGGGGCGCTGAGAGTACAGAGAATGCGGCCCGAGTTCGGGTTTCTGTGGCCGGCTGGGATCCGGAAAGCGGCGCGCTGACGCTGATCAGCGGGCGCAGCCGCGTTTGTGAAACTGCTGCCGGGCATGAGTTCCGCGTCAGCTCAGGGGGTTTCTGGCAAATCCACCGCCGCGCCCCGGAGGTCCTCACCGGCGCCGTCATGAAATTTTTGACCGACGGCCCGGGCGCGTCTGCCGGACATACCGATACGGGGGCCGAGGCAGGAGGCTACCTGTTCCCTGGCGCAACCGTGGCCGATCTGTACGCCGGAGCCGGCTTGTTCAGCGCCTCGCTGGCCGACGCCGTCGGACCTACCGGGTCCGTCTTGTCGGTGGAAGGATCTGCCGGCAGCAGCAAGGATGCGCGGAAGAATTTGCATGCGGCCAGCCAGGTGGAGATCCGGCAGGGTCGAGTGGAGCGCGTCCTGCACGAACGCAGCGGTACCCACGCAGCCGGTTTTGATGTGATCGTGCTGGATCCGCCCCGCGCCGGAGCGGGTAAGAACGTGGTGCGCCAGCTGATCGCCTCGGCTCCGCGGGCCATCGCCTATGTCTCGTGCGACCCGGCGTCATTTGCCCGCGACGTAGGCTACTTCCGCGCGGCCGGCTGGAATCTGTCGAAGCTGCGGGCCTTTGACCTGTACCCGCACACGCATCACCTGGAAACGGTAGCCCTGCTCACGCCGGGATCCAGTTCTATTGGCTGAATCTGGGAAAAAACCGAAAAGACCGGAAAAACCCGTGATGCGGGGAAAGCCGGGCGCGGAATCCGGGTTGTCGACCCGCGCCGCCGCACATCTGGCAGCAATGGCGCATGCCCGCGGGCTGCTCGCGCCGCTGGATGACGGACAGCTACGGGAGCGGGGCCTTGATGCCGGGCAGGTGGGCAGCAGGACGGCTGCGGGTCTGACCAATGCCGTGCCGCATGAGGGCAGCAGGAGTATCCGGCAGATTCTGCGCGCCAATTTGTTCACTCTGTTCAACGCCGTCCTCGGTGGCTGCCTGGTGGTCGTTTTGCTGGTCGGTGATCCACGTGACGCGCTGTTTGGCTTCATTGTGGTGGCCAATGTCGCGATCGGTGTGGTGCAGGAGTTCCGGGCCAAACGCATCCTGGATAAGCTCGCCGTCCTGCACGCGCCCAAAGCCCGGGTGCTGCGGGAGGGCGCCTGGCAGGAACTGGCGGTAAGGGCCGTGGTGCACGATGATGTGCTGGTGCTCCGTACCGGGGATCAGGTACCGGCGGATGCGCGGGTTCTCTCCGCAGATGGTCTGGAGCTGGATGAATCCCTGCTCAGCGGTGAATCGGATTCAGTCAGCAAGGCCGCAGGGGATGATGTGCTTGCCGGCTCATCGATTGTCGCAGGCTCCGGTACGGCACGAGTGATCCGCGTTGGAGCCGAGTCCTACGCGAACAAGCTCACGGCGGAGGCGAAGCGATTCTCGCTGGTCAATTCGGAAATCCGCAACGCCATCAACCGGATTATTCTCTACATCACGTGGGCGCTGCTCCCTATTGTGCTGCTGACGGTGAACGGCCAAATCCAGGCCCGCGGTGGGTGGGGGCCGGCGCTGGCATCGGGGCAATGGAAAGGGGCCGTGGTCAGCGCGGTGGCGAGCATTGTGGCGATGATCCCGGAGGGGCTGGTCCTGCTGACCAGCATTTCCTTTGCACTGGCCGCTGTGACCCTGGCCCGGCGGCAGGTGTTGGTGCAGGAGCTGCCGGCGGTGGAGGTGCTGGCCCGCGTTGACATGGTGTGCCTGGATAAAACCGGGACGCTGACGGAGGGACCCATTGTTTTTGATGCCGTGCATCCGCTCGGGGAAACTGCGCCGCCCGGCTGGGAGGGTGCCTTGGGGTATTTTGCCGCCGACGGGAACGCCAATGCCACTGCCGCAGCGCTGCGGCCTGCCTTTACCGGGCCGACGACGGTCCGACCGGTGCTGGTTGTGCCCTTCAGCAGCGCGCGCAAATACAGCGGGGTAATATTCGACGGCGCCGCTCCCTATGATGACGCGGGCGGCGGCGCCGCCTCCGATGTGCCCGCCGCCGACCGGGCCGGCTGGTTTTTGGGAGCACCGGAAATGCTGCTCAATCCGCAGGCCGATGGCCACCGCCATGTGCTGGCAGCGGCGGCCGAGCTGGCCGCCGGCGGACTGCGCGCCTTGCTGCTGGTGCACACAACGTCCCCGTCCGCCGTCGACCGGGCGAGTGCCGGAAACCTGCCGGACCAGCTGGCTCCGGTCGCGCTGCTGACGTTCCGGGAGAAAATCCGCTCCGACGCGGCCACCACGCTGTCCTATTTCCGCGAGCAGGGCGTTTGCCTGCGGATCATCTCCGGAGACAATCCGCGGACGGTTGCGGCGGTGGCCCGGGCGGTAGGGTTCGCCGATGTGGTGCACGGCTACGACGCGCGGGACCTGCCGGAGGATCGTGCCGGGATGGGGGAGGTGCTCGAACGCGAGCATGTGCTGGGCAGGGTCACGCCCGAGCAGAAAAAGTCCATTGTGCTGGCACTGCAGCAGCGCGGCTATGTCGTGGCAATGACCGGCGACGGCGTTAACGACGCGCTGGCACTGAAGAGCGCCGACATCGGCATCGCGATGGGATCCGGCGCGGCCGCTACCCGCGCGGTGTCCCGGCTGGTGTTGTTGGACGGTCAATTCTCCCGGCTGCCTGCCGTTGTGGCGGAAGGACGCCGCGTGATTGCCAATGTGGAACGGGTGGCGAACCTGTTCCTGACAAAAACCGCTTACGCCGTGATCATCTCGCTGGTAATCGCCCTGCTGCTGTGGCAGTACCCATTTCTGCCCCGCCAGCTCTCGATTGTCAGCTCACTCACGATTGGTATTCCGGCGTTCTTCCTGGCGCTGCTGCCCAATAAACGTCGATATCAGCCCGGCTTTCTGCGTCGCTGTCTGATGTTCTCGGTACCCGCTGGAGTGATCATCAGCGTCTGCATCCTTTGCGTCTATGGATACTCCCGCGCATTTCCCAACCCGGCACTTGACCCCGCCGCGCAGATCCAGGCCGGCCAGACGGCGACCACCATTGCGGTGCTGCTGGTGGCGCTGTGGGTGCTCTCCGCGCTGGCACGGCCGTTCGACAAATGGCGCGCGCTGTTAATGTCGGTGCTGATCCTGGCTTTGGCACTGATCCTGGCCGTTCCCTTTGCCAGAGCCTTCTTTGCCCTCCAGGTGCCGGGCGGACCGCTGCTAGTTGTTACGATGGGAGTAGTTGTACTGGGCTGCGCGGCGATCGAAATCCTGTACCGGTTCCTGAAAAAACGGGGAGCTGTGTCGGAGCGCGAGTAAGGATCTCCTAACTAGCGGGTCAGCCGCCGCGTGGCAAAGATAAAAAGCGTGGCGAGAGGAGTCCAACGATGACGAATGTGGACAGTTTTGGTTCCAAAGGCGTACTAGACGTAGCCGGGACCGAATACGAGATTTTCCGGTTGAATTCAGTAGAAGGCGCACAACGCCTTCCGTTCAGCCTTAAAGTACTGCTGGAGAATTTGCTGCGCAGCGAGGACGGTGCCAATATCACCGCGGACCATGTGCGCGCCCTGGCCGGGTGGGACCCGGAGGCGGAGCCCGATACGGAGATTCAGTTCACGCCGGCCCGCGTAATCATGCAGGACTTCACCGGCGTTCCCTGCATCGTGGACCTGGCCACCATGCGCGAGGCCGTCAAGGAACTCGGCGGGGACCCCACCCGGGTCAACCCGCTTGCTCCGGCGGAAATGGTGATTGACCACTCGGTGCAGATCGATGTGTTCGGTACCGCTGACGCCGTCGAGCGCAATATGGACATCGAATACCAGCGCAACGGTGAGCGCTACCAGTTCCTGCGCTGGGGCCAGACGGCTTTTGATGACTTCAAGGTTGTCCCCCCGGGCATGGGCATTGTCCACCAGGTCAATATCGAGTACCTGGCCCGCACCGTCATGACCCGCACGGTGGAGGTCGACGGCGTTAAGACGTTGCGCGCCTACCCGGACACCTGCGTCGGTACCGACTCGCACACCACCATGGTCAACGGCCTGGGTGTGCTGGGCTGGGGCGTCGGCGGCATCGAGGCCGAGGCCGCCATGCTCGGCCAGTCCGTCTCCATGCTGATTCCCCGCGTAGTCGGATTCAAGCTGACCGGCTCGATCCCGGCCGGCGCCACCGCGACCGATGTGGTGCTGACCATTACCGAGATGCTCCGCGACCACGGCGTCGTCGGCAAGTTTGTCGAATTCTACGGCGAAGGCGTTGCCGCCGTGCCGCTGGCCAACCGTGCCACGATCGGCAATATGAGCCCGGAATTCGGCTCCACCGCGGCAATGTTCCCGATCGACCAGGTCACCATGGACTACCTGCGGCTGACCGGCCGCAGCGAAGATCAACTGGCGCTGGTCGAGGCCTATGCCAAGGAACAGGGCATGTGGCACGATCCGTCCATCGACATCACGTTCTCCGAATACCTGGAACTGGACCTGTCCACGGTGGTTTCCTCCATTGCCGGGCCAAAGCGCCCGCAGGACCGGATCGAGCTGACCAATGCCAAGGCACAGTTCCGTGAAGACCTGAAGAACTACGTTTCGGCAGATGCCGAAGCCGCCGGCAACACGGTTGACGAGGCGCTGGAAGAAAGCTTCCCCGCCTCCGACGCGCCCTCCTTCACCCATCCGGGAACCCGGGTGGAGGACAACACCCGCACACTGGTTTCCGCAGCGGAAAACGCGGAAGGCCGGCACTCGGATCCGATTCACGTGAAGATGAGCGATGGCCGTGAATTTGAGCTCGATCACGGCGCGGTCTCGATCGCCTCGATCACCTCCTGCACCAACACCTCGAATCCCTCGGTGATGCTGGCCGCCGCTGTGCTGGCCCGCAACGCTGTCAATAAAGGGCTGGCGTCAAAGCCATGGGTCAAGACCTCCGTGGCTCCCGGCTCCAAGGTCGTCACGGACTACTACGAAAAGTCCGGCTTGATCCCGTACCTGGAAAAGCTTGGGTTTTACACGGTGGGCTACGGCTGTGCCACCTGCATTGGTAACTCCGGCCCGCTGGAGACCGAGGTATCCCAGGCCATCGCGGACAATGACCTTTCGGTCACTGCCGTGCTTTCCGGGAACCGCAACTTCGAGGGCCGGATCAATCCGGACGTGAAGATGAACTACCTGGCGTCACCGCCGCTGGTGATCGCCTACGCCCTCGCCGGAACCATGGACTTCGACTTCGCCGCGGACCCGCTGGGTCAGGACGAGGCCGGCAATGACATCTTCCTGGCGGACATCTGGCCCAATCCGACCGAGGTGCAGGAAGTCATGGACGCCTCGATTGACAAGGAGATGTTCACCAGCTCCTACGCCACCATCTTTGAAGGCGACGAGCGCTGGAAGTCCCTCTCCACCCCCGAAGGTGACACCTTCGCCTGGGATCCCGAGTCCACCTACGTGCGCAAGCCCCCGTACTTCGACGGCATGCAGGCGCAGCCGGAGCCGGTAGCTGATATCACCGGTGCCCGGGTGCTGCTCAAGCTCGGCGATTCCGTGACCACCGATCACATCAGCCCCGCAGGGTCATTCAAGTCGGATACTCCGGCCGGTCAGTACCTGCTGGCCAACGGTGTGGAGCGCAAGGATTTCAATTCCTACGGCTCCCGCCGCGGCAATCACGAAGTCATGATCCGGGGGACGTTCGCGAACATCCGGATCAGGAACGAACTGCTCGCGGCCGAGAACAACGGCGCCGGTGTCGAGGGCGGTTTCACCCGCGACTTCAGCCAGGCCGATGCGCCGCAGGCCCGGGTCTACGATGCGTCGGTGAACTACCAGGCGGCGGGTATTCCGCTGGTGGTCCTGGCGGGCAAGGAGTATGGCTCCGGGTCCTCGCGCGACTGGGCCGCCAAGGGCACGGCGCTGTTGGGGGTCCAGGCCGTCGTGGCGGAGAGCTACGAGCGGATCCACCGCTCCAACCTGATCGGAATGGGTGTTTTGCCGCTGCAGTACCCGGCGGGCCAGAGTGCTCAGTCGCTGGGTCTGACCGGCACCGAAGTGTTCTCCGTGGAGGGTGTGACAGCCCTGAACGAAGGCAGCACGCCAAAGACGCTGAAGGTCACAGCCAAGGCGCAGGACGGTAAGGAGATTTCCTTCGACGCCGTGCTGCGTATCGATACACCGGGAGAGGCTGATTACTACCGTAACGGCGGCATCCTGCAGTATGTCCTGCGGCAGATCTCGACCGCCGCTTAGTAGCGGCGGGTTAGTAGCGGCGCTTAGTGCCGGACGGCTTTTGCACCGCCGGTATCAGCACCTGCTGCGGCAGTAACCTTTAGTAAAAGAACGGTCCCCGGCCCGGACGGCTTCCGTCCAGGACCGGGGACCGCTCTTTTGTGCCAAACACCGCCGCGCGGGGAACCGGTGATTTGGCGCAAGCGTTAGAGTTATTGGCGCAAGCGTTAGAGTTGATCGACTAATGGTCGATCCGAAGAGGGGACCCATGGGACTTTTAGAGACAATCCGGCATCCGGGCGACCTCGGAAAACTCAGCAATGCGCAAATGGAACAGCTGGCCGAGGAGATCCGCCGCTTCCTGATCACCAATGTCTCCGCAACCGGTGGGCATCTGGGCCCGAATCTGGGAGTTGTCGAGTTAACCCTGGCGATCCACCGGGTCTTCGACTCCCCGCGGGACAGCATTGTCTTTGACACCGGACACCAGTCCTATGTCCATAAGCTGGTCACCGGCCGGCAGGACTTCTCCACTCTCCGGCAGCAGGACGGGCTCTCCGGCTATCCCTCGCGGGCCGAATCGGTGCACGACATTGTGGAGAGTTCGCACGCGTCCTCCTCCTTGTCGTGGGCGGACGGCATTTCCCGCGCCCGCCAGCTGACAGGGGACGGCGACCGGTACGTCGTCGCCGTCGTCGGCGACGGAGCCTTGACTGGTGGGATGACATGGGAAGCGCTGAATAACATTGCCGCGGACAAGCGCCGCCGTGTCGTCGTCGTCGTCAATGACAACGGCAGGTCCTACGCGCCAACCGTTGGCGGCCTGGCAGACTATTTGGCGTCCGTGCGTCCGGCCATTGACCATGTCCGCACGCACCCCAAATACGAGGGCACCATGTCCTGGGCCAAGCAGCGGCTGCAAAGCGGGAATCTGGCCGGTCAGTTCGTGTACAAAAGTCTGCATGCGGCGAAAACCGGCGTCAAGGACTGGTGGGCTCCGCAAGGGCTCTTCAGCAACCTTGGGCTCAAATATATCGGCCCGGTCAACGGCCATGATGAAAAAGCCATGGAAGCGGCGCTGACCGCAGCAAGGAACTTCGGCGGGCCGGTAATCGTGCACGCCATCACCGAAAAGGGCCACGGGTACGCGCCGGCCCGCGCCCATGAAGCGGATCAGTTCCATGCCGTCGGTGTCATCGACCCGGAAAGCGGTGCGGCCATTGGAGCCCCCGGAGGTCAGTCCTGGACGGGGGTCTTCGCGGATGAAATAGCCGACATCGCCGATGAACGCCCGGACATCGTTGGCATCACCGGCGCCATGCTGATTCCGGTGGGGCTGCATAAGTTTGCCGCAAGGCACCCGGACCGGGTCTTCGACGTTGGTATCGCCGAACAGCATGCCATGACCAGCGCGGCCGGCATGGCGTTCGGCGGTCTGCACCCGGTCATCGCCATGTATGCGACTTTCCTCAACCGTGCGTTCGATCAACTGCTGATGGATGTGGCGCTGCACAAGGCCGGCGTTACGGTGGTGCTGGACCGCGCCGGTGTGACCGGGCCGGACGGGGCCAGCCACCACGGCATGTGGGATCTGTCCATGCTGCAGATTGTTCCCGGACTGCACCTTGCGGCTCCCCGCGACGGCACCAGATTGCGCGAGGAACTGCGCGAGGCGGTTGCCGTTACGGACGCCCCGACGGTGATCAGATATTCCAAGGGGAACGTTGGTGCCGAGGCCGAGGCGATCGAAAGGCTGCCCGACGGCGTCGACGTGCTGGTGCGCCGGCCGGCGGGATCCACTGAAAATGACGTCCTGATTGTCAGCGTCGGGGCAATGAGCGAACTGGCATTAAGCGTATCCAACCGGCTGGGAGCGCAGGGCATCAGCTCTACCGTGATCGATCCGCGCTGGGTGCTGCCCGTGCCACCGTCAGTGGTGTCTCTGGCCGCGCAGCACCGGATTGTCGTTGTCATTGAGGACGGAGTCCGGGCCGGTGGCATCGGTTCGCGGATACGGCAGGAAATGCGCGCCGCCGGGGTCGATACGGCCCTGAATGAAGTGGGTCTTCCTGTTGAGTTCCTCGACCACGGCAGCCGGTCCCAGGTGCTCGAGCGCGTCGGCCTGACCGCTCAGCGGGTGGCGCAGGACGTCGTCGCTCAAGTGCTGGGCACGAAGGTGCCGTTTGCGCGGCCCTTGCCCGGTCAGGAAGCGCCACAAACCGGGCAGCTGCCCCAGCTGTGAGGGAACAGCTGTGAGGGAACAGCTGTGAGGGAACCGCTGTGAGGGAACCGGATGGCATCGAGGCCGGGGACCTGGTGGTGGCGCGGAACCGGAAATTCGACGCCGGGGCGCATTGGGTGGTTCCCGGCAGGTACCTGGGGGAGGACCAGCACGGCTGGTGGATTTTTCAGGGCAGTAACGAATTCATTTCCAGACCCGGGGCCGCCCTTTATACCTCCTCGGACGCAGTGCTGCTGGTCCCCCGCAGCGGGGACTATGTTGCCACGTTTTTCGACGAGCAGCATCCGGACGGCACGGAAATCTACGTGGACCTGGCGGTGGACCCGGACTGGAACCCGATCCGGCCGCACGTGTTCGAATTCCATCTCATCGACATGGACCTGGATGTAGTGCGCAGCAGCAAACGCGGCGTCTACGTCGATGATGAAGATGAGTTTGCCGACCACCAGGTGGCGATGCGCTACCCGGTGGAGGTTATTGCAAGAATCCGGTCCGAGTGTGAACGCGTGTACACCGCCGTAGCGGCAGGTCAGGCACCGTTCGACGGTACGGACACCGATTGGTTTAAGAAATCGTATGAGAATGGACGGGCATGAGCATTATCAGGATGTATAAAAAGACGGACGACGGCGTACTGGAGTTCCGCGAGGCGTGGCGCGATGAGGAGGACGGGGTCTTCGTGGTCAACGCCGGAGCCGTGGGTCATCAAAGTTCCACCAAGGAGGTCCCCGCCGAAACCGCCGAAGCCGGCGCTGAACTGCTGGCAGAGTTCGAGACCCACGGCATAGAGCAGGGCTTCCGCGTTATCCCGCTCGAAGAGCAGTACTGGGTAGTCGCCCAGTTCGCGCTCAAGACCGCGACCGGGACGGATCGGGATAAGTACTTGGAGCGCAAAGCCAACAACAGCATTACCTCCTTCTTTGCCTGGCGCGGCATCGGCCTGGTGGATCGGAGTGAATTCGGCACCGGCAAACTCAATATCTTCACCGTGGCTCCGGATGCTGCCAAGGCCGTTGCGGGGATCAAGACCTGCGCCCGCGAGTCGGATCTGGACGTCACCAAACTGAGCATCGGTGTGGCTCCCTACGCACACCTGGACGAAATCAAGGGCAAGCACGGGCTGAAAAAGGGTGAATCCTTCACCCTGTAGACGGTGCCCTACCTGGGACCGTGCCCTAAAACCTATCCCGGTACTGTGCGCGGGTAGGCTGGACGAATGACTGAATATCGACAACTTGGCACCTCCGGACTCACCGTTTCCGTCGTCGGCCTCGGCTGCAATAACCTGGGCCGCCCCGGGACTGCAACCCAGACCCAGGAAGGGACCAACGCGGTGATCGGCGCCGCGATTGATGAAGGCATCACGCTCTTTGACGTCGCGGATACATACGGCATGACACCGGGTCTGAGTGAGGAAATGCTCGGTAAGGCCCTCACCGGCAGACGCGAGGACGTCATTGTTGCCACCAAGTTCGGGATGGACATGGCGGGGGCCAACGGGACCGACTGGGGCCGCAGGGGATCGCGGCGCTACATCATCAAGGCCGCCGAGGCTTCGCTGCGCCGGCTGGGGACGGACTGGATCGACCTCTACCAGTTCCACACGCCGGATCCGCTCACTCCCATCGATGAAACGCTTGCTGCATTGGACCAGCTGGTCACCGCCGGGAAGGTCCGGTACATTGGCCATTCCAACCGCGCCGGCTGGCAGATCGCGGAGGCGGAATTTACCGCCCGCGCCCGCGGCTGCACACCGTTCATCTCCGCGCAGAACCACTACAACCTGCTGGACCGGCGGGCCGAGCTCGAAATCACGCCAGCCGCGGAGGCCTACGGACTGGGCGTGCTGCCCTACTTCCCGCTCGCCAACGGGCTGCTTACCGGCAAGTACAGCAAAGGCACGGCGCCGGAGGGCAGCAGACTGACCCATTCGCGGACCAACCTGCTGGCGCAGGCCGACTGGGAGCAGTTGGGCAAATTCGGCAAGTTTGCCGCGGACCGCGGACTGACCGAGGTCCAGGTCGCGTTCTCCTGGCTTGCCGCGCAGCCATCCGTGAGCAGCGTGATTGCCGGGGCAACGAAGATCGAGCAGGTCCGGGCCAATGCCGCTGCGGTCTGCTGGACGCCGTCGGCACAGGAGCTGGCTGAGCTGGACGTGATTTTCCCGCAGACCCCGAAGGTCGCTCTGTTTTAATGAATCGGATCCTGGCCGACATGGATACCGGCATCGACGACGCCATGGCGCTGGTGTACCTGCTGTCCCGCCCGGAAGTGCAGGTGCAGGCGATCACCTGTACGGCGGGCAATGTCGGTGCCCGCCAGGTGGCCCTGAATAATCTCTCGCTGCTGGAACTCTGCGGCCGGGCAGGAATCGAGGTTGCGATCGGTGCCGAGGTGCCGCTGGAGATCCCGCTGGTCACCACGGAGGAGACCCACGGCCCGCAGGGCATCGGATATGCGGCGCTGCCGCAGCCGGCGCAGCAAATTTCGCCGCGCCACGCCGTCGACGTGTGGGTGGATCAGGTCAGGGCTCATCCGGGAGAGATCACCGGCCTGATCACCGGCCCGCTGACCAACTTCGCGTTGGCGCTGCGGCGTGAACCGGAGCTCCCGCATCTGCTCAAGGGGCTGGTGATCATGGGCGGCTGCTTCTATTACCAGGGGAACACCACGCCCACCGCCGAATGGAATGTTTCGGTGGATCCGCACGCCGCACGGGAGGTCTTCGAGGCCTACACGGGGCTGCCGGAGGACCAGCTGCCGATTGTCTGTGCGCTGGAAACCACGGAACGGATTGAAATGCGGCCGGAGCACCTGGACCGGCTGGCGGAGGTGGCGGGAGCACACCCGGAGCTGGTGCTGCCGGAGCAGCCGGAAGGGCAGCGCAGCAGCTCGGATAACCCGCTGGTGGCCTGCCTCTCGGACGCCCTCCGTTTCTATATGGAGTTCCACCGGCTCTACGACCAGGGGTACATTGCCCACGTGCACGACGCGTTTGCCGCCGCGGTGGCCGCGGACCGCACCCCGTATCGGACACGGCTGGCGACGGTCGACGTCGAAACCTCCTCACCGCTGCTGGTGGGCACCACGGTCGCGGACTTCCGCGGGCTCTGGGGTAAAGCGCCAAACGCCCGGATTGTGGTGGACAATAACCCGGAGCAGTGTTTTGGCGAGCTGATCGGATCGGTCGGCGGGCTGGCCCGGGACCTCTACGGCCCGGCCACGGAGAACAATCACCGGCCATGACCACCCGTCGGATCGCCTGCCCGTCAGCTGGGACGGACGGCCGGGATGGTGGGGTCGCTGGCGGGCCCGAGCGGCTAGAATGGTTAACTGCGCCAAGGTGACATAGGCGGACCGTTTCCGTACTCTCAAGGATTCCTGATGTCCTCCTCCTCATTGACCCTGCCCGCCTCTGGACAGGCGGCCGTCCGTAACCGCCGCCTGCTGGAAATCCTGGGCGGTGCCTCCATCGCCGCAACCTACGTCTACCTGGTGCTGGCCCAGCCGACTGACATCACTAACGGCCTCTCCAGCGGCTCCACCTTGCTGGCGCTGTCCGGCTTCCTGCTTGGCGCCGTGCTGCTGATTGCCGGCGTTCTCCCCACCGTTCCCACCTCGACGCTGGTGCTGATCCCTGTAGCCCTGGTGCTGAACATCGTCCTTGGACAGTTCATCGGGAGCACGCTGGTGCCGTTCTACCTGGATTCCATCGGCACAGTGCTGATCGCGGTACTCGCCGGTCCAGCGGCCGGCGCCGCCACGGGTGCGCTCAGCGGCATCGTCTGGTCCCTGTTCAACCCCACCGTCCTGCCGTTCGCCGCCGGTGCCGCGCTGATCGGATTCCTTGCCGGACTTGCGGCACGCTATGGCCTGTTCCGGCGGTTTTACCTTGCCCTAATTGCCGGCTTTGTCACCGGGATCTTTACCGGCGTGTTCTCGGCGCCGATCGCGGCGTTCGTCTATGGGGGGACATCCGGCATTGCCACGGGGGCCGTTGTGAGCGCCTTCCGGGCAATGGGGGACTCGCTTCTGGGCGCCATCACCAAGCAGGCGCTGCTGTCGGATCCGATGGATAAGGCGATCGTCTTCAGCGTCGTGGCGCTGCTGGTTTATGCCCTCCCACGCCGCACCACTTTGCAGTTCCCGTTCATCCGGGGCCACCGCGTGCTGGCCGACGCCAAGACCTCCTAGCGTCCTTGCGTCCCGACTCTCCGGCAGACCCCGGCGGACTCAATCCGCTCACCGTGCTGAGCGCCGCCGTTGTCATAGCCGTCACGACGACGGCGATCAACAGCTGGGCGGTTTCGGCAGCGGTTCTGTTGCTGCTGGCTGCGCTGCTGAGCCTTAACGGGCTGGGGCGCAAGGTGCTGCCCGCGGCGGCCGTGATCATGGTTCCGTTCTGGTTGTCCCTGCTGCTCACGCACGGTCTGTTTTTCCACGAGGGCCGGACCATGCTCTGGACGGCGGGCCCGGTCCGTGTGACGGCGGAGGGACTTGGATTCGCCGCCGGCATGGGGCTGCGCACGGCCGTTTTCGTAGTGGTGTTCCTGGCATTTTCCTTCAGCGTGCGGCCGGCGGATCTGATGGCCCTGCTGACCAAGTACCGGTTCCCGCCGCAGCTTGGATTTGTGCTATGTTCCACCCTCACCATTGCCCCGGCCGTCAGCGGGCGCGCCCGCCGGATTGCGCAGGCGCAGCAGTCGCGGGGGCTGGTCACCGGTTCCGGAGCCGGCGGCCGGCTGCGTGCGGTCCGGCAGCAGGCGGTGCCCCTGGTGATGGCCTTGCTGCACGAGGCGGGCAGCCGGGCGGATTCTCTGGAAGCGCGGGGTTTCGGCGGCCGCGGTCCGCGGACCAGTTACCGCAAGGTGCCCGATTCTCCAGCGCAGAAGATCTTCCGCTGGCTCGTCTTAGCCGCATTGGCGGTGTTCCTGGTGCTCTGGTTCGGGCCGGGCTGGTTCACGCCGGGCTGGTTCGGGCCGGGTTGGTTCTGGCCCGGCGGAGTCCGGTGATGCGGCTCAGTCTGGGGAGCTTCCATTACCCGGGCGAGGATCGGCCCACCCTGCAGGGTATCGAGCTGGACGTGGGCGCCGGCGAATGTGTGCTCGTGGCCGGTGGATCCGGCTCCGGGAAGTCCACACTGGCGCGGATCCTGGCCGGTGTGCTGCCGGGGCGGCATAACGGCGCGCTGACGGCGCGCTTCGAGGTGGCGGGGGAGACCTTGGTGTTTTCCGGCGCGGGCTCAGTGAATCCTCGGATCAACCCGACGGTCTGGAACCGGCATATTGCCTATGTGGGCCAGATACCCTCGGCCCAGCTGTCCACCGTTGCGGCCACCGTCGCGGAGGAAATCGCCTTCGCGCTGGAGAACGCCGGGATGGAGCACGATCTGATGAAACAGCGGGTCCGGACCACGGCCAGCGCCCTGGGCCTGACAGAACTGCTTGAGCGCAAGCCGACCGAGCTCTCCGGCGGCGAGCAGCGGCGGATGATCATTGCATCGGCGGCCGCGCTGAACCCCGCGACACTGATCCTGGATGAGCCGATGGCCGGCCTGGACGCGGACGCCCGGCATGCCGTGGAAAACGTTATCGGATCGCTGGTGGACCGTGGTGCCGGGGTGGTGCTGCTCTCACCCGAGCTCGGAGGTGCCGGGCGTCTGGCCGGACGGATGCTGCTGCTCGACGGCGGAAAAATGGTCGCGTCCGGTCCGCGGCAGATTGTGCTGACGTCCGCCTGGGCCGCACGCCTTCCGGTGATCCCCGATCCGCTGGACGCGTCGGATCCCGCGGAAAATATACTTCAGCCGCTATGCCCCGCACCGTCTGCCCGGACCGCCGCGGCCGCGCTGGGTGGCGTCGTTTACCGCTATGGTACGCAACACCGTCGGCCTTTCCTTGCCTCCCGGAAGCGGGCCCAAACGCCGGCACATGCCGTGCTCGACGGCGTAGACCTGGCCCTTGGTGGCGGCGAGCGGGTCGCGATCGCAGGGGCGAACGGCGCAGGCAAAACCACCCTGCTGCGCCACCTCAACGGCTTGGCCCGGCCCGAGTCAGGCACCGTTCGGATCCTGGATCGGGACATTGCGGGGCAGTCTGTCGGCGCAGTTTCGGCGGATGTTTCCTACCTGTTCCAAGACCCACAGGACCAGCTCTTTGAACGGACCGTGGCCCGCGAGGTGGGCTACGGACTGCCCGGACTCGATCCGGCCGCCCGGGAGGACGCGGTCAAGGAGGCATTGCGGCGCTGCGGCCTGGCCGACCATGCCGGGGCGCACCCCTACGAGCTGCCCGCCTCCGCGCAGAGGCTGGTGGCACTGGCCACCGTGCTGGCACGGCGTCCGGCCGTACTGGTGATGGACGAGCCGACGGTAGCGATGGACCGGGACGGTCTGGACCGGCTGGCGGAGGCGATTTCCCAAGAAGCGGCGCGCGGTGCGGCTGTGGCCCTTGTCACCCACGACTTGGACTTTGCCTACCGGCACTGCCATCGGCTGGTGCTGCTCAGCGGCGGGCGAATCGTTGCGGACGGGCCCTTTGCCCGGGTCTTGGAAAGCCATTTCGCCGGCGGTGAAGCCTTCGGCGTGCAGGCCCCCGCAGCCTGGCTGCGCCGGCGGGAAGCGTAGCCCTGGCTGCGCCAACCGCAGCCGTAGCCTGACGGCTTGCTGCTTTCACAGCCGACGTGATCCCGTCCTGCACAAACCGCGGGCAGTACCGGGAAGAACCCCGAACGGCGGCTCCCCGTCAGGCTGACCAGGGAACCGCCGTCGTCCTACGCTGTTAAGCCGCAGGTTGCTAAAGCCGGCTTACTTGGCCGGAACCTTGTCCACGAACTCCGTGGTGTAGGTCTTGGACAGGTCGATCGTGGAGCCTTTGCCCAAGACGTTCGTGGAGTACTGGTCGAGGATCTTCACCACGTTTTTGGCACCGTCAGCGTCCATCTTGCCGTCCTTATTGAACATTGTCTTGGTGTCATTGATGGACTTCTCGTACAGGCCCGCGCCGGCGTTGGCATAATCGGAGGGCATTTTGGCCGCGATTTCCGCAGCGGTATGCGTGGTGATGAAGTCCAGCGCACCGACGAACGCGTTGACAACCTTCTGGACCGTTTTCGGGTTCTTCTGCACATAATCGCAGGACATGTACACCGAAGCTGCGGGGTAGAGGCCGCCGAGGGCCTGGCGGGTGCCCTCCTCGGTGCGCATATCGATCAGGACCTTGCCCTGGCCGCTTTGCACCAGCTGCGCGATGGTGGGGTCCGTGGTCATCCCCGCGTCAATGCCGCCATTGTTCATCGAAGCGATGAAGGTCTGCCCGGCTCCGACCTTTGCCGGCGTATATTTCTTTACGCCCGCCTGGCCGGCCAGGGCCTGGGTGAGGAAGTCCGTGGACGAGCCCAGCGAGGTGATGCCCAGGTTCTTGCCCTCGAAGTCCTTGGCACTGGTGATCGAATCCGCGTTCGCGGTGGAGACCATTTCCGCCTCGCCGGGGATATTGGCCAGCTGCGCCACCGAGGTGATGCATTGGCCCTTTGCCTGCAGGTCCACGGTGTGGTCGTAGAAGCCGACGACGGCCTGGGACGCCCCGGTCAGCAGCGAGTTCTCCGCACTGGCCCCGGACTGCTCGCCGAGCAGATTGACCTTGACACCTTCCTGCTCGAACAATCCCAGACCTTCGGCGAGCTTGGCGGGCATATAAATCACCTTTTCCAGGCCGCCCACAATAATGGTGACTTCCGGTTTCGCGGCGGCATCGGCGTTGGCCGCGCCGCTGCTGCGGCAGCCGCTCATCCCGATGGCCATGGCGGCGGTGACCAGAAGTGTTGCGGCCTGCAGGGTGCGTCGTTGCATTTTCGGGTTTTTCATCAGATTCCTTGTGCTTGTGTTTTGGCCTCTGAGGGCCGCCATTTGAGGAGTTTGTTTTCTGCAGTGGTGATGAGCATTTCCGCCAGCAGCGCCACGATGGTGACGATGATCATGCCGGCGTAAATTCCGGCGGCGTCGAAAGTGCCCTGGGCATTGGCTATCAACATGCCCATGCCCTTCTTGGCTCCGGCGTATTCACCGACGATGGCGCCGATCAGCGCGAAGCCGAAGGCGGTGTGCAGGGAGGAGAGGATCCAGGTGGTGGCGCTGGGCAGGACAATCGACGTCAGGATCTTAGCCTTGCTGGCGCCCAGGATGCGGGCATTGTTGACCACGTTGCCGTCCACTTCCCGTGCCCCGGTGAAGGCATTGAAGAACACGGCAAAGAACACCAGCACCACGACGGTGGCAACTTTGGAGCTGATATCGAAGCCGAACCACAGAATGAACAGTGCCGCCAGCACAATGCGCGGTACGGCATTGGCAGCCTTGATGAAGGGCGAGAACACCTCGGCAAGGAAGCGGCTGCGGCCCAGCAGGACGCCCAGGACAATTCCGGCCACGGTGCCGATGACGAATCCGAGCACCGCTTCCAGGACGGTGAAGCCCAGGTTTTCCCAGACCGAGCCGAATTGCGTTCCGGTACTGAACCACTGCACCAGGCGGTCCCAGATCAGCGAGGGCTTGGAGTAGAAGAACGGGTCGATCAGGTAGGTGGCTGTGGCCTCCCAGCTGCCCAGCCAGAGGGCAATGATCAGTACTCGGAGGGCCCAGATTTTGCCTGTGGTGACGCGCACGGATTTTCGCGCACCGGCCAGAAGCTGTGCCTCGCGTTCCCGGGATAGTTCGAAGGCCAGCGGCTTTTGCGCCGTAGGGGAGGGGGCAGTTGATGGAGCTGTCATGGTCATGGTCCTATCCGGCCAGGCTCGCAGCAGCGCGGGCCTGATCCACTTCTTCGCGCAGGGAATTCCAGACCTGGCGGTAAATGGCGAGGAACTCGGGAGTCAGCCGCACCTCTTCCACATCGCGCGGCCTGGGGAGAGTGACGGTGAATTCCGCCTTGATGGTGGCCGGGCTGGCCGTCATCACCACCACCCGGTCAGCCAGTGCAATGGCCTCTTCCAGATCGTGGGTGACGAAGACTATGGCGGCGCCGGTACCTGACCAGAGCCGGAGCAACTCGGTCTGCATCAGCTGCCGGGTCTGCACATCCAGGGCGCTGAACGGTTCATCCATTAGCATGATTTCCGGCTCATTCACCAGCGTCTGGGCCAGCGAGACGCGTTTGCGCATGCCGCCGGACAGCTGGTGCGGATAATACTTTTCGAACTTGGCCAGCCCCACCCGGTCCACCCAGACCCGGGCCTTGTCTCTGGCCTCGCTGCGCCCCATGCCCTGATAGCGGGGGCCGGAGGCCACGTTATCCAACACGGTCTGCCATGGCAGAGTCGCATCCGACTGGAACATGTAGCCCACACGCTTGGGAATGCCAGTGACCAGCTCGCCGCGGACGTAAGTTTCGCCGTCGGACGCCGGCTGCAGTCCCGAGATCAGCGACAGCGTCGTGGACTTGCCGCAGCCGGTAGGGCCGACGACGGCGACGAACTCGCCGGGCGCGACGTTGAGGTTAACGTTTTGGATGGCGGTGTGAATGCCGCCGCCCGTCTTCGGAAATCGTTTGGTTGCCGCCCGCAGCTCGATCAGCGGAGCGGTCCGCTGACCGGAGTCCGCCCCCGGCAACGGTTCATGCCGCTCGTGCGCGGCTGGATAGGTGGAAGGCATGTGCTCTCTCCTGGCTCAATGGCGTTGTCTGTCGTGTGGGTTTTCGGTGCTGTGGGTTTTCGGTGCTGTGAGTTTTCGGTGTTGTGAAGCGCGGTGTTGTGAAGCGCGGTGTTCTAAGTCACACTGACGCTACTTTCACCCCGCATTCCGGACCGGCTTTAGCGCGGAAATCGCAGCACTTCTGCATTGCGCAGGTTTTGCGCATTGTGCGCACGCAGCATTTGGCGTCCTGTCCCCGGCACGCATACGGTTAGCTGTGCGACGGATCACATCGGTCCACGCGCGAGGGAATGGAGCTGCTGCACGTGCCAGGTTTTCTGCGGACTTCGGCGCCGCACCCGACGTCTCCCGCCCGTATCCGACCGGCCGGGAAGGACCGGCCCTTTGGCCACGGACGCATAGCGCGGGCAGCACGGCCGGCGTCGGCAGGACGGCACAGAGAGGCAGGACTGCCGGGGGAGGCAGACCGGCCGGGAGAGGCCTGGTGCTTCAGGCATTTCCCGGTGAGCGTGCCATTCTCCACGCGGATGCTGCTCCAGCAGCTCGTCGTGATTGTGCTGATGATTGCTCTGGCCACAACGGTCTACGGCTGGCTGACGTTTCAGCGGCTCAGCTCGGAAGTCGGTGCCAAGTCGTTGGCGGTGGCGCAGAGCTTATCCGAGGACCAAGGAATCAGAGCAGCGTTGTCCGGCAGCCAGCCCGCGGTTCCCGATCCCCGGGTCCTGGCTGCCGGACCGGTGCAGCGCCTTGCCGAGGTGGTGCGGCTGCGTACCGATGCCTTGTTCGTCGTCGTGACCGATGGTCAGGGTGTCCGCTGGTCGCACCCCAATCCCGCGCTTTTGGGTAAGAAGGTCAGCACCAGCCCGGAAGCGGCACTGAGCGGCCAGGAAATCACCGTCCAAGAGGTTGGCACCCTCGGCGCCTCCGTACGGTCCAAGGTGCCGGTACGCTCGTTGACCGATAACTCCGTTGTCGGCGAGGTCAGCGTCGGCTACCCAATGCAGGACGTGATGGATGGGCTCTGGACCTCCGCCGGACCAATTCTCGGTGTCGGCTTCCTCACGCTGATTCTGGGCGCGCTCGGGTCAAGTCTGCTCAGCCGTCGGCTCCGAGCGCACACGCTGGGCCTGGAACCGGAGGAGATCGGTGCGCTGGTCCAGGACCAGGAGGTGGTTCTCTACGGGATTGCCGAGGGGGTCATCGGTCTTTCCGCGTCCGGGCTGGTGACGGTCTGCAACGCAAAAGCGGCGCGGCTGCTGCGCTTGGACGATCCGGTGGGCAAGACGCCGGCTCAGCTGGGACTGCCGCGGCCGGTGCTGGCGTTGTTGGAGGCCGACGCCGGGGAAGCGCCGGAAAGCGTGCAAGTGGTCATTGAGCAGTCGGTGCTGATTGTTTCCGCACGGAAAGTGACGCGGGCCAAGCGGAATCTGGGCTGGGTGATCATGGTCCATGACAGGACGGATGTTGTGGCGCTCACCCAGCAGTTGGGCGCAGTAGGTGCCCTGACCACAGCTCTGCGCGCGCAGCGGCACGAATTCGCCAATCGCCTGCATACCGTTTCGGGGCTGCTGGACCTGGGTCATGCCGGGCAAGCCGCCGACTATCTCCATCTCACGCTGGAAAACGGCCCGCTGAAATATCCACTGGAAAACGGCGGTCTCCTCAGCGATTCCTTCCTGCTGGCCTTCTTGGGTGCCAAGAGCGCCGAGGCGGCGGAAAAGGGCGTCCAATTGCGGATCGGTGAGGGCACCGTTCTGCACCATCGGGTCGAGGACGCACAAAATGTCACCACTGTGCTCGGTAACCTGGTCGACAACGCCGTGATGGCAGCGGTTGCTGGAAGCGGACCGGACCGATGGGTGGAGGTTGAACTGCTCAGTGATCGCGCAGCACTGCATCTGCTGGTATCGGATTCCGGCAACGGCATTCAGACGGCGGATCCCGAGCAGGTCTTTGCGCAAGGCTATTCGACGGCGCCCAGCGGGCACCGAACCGGCCACGGCGAGGGGCTGGGGCTGGCGCTGTCCCGGCAGCTCGCCCGGCTGAGCGGAGGCGACGTCTGGTTGGTCTCCGCGGGGAGCAATGATGGCCCAGGGGCGGTCTTCGCCGCAAGGCTGGAGAATGCGCTGGACTTCAACGCCAAAGTAAGAGGGCAGACCCATGACTGAGGACCTGCGTGTGCTGATTGTTGATGATGATTTCCATGTGGCAAGGCTCCATGTGGCCTACGTCGAAGAGGCACCCGGATTTACCGCCCTGGATCCGGTTGGCGGCGGGGAAGCCGCGGCACGGGCCGTGCAGACACACCGACCGGACCTGGTGCTGATCGACGTTTACCTGCCCGACTGGAACGGGCTGGACATCTTGCGCGGGCTGGACGTGGACGCCTTCGTGCTGTCCGCCGCCTCCGATGCCGAATCCGTCCGCAAGGCCATCCGCCGCGGCGCCCTGGCGTATCTGATCAAGCCCTTCAGCGCGGACATGCTGGCAGAGCGGTTGCGCGGATACGCCCGCTACCGCCGCCTGCTGGACACCGAAAACGCCCTCGATCAAGAGGCAGTCGAACGCGCCTTACGGCAACTTCATCCGAGCGACGGCGGCGGCCGGCCGCGGTCCGTCACGGAACGGGCGGTGCTGGAGGCACTGACACGCTCGGCGCAGCCGTCGACGGCGGCCGAGGTCGCCGCTGCGGTGGGCATGTCCCGCGCCACCGCCCAACGGTACCTCTCGTCATTGGTCGAGGAGGGCACTGTAGACGTTGCGCTGCGCTACGGGACCACCGGACGGCCCGAGCACCAGTACGCGCCACGGAGACCAGGAGGTGGGTCTTCTTGATGCAGCGCTCACGGGCCATTGCTCTGGTAAAGCGGGGGTCATCAGTTCGAATCTGATAGGGGGCCTCGGATTTTGGAGGGCCAAAAAGCCCGGATTTACGGGGTTTTTTGCAGTGGCGGGGTGGGCTTCCACCCCGTCATTTCGCGTTTACATGGCTTTGGTGTTCAGACACAACGGTCGTCGGCTGGAGGTGCTCGTCTGGGCGGGGTATGTGCCGCTGACCTGCGGTTTTGCTGCGGGGGAGTGGCTCCGGGATGCGCCGCTACGACCGAACTCATCAAAAACTCATTACATTGATCCCCGGTCCGCGTCGTGCCCGGTCCTATAAACTTGGCAGCGCGGAGGTCCCATCCGGCTGGGATGCGACACGCCGTACACCGTCTGCGCCTATTCCGGCGCCCTTGCCGAGACAGTCTTGGAAACGATCATGACTCCTCTTGAGTTAACCAGCACCATATAGTGGGCCCACGGCCACGTTGGCTTCTTGATTGATTCCGAGCATAAAACCCTTGGTTTCTGCTCGCAGAACAACTGCGATCAAGCTTTGCCCCAGCTTAGCTTCTGGAAACATTTGGCTCCACTGGCAAACCGGTTGGTGCCGACAGGATCTGGGGCGGACGCCGACTCGTCGGGTTGCCTGGTGGCAGCTGGCTGCGGCGCATTACGTTGTTTGATGAGCTCGTCCTGCTCCTTGGTCTTCCGCCCGTGGCTTGCCGTAAGCGCCTCAGCCCACGCAAACAAACGGGAGTCCCGCCTTCTTGATATGCGCATTCCAACCAAAATCACCCCCAGTACCACCGCTGCTACCATCATCGAGATGGAAAGCAGCCCGGCAGATAGGTGCGGCATTCTAATCAACCAGGTCACTCCACCACCAACGAATATTGTGAAGATGCCCATGGCTATTGGCAGGTGTTTCAGACTCACCATTTCTTCTTGCATGCGAACTCGGGACATTATCATCTGTTGCTCACGCCAAGGTATGTCTTCGAACTGATCAAGCGCCTCTCTGAAAGGGACGTCTCGAAGGAGAACCTTCTCCAATGAGTTGATACCTTTACTGTCGATTAACATCTGCGTGGCCTTGGTCGCCAGATCTACCGCAGTTCCATTCTTCTTCAATCCCCACATGAGTAGAGATTCTACCGGTCGTCGGTTCCGTGATCTGGTCGACCTGGTTGTCTTTGCCCGTACTCAGAATATTGACGGTGCAGCTCTAACAGGCACCATAAGCTCGGAATGGGCCGCACGCAAGCTCGCGCGCACCCCGTCGTTTGACCCACCTCTAGAATGGCAAAGCCAATATTCACTGATCGCACGCGTTCCCGCCTGTGGCGAATACACAACATTCGAATCAGCAACGGCATTGACCACGAAGCTGCTAGCACCAGCCTGCCGTGCTGAAGCTGTCGATATCCGTTAGGAATCCGACACGCTTCAGTGGGTGGTAACGGTTCATCCATAAATACCGAGCCACCACTCATAGACAACTGTGAGGTTGGGGCCTCCCGAGTGTCCATGGACGAGGCGGGTGCTCTCTATAGTCATTTCAGAAGCGCCCGGAGTCCCCTCGACCGGAGGCAAAGAATTCGGCGTGATAGCCTGCCGCGACGGCGAGGGCTAGGAAGGGGGTTTGACAACTCGAATTGATCGATCGCGTCGAAAGCGGGGGTCGTAGGAGCGTTTCATGGGGCACTCGATGATTTCGCCATTGTGGTGCAGGGTGACCGCGATGCTTGGGATGGCGAAGTTTCGGTAAAAAGTGGACGACATCCTTCGTGCGCAGAAAGACGCTGTGCTGGCTGAGATGATCGGGGTTGGCCTATTTGTGGACGACGCTATTACTACTCGGGACACGGTGGGTCAGGTCTCTGAAGTTACTCGGTCGAAAGTCCAGGCGTCGTCGCTGACTGTGGCAAGCACCCAGATGTAGGCGCTGCGTCAACTTGATGCGCTCGCGGACAAAATGGAACGAATGTCCAAAATGGTCGATCTTGCCAAGCCGGCTCAAGAAACTGAGCCCAAGTCTCGCGAGTGGATTGCTGTCCTTGCTAGGTGCTTCCAGCTTTACGATTCGCTCGCTGTGCTGAAATTGGACCGCGTATTGGATGCTTCTCCTGAGGAGCTTGATAGTCATCGTCGGGCTCTTCGCGTGGCTCGACAGAATCGGATTGATCAAATCACCCGGCGAACTGAGCAGTTGCTCGGAAAGATGAATGTTGCGGCTGGACGGGCCAACACGAAAGTTCTCCTCCATCCAACAACAGCGCGCACAGTGGTTCAATCAAATAACAAAGTGGAGGCGGCCGTCAGTGAGTTCCACAAATGCCTCGGAATTGAAGACGGCCGGCAATCTGTCGAAGCTAAGACTTGGGTAGAAGCCGTTGTTGACGTTCGTGACAAGGTCATCGAATCAGGCGCAGATGGTGTTGACGCCACCAAGCGCATCAGCAACAACGCGTTGGACCTGGCCAAGACGACGACTGACAAAGTGCATGAGTCTGGATCTGACGGCGTCGATGCAACGAAACTATTTGGTAATGAAGCCCTGGGCCGGGCACGAACGATGAGCGACAAGGTCTCGATTGGGATTGCCGAGGGTTTGCTTCGTCGGGTCGCAGACGCCGAGAAGACGGAAAATGAGGACTGAATAAGCCGCTTTGCTTCCGGAGCGCAGTCAGGCAGTGATGCTCCGTCCGCTGCGCCGTTCATTGCGGGATATGCTGGCGTGGCAGCGTTCAAAAGAACGTTAGTAAGCGCGAACAATCAAAGCGGTAGGACATCCATTGCTGGCCGGTGTACGGCATCAACGCAAGGAAAGATTCCTGCATATTGCAGCCGCAGGCCAAAGGCTCCGGGAGTCTGGATTTGTCCGGGCGCTGTTTCGCCCGCCGGCCCGCCAGCCAGTCCCGCAACCGCCGTCATCAGCCACCAACGAATTTCCGTCACCGATTCCACGCGGGGACGGAGCTTCTTCAACTCTGCGCTTACAAGTGGTTTCGATGCGCGACTGTCCTGAAGGGGCCGATGCCCGATTTTTCATTATGCCGCACCTGTAGTTACCGGGAGATTTGTTGAAGTGCCCACGAGTTGCCGTCAGGATCGCTGAAGTACGCGTACCTGACGCCGCCACCCATGTCGCTCACCTCAGACACCTCAACCCCGTTGCCGAGAAGCACCCGGCGGACGGCATCAAGGTCACCCACCACTAAATGCAGCCCATGGACAGGTGCCGCCTGGGGATCACTGATCCCCACACCAATAACGATGGAACACGCTGATCCCGGCGGTGTCAGCTGGACGACGCGCATGCCGTTGCCCGGCTCAATGTCGTGATCAAGGTGGAAACCCACCTGATCAACATAAAACGCCCTACTCCGATTTACATCCGATGAAGGTAGCGGAACCAATTCCAAGCGCATATCCACAGGGACTCCTTCCACCCGCAAGGCTAAGGGAAACATGGCAGGCGGTGACCTGCGTAAATGCCATGTTACTCACTTCCGGCTGAGCCGATGCGCCAGAACTTTACCAGCATGTTCGTTACATTTAAGATCGGCCTCCTGACCTAGTCATCCGGGTGGATAAAGGCTTAGGGTGAGTTCATCCGATCCATCCATACCCCTGCCGGGAGCCCTCGATGCCAAAGCCCGATTTCGCCCCGGGGGATCCGTGCTGGATAGATCTCATGACCTCGGACCCTGAGAAGTCCCGACAGTTCTATGCCGGTCTTTTTGGGTGGACGTTTGAGACCGGAGACGAGGAAACCTACGGCGGTTACGTCACCGCCTTCGTCGAAGGAGCACCGGTAGCGGGGATGATGAAGAATGACCCCACATCAGGTAATCCGGACGCGTGGAGCACCTATCTGCGGGTGGAAGACATCGGAGCGTCGGCCGAAGCGGTCACGGCGGCAGGTGGGCAAGTGATTATGCCGCCCATGGAAGTTCCGGGCCAGGGGCACATGGCGATGTTTACCGACGCAGGAGGCGCGGTCGTTGGTGCGTGGCAGTTCGGTGGCCACACTGGGTTCCAGCTAAAAGGAGAACCCGGTGCCCCGGTTTGGCATGAACTTCACACCCGGGAGTATGCGCGCTCAGTGAAGTTCTACCAGGACGCCTTCAGTTGGGACACTTCCGTCATGAGCGACAGCGAAGATTTTCGGTACACGACGCTCGGATCCGGGGATAGCTCGCGTGCCGGCATCATGGACGCCTCTTTTTATCTTCCGGATGGGGTTCCGTCGAATTGGCAGATCTACTTAGGGGTGGCGGACGCCGATGCTGTCGTGGAAACTGCGCTCTCATTGGGCGCCCAGGTTATCCATCCCGCTGAGGATTCCCCCTTCGGCCGCATGGCCACGCTGGCAGATCCGACGGGAGCAGTTTTCAAGATCGCCCAAGCGTAGGCCCCCGAGTGGTTGCCACTGACCCCCGTAACGCCCCGCACACAATACTGCAGCATCATGCAGCTGATCATCGGCACCGAGACCGGGCACGTGGGAATACCTGGTGGCCGGTCAGTGATTCCCCCTGCTGATGTGAAGCCCGGCTGGAGGAGAGTCGTCGTGAAGCCGTGAGGTGGTGGGGGCATCTGCGGATGTCGAGGGCGAAGTCTGCATTCTTGGTTGGCGGTGGCGTGGCGCCATGCTCGACGGCGTGAAGGTAAACGGACTGGCCTCCCACGAGTACCCGGCCCAGAGAGAGTGCGTCGTAGATTGCGAAGATGACGCGCCGGATGATGGAATTGGCTCCCGATTGTCACTGGGCCCCGGGTGTTCGGCTCAGCCATGGCCGAAAACAGTGCTGGCATCACTGTCACATCCGTCGCGGGTCGGGGAATCCGAGTGAGATGTAACCGGGTGCCCGCTTGGCAAGGGATGATGCCAGGACAGGCGTGAGCTCGTCGTAATAGTCGTGGATGCTCGCTTGGGTTTTACCGGGAAACGGTCGAGTGATGCGCCCTGCGTATTGGACAAGGCGTCCCTTGAACGAGATGGGTGCAGCAAGAAATAATGTGTCCAGTTTGGGGCAGTCAAAACCTTCGCCGATGAATGATCCGGTGCCAAGCACCAGCAGTGGCTTGCCGGGGTCGGCGGCGTCGAGCAATTCCACCGCGGCGCGCGTCTCGGCCTTTTTCATTCCCCCCGACAGGACCACCGGCTCCAAACCTGCGCCTGCAAACCTGACGCGGAATAGCTCCAAGTGGGCCTTCCATGTGGTGAGCAGCAAGATACGTGAGTTGGCCGCATATGCGTTTAGGACGTCGTCGTAAATCAGCTGAAGGCGTGCCTCGTTGGAGACCAGATCCCGGTAGATTTCGGAGATGCCGCCAGGCACGCTGGGGTCGGCGTCGCCTGTATAGAAGTATTTGGTGCGGTGCAGCTCCAGTGCCGGGGTCGGGGCGGGGATCTCGCGCTCATGGCGCGGCAGCTGCTGGGCCGGGACTGGAATGATCGTGTGCACTACGTCGCCGAGCTGGTGATACATCAGCGCATCAAGCTTGTCGCGCCGATAGGGCGTTGCCGTCAGTCCGAGCCAATGCTTTGCAGGCATCTGATTCATCACATGGCTGAAAGCCGCAGCCGGAACATGGTGGCACTCATCGGCTATGACGAAACCGTAGCCAGCCGTAAGCTCGGCTACGTTGTCGCGACGGGCAAGGGTGGGCAGAAGTGCGACGTCGATCCTTCCGGTGGTCTTGGACCTGCCGCCACCGATCTGGCCGGGTTTCTCCCCCATCAGTTCGTGGATCATCTTCCGCCATTGGTCCGCCAGTGCCTTCCGATCGACCAGAACAAGCGTAGAAACTCCTCGGTGGGCCACGGCTGCACACGCTATGACGGTCTTGCCGGCACCCGGCGTTGCCACGAGGATGCCGTGCTCGATGTTTTCGATGGCGTCCAGGGCCTGCTGCTGCTCAGGGCGCAGGACACCATGGAATTCAAGGTCCTGCGGGGTGCCCGGCGTTCTTTGGTCAACAAGGCGCAAGGTGCTGCCAGCCGACTCAACCAGGCCTTTTAATAAGGACAACAAGCCCCGCGGGATAATGAGGTCTCCTTCAAGGGTCTCGTCGTAAAAGTGCAGGTAGCGGGGGATGTTCCAAATGGAGCGGCGCTGCCGCTGACGATCGTAGAATTCGGGGTTGGCCAGGGAGGCAGCATGTTTAATGGCTGAGATCATGGCCGGGCCGAGATCTGAGGAGCGGATAGTCAGGCGTGAAGCAAATGTTGCCTGTACGACCATAGCCGGGCGGGGAACAATTTTGGAGGACGGCGGCAATTGCAGCCGGCGCACCTCATTGCCCAAGCGGACTGAGGGCAGACGACGGATTTGCCCGTTCACAGCCGACGGCGTCAGCCTGTCCAGGCTGGACAGGTAGGCCCACTGGTCTTCAAAAGGTTCCAAAGTGGTGGTGTCCAAAAACAGGGTAGTCCCGTCGCTGTTACGCCGCTTTCCGTTCAACGGGGCGGCGATCAAGTTCCCCATGCCCTTTCCTGTGTGGGCATCCTGAGAAGGGAACAGCCTGTCGTAGCTGGACAGGCTCATGCTGCCACGCAAACCCATGGCCTCGTGAATGAGGCCGGTGCCCAGCTGTCGGGCCGTTGTGGCGGGAATGGCCTCGGTGAAGAAGATCCACACGTGGGCGCCACGCCCTGATTGGGAAATTTCGAGCGCGGCGGGAATTCCGCGGAACCGAGCAGCCTTGACGTACGCCAAGGCGTCCATCATGGCTGCGCGGCCGTCAAAATCCGCTGCGAGCCACCAACACGTGTCCTTCTCGGTGAGCGGGTACAGGCCGATGTGCTTTGCACCGGTCAGATGGTCGGCGACGACGGCAGGTGTGAGCTTGAGGAAGGCGACGCGCTCTCGTGGTGTCCCCTTGCGCCATCCACCCGCGACAGCAGGTACCCAGCCCGAGCGGCCGTCCTGCGTGTTTTCCCAGCGCGTTGCATATACGTCGTTGCGGCAGCGAAACAGGTTTTCAAAGAACAGGACCTTGGTTTCCGGTGCAGAGTGCATGGTCACCGGGCCGACCGGCATGGTGACGGCCAAGACCGGCTGGTCGGGATGGGCTGCCCCGGCTTCTTCCGCACTCAGTTCCAGCAGCTTGCGGAGTCGGGCGTTGTCCAGCCGCAACTCCGCCAGCTCGCGGGCCAGCGCAGGGTCCCGGTCAGAGTTGAGGCCCGGCAACGGGTCCTGCTCCGGCAACTCAGAAGTGTTGTCAGTCACAGCACCATTCTGTCGTGACAAAGATGTGGGAGCAGTTTTTTGTCCGCCCAAGCTACGGCAGGCGCATCCCAGCAAAACCCCGGGGACCGCCGTTGAGGTCGTTCGTTGCCACCGTGACGTTGGTTGCAAGGGTGCCATCCATGTTCGGGAGTTGGACTTGAACAGTCCACGTGACGTGCGATTGGTATGGCGGCAAGTGGCTCGTTTTGGGGATGTGCCTGGGCTGTTGGTTGTACCCCTTTACCCCACGCCGAGCTATCACGTGCCAACGGCCGGCATTACGGGCTCCTCGCTGGAGGAGGACGGGACTGTGGAAGTGAGCCCACGTGACCGGACGACCTGGCGCCTCGAGCACCAGCACGCCCGCACGGCCCATCCTGCTCGACGGATTTGAACGATGGCTGCTGAGCTGGTGCGGCTGATTGCGGTATGGGCAGGCGTGGTGAGGTTAGTGGACGGCTAGTTAGATTAGGTTGACGGGGGACTGGCCGCCAGAATCCGACGGCCCCGGCATGCACCGGGGCCACGACAGCGAAGGTAAGACCCTCAGCGACGTAACGGGTTGCGGCAATGCGCCGGTTTACTCAATAAAGCCCGTGAAAACGGCAGGTGGGTCACCCGCCGTGGGGCCGGGAACTTGTACATGGACGTTCGTGCGGGTGCCCGGCGGGATGGCGAATGTGAGCCGGATTGTTTCAGACTTTCCCGGGCCGATGGGGCCTAAAGGACCGGTGGTGGCCCCGGCCGGGGCGTCGATGACCTGGCTGGCCTTGGTATCCTCGGCTCCGTATGTGACGGACAGCTTGCTCATCTGCGCGGGGTCGAAGTCAGCTGTGGATGCGTTGCTGACATCGATTTCAAAGACGGCTGCACTGCTTCCGGTGGAGCCTTCGGCATACGGGCTCACTGTCTGGAACCCGTCCGTCCGCACCGTGACTTTAATCCCTTTTCCGTAGGAAATCCATTGTCCGAAAGTGACGGTTTGTCCGGGCGATGCGGTAACGG
The DNA here is from genome assembly GCF_015708085.1 of Arthrobacter terrae. Lineage (GTDB taxonomy): Bacteria > Actinomycetota > Actinomycetes > Actinomycetales > Micrococcaceae > Arthrobacter_M > Arthrobacter_M terrae. Next base: position 61,714 of record NZ_JADNYM010000020.1, on the reverse strand, counting down.
CGGCGACGGTGGAGGGACCGCCGGCAGTTTCGTCCAGCGTCCTGCCGGGGGAGCAACTTGTCAGTGTGACGGCGGCCAGCGACAAGGCTACCCAAGACTTCTTAACATGCATTTCGTTCCCAATCCCCGGTGGCAATCCAGATGTTGTCGATTCTAGTCCAGCTCTGGCCGGGAGGACAGGGTACGCGCCGGTGCCATGGATTGCCCGGCTCAAGCCAGGTGTGCCAGCGCGGTCGTCCTACGGCTTTCCGATCCGGGCTGGAAGCCGCTAAGAGATGGGCGCGCTCAGCGGCGGGTGGGACGCTCAGGCAGACTCACCGGGTCCGTTGTTTGGTGATAGTACGGCGCCGCCGCCACTGTCATGCCGCCGTCCACCACCAGGATTTGCCCGGTGATGTACGCGGAGTTGGGGGAAAGCAGGAATTCGACGGCGTTGGCCATATCCGCCACGGTGCCGGGTCGGCGCAGCGGAATGGTTTCCAGTACCCGCTCCATCGGTGCCATGCCCGGCATGCTGTAGAAATACTCCAGCGAGTCGGAGTCAATCAGGCCGCCGTTGACGCCGTTGACATTGATGCCGTAGCCGGCAAATTCCACCGCCATGTACCGGATAAAGGACTCCACCGCCGCCTTGTAGGAGCCGAGCGCGGCGTAGGTGGCGAATCCGCGCATGCTGCCGTAGCTGCTGACGGCAACGATCCGGCCGCCCTGGTCCATCAGCTTGACCGCTTCCTGTGCGCCCAGCACAAAAGGCCGGACGTTCATGGCATAGGAACGGTCCAGGTGATGGGTCTTCAGATCCAGCAGCTTCTTGAACGCCGACGCAGCGGCGTTGTTGATGAAGAAGTCCAGCCGCCCATAGGCGGCATCCACCGCGTCGAAGAGCCGGATGATGTCTTCGGGATTTTCAACGTCCGCCTGGACTGCGATGCCATCTCCGCCGGCGGCCTTGGCTTCGGCAACGACGGCGTCGGCCAGATCGGCGTTTTTCCGATAGTTGATCACCACGCTGGCGCCTTCCGCGGCGAGCTGCAGGGCCAGCGCCCGGCCGATCCCGCGTGAAGACCCGGTGATGAGTGCCACCTTCCCGGCGTATTTGCCGGCGGCACCGGCTGCATTACCGGCGGTCACAGGGCTGCCCCGGTCAGGCCCGAATCGGCGGCCCGGCCCGCATTGGCCGATGCTGGGTCTGGTGCGGCTGCATTCGCCGGTGCCGGGTCCGGGGCTGCCGGGTCCGTGCCGTGGCCCGCGCGGCTGAGAAGGTCCTTGGCGATCACGGCCTTCTGGATCTCATTGGTTCCCTCCTCAAAGCGCTGCGCCCGCGCGTCCCGGTAGACCCGTTCAATGGGCTGGGATTTCCAATAGCCAAGCCCGCCGTGAACCTGCAGCGCCTTGTCGGTCACCCGGGTGAGCATGTCGACGGCGGTCAGCTTGGCCATCGAGGACAGTGCCGGGGCGCGGGCGGAACCGGCTTCCCACTGGGCAGCGGCGTGCATGACCAAGGCCCGCGCCGCTTCGATGTCCGCAGCGTTTTCGGCGAGCAGGAACGCGATGGCCTGGCGCTGTGAGATCGGCTTCCCGAAGGTAACCCGGTGCTGGGCATAGCTGACGGCGAGTTGCTGGGCGCGCTCGGCCAGACCAACGCAGCTCATCGCCACGGAAATCCGGCTCGGCGTGAGGAACCCGCCCAAGGCAATCGTCAGGCCGTCGCCTTCGGCACCGAGGCGCTGGGACACCGGGACGGGGGTGTCACGGAATGTGAGCCGGGCGTGATCGGTACCCCGAACGCCCATGGTGTTGGAGGTGTCCTGCACCGTGGCACCGGCAGCGTCGCGGTCTACCAGCAGTGCCACGGTGCCTTCTGAGCCGCTGCTGCCGGCCAGCCGGGCGAAGAGCAGCCAATAGTCACAGTTCACGCCGAACGTAATCAGATGCTTGGTCCCGGTGAGGTAGTAAAAGTCCCCATCTCTGCGAACGGAGCAGCTGATGTCCGCTCCTGTTCCGTTATCCGGTTCGGTCAGGGTAAAGGCCACGGTGATGTCTCCGGCCACGGAGGGGACGATGAACTTTTCCCGCTGGGTGGCGCTGGCATGCGGGTTCATGGACCGCCAGGTGCCATTGACCACATGCACGATCATCCGGATCGAAGCGTGGGAACGGGAGAAGACCTCCATCAGCCCCATCCACTGCGTAAAGCTCAGCCCGCGTCCGCCCAGTTCCACGGGTGCCGCCAGGCCCAGGAAGCCCTTGCTCTTCAGCTCGGCGCGCAGTCCCGGTTCCACGGTCCCGCTGGCCTCGATCCTTTCGGCCCAGGCCTCGCCGGGCCCCTCGACCCAGGCCGTGACCTCCGCCAGTAGGCTGTCGTAGAGCTCCTGTGGCACGGCGCTGCCGCGCCCGTCCAAGGTGGAAGCCTGCCGTACCGTCATTTTTCCCTGGCCTTTCTCGTCGTGTGCGTCTGGGGGACCAGATGCGCGGCGCGCTCGCGCAGCACAAATTTCTGGATCTTGCCCACCGGGTTGCGCGGGATTTCATCTATTGGTTCGAGCCGCTCGGGCCAATAATGTTTGCTCACCCCGCTTTGCTGCAGGAACCGCTGGAGCCCGTTGAAGCTCAGTTCCGCTCCCGGTGCCAGCCGGACGAAGGCGCAGGCGCGCTCGCCGAGCCGGGCGTCCGGCATGGCAACGATGGCCACGTCGGCAATGCCGGGGTGGGTGTGCAGGAGTTGTTCGAGGTCTGCGACCGGAAGTTTTTCCCCGCCGCGGTTAATGATGTCGCGCACGCGGCCGGTAATGCGCAGGTAGCCCTCGTCATCGATGGTGGCCAGATCCCCGGTACGGTACCAGCCATCGGCGCTGAATGTCTCCGCGTCCAGCTCGGGCCGGTCCAAATAGCCGTCGAAGACCGTCGGGCTGGTCAGTTCCAGATTCCCCTCCGCCTCCGGCGGCAGCCGCAGCCCGTCGTCGTCGACAATCCGCAGCTGCACTCCGGTCAGTCCCCTGCCGTCAGTGCCCCACGCCTTCGACGGCGGGTCCGCCGGTGAGGTGAGCGCGCCGAGCCCCGTCTCGGTGGTGCCGAAAGCCCCGCACACCGCCGTCCCGAGCACGCGGGTGGCGCGTTCGGCCAGCGCGCGGGGCACGGCCGCGCCCGTCACCACGAAGACACGCAGGCGTTCGGGACGGGGCCCGCCGTCTTCCACGGCCTGTAGTAAATCGGTCAAAAAGGGCGTCGCGGCCTGCACAAAGGTTCCTTCCCAGTCCTGCAGAATTTCCAGCGCGCGGGGAGCATTCCAGACGCTCTGCAGGATCTGCGGCACGCCGAGGGTGAACGCGAGCCACATGCCGTAGAGGAATCCCGTCTGGTGCGCCAGCGGGGACGGGATGTAGATGGAATCGGTGCCGTCCAGGCCCAGCTGGCGCGCTTCCATCAGGGCAGCCCGGGAAAGCCGCCGGTGCGTATGGACCACACCTTTGGGACGGCCCGAGGTGCCCGAGGTCAGCAGCAGTTGGGCGGCGTCGTCGGGACCTGGTGCGCGCGCGTCCAGGGCTGCACGGTCGACGACGGCGGACGCCCAGGCGTGATGCCAGGGTAACCACTGCACCCGCGGATTTGTGTTGTTGGGCATCAGCCGCGGGACACCTGCCGTCCCATGAACCACGAAGACGTGCTCGACGCAGATCCCGCCGTTGCCGGGGCCGGTGCCGGTGCCACTGGCACTCCCACTGACAGGATCGGTGCCGGGGCCGCTGCGGTCGAGCAGCCGGGCAATTTCGCTGGCATGCTGGCGGCCGCGGAAATTATCCGCCACCAGCAATACCCTGGCACCGGACTGCTGCAGCGCATAGCTAACTTCACGGTCGCCGAAAATCGGCATGATCGGCGCGATGACCGCTCCAATCCGCAGCGCCGCTGCGGAGATCACCACGAACTGGCGCCAGTTCGGCAGCTGGACGGCGATTCTGTCTCCGGCGGCGACACCAAGGTTGAGGAAAACGGCCGCCGCGTGATCCACCTCGTTGTCAAGGGCCGCCCAGCTCAGGTGCGACGTCGTATTCCAGCGTGCATCCACCACGGCCAGCGCATGTGGTTTCTCTTTGGCCCAGCGCCTGATCCAGTCCGAGGCCGTCATGGACTCGGCAGCAGCGCTCTCCTTCGCATCGGGTTCGGCGGGATGACGGAGTACGGGCCCGCGTGCGGAGCCCCGCTCCACCTCCATATCCAGGCCGAGAGTCTGCATGGCAGCCAGGAACTTCGGGTAGGAGATCCGGTAGGCATTCGGGTACGTCAGCGAGGATCTGCCGGCAGCGGCCGTCGCTGCGACGGCCAGGGACATCAGGACGCGGTGATCATTGAAGGATGAAAGGTGGGCGCCGTGCAGCCGGGGCACACCGCGGACCCGTAAATTGCTGCCGTCAAAGCTCAGGTCTGCGCCCATGCTGTTGAGCTGGAGCATGGCTACCACACGGTCTGATTCCTTCAGCCGGACGTGCTCCACATGCCGGAAGACGCTTTCGCCATCGGCCAGGGCCGCCATGACTGAGAGCACCGGCAGCATGTCCGGCACCGTCCGGCAATCCACATCCACCGGGCCCATCCGGCGGCCCTGGTGCCGCACCCGGACCCCGTCGGCCTGCTGGTCGTAGTCCATCGGCAGGCCCATCGCCGCGACGATATCCAGCAGTTCGGACTCGGGGTGGTCGGTCCCGCTGGAGCTGGTCTGGCGCAGCCCGCGCAATAAAATGTCCGCCGGGTGCAGGGCTCCTACGGCCAGCCCGAACGCGGCGGAGCCGATGTCCGGCGGCAGGACCAGATCCGTGGGCCGCGGGACCTGGTTGGGCGGGATTGTGTACCGCCGGCCGTCTGCTGACACTTCGACCTGCAGACCGAATTGGCGCATCATGCGCACGGTGAGCTCAATGTAGGTGCGTTCGTTGAGTGGCCCGTCGATGACCACGGTGCTTTGATCCAGCGCGAACGGGGCCAGCAGCAGCAGTCCGGAAACCCATTGCGAGAGCGTTCCGGAGATGTGCACTATGCCACCGCTGGGACGGCGTCCCTTGACCCGGATCGGCGGGCAGTCTGTGGGGGAGGTGGCGTCCACACCGAGCTGGCGCAGGGCCGCGAGTAACGGGCCGATGGGGCGGCGTTGGAAGTACTTTTGACCCGTGATGGTCACGTCGCGGTCTGCCAGCGAGACCAGTCCCACCATGAAATACAAGGTGCTGCCCGAACTGCCGGCGGAGACTGCATCCGAGCGGGGGTGGTACGGGCCGCCATGGACAATGAAGGTGTCTGCCTCGATCTCGATTCGGGTGCCGAGTGAGCGAAGCAGTGAGACTGTATAGTCCACATGCCGGGCGTCGCTGAGCCCGGAAATATGGCTGACGCCAGGTGCCAGTGAGGCAAGGATCAGGGCCCGATGGGCATGATATTTGGAGTTGGGGACCTGAACGTCCCCACGGATAAGATCGTCGGAACCAATGACGGATAATTGCACGATGCCAACCCGTTTCCACGCTTTGAAGACGGAATATAACGTCTCTAGTTCTGTTCTCCTGTGGTGAATCCAGTCTTTGACCCCTATGGCAGGGCCGTTGCTAGTGAGCATACGTGATTTGAATCCCGGCGGGGCCGGCGGAACACAATATTGCAGAAATTGTTGCCTTAAGCAGCTAGAGCTCAGGCAGGCAGCTACAGCGAGACGGTGATCCAATCCCCATCGATAGCCGCCTGCAGGGGTACCAGGGGACGCTGGGCAGGACCGGTAATGACGGTTCCATCCGCGGCCTCGAATGACGAGCCGTGACAGGGGCAGTCAAATTTCTTCCCGGCGGCCGCCACCGTACAGCCGGCGTGCGTGCAGACGGCGCTGTAGGCAAGGACCGACGTTTCGTCCGGCCGGTACAGCACGATGTTCTTATTATTGGCCTTTGCGCTGCCGGTGGCGCCGACGGCGAGATCGGCAAGGCGCCCGACGCGGACGGGAGTTCCGCCGCCAGAGGGGACGGCCGACGGCATCTGGGCAGCAGCAGGGGCGCCCTGCTGCGGAGAGCATCCCGTCAGTGCTGCAATAGAGCCGGCGGCGGCACCTGCCGTGAGGACGGAATGGTTCAGCAGGGTGCGGCGGTTTAGCGGAGCGCTCGAGTCCATGAATCCAGTCTGCCAGCTTCGGCTGGGAGATTTCCCACAGCCCGGCCACGTCGTGCCGCGGGCCCGCCGGTCCGCCGGCGGTGGCCCCTAAGGTATGGCCACGGCCGGCAGATTCGCCAGACCCGGATGCGCCAGGGCTTAGGCAGCCAGTTCCGGGTGGAAGAGCTTGCCATTGACGCGCTCGGACGCGCCCACGCGGTCAAGATAAGGGGTAATGCCGCCCAGATGCATCGGCCAGCCGGCGCCGGTAATGACGCACAGATCGATGTCTTCCGGACCGGCCACCACGCCCTCGGCGAGCATCCGGCCGATCTCGTCGGCCAGGGCATCCTGCGTGCGGGTGAGTACTTCTTCGCTGCTGGAGGGGGAGTTGCCCAAGCTCAGCAGAGCCAGCGTTTCCTCGGGCACAAACTGGCTGCCGTCGTCGTTCTTCTCCCACAGGCCCTTCTTGCCCGCATCGATTAACCGCTGCTGGTTCGCGGAGACATAAAAGCGGTCCCCAAAGGCCGCATGCAGGGATTCCTGCACATGCTGGCCCACCGGCAGCCCCACCAGCGCCAGCAGCGTGAACGGACTCATCGGCAGGCCCATCGGACGCAGCGCGTTGTCGGCTGTGACAGCATCGGTGCCCTCGTCAAAGGCAGCGGTGATTTCGCCGAACATCCGGCCCAGGATGCGGTTGACCACAAAAGCGGCGGCGTCCTTGACCAGGACCGCCGTCTTCCGCAGCGCCTTGGCCGTCTCGAAGGCGGTGGCCAGCACGGCGTCGTCCGTCTTCGGGGCGCGGACAATCTCCAGCAGCGGCATCAGGGCCACCGGGTTGAAGAAGTGGAAGCCCACCAGCCGCTCGGGGTGTGCCAGGTCCTCGGCCATTGCGGTGACGGAGAGCGACGAGGTGTTGGTGGCGAGGATGCAGGTCGCCGAAACCACGGCCTCCACTTCGGCGAAGACCTGCTTTTTGACGCTGAGCTCCTCAAAGACGGCTTCAATGATAAAGTCCGCGTCCGCGAAGGCAGCCTTGGAGACGGAACCGGAGACCAGCGCCTTGGTCCGGTTGGCGGCGTCGGGGGAGATCCGCCCCTTGGCCAGCAGCTTGTCCACCTCGGTGTGCACGTAGCCCACGCCCTTGTCCACGCGGGCCTGGTCGATGTCCGTCATGATCACCGGGACCTTGAGCTGCCGGGCGAAGAGCAGGGCGAGCTGGCTGGCCATTAGGCCGGCACCCACCACGCCCACCTTGGTGACGGGACGGGCAAGTTTTTTATCCGGTGCGCCGGCGGGACGTTTGCCGCGCTTTTGCACCAGATCCAGGAAGGCATAAACGGTGGAGCGGAACTCCGCCGTCTGGATCAAATCCGCCAGCGCCAGATCCTCCTGCGCGAAGGATTCGGCCTTGCTGTAGTTCTTTCCCTTTTCCAGCAGGTCGATGAGGCGGGCCGGAGCGGGGGCGGCATTGGACGTTGCGTCTTCGACAAACTTCCGGGCACCGGCGACGGCGGCATCCCAGGCCGCGCTGTTGGCTTCGGAAAGCGGCTCGGAGACGGCGTTGGGCCGGTCCACCGTGACCTCCCCGCTGATGACCTTGGCGGCCCAGGCGAGGGATTGTTCCACGAAGTCGGCCGGTTCGAAGAGTGCATCGGCGATCCCAAGTTTGAACGCGGCTGCGCCGCTGAGCGTGCGGTTGCTGCTCAGTGCGTTCTCGATCATTACCTTCACGGCATTAACCGGTCCGATCAGCCGGGGGAGCAGGTAGACTCCGCCCCAGCCGGGCACCAGCCCCAGGAACGCCTCCGGCAGACCAATGGCGCCGGCACCGGTGGAGACGGTCCGGTAATTCGCGTTCAGTGCGATTTCCAGCCCGCCGCCGAGGGCAACGCCGTTGATGAAGACGAAGCTGGGGACCCCCAGATCGTTCAGAGTGCTGTAGACATCGTGGCCAAGGCTGGCCATTAGGACGCCGGCCTCGCGGTCATGCAGCCCCTTGACGGCGGAGAGGTCGGCGCCGGCGACGAGGAAGTGCGGCTTGCCGGTGACGCCTACACCGACGATGTCCCCTGCCGCTGCCCGGGCCCGCTGGGCCTCCAGCACACCCTTGAGCTCCACCAGCGTGTTGGGTCCAAGGGTGCTGGGGCGCCGGTGGTCCAAACCGTTGTCGAGTGTAATCAGGGCAAAGGTGCCGGCGCCGGGACGGCCATTGACCGCAGGGAGCTGGACATCCTGGAGATATGAGTGGGTGACCACTTCATCGGGGAAGAGCCCGGTAAGGGTGCTGTAATCCTGGGCGCTCATGCTGCGTTCTCCTCTTCGGTGGCGGTGCCGTCCCAATGCGGGTTTTCCCAGACCACGGTTCCTCCCATGCCCAGACCGATGCACATGGTGGTGATGCCGTAGCGGACGCTGTGATCGTGTTCGAACTGGCTGGCCAGCTGATTCATCAGGCGCACACCGGAGGATGCCAGTGGATGCCCCACGGCGATGGCGCCGCCATAGCGGTTGACGCGGGGGTCCTCGTCGGCGATGCCGAAGTGGTCCAGAAAGGACAACACCTGCACGGCGAAGGCCTCATTGATTTCGAAAAGCCCAATGTCCTCGATGCCCAGCCCGGCCATCTTCAGGGCTTTTTCGGTCGCCGGGACCGGGCCGATGCCCATCACCTCCGGCTCGACGCCCGCGAAGGCGTAGGAGACCAGCCGCATTTTTACCGTCAGGCCCAGTTCCTCCGCCGCCTCGGCCGAGGCCAGCAGGGCCGCTGTGGCGCCGTCGTTCAAACCGGCGGCGTTGCCGGCGGTGACCCGGCCGTGGGCACGGAAGGGAGTGCGCAGGGAGGCAAGGTCCTCCACCGTGGTACCCGGACGCGGTGGTTCATCAACGGTATTCAGCGCCCAGCCCTTTTCGGGCTTGAGCGTTGCAACGGGTACCAAGTCCGGCTGAATCAGGCCGTCCTGGTAGGCCTTGGCGAGCTTATTCTGGCTGCCGACCGCGAAGGCATCGGTGCGGTCCTTGGTGATGGTGGGGAAACGGTCATGCAGATTCTCTGCTGTGTTGCCCATATTCAGTGCCGCAGGATCCACCAGGCGCTCGGACATGAACCGCGGGTTGGGATCTGCGCCGGAGCCCATCGGGTGGTTGCCCATGTGCTCCACGCCGCCGGCGATGACGACGTCGTAGGCGCCGAAACCGATGCCGGACGCCGTCGTCGTAACGGCTGTCATGGCGCCGGCACACATGCGGTCGATCGCGAAGCCCGGGACCGATTTCGGTAATCCGGCCAGCAGCGCGGCGGTGCGGCCGATGGTCAGGCCCTGATCGCCGGTTTGCGTGGTGGCCGCAATGGAGACTTCATCAATGCGCGCCGCTGGTAACGAGGGGTTGCGGCGCATCAGTTCCCGGATGCATTTGACCACCAGGTCATCGGCCCGGGTGCCGGCATAAATGCCCTTTTCGCCGGCCCTACCGAAGGGCGTGCGGACGCCGTCCACGAAGACAACATCCCTTACTTGCCTGTTATGGGTCACCTGATACTCCTCGTCGAGACTGTGAATCCGGGTCGGGATGGATGTCCTGCCATGCACCGAATGCCGGTGCTGCACCGGCTTCCACGATGGTGCACTGATCCCAGATGGTGCACGGCGCCAGCGTAACGGCCGACGGCGCCACCTTCCATGTTACTCATGAGTAACTTAGCTAACAAGCGGCGTGCTGCCGTTCCGCCCGCCGGCTACTGGTCAGGCTACTGGTCAGACTACTGGTCAGGCCGCGCCGGAGTGGCCGGCGGCGTCGGTCGGGAACCCGCCGTCGTTCTTGTCCGTTGCGTGCTTCGCTTCCTCGAGGTCCTTGTCTTTGAGGTCCTTGAGGTCCTTGAGGTCCTTGTCCTTCTGGTCCTTGTCTTTGAGGGGCAGCTCGTCGGGGTGCAGGAACGCCTCGGCCAGCAGGGGCGCCAGCAGCTTGACCTGCCAGGGACGAGCGCCCAGCCCTGCAAGCTGCTCGGACACCGTTTCGGTATTGGTCGGGGTCGGCGGCCGCCAGCAGGTCCGGCGGAGGTAGTCAGGGGTCAGCAGATTCTCGACCGGGATGCTTAATTCCTCGGACAGTGCGGCAATACGGGGACGGGCGGTGGCCAGGCGTGCTGCGGCAGCAGGATCCCGGTCCGGCCAGATCCGCGGCGGCGGGGGAGCATTGGTGGGCAGCTGCAGCGGGGGGAGATCCCGAAGATCCCGGGCGGTCGAAATTGCCCTGAGCCAGCGGGGCGCTTCTTTTTTGGCGGCGCGGCCGTTGAAACCCGGCACGGCCAGCAGCTGCGGGACGGTAGCAGGCATCGCCTTGGCGGCGGCGGCAACGGCCGAATCGGGAATCAGGCGCCCGGGAGCCACATCGCGTTTTTGCGCCAGCTGATCCCGCTCCGTCCACAACTCCCGCACGGCGGCCAGCTGGTGCCGGTCACGGAGCTGATGCGCCCCTGATGTCCGGCGCCACGGCTCAACCCGAGGCGGGGCGACGCCGCTGGTCAGGATCGCGGAAAATTCCTCCTGGGCATAACCGAGCTTTCCCTCGGCCGCCAGCAGTTCGATGAGTTCATCGCGCAGTTCGGACAGGACCTCGACGTCCAATGCGGCGTAGCGCAGCCACGGCTCGGGGAGCGGCCGGGTGGACCAGTCCGCCGCCGAGTGCTCCTTGGCGAGGCCGAAACCCAGCAACTGCTCGATCACCGCCGCCAGGCCGACCCGGGGCAACCCGGCAATGCGCGCGGCCAGCTCGGTGTCAAAGAGTCTGTCCGGCCACATTCCCAGTTCCAGCAGGCAGGGCAGGTCCTGGCTCGCAGCGTGCAGGATCCATTCCACCCCGTGCAGCGCTTCGTCGACGATTTTCAGGTCATCGAACGGCTCCGGATCAATCAGCCAGGTACCGGCGCCCTCGCGTCGGATTTGGATCAAAAAGGCCCGCTGCCCGTACCGGTAACCGGAGGCCCGCTCCGCGTCGACGCCTGCCGGACCGGTGCCGGCGGCAAGGGCGGCGGCGCAGCGCTCCAGCCCCTCCTGAGTCGAGATCACCAATGGCACGCCGTCCCGCGGAGTGTCAAGGTCGACGACGGCGGGCAGCCCCGAAATTTCCGCGCTCAGTTCCGCCGGCGTCAAGGTGCCCGGTGCCGTGCCGCCGGCCTCCTGACCGGGTGCCGTGCCCACGATCGGTTCCTCGGTGTGCGGGGACTTAGCCGGCCGCGAAGCTCTGGGGCCGCGGAGTCTGCTGCGTTTTTTGGCTGGGGTGTTTTGAGTATGCGGGGTGGTCATGATTCCTCTAGTCTACCGAGCGCGGATTCCGGGGCCTTCCATCCGTTTTCTGCACCGTCAGTTGAGCCTTTGCCCGGGCAGTGCAGTGACTCCCTCGGGCAGCGGGGGGAGTCCGGCAAAACTGCACACCATCTCGGACCAGGCCTGGAGGTGGGCGCCGACGTCCGCGGAGGCCGGGGTCCAAGAAGCACGGAGTTCCACTTCAACCGAATCCGGCCGTCCCGCCAGGCTGCCATAGCTTTCCGACAGGATTCTCGTGGCGGTGCCGCCCGCGGCACGGTAGGGGGCAGCGTTGTTGTCCAGAGCGTCCACCAGCCACGTCCACGCGACGGAGCCGAGCATCGCGTCGTTGCCGATATCCGCTTCGAGTTCGGCCCGGATATAGGTCACGATCCTGAAGGTGCCATCCCAGAGGTCAGAGCCTTCCGGGTCGTGCAGGAGGATGAATCGGCCGGTTGCCAGCTCCGGCGGCTGCTCGACGGCGGCCAGGACGGCCGGGCCGTGCACGGCCTTTAACGATCGTTCAGCGCCGGATCCGGGGACCCCAAGAGGTGCACCAGCCGGGCCGGCCGCGATGGCGGATCCGGTGACTTCAGCTCCGAGCGCGACGGCGAAAGGTGCCAGCCGCGATGGCGCCGGAATTTCCTCCAAGCGCAGCTCGCTTCGGCATTGGGCTTTCCTCAGGGTTCCCAGGGCCGTCAGGAAATCTGAGGGTACCTGTGCTATGGCGCTCACACTGGCAGGCTATGCCGCCCGGAGCCTGATCACTCGAAGGCGCGCCGGTATCCCGCCGCGCCGGCCCAACTAGGTAGCAGCAGAGGCACGCATAACGCGAAATGAGTGCATCTGCTGCTACCCAGTTGGGGATTAGCCGAGTTCGCTGCGGATGGCCGCGAGGAATGCGTCCACGTCAGCTTCGGTGGTGTCAAACGCGCACATCCACCGCACCTCACGGGCCGCCTCGTCCCAGTCATAGAAGCGGAAGGATTCGCGCAGCCTGTCCGCGGCACCTTCCGGCAGTACGGCAAAAACGCCATTGGATTCCGTGGCCTGGGTGGGCCGGACGGCGGCGATCGAGTCCACTCCAGCGCGCAGCCGTGCTGCCATGGCGTTGGCATGCCGGGCCGAACGCAGCCACAAATCCCCCTCCAGCAGAGCCAGGAACTGGGCGGAGATAAAGCGCATCTTGGATGCCAGCTGCATATTCATTTTGCGCAGATACAGCAGGCCTTTGGTTGCCTCCGGGTTCAACGCCACCACGGCTTCTCCATAGAGCAGCCCGTTTTTGGTGCCGCCGAAGGAAAGCACGTCCACACCGGCGTCGGAGGTGAAGGCACGCAGCGGCACGTCCAGATGGGCCGCGGCGTTGGCCAGCCGGGCGCCGTCCATGTGCACGAACATGCCGCGTTCGTGGACGTGGTCGGCAATGGCACGGACTTCCTCCGGCGTATAACAGGTACCCAGCTCGGTGGTCTGCGTGATGGAAACCGCCAGCGGCTGCGCCCGGTGTTCGTCTCCCCAGCCCCAGGCTTCCTGGTCAATGAGTTCCGGGGTGAGCTTGCCGTCCGGGGTCGCAACGCTGAGCAGCTTCATGCCGCCGACGCGTTCCGGTGCGCCGTTCTCGTCCATATTGATGTGCGCGGTACGGGCACAGACAACCGCACCCCATCTGGGCAGCACTGACTGCAGGCTCAGCACATTCGCTCCGGTGCCATTAAATACCGGGAAGACCTCAACACCGGCGCCGAAGTGGCCGCGCATGACTTCCTGCAGACGCGCGGTGTACACATCCTCGCCATAGGAAACCTGATGACCGTCATTCGCCGCGGCCAGGGCCTGCAGAACCTCCGGATGCACCCCGGAGTAGTTGTCCGAGGCGAACCCGCGCACGTTAGGGTCGTGCAGGCGGGCGGCGGAAGTCTGGCTGTTCACGGTCTCAGTCACGGGGAAGCGGTACCTTTTCTAGAGAATTCTGCGGCTGCCGTTAAGCCCGGCAGCCGGTTGGGTGAAGAGGGCCAATATCTCTTCGGCGAGTAATTTTACATCGGTAAACCCGGGAAAAGCACGCTGTGGTGCCGCCGCCCGCATGCCATCGTCCACCAGCGCCTTGACAGCCAGCACGACGGCGGCGGCCTGGCTTTGGTCCGCAGCGAACCCATCAGCGACGGCTTGGACCCACGCCTCGGCCGCCGCTTTGGCCATCGCATAGTTGGCGTTGCCCGCGGTCGGACGGGTTACCGAGGTGGAAGAGACGATGGCCAGCCGTCCGGTCGGGGAGGCCAGCAGATCCGGGTAGAACGTGCGGCTGGTGTTGCGCAGCGTTGTGATCACATTACGCTGCAGGAAGTCCCAGTCCTCGTCGCTCTGCCCGGTAATGCCTTTGCCGCCGCGCCAGCCGCCCACTAAATGGATCAGCCCGTCAACGGCGCCGAAGTCTCGGTGCACACTGTCCGCCAGCGCCTGAACGTCAGCCCAATCCGCAAGGTTGCAGACCAGCCCGCTGGCGCCGGGAATGCCGGCAACCGCGGACGCGATCCGATCGGCATCCGAACCGACGGAAAGCACCTGATGGCCCTTCTGCGCCAAGGCGCGCGCGGTGGCGATGCCGGCCGGGCTGCTGCCCCCGGCAATGAGTACAGTCAGTTTCTCCGTTTCCAGGCTTTCGGTCATGGCTCCAACCCTAACCACTTACGCCGCGGCACCAGTTATACCGAGGGAGCGGCGTCGGGGCTTTCGCCGGTGATGCCGGCCGTTGATTCAATCACGGTCCGCATCTTCTTCTCCAGCGCCTCATAGAACATGGAGAGCGGGAATTCATCATCGAGCACCTGGTCGGTCAACCCGCGCGGCGGTCCGTCCAGCGGCAAGGCATCCGGGCCCTTGGCCCAGACGGAGGCAGGATTGGGAGTGACTGTGCCGGCGACAAGCTGGTAAGCGGCGAGCCAATGCGCGGTCTTGGGGCGGTCGATCGAGCGCCAGTACAGGTCCTCAATGGCGGTTCCGAGGGCAATGACGACGTCGGTTACTTCGTCCCAGTCGATGGAGAGTTTCGTGTCGGTCCAGTGCAGCACGTGGTGCTGGTGCAGCCAGGCGAAGAGCAGCTGGCCGCCGAGCCCGTCGTAGTTACGGACGCGGCTGCCGGTGATGGCGAATCGGAAGATGCGGTCAAAGATAACGGCGTACTGCACAAGTTTGGCGTGCTTGCGCGCCTGCGGTGAGGCGTCCTCGTCGTGCTGGATGCTCACAGACTCACGGAACGCCGTCAGATCGCAGCGCAGTTCCTCCAGCGAGTACAGGAAGAATGGCATCCGCTGTTTGATCATGAAAGGGTCGAAGGGCAGATCCCCGCGCATATGCGTCCGGTCGTGGATCAGGTCCCACATCACGAATGTTTCCTGCGCCAGCTGCTGGTCATCGAGCAGGGCCGCAGCGTCCGCGGGCAATTCCAGCGACGTGGTGGCGGCTGCCGCGCGCAGGACGCGGCGGAATCGGGCGGCTTCGCGGTCGGCAAAAATGGCGCCCCAGGTGAACGACGGCGTCGTGCGCACCGCAACGCTCTCCGGGAACAGCACGGCGGAGTTGCTGTCATAACCGGCGGTGAAGTCCAGGAAACGGACCGGAACGAATAGCTTATTGGAGTACGCCCCCGATTCAAGCTCTGCGACGAATTCCGGCCAGATCACTTCAATCAGCACCGCTTCCACCAGTCGGCTGGTGCTGCCGTTCTGCGTGTACATCGGGAAGACCACTAAGTGGCCCAGTCCGTCGATGCGTTCGGCGGCCGGTGCGAAGGCGAGCAGGGAATCGAGGAAGTCCGGAACGGCGAACCCGCCGTCCCGCCACCGCTGGAAGTCGGTGACCAGCAGGCGCAGGTATTCATTGTCATGCGGAAAGTGCGGCGCCAAGGCCTTGATGGCGCCGCAGATGATGCCGACGTACTCCGCCGCGGGTCCCTGATCGGCAGCTTCGGGAACGGAACCGTCCTTAATCTGCAGCGGCTGGAGGGCCGTGGCGGCCGCCTTAAGGGCAAGCCAGTCGCTATTGCCGAGCAGATCGGCAGCCCCGGTCCGGTGCCACAGCTGACCGGCGGGCCCGGCTTCGCGCTCCTGCGTCGGAAGGGAATATGCGTTGAGTGTCTCGGTCACCGTGCCAGTCCTTATCTGTCATGGGCCGTTTCTGCCAGGGAAGGGAAACGACCGGTTTACGTCTCCTACGAGCGTATCAACGCGACAGCATTACTTATCCCAGATCCACTCCAACATTAGTAAAGGTTATGCTCGGGGGTGTGGAAACGGCCGACTGGGCCAGCACCGGGAATGCTGGCCCGGCCTCGGCCCCCGTAGCCTGGGAGGCAGGGACGTTGCGTGGGAGGCAGGGACGTTGCCTAGGAGGCAGGAACCAATGTCAAAGAGACAGAATTGATGCAGAAGCGCTGATCGGTCGGATTGTCCAGACCCTCACCTTCAAAGACATGGCCAAGGTGGGAATCACAGTTTGCGCAACGGACCTCGACCCGGTCCATTCCCATTGACCGGTCGTGGATATACCGGACATTTCCCTCTGCCAGCGGTGCCCAGAATGATGGCCAGCCGCAGGAGGAATCAAACTTCTCCCCGCTGGTGAACAGTTCGGCACCGCAGGCCCGGCACTTGTAAACGCCGGCGGTGTGCGAGTCCCAGTATTCGCCGGTGAACGGTCGCTCCGTTCCGGATCGCCGCAGCACGTCGAACTCCGCCGGCGTGAGTTCTTCGCGCCACTGCTGATCCGTTTTGGCCCCGCCGACTCCTGGCTGGTCTGTCACGGCGTCCCCGTCAGCAGTGCCGAGGTTCTTGTTCGTCTGGTCGTTCAACTGATTGCTCATATTGGCATAACGCTTAGGAGTCGCCAATAAATCCCGAGCCGGCGTAAAGATGCAGCACAGGGAGACCAAGCTTGTGCTGTGCCTGGCTGGCCCAATCCTGCCGGAAGGTATCCGCAAGAGCATGCGGACGGGTCACGACGACGGCCTGCCGGGCCTGGGTTTCCCGCACTGCCGCCACCAGAGAGTCAACGGCGTTTCCCTCCGATACCTGTCCGGTGACCCGCGCGCCGGCGTTTTCCAAGGTTGCCAGCGATACGGCGAGAATCTGCGCTGCCTCGGCGCGGACCGTCTTCTTGTCCGGGGCCTTCTCGCGTAGCTCCCGGAGCACTGCCGGCAGGTCCAGCATGGTCAGCCTGTCGACGACGTCCACGAGCAGGTTCCGTTTGGTGTCGGCAGGAACCAGCAGCTGCAGCGCTACGTCGTCGCCGTCGTCGTACAACCGGGTGATGTTTTCCGCGTCGACGTCGCCCAGCGGTTCCTCGGTGAGAATAATGATCGAATCAGTCATTGCCTAAGCGTATGTCAGCAACGCACCCGGCGAGGTCTCTGCAGCCACCCGCCGGAGCAAGCTGCGGTGCGCCGCTCGACGATCCCGGTCCGG
Source organism: Arthrobacter terrae (assembly GCF_015708085.1). Lineage (GTDB taxonomy): Bacteria > Actinomycetota > Actinomycetes > Actinomycetales > Micrococcaceae > Arthrobacter_M > Arthrobacter_M terrae. The sequence goes on along the minus strand of NZ_JADNYM010000020.1, from coordinate 44,820 downwards.
TTGGCGACAATGGAAACATGCCGACTTCAGCCCCGCCGACTTCCCAGCGCAGCCGGTCCCTGCCCTCGAACGTATCCCGCCGCCGCCCGCACGCGGTTCCGGCCCAGGCCGCCGCGCCGGCCGGCTGGCTGAAATGGACCCTTGCCGGCATCGGTATCGGTGCGGGTGCGGGCTCCGTCCTGCTGACTGCAACCGCAGCGCTGGCCGCCTACTTTGCCCGCCGGGTGGTGACGCCCGCGAAGGAGCGCGAACAGGATTTGCCCATCCTGGCCGTGATCCGGGACGGCATGGACCTGGAGGTGGTCTTACCGGCGACGGCGGAAACCACGGTGCCGGGGACGTACAGCTTGTTCTTTGACAAGGGAGCCGGACACGCGGTGATTGGCGGGATCCGCTCCTACGTGCCGCGTGAAGGCACGGTGACCCGGGAGGTGCTGCGGGTCAGCGGCTCCGAGCTGGCGCACGCTGCCCGCGGCTGGTGGAGCTCGGCGGTGTACGCCGGCCCCGAGGACGTGGGGCTGACTGCCGAGGACATCACCCTGGAGCTGCCCGTGGGCCCGGCACCAGCCTGGCTCTTCCGCTCCGGGACCGGACAACGTACCTGGGCCATCATGGTGCACGGACGGGGCGCCAGCAGAAACGAGGGGCTTCGGGCGGTCCGGACCGCCCACGATCTTGGCCTGAACAGCTTATTGCTCTCTTACCGCAACGACGGCGAAGCACCCGCCGCGGGGGACGGCCGCTATGGACTCGGTGCCACCGAGTGGCCGGACATAGAGGCTGCCATTGAGTATGCGCTCTCGCAGGGGGCCAAGGACGTGGTGCTCTTCGGCTATTCGATGGGCGGCGCTATTGCGCTGCAGGCGGCCGACCTCAGCAAGCACCGGAACGTGATTCTGGCCATGGTTCTGGACGCACCGGTGATTAGTTGGGTTGACGTGCTGGCGCACCAGGCCGAGCTGAACAGGATTCCAGCCGCCGTCGGCCAGTACGGGCAGCTCATGCTCAGCCATCCCATGGGCCGCCGTCTGACCGGCCTGGCGGCGCCGGTGGATCTGAAAAGTATGGACTGGGTGGCCCGCGCGGTGGAACTGCGCACTCCCACACTGATTATTCACAGTGTGGACGATGATTTTGTTCCTTACGGGCCTTCAGCCGAACTGGCACTGCGCAATCCGGAGATGGTGACGATCGAGCTTTTCAGCCGTGCCCTGCATACGAAGGAGTGGAACGTCGATCCACAGCGCTGGGAAACCGTCGTGACCGATTGGCTGCAGCCGCGGCTGGGGCGCCATGAGCTGCCGAGGGTGTCGGGCCCGGAGGACTAGCCGGCCGCCGCGACCTTGCGCTTGATCCGCCCCAGCATGGCGGACATTCCGCGCATCCGCAGCGGAGTGATCGCCCGGGTCAGACCCAGCAGATCCGGCATGTCATCCGGAACAGCCAGAATCGTCGCGGCCGGAAGACCATCCAGGCCCTCATGCAGGACGCCGGCGAAACCGCGCGTGGTCGGCGCCTCCTGGGGTGCCTTGAAGAAGAGCCGGATCACGTCGCCGTCGTCGCCCTTTTCGGTCTCGACCGTCAGGAACAGCGGGGTCTGGCACTCCACCACCTGTTCCAGCAGCTCCGGATGATCGCTCAAACGCTCTGGAAGAGCCGGCAGCCCGCGGGAGAACTCCAGCAGCAGCAGGAGCCGATCGGGTTCTTCGAGGGCCTGGAAGTCGTCAACAATCTCCGCCAAGGCGGGAGGCAGTGCAGCTGTAGTAGTCATCGAAACCAGCCTACTCAGATTTCCGCCGGCGCGGTTAGCCGGCGGCAATTATTTGGCCGCGGTTCTGGAGGCGCGGTTACTGGGTGCTGGAGTCCGACGGCGGTCAGCCTGCAGTCGGCAGTCCGCCGCGTTCGGGGCCTTTGGCGATCGGGACGCGAACGGCATTGCCCCATTCGGTCCACGAACCGTCATAGTTACGCACCGAGTCGAAACCCAGCAGGTATTTGAGCGCGAACCAGGTATGGCTGGACCGCTCGCCGATTCGGCAGTACGCGATCACGTCATCTCCTGGCTTGAGTCCGGCTTCGCCAAGATAAAGGTTTTCGAGTTCTTCGCGGCTGCGGTAGGTGCCGTCAGCGGCAGCGGCCCGGCCCCACGGGATGGACGCGGCGGTTGGAATGTGCCCCCCGCGCATCGCACCTTCCTGCGGATAGGCGGGCATATGTGTGCGTTGGCCGGTGTACTCCTCCGGGGACCGCACATCGATCAAGGGCTGGCCCAGATGGGCCAGCACATCGTCCTTGAAGGCACGGATCGGGGTGTCGGACCGCTCGACAACGGGGTAGCTGGCCGCGTTGACCGTGGGCGCCGCGGTGGTCAGTTCGCGGCCCTCGGCAATCCATTTATCCCGGCCGCCGTCCAGGAGGCGGACGTCCTCGTGGCCAAAGAGCGTAAAGACCCACAGTGCATAGGCGGCCCACCAGTTCGACTTATCACCGTAGATCACCACGGTGGAGTCCCGGGAGATGCCTTTGGAACCGGCAAGTCTGGCGAAGGTGGCCGCATCGACGTAGTCACGGGTGACTTCATCGTTGAGGTCGGTGTGCCAGTCGATTTTCACTGCACCGGGAATGTGACCGGTTTCATACAGCAATACGTCCTCATCGGACTCGACCAGGACCAGGGAACCATCCCTCTCGGCGCCGGCTTCCAATGCATCGGCGAGCCACTGGGTGGAAACCAGCCGGTCCGGATGTGCATACGCGGCAAATTTTTCGTTGGTCTCTGCTGCAATCGGCATGAGGGTCCTTAATCTCGTGGTGATCTTTCGGCCTTTACCTCAGCTTAACCACCTGCGGGCCGCAAGGCTTCCGCACCCGTTAACGTAACGCAACATCTCCGGCGGTATTCTTGCTGTGCACCCGCACCGCGAAATAGCGGCTGCGGGGGCACCAACCCGCACCGAGATGAATGGATACCGCCCCTTGGCACAGCTTGAGCACCTTTCCGCACGTATGCCGTCTGTGACGGTGGACGAGCTTCTCAAGGGCTTCTATCCCTCTGCGCGCTTTGGCTCCGTTTCGTTCGCCAGCTATCGCCCTGATCCCGCGCAGCCGTCGCAAACCACGGCGGTCAGGGCCATGGAACGTTTCGCGGAGTCCATTAATATCCCGGAGCCCAAAGGGCTGCGGAAGCTCTTCGCAGCGAAGAAGCCCGCCGTGCGGTCCGGCTTCTACCTCGATGGCGGGTTCGGTGTGGGCAAGACCCACCTGCTCGCCTCGCTTTGGCATGCATCCGAAGGCCCAAAGGCGTTTGGGACCTTTGTTGAATACACGAATCTGGTGGGCGCGCTGTCCTTCCGTAAGACGGTCGAAGCGTTGAGCAGCTACAAGCTGGTGTGCATCGACGAATTTGAGCTTGATGACCCCGGCGACACCGTGCTGATGTCCCGGCTGATGCGCGAACTCGCGGACGCCGGAGTCAAACTCGCCGCCACTTCCAACACGCTTCCGGGTTCGCTTGGCGAGGGCAGGTTTGCCGCCGTTGACTTTCAGCGCGAAATTCAGGTGCTGGCCGACCAGTTCGAGGTTGTCAGGATCGATGGGGAGGATTACCGCCACCGCGGCCTGCCCACTCCGCCGCAGCCGCTGTCCAACAGCGATCTGAACGCCGTGATCAAAGCTGAATTCGCGGAGAAGACCGTGGCCCTGGATGATTTTAAAACCTTGGTGAATCACTTGTCGGCGGTCCATCCCAGCCGCTACCGCCAACTGCTGGACGGCATCGACGCCGTCGTATGGCGGGACGTGGAAACCATCAGCGAACAGTCCGTTGCACTGCGCTTCGTGGTACTTGCGGACCGCCTCTATGACCGCGACGTACCGATTCTGGCCAGCGGGGTTCCCTTCGATTCGCTGTTCACGCCGGAAATGATGGCCGGGGGATACCTGAAGAAGTACTACCGTGCGGTCTCCCGGCTGACTGCACTGGTTCGGGAGGGCCAAAAGCAGGAGGCCAGCTGACCTGCCTCCGGCCTAAAGCTGCCCCAACGTCTTAAACGCCAAAGCGCTGGCACTGCCTCTCGGCAGGGCCAGCGCTCCTTTGACGCAATTCTCAGGCTAAGGGAGTTCTAAGCGGGACGATCCCCAGTGCTTTCGTCGGTATTGGTGTTCGGGTTACCGCCCACCTTGCCGACGAAGCCGTGCGCAGCGTTCTGGACGCCGTCGACCTTGTCCTTGAACTTGTCACCGGTCTTACTATCGATGAAGTTCCCGGCCTTGTCGATGCCGTTCCTGATCGCAGCCTCGTTGCCGTTGACCAGTCCCGCGGCCTTGCCCTTGATGTCGTCAAAAACACTCACGGGCACCTCCCTTCACTCGTGGGAGCTATTTTGCTCCAGCTCAATAAGTCTAAGCGCAGATCCCGGCCGGTGCCAAGGCTGCCAAGCGCGTGTCCGGGCAACAAAAAAGCAGCTTCTTCACGAAGCTGCTTGCTGTGGTGGGCGATACTGGGATCGAACCAGTGACCTCTTCCGTGTCAGGGAAGCGCGCTACCGCTGCGCCAATCGCCCAGATCAGCACCAGGAAAACCTGCTGAAACCTGTTTACTGCGGTGAAGTGGAGGTGGGAACGGGATTCGAACCCGTGTACGCGGCTTTGCAGGCCGCTGCCTCGCCTCTCGGCCACCCCACCGTGTTTTGGTCCGGAAACCCAGAATTGAGCAGATTATTCAATCCACCCAACCATAATGCTCCGAACACTTTCCGACAGTGTCCTGCGAGCGGATGACGAGATTCGAACTCGCGACCCTCACCTTGGCAAGGTGATGCTCTACCACTGAGCCACATCCGCATAAGGAACAACGTTGATCCCTCAATAACTGAGTTCTCTGCAGTTTCCATTCCCGCTTCGTTCCTGCTGAAGCGTTCGTGGCGTTCCTTGCTAGAAAAACTGTACAGAAGGTTCAGCCAAACACCAAATTGAGCGGCCGCAGGGGTACCAGAAGGGAGACAAGTGCACCCTGCAGGCCCGCAACGGCGGGGAATTTGTGGATTACATCCCTGTAATTTTGTAGCTCTTCAAGGCCGGAGGTGAAGCGGGTACCGGGCCGCGGGAACGCTGCCGGGCAACGCCGTCCCGGCGGAGCAGCCGCTGCTTCGTGGGCCGGCGTCGGCTTGATTATGAGCCCACGCCGGTATCCGTTAGGATTTTGATGCAACGCAGTGCTTGAGTGGCCTTCCCGGCCGCCGGGTCATGCGGGCGATTGGCGCAGTGGTAGCGCGCTTCGTTCACACCGAAGAGGTCACTGGTTCGAACCCAGTATCGCCCACCCACGAGAAAGCCCCGCTGACCAGCTCAAATGCCGGTCAGAGGGGCTTTTCTCATTTCTCAGGAGACTTAGAGGAACCCGGCATATGCCGCAGCGACTATGCACCCTGCCGGTATCCCGACGAGGACTTGGGCCGTGGAGTGGTCACTGAGCTTCACCCGGGACCAGCCGACTGCGGCGGGAATCAGCAGCGCGGGCAGGAAGCCTGATCCGAGGGTCAGAACCGAAGCGACGGCTGCAAACGTGACCACGGATACATGGACTGACAATTTCCAGAACGCGTTCACGGCACCGACAATCACCATTCCGAAGATTACGCTCAGCAGTCCAACAATCGAGACGCGCGGGGCTCCGAGCAGGAGCAGGAGTACCAGTCCACAGAAACCCGAGACCATGGCGCCCAGAAGTATGGGCAGCCGTTGCCGGCGGTTTCCAACGTGATGATCGGAGACTTTACCCAGTCGGGTCGCGAGGACAACGCCGGCAAACGGTCCTACGGCGGTAAAGAACGCTGCCAGCAGTCCAAACCAGAGACCGCGCCACCCGTCAGACACCGCTCCGGTGGTCAGCAAAAACGCGGAAACCACAACGGTGGGAGAAAAGACTTCGGTTAGGACCCTGGCTAGTCGTTGCATCCGTCAAGCTTATGAAGTCCCGCCGCTGCTGAGGCCAATTGGAAGGCGGCCAGGCGCTACTGTGACTCCATTCCGGGCATGCTGGAACGGATCAGCTCCATGACGGTGGAATCCGCCAGCGTGGTCACGTCCCCGATTTCGCGGTTCTCCGCCACGTCCTTGAGCAGCCGCCGCATGATCTTTCCCGAACGGGTTTTCGGCAGCTCGGCGACCACCATGATCTGCCGCGGCCGGGCCATTTTCCCGATTTCCTTGGCCACGTGCTGACGGAGCTGCTGGACGACGTCCGGACCGCCGTCGCCGGCTTCGCTGCGCAGGATGACAAAGGCGACGACTGCCTGCCCGGTCATGTCGTCGGTGGCACCAACGACGGCGGCTTCGGCCACGATGGGGTGGGAGACCAGCGCGGATTCGATCTCGGTGGTGGAGAGCCGGTGACCGGAAACGTTCATCACATCGTCCACCCGCCCCAGGACCCAGATGTCGCCGTCGTCGTCCTTCTTTGCACCATCACCGGCAAAATACAGCCCGGGGAAACGGGACCAATAGGTGCTGACGTATCGATCGTCGTCGCCCCAGATGGTGCGCAGCATGGCCGGCCATGGCTGGGTGAGCACCAGGTAGCCGCCGGAGCCGTTGGGCACGGGCTGGCCCTCGTCGTCCACCACGTCGACTCGGAAGCCCGGCAGCGCCTTCATGGCCGCCCCGGGCTTTCCGGCGGTGACTCCGGGCAGTGGGCTGACCACAATCGAACCGGTTTCCGTCTGCCACCACGTGTCCACCACCGGCGTGCGGCCATGCCCTATCGTGTCGCGGTACCAGATGTAAGCGGCCGGATTGATCGGCTCGCCCACGGAACCGATCAGCCGCAGGCTGGCGAGACTGTACTTGTCGGGGATCTGCGCTCCCCATTTCATGAATGTCCGGATGGCGGTCGGCGCGCAGTACAGCAGCGTGACCTTGTATTTGTCGATGATTTCCCACCAGCGGCCCTGATGCGGCGTGTCCGGAGTGCCCTCGTACAGGACGGAGGTTGCGCCGTTGGCCAGCGGTCCGTAGACGATGTAGCTGTGCCCGGTGACCCAGCCGATGTCCGCCGCCGTCCAGAAAACGTCCGTCTCCGCCTTGAGATCGAAAACCGCCCAGTGGGTGTAGGCGCAGCCCGTCAGGTAGCCGCCGGTGGTGTGCAGGATGCCCTTGGGCTTTCCCGTGGTGCCGGAGGTGTACATGACGTACAGCGGATGTTCGGCGTCGAAGGGCTCGGCGTGGTGGTGCGTGCTGGCCTGCTCCACCGAGTCATGCCACCAGATGTCGCGCCCGTCCTCCCATGCGACGTCCTGTCCGGTGCGCCGGACCACCAGCACGCTGCGCACATCCGGGCAGTCGAGCAGCGCTTCGTCGACGGCGGACTTCAGGCCAGCCGGCTGCCCGCGCCGGTAGCCGCCGTCGGCGGTAATGACAATGCGTGCGTCACAGTCGTGGATGCGGGTGCGCAGGGCGTCTGCGGAGAATCCGCCGAACACGACGGTGTGCGGCGCGCCGATCCGGGCGCAGGCCAGCATTGCCACGACGGTCTCCGGGATCATCGGCATGTAGATGGCCACCCGGTCACCGGCTTTAACTCCGAGGTCAGCCAGGGTGTTCGCGGCCTGGCAGACCATGTCCGTCAGCTGCGCATAGGTAATGGTCCGGGTGTCTCCGCCTTCGCCCTCGAAGTAGTAGGCCACCTTGTCCCCGCGCCCGGCCTCGACATGCCGGTCAAGGCAGTTGTATGCGGCGTTGAGTTTGCCGCCGACAAACCATTTGGCGAACGGCGGGTTGGACCAGTCCAGTACGTTTGTCCATTGCTGTGCCCAGGCCAGGCGGCCGGCCTCGCGGTCCCAGAACGCCTGATAATCCGCATCTGCCTGGGCGTACGCCTCTGCGGTGACGTTGGCCTGCGCCGTGAAGTCCGACGACGGCGGGAACCGACGCTGCTCGTGCAGCAGGTTTGCGAGCGTCCCGGTCCCGGACGATGCGTTTGTCGGCGTTGTTTTGCCGCCGCCGTTCAGATTGTCCTGGTCGTTTCCTGACGCACCGGGCACGGGAATCACCGAGTCCCTACTGGTATTATCGGCCGCTTAAACGTGGAGTTTGTCACCACGGCAAACGAGGCGTACCAGGCGATGAGGGCCGTGATGATGCCGAGCCAGCCGCCTATGACGGTCAGCGAGTCGGAGCTGGTGAACGCGCCAATGGCCAAGGCAATGTAGGTCAGGGTCAGGAAAATGAAGACGCCGAAGACCGCCATGCTGACCCGGGATGCGGCGACAGTCATATAAGCCGTGAAGATGGCCCAGGCCAGCAGGAACAGACCAATGCCCTTGCCGGCATCGGCAGGCGGCAGATCGGCGGCCCGGAACTGGACCAGGAACCAGAAGGAGAGCCAGAAAGCACCATATGAGCAGAACGCCGTTGCTCCGAAGGTATTCCGGTTCGCGAATTCCCAGATGCCGGCCGCAAACTGGGCCACCCCGCCATAAAATAGGGCCAGACCGAGCACCACGGGTTCGTCAAGTTTAGGGATAAGACCGGCGTTGACCACACTGAGCACAAAAGTGGTCAGCGCGAAGGCGCCCAGTCCCAGTGCAGCCGGATCGGCGAACGGAAGGGTCGCAGCGGGCGCCCCCGCAGGCAGTACCTGCCCAGGAACAGCCTGTGCGGGGATGGGGCTGGGTTCTGTGCTCATGGTTCGTCGCTCATGACATGACTCCTCGTCCGCACCAGCGCCATCGCTGGCTACTGCCTCACAGGCTACGCCGGTAAAGGCAAGGGTGCTGTTGAATATTGTGTGGTTAATATCACACGAAGCCTCGGGTTGGTCAGAGTCAGAGTTCGTCGGCCACAATCGGTTCCGGTCCCGGTCCCGGTCCCGATCCCGATGCCGATCCCGATGCCGATCCCGATACCGGTGAGCTATGGCTGCCGGTGCTCTCTGACCCCGTGTCGGTGCCGGATGCAATAGTGGAGGCATGACTCAGCCAGCCTTAGCCCACGCCACCGAATTCGGCCGGATGTACGCCCGGTCCCTGTCGGAGCCGCCCCTCATGCCGTCCATCACCACGGTGATTTCCCAGCAGTCCGGGACGCTGGACGGTTGGTTCGGCTATATGGCCGCCAATTCCCTGGCCAAGCATCCGGCCCTCCCGGGAGCCCTGGCCAACCCCTCCCAATTGCGGGGGATGGTCAATGATGCTTCCAAAGCGGCGGAGAGATTCCGGGATGCAGCCGCAGCCCGGGGAGACCGCGTTCACTCATACTGCGAACAGGTCTCGCTGCGGGCGCTGGGCCGGGCGCATCGGATGCCGGAGACGCGGGCCGCGTTGGCGGAAAACGGCGAAGAAAAGTTTGCGGCGCGCTTCGATGAATGGTGGGACCTATACAAGGTAGAGCCTGTTGCGCCCGAGGTGACGGTTTGGAACCATACCGTCGGCTACGCAGGGACGCTGGATTTGGTGGCGCGGATCGGAGGGAGGTTGTGTCTGATCGATTACAAGACCAAGGGAACGGACCGCAACGGCGGGGTGAAGGCGCTGGATGACAAAGTGGTTATGCAATTGGTGGCCGGGATGAAGGCCGAAGAGGGCCTGGTTGACGCCGGCGCCGGAAGCTGGGAGCCATGGCTTTACGGTGCGGATCCGATCCTGCTGGGCGTGGCTATCGGGGAGACAGAGGTCCGTGCGCTGCGGGCCAACCCGGAGGTGCTCAAATATCACTGGTACAAGTTCGCCGCGCTGCGGACCGTGTGGAAAACAGCAGCGGACGTCCGTGCCGCCGGTGCGGCGCTGCTGCCCATTTCTCCGCCCCAGCCCGACGCGTCCACTGCGGGTCCGCCGCAGCCCGCTGAAACCGCAGCCCAATGAAACCACGGCCAATGCAACCGCAGCCCGCTGAAACCGCAGCCCAACTAGACTTAGGACGCGAAGCTATAAAAATTCCGTTCATTCAACGTCCCGCACTGAAGTGAGGCTCCTTCCGCATGGCCATTTTGAGTATCCGTATTATCGGCGATCCGGTGCTGCGGACCGTGGCGGATCCGGTGCTGGAGTTCGGGCCGGAATTGGCGAAGCTCGTGCAGGACATGATGGAAACCATGGATGATGTTGACGGTGCCGGGCTGGCGGCCCCGCAGGTGGGCGTGAGCAAACGGGTCTTCACCTACCGGATCGGAGCGGACCATGGCCACGTCATCAACCCGGTGCTAATCAACAGCCCGGAACAACAGCCGCCCGGGGTTGAGGGCTGCCTGTCCGTCCCCGGCCTGGGATTCCCGGCACCACGGGCGCTGCGGACAACGGTAAGTGGGGTGAACCTGAACGGCGAGACCATCGAGGTCGAGGCCGAGGGCCTGCTGGCCCGCTGCTTCCAGCACGAGACCGACCATTTAAACGGCAAGCTGTTTGTTGACAGGCTCGACGGCGAGGACCGCAAGGCCGCCCTCCGCGCCATCCGCAATGCCAGCTACGGTGAAGTGACGGAAAAGACAACCGCAAAGCGCGCCCGCAGCGTCGGCTCCAGCTTTGGTGGGACCGGACATGCCGGATCTGCTTTCGGCGGCGGCAGCGTGCGGGGTGGGAGCGGCAGATGAGGGTGCTTTTTGCGGGCACGCCTGCGGTGGCCGTGCCGTCGTTGGACGCTCTGCTGGCTGCCGGCCTGGACATCGTGGGGGTGCTGACCCGCCCGGACGCGCTCGTGGGACGCAAACGTGTGTTGACGCCGTCGCCCGTGGCCCAACGTGCCCAGGAGCTCGGTTTGCCGATCATCCGGGCTGCACGAATTGACCAGCAGGCCTCCGCCGAGATCGCCGCGCTGGCCCCCGAGGTGGCCGCGATCGTCGCCTACGGTGCCTTGATCCCGGCCGAAGCCCTGGTGATTCCGCCGTTGGGCTGGATTAACCTGCATTTTTCGCTGCTGCCCGCGTGGCGCGGCGCCGCACCGGTTCAGCACTCGATCCTGCACGGTGACGATGTCACCGGGGCTTCCACCTTTGCCCTTGAAAGGGGGCTGGACACGGGCCCGGTTTACGGCACTCTTACGGAATCGATCAGACCCACCGACACGGGCTCCGAACTGCTCGACCGGCTTTCCCATAGCGGCGCGGTGCTGCTGGTCCAGACCCTGAGCGCGCTGGAATCCGGGCACGCGAATGCGCAACCGCAGCGCGGTGAGATCACCTTGGCACCGAAACTGAGCATCGAAGACGGCCGGATTGACTGGAGCGAGCCGGCGCTGGCCATTGGACGCAGGATTCGGGCGGTCACAGCGGAGCCCGGCGCCTGGACCATGCTCGCGGACCAGCGGATCAAACTCGGACCGGTACGACTGAGCCCGGATTCCAGCCCAGGCGCCGACCCGGCTCCGGAGGCGAATCCCACCGGGTTGCTGCCGGGCCGGCTTGCAGTGGGGCCCAAATCCGTCCTGGTGGGCACCGGCTCGCATCCAGTTGAACTGGGGCATGTGCAGGCGGCGGGCAAGAAGACAATGCAGGCAACGGACTGGGCACGAGGCCTGGCGGACAGAGAAGACATGGTGTTTCAGTGACGAACGAAAACCACGGCTCCGGACACAGTGGTGCGCGGGACTCCGGGGCACGCAGTCCCGGTGCGCGAAATTCCGGGGGGCAGAATTCCGGCGCGCGGCGGAACGCACAGGGCCGCGAACGAAACCGGACGTCCGCGCCGTCCTTTACCGCCGCGGCCCCTTCGGCACGCACCCGCAAGGCTGACCCGGCCCGGCTGGTGGCCTTCGAGGTCCTCCGGGCGGTTTCCGGCGAGGATGCCTACGCGAACCTGGTCCTCCCCTCCCGGATCCGGCATCATCACCTGGACAAGCGGGACGCCGGATTTGCCACCGAGTTGAGCTACGGAGCGTTGCGCGGCCAGGGAACATATGATGCGATTCTGGCGCGCTGCGTTGACCGGCCGCTGGAGCAGCTGGATCCCGCCGTTCTCGATGCCCTGCGGATCGGCGTCCACCAGCTCCTCGCGATGCGGGTCCCGGCGCATGCCGCCCTGGACCAGACGGTCGGCCTTGCCCGTGCAGTCGTTGGTGCCGGTCCGTCGTCCTTGATTAACGCCGTGCTCCGCCGCGTGACCGCAAAGGATCTGCAGGAGTGGATCGCCACGCTCACGCACGGACAGACGGACGCGTCCACGATCGCCGCGCTGACCTATTCACACCCGGAATGGATCGTCCGTGCACTGCGCCAATCGCTGGTCGCGCACGGACGGGTCGTCACGGAAATCACGGCACTGCTGGAAGCGGACAACGCCGCTCCCGTGGTGAACCTGGTGGCGCTGCCGGGGTTGGGCGACCTTTCCGAGGCCCTGGCTGAGGGCTTTACCGTCGGCCCTCTGGCGCCGGATTCTGCGCTTTCCTCCGGCGGTGATCCCGGCCGGCTCTTAGCCGTGCGGGAGGGCACCAACCGGGTGCAGGACGTCGGGTCGCAGCTGGTGGCCCGCGCGCTGGCGGCCGCTGAGCTGCTCCCGCGTCGGGGCTCAGCTGCGGAGCCCGACGGCGAACGCTGGCTGGATCTGTGCGCCGGCCCGGGCGGCAAGGCAGCCCTGCTGGCAGCCCTGGCGGGCCAGTGCGGGGCAACCCTGCTGGCTAACGAACCCGCGCCGCACCGGGCCAAGCTCGTGAAGCAGGCGCTGGCCGCGGTGCCGCGGGACGTTTGGACTGTGCGGATTGGTGACGGCCGCGAGGTGGGGGAGCAGCGTCCGGAGGGCTTTGACCGCATTCTGGTGGATGCTCCCTGCACCGGCCTGGGTGCGCTGCGCCGCCGGCCGGAGTCGCGCTGGCGCCGCAAACCGTCCGATGTCGGCGAGCTCGGACCCTTACAGCGCGAGCTGTTGGCTTCGGCCATTAAAGCGGTGCGTCCGGGCGGCGTGGTGGCCTACGCAACCTGCTCGCCGCACCCGGCGGAGACTAACGCCGTCGTCGTCGATGCGTTGCGCAAGCGTGAAGATCTGGAGCTGCTCGACGCCGGCGCGGTCCTGGACGGCGTCAGCCTTACCGGAAAGCTGGGCTCTGGACACGAGAAAACGGCTCAGCTCTGGCCGCACATCCATGCCACGGATGCCATGTTTTTGGCCTTGATCCGCAAAAAGGCTTGATTCGCAAGAAAGCGTGATTCTCACGAAAGGTACCCCATGACCGCTAACCGCCCCGTTGCGCGCTGTTGCATCAGCCCCAGCATCCTTTCCGCCGATTTTGTGAATCTTCAGGCGGAGCTGGGCAGGATTGCCAACGCCGACGCTGTCCACGTTGATGTTATGGACAATCACTTTGTGCCGAATCTGACTATTGGTCTGCCGGTGGTGCAACGAATCCAGGAAGTCAGCCCGGTGCCGCTGGACGCGCACCTGATGATTGCCGAGGTGGACCGCTGGGCGCCGGCATACGCCGATGCGGGGTTGGCCTCGGTGACTTTCCACGTCGAGGCGTCCAACGCACCGATCAAGCTGGCGCGCGAGCTGCGCGCCCGCGGCGCCAAGGCGGGCATGGCATTGCGGCCCGCGACACCGGTGGAGCCCTACTTGGACATGCTGGCGGAGTTGGACATGCTGCTCATCATGACGGTGGAGCCAGGCTTTGGCGGGCAGTCGTTTTTGGACGTGACCCTGCCGAAGATCCGTCGCGCGCAGCAGGCCATCGAGGGATCCGGCGTGGACGTGGCTATCCAGGTGGACGGCGGGATCACCGAGGAGACCATCACCCGCGCGGCGGAGGCCGGAGCCACGATGTTCGTGGCCGGATCCGCGGTGTATGGGGCTGCGGATCCGGGGAAAGCCATTGAGCTGCTCCGGGCCAAGGGCCAGCTGGCGATCCGATAAGATTCCATGATGCCGCCGGACACCGAAGATCCTGCTGACGTGGATTCAGTTGCAGCGGCGGAAGTTCACGCCCGACAGATGTCCGCATCCGCCATACGGACGCGGCGCCTGGACCTTGAACCGCTCACGCCCGGGCATGCCCGGGAAATGACCACTGTATTGTCCGGGCCCTCGCTTTATCGCTTTACCGGCGGCGAACCACCGACCGAAGCCGCGCTCAGCCTGCGGTACACGGCACAAAGCGCCGGTCATTCCCCTAAGCGGGACCAGGCCTGGCTCAACTGGATTGTCCGCCACCAGGAAACCGGCGCTGCGCTCGGGTTCGTGCAGGCAACCGTCAGCGTGCAATCGGGGGAGTTAGTTGCGGACGTAGCCTGGGTGATCGCGGTGGTGCAGCAAGGGAACGGTTATGCAGTAGAGGCCGCCGCCGGGATGCTTTGCTGGCTCGGTGAGTGCGGAACGGCGCGCTGCCAGGCGCATATTCATCCAGGGAACGTGGCATCGTGCTCGGTCGCGCGCAAACTCGACTTTGCCCCCACCAGCCTGGTTCATGACGGCGAAGTCCTATGGCAGCGGACCGCACGGCAAAGCAGTGCCATAATAAAGAGGTAACAAGTTTTTAACGTGCTCCGGGGTCGGTGTAAGTCCGAACCGGCGGTTATAGTCCGCGACCCGCACGCAAACGGCCGGCAACGGTTCGAATGCAAACGGTTGAACCGGTGGAATTCCGGTACCGACAGTTAAAGTCTGGATGGGAGAAGCACGAGCAGTTTTGGCCTGCCGCGGCGTCGGCGCTCTTTGTGGAGCGCCCCGCCCGTCCGGGCTCTCTGTCGTTACCCCCGGAGCCACTGCAGATTGGCGAAAGGCAAGTAACGATGGACATGCTCCGGTGGCTCTTCGAAGCGAAACTGGATTTTCCCGGCGGCGGGTTCCTGCTCTGGCGCGAGGTGCTCGGTAATCTCTTTGGCTTGGCCAGTGCGCTGGGTGGAATGCGCCGGAAGGTCTGGGCGTGGCCGGTGGGCATCTTCGGCAATGCGCTCCTGTTCACGGTTTTCATGGGCTCGGTCTTTGGCTCACCGCTGTACGCAAACCTGCTGGGACAGGCCGGGCGTCAGATCATGTTCATCGCCGTTTCCATCTTCGGCTGGTACCGCTGGCGGCAGAGCAAACGGACCGCCGACGGCGCGGCCGTGGAGCCGCGCTGGGCATCCAACCGCGTACGGCTGGGCTTGGTGGTTGCCTTGATCGGCGGCACTGCGGTCTTGACCCCGATTTTCACCGCCTTAGGCTCTTATGCCCCGGTCTGGGCCGATGCCTGGATCTTCACGGGATCCCTGCTGGCGACCGTGGGGATGGCCAAAGGCTGGGTGGAGTTCTGGCTGATCTGGGTGGCCGTTGACCTGGTGGGTGTGCCGCTGCTGTTCAGCGCCGGTTACTACGCCTCTGCCTTCATGTACATTTTCTACGGTGCCTTTACGCTGACCGGCTTCTTTGTCTGGTGGCACGTGCGGAACCGGAATGCGGAAAAAGTGCTGGTGGAGACGGCCTTTCCGGATCCGAGGGTATCCCGATGAACGGCCCGAAGAGCGGCCCGATAAGCCACGAAACCATGACCTTCAGCAGCGCCGAATCGGCGGCCATGAACACCGCCCTGGGTGCGGCAGCTCAGGGTCCGCGCGGGGCGAATCCGCTGGTGGGCGCCGTGCTGCTGGATCCTGCCGGCAAGGTCGTGGCCACCGGATATCACCGCGGCGCGGGAACCGCCCACGCAGAGGTGGACGTCCTGGCCCGGGTTCGGACGGATCTGGCCCAGCGGACCGGCGGAACAGGCAGCAGAAGGGGCAGCACAAGGGGCAACGCTCCGTCCAGCACACTGGCCCGCGCGCTGGAGAACCTGACAATGCTGGTGACGCTGGAGCCATGCAACCACACCGGCCGGACGGGCCCCTGTGCACAGGCAATTATTGACGCCGGCATCCGTAAGGTGATTTACGCCGTTGACGATCCGCACGAGCCGGCGGCCGGCGGGGCTCAGCGGCTGCGGGATGCGGGTGTGCAGGTACGGTCGGGGCTGTTGGCGCCGGAAGCCTTCGAGCTGAACCGTCGCTGGTTCACAGCCGTCCGCGATGACCGGCCGTTTACCACCCTCCATCTCGCGCAGACACTCGACGGCCGGATTGCCGCGGCCGACGGCAGCAGCCAATGGATCACTTCCGCTGCCGCCCGGGCGGACAACCACGGAATCCGTCGCCTGATCGATGCGATCCTGGTGGGCACCGAGACCGTACTCGTGGACAACCCCCGGCTAACGGCCCGGGAAGCAGATGGTGCGGACTCTGTGCGGCAGCCGCTGCGCGTAGTCATGGGACTGCGGAACATCCCCGCGGAGGCAGCCGTTCGTGGCGAGGTTCCCGCCGGACCTGAGGCTGCCGGGACGGGTGCCGGCAGCGCGGGTTTCTGCGGGACGGGTGTCGGCAGTGCGGATCTCACCGTTCCGGCCGGACACACTGGTCCCGCGGGATTCCTGCAGCTGCGCACCCGCGATCCGCTGGCCGCGTCGCGCACGCTGTTCGACCATGGTGTTCGCCATTTGATGGTGGAGGGCGGGTCGAGGATCAGTGCCGCTTTCCTGGCTGCGCAGTTGGTGGATGAGCTCATTGTGTACCTGGCGCCTACGCTGCTGGGCGCGGGCATTCCTGCCTTCGGTGACTTGGGCATCGGCACGCTGGCGGATGCCCAACGGTGGGACTGGGACGCCGCCGGCGGGGCTGCGGTGGCACCGCTGGGGCCGGACCTGAAAATTCGTCTAAAACCTGCGGCAATGGCCGCCGGAACTACGGGAGGAAACTGAAGTGTTTACCGGAATCATTGCCGAGCAGGGCCGCGTTGAGTCGCTGCAGCAAGCGGCCGACGGCGAAAGCGCCACGTTGGTGCTGCACGCACAATCCTCCCTCGAAGGCCTCGGACACGGCGGCTCAATTGCCGTCAACGGCGTTTGCCTCACGGCCACGGCGATCGGCAGCGGGGTGATCAGCGTGGACGTGATGGGAGAAACCCTGGTCCGGACCACCACCGGGTTGCTGAAGACCGGGGACAGCGTGAACCTCGAACGCTGCGTGCCCGCGGGCGGAAGACTGGATGGTCACGTGGTCCAGGGCCACGTAGACGGGGTTGGCACCTTGCTTGAGCGTGAAAACCTCGGCGCTTGGGAGCGGCTGCGTTTCGTAGTTCCTGCGCCGCTGGCCCGGTACATCGCCGAGAAGGGGTCAATCGCCGTCGACGGCGTGTCCCTCACCGTGAGCGCGGTGAGCGACGCGACGCAGGCGAGCCCCTGGTTTGAGGTGGGCCTTATTCCCACCACGCTGGCGGAAACCGGGCTTGGCTCGAAGGAAGCTGGATCCGCTGTCAACCTGGAGGTGGATGTGCTGGCGAAATACACCGAGCGGCTGCTGGCTTTTGGTCCGGCCGGTGGCGAGGGCGGACAGGTCCCGGGAAACGCAGCCGCGTCCATGTCCGAGACGCAGGAGCCGGGAAAATGAGCGAAGTGAACGCCACTGCCCCGGCGGGCCTGCTGGACACCGTGCCGGACGCGGTCGCGGCCATTGCCGCCGGCCGGCCCGTTCTGGTGGTGGACGATGAACGCCGGGAAAATGAGGGCGACATCATTTTTGCTGCGCAGCACAGCACGCCGGCACTGATGGGCTGGACCATCCGGCACAGTTCCGGAGTGATCTGCGTACCGCTGAGCCATAAACGTGCCGACGCACTGGAACTCCCGCCAATGGTGCTGGTCAATCAGGATGCCAAGGGAACCGCCTATACCGTCTCCTGCGACGCCGCCGCGGAAATTACCACCGGCATTAGTGCCACGGACCGTTCGCACACGGCCCGGGTGCTGGCATCTGCGGTCTCGACACCGGCGCAGCTGACCCGGCCGGGACATATATTTCCGCTTCGGGCCGCCGCCGGCGGCGTCCGGCAGCGGGCCGGGCACACTGAAGCCGCCGTTGAGCTGTGCCGGCTTGCCGGCTGCGAACCGGTGGGGGTGATCGCCGAGGTAGTGGACGACGACGGCGAAATGCTGCGGGTGGCTGCCCTGCGGACGTTCGCGGACCAGCACGGCCTGCTGCTGATTTCCATCGCTGATCTGGTGGCCTATCTGGAAGACCCGGGAGCAGTCACGTGAGCGCCCATTCGCTGACCGCGTACCCCATGAGCGCCGGCCCAGTGGTGCAACTGCCGACGGCGTACGGCGACTTCCAGGCGCAGGCCTGGACCGATGAAACAACCGGCGCCGAGCATTTGAGCATCAGCGCTGAGCTGCCGGCGGTGCTGGACCTGCCGGCGGGCGAAGCCGACGGCAGGGTGGAATTGGCGCCCCTGGTCAGGTTGCATTCGGAATGTCTGACGGGAGACGTTTTTGGCTCCTACCGCTGCGACTGCGGGGAGCAGCTGGCCTATGCCCTGCGCAGGATCCACGATTGCGGTGGGACGCTGATCTACCTGCGCGGCCACGAGGGTCGTGGGATTGGACTGGCAAACAAGCTGCGGGCCTACGCGCTGCAGGAGGCGGGTGCAGACACCGTGGAGGCCAACGAGCAACTGGGGCTGCCGGTGGATTCACGCGATTATGCCGCCGCGGCCGGGATCCTGGCCGCGCTGGGTCTGCATCGCATTCGCTTGTTGAGTAATAATCCGCTTAAACAGAGCCAGCTGGCAGCACTTGGCATCGAGGTAGCGCAAATGGTCCCGGTGCAGGTGCCCTCCCGGGCACAGAATGTCCGCTATCTGCGCACCAAGCGCGACCGGATGAACCACACGCTGAATCTGCCCAGTACCTCGGCTATTGCAGTAATTCCGCCGAGCAGCACCACCAGCATCAGCACCAGCACCACCAGCGGCACCACGCCAACCAGCAGCAGCACCCCAACATCGGACGGAAGAGGAGCGCAATCATGAGCGGACACGGAGCACCCAGCATCGGCTTCAGCAGCCAGGACAGGGAACTGGTAAGTGGCCTGCGCCTCGCCATTGTCGCGGCCAGCTGGCATACGGAAATAATGGACGGGCTGCTGGCCGGAGCGCTGCGGGCCGCGGCGGAAGCCGGCATCGACTCGCCCACCGTGCTCCGGGTGCCGGGCAGCTTTGAACTGCCCGTCGCAGCGGCGCGGCTGGCGCCGGACTACGATGCCGTCGTCGCCCTCGGTGTCGTCATCCGCGGCGGCACACCGCACTTTGAATATGTCTGCCAGGCGGCAACCCTGGGCCTGACGGACGTTAGCGTGCGCACCGGAACCCCGGTTGGCTTCGGCGTGCTGACCTGCGACAACGAGGAGCAGGGCCTGGCGCGGGCCGGTCTGCCGGGCTCGGTCGAGGACAAGGGCTACGAGGCGACGACGGCGGCGCTGGCTACCGCGCTGCTGTTCGTCGGGAGTTAAGCTTTGGGTCACACGCCGGCATCGAATCTGGTTGACCCGGGCAGAGCTAGTAGGCTGGAACCCGTGAAGACTTTCGAATCGCTTTTTGCCGAGCTCGGCGACAAGGCCGTCCAGCGGCCGGCGGGCTCCCGGACCGTCAGCGAACTTGACTCCGGTGTTCACGGCATCGGCAAGAAGATCGTTGAGGAAGCCGCCGAGGTCTGGATGGCTGCAGAATACGAATCCACGCAGAACACAGCCGAGGAAATTTCCCAGCTGCTCTACCACGTTCAGGTGCTGATGATCGCCAAAGGACTGGCCCTGGAGGACGTTTACAAGCATCTGTAGCCACGCGCTGCTCTCGCGGCGCTGTGGCCGGCTGCCTATCGTCCCAACGTGAAAATTCCACGCCCGGCGTGAACCGAACGCGAAAGATCCGTCATGCTCAGAGTTGCCGTCCCGAATAAGGGATCCCTGTCCGAAGCCGCATCCGCCATGCTCACCGAGGCTGGCTATCTCCAGCGCCGGGATCCGCGCGAGCTGGTCATGGTTGATCCTGACAATGACGTGGAGTTCTTTTTTCTGCGCCCGCGCGACATTGCCGTGTATGTGGGGGCCGGGACACTGGACGTCGGTATTACCGGCCGGGACCTGCTCCTTGACGCCGAGGTGGAAGCCGAGGAACTGCTGCCGCTTGGCTTCGCCATTTCCACGTTCCGCTTCGCCGGCCCGGCCGGCCAGTACTCCCAGCTCTCCCAATTGGCGGGCAAGCGGTTGGCCACCAGCTACGACGCCCTGCTGCGCCGTTATCTTGCTGACAACAAGATAGCTGCCACCGTAGTCAGGTTGGACGGTGCGGTGGAGTCCTCCGTCCGCTTGGGTGTCGCAGATGCCATCGCCGACGTGGTGGAAACGGGAAGCACGCTAAAGGCTGCGGGGATGGAAGTCTTCGGGAATCCGATCATGAAATCCGAGGCGCTGCTGATTGGCCGCCCCGGCGTGGCGGCGCCGGCCGGACTTGACGTGCTGATCCGCAGGCTGCAGGGCGTTTTGGTGGCGCGCAGGTATGTCCTGATGGATTATGACATTCGCAAGGATCTGGTGGAAACCTCCGCAGCACTGACTCCCGGGTTGGAGTCCCCGACGATTTCGCCGCTGCGTGACTCGGACTGGGTGGCCGTTCGCTCGATGGTACCCAAGAAAGACACCAACCGCATTATGGACGAGCTGTACGAACTCGGCGCACGGGCGATTTTGGTCAGCAGCATTCACGCCTGCCGGATCTAAGGGGTCAATTATGGGTGTAGCAATCCGGGTCATTCCGTGTCTGGACGTCGACGCCGGCCGGGTGGTCAAGGGCGTGAAGTTCCAGGGCCTGCGGGATGCAGGGGATCCGGTGGAGCTGGCGCAACGCTACGACCACGGCGGCGCGGATGAACTGACGTTTTTGGATGTGACGGCGTCATCGGGGAACCGCGAGACCACCTTCGACGTGGTGGCCCGGACGGCCGAAGAGATTTTCATCCCGCTTACCGTTGGCGGCGGCGTCCGCGGGGTGGCTGAAGTGGACAAGCTGCTGCGTTTTGGCGCTGACAAGGCGTCCATTAATACCGCTGCAGTGGCTCGGCCGGAGGTCATCGACGAGATCACGCGGCAGTTCGGATCCCAGGTGCTGGTGCTCTCCGTGGATGCCAGACGGACCCGAGGTGACGTGGTGACGCCGTCGGGCTTTGAAGTCACTACACATGGCGGACGGCAGGGCACCGGGATCGACGCGGTGGCTTGGGCACGCGAGGCTGCCGACCGCGGCGTGGGCGAAATCCTGCTCAACTCGATTGACGCGGATGGAACCAAGCAGGGCTTCGATCTGGAGTTGATCCGACTGGTCCGGGCAGCGGTCCGCGTTCCCATCATCGCCTCCGGGGGTGCCGGCGAGCCGGCGCATTTCCCGCCTGCCGTTGCAGCCGGAGCGGACGCGGTGCTCGCAGCATCGGTCTTCCACTTCGGCCCGGACGACGCGATCGCCCAGGTCAAGACTGCCATCCGCCAGGCAGGCTTCGAAGTCCGTTAGAGTCAGGTTCGCGGTTCGGGGAGGGCGAGGTTCGCGGTTCGGGGAGGGCGAGGTTCGATCTTTACCCCCTGAAGACAGGGTCTAGAGGCCCACTTCGGCGGTCTGCAGCAGAGCGACGGCGTCGGGCTGGCCCTCAAAGGTGACCAGCGCATGGCCGGTTCTACCGTGCGCGTGCATCAGCAGCTCACCGGGTTCGCCCACGATGGCCACGGAAACGGCGGCACGCTTGGCGACGTGCCGGGGGCCGGAGGGCCGAACCAGTACGATGCCCAGGTCAACACCCCGGTACAAAATGGCTGCGCGTTTGACCAGCTCGTCCCAAAGGGCCTCCGAGTAGGCGCGGTCAAGGGCCCGTGGCGCCCAGCGGTCCGTGGCGCGGCGCACGTCTTCGGTGTGGACAAAATATTCGATCAGATTGGAACTTTCCTCCACTGCCTTGATCTTCAGTGGCGAGAGCTTTGGGGGCCCGGCACGGAATTCCGCGACCAACCGGGAGTACGCCTCGACGGTCCCGGACCTTTCCGCCAGCTTGGCGGTCGCCTTGTCCGAGGCTCGGTTCAGGGCTTTGATCAGCACCCCGAGCCCCACACCGGCATGGCGTTCGCGCAGGTAGAGGTGCGCTGCCAGCTCCTGGGTGCGCCATCCGGCGCAGAGAGTGGTAGCGCCGGGCCCGGCTGCGAGCAGGGTTTCGGCCAGTACTTCACGGGAAGGATCTTCAAAATGCATCACTTGTGAAATTAGCACGCCCTCGCATGTTTTAGGGGTGTAAACCGCCGCAGCAGCTCATTACGATCTGTTGCATCGCACTGTTACGGCCGCACGAATGTCAGCTTACGCCGGTGGCACTAGAATTGAAGGCGATGTCTGCACAGCCGAACCCCCCGTCCCTTTCCGGCAGCACTGCCGGGTCCAGTGCCGAATTTGTCCTTCCCGAGGACATTGCGGCGCGGCTCAAGCGCGACGCCGCATCCCTGGTGGCTGCGGTCATCCAGCAGTTTGACAGCCTCGAAGTGCTGATGCTGGGCTGGATGGATGACGAAGCGCTGCGCCGGACGCTTAGCTCGGGGCGGGTAACCTTCTATTCGCGTTCCCGCCAGGAATACTGGCGTAAGGGCGATACCTCCGGCAACGTGCAATACGTAAAATCCGTGGCGCTGGACTGTGACGGCGACGCATTGCTGATCATGGTGGATCAAGTCGGTGCCGCCTGCCACACCGGCACCCGGACCTGCTTTGACGGCCGCGGTCTTAACGCCGTCGTCGGCTAGTTTCCGCAGCCCGCCCCCGGGCAGAGACCGTAATTGAACGCCACCTAAAAAGAAGGTCACCGTACACATGCAGGAGCTAGGCGTGATCAGCCCGACCCTTGTTCAGTTCCGGCTGCTGGCCAGGACCAGGCGCGTGATTCCCGTGCGGCTGAAGGTCCTTGCCGATGCCGAAACGCCGATCGGGCTGTACCGCAAGCTGGCCAAGGGGCAGCCGGGCACGTTTTTGATGGAGTCCGCCGCGATGGGAGGCGTCTGGTCGCGTTATTCGTTCATCGGCGTCCGGTCCCGGGCCACGTTGACGACGGACGACGGCGCCGCATGCTGGCTGGGAGAGGCCCCCGCCGGCGTGCCCCTGGGCGGCAACCCGGTGGAAGCGGTCCGGGCGACGATCAATGAACTGCGCACGGAACGCTTTGCCGGGCTCCCGCCGTTTACCTCCGGACTGGTCGGATTTGTGGGCTGGGAATCGGTGCGGCATTGGGAGAAACTTCAGGCCCCGCCGGAGGATGACCTGCAGCTGCCCGAGCTGGCGCTGAATCTGGTGGCGGATATGGCCGTCCACGACAATGCCGAGGGCAGCGTGCTGCTGATTGCCAACGCAATTAATTACGACGACAGCACGGACCGGGTCGATGAGGCCTGGCATGACGCGGTGGCACGCGTGAACACAATGCTGCAGCAGATCAGCACACCGGTGGCGCAACCCGTCTCCGTGCTGAACAGCACGGACGCGTCATCCTTCGCGGACCGGGTCCGGCAGCGCTGGGCCGAGCCGGAGTATCTGGCCGCGATCGACAGGGGCAAGGAAGCCATCGTGGAAGGGGAAGTTTTCCAGGTGGTGATTTCGCGCCGCTTCGAGATGGATTGCGATGCCTCCGCGCTCGATGTCTACCGCGTGCTGCGCAACACGAACCCGAGCCCGTACATGTACCTCTTCAGCTTTGAAGATGCCAAGGGACGACCCTTTTCCATCGTGGGTTCCTCACCGGAGTCACTGGTGACGGTGACCGGCGACCAGGTCATCACCCACCCGATCGCCGGCTCCCGGCCGCGTGGCGGGAGCGTGGAAGCGGATAAGGCTCTGGCGGATGAATTGCGCGCAGATGCCAAAGAACGCGCCGAGCACCTGATGCTGGTGGACCTGGCGCGCAATGATATTTCCAAGGTTTGCGTGGCCGGGTCGGTGGACGTCACACAGTTCATGGAGGTGGAGAAATTCAGCCACATCATGCACCTGGTTTCCACCGTCGTCGGCACGCTGGGCCCGGAGTACACCGCCTACGACGTGCTGGCCGCGACGTTCCCTGCCGGAACCCTCTCCGGGGCGCCCAAGCCACGCGCGCTGCGGCTGCTCGACGAGCTCGAGCCGCACCGGCGGGGTATTTACGGCGGCGTGGTGGGGTATTTGGATTTTGCCGGCGACATGGACATGGCGATCGCCATCCGCTCGGCGCTGCTCCGCGATGGTCTGGCATATGTGCAGGCGGGCGGCGGAATTGTTGCCGACTCGGACAACGCAACCGAAGCGCTGGAATCCGTGAACAAGGCAGCGGCACCGCTGCGGGCGGTACATGCCGCCGCCTCGCTGCAGACCATTGCCGCGGATTTCAGCCACCCCTCCTTTGACGACAGTCCAAGTAACGACAGTCCAATTAATGACAGGCCAAGCGACTTTCGATGAAAGACCTGAAGATTGTGAGCGAACTAACCATGCGTGAAGAAGCCGTCCATGGGGCGCAGCAAAAGCCTGCCGGTGGGAGAACGGCGGGCCGGCGGGCGGGGCGGCTGGGGCGCAAGTCCACGCTGATCATGCTTGCCGTCATCAGTTCGCTGGTGGTCTTCGGGACCACAACGCAGACCTGGGTGCACGTAAAGCTCGGTGAGGGGGTGGTCCAGCAGGCGGATCTGAACGTTGCCGGCAGCAAAGCGGCGACAGCGGTCACGGCGTTGGCACTGGTGGCCTTGGCGGGCGCGCTGGCGGCCTCGATCGGCCGGCGGATCTCACGCGTCGTGGCGGCGGTCATCATCTTCCTGGGCGCCGTCGGCATTATTGTCTCTTCCGTCGCCGTCGTGCTCAACCCGCAGGCAGCGGCAGCCGGACCGGTGGGGACGGCGACCGGCGTAACCGGCCAGAATTCGGACGTGACGACGACGGCGTTCCCACTGATTGCCGTCGGCGCCGCCGTGATTCTGGCGCTGGCAGCGGTCCTGATCGCCTGGCTGGGCCGGACCTGGAACCAGCGGACCAAATATGATGCCGCAGGGGCCCGCACCGGCGGTGTTTCCGCGGCCCGGCCAGGCTCGGCCACCGAGTCAACGCCTGGGTCAACGACAGGGTCAACGACAGGAGTATCAGCTGACTCAACTGCGGCGCAGCCAATACCCGTGGTGCGTGATGACATTGACAGCTGGGATGAGCTCAGCCACGGCAACGATCCGACAGCTTAGAACGTCCGGCCCGGAACGAGCTGGCCGGAACGAGCTGGCCGGAACGACGGGCCCGGGGGGATACGGGCGGCAACGCGGGGAACTAATGGCAGAATGGAAGCAGTATCAAGTTTGGCGGGATTTAGGATGAGGGAGATTTAGCATGAGCAACAGGAGCACGAGCGGGGCCGGGAGTGCCGCAGCGACGGAAGACATTGACCATTCGGTTGAGTTGGGCCATGGGAACAGCCCCGCGGCATGGACAACCGTAGCCATCATGCTCGTTGGTGCCGCGATTGCCTGCATAGCTTTTGCGCTGGGCTCTGCTGCCACCGTGCTGTTCATCATCGGCGTCGTCATCATGATCATTGGTCTGGGTGTGGGCTACGGCCTGCGGGCGGCCGGCTATGGGGTTGGTGGCCACAAGCTCAAGAGCGACGGACACTAAGCGTGAGCGTTCTCGATGACATCATTGCTGGGGTCCGGGAAGATCTCGAGGCGCGCAAACTAAAGGTCAGTCTGGCTCAATTGCAGGACCTGATCGCGGCCCGGGACCCGGCCTTGGATGCCTGGGCGGCCCTGGGCGGCGATTCACCACGCGCCGGGGTCAAAGTGATCGCCGAGGTCAAGCGGCGCAGCCCGTCCAAGGGCGCGCTGGCCGAGATCGCTGATCCGGCCCGGTTGGCGGGTAAATATGCCGACGGCGGCGCGGCCGTGATCAGCGTGCTGACCGAAGAGCGCCGGTTCGGCGGCTCCCTGGCTGACCTGGATGCCGTTCGTGCCGCCGTCGGCATTCCCGTGCTGCGCAAGGACTTCACCTGCGATCCCTACCAAATTTGGGAGGCGCGGGCGCACGGTGCGGATCTGATCCTCTTGATCGTCGCAGCGCTGGGAGATGCTGAGCTGGCAGAGTATCTGGCGTTGGCGCATGAATTGGGCATGAACGCCCTCGTGGAGACGCACACCAGCGAGGAAGTTCAACGCGCCGTTGCCGCCGGGGCCCGGATCATCGGCGTCAATGTGCGCAATCTGAAGACCCTGGACGTGGACCGCTCCGTTTTTGGTTCGCTGGCCGGCCTCATCCCCGCAGAAGCCTTGGTAGTGGCCGAATCCGGAGTCCGCGATGCCGACGACGTCAGAGCCTATGCCGGTCACGGCGCCAACGCCGTCCTGGTCGGTGAGGCGCTGGTCAGCCATGCCACACCGGGGGAGCGGATCGCCGAGTTCGGTTCCGCCGGTGCCGCTGCCATCAGCGCCGCGGCCATCAGCGCCGAGGCCACTGCCACCGCAGACTCCGGCCGCGCACTTTCCTGATCCACCCGTCGCCCACAGCCAACCTTCGCCCGCAGCCCACCTTCGCCCACAGCCAACTTTTAGAACAGGACGGTCGGACCGATGGCCACTACGCCAGCAGCTTCGCCCCAGGACCATCCCGCGGATGCCTTTCTCAGCGGGGCCACCAGCCCAGCCGGAGGCACGAGCACAAACCCGTCCGCCGGTTCAGTAACCGGCGCCGGGAGCTTTCGACACGCCGCCGGACCGTACTTTGGCAGCTACGGCGGCCGATGGATGCCGGAGTCTCTGATTGCCGCCTTGGACGAGCTGGAGGAAACCTTCGAAAAGGCGAAGGTGGATCCGGAATTCCTGGCGCAGATCGCGGACCTGAATAAGAACTATTCCGGTCGCCCGTCCCTGCTGACCGAGGCAAAGCGCTTCAGCGCCCATGCCGGCGGTGCCCGGATCTTCCTCAAGCGCGAAGACCTCAATCACACCGGCTCGCACAAGATTAACAATGTTCTTGGGCAGGCCCTGCTGGCCAAGCGGATGGGCAAGACCCGCGTCATCGCCGAAACCGGGGCCGGGCAACACGGCGTCGCCAGTGCGACGGCTGCGGCGCTGCTCGGGCTCGAATGTGTGGTGTACATGGGGGCCGAGGACTGCCGCCGGCAGGCGCTGAACGTGGCGCGGATGCAGCTGCTCGGCGCCACTGTGGTCCCCGTGACCAACGGATCACAGACACTCAAGGACGCCATTAATGAGGCCCTGCGGGACTGGGTGGCCAATGTGGACAGCACCCATTACCTGCTGGGAACGGCCGCCGGTGCGCATCCGTTCCCTGCCATGGTGCGGTTTTTCCATGAGGTGATCGGTGAAGAGGCCCGCGGACAGATTCTGGAGCAGACCGGCCGGCTGCCGGACGCGGTGTGCGCGTGCATCGGCGGCGGCTCCAACGCCATCGGCATCTTCCATGGTTTCCTCGACGACGCGTCTGTGCGCCTTTACGGCTTTGAGGCCGGGGGCGACGGCGTCGAAACGGGACGCCATGCCGCTACCATTACGCTCGGGCGCCCGGGTGTGCTGCACGGGGCGCGCTCCTATCTGATGCAGGACGAGGACGGCCAGACGGTCGAGTCGCATTCCATTTCCGCCGGGTTGGATTACCCGGGCGTCGGTCCGGAGCACGCCTACTTGGCGGACATCGGCCGCGTCAGCTACGAGCCAATTACCGATGCCGAGGCTATGGAGGCCTTCCAGCTGCTGTGCCGGACCGAGGGGATCATTCCCGCGATCGAATCGGCGCACGCACTGGCCGGTGCCATTAAGGTGGGCCAGCGGCTCACCGCAGACCAGGCCGATCCCGCGGAGACCATCATTGTGGTCAACCTCTCCGGACGAGGCGACAAGGACGTGGAAACAGCAGCGGCCTGGTTTGACCTGATCGATGCCGAAACGGCAGCCGAAGCGGTGGCGGAAGCGGTCATCCGCGCGGCCGATACGGCGGCGGATGCCGCATCCAATAGCGCACCCAATGCGGCCGAAGCTAACCAGTGGAACGGAAAATGAGCGTGGATCCCACCTTGAATGGTTCGAGCACGAATGGTTCGAGCACGAATGGTTCGAGCACGAATGGTTTGAGCACGGAAGGTTCGGGCACGGAAGGTTCGGGCACAGCAAGCAAGAGTGCCGCAGCCATCGACCGCGCCAAGGCGCAGGGCCGCGCGGCCCTGATCTGTTACATCCCGGCCGGATACCCGGATGTTCAGACCACCATCGATGCCGGCATCGCATTGGCCCGCAACGGTGCTGACCTGATCGAGATTGGTATTCCGTACTCTGACCCGGTGATGGACGGCGCGGTGATTCAGGCCGCGACCACCGAGGCCATCGCTAATGGTTTCCGGGTCTCGAGCATCTTCGACATCGTCGCCGGCATCACGGCCGCGACCGACGCGGCGGTGCTGGTGATGACGTATTGGAACCCCGTTCTGCGCCTGGGCGTGGATGAGTTTTCCCGCCGCTTGGCCGCAGCCGGCGGCGCGGGACTCATTACACCGGACCTGATTCCCGAGGAGGCCTCGCAATGGCTGGAAGCCTCGCAGAAGTACGGTCTGGACCGGGTTTTCCTGGTGGCGCCGTCGTCCACCCCGGAGCGGCTGGCGCGGACCGTTGAGGCCAGCCGCGGCTTTGTCTACGCGGTGTCCATCATGGGTGTTACCGGCACGCGGACGGCAGTGAGCAGTACCGCGGAGAGCCTCGTTGTCAACACGCGTGCGGCGGGGGCCGCGCGGGTCTGCGTTGGCCTGGGCGTGAGCAACGCCGAGCAGGTCCGCGAAATCGCCGGCTATGCCGACGGCGTCATCGTCGGGACCGCCCTCGTGGCAGCCCTGCGCGACGGTGGCGTGCCGGCACTGGCCGAACTGACCACAGATCTCAGTTCCGGGCTCCGGCCCGCCGGCACGGAAGCGCACTGACCCGATGAGAACCGTGTTTGAATCCGCGCTGACAGCGCTGCCCGCCAGCATTCCCGCTCCGGTCTGGTCCGGCTTTGATATTCCGCTCCCCACCGGGACCCTGCGGATCCACGCCTACGCGCTGTGCATTCTGGCGGGGATCATCGCCGCAACCGCCGTGACGTACATTCGCTGGACCAAGCGGAGGGCACCGGAAGGGTCCATCTGGGACATCGCCATCTGGGCCATCCCGATGGGCATTATCGGCGGTCGCCTGTACCATGTCTTCTCCTCTCCGGACGCCTACTTCGGTCCCGGCTACCGCGGAGGGGGAGACCTGTGGCTGATCCCGCAGATCTGGCGCGGCGGCCTCGGAATCTGGGGCGCAGTGGTGCTCGGCGTTGTCGGCGCCTGGATTGGCTGCCGGCGCGCGGGCGTCAAACTGCCGGCCTTTATCGACGCCGCGGCCCCGGGCCTGCTGCTGGCGCAGGGGCTGGGCCGCTGGGGGAATTACTTCAATCAGGAACTCTTCGGCGGGCCCACCACGCTGCCGTGGGGGCTGCAGGTCGATCCCTCGAACGTGAACTTCCCCGTCGGCTACGCGGCGGACACGCTTTTCCACCCCACGTTCCTCTATGAGTCGTTGTGGGATTTGGCCGGCGTTGCACTGCTGTTGCTGCTGGACCGCAGGTTCCACTTCCGCCGCGGCCGCCTGTTCTGGCTCTACGC
The DNA here is from genome assembly GCF_015708085.1 of Arthrobacter terrae. Lineage (GTDB taxonomy): Bacteria > Actinomycetota > Actinomycetes > Actinomycetales > Micrococcaceae > Arthrobacter_M > Arthrobacter_M terrae. The sequence goes on along the minus strand of NZ_JADNYM010000020.1, from coordinate 15,348 downwards.
GATGTACTACACACTGGGCCGTGTGTGGATTGAGCTGTTGCGCATCGACGACGCGGAGCAGATTACGTTCTTCGGAATTACCACGCGGCTCAATGTCTGGACCAGCATCCTGGTCTTTGTGGTCTCTGCAGTCATCTTCCTGGTCCTGACCTTTTACAAGGGCAAGGGTAATAACGACACCGTGCTGCTGGCAGGCAGGGAACCTGTGGCCGTGCACAACGGCGATTCCGAGGGCGGGTCCCATGTGGGTTCCGGCGGCGCGTCCGCGATTGGCGCCAACGGGGGTCCCGAGGTCGGCGCTGACGGGGGTCCGGAGGTCGGTTCCGACACCGGGTCCGGTCGGGGGCCCGGCGATGGAACCGATGGAACCGGCGGTCGGGGTAGCGTGGCCTCCGAGTCGGGCAGGGCTGCGGCGGCCGAAGGCGTGGCGGGCGGCCCCGCCGGCGCAACGCACTCGGTCGGGGTCGTTGACCGTCCCGAAACCGACGACGTCGAACCTTCCGGTCCCGCCGCCGTCGGGCATCCCGATGTTCGGAAGGCGGATGTGCAGAAGTCGGGTATCCAAGAGACGGATGTCCAGAATGTGGACGCTTTGTCCAACACTCGGGAAAAGCCTGCAGCGCGTGATAATCTCGCCGATACCGGGGATGGAGATATCTTCGGTACCAAGGCTCCATAACACTGCGGATTTCCGCGGCCGTGCCGGAGCCAGGGACGGACCGCTTCGGGTTATCCCCCGAAAGTCCATAACCCTGGATGCGGCCCGGAAACCGGCCGGACAGTGGACCCACCTGCAGTCACTGGCATTCTGGAGGCATTGGCAGCGTCGCACGCTGGAACGGGTGTGACCACTGTCATATAATTTGCACTAGAAAAATAGCGCGGTCGGTTATGTACCGACCGTCGCCGTGGGCCAACGTTGTCCCCTCCGTACGCTCCATCAGGGGGAAGGACTTAACACCATGATTCATATCCCATCCGGCGCGCAGGTTCACAGCTGCGCACTGCCAGAGGCCAACCCTGCGCAGGTTCACCCCAGCGCACCGACGGAACCCAACTCTGCGCAGGTTGCACCGCCGGCCCCGCTGCCCGAAGCCGCGTTGCCCGAGTCCCCGTTCCGCCGCTATGCGCTATTGCCCGCAGCGCAGGGTCTCTACCGGCCGGATACCGAAAAAGATGCCTGCGGTCTCGCCATAGTGGCTACGCTGCGCGGCGAACCGGGGCATGACATCGTAGACGCCGCGCTCACCGCGCTGCGCAATCTGGAACACCGCGGAGCCGTCGGGGCGGACGAAGGTACCGGTGACGGCGCCGGCCTGCTCACCCAGATCCCGGACGAATTCTTCCGCGCCGTCACGACCTTCGCGCTCCCCGCCGCGGGTCAGTACGCCGTGGGCACCGCGTTTTTGCCCCCGGAGGCTGCCGAGGCTGCCCTGGCCCGGGCCGGGCTGGAAGCCCTGGCCGGGGACGAGGGTCTCACTGTCCTCGGTTGGCGCGAGGTCCCCATCGTTGACGGGCTGGTCGGCGCGATGGCAAGGGCCTGTATGCCGCACTTTGTCCAGCTCTTCGTGGGCCTGCCGCAGGCTGGTGCCGACGCGGCTGTACATTCGGCCACCGGTCGTCCGGAAACCAGGCGCCCGGAAAGCCGGAACGAAAGCCGGAACCCGGACGACCGGGTCCTGGACGCGAAGGCCTTCCGGCTCCGCAAGCGCGCACAGAACAAGTTCGGCGTCTACTTCCCATCGCTGTCCTCGCGCACCATCGTGTACAAGGGCATGCTCACCACCGCCCAGCTGGAGCCGTTCTACCCGGACCTTTCGGACAGCCGGTTCAAGACGAAGCTGGGGATTGTGCACTCGCGCTTTTCCACCAACACCTTCCCGTCCTGGCCGCTGGCGCAGCCGTTCCGCACCATCGCGCACAACGGCGAAATCAATACCGTCAAGGGCAACCGGAACTGGATGCGTGCCCGCCAGTCCACGCTGAGCGCCCCGCTGCTCGGGGATACCCCGGAGGATCTGTTTCCGATCTGCACACCGGGTGCATCCGATTCCGCGTCCTTTGACGAAGTCGCTGAACTGCTCTGGCTGGCCGGGCGTCCCATCACGCACGCCATCATGATGATGCTCCCGGAGGCCTGGGAAAACCACGCCACCATGGATCCGGCACGCCGGGCCTTTTATGAATACCACTCGATGCTGATGGAACCGTGGGATGGCCCCGCCGCGGTCTCTTTCACCGATGGCACGGTGGTGGGCGCCACCTTGGACCGCAATGGCCTGCGCCCGGGACGGTATTGGATTACCGAGGACGGGCTGGTCATTTTTGCCTCCGAGGTGGGCGTGCTGGACATCGAGCCCGCCAAGGTGGTCAAGAAGGGCCGCGTGTCCCCGGGCAAGATGTTCCTGGTGGACACGGACGCGGGTCGGGTCATCTCCGACTCGGAGATTAAGACCGAGCTGGCCGGTGCCAATCCATGGGGCGAATGGGTGCGCGGTAACGTTATTAAACTCGCTGACCTGCCCGAACGCGAGCATGTAGTCCACACCCGGGCTTCGGTCAACCATCGGCAGCGCACCTTCGGGTACACGCAGGAGGAACTGCGGATCCTGATCGGACCTATGGCCCGCACCGGCGCCGAACCACTGGGCGCGATGGGATCGGACACCCCGATTGCCGTACTGTCCCAGCGTCCCCGGCTGCTCTTTGATTACTTTGTCCAGTCCTTCGCCCAGGTCACCAATCCGCCGCTGGATGCCATCCGGGAGGAGCTGGTCACCTCGCTGAACTCCAGCATCGGGCCGCAGGGCAACCTGCTCTCGCTCAAGGAGGTCCGCCAGCCGCAGCTGGCACTGCCGTTCCCGGTGATCAACAATGACGAGCTGGCCAAAATCGCCAATATCGAAAACGCCGCTGGCGATCGGGTGGCCGTCAAGGTCCGCGGTTTGTACAAGCCCGACGGCGGCGAGGGCGCCCTGCGTGCCAGGCTCGCTGAAATCTGTGAACAGGTTTCCGGAGCTATCAACCGCGGCGTGCAGTACGTGGTGCTCTCCGACCGGGATTCCAGCGCACAGTGGGCGCCGATCCCGTCCCTGCTGCTGCTTAGTGCCGTGCACCATCACCTGCTGCGCAGCGCCACCCGGACCAAGACCGCACTGGTGGTGGAGGCCGGGGATGTCCGCGAGGTGCACCACGTCGCGGCACTGGTGGGCTACGGCGCCGCCGCGGTGAACCCGTACCTGGCGATGGAAAGTGTGGAGGAACTGATCCGCACCGGGGACATCACCGGCGTGAGCGCCCAGGAAGGTGTCTACAACCTGATCAAGGGCCTGGGCAAGGGCGTGCTGAAGATCATGTCCAAAATGGGGATTTCCACGGTCACCTCCTACTGCGGAGCACAGACGTTCGAGGCCCTGGGCCTGTCCCAGGACCTGGTGGACGAGTTTTTCTCCGGTACCAATTCCCAGCTCGGCGGGATCGGTCTGGGAGTGATCGCGGCGGAAGTTGCCGCACGGCATGCCGTGGCGTATCCGGCCGACGGCGTCCAGGAGCCGCACCGTCCGCTGCTCAATGGCGGTGAATACCAGTGGCGCCGCGAGGGCGAACCGCACTTGTTTAACCCGGACACCGTCTTCCGGCTGCAGCATGCCACCCGGGAGCGCCGCTACGACATTTTCAAGCAGTACACCAGCGGCATCGATGATCAGTCCAAAAATCTGATGACCCTGCGTGGTCTGCTGAAATTCAAGGATGGAGTGCGCCCGTCCGTGCCCATCGACGAGGTGGAATCCGTCGCCAGCATCGTCAAGCGCTTCTCCACCGGAGCGATGAGCTACGGCTCCATTTCACAGGAGGCGCACGAGACGCTGGCCATCGCGATGAACCAGCTCGGGGCAAAATCCAACACCGGTGAGGGTGGCGAGGACGTGGACCGGCTGCTGGACCCCCGGCGCCGCTCGGCGGTTAAACAGGTTGCCTCCGGGCGGTTCGGCGTCACGAGTCTGTACCTGACCAACGCCACGGACATCCAGATCAAAATGGCCCAAGGTGCCAAGCCCGGTGAGGGCGGGCAGCTGATGGCACGCAAGGTGTACCCGTGGATCGCCAGCACGCGGCACTCCACGCCCGGCGTGGGCCTGATTTCGCCGCCGCCGCACCACGATATCTACTCGATCGAGGACCTGGCCCAGCTGATCTACGACTGCAAGCGGGCCAATCCCTCGGCCCGGGTGCACGTCAAGTTAGTCTCCGAAGTGGGGATCGGCACCGTGGCGGCCGGCGTGACCAAGGCCAAGGCCGACGTCGTCCTGGTGTCCGGGCACGACGGCGGCACCGGCGCCAGCCCGTTGAACTCCCTCAAACACGCCGGCGTCCCGTGGGAACTGGGCCTGGCCGAGACGCAGCAGACGCTGATGCTCAACGGCCTGCGCGACCGTGTGGTGGTGCAGGTGGACGGCCAGCTCAAGACCGGACGCGACGTGGTGATTGCCGCGCTGCTCGGCGCCGAGGAGTACGGGTTCGCCACTGCGCCGCTGGTGGTCTCCGGCTGCGTGATGATGCGGGTCTGCCACCTGGACACCTGTCCGGTGGGCGTGGCCACGCAAAATCCCGAGCTGCGCCAGCGCTTCACCGGCAAGCCGGAATTTGTGGTCAACTTCTTCGAATTCCTGGCTGAGGAGGTCCGCGAAATCCTCGCGCAGCTTGGCTTCCGCAGCCTCGAGGAGGCCATTGGCCATGCCGACACCCTCGATGCCCGCGAAGCAATCAACCATTGGAAGGCCGAGGGCCTGGATCTGGATCCGATTTTGGCGGGAATGGATTTCGACTCCGACGCCCCGCTTCGCAACCTGGTGCCGCAGAACCACGAGCTGGACAAGCACTTTGACCAGCAGCTGATTACCCTCAGCGCCGAGGCCCTCAGCGACCGGGCTCCGGTGAAGATTTCCGTCGGCGTGGTGAACACGGACCGTTCTGTGGGCACCATGCTCGGCCATGAGGTGACGAAGAAATTCGGCATCGATGTGCTGGGCGCGGACACCATCGACGTCACGCTGACCGGCCAGGCGGGCCAATCTCTGGGTGCGTTCCTGCCGGCCGGCATCACGCTGCGGCTCTTCGGCGATTCTAATGACTACGTTGGCAAGGGGCTCTCCGGTGGCCGGATCATCGTCCGCCCGGACCGCACCAATGTCTTCCCCGCGCAGGACAATGTCATTGCCGGCAATGTAATCGGCTACGGCGCCACCAGCGGGGAAATGTTCCTGCGCGGCCAGGTGGGGGAGCGGTTCCTGGTGCGTAACTCAGGTGCCGTCGCCGTCGTCGAGGGTATTGGTGATCATGGCTGCGAATACATGACCGGCGGACAGGCCCTGATCCTGGGACGGACCGGGCGCAACTTTGGCGCCGGAATGTCCGGTGGAACGGCGTACGTGCTGGACCTGCAGTCGGCCAAGGTCAATATCCAGAGCCTGGATTCCGGGGAACTGCAGCTGCTGCCCCTGGACGCCGCGGACCGCAGCCTGGTCAGGGATCTGCTGATCCGGCATCACGAAGAAACGGATTCGGCCCTGGCCGCACGGCTGCTGGCGGATTTCGATGCCACCGCCGCGCACATCACCAAGGTTTTGCCGCGGGACTACGCCGCTGTACTGCAAACGCGCCTGGACGCCGCCAACTCCGGTCTTGACCCGGACGGGGCCGAAGTCTGGCACAGGATTCTGGAGGTTACCGGTGGCTGATCCACGGGGATTTTTGAAGGTACGTGACCGTGTTACCCAGCCGCGCAGGCCGGTCCCCGTGCGCATCATGGACTGGAAGGAAGTCTATGAGGCGCAGGAGAAAAGCGTCCTGCGCAGCCAGGCCGGACGCTGCATGGACTGCGGTGTCCCGTTCTGCCACCAGGGCTGCCCGCTGGGCAACCTGATTCCGGAATGGAACGACCTCACCTGGCGGGACAAGGGTGAGGAAGCGGTGGAGCGGCTGCACGCGACGAACAACTTCCCGGAATTCACCGGACGTCTCTGCCCGGCGCCGTGTGAATCCTCCTGCGTTTTGGGCATCAACCAGCCCGCAGTGACCATCAAACAGGTGGAAGTCTCCATCATCGAACAGGCCTTTGACCAAGACTGGGTCAAACCGCTCCCACCTGCACGCCTGACCGGGCGGACCGTTGCCGTGATCGGTTCCGGTCCCGCCGGTCTGGCCGTGGCCCAGCAGCTGACCCGCGCCGGGCACACCGTGGCCGTCTACGAGCGCGATGACCGGATTGGCGGACTGCTTCGCTACGGCATCCCGGATTTCAAAATGGAAAAGCACTACCTTGACCGCAGGCTGGAACAAATGACGGCGGAGGGAACGCGGTTCCGTCCCGGCGTGCAGGTGGGCACCGACGTTTCCTGGGAGCAGCTGCGGCGCCGCTATGACGCCGTCGTAATCGCCACCGGCGCCACGGTGCCGCGGGATCTGGACATCCCCGGCAGGGAACTGGCCGGCGTGCACTTCGCCATGGACTACCTGGTGCAGGCGAACCGGGCCGTGGCCGGAGATCCGGTCACCAGCACTGCCGGGCAGCGCCGGATCGACGCGCGCGGTAAGCACGTTGTGATCCTGGGCGGTGGCGACACCGGCGCGGACTGCCTGGGCACCGCGCACCGCCAACAGGCAGCCTCCGTGACCACACTCGCGATCGGCCTGCAGCCACCGGCTGAGCGCGCCGCCCACCAGCCGTGGCCCACGTTCCCCACGCTGTTCGAAGTGGCAGCGGCGCATGAGGAAGGCGGCGAGCGGACTTATCTGGCCTCAACCGTGGAATTTGTTGGCCAGGATGGCGTACTGACGGCCATCAAAGTTGCCGAGACCGAGTTCGTCAACGGCCGCCGGGTCCCCAAAGCCGGCACCGAACGGGAGATCCCGGCGGATCTGGTCTTCCTTGCCCTCGGCTTCACCGGACCCGAACCGGCAGGGATCACCGAACAGATCCAGGCTCCCTTCGACGGGCGCGGAAACGTTGTCCGGGACGGGTACTACATGACCAGCACGGAGGGCGTCTTTGTTGCAGGCGACGCCGGGCGCGGCCAGTCACTGATTGTCTGGGCCATTGCCGAGGGCAGATCCTGCGCAGCAGCCGTGGACAAGTTCCTCTGCGGAGAAACGCTCCTGCCCGCGCCCGTCGCGCCAACCGACGTGGCCGTCAACGTGCTGTAGTGCTGTAACAGGCCGGCACATTCACCCACTGTCAACCTTTCCACGATTGTTAGCCGATGAACTCCATTAGGGTAGGTACATGAGACGCGCAAAAATTGTTGCAACATTCGGACCGGCGATCGCCAGCTATGAGAACACGTTGGCCGTGCTTGAAGCGGGGGTGGATGTTGCCCGCATGAACATGAGCCACGGCGACTACGCGGTGCACGACAACACCTACGAAAACGTCCGGAAGGCCGCGGCCTCCCTGGGCAAACCGGTGGGCATCATGGCGGACCTGCAGGGCCCGAAAATCCGGCTGGGCCGCTTCGTGGACGGGCCCCATGCGCTGGCAGTGGACGATGTCTTCACCATCACCACCGAGGATGTCCCGGGCACCAAGGATATTTGCTCCACCACGCTCAAAAGCCTGCCCGAAGACGTCAAAGTCGGGGACATCCTGCTCATTGACGACGGCAAGGTTTCGCTGCGGGCCACCGCGGTCGACGACGTTAAGGTCACCACCGTGGTCACCGTTCCCGGCATGGTCTCCAATAACAAGGGCATCAACCTGCCCGGTGTTGCCGTTAATGTCCCCGCCCTGAGCGAAAAGGACGAGGACGATCTGCGCTGGGCGCTGGCGCGCGGCGTGGACATCGTTGCCCTCTCCTTTGTCCGCGACGCCTCCGACATCGACCGCGTACACGAAATCATGGACGAAGAAGGACGCCGCGTACCGGTGATCGCCAAGATCGAAAAGCCACAGGCCGTGGAGCACCTGACGGCCATCATCGACGCCTTCGACGCCATCATGGTGGCCCGCGGAGACCTCGGCGTGGAACTGCCGCTCGAAGAGGTCCCGATCGTGCAGAAACGCGCCATCGAACTGGCACGCCGCTGGGCCAAGCCCGTGATCGTCGCCACCCAGGTGCTCGAATCCATGATCGAAAGCCCGCGCCCCACCCGCGCCGAGGCCTCCGACTGTGCCAACGCCGTCCTCGACGGTGCCGACGCCGTCATGCTCTCCGGTGAAACCAGCGTCGGGAAATTCCCGATCGAAACCGTCAAGGTGATGGCCCGGATCATCGAATCCACCGAGGTCCATGGACTCGAACGCGTTCCCGCCCTCGGCACCCAGCCGCGGACCCGCGGCGGCGCCATCACCCGCGCCGCCGTCACCATCGCTGACCAGCTCGATGCCAAGTACATCTGTACCTTCACCCAGTCAGGGGATTCCGCCCGCCGGCTCTCCCGGCTGCGCCCGGTCAAGCCCGTGTTCGCCTTCACCCCGGTGGAGCAGGTCTGGAACCAGCTTTCCATGACCTGGGGCATCCAGCCCCTGCTGGTGCCGATGGTGCGGCACACAGACGAAATGATCGAACAAGTAGACAAGATACTGCTCGAGAAAAAGCTCGCCGAGGAAAACGACGTAGTGGTCATTGCGGCAGGTTCCCCTCCCGGACAGGCCGGTTCCACGAACACCCTTAAGGTCCACAAGGTCGGCGACCTGGCCGACTTCACCCAGTCCGGGACATCCACGAAGGAAAAAGTCGGTCCCTGGCCGACCCACTAACCTTTCCTAGAGACACAACGACGGGCGGCCCGCACCACATAAGGTGCGGGCCGCCCGTTCGTACGCGCCGTCGTCGGCCCCAACTGAGTCGCACTTACGGCACCCAAACGACCGTATGAGTGCCGTAAGTGCGACTCAGTTGACCTGATTGATGATCGTCTCCGCGACCTCGCGCATGCCCAGCCGGCGGTCCATTGACGTTTTCTGGATCCAGCGGAAGGCCTCCGGCTCCGACAGACCCATCTTCGTGGTCAGCAGGCTCTTGGCCCGCTCCACCAGCTTCCGCGTCGCGAACTGCTCCTGCAGATCGCTCACCTCCGCCTCCAGCGCCCTGATCTCCTCATGGCGGGACAACGCAATCTCGATCGCCGGCATCAGATCCGCCGGCGTGAACGGCTTGACCACATATGCCATCGCTCCCGCGTCCCGCGCCCGCTCCACCAACTCCCGCTGGCTGAACGCCGTCAGCAAAACCACCGGGGCGATCCGGGCCTTCACAATCTTCTCCGCAGCCGTAATCCCATCCATCACCGGCATCTTCACGTCCATCAGCACCAGATCCGGCCGCAGCTCCTCCGCCAGCTGCACCGCCTTCTCGCCGTTGTCCGCCTCGCCGACCACGTCATAGCCCTCGCCGCGGAGAATCTCCATAATGTCCAGCCGGATCAGCGTCTCATCTTCGGCGACCACTACGCGGCGGGCCGGAGCGGGGGTGGACGCAGCGGGCGGCGTGGGTTCCGTTTGTTCTGACACGAGAGCTCCTTGAAAGCGGTATTGCTGGGCAACGGGAGTGCGGGGCGCGTCCAACATTCCACGCCGCTGGCTGGAGGTTCCAGTTCTACGATTTAGCCTATCGGCATGTAGAGTAGTTTCTCGCATGGGTGAGGGTTTTTGCTCTTTATCTCACGTTGAAGGCCCGAGTGGCGGAATGGCAGACGCGCTGCACTCAAAATGCAGTATCGAGAGGTGTGTGGGTTCGAGTCCCACCTCGGGCACAGTATTACCGCAGGTCAGCGGCACATTGACCGGCGTGGTGTTCCCAAATCCTTATAAAGTGTTCCCAAACGGCGTAGCATTTAGGCTATGGCCAGCATCGTAGTGCGCCCATCTCGAACCGGACCGAAGGCTTACCAAGTCCGGTGGAGAGACCCGGAGGTAGGGTCCCAGCAGAGCATCACCTTTGTTTCCGAGACGGAAGCAGTCACATTGAAGAAGCTCCTTGACGCCAACGGTCAGTCGTTTAAGGTTGCGCAAGACGCCATCCTCGACGCCCGGCGGAAGGTTCCTTCCGTCACCGAAGTCGTCCAGGAGCACATCGACTTGCTGGTACGGCCGTCTGTCGGCACCGTCCGGACGTATCAAACCATGCTGAACCTCCACATCGTTCCCACCCTTGGTTCTATTGCCGTGGACAGAGTCGACATCCGGCACTTGACCGCGTGGATTAAGTCCATGCAGAAAAAGGGTCGAAGTGCCAAGACGATCAAGAACGTGCATGCCCTTCTTTACTCGGCTATGGAAACGGCTATCGCGCTGAAGTACCGCAGCGACAATCCCTGCCGGCGGGTCCAGCTGCCCACGGGGGAGAAGCCCGAAGACGAGGCCAGATTCCTGACGCACCGCGAATTCGGACTGATTATGGACGGAATGAAGCAGGCATATAAGGTCTTCACCGAGTTCCTCGTCATGACAGGGACGCGCTTCGGGGAAGCGACAGCTGTTACCGTCGCCGACGTGGACCTGTTGGCCAAGCCCGCGACGGTGCGGATCAACAAGGCATGGAAGCGCGGCGCCAACAGCGAGTTTTACCTTGGCGCAACGAAGACGGGGGCCGGCAAGCGTACCGTCGCACTGAACCCGCAGCTGGTGGAAAGATTGATTCCGCTGGTCGCGACTCGGGCAGGCACGGAGCTGCTGTTCCCTGCGCCTCGTGGCGGGCAGTTGCGGCACCGGGTGTTTTGGGCAATTTATTGGCTCCCCGCCGTAAAGGCGGCGCAGGCGAAGGGGTTGGTGAAGGAGCCGCGCATCCACGATCTTCGGCATACCCATGCTTCGTGGCTTATCCAGGACGGCGTCTCGCTGTTCACGATTTCGCGGCGCCTTGGCCATGCTTCCACGTCGACAACTGAGCAAATCTACGGACACCTCATGCCGCAGGCACTTCAGGACGCAGCGGACGCGGTCGAGCGATCGTCGAGGGCCTGGCAGGAGTAGGTCGCTTCTCGCAGCTTGCTATTTGAGCCTGCGTTCGGCTCGTGTGCCGATGACGCGGCGGGTGTCCGCATCGAGAATGTGGGGTTTGACTTCACGGAGGTGGGCGATCTCCTCGAGATGTTCGTCAGTGAAAATGATCTTGCCCTTCCCCCAGGTGAGGTGGGGGAATTCGCAGTTCGCAGCTCCGGCCCGCAGCCAGGCTTCAGAGCAGCGGAGCAGTACAGCGGCCTCATCGGGCTCGTAGAATTCGAGGCGCATGTTGCTACCGTCCGTTTTCCGCGACTTCACTCGATGACGAGGTGCTTGGTTCGGCATGCCCGGCGAGCCAAGCATTGAAGTCGTCGCGGTCAATCCGGATCAGCTTGCCGAAGCGGTAAGCGGGCGGCCCCATGTGCTTCGCCCGCCATTGGTAGAAGGTTTGCCGGGGAATCTGCAGTTGGTCGCAGACGTCTTGGGGCGACATCCACTGTCCCGCCTGGGTCGAGGCATGAGCGGCCAGGTCCTGATTGATCCTCATTGCAAGTCCCTTTCGGTGCGGACAGTGGCGAACTGTGGCCCGAGATTCTGTAATTGGAGCCTTGCACTGTTCATAGTGGTAAGTGCGGCAAGCGACGTGACCTCCCTACACTCCTCTGGCCAGCTCCGAATCCATCAGGGCCGCAGCAATACTCTCTTTCAGATCCGCGATCTCGCGTGTACCCGCCAGGCTGCCCGTCCGGCCAGGAACTTGCAGGTTGGTGGCTGAGATACCCAGGGCCCGAGTTTTGTATGGTTTGGTCATGTCGAAAGAGCCTCGGGAAACGATGAACAGGCAACGGACTAGGGCGTCCGAACGTATCCGGTTGGTGCGCCATTGTCAGAAAGGAGGATGCCATGGCTGAGCATCCGCAAGCCAACGCATTCCATCACGCCGCGGAGCTCATGAGAAACGAACGGTATTGGCATCGGAACGGTGATGAAGACGCGGAGTTTCTTCGTGCGCTGATGGATGTCCTGAAGGAGGTTTCGTACCATCTCGATGCCATCCAGGTCTTGGATCCCGCAGGACTCTCCGCCTACGGTGCCGCAGCGGGGATTACCATTTTTCCCGGCGTCGGCAAGGTAGACGCCAAACTGATCCTGATGACCGCAGCCGACAACGTGCTCGAGCGGCTTATTGCGACGGGAACAACCGCACGGAATACTGGGGTCAGTAAGGGCGCACCGGGCTAAAAGCCCTTGGCGCCGCGATGTCCAGCACCGGGAGCGCGAAGTGGCAGCCGAGGAAAGCGAGGCAGACGTCACTCCGTCGGCCCAACTTATCCTCGCGCGCCGCCTGAACTTGCTGCTCGACGTCGTTATGGCGGAAAGGGGAAGTCCGCTGACGTTCCCCGAGTTGCAGAAGGAGCTGGCCGACCGCGGTGTGAGCCTTTCTCGCGCTCGTTGGTCATACATGAAAGACGGCACTGGCCGCCTGGTGTCGGACCCCCAACTGTTGACGGCCATCAGCGACGTTTTCGACGTAGATCCGGCTTACTTGCTGGGGGACGACGAATCGGAGTTACCGGAGCGTATAGATTCACGGCTTGAGTTTGTAAGGTCCTTGAGGGCCGCGAGGGTGAAAACATTTGCGGCCCGAGCGTTGGGCGATGTATCGCCTGAAACTCTCAAAGCGATCACCGATTACCTCAACAAAGACATCAAACGTCACTCAACCGGTGAGCGCCTAGCCGCGAATTATTCAGAAGATACCGCCGATGGGCAGCCGTCCGCTCCCTAATACGGGCCTTGTTTGTCGAGTACCGCGGCGCCCTTCGCTGCCTGTGAACAAGTTCGACGCCAACCCTCCGGACGACCACTCTCCGTCCGTCGGTAGCGTCCTGTGGGGCATGGGGTCATTCCGCCCCAGGGCTGTCCACAAGCGGGCAGAACGCTCTTGACAATGTTTTAGACATGTCTAACACTGAAATGGTAACTTCATGCGGAGGCGCCCACGGGAACCACAAGGGCTCGCTTCACAGCTGGGAAATCCAGCGTGCTTTCGTCAACGCACCTATCTGCGCGGACGTGAGCCATAGCGGTGGCGCCAGTCGCGACGCCGCTCGTCGATAGTCACCATACGCACGAAAACGGTGAAGATGATGGGCCTCAACTCCAAAGAATCAAGTACCGCCTTCCTCCACAGCAGCATCGACCCGTCCTTGGCACGGCCGCCGGAGTTCGACATTCCCATCGATCAGTTGATGATCGCCGTCGAAGGTGTTCGCCCATATGTGCGCGCCAGACTGCTTCGCATTGGTCACGTCGACGACGTCGACGACGTCATGCAAGAGGTCCGCGTCGCGGCTTGGGATGGACTGGTCAAGCGGCCCTATCGCCAATTGCCCGACGCTTCATTTGGGGGATGGGTTCAAGGAATAGCAGTCCACTTGTGCGCCGATCACGTCAGGCGGACTCTGGCCCATCCGTGGATGTCACTTACCGCTGATCCTGAGGTATCGAAGGCGTCACCGGTCGACTTTGCCACCACGGAGAGCGTCGAGCAGATCGCCGAACGCGAATGGGTTGCCGAGGTCCTGACCGAAGTGCGTCAGCACGTCCCGGCCGAAACTTGGGAGCTGGCGGTCAAGTGCCTGACGACGCCCCGTCAACGGCATGAAGCACACACGCCCGAATGGGAAGAACGCAAGCGCTGGCATGCGGTTACCGTGGTCCGCCAAACAGCCATGACCGTGAAGGCAGCGCTGGAAGTCGATGCACGAACGCTCGACGATTCACCGACTATCATCGCGACGGCGGTGTGCTGCATACCCACGGTGCTACTCCAGGTTGTTGCTGAACGATTGGTCTTGACGGGCATTCGCGGCACAGAGAGAACGGCGGGGATCGCGGACTTATCGGCTGAGACCGGCGTCAGTAAAAAGTACCTTGAGGGCAGGATTGGTTACGCACGCAACCTTTATCTCGCCGCACTGGACGTTCTTGAGCGTGCTGTAGCGGCACACCAACGTTCCGAGGCCGTTCGAGTGGTCATGTCGTAGACCTTCCACACGACCATGAACCAGGTGAGAGGGGGTTCCCGTGTACCGGTTTGTCGAATTGATGCATCATCTGGCCACGCGTCCCCGCTTGTGGATATCACTGCTGGTGACGGTCGTCCTGATTGCCGCCGTCGCGGTCGTCTTCGCACTGCGAACACCCTCCCCGGCCCAATTCGAGCAGCCCGTCCCAGCGGCTACCACAGCGAAGCCGACGCGGGCTGCAATCCCATCTGCCGCCGTCGTCGTTCCGTCCCAAAAACCGGAACTCCCACTCGCACCCAACGAGCCGAAAACGAGGGATTACCGAATGCTGGCTCAGGCCGCAGCGGAGGCGATCTATACGTGGGACGCCAGATCTTCGACCTATTCTGAAGTTTATGAACGGCTGCGTTCATGGTGGGACGTGCTGCCCGACGGAGCGAACCCACTGGTAGTCATGGCCCAGGAATTCCAAGCCACAGGAGTCACCGCGGCATCGTTCGCCTCCTTATCCGGCATGCACGCCTACCGGACGGCCTCGGTTTCAACATCCTCCTGCGACGAACAACTCACCCAGGTGCAGCAACAGCCAGCACCATGGGCGGGCCTGCACGTGTGCACTTTCACGCTCAAGGTCGAGGAACACCAAACGGGCGGGAAAAATGCTTACACCGTACCCGTTAGCGTCATGGTCAACTGCCCGCCAGCGTCGACGGCGCCGGTTGACCGCTGCGCCATGGTCGCCTTCTACGCCTCGGCTGACAGAATCGTCTACTGATGGCCGTGCCGGCGCTGGTGCTGGCAGCGATCAAGCGCCGTGCCCTACTTCGCCTTGTCGCCTACGTTGCCAGCGTTATGGTGCCGGTGCTGATAATGGTCATGTGCGGTGGCTTGGCGCTGGTCGCTTCTGCAGCCGAAGGAAGCACGACGGCGTGCCTCACCGACGCGTCAAGCGTGGCGGAGACGGCGGCCCAACCAGGGACGGCCTCCGGGCTGTCGATCGCGTCGACTTCCGGACCGCCCACTGTCCTCAGTACTGCCCAAGTGAAGGTGGCGCGGGACTACATCGTGGCCGGCAAATCCTTGGGTGTTCCGGATGCGGGGCTCGAGATCGCCATCATAATGTCGCTGCAGGAATCAGGCCTCCGGGTGCTTGCCAACACGTCCGTTCCAGACTCCATGTCGTATCAGCACGACGGAGTAGGGACCGACGATGACTCGCTCGGGAGCGCTCAGCAACGGCCATCGTCGGGGCGGAATTTGTCAAGGTGGATGAGGCCAGTGGGAGTTAGGCTGCTTTCTTTGTCTCGGGTTTTTCTGGTGGCTTGTTGATCCATACCGTTTCGGGCAGGGCCAGGATTTTGGGGTCCTTGGTGGTGG
>NZ_JADNYM010000002.1 GCF_015708085.1 Arthrobacter terrae | reverse complement strand
GCCACCACCAAGGACCCCAAAATCCTGGCCCTGCCCGAAACGGTATGGATCAACAAGCCACCAGAAAAACCCGAGACAAAGAAAGCAGCCTAACTCCCACTGGCCTCATCCACCTTGACAAATTCCGCAGCGGCGACGAGGGCCGCGATAATGCCCGCCGTGGTCATGGTCCCTTCGTTGATGGGGATCCTGGGGAAGCTGTTGAGCTGTGCCTGGATATTGAACCTGCTCCCGGCGACGGCACTGACAATGGCGACAATGATCGCGATCACCACCGCCCACAACCAGACAAAGAGGCCCTGCTTCATGCCGTTGAAGCGTGCCATCCGCCCGGCAACGTAGCCGCCACAGTAATAGGCGATGAACAAGATCACGAGCAGGACAATAATCCCTGCCAGTCCCACCGTCTGCGGGTTCTGGCCGGCACCGTTGGTGACCGTGGCGGGGTTGGTGTGGGTGGCCAGAGCGACCACGGTTCCCGCAGCCGCCAGAAAAGTGGTCAGCAACACGGCGGTACCGGTAGCGGTCAGCCAGCCGAAGAACGCCGAGCCGATCTTGATGCCACCGTACTTTTCCTTTTCTCTCCCGACGACACTCTCCCGGTCCCGCCCGGGTTCGTTCCGCACCCCGGCATGGGGCCGGACCCTGTCGTCCGTTCCGTCCTGTGGTGCCGAGCCTGAACTGGTACTCATCTCACACTTCTCTTCCCTTCGCCAGGAAAACCCGTCTGACCCGTTCCACCGGGCACCGGTCTGTCAGTGTTTCTTCTCCTCACCACCGGTGGCCGTACCGGTGTCACCGTCGGTGTCGATCCGTTCCTTACGGACTTCCTCGTTCACTTCCTGGTTCTCTGTCACGGTTTCGGTGCCGAGCCGGACCCGTTCCACCGGGACGGTTTCCTTCTCCACCACGGCCCGTTCAGCGTGCAGGGTGATCTCGTGCTCCTCTTCGCTGATGTCCGAACCCGAGGTAGCAGCTCCGCGGTTGGCCTCGGTGATCGGCTCACGTTCGACGCGGACCTCCTCGTGGCTGACCGGGACGGTCGTGGAAACGTTTTCCGTGACCACGTATTTACGCAACCGGGCCCTGCCGGTCTCGACTTTTTCCGTGCCGACCCTTAACTTCTCCTCCGAGCGCGTCATCGCGTCATCGGTGGTCGGTCCGGACGTGTCGCGGCCCTGAACGCCGGACTCACCGGAGAGGTCTTTGCGCTCTCCGGTGTTCTGCTGCGGGGCCCCGCCGGCGGGAAGCCCGGAATCCGAGGTCCGTTCCGTATAGGCCATGCCGTAGTACTCATAGAGGGCTGCCTCCTGGTCCTTGCTCAGGTGCCCTTCGGAGTCGTCCATCCGCGGGGCGTTTTTGACCGTGTCCTTGTCGTACGGGACCCTGATGGTGTCACCGTCGATGGTGCCTTCGGCCAACGGAATGAAAGTCTCGGCACCACCGAACATACCGGTTTTGACCGTGACCCATTCGGGTTTGCCGGTTTCGTCGTCCAGGTAGACCTGGCCGATCTTGCCGATTTTCTCGCCTTCCCCGCCGACGACGGTTCCGCCGCTGTTGAGCAGTTCCTGGATCTGATCTGTACTAATCATTGCAATACTCCTGTTTTATAGATGGGACCTGGATGATCCCTGGGGTTGTGGTGATGGGGCCAAACACCCCAATAGGTTGGTCTCTCAGACGCGGTGGGCACCCTTGTTGTTGCCGGAATGCTGGCTGTGTTGGGCTTTGTTCTTGGCCTGCTGTGCCTGGTCCTTCACGCTGGGAGCATTTTTGGCCTGCTCCTTGATTTGGGGTGCCTCTTCTTCGGCCTTGGACAGGTAACTTTCCCAGCGGGCCTGCATGGGCTTGATCAGCCCACCGCCGGCTCCGACGATAACCACTCCGGCGACGATGGCCAGAACGGCGATCAGGATCGGCGTGGTCACGGTAACCGCGATCTGCATCTGATTTAGGGCTGCGATGATGCCCAGGAAGATGATGAAGGCGCTGGCGACGTTGGCCAGCATCTTGCCGTAGGACAGGCCGCCGAGCATATTGACGATCAATTCGCGCACCGCCGCTGCAATGGCGAAGGTGATGACGATGATGATGATCGCCACGAAGACCAGCGGCAGGTAGGCGATGATGCCGGTTAGCAGGGTGCTGATCGGGTTAGGGCCGAACACCCCGAATGCCAGTTCAAGGACGAACAGCAAAATGAAGTAGTAGACGATTTTGCCCACAATGGATGAAGCATCGAATTTGCTCTTCTCCAGTGCCTTCTTGATGCCGCCGCGTTCGACCGCTTTGTCGAAGCCGACTTTTTGCAGGACCTTGGAGAGGGCTTTTTCAATGAGCTTGGCGATGATCCAGCCGATAATCAGGATGATGAAGAAGAAAATGAGCTTCGGAACAAAGGTGATGACGTCGGCTAATGCCGTGGAAAGTGCGTTATTCATGGAAACCTTCGGGGTGTTGTTGGCCGACGATCCGGCTCACTGAAAGACGGTGCGTACTACCTGCTACCAGGGTCGGTTACGTCGGTGTCGATCCTTTCTTGCCGGAGTTGTTCGGTAATGGTTCGTTCCTCGGTGATGATCTGCTTGCGGACTCTTACCCGCTCGACGGGAACGGTTTCCAGATGGACCACCGGGCGCTCGGCGTACAAAACTATTTCGTAGTCCTCCTCGCTCAGCACTGCGCCACCACCATCGTGGGTAGCGTCATTGATGGGTTCATGTTCAACACGGAATTCTTCGTGGCTCACCGACACGGTCAGCGTGACTTCTTCGGTCCCGATGTATTTACGCAGCCAAACCTTGTCGGTTTCGTGGATTTGCGGGTGGACGCGTAACTGCTCTTCAGACCGGGTCACCGTCACTGGACGGTCCGGTGAAGCCAGAAGCTGTCCGGCACCGCCACCAGTTGAGCCGGGGTTGTAGTAGCTATAGAGCCGGGCCTGTTCCGCCGCGCTGACGCCGCCCTCAGACCCTAGGTGGGGTGCGTCTTTGATCTGGTCTTTGCTATAGGGCACATGCAAGTCGTTGCCTTCCAGGGTCGCCTCTAGCAGCGGGACCAAGGACTCTGATGCGGCGGAATGGCCTGTACTGACCCGCACCAGCGACGGTTCACCGCTCTCACCGTCCAGATAGACCTGCCGTACCGCGCCAACCTCCTCCCCATTGGTTGAGTACATAACGCCGCCACCGACGATGACGGTCTCAATGTCCTGCGGACTGATCATGGAACCCTCCTCACGATGGATCCTTTCCCTATTGGACAACGGTGCCGGTGGAATGCACCACTGTTCCGGTGCTTTGGGTGCGCCCGCTGACGTCGATCTGCAGGCGGCTGCGCTGCAGGGGTGCCTCCAACGCGCGGGACAGGTCCGGCAAAGTGGACGTTTCGATTCGGTGAATGAGGTCCTGGACGTCGGTCCTGTCGTTGACCGTCACCTTCAGGGTCAGGTCGGCGGCGTTGGCTGTTCCGCGCAGCAGAGCCGAGGAAGTGACAACACCGGGGAGGGTATTGACCTGGTTTTCCACGGCCGTGGCCAGGACAGACGGTTCACAAACGGTGAACCCTTCACCGCCGTCATCATGGAGCCGGTAGGTGCGTGCAGCGTTCTTCCTCGGGATCTGGGTGATGACCCACAGCAGCCCCAAGAGACCGATGATGACACCGACGACCAGCATGATGGCCACCACCCAGGACGGTGCGAAGACAGCATGCAGATCACCGGTAACGATACGGTTTCCGGACCGGGCAGTATTCAGGAGTGCGTGCAGCGAGCCACTGGCCTGCAAGAGCAGGACGATGCCGGCGACGAGGACAACTAAGCCAAGAAGCGTCAGCCAGATGCGGTTCAGGGTTCCAGCTGTCTGTCTCATCGGAAACCGTCCTTCGAAAGATGGGGCACAGAAGTGGACATGTTCTCAGCCTTTGGATTGGATGGTAGCGGTCACGCGCGGGACAGGGTTCAGTCCGGCTGTTTTCAGGCTCTTCCGGACGCTGTCTGTCACCCGGTTTCGCAGGTCGCCGGTATCGTGCAGCGGTGTTTGGACGCTCAGATGCACCCGCTTAGTGGTCGCTGTCGCCGACGCGCTGCCGACGCCGTCGATCTGGCTGCATTGCGCTTTGGCTAGGCGCGCTACCGCGCGGCGGGTCATCACGGTCTCCTGCTCCTGGGCCGGCGCAGCCTTTCCCCCCGGGTTACTGCCGGCGTCATTGACCGTCAAGGCGTTGAACCCACCGGGAATGATGGCGCACAGCAACAGAATCACCCCAACCACCACCGCGGCAATCCCAATCCCCCACACACCGGGACTGTTCCATACCAGGGAGGTCAGCCAGTCCCTCGGTCCCTGCAGGACGGTCGGCCATATCCCGTTGACCAGCCGTGCGATGGTCAGCCACACCAGCACGACTCCGGCTGCCAGCAGCAAGATGCCAACTATCAGTGCCGGAACGGCCCTGCTGGGCCGGTGCTGTAAACGGGTGGAACGTCCATCACGGCGGCTCATAGCAGTCTCCTTCGCCCGTTGGTCTCAGTACCGGTCGTCAACCACGAAACCCTGATATCGACCTGGCGCACTTCAACCCCGGTCAGCTCCGTCACCCTAGCCCTGATCCGCCGGCGCAGCGCCTCGGTGGCCTGACGCAACGGAACCGGATACAGCATCCCCACTTCCACGCTCACAGTGGCGATATTCCCGGAAAGTTCCACCGACGCTTTGGGCCGGGCAGACAAATCCGCATGGGCTCCGATCCCCAGGAACCCTCCGGAGGAACCCCCGGCCGACGATTCATCACTGGCGACCTGACCGGCAATTTTTTCGATCACCTTGTTCGCCAAAACCGTTTGCCCCCGCGACGCCATCTCGCCGCCGTCACTGTCCTCGCGGGCATCATTGGCCCCGGGGATCGGCAGTCCAAGTGCGACCTGCGGATTCATCGGCTCGAGGCTTTACCGAACAAGGCCGCCATATCGAGTTTCCCCTCCGCGACCCGCCCGACGATCAGACCGATAAAGCCAAGGACCACCGCGGCCACCAACGCCCACCAGCCGCCGAACCCCAAAACGATTCCCAACACCAGACCTATCGTCAGGCACCAACGTGTAGTAGACATAACCATCCCTTCCTCACCGGCCTTTTCCTTACCGGGCGGGGAATCCCGCCCGGTGTCATTACTGCAGATCAGTCTTTTGATCCTTCTGGTCCTGCTGGTCATCATCGGGCAGGTGCACATCGGTGACATTGACGTTCACTTCGATGACCTCCAGACCGGTGGCGTGTTCCACGGACTGGATGACGTTCCGACGGATCCCCTGGCTGACCTCCACTATCGGGATTCCATACTCCACAACGATGGAGACGTCAATTGCCGTCTGGCGTTCACCCTTTTCCACGGACACGCCGCCACTAACATTGGTCTGCGAGCCGGGAATGCGTTCGGCCAAGGCGCTGAAGGCACGACGCCCGGCACTCCCCATGGCGTAGACGCCGGGAACCTCACGCGTTGCCATGCCGGCGAGCTTCTGGACTACGGTTTCCTCGATCGTGGTGTCCCCGCGGTCCGTATGCAGTGCGTCGTTCTTCTTCGGCTGCTCCTGCGGAGCGCTGTGCTTCTGCTCCTCAGGCGTGGCCATAACGCCGCTGGAACGTCCGGGGGTCTTCGTTGCCTCTGACATGAAAAACGTCTCCTTCTCGGGAATAGTAATCGTGCTTACAAAGAGAAAGACGAAACCAGCAGACAAACGTCACGCCACACAGCAAACTATTTTTAAAAAGTTGACCGCAAGCGCTCAGGCCAGTACCAGCCACGGCACGCTTACGACAGATTGGGGCAATCACCGGTACGCTGCCCGACGGAACGGATAGCCGATGGAAGATCACAAACCCGGCTTCAAGTCGGAACCCGGGCTTGCATGAAGGAAGCATCGTCGCCCGCGCGCAGTACAGCGGACCAGGGGGGCCTTCGAACACCCCCACAATCCGGATCGATCATTACACCTCAGAGCAACACTCATCGGCATCGACCCGTCGAATATACGCCGCGAAAACCACAAATTCAGGGTGCAAAGCGCGCCGAACGCGTCAGAACCCAGTCACGTCCGGATCGACGCTGTCCTCCCCGGAGCGCGTTACTGCGCTACTTTTCCATCCCAACGGACTTGCCTGCATGAGGCTGTACCATTCAGGGTTCCTCTCCGGAACGTTAGCGCCACAAAGCCATGAAGCCTCTTTTCGAGCCCATTGGCCCCGGCTGTTGACCCTCTTGCAGCCTGCCATCGTGGGATCCACCAGTCGGTGTAAGCCTCTTGCTCAATTCCGTTGCGGCGTCGCCGCCCGCTGGGATAGAGAGACGTCTCGTTATGCGGCCAGGAGCGCCGCTGCCACGGCCCATCCGTTAACGATGACGTGAACGACGACGTTGGCGAAGAGATTTCGGTATCGCCACCACATGATCCCGAGAAATAGCCCAAACGAGCCTTGAACGACAATGACGCGTGCGACGTCGAGGAAGAATTCGCCTGTGCCATGCGAACCAAGATGCATGAGCGCGAACGCGAGGGACCCTATAACGATTCCCGACCATGCCCCGAGGCCCGCTTCCAGTCGAGTCTGAAGCCATCGACGGTAAAAGAGCTCCTCACCAACGCCCGCTGTCAACGCCGTCGCAACCGCAGCAGTGACGACTAAAGCCGGATCCAAACCACCTATGTCGAAAGTTGAGTTCCACGGGGCAACCTGCGAAACGATCACCCACAGCACGATCACGATCGCTGGAGCCCACCACCGCGCAGCACTCTTACGAAAATCGATCTTCACACTTCGGCGGACCAGAAGTAGGAGTCCGCAGGGAATAATGATCAAAAGAACGAGCTTGCCGAGAACGTACAGCTCACCTTGAAGCGGAATCGTCGCGGAAATCAGCGGGAATAGCGCAGCTAGCACCAACAGGACTGCCGTCGTGATGACAAACCTTCGCCGTTCCTGCACAACCGCTATACGAGTAAGCGAACGTCTTGGAATCAGAAGAACCAGTGCAATTCCCACCGCCGACGGAAGTAACGTCACCCAGTATGCGATCGCCTCCGCACCCGGATCCGACGACACCGCGGTCCCCAAAGGTGACACCACGAGCAAAACCGCAAAACTGACAATCCAGAGAACGGCCCCAGCAGCCACCACCCATAATCCAAGCCTCCTGCCACCTCGAATCGGACTTTGCAACATCCAACTGACAGTACTGCATACCCTCAACACCGATCAGCTACCAGAACGGTTCGGGGTTCCGCTAACGGTTCAGCTAGCGGGACGGCATGGGAGCATTGTGAAATGTCTACCTTTGATCTTCGTCCGCTACCAGCCGGACAAGTGGAATTGCACGACGCACGACGAAAACGCCGTTGGACCGTCCATCTGGAACCATTCGAGATTGGGATCGCACCAGTCACCGAGGTTCAATATGCGCAACTCAAGTGTGATAGCGAAACGGGCACCCAAGCACCGCTGGTAGATATCAATTGGTTGGAAGCCATCAAGTTTTGCAATGAAGCGTCATTGAGCGAAAGCCTTTCCCCTGCATACATCTTCGAGGCAGACGAAGTGATTTGGCAGACGACCGCCTCCGGGTACCGGCTGCCCACCGAAGCCGAATGGGAATACGCGTGCCGCGCGGGTACCGTGGGACCGCACTACGGACCCCTTGATGCCATTGGGTGGACAGCGAATGACAAGCTAGAGAGCCCGAAAAAAGTTGGTGAAAAACAACCCAATGCCTTCGGACTCCACGACACCCTTGGAAACGTCTGGGAATGGTGCTGGGATCTACTCGATCCGGCCCGCTACGACGACTACCGAGTCTTCCGTGGGGGAGGTTTTGCCGACAAGCACTGGAGCGTCCGGGCCTCGACGCGTCGCGGTGGTGCCCCTGGGATGAGTCACCCAGATCTTGGCCTTCGTATGGCCCGGGGTGCCTTCGATGAAGCACCGGCAGTCCAAGGGTGGTCAGCGGAGGCAGACTCTGAACGTGGAAAGATCACTGGCATGCTGCCATCAGGGTGGACGCCCCGGCGGCACTAACTACGACCAACGCAGGCTTACCTGGATGCACACCGCTGAGTGTTGTGTCCCGCAGGACGTTCGGCCTACGGGAACTGTGCGGCTGCGCTTTCGGCACCAGCGGCTATTCTCTCTGTGGCCGCGCGTTTCGAGGGACTTGGGGGGCTACCAGGGGTTCAGCGTCGTCTCACTGTCCAAGGGCCCGCGTCCGGCCAACCATGCCATAAACAACTGCCGACTATTAGATGAATCGAGTCGGTCGGGGACGGTTGCAAGCAATACAGGAAGCTCCCAGTCCACATACTCATCCGGCCAATCCGACGGGCCGTAGCCCAGTCCGAGATCGACGTGGTGCATCTCCACCTCGCGGAGTCTGTGTGCCGGGCAACCAGCCACACCGTAATGCCCTCCGCCAAGGAAATGTCCATTGGGCCATCCTGCAGCAGTTGATTGCGTGAATATCTCTTCAAGACAATCCATGCTGGCTTTCAGATCGGCGATGATCTCACTAGCCGACCGCGTTGCCCCGTCTTCAATCTCGGTGCTGCGCTGTTGCTCACCACTTTGGTATTTAGGAACATCCCGGCCTCCAATCGCACCTGACAGTCTTCGCGCATGGGCGTCCGCATTGCGAGCAAGATGGGTCAGTACATGGCCCACGGTCCATCCAGGCAGCCGACTAGGCGATTGGACGTCCTCGTCCGTCAGCTGGGACACGCGACGCATCAACCGCCCCTGCGCTTCGCGGCACAATCGGGACGCCAGTTCCGGATTACTCCCAAGATCCACGAGTACATCAACCTTTCTTCGCCACTCGATCACCAACAACTCTGCCACAAGCGCTCACAATGACATGGGATGGCAGACACGATCCAGATAAGACACCGATCAACCGTGCAGGGGTTGCTGTGATGCACCACATTCTTCACCCCTGCAGGAGCAGATCCTCGGTGTTCAAAGCAGAGTCCCTCCTGATAATCGTTAGTCTGAATGCATGAATCAGACCCCTAGCGCACCAACAGCTTCCACTCACGGCGCTGTTCTGCATGATGAGGTTCGCCCGGCCTGGTCAGCGGAGGTGGTCTCGTGGCTATTGGGATCACCCTTGAGCGGTCAGCGACTGGCAGTACTGGATCTCGGAGCCGGCACAGGACTAGGAACACGGACCATCGCAACACTCGGACACGCCGTCACTGCAGTTGATACCTCCACCAACATGCTCTCCGTACTCCAAACCTCCTGCCAGGAACTGCCCTCCGAAGTCGCTAATCGCATCACGGCCCTTACCGGATCAGCAGAATACATCCCCTTGGGCGAACAGAGTCTCGACGCCATTATTTGCCTCCAAGCCTGGCACTGGGTCGAGCCCGAACAGGCCACAGCCGAATGTGACCGTGTACTCAAGCCAAACGGCATGATGGGCATGGCCTGGCACACCTGGGACCGCACCAACGAGTGGGTCCAGGCACTCGCTGCAATCGTCGAACCGAACGGAACCCCAACCGACCAAACACTCAGCGTGCCCGAGGAGTTGGCCGGACGAGGCACCTTTGAACGCAAGGAATACCCCCTCAACTACGAACTGACAGTCGACCAACTCGTTCAGCTCGCCAGCTCCTGGTCTTACGTAGCGAAGAGACCGGACCGAAACGTCGTCTTGACCAAAATCCGCAGCCTGGGCGAACAAGCAGCGTCGCCTCACACAGGCCTTGTCAGATTTCCGCACATAACGGCCGCCTTTAGACTCAAACAGCCAGGACAGCCAGTCGTAGGTTAGACCCAACGGCAATTCAAACAGACCTCATAAGAAGTGTCCGCAGGAGGTTCCCCAGCGGACAACCCCAATAGGTTGCAGTCACTGTTGACTCGGGCCATCCGACCAGTCGGTGGTGGAGCAGTTAACGGGTCTGGTTTTGGGCTTGTCAGGGCCCGTGATCTGGTGTCAGCTGCCTGAAGCGGTGCGGCCCATTGTTGTGTCCAGCCAGGTGAGGATCGTGTGCAGGCTTTGGGGGTCTAGGTGTGTGTCGGGGGCGTTGTAGCCGTTTCCTGGTGTGGCGGCGACTTCGGCCAGGGTGCGGGTATCTTCCTTGAAGACGTGGTTCGCGTTCGGGGGGAAGGCGAAGGTGATGTTTGCTTTGCCGGCGGCGGTGTTCTGGAGTGGGTCGCCGTCGGCGTGGACGTCGATCTGGACGTCGCTTCCCCCGATCATGATCAGAGTGGGGATCTGTACCTGGGCGAGGGAATCTTGGGTGGATTCGACCCAGAGTTCGCGGGCGAGGGGGAGGTTGGCGGGGGCCTCGAAGCTGGTTAGGACCATCTTCACGCTTTCGGGCAGGGCCGGGTCGGGGTTCATTGGTTCTCCGGC
Organism: Arthrobacter terrae; assembly: GCF_015708085.1. GTDB lineage: Bacteria > Actinomycetota > Actinomycetes > Actinomycetales > Micrococcaceae > Arthrobacter_M > Arthrobacter_M terrae. Next base: position 218,630 of record NZ_JADNYM010000002.1, on the reverse strand, counting down.
CGTGTAGCGGGCCGCGGCTTCTTGGACCTTGGGCAGCAGCGCCGCCCCACCCGGGACCTGGGCGGCCTGAAGGGCTAGTTGGGACAGCAATACCTCTTGGATCGGGCGGCCCGGCGGGGCTGCCAGGATGATCCCGACGAAGGGTACCTCCTGGGTGCTGGTGGCGTAGTGAAGGACGTGAAGGGCTCCTTCGCTGTTGCCCAGCCCGGCAATGCGGGTGGAGTCAACGAAATCGAGCATTGAGAGGAACTGGACGGCCGCGACGAGTTCATCCAGGTGGGATTGCATGCTGAGTTTCCCGATGAGCTGCGGGACGTTCTGCACCGCGTGCGGGCCGGAAACCCGCTTGTCATAGCGCAAGGACGCGATGCCGGCATCGGCCAGGGCGTCCGCGAAGAGCTGGCCGCTGCCGTTGCTGCCGGGCAACAAGGGCGAACACCAGTTACGGTCAGTTGGGCCGCTGCCCGCGACAAGGACCACCGAGGGGAAGGGTCCTGCACCGTCGGGCCGGGCCACGGTACCCTCCATGGTGATGCCATCAAGCTGCCAAGACACGTCCAAGGAATCACTCATGTCCACAGTCTCCCAGCGACGGCCGAGCGGTACAACCGCTGACGGGCAGACCAAGTCCAGCTGAAAGCGCCCGAGACTGTTGCTCCGTGGACGGCCCTCACGACAAACCGTTGCCCTGAAAAGGGAGGGGCCGCGATCAGCAGGTTTAGTTACTCGCCCGTCTGGCGACGAGGTAGAGCGGGAACGCCAACGCGAACAGCAGTAGACACAGCGCAGCCCAATCACTTGAGCGCTCCACGGTGAGCCCTAAGACCGTCACAGTCACGGGTCAGTGCTTCTTTTCGTGGAACCGCGCATCCTGTAACACCCACCCGGCCACGCCAATCAGGGGCGCACCCAGCATGAGGGGCAGCCACAACGCCAGCACCTGGTTATCCCTAAGGAAATTATACAATTAGCGCCTGAACGGACGACCCACGCACCCTGGGTCCGTTCACGGAATCCCCACGCGGTATTCGGCCAACAGGCGCACCGTGGCCAACCCAACTAACGCGTACCCGTTCGGGCTCCATACGGGCATGATGAACGAAAGCCAGAAGGCACGGTCAATGGCAATGTCGGGCTTGAACTGTTTGCTAACTCACTGACAGTTTTGACATCCAGAATTCTGGCGATTTTCGCGAAGCACGTGACTTCAGTCCAGAAAGTCTTGGCCGTGCCACAAGCGCCCCTTCTGAGACCACCAATCTGCGGCGACTGGCCCAACTGGATCAGATGACAAAATCTTGTGTTAGTTGATGGTTCCGCTTGCGGCAGCTTAGGCGCGGACACCGGCCTTATCGTGGCCGTCAGTACTGAGTGGGTCACTAATTATCTTGGGTCAAGGGAATGCATGTCCTAAAAACTAGATCGGACGCTGCCCGCCGGCCATGGCTACCGCTCTAAACGGCCTGTTACCGGTTGGCCTTGGCCTGACGCCTGACGGACCTGAGCCACACCCAGATCGCCCCTGCAAAGAACAGGGAAATTATCGCTACGGGTAGAACAAGGGAAACAAGAATAAGGTTGCCGACGACTGCAGCCACTACACTGATGCAGCAAAGAGCCACTCCTGTAACAGCCGTCACACGGACTATGCGCGTCCAGCTACGGACATTGCGGTCGGTCAGTGGGGTCAGTGCCGCCCTGGAAGCTACCACCGCTTCCGACTCGAACAACTGGGCCACAAATACTCCCACAACAATCGGGAAGACTGCCAGCCCGGGGTTGCCGACTGGACGATTGAGGACGACAACTGTAACGGTGCAGACGACGATGACGCCAATGAGCAGCACAAATTTCCACTTGTGCCGGGTCAAGACAACACGCCCAGCCCGTGTCCTGCCGACCACAATAACGGCACCCCAAAAAATGGCTGCAGCACCTGCCAGACTGATCGCTATACCAGTCAACGCAGCCGGTGACTTGCTCCAAATCATGATCAGCGAGATGACGGCAAGAACTAGGACCAATAAACCGCCGGCGATCCGGATACTCGTCTCAACCCGTCGGGATGCCATGTGCCAAGTGCACTACCCCAACAAGATGGTGTCAATGCCGAACTGCCCTAAATTCAGAAATGGGGACAGACCCGAATTAGCTTGACTCGACAATGAAGTGCCGAACCCGTCTCGTAGAGGGTTCCCCTCAGGAATTCCGCGAGGTGCCCCCGATTGGCGCATTCATTGCGGATACCCCGTGCAACTGTTGCCATGAGGGTAGCGCCGCCCTCGGTGCAATCTATGTGCATGGGCGAGCCACCACGCCTTCTTCAAACGAGTGAGTCCTCTTAGAAGCGCAACACCTGACCAACCACTACGACCGCAATGACAATGAGCGCCAGAGGAACCAGACGAATCCACCACCGGCCGGACCATAGCCGTGGCCAATTGCGTCTGGCCACTTCAGATTCTGTGATGCCTATGAAGTCGGTGATTCGGCGCCAGCGCCGCCGTTATGTTGCCATATTGGAAAGTATTGCACTCGGCAGCCCGAGTGTGCAGCCGCTCCCCATCGTCAAAACGACCGGCTGCCCATTTGAGCGAAGGGGCTGGGGCTGGGGCCTCTCGCATTTCACTTGAGCGATGAGATTCAAGGTCCTTCGACTTCCCAGCTATTCATCTGAGGCATACGCGGAGGCTACCCAGATAGCGTCCCGCAGAAGGTTCCCAACCGGGCACGGGCCAATCCCAGCAACTCAACGGTGCCGCACTGGTTCAAGAAAACCGTGTGCGGACCGGCTTGCGGACGCCACTCATGGTGGCCTTGGCTCGCATGTTGTCCACAATCTTTGATGCGTACAGCGCTTAACCGCAGCAATGACTGGATCACGCGAAATGACGTTTGCATCCCCAAAAAATAAATGCTCAAGGGGCAGGATGATGTGGTGACTACCAATAACGAGCAATTCCTTGTGGACCACGTCGAAAATAATCCGGCCCAAATGCGATGGCTGGCTGCCCCGGCAATGGTCGATCCCGTTGTGCGGCTCCAGCTTCGGCAGTGTTGGCGGGAGGTGTCGAACGCGGGCGGTGCCGTGGGATTCCCTTTTCCACCCGTTTCTGAAGAGCAAGTTATGGCATCACTTGATGACATGGTTCAATCTCTTGATGAACCAGGCAATTGGCTTCTGCTGGCCAGCATCAACGGGGAGCTGGCCGGGTGGCTGTTCCTGGCTGGCATTGCAAACGAGCTCACAGCACACTGGGCACGGGTATTGCGAGTCCAGACCGCCCTTAGCTTTCGGAAATGCGGGGTCGGGCGGGCACTCATGGACGAGGTGGAGAGGGCGGCCACGGAAGACCTAACTCTTGACCAACTCCACCTTGAACTGCGTTCCGGCATGGGACTTGAGGGCTTCTACAAATCTTGCGGTTGGCAGGAAATCGGACGTTGGCCAAAAGCTCTCCGCTTTCCGGACGGTGACCACGACGAAGTCCTCATGGCTCTGCCACTGCGCCAAACTTCCGGACCGGTCGTTAGCGCCCGGTAACCGTTCCCTTACCGGATGGACGGCGACTCGTCCCCCGGCAAACTGATTTTTCGGTTTTCTGAAGCGACCCCTATCCCGCTAGCAGAATCGTGTGGTGAGCGAATCGAGGACGCGGTGGCAGAACACAACGCACGACTGGGCGAGCTCCGTTGACGGTGAGCACCTCGCGCAGATCCGCCGACGCCCGACAGAGTTCGCTCCAGGTGGCAGCCTGTACTTGATTCTTGAGGTTATCGCCTACCCGGTTGACGAAGCAGAGAGTACAGCTGATGGATGCTGCGTTGTCACGCTGCATGTTGACGGGTCGGTTTCCGTTACGGACAACGGCCGAGGAACCGATACTCGTTACGACGACTCCGGACAACCGATAAAGAAACCAGTCATGGCGACCAGAGACCTCCGTTTCTTCGATTTCCCCGACGCTCAACTTCTTTCCGATGGTCACCCTCGCCGGGGCATGTCGGTCGTTGCAGCGCTAAGCGACTGGCTCGTGCACGCCAACCGACGCTCTAACGGCGCGAGGACCCAACGCTATGAAAACGGCGTACCGGTCACCGATCTGATCCAGATCCACGCTGACGGTACTACAGGGACAACGGTGCATTTCCTTCCCAACGACGCGATGCGCGGACCACTTGCAGTCGAGGCGGCGCAAATGAGGCAATTGGCCGTCTTTCCTAATCTAAAAGTCGAGATCATCACCGAGACGAGCGTGGCCTTCAGCCGATCTTGCTTTGTTCCGCGAACTTTTCAATCACTCTCGGACGGCATGCCCCACCCCCGTTCTAGAGAGCTCCCATTGGGCGTGCGGCACGAGGTTCCCCCTGCGGGCAGGGAAGGATGTGCTGACGACTTCTGAAATTCTGTGCAGAGCACTTCTGAACAATCAGGCCAGTGAACATGATTCCCGACATTTGTGCACTCGACTTCTGAAAATGACACCGCCGCACCGGCGCAAGCCTCAGACGGTAACGCTTCAACAACATCCGGGCAGCAATGCGCCGTTCAAATTCAATCGGGAAAACAGAACTGCGTCCCGGTGGGTACGTACATGTACAGAGCCATCCAAGAGCTCCCTGGCCTGCCGGTGATCGAAGGGACGACCGCCTCTGACTACAAGGCCCAATATGACACCCTTTGACAGTCGAAGAGATCCGTTTCACCGATGTCCGTCTCGATCATTCTCGGCAACATCTGCGACGACGTCAGCACCGGGGAGCCGGCGGCGTGGGCTGATCAAAGCCGCGGGCGGTCGTGCGATCCGGACGACTTCGCAGAGCTCCTGCGCGGACATCGGACCGGCGATACCGGCGCCGGTGGACTGCCGCCGGGCCGACCGGCCAGGGATCCGGGAGGCCAGGTCACGGACCGCATCTTCGGGGGTGCGTTTCTTCGACTCTGAGCGCAAAGCGGCGTTGAACGTCAGAGGCACCCAGGCCCGGACCGTCGTGGAGCCTTCCGGGTAGGTGTCCACGACCGCCCGCAATGGCCTGCGCATCCGGGGCGATGTTCATCTCAAATTCGTTCCACAGGCGGGACCCGGAATCCGGCGACAGCAGCTCGGTCCGGCTACCCCGTTACCAATCGACCCCGTGCCCCTACTGGGGCAGTAAATGTTACGGACACGAGCGGGCATGTGACTCAAAACAGGCGCAGCAGAGCCGGTTGAGATCACCGCACCGTTTCGCTACGAAGTCCAGATCGGCTTAGCGTGGCTTTCCCGAGCATTGGTCCTCAAGCTCAGGCCGGCGCCGCACGTGCGCGGACGTTAGCACAGCAGGGTATTGACCAGCCGCGCCGCCAGCCTGGCGGTGCGGTGGTCAACATCGAACTCGGGATTGAGCTCGGCCACGTCGGCGTGGAACAGTTTGCCGCTGGCGGCGACCTGCCGGCAGATGGCGGCAATGACCGCCAGCGGAACGCCGTAAGCGGCCGGGGCGCTGACGCCCGGCGCCACCGACGCTTCGAACACATCCAAATCGATGGTTAAGTACAGTACGTCAATACGCGCCAGGAAAGATTCGACAAACTCCCGGGCTCGTTCCAGGGAGCAGTCCTCATCGAGAAGATAGTCCACGTCCAGCCGGTCAGCGGTGCGGAAAAGAGCGCCGGTGTTGTTCGGCTCACTGATACCGACGACGGCGTAATTGAGGCTGCGCCCGGCCTCGGCTTCGGCATTGGCCATCTGCAGGAACACAGTCCCCGAACTGGGCACCGGCGCATCGCGTAAATCGAAATGGGCATCCAGATTCAGCACTCCCCAGCGGGCACCGTCGCGTACCCGCCGGGAGTTTGCGACGCCGAGGTAACTGGCGTAAGCGCTCTCATGCCCGCCGCCGAGCACTACCGTCAGTGCGCCGCCGTCGAGCATGGCGGTCAGGGCCGCGCCCGCCCGTAGCTGGCCGGCCGCCAACTCACCGCCGCAGACCTGGACGTCGCCGGCGTCGTAAAGCGTTCGCTCACTATGCCAGGCCAGCGAGCCCAGCGCGGACCGGATTTCCGCCGGGCCCGCGGCCGCACCTACCCGGCCCTGATTGCGGCGCACTCCCTCATCCGAGGAAAAGCCCAGCAGGACGGCAGGCCGCACGCTTCCGGCGGGCAGGTCACCATTAGATGCGGTTTCTGTGCTCAGCGCGTTGACTGCCTGCCACCAACGGCGGTGCTCGGCGCCGTCGCCGTCGTCGCGCCCGGTCCAGTGCTGCGCGGGAAGGTCAATGGTGTGAGGTGGCAGGTCCATCCTTCCAGCTCACACCATTGAACCCGGCGGCGCGAGCACTAAACGGCGGGATGTGTCCGGCATCCCGGACCGTTTCCATCGTATTGTCCGGTGTTTACTTGACCCCGAACAGTTGCTCGATGGGACCGATGCCGAAGAAAATCACGAAGGCCGCCGCAACCACCCACATCAGCGGATGAATTTCTCTGGCCCGGCCCTGGAAGCTGCGGATCAGCACGAACGCAATGAAGCCGGCCCCCAGGCCGTTGGCGATTGAGTAGGTGAAGGGCATCAGGATAAACGTCAGGAAGGCCGGGAGAGCGATCCCCCAATCCTTCCAGTCGATCTTGCCCACCTGGGAGACCATCATGAAGCCGACGACGACGAGGGCCGGTGCGACTGCCTCGAACGGAACGAGCCGGACCAGTGGAGTGACGAACATGGCGATCAGCAGCAGCACACCGGTGACGAGGCTCGCCAGTCCGGTGCGTGCACCCTCGCCGATGCCGGCCCCGGACTCGACATAGATTTGATGCGACGATGTGGACGCGCCGCCGCCGGCAACCGCACCGAATGCGTCCACCATCAGTACGCGGTCCAGATCCGGGATAGTGCCGTCCTTTTCGATGGTGCCCGCTTCGCCGGCCAGGCCCACCACGGTGCCCATAGCATCGAAGAAGATGCTCAGCAGGATCACGAAGGCCAGCAGGACCGCGGCGAGCGCGCCCAGGTGGGCAAAGGAGCCGAAAAGATCGAATTTCCCCACCAGCGTCAGGTCCGGCAGCTTCCAGTCGGAGAGCTCCGGAGCAACCAGCGACCAGCCCTGCGGATTGGCCGGCTTGCCCGGGGACACGGCGGGACCGATGTGCAGGGTGAGCTCGAGGATGTTGGCCAGCACGGTCGCGGCAATGATGCCGATCAAAATAGCACCCTTGACCTTTCGGACCAGCAGCGCAATTGTCAGCACCAGCCCAAAGACGAAGACCAGGGTGGGCCAGCCGAGCAGCTTGCCGTCAAACCCAAGTCCTACCGGCACCGTTGTGCCCGCCGCGTCCGGAACCCGGCGGACGAACCCCGCATTGACCAGCCCGATCAACGCGATGAACATACCAATCCCGACGACAATAGCGATTTTCAGGCCCTCCGGCACCGCTTTGAAGACGGCCGTCCGGAAGCCGGTCACCACCAAAATGAACATGGTAATACCGGAGAGCATCACCAGGCCCATCATGTCCGGCCAGGTCAGGCCCGGGTGGGTGGCCACCGTGACGGCGACAAACGCATTCACGCCCAAACCCGTGGCCAACGCGAACGGATGCTTGGCCCAGGCCCCCATGAGAATGGTCAGTACACCTGCCACGAAAGCGGTAGCCGCGGCGACGCGTTCGATTCCGAGGGAATTTCCGGAGGAATCCGCCGCGGAAAGAATCAGCGGATTGAGCACCACGATGTAGCTCATAGCGAAGAAGGTGGCGAAGCCGCCTCGGATTTCACGGGAGATATTGGATCCACGAGCGGTGATGTGGAAATAACGGTCAAGAGCGGAGTCTCCAGACGCCATGGAATGCCCTCCAGCACTAAGCAAAAATATCTGACTCTTCACAATAGTGCTTGAGGCGGGTACTCTCTCGCACGCATCGGGTGCGGCGACGTTTGTGCGTGGATGGAACGTGGGCCCGAATCGGCTCGTTGGCGTAGCGTTAGGGAAAATCCCCCCCGCTATCGGAGAGCTTGGTCATGACCGCAGTTACACAATCGCACATCGTCCGCTCGCGCCCACGGCGCGGCATCGTGACAATGGCGCTCGCCGCCGTCGTTCTCCTCATTGGATTGTTAGGTTCTGCCGGCGCAGCCTCCGCCCATGACAGCGTGGAATCCACGAGCCCGGCGGATGGCTCGACGGTCGCGACAGCTCCGGAGCAGATCACTATTACTTTGAATAACACACCGGGGGCTCTGGGGTCGGCTATTTCCGTCAAAGACAGCACCGGCACCGAATGGGCACAAGGCCCCGTGGCGGTGCTCGATGGGACCGTGACACAGCAACTTAAACCCGGCGAGCCTGCAGGGAAATTCACCGTTCTGTGGCGGATAGTTTCCTCGGACAGTCATCCGGTTGAAGGCACCTTCACGTTTACGGCCATCTCCGCCGCGGCGGGCCCCGGGGGTGCCTCTGCCGGAACACTGGTGCCGGTCGCACCGCCCACAGACTCCGCGACGCCGGCAGCAGCCGTTCCTGCCGTTCCCTCGGCCGACGGTATTCCGTGGGCCGTCGTTGTCATGATTGCTGTGCTGGTGGCACTGGTGACCGGGCTGGCCCTAACCGCCAAGCGCCGGCTCAATAAAGCGGATTAGGCCAAAGCGGGAGGGACCGGGACCAGGCTGCGTGCGGAAATTGCCCGACTGACCACTTTTGCCTGGTGCAGAATCTCGCGAGTGGTTGGTGCGAGCAGGTCGCCGGCGCCAACCCAGAAAAGCCCAAGAGCACGCATCGCACTGAGCACGTCCCGGCTGATCTTAATGCCCAGCGAGACCAAAATCCGGCGCAGTTGGTTCTGCGCGCAGCGGGTCAGCACAATATTATCCGCGAGCAGGATCCCATCTGCGGTATGGATAATCCACTTGGGTTGCTGATTGGGCCCAATGACTGCTCGGCTGAGGCGGACGGCACGAGTTGAATCACGCACGTCCAACTGGTGCCTGCTCGCGTAATGGCGCAGCAGCCGCAGGATATCGCTGCGGTCGCTCAGCTCTGCAGGATCCGCAAGCTCCGTGCGGCGCCCCTGAGCGGCGCCGCAGAGAAAGTCCAGGCCGTCGACCACAATCGCGTCGATACCCTGCCTGCTGAGTTCGGTGGCAACAGCCAGACCGGAAAACCCGGAGCCGATCACCACTGTGGTGGTTGATTCTCCGGACGGACTTTCGGGCGCACTCGTCATCGGGTACTTCCTCCTTCAACGGCGTTCAGGACCGCAGCATTCTTCAGCGCACGGCCACGGACCGCGGAAGCTGCGTAGGCAGTGTGGCTGGGTATGGAAAGAAACCATCGAACGAATCCGCACTTTCTCGAACACTACAGACGTTTCGAATTTCTGGGTAGCACTTTGCCGGCATTTGGCGGACGTGGACATGCCTGCTGTCCCGCCGCCGTCGTTGTACGTCTGTCCGGGACGGCCAACTTGACGCGCACTGGCTAACCGGCAATAGTCACATTCAGGGCCGCTGACTGGCGTCTGTGCAGTCGGCGGGTGCCGCCTGAACCACAAAGGAGCAATGTCGTGGACGAATCGATGGGCAGCAGTGACGCAGGGAATCAGGCTCGTGAAATTCCCGCACCTACTGGCATAGTCGTAGGGCTGGACGGCTCAGAGCAGGGGGATTGCGCGCTTGTCTGGGCCGCACGGGAGGCACAGCGGCGGGGCCGGCCGCTCCATTTGGTGACGGCCTACACAGTGCCGATTTTTGCCGCGTCCGGGCTGGACGGTGGTTATGCAACGGTTGACGACGACGTTATCCGGCAGGGCGCGGAGGCTGTCCTGCAGCAGGCCGCCGCCAAGGTGGCGGACTACAACATTGAAATGGACGCCCGGGTGGAAAACGGCGACGCGGCCGGAGTCCTGCGGGAAATGTCCGAGACTGCGGAGCTGCTGGTCTTCGGCTCGCGCGGCAAGGGCGGCTTCCTGGGGCGGCTGCTCGGATCCGTCAGCAGTGCACTGCCGGCTCATTCAAGCTGCCCCACGGTGACCATTCCGTTGATCTGTGGTGAGCGCCTTGGCGAACCGGCCTCCGCGTCATCAGCCCGGCGCGGTACGGCGGAGAAAGTGGAAGTACGCAATGTGGTTTCAGTCGGTGTGGACGGCTCCGACCGTGCGCGGCTGGCGGTAGTAAAAGCTGCCGAACAGGCCCGGCTTGCCGGCCGCACTCTGCAGGTAATTTGTGCGGTCCCGCCCTACAACGGTTCGTTGGCATGGGTGCCGACGCCGCTGGATAGAGAGTCACTGTTCAAGGACATTCGTGAGCAGTTGGCGGCCGGCAAGAGCTGGCTGCAGAGCCACTTCCCCGGGCTGCCGATTGAAACTGAGCTGGTCGAGGGCCCGCCGGTGGAGGTGCTGATCGAGGCCACCAAATCATCGGAGCTGCTGGTCCTGGGTACCCGCGGGCGCGGCGGCTTCGCCGGCATGCTCTTGGGCTCGACGACGGACGGCGTGCTGCATCACGCGAAGGGACCGGTCATGGTGGTTCAGGATAAGACCGGCGACCCGAGGCTCGACGACCGTGCGGACTTCGGCCCGGTATTTAAGGGCTGACCCTTCATCCCCGCGCTCACCAGGACTTGACGACCGGTTAGTACCGGGCGGCGTACGGATAGAGGGACATTCCGGACATCCAGGACAGCTCGGTGACTTGGATTCCCTGTGCAGGGCTAAGCGCCTGCACTACCTTGCCGCCACCAATGTAGATCGCTATGTGGCCAAAATTGCCGCTGCCGGCCGGGTATTCATCGAACACCAGAAGATCGCCGTACTGCATTTGGCTCAGTGGGACCCGGACCGGTGCATTCCAGAACTGTGGAGTGCCGGTCCGGGCAACGTTGATGCCGACCGAGGCGAAGGCCCGGTGAACCAATCCGGAACAATCGAAGACGTTCGGTCCGTCGCCGCCATAGACGTAGGGCTTGCCGATTTGATTCATTGCGAAATTGACCATACCGGCAATGCCGTTGCCCGTAGGAGGTGCAGCCACCGGCGGGGCCGGGGCCGGTGCTGGTGCCGGGGCCGGTGCCGGGGCCGGTGCTGGTGCCGGAGCTGGTGCCGGGGCCGGTGCTGGGGCAGGCGCCGGTGCCGGAGCTGGTGCTGGGGCAGGCGCAGGCTGTGCGACGACGGGCGCAACCACCGGAGCAGGGGCGGGCGGCGCAGGCTTGCTGGTCCCGTCAGTTCCTGCGTTGGAATTGCCGCCGCTTGGAGTTCCGGCAGCGGCTGTGCCACCGGCAGGCGGAGCGACGGGAGCTGGCTGGCTCGAGGACGCCGCGACTAGTGCCGTCAGCTTGGCCTCGGCTTTTTGCGTCTCCAGCATAGTGACTCTGGCATCTTCCAGAGCCACGGTCGTACTGTGCAGGGCCGCCAGCTGTTCCACGAGACCTGTGCGTTGACGTGCATTGTCGCTGACGACCGCTTTTTGCGCCTCGTTCGCGGCCACAGCCCTCGTCTTGGCGTCCTCGGCTGCCTTAGTGGCGTCGTCGGCGGCCTTGCGTGCAGCATTGGCCTGGTCCCGGAGCGAATTCGCGGTGGACGCGGTGAACTCAGCGGTCTGGAATGTCTTGCTGCGGTTCTCACCCAGCACCATTAGGGTGGAGGCCTGATACAACGAGTCCGCTGAGGCGGCCCCACTGAGCAGGGATTGCACGCTCGGCGTCATCCCGCCGTTCTTGTAGAGGTCTCCAGCCAGTTGGCCCACCTGTACCTTGGCCTTGACGGATGCCTGGCCGGCGGTGTCGGCCTTGGCCTGTGCGGCATCGGCTGCCGCGTGCTTGTCCTGTGAGATCACCAGCGCGCCGGTGTAGTCGCCGCTGGCGCGCATCGAGGTAGTGACGGTGCCCTCGAGATTCCTGGTGGCGTCGTCGAGCAGGGATTCAATTTTGTCGGTTTCGGTCCTCGTGGCTGCCTCGTTGCCCTTCGCCGCAGCGATGTCGTCGGCGGAAGGAGCCTGCGGGCTGGCAGGAAATGCTGCCGGGTAGGGGGCTGCTGCTTGCGCGGCCTGAGCCGGGGAGAGAAAAGAGCCGGTGAGCAGGACCGCGGTGGCCGCCATCGCGGTGCCGCGGGCCAAAGTACGCAGCCGGACATCGCTGAGATTGCGTCCCGTTCGCGGACCAACGCCAGCGGTGGAAAGTTCATCGGCGGTACCTCCGGACGGTGTCCGTGAGCTCCGTGTGCAACGCTGCGCCAGACTCATTCCATAACCTCACTACGGCTCGGCGCATGAATGCACGGGTCTGTAGACGTCTACAGACAAGCGATCGTCGATCGGGGAGGTATCGTTCCCGGAGCCGACCAGATAGCCGGCGCTTCGACGGAAGCGGGCTCGCGGGCGGGACAGGAGATAGCCGGGCTGCATTCACACAGCAGTCCCGAGGCTACGTTGCCTACGTCACTTTGGCAACATTAAACACATGAATAACATGAACAACACGGGTGTCATTTGGTCTCATTGGCGGCGGCGTGTCGTTGCCACCAGTGCCTCGGCTGCGCCGACGGTGCCGCGCAGCCCGCTGTCTGCACCCGCTGCTGCCGCCGACGTCAGCCCCACCCCAACGCATGCAGCCGTTCGTCGTCGATGCCAAAATGGTGCGCAATTTCGTGAACCACCGTCACAGTGATTTCGTCAATGACTTCCTCCCGTGAGAGGCAGCTGTCCAGGATTGTCTGTCGGTAGAGAGTGATCCTGTCGGGCAATGAGCCGGCATCCCACCACCCGTCGCGTTCGGTCAGCGGCGTTCCCTCATAGAGTCCCAGCAGTGACGTCTGTGGATCTTCGTTCGGCCCCGGGTTGTACCGCTCTTCAATGAAGAAGGCGACATTTGTCATAGCCTGCGCCAGTTCCGGCGGAATGCGGGCCACTGCGGCCTCGGCAGCGTCCTGAAATTCCGCCAGCGTGAGTTCGCACCGGCCAAAATACGGCATGGACGCCAGAGGATCACGAGGCATGGCTCCAGCGTACTCTTGTCCTGGCTCTACCCAGCCGGCGCTAAACGGCACCCGGCGTTTTGTGTATTCCCTGCCGAGGCCCTATAGTTTTCTAAGTCCACTTCGGGAGGATTGCAGGCAACTGTGAGGGTCTCGAATGTGTCCGATGCCCCCATCGTCTAGCGGCCTAGGACACCGCCCTTTCACGGCGGCGGCACGGGTTCGAATCCCGTTGGGGGTACAAGAGAGCAGCATGATCGGTTCGAAAAGACTGATATGATGTAACTCTTGTTTCATGCGGAAGCGTGGAATTGCAAGGCCCTGTAGCGCAGTTGGTTAGCGCGCCGCCCTGTCACGGCGGAGGTCGCGGGTTCGAGTCCCGTCAGGGTCGCTTTGGTTTGTGGAGAGATCCGTCAAATCAGGTGACGTAGGTAGTTTGACTTCACCAAGGCTCTGTAGCTCAGTTGGTAGAGCGTTCGACTGAAAATCGAAAGGTCACCGGATCGACGCCGGTCGGAGCCACCACTGGAAGACCCGTAGTTCCCAATGCATGGGAGCCGCGGGTCTTTTCGCTTTAACTCTGCCGGTGCAGGCGGCCTGGACGTAGCGTTGCCTGCATACGTGCCGGTGCATAAGGTTACGGTAAGAGCAAGGGCAGCAGGACTCAGCAGAAGGAGGCGACATGGGATGGAGCACCAGGGCGTGCCGTTGATGGCTGGATCCAGTCAGACGCCGGTTGCTGCGGTCAGGGCGGGACGGACAATAATTTCCGAATCGGCGGTGGCGAAAGTGGCGGGGCTGGCAGCGCGTTCGGTCCCGGGCGTTCATGCCCTTGGCACCGGCGCCGGACGTTCGCTCGGGAGCACCGGGGTGCGTGCCGAAGTGGGCGCAACGCAGACCGCGCTGGACGTCAATTTAGTGGCCGAGTACGGAATTGAGCTCCAGCAGATGGCCGACGGCGTCCGGGCTGCGGTTTATGTTGCTGTCGAAAACCTCGTGGGGTTGAACGTCAGTGAGGTCAATGTGGAAGTCAATGACGTCCATCTTCCCGGCGCCGGGCAGCAGAAGCTGCCGGGTCGTTCCCGGCACAGTGCCTTTGCGGTCCGTGCCGCGGCTGGGGAACGCCCCGCCGGATATGGAGAGCAGCTGTGAATCGAACCATCCTTGGCATCGGAATCGGTGCGTTTCTTGCCTTTATGGCATTCGCTTTTGGCTTCTGGGGTTTCGTCGGTGCGGCAGTTTTCATGGCTGTGGGAGCGCTGATTGGGCGGGCAGCCGATGGAAAGCTTGATCTGCGCAGCGTTGCTGACGCCGTCACGGGAAGACGCTCATCATCGTGACCGGCGGCGCCGCACGGCAGGGGGAGTCCGGTTCCTTGGCGGGTCACAACAGGATAAGCACACAGGCCCTGACCAGTGTGGCTCGAGGGGCTGCTGCGGAAATTTTCGATGTGGCGCCGGCAGACGTGCGCGTCAGCTTCGCCGATGACGGTGGCCTGCTTGCGCTGTCTGTGTCGTTGCCGATCGGCATCCCGCCGCTGACCGCCGTCGTGCGCGATCCCGATCGGGTCGCCGCCCACGGCGGACCCATTTGGTCCCGTGCGGTCCATGCGAAAGTTGCCATCCTTGACCGGGTGGCAGCGCTAAGCGGCTCCGGCCTGAGCCGCGTGAATATCCGGATTACCGGAGTCCGGGCGACGGAACGGAGCCGGGTCCGATGAAAAAGTGTCTGCGATGAGTAAGCCTGTTTCCGACGCGAAGCTAATGCGGCGAGTGCTCCGGCGCGAGAGCCATTCCTCCCGGGCTGCACTGTCCACTGTTGCTGCAGTGACCGTGACTGTTATTGCTGTCTATTTTCTGCTGGAGTCTGCGCTGCGTGCGCTTGGCCAGCCGCCTTGGCTGGCAGATCCGCTCACGGCGGCCCAGCGGGTCGCTGATCTTCCCGAAGGTATTGAACCGGGGCTGCTGGCTGCGCTGGGAGCTCTGCTGGCTTTGCTCGGACTGGTATTTTTTTTTACGGCCGTGCTGCCGGGGAAGCGGTCACGGCACGTGATTGCTGATGACCGGATAGCCGTAGTGGCCGATGATGAGGTGATTGCATCTGCGCTGGCCCGGTGTGCCAGGCTTGCGGCCGGGGTTACCCGGGAGCAGGTCCTGGTGGTCCTTTCGCGCCGGGCGGTGACGGTCAATATCCGTCCCACTTCAGGGGTACCGGTGGATGAATCGGCGGTACATGCCGCTGTGCAGGAGGAAGCGGGCCGGATGGCACTGGAACCGCGGCCGCAAGTGAGAATTAACGTGGCCGCCGTCGGGGTGGTCGGCGTATGAACGGCACGCCGCGGGCCCTTAACCGGCTGCTCCTTGGCCTTTTGGGGCTGATCTTCCTCGGAGCGGGAGCGCTTCTGATTGCTCTCGCGTCGATCCCCGTGGTGGGGCGTTGGTGGCAGGACTGGGCGAAGCCCGCAACGGAACAACTGAGTTCCCTGGCGGCGGGAACCATTTTGCCCGGGCGCAGTAACAGCTGGATCTGGATAGTGGTATCGCTGGTTCTGGTGGCGCTGATTATTGCGATGGTGGCGTGGATTGCGAACCAGGGCAAGGGACGCAGCAATATTCTCGCGGATGAATATGGTGACGCGGATGACGACGGCGCAGCCGGCCGGGTGGTTATCAGCGGCGCCGTGGCGGAGCAGGCGCTTAAAACGGCGCTGGCCGAACGTACGGACCTGCTGGCCGCGACGGTAAGCACCTACGAGGTACGCGGCCGGCCGGCGCTGCGGGTGCACGTTTTCCCGCGGCAAGGGGTCTCCCCGCACAAGGTGGCGGCAGAGGTGTCCACCCTGGTCCGGGCGCTGGACCTGGTGGCCGGCCGTCAATTACCGGTCCTACTGAGTATCGGATCGGGGACGCGAACCAGGTTTACCAGGGTCGACCGCGTCGAGTAGGGCACAGCGGGGAACGTCTTAAACCCGCGGAACCAGCCACACCGAGCTGTTCGCGGCCAGGACTTCGCCGTCGGCCGAGGAGGCGGTGCTGGCCAGTTCCACTGTGTAACCTTCCGGCAGCGGGATCGGCTCGTCGCCGACGTTCGCCAGCACCAGCAGCGATCCGTTTCGGTAGGCGAGGATCCCCTCGCCGGGCCTGTTAAGCGGGCTCCAGATCAGCAGACCGTGTCCGGTGTCGAGGCGCGCACGCAGGGCCAGGGCCCGGCGGTAGAACTCCAGGGTGGAACCGGGGTGTCCTTCCTGCCGGTCCACGGCATATTTTGCAAATGCCTCCGGTTGCGGAAGCCACGGCGCCTGTACCATGTCGGTGCCGCCCATGTCGGTGACACTGGCTGCGTTGACACTGGCTGCGGGGACACTGTCATCACTGACACCGTCAGCACTGACACCGTCAGCACTGACACCGTCAGCAGGGCCGCCAAATCCGTAACCGGGGGCGTTGGCCCGCCAGGGCAAGGGGACCCGGCACCCATCCCGGCCGCTCTCCGCCCCGTTGGTCCGAAAAAACGAGGGGTCTTGGCGGTCCTGGGCTGCCAAGGTGGTGTGCTCCGGAAGCCCCAGCTCCTCACCCTGATAGAGATAGGCCGATCCGGGCAGGCCGAGCATAATCAAGGTCGCCGCGCGTGCGCGTCTGAGACCGAGCTCCTCATCGGGCTGCTCGTCTTCGGAACTAATTCCCTTGGGGAAAGTTGTCGGATCGCTGAGCCCGAAGCGGGAGGCTTGCCGCACCGTGTCATGGTTGGACAGTACCCAGGTGGCCGGCGCGCCCACCCCTGAAGCGGCGTCGAGGGATTCATCGATCGCCTTGGCCATTCGCCGCGCGTTCCACCCGGCCAGCAGGAAGTCGAAATTGAAAGCCTGTTGCATCTCATCCTCGCGGACGTACCTGGCCAGTCGCGAGGCAGGCTCGACCCAGGCTTCGGCTACCATCATTCGGTCGCCCTCGTATTCCATAAGCACCTGGTGCCAATCGCGGTATATCTCGTGCACGCCGTCCTGGTCCAGGTACGGTGACGGCGGATCCATCGCCGGTTTCGGCCGGTACTGCGGCGGATCCGCTGACGGGTCCAGGACGTCGTGAAGCCGCTGCGGCGCAGCGGTGTGCGGAGCCTGGTCCGAAGCATCGCTGCCTTCGACCATCGCCGCCTGCCCGGACCAGTCCGGAAGTCCCTTTTCCTTGACAAGTCCGTGCGCCACATCGACGCGGAAGCCGTCCACCCCACGATCCAGCCAGTAATGCAGCACCGAGCGCATTTCCTCGCGCACCTCGGCGTTATCCCAATTCAGATCCGGCTGCTTGGTATCGAAAAGGTGCAGGTACCATTGTCCCGGCTGGCCGTCTTCCTGGAGCCGGGTCCAGGCGTTACCGCCAAAAATCGACTGCCAGTTGTTGGGCGGAATCTCCCCGTGCGCTCCCTTCCCGTCGCGGAAAAGGTAACGGTCCCGCGCCGGGGAACCGACCGGGGCCGCCAATGCCTCTTCGAACCACGCGTGCTCGTCGGAGGTGTGGTTTGGTACCAAATCCACGATGACCTTGATCCCCATGTCGTGTGCCTGCGCCAGCAGAGCGTCAAAATCGCGCAGTTCGCCAAAGCGCGGGTCCACGGCGCGGTAGTCTGCGACGTCATAGCCGGCATCGGCCTGCGGGGAGAGATAAAACGGGGAAAGCCAGATCGCGTCAATACCCAGCCGCCGCAGGTAGGGCAAACGGGAAGTCACACCGGGCAGATCCCCCATCCCGTCGGAATTGAAGTCCGCAAAGGAGCGCGGATAAATCTGATAGATCACCGCGTTGGCCCACCAGGGCGTCTGCGGACCGGCATCTGCCCCGACCCGCGAATCGCCGGACAGCGGGGTAGCGGAATCCATTTTTTCCTCCTGGGAGCAAAGATCACAATTTGATGTAAGCGCTTGCACAATCTTGAGCCAGCTTACTAGAGTGACTTGCACCACTCAATCTCACGCACCGGAAATTGCGCCGGAGCTGTGTGTATCAACTCATGTTTAGGTCAAGAGAAGAGCGCAGGATGAGAAACTCTAAGTCAATTGCACCCCTGGCGGTCGTGAGCGTGCTGGCATTGGCGCTGGCAGCCTGTAGCGGCGGTAGTTCCGGAGGATCAGGCGGGGCAGCCGGCGATGCGGCCAGCAACCTCACCGACCGCGGCCCTATTACCTACGTCCAAGGCAAAGACAACAGTAATGTCGTCCGTCCGCAGCTGGACAAATGGAATGCGGCCCATCCGGACGAGAAGGTGACGTTCAAGGAACAATCCGACAACGCAGACCAGCAGCACGATGACCTGGTGCAGAATTTCCAGGCCAAGAACGCCAGCTACGACGTTGCATCTGTGGACGTCATCTGGACCGCCGAATTCGCCGCAAAGTCCTGGCTGCAGCCGTTGAAGGACAAGATGGCGGTGGACACCTCGAAAATGCTGCCGGCGACCGTGAAAACGGGAACCTACAAGGACACGCTTTACGCCGTTCCGCAGGCTTCCGATGGCGGCTTGCTGTATTACCGCAAGGACCTGGTTCCCACTCCGCCCAAGACCTGGGACGAGATGATGGGCATGTGTTCGATCGCCAAGGACAAAGGGATCGGGTGCTACGCCGGTCAGTTCGCAAAGTATGAGGGCCTGACGGTGAATGTCTCCGAGGCGATCAACACCGCCGGCGGCACAGTGGTGGACAAGGACGGCAAGCCGACGGTAAATACGGATCAGGCCAAGGCCGGGATGAATAATCTGGTCAAGGCCTACAAGGACGGGAACATTCCCAAGGAAGCCATCACTTTCCAGGAGGAGCAGGGCCGGCAGGCTTTTGAGGGCGGGAACCTGTTGTTCATGCGGAACTGGCCCTACGTGTACAACCTGGCCAAGACGGATGGTACCTCCACCGTGAAGGACACCTTCGGCGTCGCTCCCTTGCCGGGCAAGGACGGTCCCGGTGCTTCCAGCCTCGGCGGCCACAATATGGCCATCAGCGCGTATTCCAAGCACAAGGCCACGGCTCTGGATTTCGTAAATTTCATGACCAGTGAGGAATCCGGCAAGTTCTACGCCACGCAGGGTTCGCTCGCTCCTGTGATGGCCTCGCTGTATACGGACCCGGATCTGGTTAAGCAACTGCCGTACCTCCCGGTGCTGAAGACCTCCATCGAGAACGCGGTTCCGCGGCCCGTGACGCCGTTCTACCCGGCTGTCACCAAGGCGATCCAAGACAATGCGTATGCCGCGCTGAAGGGTGAGAAGTCCGTTGATCAGGCTATGTCTGATATGCAGACGGCGATCAGCTCCGCAAGTTCCTAACAGCAGAGCCCTGCGGGCGGCCCGGCGCCGCCCGCAGGGGCCTGTGGCAGTAACTACCGGCTAACTACCAGCTCAAATCACAGCAAAGCCAAGCAGGCACGCCTTGTCTGCCGGAGCAGCGATCGATTCCGTTTGGAAAGGAGGGGACATGTCAATCGGAGCGGAACCAACGACGACGCACCGGGCTAAGAGCCCCAAACCGGAAAAACCGGTTAAGCAGGGAAAAGAAGCCAGCGGGGTCGGGCAGGACAACAGGGCCAAGAGCCAGGGCAAATGGGCAACGATGCTCATAGCTCCGACGCTGATCCTGCTGGCAATAGTCATTATCTACCCCGTCATTAATGCAATTGTGATGTCTCTGCAGCATGATCAGGGGCTCGATCCGGTCACGGGAACATTCGTGGCGGGCGGTTTTGCCGGCGTCTCCAACTACATCGGCTGGCTGTTCCAGCAGTGCGCATCACCCAACGGCGGGACGGAAGCGTGCGCCCCGGGAAGTGTCGGTTCGCAGTTTTGGAGCGCCACCTACACCACGTTTTTCTTTACCGTGATCACGGTAGTTCTGGAGACCATTTTGGGATTCTGGATGGCCATCATCATGGCCCGCGCGTTCCGTGGGCGCAGCGCACTGCGTGCCGCCGTCCTGGTTCCCTGGGCGATTCCCACCGCAGTCACCGCGAAGCTGTGGTTCTTTATCTTCGCCTTTGAAGGGATTGCCAACAAGCTCTTCGGCACGGCCGTCCTCTGGACGGGTAGTTCAGGGCCGGCACGAGCGGCCATCATCATCGCCGATGTCTGGAAGACGACGCCCTTCATGGCCCTGCTGATCCTTGCCGGGCTGCAGATGATCCCGGCAGATGTGTACGAAGCCGCCAAGGTCGACGGCGCATCGACCTGGCAGCGGTTCACCCAGATCACCCTGCCGTTGGTCAAGCCGGCGCTCATGGTGGCCATTTTGTTCCGCGTGCTGGACGCGCTGCGGATGTACGACCTCCCGGCCATTATGACCGGCGGCGCCAATGACACCACCACACTGTCCCTGCTGGTAGTGGCACAGATCCGTAATGGCTTCAATTCAGCTGCGGCGCTTTCCACCATCACGTTCCTGATTATCTTCATCGTCGCTTTCATCTTTATAAGATTCCTCGGCGCGAACGCCGTGGACGCGGCCTCCGGTGGAAAGGGGAAAGGAAAATGACAGCTTCAACACTGAAGGCTGCGGCGTTTGATTCGGCACCGAAAACGGCCGCCCGGAATCGGGCCCGGTGGGCCAGCGGCAGGACATACATTAGTGCAGCGCTGATTTTCATCTGGTGCCTGCTGCCGTTTTACTGGATGATCGTGACGGCATTCCGGGACGTCGGCTACACCTTCGATCCCACGCCGTTCTTCACGCACGTCACCTGGGACAACTTCATCACGGTGTTCTCCACCGACTTGGGCAACCACTTTGCCCGGAACCTGCTGAACTCCTTCATCATTGGCGGAGTAACCACCGTCGTCGCTCTGGTGGTCGGCGTCTTCGCAGCCTACGCGTTGGCGCGGCTGGAATTCCGCTTCAAGTTTTTGGTTCTCGGATTCATCCTTGGTGCCTCGATGTTCCCGGGCGTTGCCCTCGTCACGCCGCTGTTCCAGCTGTTCACCAACATTGGCTGGTACGGCAGCTACCAGGCCATGATCATTCCGGACATCTCCTTTGTACTCCCGCTCACCGTCTATACGCTGACTTCGTTTTTCCGCGAAATGCCGTGGGAGCTGGAGGAGGCCGCCCGGATCGATGGCTGCACACAGGGACAGGCTTTCCGCAAGGTGATAATGCCTCTGGCTGCCCCTGCCATCTTCACCACTGCAATTCTGGCGTTCATCGCGGCCTGGAACGAGTTCCTGATCGCCAGCCAGCTCTCCAACGATGAGACTAAACCGGTCACGGTGGCCATCGCGTACTTCGCGGGGGCCCAGCCGCATCAGGAGCCGTACACGGCGGTCATGGCGGCTGGAACGGTGGTCACCATTCCGTTGGTGATTTTGGTGCTGATCTTCCAACGCAAGATCGTTGCCGGGCTGACGGCCGGGGCGGTGAAATAATGCGCGGCTCCGCACGCGTACCGGCGCCGGGCCGGGCGGTCCGGCCAGGTGTCAGCCATCGCCAGCGTTCGGGGGAGGATTTTGACATCATCATTGGCTTCCTCGCCTTCTGGGGAGTAATTCTGCTGGCGATGACGCTCTGGCTGGAAATCACGGGTCAGCCGGCTTTGGGCTGGGCGATGGGGCTGTTGGCCATTGTGCTGGCCCTGTGGGGAATGCTCCGGCTGCGCCGCAAATTGCCCCAGCGCCGGGCAAGGCGCCATATGTAGCTCCGCAAACGGCCAGCACGGCCGGTACCGCCGGTACGGCCAGCACAGCCAGGACCCGGCCACACCCGCCAGGATGCCCTAACAGCTTGAAGATGAGGGGACTGATGGTGGCAAGTATTGAAGATGTAGCGGCCGCCGCCAAGGTCTCCACCGCCACCGTTTCCCGCGCCATCCGCGGGCTGCCAAGGGTCAGCCCGGTCACCCGGGCCCGAATTTTGGCCGTGGCAGATGACCTCGGATACGTTGCCTCTCCGTCGGCCAGCACGTTGGCCACCGGGCGTACGCGGACCATTGGAGTGCTGGCTCCGTTCGTGGACAGGTGGTACTTCGGCCGTGTCATCGAGGGCGTGGAGCAGGAGCTAAGGGAGCATTCCTATAATCTCCTCCTGTTCAGCCTGGGCGGGTATGCCTCAGACAGGCAGCGGCTGTTCAACCGGAACATGGTGCGCAAACAAATGGACGCGCTGGTGGTGCTTTGCTTGTCCCTGTCCGATCAGGAGCTCGAACAGCTGCACCGCACCGAGATCCCGCTCGTCGCCGTCGGCGGTCCGGTCAGCGGCTGCAGCAGCGTCCGTATTGATGATTCACTGGCGGCCGCTGCCGCGACGCAGCATCTTCTTGATCTGGGCCACCGGGATATCGGCCATCTGCATGGCGGCTGGGAAGACCAGCTGAACTTCACTGTTCCCGGTTTGCGGACCGAGGGGTTCGAGTCGACGCTGCACGCCGCCGGCCTGGGACCTCGCTCGGAATGGGAGGTGGAGGGGGACTATACCGTTCGCAATGGAGTTCGCGCCGCCGTCCGGCTGTTCGACAGCCCGTCCCCGATGCCGACGGCTGTTTTCTGTGCCTCGGATGAAATGGCGCTGGGATTGATGTTTGAGGCACGCCGGCGTGGAATCCGGATCCCGGAGGACTTGTCCATCATAGGCATCGACGACCACGAGTTTTCCGAGCCTGCGGGGTTGACCACCGTCGGGCAGGATCCGACCGCGCACGGCTCGATTGCGGCCCGCATGCTGATCGCCGAGCTCGCGGGCAAGACCGGGGCCGTGCGGGACAGCGTGGTGGCACATCAGCTGATTGTCAGGGGTACGACGGCGCCGCCGTGCCGTTGAGCGGATCAGTCAGGATGCGCGGGCCAGCTGCCGGATGGGTATCCAGCGCGACGCCAGCCTGCGGTAGGCGGCCGCCGCTCCGGTCAGGTCTCCCTCGGCCAGGCATTCGAGCCCCAGCCTTACGTCCATCGGGGAATCATCGGGGTAGACGCGATCCGCCACCGGGCCGTAATCGAGCTCCAGGATGGATTCGTCCCGGAATCCCTCAAGCCAGTTCGCCACGTTTGCCAATTCTTCGTGCAGGTCCAGCTCTTCCGCTGTGCCTTCGAGCATGGTCAGGCAGGCTTCGGCACGCCGAAGCGCAATCGTCAGAGGCACCTGGATCCGTACCGTCAGAATGCGGCCCGAAGACTCCACCACCTCGGTCCGGTCCGTCTCCGTCACCAGCACAAACCAGCTGAACGGAATGCCCCACGTGGATATCCTGGTGAACGGCGGGCCAGGATATCCCGGCGCTGCCTCCGTCCGGCGCTGATGTGGTTCCCGGAACCGCTCGGGCACCAGCATGCCGGCCAGTTGCGCAGTGTACCCCCGGTGGAATTCGTCCACTGCAGCAAAGGAACGGATCACCATCTGGCCCGGGGAGTACAGGAGCGGCCCGTCCTCGGCAAGGCGCAGCGTGCGGATTCTGTCCGCGGCGGCTGTGGGCAGCGGATCTCCATTGGGCCGGGTAACCCGGCCCAATGAATCGGCAAGTTCCTGCACATCCACGGCCGTCCGGCTCTGATCCGGCAGGAGGTGTTCCCCGATGTAGCGCTGCTCCAGCGTGGTAAATGCCGTCATCGGGGAGAATATGCGCAGGCTGGAGACGAAAGGAAGCGACGTTCCACCCAAATACAGCCCGCTGCGCATGGATCAGCCCAATTCCACGACGACGGGCGCGTGATCGGAGGCACCCTTGCCCTTGCGTTCTTCCCGGTCGATGGCAGCCCCGGTGACGCGGGCGGCCAGCGCCGCGGAGGCCAGGATAAAGTCGATCCGCATGCCTTGCTTCTTGGGAAAGCGCAGTTGGGTGTAGTCCCAATATGTGTAGACGCCGGGCCCGGGGGTGAAAGGACGCACCACATCGGTAAAGCCGGCTGCTTCGAAGGCATGAAAGGCCGCGCGCTCCGGAGCGCTGACATGTGTCAGGCCTTCATTAAGGAAGTAATCGATGTCCCACACATCCTCGTCACGTGGAGCGATGTTCCAATCACCCATGAGGGCAATTTGGGCCGCCGAGTCCGAGGACAGCCCGGATACGGCGTGTTCCTTCAGGGCTGCCAGCCAGGAAATCTTGTAGGGCATATGCGGATCTGACAGCGATCGGCCGTTGGGTACATACAGGCTCCAGACGCGGACGCCATTGCAGGTTGCCGCGATCGCGCGGGCCTCCTGAATTGGGTCCTTGTCGTCCTTACCGAAGGCCGGCTGGGCAGCGAAGGTGCGTTCGACGTCGTCGAGCCCTACCCGGGAGGCAATAGCGACTCCGTTCCACTGGCTGAATCCGAAGTGTGCCACCTCGTACCCGTTGTTCTCGAACATTTCCCACGGGAAATTCTCGTCTTTGCACTTGGTTTCCTGAATGGCCAGAACATCCACGTCGGTTCGGCGCAGCCAGTCCTCCACGCGGTCTGCGCGGGCACGCAGCGAGTTAACATTCCAGGTCGCTATTTTCATGGGCTTCGCAGTCTTCACATCATCCAATTTACCGAACTCCTTACTTCCACCAGGTATCCAGCAGGGACACCGGGACAGTGCGTTTATGCCGGGTGGCGAGGTAGCGCTTTTCAATAGCCTGCGCATCCGTCACTAAGACGTCCTTCCCCTCCAAATAATCGTCGATCACGTCGTAGCGCAGTCCAAGCTCGTCCTCGTCGGTGCGGCCGGGCACCCCATCCAGCAGATCCGCCGTCGGTACCTTGTCGTAGAGCCGCGCGGGCGCATTGAGCTCACGCAGCAGCGCACGGTTCTGGCGCTTGTCCAGCGTGTACAGCGGCAATACGTCGGCGCCGCCGTCACCGAACTTCGTAAAGAAACCGGTCACCGATTCGGCCGCGTGGTCGGTCCCGATCACCAGGAGATTCCTGGCGCCGGCCAAGGCGTATTGAGCCACCATTCTTGCCCGGGCCTTGATATTGCCTTTCGTGAAATCCGCAATTGACTCCCCGGTGGTGGCCGCGAACTCAGCCACAAAACCATCCACTGCCGGCGCCACGTTATAGCTCCACGACGTCTTGGGCGCGATAAACTCCATGGCCCGCTGCGCGTCCTCCTCATCGGTCTGCCGGCCATAGGGGAGCCGGACCGCGACGAAGTCCGCGGCTGTCCCGGCGCCGTTCAACTCCTCTACCGCCAGTTGGGCCAGCCGGCCGGCGAGGGTGGAATCCAGGCCTCCGCTGACGCCCAGCACAAAGCCGCCGGCCCCCGTAGCCAGCAGGTACTCCTTGAGGAAGTCCACCCGGCGGCGGATTTCAGCAGCGGGATCAATACTGGGTTTTACGCCCATTTCCGCAATGATTTGTCTTTGGAGTTCACGCATACGTGCAAGCCTACTGTGCTGCTTTAAACGACCGTGCGGCTTGGCGGGGAACTTGCCCCCGGCCCGGGGAACTCCGGTGCCGGAGAAACCGCTCCCTATATAGGATGGAAGCCATGACTGCGCCCCTGGATCTGCCCGCTGCCCGTTCCCGCCTCCTCGAACTGATCAAGGAACTGGCCATCGTCAGGGGCAAGGTGATCCTCTCCAGCGGCGCCGAGGCGGATTACTACATTGATCTTCGCCGCATCACGCTGCATCACGAAGCGTCCCGGTTGGTGGGGCAGGTCATGCTGGCACTGCTCGACGATGCCGGGATCACCGGCATCGCCGCAGCGGGAGGGCTCACTATGGGCGCCGATCCGGTGGGAACCGCCCTGATGCATGCCGCCGCGGACCAGGACCGGGCGATTGACGCGTTCGTAGTCCGGAAGGCGCAGAAGTCCTACGGCATGGGCCGGCAGGTGGAAGGTCCTCAAGTGCGCGGCCGGCGCGTTGTGGCCCTCGAGGACACCTCTACTACCGGAGGCTCCGCGATGACCGCCGTAGAAGCCCTGCGGCGCGCCGGCGCTGAGGTGGCTGCTGTGGCAGTGATCGTGGACCGGGATACCGGTTCCAAGGAGCGGATCGAGGCCGAGGCCGGCGTCCCGTACCTCTTTGCCTTCAGTAAGACCGATCTGGGGCTTTAAGTCATCGGCTCCGGCGCTAAATACGCGGAATCAGATCCGCTACCGAATTCAGGATTTCATCCGGCCGGAACGGGTAAGCGTTCACGTCCTCGGGTTGCGTGATTCCGGTCAGGACCAGGACGGTGTGCAGCCCCGCCTCCATGCCCGCGATAATATCCGTGTCCATCCGGTCGCCGATCATCGCGGTGGTCTCCGAGTGGGCCTCGATACGGTTCATGGCGGAACGGAACATCATCGGATTCGGCTTGCCGACAATGTACGGATCCCGGTTGGTTGCTTTGCTGATCAGCGCGGCGATCGCACCGGTAGCGGGGAGCGGCCCTTCCTTGGATGGACCGGTGGCATCCGGGTTGGTGGCAATGAAACGTGCGCCGTCGGCAATCAGCCGGATCGCCTTGGTAATGGCTTCGAAGGAGTAGGTGCGCGTTTCGCCGAGCACCACGTAATCCGGATTCTGATCCGTGAGAATAAAACCTGCCTCGTGCAGGGCAGTGGTCAGTCCGGCCTCGCCGATCACGAAGGCCTTACCATGCGGCATCTGGCCCTTGAGGAACTGCGCCGTGGCCAGCGCGGATGTCCAGAGGTTTTCCTCCGGTATTTCCAACCCCGAACCCCTCAGCCGCGCCGAGAGATCCCGCGGCGTATAAATAGAGTTATTGGTCAGCACCAGAAAACGCTTGGACGTATCCACCCACCGCTGCAGCAGTTCGACGGCGCCCGGGACAGCCTGGTTTTCATGGACCAGTACGCCATCCATGTCCGTCAGCCAGCACTCAATGTCCTGCGTCCTGCGCGGTTCGAGGTTTCCCACGTCAGCGTCCTCCTGGTTGTTGATAACTGGTTGAAAAAAGCTGAATGCGAACGCCGCTGTCCGTCGCCAGTCTTTCAGAAAACAGACTTTCAGGCTACGCGCATCACCGGGCAGGGACTTCGGCACGCAGCGGCAACGGTACTGTTGACAGGTGAATACGCAGCAAGGCGACGACGGCGGCACGCCTGCGCCGGATCCACACCAGCCGGCGGTGGGCGTCGGCCCGTGGCAGGGCGCCCGGCCGGCCGGTGACCACTGGGACCAGGAACTGCTGGCCGCCGGCGATACCCGCAACGTCGTGGACGAGTACCGGTATTGGAATCACGAAGCGATCGTGGCGGATCTGGACGCCAAACGCCACAACTTCCACGTCGCCATCGAGAACTGGCAGCATGACCTCAACATCGGTTCCGTCGTCCGCTGCGCCAACGCTTTTCTGGCCAAGGAAGTGCACATCATTGGTCGACGGCGGTGGAACCGACGCGGTGCGATGGTCACGGACCGCTATCAGCATGTGCGGCATCATCCCAGTGTCGAGGAATTTGTCCAATGGGCTCAGTCCGAGGGCCTGGCCGTGATCGGAATCGACAACTTCCCCGATTCGGTCCCGCTGGAAACCTACGACCTGCCCCGCGATTGCGTCCTGGTCTTCGGCCAGGAGGGACCGGGTCTGACCGATGAGGTGCACGCGGCGGCTGCGGCCACCTTGTCGATTGCCCAGTTCGGCTCCACCCGGTCCATCAATGCCTCAGCCGCTGCAGCCATCGCGATGCACGCGTGGATCCGCCGGCACGTTTTCAGCCAGCATATCTAGGGACTTCCGGCAGCATACTGCCGCGTCGTCCGGGTCTGGCTAGGATGGAGGTAGTTCCGTCATGTCAGCTACCGCCCCTTCTTAAGGAGTCAGCATGCCCATTGCAACCCCGGACAAATACGTCGAAATGATTAACCGCGCCAAGGCCGGCGGCTTCGCCTACCCGGCGGTCAATGTCACATCATCGCAGACCCTGAACGCGGCACTGCAGGGTTTCGCCGATGCCGGCAGCGACGGCATCATCCAGGTCTCCACTGGAGGCGCAGCATACTGGTCCGGCGCGTCCGTGAAGGACATGGTTGCCGGGTCTCTGGGCTTCGCCGCATTCGCCCGTGAAGTAGCAAAAAAATATCCGGTCAACGTGGCGCTGCATACAGACCACTGCCCCAAAGACAAGCTGGAGGGCTTCGTCCTGCCCCTGCTGGCGGCCTCGGAGGCAGCCGTGAAGGCCGGAAAGGACCCGATCTTCAACTCGCATATGTGGGACGGCTCTGCGGAAACGCTGGAGGAGAACCTGCGCATCGGGCGTGAGCTGCTGGCCCGCACCTCGGCTGCGCACATGATCCTCGAGGTTGAGATCGGTGCCGTGGGCGGGGAGGAAGACGGCGTGGAGAACGCCATCAATGAAAAGCTCTACTCCACTGTCTCTGATGGTCTGGCCACTGTGGAGGCCCTGGGCGCCGGGGAGCATGGACGCTACATTACGGCCCTGACCTTCGGCAACGTGCACGGCGTGTACAAGCCCGGCGGTGTTAAGCTGCGGCCGGAAATCCTCAAGGAAATCCAGGAACAGGTCGGAGCAAAGCTGGGCAAAGACAAGCCCTTTGACCTGGTTTTCCACGGCGGGTCCGGATCCAGCCAGCAGGAGATCAAGGACGCCGTCTCCTACGGGGTTATTAAAATGAACATCGACACGGACACGCAGTATGCCTACACCCGCCCGGTTGCGGACCACATGTTCAAGAACTATGACGGCGTACTGAAGATTGACGGCGAGGTCGGCAGTAAGAAGACGTATGACCCGCGGGTCTGGGGTGCTGCGGCCGAGAAGGGTCTGGCCGCGCGTGTTGTCGTGGGCGCCCAGGAACTCGGCTCCGCCGGCAAGACCTTCTGATGTCAGACGAATTCCGCAGGAACCTGCTCGGTCCGGAGCCCACGCTGCTCCCGGGTGAGCCGGACGTCGAATCGCGTTTGGCGGCCGGCGACGAGGCCGTCGATCTGGCGGCAAGGCACCCGACGTCCTCGCTCTTGTGGGCCATTCTGGCCGACGAAGCCTTCGCGGAGGGCCGGGTCATCGAGTCCTATGCCTATGCCCGCACAGGCTACCACCGGGGACTGGATGCGCTGCGGCGTGCCGGCTGGAAAGGAACCGGGCCGGTTCCTTTCCAGCACGAGGGGAACCGGGGGTTCCTGCGTGCGTTGTATGCCCTGGGCCGG
This sequence comes from Arthrobacter terrae, assembly GCF_015708085.1. Lineage (GTDB taxonomy): Bacteria > Actinomycetota > Actinomycetes > Actinomycetales > Micrococcaceae > Arthrobacter_M > Arthrobacter_M terrae. The sequence continues at coordinate 189,637 of NZ_JADNYM010000002.1, read as the reverse complement.
GCAGCCGGCGCCATCGGTGAGACCGAGGAAGCGGCGCGGATCTCCACCTTCCTCAACGATTCAGATCCGCTGGCTGCCGCGGCCATCGAGGCCCGCTAGCTGCACCGCAACGGGGCGGCCGACCGCACGTGTCGGCTAAGTGCCTGGACGTTGAACCGACTGTGCCGCAGGCGTCCTTTTCAGACTTGGAAAGGACACCAGCGGCACAGTCGTTTAAGCGGCGCCGGGTTCAGCCCCGGATATTGTCTTCGCGCAGCGCAGCGGAGCGGCAGCGCCGCCGTCGGCTTGGATGGTCTGTCCGGTGGTGTGAGTGTTCTCCTCGCCGGAGCCGTTGAGGAGCCGATTTATTAGATTAGGATTGTAAACAGTCCAACAATTCACAGATCGGCGGCAGATGCAGAGATTCGAACCCCTGGTGCAGGAGTCGACGCCGTCGATCATCGCCCGGAAACTGCGCCAGGCTATCGGCTCAGGCGCGATAGCGCCCGGAGCGCAACTGGCGGAGGCCGAGCTGGCCAAGGAACTTGGTGTGAGCCGCGGTCCGCTGCGCGAAGCCATGCAGCGGCTGAACCAGGAAGGCCTGCTGATCAGCATCCGAAACCGCGGGTTGTTCGTCATCACAATGACGGACGACGAGGTCAGGGACATGTACGTGGCCCGGACTGCCGTCGAACGCGCGGCTACGGAAGTTATCCTGCAGCAAAATCATCGGCTGGTCGGTGCCGGCCTGCTGGACATTGTCGCGGGCATGAAAGATGCTGCCGCGGCGAAAGATCTGGACGCGCTTTCCGAGGCGGATATGGAGTTCCATGCGACGTTGGTCGGCGCCGCCGGCAGCCCCCGTCTGCAGCGGATGCATAACACCTTGCTGACCGAGACCAGGATGTGCCTGACGGCTCTTGCGCACAGGTACCCGGATCCCCAGGCCCGCGTCGCCGAGCACTACGCCATTGCAGAGGCCATCGAATCCGGGAACGAGGATCTGGTGGTCGGCCTTCTGCACAGCCATATGGAGGACGCGCTCAGCCGGCTGACCGGACCGACGGCGTCCCCTTGAATCTCAGACGCGCCGGATGGGGCCATTAGGCGAAAAGCCCCATCCGGAACACCTCAGCTGCTGGTTTGCTTTTCTTTGCGCAGGAACGCACGGAAGGCGGCGCTGGATGTGCCGGGGATGCGCTCACCGCGCAGCGTGCTCTGAGCAGACTCGGGCATACAGAGGATGGCGACCAGTCCCACCACTCCGGCGCCCGCCAGGTACCACCCGGGCACCAGTGTTGACCCGGTTTCCACGATCAGCCATTCGTTGATGCTGGCCGCGGTACCGCCGAAGATGGCCGTCGAGACGTTGTAACCGATGGCGAATCCGGAGTACCTGACCTTGGTCGGGAACAACGCCGGCAGCGTAGAGGAGACGGAGCCGATCATAATGACCAGCAAAAAGCCCAGAATCGCCAGCCCCAGCAACTGCAGGAGGAGATTGCGGGAACCGAGCATGGCGAAGGCGGGCACCGACAGCAGGATGAAGCCGACGGCGGCGCCGAGCAGCAGCGGCTTGCGGCCCACTCGATCGGAGAGGGCCCCGATTGGATTGATGATGCACATCATCAGGACCATGATGACGACGAGCATCATGGTGCTGGTCGCGGTATCGTGGCCCAGATTCTTGCTCAGGTACGAAGGCATATACGCCAAAATCAGGTAGTAGGCCACGTTGAGCAGCACTACGAACCCGGTCAGGATCAGTATCTGGCGCCAGTTGTATCGGAACAGATCCAGGAAGGGCCGCTTGGCGATTTCATCGTTTTGAGCGGCCTCGGTAAAGACCCGCGGTTCCTTCAGCCGCGTTCTTATCCACAGGGCTGTCAAACCGAGCGGAAGGGTCAGCAGGAACGGCAGCCGCCACCAGCCGGCCAGCATGCCCGCGTCACCGACCACCACGATCATCACGGTGCACAGGGTGGCTCCGGCGACGGTGCCGGCGAGCGTGCCGAATTCAAGGAATGCACCGTAAAAGCCGCGTCGTTTGTCCGGGGCGTGTTCGGCCATGAAAACCGCGGCACCGCCGTACTCTCCACCGGTGGAAAATCCCTGCACCAGCCGGCACAGCAGCAGCAAAACCGGGGAGACATAGCCTACCTGATCGAAGGTCGGCAGGATTCCGATGGCCGCGGTGGCCAGCGTCATCATGGTGATGGTAAAGACCAGCACCTTCTGCCGGCCGATCTTGTCTCCCATCGGGCCCAGAATGATACCGCCGAGCGGGCGGACGAAGAAGGAAATGGCAAGAATGGCGAAGACGGCGAAGAGGCCAAGCCCGTTTTGGCCCTGTTCGCCGAAGAATATCCGCACCATGTACACGGCCAAATATCCATACACCGCGTAGTCAAACCATTCGACGGCGTTGCCCAAGGCGGAGCCGGCGATTGCCTTTCGTAATTCTTTTCGCTCCTCGGGCGGCATGTCCTTTCCATCGGTCAGGTCTGCCCGCGCGCCATCGGGATCCAGCACCGGTATCCGGCCGTACGTTGAGTCAGTCATCAGTTTCTCCTTCTCGGTAACGAGGTGACGCCTTTGTCTTTGAGGAAGCTGTCTTTGCGGAAGCTGTCGTTGCGGCAAGTTCTCTTCAGGAAAATCCATGCCGGAGAATCATTAGCGCATAGGCGCGGGCAGCAACGGCGAGGTCGGCAATGCGCACGGACTCATTTATCTGGTGGGCCTGATCATTGAGACCGCCAGGGCCCAGCACAATAGTCGGCACCCCCAGATCGCGGGCAATGAAGCCGCCATCGCAGGCGGCACTCCAACCACCGACCACCGGATCAGGATTCGATTCGTCCGGTTCCGCGCCGGCGCAGCCCTCGCGCACCGCTGCTACTGCGCCGCGGACCAGGGGGTGATCGACGGGGGTACGGAACCCGGGCATTTCCATGGCTATTCCGCCGCGGACGCTGATGCCGTCCCCGGTAAGGCCGGAGCCTTCGATCCGCTCCATCAGCTGGGTCAGGATCATGCCTGCATCCTCATCCGGCATCAGCCGCCGGTCGATGGAAAGGGCACATTCAGCGGCGACCATGGACGTGCCGGTGCCGCCGTGAATCAGACCGGTGTTCCAGCTGCCGGCCCCCAGCAATGGGTCCTGTGTCCGTTGGAGCTGCTCCTGGTCCGCACGGATCAGGAGCAGAATGCCGGCGGCGGCATCGATCGCGTTCCGCCCGTCGGCAGGCCTGCCGGAGTGGGCAGACCGGCCGGTGACCGTAAGCTCCAGGTAACTGTCCCCGCGGCAGCCGATGACCACCGTCAGATCGGTTGGTTCTGCAACTACGCAGGCGTCATAGGTTCCGGCCGACGCGGACGCCGTGAACGCCCGGATCCCCAGGCCCAGATCCTCCTCATCCACCGTGCAGGCCAGCGCCACATCTCCGGGCAGCTGCACGTGCGCTTCCTTGAGCGCTTTCAAGGCAATGACGACGGCGGCGAGTCCGCCTTTCATATCCGTGGAACCGCGGCCGTACAGCCGGCCGGCGCGGACGATCGGATCAAACGGCGGATGCTCCCAGCCGGCACCAGCGGGCACCACATCGGAATGGCCAAGGAACAGAAAACCCGGCGAATTTCCGCCCGGCAGCACGGCCGTGAAATTCGGCCGCCCCGGGGCCACGGCTGCCGTGCTGGTTTCCAGCCCCGCATCCCGGCAGGACGCCTGAAGTACCGCGACGGTTCCTTCCTCAGTCCCGCCCGGGTTTTCGCCTCCTGCTGCCACGAGCCGGGACGTGAGATCAACAAGCTCCGGTGTGGAAATCAGGTTCAGCACCCGGTCCTGAAGACTTTTACTCACGCGCCGGTCCCGGTCCTTCGGCCGACGAGCTCCCGGTCCATCGCCCGGGCCAGGCGTTGGATGCCTTCCTCCGCGCGATCGATCGTGGTTGATGCGAAGCAGAGTCTCAGGGCGTCGTCGAACTTGCCGCCGGCGGAGAGCGCCGGTCCGGGAATGAAGGCGACACCTTCCGCGAGGGCCGTTTCGAACAGCCGGCGGGTCGAGGTCTGCGCGTCCGCGCCCTGTAGGGTCAGCCACAGGAAGAAGCCGCCTTCCGGATCGGTGCTGCTGACCCTGTCGCCGAGGTGCCGCCGCAGGCTTTGCTGCATCGCGTTTTTCCTGCTTCGGTATTCGGTCCGCAGGCCGGCCAGATGGCTGTCCAGTCCGCCACGGCGAATGAACTCCGCAACAATATGCTGCGCCGGAACGTTGGTGCAGGTGTCCATGGCCTGTTTCGCATTGATGACCAGCTGGCGGATGGCCGGGTCGGTGTCCACCCAACCCACGCGCAGGCCCGGAGCCAGGATCTTGGAAAATGTCCGGACTGAAAACAACAGCGGATCGGCAGGGCTCAGTGACTGGAAGGAGGGCAGATCCGTACCCTCGAAACGCAAGAGACCGTAGGGGTCATCATCAATAATGACGGCGTTCCACAGATGCGCCAGTTCCAACAGCTGTTGCCGGCGGGCGAGCGAGAGCGTCGTTCCGGACGGATTCTGGAAATTGGGGATCGTGTAGATGGCTTTCGGCGTCCGGCCTGCCATAGCCACCAGATCCGGGAGTGCCTCAACAACCAGACCGTGTTCGTCGATGGGTGCTTCGAGCAGATCGGCCCCGTAGCTGAGCGCCGTGGCGCTTCCATTGGTGTAGGTGGGGCTTTCCACAATCACCAGATCGCCTGGGTCGATGAAGATCTTGCAGGCCAGATCCAGGCCCTGCATACCGCCGGCCGTGATCGTGACACGGTCCGCGGCAGTGGGGTCGGCAGTGTCCTGCAGGTATCCGAGAAGATTCTCGATCAGCCGGGGCTCGCCCTCGGTGGCCCCGTAGGTCATCGAGCTATGGTCCAGCACACTGGCGGCGATATCGCGGAACTCCTCCAGCGGCACCGCCTCGTCGGCAGGGGAGCCCATGGCAAAGCGGACAATGTCATGCTTTTGGGCGGCCAGTAATGACGTGCTCGAATCGATCACCGAACCGATCAGGCTTGATGCGCGGCCGGCCAAGGGCAACGCTGCAGCGGACCGGGTGGGGTTTGTCCGGGTCATCGTCTAGCCACCTTTCTGGATGAGTTCACGCGGGAAACTGGTAAAGGTTTCCACGCCGGTCGCTGTGACGCGAATGGCTTCGGAAAGCTCGTAACCATAGTTGTCCATCCACATCCCGCCAATCACGTGGAAGGTCATATTCTCGGCGAGGACACTTTCGTCCTCCGACCGCAGTGAAATCGTGCGCTCCCCCCAGTCAGGCGGGTAGCCGATACCAATGGAGTAGCCAATCCGTGAGGGCTTCTCCAGGCCGTGCGTGGCCAGCGTCCAGTTCCAGGTCCGCGCCAGCTCGCGCACGGGCACTCCGGGCCGGACCTCGGCCAATACCGCATTAAGACCATCGGCAACGGCGTCGGAGAGCCGAACCAGCCGTTCCGGGGCCTTGCCGAGAACCAGGGTCCTCGCCAGCGGCGAGTGGTAACGGTGATGGGCGCCGGCCAGTTCAATGACCACCGCCTGGTCCTTTTGGAATCGTTCCTGGTTCCAGGTCAGATGAGGAGTGTCCGCTTCGTCACCCGTCGGCAGGAGTGGGACAATGGCCGGATAGTCCCCGCCGATCCCGGCAGTCCCGGAGATCTGGGCGCGGCTGATCTGGGCGGCGGCATCGCATTGGCGCACACCGATCTCGATGGACTCCACGGCGGTGCGCATCGCGGACAAACAAACCTGCGCGGCTGAACGCATGAGCTGGACCTCCGCCGGCGACTTGATGGAACGGACCCAATTGACCAGCTCAAAGCTGTCCACCATGGTCCATTCCGGGATGGCATTGACCAGCGAGCGGTAGGCCTTGGGCGAGAAGAAGTGTGAGTCCATCTCCAGGCCGACACAGCCCTTGGCCGCCGGAGCGATGAGGTGCCGCTCGCGGAGGGCAAAGGATACCCAGTCAAAGGGGTGCACGTGCGGGCGGTGCACGTATTGTTCCGGGTAACCGATGATGCTCTCCCGGGGAAGCCAGCTGGTGCGGAAGGCGCCATCGGCATCCATGGCCCGGGCGAAGAGGATCATCGGTCCGTCCGCCGGGACAAAGACCAGCTGCGGTGTGTAAAAGGACCAGGCGTTGTAGCCCGTGAGGTAGTAGATATTGGCCGGGTCGGAGACCAAGAGGGCGGCGAGGCCCTGATCGGCCATTCGGCTCCTGACCCCCGCCAGCCGGGCGGAGTACTCTTCTGTGCTGAATAGCAAGATATCACCTAAAAAATTGGACGGTAGATTGTCTACAATCTAGCGGGTGTGGTCTACGTCACGCAAGGGCACGTGGAATGGCCAGGTATTTTGTCTCCAGGAACTCCTCGATGCCGGCTCTGCCGCCCTCCCGGCCCAGCCCGGACTGCTTGACCCCGCCAAACGGTGCGGCGGGATTGGAAACCAGCCCGGTGTTAAGCCCCACCATGCCCACCTCCAGCTCCTCGCTCACACGCATGGCCCGGTCGACGTCCTGGGTGAAGAGGTAGCCGACCAGCCCCCATGGGGTGTTGTTGGCCAGCCGAATGACGTCCTCGTCGTCGTCGAACTCGACAATGGCGGCCACCGGTCCGAAGATTTCCGTAGACATCAGGTCCGAGTCGGGACTGACCTGGGCCAGCACGGTCGGCGTATAGAAGAATCCAGGACCCGCCGGCGCCGAACCCCCGGTCATGACAGTGGCGCCCCGCCGTACGGCGTCGTCGACGAGGGACTGGACCTTGGTGCGGGCCTTTTCCTCCACCAGCGGTCCAACATCGGTGCCGGACCGGGCGCCGTCGCCCACCCGCAGGGCAGCCATCGCGGCCGCCAGCCGGCGGCCGAATTCAGCGGCGACCGAATGGTGCACAAAGAATCGGTTTGCCGCGGTGCAGGCCTCGCCCATATTGCGCATCTTGGCGATCATCGCCCCCTGTACGGCCTTGTCCAGGTCGGCGTCGGCAAACACGATGAAAGGCGCGTTGCCGCCGAGTTCCATCGATGAGCGCATGATGTTGCGCGCGGCCTGGGCCAGGAGAACCCGGCCCACTTCGGTGGAACCAGTAAAGCTGACCTTCCGCGCGATGCCACTGTCCATCCACGGCTCCACCACGGATCCGGCATCGGTGGTGGTCACGATATTCAGCACGCCGTCGGGCAGCCCGGCCTCCTCGAGAATGCCCGCCAACGCCAGCGAACTCAGCGGTGTCAGTTCCGCGGGTTTGAAAACCATTGTGCAGCCCGCCGCGACGGCCGGGCCGATCTTGCGGGTGCCCATGGCCAGCGGAAAATTCCACGGAGTCACCAGGACACACGGCCCCACCGGCTCCTGGCTGACCAGGATCCGGTTCCTGCCGTCACCGGTAATAGTGTGGTCCCCGCCGATACGGACAGCTTCCTCGGAAAACCAACGGAAAAATTCGGCCGCGTAGGCCACTTCTCCGGCAGCCTCGGCCAGCGGCTTGCCCATTTCCGCGGTCATGACGCGCGCCAGCTCATGCTGCCTGGCCATAATCAGGTCGTAGGCCCGGCGAAGGATCCCGCTGCGCTCCCGCGGTGCCGTTCGGCCCCAGGCTTTCTGCGCCCGGCCGGCGGCCTCGATGGCGCGGCGTGCATCCTCCGGGCCGCCGTCGGCCACCGTCGCAATGACCTCACCGGTTGCGGGGTTGAGCACCTCAAAGGTTTTTCCCGATGCGGGGCATTGCCACTGTCCGTCGATAAGGAGACCGGTGTTGATGCGGCCGATCAGCTCGCCCACGGACGCCTCGTAGGCCTGGCCGGCAGTTACAGTTTGTGTCATAGCGGGTTTCCTATCTCATCTGCTGGCTCGACTGGACGGTCGGTTCCGGGTCCAGTAACTGCGCCAGATGGTACGGATTCCGGTTCGGTTCCAGCTTTGCCACCTGCATGAGGCAGCTAAAGCCGTCGGTGAGCACCGGCGTGGTCGGGGGAGTCGCAGCGAGGGCAGGCAGAAGGGCCTGCTCTGCCACTTTCATGCTGATTTCGTAATGTTCCGTTTCGAAGCCGAAGTTCCCGGCCACTCCGCAGCAGCCGGTGGCCTCGCGGATGTCGGTGATTCCGACTGCCCGCAGCGCCGCCTGTTGGCTGCGCTCACCAAAAACGGAGTATTCGTGGCAGTGCGTCTGGACCGTAACCGCCTGCGGGGCCGCGCCGCCGGGCCAGACCGGCCGCCAACCGTCGGCGGCAAGCTCGGACACCGCGGCCGCGAAACTCCGTACCCTGCGTGCTACCCGCCGCGCCTGATCTGTCCGAACCAGATCCGGCAGATCTTTCTTCAGCGCCGCGGCACAGCTCGGTTCCAGGACGATGATCGGGCGGTCGCTGCCATCATCGAGAGTGGCAGCGGCCCTGGCGAGCAGTTTCCGCGCCGTACCCAGCTGTCCGGTGGATATCCAGGTCAGACCGCAGCAGGCGTCGGCCGTGCATTCAGCCGTCCGGCCCGCAGAGGCCAGAACACGCTGCGCGGCGCCAGCGACTTCCGGCCGGAAACCGCGGGTAAAGGAGTCAACACAGAGGACGACGTCGGCCGGCGGGGTCCGGCTGCCTTTTACGGCAGGGTCCGCCGTCCGGTGCTGGCCGGTGATTCCACGCTGCCAGTCTGTGCCGCCGGCAAACTTTGGAAAGGCCCGGTGTGTGGTGAGCCCGGCAGCCTGGGCCAGCAGCCTTCCGGCCGGACCTGCCATCACGGCATTGACCAACGGGGCAATACGGCCGGTGAGTTTGAGCCAGCGGGGCAACCAACCTAGGGCATAGTGCGAACGCGGTCGAAATCTGCCCGTATAAAAGTGGTCGAAAAACTCGGATTTGTACGTCGCCATATCCACGCCTACCGGGCAGTCGGTGGCGCATGCCTTACAGGAAAGACACAGATCCAGCGCTTCCCGGACGTCCTCGGACTTCCACCCCTGAGCCACCGTGGGGGAGCTGCGCACCATGTCCTGCAGCACGCGGGCGCGGCCCCGGGTGGAATCCTTCTCATCTGAGGTGGCCCGGAAACTTGGACACATAACGCCGCCGGAGGAACTGCGGCAGCGGCCCACACCGATGCATCCCTGCACAGCGTGGACAAACGGGTCCAGTCCCTCCGGGGCTGTAGCGGCCGGCGCCAGCTCGAAGGACGTTCGCCACTGGCGCTCCGGGATTCCAGCCAGGGCCAAATCCGCAGTGATCGGTGCCGGTTCCACCACGGAGCCGGGGTTGAGAAGATTTGCCGGATCCCAGATGGCCTTGAACACGCGAAAAGACTCCATGATGACGGGGGAATACATCACCGGCAGCAGCGCTGAACGGGCGCGGCCGTCACCATGTTCGCCGGAGAGCGATCCGCCATGCCGGACCACCAGCTCCGCCGCCGCACGCACGAAGCGGTCGAAAACGCCTCGTCCTTCATCCGAGCGCAGGTCGAAGGTGATCCGCACATGCATACAGCCCGCCCCGAAGTGCCCATACAGAACGCCCTGCAATGCATAGGCCTGCAGCAAGTCGCGGAAGTCACTGAGGTAATCGGCCAGCCTGTCCACGGCGACGGCCGAATCCTCCCAGCCGGGCCAGGACTCTCCGCCGCTGTTCCCTCCGCCGCTGTTCCCTTCACCGCTGTATAGTCGGGCGGCCAGGCCTGCGCCATCTTCGCGGACGCGCCACAGAGAGGCCCGCTCGCCGGGATCGGGCACCACCTTTGCGTCCCGGATACGTCCGTTTCGGCGCAGCGCCGCCAGCAGGGCGTCCGCCTGCGCGGCCACGTCGTCGGCATCCTCGCCGTCCAGATCCACGTATAGAAACGCGTTCCCGGCCGGCAGGCCGCGGACAGAATCCGCGCCGCGGCGGTACTGCATCGTCTTCACAATGGCATCATCGATGCCTTCGATCGCGGCCGGATTGAAACCCAGGATGTCCGGAACATCGCGCGCCGCCTCCACCACATCCGGGTAGCCGAGACAAAGTAACAAGGCGCGGGCCGGCTTGGGGACTAAACGGAGGGTGGCGGAGATTACGATCACGCAGGTACCTTCGCTGCCGACCAGCGCACGCGCCACATTGAAATGGTTCTCCGGCAGCAGCTCGGCAAGGTGGTATCCGGAAACCTGCCGGGGGATGGTGCCCAGATCCAGCCGGAAGGGTGCCAGATATTCCCCCGCCAGGCGGCTGAGAGCGGCTGTTATCCCGAGGGCGGCGGCAACGGCGGCGCCATCCTGCGGGTCAGTTGCCGCTACCCCGCGCGGACCAGCCGTCAAGCGGTACCCCTCGGCGGTGACCAGCTGGAGTTCAAGGACATGATCGGACGTTCTGCCGTACCGGACGGAATGGTTGCCGCAGGCGTCATTCCCCACCGCTCCGCCAATGGTGGCCCGTGACTTGCTGGACGGATCCGGCGCAAAGGTCAAGGCTCCCGCGGTGGCCCGTTCCACGTGATCCTGCAGGGCGGTAATGACCACGCCGGCCTCAGCGACGATGCTGTTCTGCCGGCGGTCCAGGCCGCGGATCCCGTGCATATGGCGGGAAAAGTCCAGGACCAGCCCGGTGCCGATGGCGTTGCCCGCCATCGATGTTCCGCCGCCACGGGAGGTCAGCGGCAGAGACCGGGTGTGGGCGAAACGGGCGACGACGGCGACATCTTCCGCGGTGCGCGGAAAGACGACGGCGAGCGGAGGGACACGATAGTTGGACGCATCGTAGCTGTACTCGGACCGGCGTCGGGAGGAGGAATCCACGTCAATTCCCGCCGCGCGGAGTTCGTCGAGATCCGGTTCCGGCCGGCCATCCGCGGCTCGGCCGGCGCCCGGGGCATTGCCCGGGGTGTTGCTGTCTACGGTTTTCATGGGGTGAGCGTACCGCTATCCACGCACTGCGGACAGGGCGTCTTCGAGGGCCGCGTCGAGGGACCGCAGGCCCAGATCCACCTCGTCTTCGGTGACATTCAGGGCCGGGATGATGCGCAGAACATTGCCGCGGGCTCCGCAGGTGAGCAGCAGCAGATCCTGTTCGATCGCGGCCTGCTGCACTGCCGTGGCGGCCTGCGGATCCGCGTCCCCGTCCCGGTTGACGAATTCCAGCGCCAGCATCAGGCCAATACCGCGGACATCCCCGATCCCCTGATGGCCGGCACCGATCCGCTGCAGCCCGCTCAGCAGCTGATCGCCCCGGATCCGTGCATTCGCCACCAGATCTTCGTCCCGAATGACGTCTAAGGTGGCGACGCCGGCTGCCGCGGAGACGGCGTTGCCGCCATAGGTGCCGCCCTGGGAGCCGGGCCATGCCATAGCCATGACCGCCGTCGGGGCTGCGATCGCCGAGATGGGAAAGCCGCTGGCAATTCCCTTGGCGGTAATCAGGATATCCGGCGTGATGGAGGAATGCTGATGACCCCAGAACTTTCCTGTACGGCCGACACCTGTCTGCACCTCGTCGAGGATCAGCATGATGCCATGGACCGTGGCGCGCTCACGCAGACCCTCGAGGAAGGCCGCCGGCGTTTTCAGGTATCCACCGTCGCCCAGCGCGGGTTCGATGATGAAGGCCGCGGTATCCTGCGGACTGGAAATGGAGGCAAGCAGGTAGTCCAACTCGCGCAGAGCGAAGGCCACGGCGTCTTCCTCCGGCCAACCATAACGGAAGGCATAGGGGAAGGGGGCGATGTGTACCCCGGACATCAGCGGAGCAAAACCCGAGCGGAACTTGGTCCCCGCCGTGGTCAGCGAGGCCGCGGCCACCGTCCGGCCGTGGAAGCCGCCTTGAAAGGCGATGATATTCGGCCGTGCCGTAGCCATTCTGGCCAATCGGATCGCTGCCTCCACGGCTTCTGAGCCCGAGTTGGCATAAAAGACACTGTCCAGTTCGGCGGGCAGGAAATTGCCGAGCTTTTCCGTTAGCTGCAGCAGCGGCTGGTGCAGCACGGTGGTGAATTGGGCGTGGATGATCTTGCCGGTCTGCTCGCGTGCCGCCGCTACGACACGAGGATGGCAATGGCCGGTGCTGGTGACGCCGATTCCGGTGGTGAAGTCCAAATACCTCCGACCGTCGGCGCCATAGATGAAGGATCCCAGCGCGTGGTCAACGATGACCGGCGTGGCTTGTTTGAGTGCGGGGCTAAGCGAAGTCATTGTTCCATCGTGAAAGGCACAACGCAGATTGTCAACAATAAGACGATGATACGCAAAATCCGTTGACAAGCCCGCGGTGCCTCCTTAGCGTGGGAAGGTGCCCGATCTACAGAAGCCGCGTCTTGTCATTCTCACCGCTCCGGGGGTCTCCGAGCCTCACAACCTGGCCGACCTGCAATGCAAAACGGACATTGTGCTGGCCACTGCCGAGTCGCTGGAGACCGCCATGCAGGGTGCTGATATTGTGCTGCTCTGGGATTTCTTCTCCTCGGCGCTGCGGGACGCTTGGGCCGGTGCGGACTCGCTCAAATGGGTCCACGTTGCAGCGGCGGGCGTGGATGCGATTCTCTTTCCGGACCTCGTCCGCTCCGAAGTTCAGCTGACCAATGCGCACGGAACCTTCGATGCGCCTATTGCGGAATTCGCGCTCGCCTCCGTACTGGCGCATGACAAGCAGATTCATCTCAGTCATGATCTGCAGCACGCACACCGTTGGACACACCGGGAAACAGCCCGCACCGGCGGATCCCGGGCGCTGATTATCGGAACAGGAGGCATCGGCCGGAAGATTGCGCGGCTGTTCCGGGCAGTAGGAATTGAGGTCCGCGGAGCAGGGCGTACGGGCGCCGGGGAAGACCCGGATTTCGGCACTGTGCTGCCAACCGCTGAACTGGCGCGACACGTTGGCTGGGCGGACCATGTAGTGGTGATTGCCCCGCTGACCGAGCAGACCCGCGGCGTGATCAACGCGGAGGTGCTGGCCGCCATGAAACCAACGGCCCATCTGATCAACGTTGCGCGTGGGCAGCTGGTGGACGAGGGAGCGCTCATCGCGGCGCTGCGGGCCGGCAGCATCGCCGCCGCCTCGCTGGACGTCGTCGCCGTCGAGCCTCTTCCGCCGGAAAGCCCGCTGTGGGAACTGGAGCAGGTACACCTATCCGCGCATATGTCCGGGGACGTCGCCGGCTGGCGCAATGATCTGGCCGATCAGTTCGCCGACAACCTGGACCGTTGGCTCGCCGGTTCACCCCTGGCGCACCGGGTGGATAAGGCGCTGGGCTACGTACCCCGGCCCGCGATGCCCGGTCCGGATGGCGCTTCTCCAGAGGGGGGCCGAAGTCGGCTAAACGGCGCGGCCGAAGTCGGCTAAACTTGGCGGGTAAGAGCCCCCAACTTACGACACTGTCCCCGACCGGCATCTTTTGCCGGCCGGGACCCGTGCGAGTGGGGCATTCTGATGTGTGGCGCATGGCCGGTTGCCCCAGTGGGTCCGCGGTCTAGTGCCCAACCAATGGGGGAGGATCCCATGCCCGCAATCGTAATCGTCGGTGCCCAGTGGGGCGACGAAGGCAAAGGCAAGGCAACCGATCTGTTGGGCGGCCGCGTGGACTACGTGGTCAAGCCGAACGGCGGAAACAATGCCGGGCACACCGTCGTCGTCGGCGGTGAGAAGTATGAGCTCAAGCTCCTTCCGGCCGGCATTCTGAGCCCCAATGCCGTACCGATCATCGGCAATGGCTGCGTGGTGAACCTCGAGGCGCTCTTCGCCGAAATCGAGGGGCTGCAGGCGCGCGGCGCCGATACCTCTAAGCTCCGCGTCTCCGCCAATGCCCACCTGGTGGCCCCCTACCATCAGGTACTGGACAAGGTCACCGAACGGTTCCTGGGCAAGCGCGCCATTGGCACGACGGGACGCGGCATCGGTCCGGCCTACATGGACAAGGTGGCCCGGCTCGGCATTCGCGTGCAGGATGTGCTCGACGAGTCGATCCTGCGGCAGAAGGTGGAAGGGTCGCTGCAGCAGAAAAACGAACTGCTGGTCAAGGTCTACAACCGCCGTGCGATCAGCGTCGACGAGACGGTGGAGTACTTCCTGGGCTTCGCCGAACGGCTGCGGCCGCTGATCATCGATTCGGAATACGTTCTCAATAAGGCGCTCGACGACGGCAAGGTTGTCTTGATGGAGGGAGGCCAGGCCACCTTCCTGGACGTGGACCACGGCACCTACCCCTTTGTGACGTCATCCAACCCGACGGCGGGCGGCGCCTCCGTCGGCTCCGGCATCGGACCCGCCCGGATCAACCGTGCGGTGGGCATTATCAAGGCTTACACCACGCGAGTAGGTGCGGGACCGTTCCCCACGGAGCTGTTCGACGAAATGGGCGAGTATCTGCAGAAGACGGGCGGGGAATTCGGGGTCAATACCGGACGCCCGCGGCGCTGTGGCTGGTACGACGCGGTGCTGGCCCGCTATGCCTCCCGGGTGAACGGCTTCACCGACTACTTCGTCACCAAACTGGACGTGCTCACCGGGATAGCCCGGATCCCGGTCTGCGTGGCCTACGACATCGACGGCGTTCGTTTCGATGAGATGCCCATGACCCAAACGGATTTCCACCACGCCAAGCCGGTCTTTGAATATTTTGACGGCTGGACCGAGGACATTACCAGGGCCAGGACCATGGCGGATCTCCCGGAAAACGCACAACGCTATGTCCGGGCCCTGGAATCCATGTCAGGTACGCGGTTTTCCGCCATTGGTGTCGGCCCCGACCGGGACCAGACCATCGTGATTCACGATCTGATCAACGCCTGACGTCGTAATGACTCCGATCCCGGTAAATGATGCGCGTCCTGGCCGTCATTTGACGGGATCGGCGTCACAAGTGGCTCCAGCGAGTTCCTGCGTTCGAGGCGGCCGGGTAACGGCCCAGCGCTTCGCGGGAAAGTCCATCAGCCAGTTCGCCTGCCGCAAAGTCGTGTAACCAAGGATCATGTCCATCCGCGTTTCCAGCGATTCGTTGGCGTTGGACAGATCGACTGCAGCCACCCGGTGTGCCGGAAACCGGTAACCACCTATCTCGGGGCCCACCATAATGAATGTCCGGGTTTCAACTCTGCTACCGGTCGCGTCAGTCCCGAAGGTTGACTGAACCTCCTGGAAGCCGCAGACGTTTGGCATAAGAAAACCCACGTCGACCACGGTAATTCCCGCTCCGGTAGATGACATTGGTAATACCGGAGGATGTCCATTCCGATCAGCGCACGTGCCCGCGAGGAGTGTCGTCCCGCCCTGATGATTTCCAGCGGATCGCGTCGCATTGGCCCGACGCTGACCTCCGGAACCCTAATAACGTCGTCATCGATCGCTTCGAAAACAGCGTGCGAAGCATGCCTGCCAGTGCGGGCAAAAGCGGCTGAGAACTTATCATAAGGGACCAGCGTGCGGCCCGGCCCGGAGTCCAAAAATGAATTGGTAGCTCCGATTTGCGACTCTTCCCTGAACGGTGATGTCCGCGCAACCGGCGTCCTCGGGGTCGGGAATCACAACGAGCGGTCGGTGTGGCATACCCGCATTTTAGCCGACGGGCGACGCAGTTAATTGCCGGGATGGGTGTTACAAACGCACCGGGCGCCAAAGAGCCGGAAGCGACTACGCTGGAACCGACGGCAACGAGCACGGGAGTGGCGATGAAAGTCAGCGTAGGTCAATTCAACCCAGGTGGGGATGTCGACGGAAACCTCGGCATCATGCGCCGGCTCGCGTCGGCCGCGCGGGACGAGGGATCCGCATTGATCGTCTTTCCGGAGGAATCGATGTTCTCCGTCGGTCAGGTGGAAGGAGATTTCACGGCCGCCGTGGATGCTCGCTGGAGTTCTTTTGTGCAGGGCGTATCGCGCATCGCCAGCGAGATCGGTATTGCGGTCATCGCCGGTGGGTATGAGTCCAGCGGTGAAAAGCGTCCCTTCAATACCCTGATTGCCATCGGCGATGACGGCAGGATCCTGACTACTTACCGCAAACTGCACCTATATGACGCGTTCTCGTATCAGGAATCGCTGCGGATTAAACCGGGCGACGGCGGCATTAAGGTGGTGTCGATCGGCGGCCTGCGGGTGGGGATAATGACCTGCTACGACCTTCGCTTCCCCGAGCTGGCGCGCGCCCTGGCGGTGCAGGGTGCCGAGCTGATTACGGTGTCGGCAGCCTGGTTCAAGGGTGAGCATAAGATCGAGCACTGGGAGACTTTGCTTAAGGCCCGCGCGATCGAGAACACGTGTGCCGTGGCGGCCGCGGGTTCATCCAGCGACCATTGCGTCGGCCATTCGGTCATCCTGGACCCGATGGGGGTTGCGCAGGATTTCCTCAACGATGAGGCGGAGGGCGTGGCGACGGCTGAGGTCAGCCGAAAGCGTATCGACGAGGTCCGGGAATTCCTGCCCGTCCTGCAGAACCGCCGGTCGGCGCAGGATTATCAGGTCATTGACGTGTCCAGAACCGGTGGCTAATGTCAGGAATACGGGAGGAACCGATGAACGATGATCAGATTGCCGAGGGCCTGGCGCCGCTGGTGCCGATCGGTCTGGAGGACATTCCGCTGGACGGTAACTGGCTGGAGCCCCCGTTCAACAATGACGAATCGGGCAGGGCCGTCATTTTCAACGATGGCGATTTCCAGTTCGTGGCGGTCAACCGCAGCACCGGTGCGGTCTATTGCGTCTGCGAAGATGACGAGAGTCTGATGGCGTCCTCCCTGGCTCAGCTGGTGGATATCGCCACCGTCTGGGGAGCGATCGACCGAGACTCGGTAGGCCCGGAGGATGACGATGCAGACTTTGCCAAGGTTGCCATCGACTTTGAGCAACGGCTGAAGAAAATTGATCCCGCCGCCGCCCGGCCAAACGAATTCTGGTCCCTATACGCCGAAGAACTCAGCAACAGTAGTTAGCCGAATGCTTCCCGTAAACGATCCGCAGGTCATCGCCGATTTGCTGTCCACACCAGCCAGATGGGCCATTGTCGGGCTGTCCAACAACCCGAACCGTGCCGCTCTGGGCGTGTCCATGATGCTGGCGAAGTCATTAGGCATGGACATTGTCCCGATCTCGTTGAAAGGCGATGATGTGCACGGGGCCACCGGCTACCAGCGCTTATCTGACGTCCCTGGACCGATTGATGTGGTGGACTGCTTCGTGAATTCCCAGCGGGTTGGGGCAGTCGTGGACGAGGCTATTGCCATCGGCGCCAAAGCGGTGTGGCTTCAGCTCGGCGTTGTTGATGCGGCGGCCGCGGAGCGCGCATTAGGAGCCGGTCTTCGGGTGGTGATGGACCGTTGCCCGGCCATCGAGGCGCCGAAACTCGGAATCGGCCGCTGAATCGGTTTAAGAATCGCACCGTACCAAGCTGGCATTCTCAGTCTGCTAAGGTGCAATTCGTAGTCATCCCAAGTCAGCAAGGACAGTAGTGCCCCATCAATTCACATCGTTCCGACACCCGGGCCGGCGGATAGGGACCGCTCTTGTCGCCGTCGTTATCTGCGCGTTAGTGCTGACAGGCCTGTGGATCTCCGGGGAAGTAAGGCAGGCCGTCCCGGTTACGCGGGCGGCCGGGACAGGAACGTCGCCGTCCCTGTCCGATACTCCCGTGACCGGGCCTGCGCAATCAGGGACGTCGACGTCTCCGGCCGGTACCGTGGCGTCGACGACGGCGTCCGAACCGGCCGTTGTAGCGCCGTCGGCCGCTCCAGTACCCGCGGACCCGCCGCTCGTGCCGGACTATATTCTGCCGCCGGTCACTGACGGCATGGTTCCGGTGCTGACCAAGGTGCCGACCGAACAGAAGGTTCTCTTCCTGACCATCGACGACGGCGCCACCAAGTTGCCGCAGGACCTGAAAATCCTCCAGGACAACGGGATCAAGGCATCCCTGTTTCTGGCCCAGTCGTTTATCAGCGGCAACCCGGCATTCTTCAATGATTTCGTGGCGGCCGGCAGCGTTGTGGAGGACCACTCGGTCAGCCACGCCTTGAACCTGATCCAGCTTCCCTACGCCGCCCAAAAGGCCGAGATCTGCCAGATGGCAGACTTCGTTCAGCAACACTACGGCCGTCGCCCGGTCTTCTTTCGCCCGCCCGGCGGACCCTATACGAATGTGACCCGTAAGGCTGCTGCGGACTGTGGCATGAAGGCAATCATTGACTGGGAGGCGAAGGCCAATGCCGGGAAAATGGACTATCAGTACGGGGCTGCGCTGCGGCCGGGCGAAATAGTGCTAATGCACTTCCGGCCGGAATTCGCCGCGGACATTCAGGCATTTCTGGCAGCTCAGAAGGCTGCTGGACTCAAGGTGGTTCTGCTGGAGGACTATTTGAAAACCGGGTGATCGTGAACGTGTCTCGGTATAAACTCCAGCTGTGGACAGGAAACAGCTCCGGGCCGTGTGTTTGGACCTCCCGGGTGCCGTCGAGGAGTTTCCCTTTGGGCCGGAGACCTCCGTGTTCAAGGTCAGGCCAGCTGTCAGCGGGAATTTCCGGCATACGGCAAAAATGTTTGCGTTGAGCCGCCTTGACGCCGACCCTTTGTCCATCAGCGTCAAATGCGAACCGGAACTGGCTCTTTCGCTGCGTTGCGTGCATCCGGAAATTACCGGCGCCTACCATCTGAACAAGACCCATTGGAACGGAGTTTGCTGTGACGGTGAGCTGGAGGAGGCGATGATCAAGGACATGATTGAGGATTCCCACGATCTGGTAGTGGCAACCCTGGCCCGGGCGCAGCGCGAGGCCCTTCGCCTGCTGCGGATTATCGACACAGGCGCAACCCAATGAAGCGCCCGGGGCAGGGGGAGCTGACCTACCCGGAGCGTGGGGTGACGCAAATATTTGCGCGCGGGCTGTCCGGGCAGGAACACCGCAGAGGTACGGAACCCGCCGCCCGGGATTCCGTCCCGCCAGCGGGCTACCGCTGGGTGCACAAGAGCATCATCGTCGGGCGCGGGCGCCCTGCGTACGAGCGCCTTGCGGAAGGCATACTCAGCTGGGAAATCCAGCGCGGCGCCGGGCTGGCAGTTCGCGGCCCGGGACGCGCCGTGCCGGGTGTGCGGGTGGTCAGTGGATTTGGGATCGGTGATCTGCGCCTGGCGGTACCGTGCCAGGTGGTCTGGGCACAGGAAACTGACGCCGACGCCGGGACCCAGGAGCAACGA
Source organism: Arthrobacter terrae (assembly GCF_015708085.1). Lineage (GTDB taxonomy): Bacteria > Actinomycetota > Actinomycetes > Actinomycetales > Micrococcaceae > Arthrobacter_M > Arthrobacter_M terrae. Next base: position 170,506 of record NZ_JADNYM010000002.1, on the reverse strand, counting down.
GGGCCGGACCACGGGGACATGGCCGGGTTTGGTTACGGAACCCTGCCCGGACATCCGGCCAGCGGCGAAGAGGCTTTTACCGCCCGCCTTGGCGGGGACGGCACGGTCTGGTTTGATGTGCTCGCGTTCAGCAAACCGGCGGGCCTGATCTTCCGTCTCGCGGCCCCGGTCACCACGCTGTCCCAACGACTGATCACGCGGCGCTATCTGCACGCTGCACGCCGAATCGCCGCGGGCGGACCGCTCTCATCGACGGGGGAGTAGTTGTCCTTTTCGCGAAGATTCTCAAAACGACTGTGCCGCAGCGCTCCGTTTTACGTGTGCATCGGAGCGCTGCGGCACAGTGGATGGGGTTCTAGCCGAAGTAGCGCGGCAGCGTTCCTTCGTGGGCAACGCGCAGTTCAGCCAAAGACAGCTCAAACTGCCCCTGCACATGCAAGGACCCGGATTCTGCATCCACGATGCCAATCCGGACCGCCGGGAAGGCGCGCGCGGTGCACATGTCGGTGAAGCGTATTTCCTCCGACCTCGGAACGGCGACGACGGCGCGCGCCTGCGATTCGGAGAACAGCAGGGTGAAAGCATCCACACCGTCGCGCTCGCAGACTGCCGCAACGCTGACGCGTGCACCGACGTTGAAGCGCAGGCAGGACTCCACCAGTACTGCCGCCAAGCCGCCTTCGGAGAGGTCGTGGGCAGAATCCACCATGCCGTCCCTGGAGCCGTTGATCAGGATCCCGCCCAGCTGACGCTCCAGCGACAGATCCGCCTTAGGCGGCTGACCGCCCAGATGACCGCGCAGATTCGCCCACTCGGAACCATCCAGCTCGTCGGCCGTGGTGCCCAGCAGGTAGATTGCCTGCCCGTCCTCAACCCAGCCCGACGGCGTGCGGCGGGCAACGTCGTCGAACACGCCCAAAACACCGACCACGGGAGTCGGATGGATCGCCACGCCCCCGGTCTGGTTGTACAGCGAAACATTGCCGCCGGTGACCGGGACGCCCAGCTCGCGGCACCCGTCCGAGAGACCGCGGACGGACTCGGCGAACTGCCACATCACCTCGGGATCTTCCGGCGAGCCGAAGTTCAGGCAATCGGTGACCGCGAGCGGACGGGCGCCGGAGGTAGCGACGTTGCGGTAGGACTCCGCCAGCGCCAGCCGCGCGCCCTCATAGGGGTTCAGGTACGAGTAGCGGCCGTTGGCGTCAGTGGAAATGGACACCCCCAGCCCGGTTGACTCGTCAACACGTACCACTCCCGCATCGTCGGGCATCGCCAGCGCCGTGTTGCCCTGCACATAACGGTCGTACTGGTCGGTGACCCAGTCCTTGGAGCACATATTCGGGGACGCCATCAGTTCGAGGACGGCGGCAGCCAGGGCGGCGCCGTCGGCGGGCCGGCCGGCTGCGGCAGGAGAGGAGGTAAACGTATCCGCCTGCACGCCGTCCAGCCATTGCGGACGATGGAACGGCCGGTCGTAGACGGGTCCTTCGTGGGCAACCGTACGCGGGTCCACGTCCACGATCTTCTCGCCGTCCCACTCAATGATCAGCCGCCCGGTGTCCGTGACCTCGCCCAGCCAGGAATATTCCACGGCCCATTTATCCATGATCGACTCAAAGGCTGCGACGTTATCCGGCGTGACCACGGCCATCATGCGTTCCTGCGACTCGGACATCAGGATTTCACCCGGTGTCAGGCTTGGGTCCCGGAGCAGCACTTTGGTCAGTTCGACGTGCATGCCGCCGTCGCCGTTGGACGCCAGCTCGGAGGTGGCACAGGAGATGCCGGCAGCGCCCAGATCCTGGATGCCCTCCACCACGGAGGCCTTGAACAGTTCCAGGCAGCACTCAATAAGAACCTTCTCCGCAAACGGATCGCCCACCTGCACCGCGGGGCGCTTGGACGGTTTGGCCGAATCGAAGGATTCGCTGGCCAGCACCGACGCGCCGCCAATGCCGTCGCCGCCGGTGCGGGCGCCGAAGAGCACTACCTTGTTGCCGACCCCGGAAGCATTGGCCAGCCGGATGTCCTCATGCCGCATCACACCCACGGCCAGCGCATTCACCAGCGGGTTGCCCTGGTACACGGCGTCAAAGACCACTTCGCCACCGATGTTCGGCAGGCCCAGACAGTTCCCGTAGCCACCGATCCCCGAGACGATACCGTGCACCAGGCGCGCCGTATCCGGGTGGTCAATGGCGCCGAAACGCAACGGATCCATCACGGCAACCGGGCGTGCGCCCATCGATATAATGTCACGGACAATGCCGCCGACACCGGTCGCTGCGCCCTGATAGGGCTCCACGAAGGAGGGGTGGTTGTGGGATTCCACCTTGAACGTCACCGCCCAGCCGTCACCGATATCCACCACGCCGGCGTTCTCACCGATGCCCACCAGCAGATGTTCCTTCATCTCGTCCGTGACCTTGTCGCCAAACTGGCGGAGATGGTTTTTGGAGGACTTATAGGAACAATGCTCGCTCCACATCACCGAGTACATGGCCAGTTCCGCGGCGGTAGGACGGCGGCCCAGGATCTTCACGACCTCGTTGTATTCGTTTTCCTTCAGGCCCAGCTCCGCCCACGGAAGTGACGTCTGCGGTGTGTGGGCAGCATGTTCTACTGTGTCGATATTGAACTTCCGGGTCTCCACGGTTTGGCGTTCCCCGCTCATTTTGTGCCTCCAACAAGGTGGTTAAGAACCGAGGTGAAAAATCCCAGGCCATCCGTGCCCGTGCTGCGGCCGCTGGCGGACTCCGGGCCGTAGCCGGCTTCGACGGCGTGCTCCGGGTGCGGCATCAGACCGACGACGTTGCCGGCAGCATTACTGATACCGGCAATGTCACGGCGTGACCCATTCGGATTCGCCCCGACATAGCGGAACACCACGCGACCCTCCGCTTCGAGCGCATCCAGCGTCTTCTCATCGGCAATGTACTGGCCGTCCTGGTTCTTCAGCGGGACCGTAATTTCCTGGCCGGCGGCATACTCGGACGTCCACCATGTGCTGTTGTTTTCCACCCGCAGTTTCTGGTCGCGGCAAATGAACTTCAGGTGATCGTTCTTGAGCATGGAACCGGGCAGCAGGTGCGACTCGGTGAGGATCTGGAAGCCATTGCAGATACCCAGTACCGGCAGCAGGTTGGCCGCAGAATCCGAGCCGGCCGCCCGGACAATTTGCTCCATGAGCGGGGCGAAACGGGAAATAGCACCGGCCCGCAAGTAGTCGCCGTAGGAAAACCCGCCGGGGATGATTACGGCATCCACGCCGCGCAATGCCTCCGGACCGCTCTCGGCGTGCCAGAGTTCGACGGCGGTCCCGCCGGCAATGCGCACCGCGCGGGCTGCGTCGCGGTCATCGAGCGAGCCTGGAAAAGTGACAACGCCGATCCGGGCGCCCGCGAGAGGGGATTCGGCGGCCTGGGCCACGGCCGTGTCAATCAAGGCAGAACCAATGAGAGGAGTTTCGGTCATGGTCAGTCCGCCACAACTTCGACATTGACCACGTCTTCGATCACGGGATTGGAGAGCATCTTCTCCGCCGCCTCGCGGGCCTGCTGCAGAATTTCCGGCGTCACATCGCCGTCGACGGTCAGTTCAAAGCGCTTGCCCTGCCGGACGGAAGCAAAACCGCTAAACCCGAGCCGCGGCAGCGCGGCGGCGATGGCCTTCCCCTGCGGGTCGAGAATCTCGGGCTTGGGCATGACATCGACAACGATCCTGGGCATCCGTCGAACTCCTGAGGTTAAAAAGAGGGGCCGCGGAAGGTGCCGTCTCACGCTGGGGCGGCCGGGTTCCCCGGCCACTAAAGACAGCGCTCCGCGAGCTTGCCTGTCCATTCTACCGGGACGTGGATGGACGCTGCGAACCCAAGCGCCGCCGTCGCACGATCGCCCAATCTTCCTTGCCATAAAGCGCCTGCAGCGGCAGGATGCACTCATGTGGATCGGCTGGATTGAGTTCGACATTCTGCTCGGCGAGACGTATTCGCTCAAGCAAAAACGCTCCGTGCTGCGACCATTGGTGAGCGAGCTGCGCCGCCGTTTTGAGCTCTCTGCGGCCGAAACGGGAAGCCAGGACCTATTGCGCCGGGCACAGATCGGCATTGCCATGGTCACCGCGGACCGGGGCCATCTGGTGGAGGTCCTCGACGCCGCTGAACGCCTGGTCGCGGCACATCCTGAAGTGGAACTGCTCAGCGCGCGGCGGCGGTACGCCAGCGGCCGGGATGAGTGAAGCGTTTCCCGATCGCCTGTGGCCGCGGCCTAAAAGCAGGGGTGCGCGCTTAACCCAGCGGCGCGAGCGCGTCCAGCAGCTTCGTCCGCAGCTGCGCGGAACGGGTGCTGAAATACCGCTGCTGGGCCACATACGCCGATTTTCCCGCCGCTGTTTCAATGCGGATCGGCGGGTAGCCCCAGTCGGCAAGGTCATAGGGTGAGGCCTTCATGTCCATGGCGCGGATCTGCCACGATAATTCGAAGCAGTCCATAACGAGCTCGCTTGGCAGCGCCGGACTAAGCTTGTAAGCCCACTTGTAGAGATCCATATTGGCGTGCAGGCACCCAGGTTGTTCCAGATCCCGCTGGTTCTCCCGCGTCGGCTCCAGCTCATTGAGGGGAGCTGCCTGCGGAGTGTAAAAACGGTACGCATCAAAATGCGTGCAGCGGATCCTGCTCTTCTCCACTACCTCGTCCGTCCCCGCAGGACCCAGCCGCAATGACAGATAGTCGTGTCGCACCTGGTTGCTTTCCTGCTGATAGACCATGGCCCACTCGTGCAGTCCAAAGCAGCCGAACTGGGCCGGGCGGGCGGCAGTGCGCCCCAGAATCATCCGGGTGAAGTCAATTGCCTCCCGACGCCCGCTGCAAAAGGACTCGGCGTCAAAGACCACACCCGGACAACCGCCCGGGAGCCCGGCCGCGTGGCGTTCGACGACGTCGGCGATCCGATAGTGCTTCCACGTCAGCCTGTCCTGGGCCTGCTGACCGGTCAGGACAACCCCGGCCCCAGGATGCCAACGGCGAAGCTGCCCGGGTTTGTGGGAGTAGTAGGTGAAGAGAAAATCTTCCACCGGATGCTTCAAGCCGGCCGAGCGGCGCTGAAGATAGGGGTCCGCATATTGGGCGACCCGCTGCTCGTGGGCCTGCTGCCGTTGCATCCACTGCCCAGGCTGAAGCGCGCGCAGGGCAAGCTGGGGAACCGTCATAACTCCATTGTCTCAGCCGCCGGCCCCCGCTTACCCGGAGCCGCCGCGGACACAGTTGCCAGGATCAATGAAGTCATAGAGCTGTGCAGGGCTTGGACATCGGCCTGGTTCAGCCCGAGCTTGGCGGCCATCGTCCGCGGTATGGAAAGGGCCCGTTGGCGCAGGGCGGCGCCGGCGGGAGTCAGCCGGACGGCGAGAGCACGTTCGTCGTTTTCTGCCCGGCTGCGACTGACGAAACCTGCCGATTCCAGCCGCTTCAACAGTGGTGACAATGTACCCGGTTCCAGCAGTAGGGTCGCGCTGATGTCCTTGACCGTCCGGGGGCTTTTCTCCCATAACGCAAGCATCACCAGATACTGCGGGTGGGTGAGGCCCAACGGCGCCAGCACGGGTTTATAGCTGCTGACCACGCTCCGCGACGCAACACTGAGAGCGAAACAAAGCTGCCTCTCCAATCGAAGCTCGTCACCGGTCTCGTCCATCATCTCTCTCCTGTAACCACTAGTTAGTGCACTAACTATCACGATACTATTAGCTTCTGGACATCCACTGCACGAACGAGGGGACTAGATGCAGGAGAAAAGCTTCGTAGAAAGATTCATGCGGACCACCGGTAAGCTCCGGGTCATTTTTGGCCCCGCTTCCAGCAGTTCGCTGACCCATGAAATGACTGAGGAGAATAAGCAGCTGCTGGAGCGCCAGCAGCTCCAGGCCCAGCAGTGGACGACGGTTCGACGCCCCGACGGCAGCACCTATCTGGTGCCCAAGGATGCGCACGATCAGTCATTGCGCTGAGCAAGCGGGCCACCTGATCCGCCCCCTCCGGTCCTGATCCCGATTCCGGGCCATTTAGCGCCAACCGGCGTAAGCTGGGCACAGTGGGGCATCACCTGAACGGATGAGAGAAGGGGTGTTGGCAATGGCAGACAAGCAACCCATGACAGCCAGATTCATGCGGTTCACCGACCATTTGACGCGAGTCTTCGGGCCTGCGGATCGAGCGGACTCTGATACGCCGGTAGTTCATCGGCACGATGATTTTGAGAAGGCCTCCGAAGAGGACCTGGCCCACTTCGAAGTTGAAACAGACTCCGAGGGTCACCACTACGCAGTGCGTAAAATCCCGCCGGAATAATCCGTCAGCGGGTACGTTCAGCGGCCCGTGCCACCATAGACCGTCACTTCGTCCTGACCGTCGAGATCAAATGCCTGATGGACGGCGCGCACGGCCGTGTCCAGCAGGTCCGCGCGGGTCACCACGGAGATGCGGATCTCCGAGGTCGAAATCAGATCGATATTCACGCCTGCATCAGAGAGGGCTTTGAAGAACCTGTAGGAGACACCGGGATTGGACCGCATGCCCGCGCCGATCAACGAGAGCTTGCCAATCTCATCGTCGTAGATCAGTGAATCAAAGCCGACGGAATCCTGTGCGGCACGCAACGCATCGAGCGCCTCGGCACCTTCCACCATGGGCAGAGTGAAGGAAATATCCGTCCGGCCGGTACCACGGGTCGAGATATTCTGCACAATCATGTCGATGTTGGAATGTGCGCCGGCAATAATGCCGAAGATTTCTGCGGCCTTGCCGGGGATATCGGGCACCCCAACGACGGTGACTTTGCCCTCGGACCGGTCGTGTGCGACGCCGGAGATAATTGGCTGCTCCAAAGCAACTCCCTCTGAGATCTTGATTTTGTCGTCGGGGCTGGGCAGGACCCAAGTTCCCTCATGGTCGCTGAATGAGGATCGCACGTGGATCGGGAGTCCAAACCGCCGCGCATATTCGACACAACGCAGATGTAGAATTTTCGCTCCGGAGGCCGCCATTTCCAGCATTTCCTCACTGGAGATTCGATCGATCTTTCGGGCGCTGCTGACGACGCGTGGATCCGCGGTGTAAACGCCGTCCACATCTGTATAAATTTCACAGACGTCCGCGTCCAGCGCCGCTGCCAGCGCGACGGCCGTGGTGTCCGAACCCCCGCGTCCCATGGTGGTGATTTCGTGCGTCTGCCGGCTCATACCTTGGAAACCCGCCACAATGGCTACGTTTCCCTTGTCCAAAGCGGTCCGAACGCGATGCGGGTCCACGTCGATAATCCGTGCCTTGCCGTGAATCCCATCCGTGATCATGCCGGCCTGGCTGCCGGTAAAGGACTGGGCCACACCGCCTTGATCGTGGATGGCCATGGCCAGCAGCGCCATCGAAATCCGTTCCCCTGCCGTCATCAGCATGTCCAGCTCGCGTGCGGGAGGACGCCCGGCCACTTCGGAGGCCAAATCCAACAGCTCATCGGTGGTGTCACCCATCGCTGAAACGACCACGACGACCTCATTGCCGGCACGCTGGGTTTTAACTACCCGGCGTGCCACACGCTTGATGCCCGCGGCGTCGGCCACAGAAGATCCGCCGTACTTCTGAACTATGAGGCTCATATCTGCCTATTCATCGGCTAACCACTGACAATCTTCTGAAGGACTCTTCTACACGCTGAGTTTCCGCGACACCGCGACTCGCTGGAAACAGGCGGGCATCTACCAGCGCGGGTTTCCATAGATCCGCACGGTATGCGGCTGGCCCCAGTTTATCGCCCATCGCCCTCGCAGCTGAAGTTATGGCAGTAGTAAGTCGCTGGGAAACTCTCATCCGATGGCGCTGCGCCGGCCCTCGAAAGCGCGGCCGAGGGTGATCTCGTCTGCATATTCCAGGTCCCCGCCGACCGGCAGACCCGAGGCCAATCGTGTCACGCGAATGCCGATTGTCTTGAGCATCCTGGCCAGGTACGTTGCCGTCGCCTCACCCTCCAGATTTGGGTCCGTGGCAAGGATAACTTCCTCGATCTGGCTGTCGTTGAGCCGAGTGAGCAGCTCACGGATCCGCAGTTGCTCCGGCCCCACGCCCGCGATCGGATTGATAGCTCCACCCAGGACATGGTACCGGCCTCTAAACGAACGGGTCCGTTCCACCGCCACCACATCCTTGGACTCTTCAACTACACAGACCACTGTCGGGTCGCGCCGGGAGTCGCGGCAGATATTGCATGTGTCCTGTTCAGTCACATTTCCGCAGATGGAACAGAACTTCACCCGCTCCTTCACCGTCACCAGAGCCGTTACCAGGCGCTTGATATCGTCCTGGTCCGCTTCGAGAATGTGAAACGCGAGCCGTTGCGCGGACTTCGGGCCGATCCCGGGCAGACGCCCCAACTCATCGATGAGCTCCTGAACTGCTCCTTCGTACACCCATACCTCGTTCTGTTGTTGCTGGTTGCTGGTTGCTGGTTGCTATTGCTGCCGCTGTCATGGAGTTGTCTCAACTCTCTGCCGACGGCTGCGGAAGGAGTAACCGTCAGGAACCACCCAGACTGCGCTCTTCGATGAGTCTGCCGCCAAGGATCCGTTCGACGGCAGCGCGCCCCACCAGCTGCGAAGTCTCGATGGTCTCATCATCTGCGCTAGGAATATCCTCAACGTAGGGCAAGTCTACTTTGCGCTGTGGTGCGACGACCCGTCCCGCCTGCGCCTCCGGGCTGTTCTTGAGGCGTTCATAGAGGCTCATTTTGGGTTTGACAGCTACAGCGTCTGTGCCCGCCGGGACGCTGGAGACCGGCAGTACGGCGGAAACGGACGGATCTGCCACCCAAACATTGGCAGATCCGGCCGGAGCCCTTCTCGCGGATCTATCTGCGGGTGTGGATGCCGACACTTGTGCTGGTGTGGATGCCGAGACCGGTGTGGATGCCGAGACCGGTGCGGGCACCGACGCCGACACCGTTGCGGGCGTCGCCCAGTCTGGGGCGTCGGCTATTGCCCCCCAGCCGGGGTCCTTCGGCTGGGGGGGCCGCTTACCGGCAGCAGTTGGCTGGCTGGCCGCAGCTGGTCGGCTCGACGCCGCTGCCCGTGATGAAGCCTCAGGACGGGCTGCTTCAGGGGCGCCCCATTCGGGTGCCGGCTCTTCGTCGTGCTGAGGAGGCTCTTCCTGCTCATACCCCCACGACGAGATGACTGAGTTCGACTTGGCGGCATCTCCAGGTGCCTCCTCCGGCCGACGGCTCGAAGCGTCGGAACGTCTTGCTGCGGCACCCGCAGCATCCTCAGTCCCGGCGTTACCCGCAGTTCCCGCAGCCCCTGCGGCTTCCGCGGCGCTCCCAATCTTCCCGGCAGCCGGAGGCAGGCCTGCCGGAACTTCCAGGCTAGTAGGTGCTTTTGGGTCTGGTTCAGCGCTCGAACCCGCAGAAGATGAATCTGCTGCGACCGCATTGATCCGGCAATTCATCCCCAAGGTCTTATGAATGGCAGCGCGAAGGTTATCCGCATGATCACCGCGGCTGAAGGCTCCGGCCAGGCCGGCTGTGCTGAAGGATAACTGTAGGACCTCACCGTCAAAACTTTGGGGGGTCGCGTTAGGCGCGACCAACGCCCAGCTGCTTCGCTTGACCTTGGTCAGGTTGTCCAGGATCTCGGGCCACGCCCGACGGAGTACCTCTACTCCCGTTGCGCCGGTAGCCGTCGGTGCCCGCTGAGCCGCTGGTGCCTGCTGAGCCGGCCGGGGCGAGTCAGCAAGGGATTCTGAACTCGACGGTGCTGAATTCGACGGTGCTGGATTCGACGGTGCTGGATTCGACGGTGCTGGATTCGAGTGCGCTGGACCGGATTGCGCTGGGGTCGATCGTGTTGGGCTCGATGAGGCAGGGACAGAATGCTTATCCTGCGGCGAGGGCTCCGGCGTGGCCTGAGAAGGGTCCCTCCGCTGGGCTGCCGCGCTGTCGGAGGGCGTATCCGCGGAAACTACCGGCCTGCGGGCTGCAGCCGAGATGGCAGGCTTGCCATCCGCCGTCGCACTTTCAGCAGGCGGTAATGCATCCGCGCCGCCATAGCTGAGCCGACGTTCGATCCTGTCCAGGCGTGCCCCCATTCCCCGCTCGGATTGGTCCGCACCGGGCAGCAGCAGGCGGGCACTAAGCAATTCCAGATGCAGCCGCGGTGACGTCGCGCCTGTCATCTCCGTCAGCGCCGTGTTGGTAACGTCCGCCGCGCGGGACAACTCCGCTGCACCTAATTGCGTGGATTGCGTCTGCATCCGGGCAATCTGGTCCTCCGGCATGCCGCGTAGCACGGCATGGGCACTTTCCGGCATGGCCCGGACAATAATGAGGTCGCGAAATCGTTCCAGCAGGTCCTCGACGAACCGCCGCGGGTCATGACCGGTCTGAATCACGCGGTCCACTGCCCTGAAGACCGTACCCGCATCAGATGCCGCCAGAGCGTCGACGACGTCATCCAGGAGCGAGGCGTGCGTATAGCCGAGTAGCGAAACGGCCAGCTCATAGTCCAGACCCGCCGGCCCGGCGCCCGCCATCAGCTGATCCAGCACCGAGAGTGAATCTCGGACAGAGCCGCCACCGGCCCGGATCACCAGGGACAAGACACCCGGCGCCACGGGAACGTTTTCCTGCCGGCAGAGCAGGCCGAGATACTCCATCAGCGGCTCCGGGGGGACCAGCCGGAAAGGGTAATGGTGAGTACGCGAACGAATGGTGCCGATCACCTTGTCCGGCTCCGTGGTCGCAAAGATGAATTTGATGTGTTCCGGCGGCTCTTCAACGATTTTTAGCAGAGCGTTAAAGCCCGCGGAGGTGACCATATGGGCCTCATCAATGATGAAAATCTTGTAGCGGTCCCGGACCGGCGCAAAAGTGGCACGCTCGCGCAGATCCCGCGCGTCATCCACGCCCCCATGACTAGCCGCATCAATCTCGATAACGTCAAGGGAACCGGAGCCGCCCCTCGCCAGTTCGATGCAGCTGTCGCATGTGCCGCAGGGAATGGCCGCAGGTCCCTGCGCGCAGTTGAGGCAGCGGGCCAGAATCCGGGCCGACGTCGTCTTGCCGCAGCCACGCGGTCCGGAGAAGAGGTAGGCGTGATTCACGCGGTTCTTCTGTAGCGCTGCCATTAGCGGCTCGGTTACATGCTCCTGCCCGATAACGTCCGCGAACGAATCGGGACGATAGCGGCGGTACAAAGCGGTGGGAGCGGTCACAGGTGAAACCCTATCTGGTGCAACTGACATTCCGCAGGCAACGTGGGAGACCTGTGGAACCATTTAAAGTAAAGACCCCTCATGCACCCGCCAGAGCCCGTTTACCCTTGCTACCTTCCGGTCCTGGGGGAGTTCAACAGGGTGACGCCACATGAGGGGCCGGGAATCAGCTTACCCGAAATTTGACCCCGGGATTTAACCCCGGTGCGGGCGTGGGTGGTTAGCGGGTGTCTTTGGGGTGGGTGGTGTAGGTCTGGTGGGAGGGTGCTTTCCAGGTGAGGATGCCGTTTCCGGTTTGGCTGACTTTCCAGCCCATTTTGTGTTTGAGTTTGTGGTGGCGTTTGCAGAGACAGGCGAGGTTCTCGATTTGTGAGGGTCCTTTGGGCCAGGGGATGGTGTGGTCGGTGTCTGTGAAGCGGGCTTGCCGGGTGCAGCCGGGGAATCGGCAGGTCCCGTCCCTGATCTGTAACCATTTACGGGTTTTCCGCGGGATTTTGTACAGGTTCCGGTCTTGTTTGGCGGGGATGTTGGTGACGGGGTCGGTGAGCATCCGGTACCAGGCGGGTTGGTCTTTGGCGAGGTCCAGGGCCGTTTCGATGGGCATCGGCCCGTAGCCGGTGAGTTCGGCTGCTTCGTCGGTGATGCCCAGCAGGGAGAACAGCGGGATCATGATCATGATCTGCGCTTTAACTTTCGGGGCCTCGGTCTTTGATGCCCTGCCATCGCCGTTGCGGTGGCCGTTGGCGTTGCGTCCCGGCCTGCTGTGCCCGTCCCCGTCTAAACCATTCCTGCCCGTGTCATCCCCGCTGGTGCCGTCACCGTTCATACCGTCGTTGCTCGCGCGTTCCTCTGCCAGAGCGGTTTTGTTGGTGTGGGGGCAGGTGAGGCCGAGGAGGTAGGTGGCGGCGAGGTCCGCGCGGAGTTGGGTGAGGATTCTGGGTTCGTTGGGTCCTTGGGCTTTTTGGGCTGCTTCGGTGATGGTGTTGTACGCGGCGAGGGCTGTTTCGGCCGGGAGGAACGCTTCGAGGTAGGCCATGCCGTCCTGGGCGGGCCGGAAGGTCAGTGACCTGTCGGCGGCGGCTTTGGTTTTGCGGGTGATGAACGCTTCGGGGTGCAGGGTTTCGCGCAGCCGCCTGGCCCGGGCCGCTAATTGGGGGTTGTTTTGCTCTTTCGCGCGTTGGAGGACGGCTGTTTCGTATTGCGGGAGTGTCTGGAGGGGGATTCCTTCTGCCTGGGTCAGGATGGTGCGGACGCGTTGGTAGTCCAGGTCCCCGCCGGTCAGGGCCGCTAACGTGGCGGGGAAGTTCTCGAGCAAGGTGGTGGAGTCGTTGAGGAGGAATCCGGCGGTCCGTTCGGCCAGGTGCAGGACGCACCCGATTTCGCTGACCGCGGTGGCGTAGGCCAGGGATTGCCCGCTGACGGTGTTGCGGGCCCGGTCGGGCATTTCATCCAGCACGGTTTGCCCGATCCGTACCGTGAGGCGGGCTTTCAGTGCCGCGGCGTAGGACTCTAACCGTGCCGCGTCCGCGAGGGCTGCGACGGCCCCGGGGGTATCAAGGTCATCAACAACAGTGCCGGTCAGTTCCCTCGCGAGGTACGCCATGGGGTGCGCGTTGACCAGGCGCGGGAACAACGAATCCACCGTCAACGCCGCAACCGCAGCCTCCGACACAGCGGCATCCCGGATGGCCGCGTCAGGGACAGCGGCGGAATCAGAGGCAACGTCAGGGCCCGGCATGCGGGTTTCCTCACTGCTGCGGATCTGCTCCTCTTCCATGAACTAAGTCAATCAGCAGGGTCAGACATTATGAGGATTAGGTGCAATGTGAAACGAGCAGGTACTCTGGAACCTGCTCATTGCGAGCAACACTGGAGGATTCGCCTAGCGGCCTATGGCGCACGCCTGGAACGCGTGTTGGGTTAACGCCCTCGGGGGTTCAAATCCCCCATCCTCCGCCAGTGTGAAGCCCCGCTGTCCTGCTTTAGCGCAGATCGGCGGGGCTTTCGTGTTCTCCGGTGCAGAAGCGGGAATATCCGACTTTCTGCAGGCGTCCTAGGGCAGCAGGCCCAGGCGCTTGAGCCGGCTTCGGGCAGCCATTTCGCTGGGCCCCACCTTGCCCAAGGCCAGGTGGATTACCCACAGGACGATCCGGGTGCCGGTAACGGCGGGGAGAGGGATCGGTCCTAAATGGGCTTTTTTCAGGCCGAGCAGCTCGCGGTATTTGGGTTCCAGGGTTGCCACGGCAGCGGCGAAAAGTACCCGGTAACCGACCATTAGGCTCGGGTGCAGGGGAGGGCGGCGGAGGAAATCAACCACTTCTTTCACACGCGCATCAAACTTGAGGTCGCCGTCGTCGTACCATTTGTCCAGCATGCCGCGCATCTCCCGCTCGCTGGCCGGCAAAACCCGGACGCCCATCAGTGTTCCGGCCTGTATCCATTCGCGGACGTACTCGTCGGGGCCACCTGGAATCCGGGCGCCCCAGATTTTGTGCGTGCTGAGGAAGGCATCGGTGAACGCGATGTGAACCCACCGCAGGAGTTCGGGGTCGTCGGCCGAGTAGTTACGTTCCACGCCGTGGCCGTCAACGTAGAGGCCGTTGACCTGTTCATGGATCCGAAGTACCCATCCGGAAGCGGCCTGAGCGGCATACGTGGAGCCGTATGTCACGGTAAAGATCCATCGAATCGTCGAGGCGAGGCGGCCAAGCGGGTCTTCTCTGAAATGTGAGTGGTCATATACCCCTGCCAAGGCTCCGGGGTGCAGGGCCTGCATCAGCAGTGCGCGGATTCCTGCCACGATCGTGGACATGGAGCCGTGCACTGCCCAAGTAGCGGAGCCCGGCAGGAAGTAGCCCGCGTCGTGCCCGTCGGCGAGTAGCGGGACCCATTCCGGGACGGCATCCGCAGATCCGGTGAGGGTCCTTTTGAGCTCGGTTTGCCAGGTTTTCAGGAAGTTGGCCATGGCTCATTATCCGGCACTACACCTGCCAGGCCCGAAGGGTTGCCTCGAGTGCGGCCTGGTACACGGTCTCCCAGCCGGTCCGGCGGCATTGCGCGCCGGCCAAGGCCACAGGGCATGCGCCCGTCGGCCCTGGATCGAACACCGCCAAGCAACGGTTGAGACGTCGCTGAGCTGCTGGGCGCAACGGTCAGTAAAGATCGCTGTCCTCGGTCGCATCTTCGTCTTCGCCATACTGCCACTGCTCGTACTCGGCGGCCTCGGAAATGTTGTCGAGCAGCATCATTATGAGCTGGCGCGACTGCCAGTAGTGCGGATCGCTGCACACTTGCGGATATGAATCCGTGCAGAACATGGCTTCGGCCAGCTCGGCGGCCGCGTCGGCGACTGAGACTTCAATAACTTCCCACAGTGTCGGTTGGTCGTCCGCGCGGGTCTGTAGCTGTATGAGGGCATTGAGCGGGTCGGTCGTCACACCGCCGCCAGTGACTACGATGCCGTCGCTGTATGGTGCTCTTGGAATGGCATCCGGCAGGGTGTGCAGAAGAATGCCGAAGGTGGAATCCGCAGCGCGGAGCGTGAGCAGGAAGCTGCTCCCGTTGTTCACTGCCACACAGAGCTCGATTGCGAAAACGACCTCGGGGTCGAACAGCGAATGGTCGATTTGGCGACCGCTGAGGGCGGCTTCGTCCCGATGATCGCTCGGGAGCTGCCGGCCGGCCTTGAGCAGCTCCAGCCTGGTGTCTCGGTTGTCTTGCAGGCGGGAAAGCGTCAGCAGCATGGTGCCGCTGCCGGGTAGCTGGAGTCGTCGGACCGCTGTGAGAAATTTCTCCAACCGCAGCGGATCGATTCCTGCCCCGCGATCGTGCCGCGCCAACTCGTCATGCAGGGCGGAAGCCACTATCCATGGTTCCGAGGGCTCGAAGCTGACCGAGCTGGTAGGGAAAGAGTTAAACACTGGCGCGTAGCGCCGCACCACCGTGGTCATTTCGCCGGGAGGCTTGGCTGAGATGCTTTTCTTCGCCGGCTTCCGGCGTCGGCTTACCGGGCTCATAGGGGAATCCTGCCACTATGGCCCGCGGCCGGCCGAGCCGTCGCTTTGCCTGTGGATAACCTGCGCCTAGCCGGCCATCATGTCCAGCCACTTGGCCAGGAAAGCCGCCCCGGCGTCGTCGTGAATCACGTCCGGATCCAGTCCCAGGTCAGCGGCGGTGAGGATTTGGTACGGCTTGTCCGGAACGCCGTCTGCGGGACGAACATCGACGTGCTTGACCTCGTGGTCATGGTGGTGCAGCCAGTCGGCCATGGCATAGTCGGTGCGGGAATCGCCGACCGTCCGCCACGCCTGGGGAACGATGTGCGCGGCTGCCAGGAGCTCAACGGCGCGGCTGGCGCCCAGATCCTTGCCGAGCCGGACGGATTCAATGTCCGTGGAAATGATGGTCGGATCCACACGTAGGGCCGTCAGACCGTGCCGGAACATCAGCTCGAGCGCTTGTGCGTCAAAGAGCTCCTGCCCTGCCTTGTAATCCGCAGTGGAGACGTCCAGACGCTGCTCCACCGAGACCATGGCGTGTTTGGTTTCGTCGAAGAACATGTGGCTGGCGTAATCCTGCGCAACCAACGTGCGGATGTCATCGGCAAAAGCCTTCGGCACTGCCAGCGAGCTGTCCACGTGAAGGGCCGTGGCGCCGTCGGCCGTGTAACTGAACCAAACGGCACCCTTTTCACAGATGGCGTGGATTCTCGTCTCCGGTGACATTCCGGCGGCGATCATCGGGCCCATCACCTGCTCCTTGATGAACGTATCGGAGCGGCCAGTGTTGAAGATGACGGGGATGCCGCCGGTCGCGAGCCGCAACAGGTCCCTGATGATGCGGGGCTGGACATCCCGGGTTACGGGGCTGGCAATGGGCCCGTCAACGTCGAGCAGGAGGGCCAGTGGAACGGAAAGTGAAACCATGGTTCCATCGTCGCAGGAGCGGGCCCGGATTGCCCACCGGGCGCGTTCGGGTGGGTCCGCGCATGGCGCTTCGAGCCGTAACCATTTGGCATCGGCCAGCGACACATAGGCATGGCGAGTTCCCACCGTCAGTGCTTTTCCCTAGGCTGGACGAGTGATCTTCAAAGCAGTTGGCGACGGACGCCCCTACCCGGAACACGGCTACGTCTCACCCAAGGACTGGGCCGCGGTAGCCCCTCGGCAGGTCCGGCTGGATGAGCTGGTCACCACGAAAACTACGCTGGATCTGGAAGCGCTGCTGGCGGAGGACTCAACGTTCTTTGGGGATCTTTTCCCGCATGTGGTGCAGTGGCGGAACACGTTGTACCTGGAAGATGGCCTGCACCGGGCCGTGCGCACTGCGCTGCATCAGCGGACGATTCTGCACGCGCGCGTTCTGGTCGTTGATGACTAAAGACCCGGCTGAGCAGGGAGTGCCGCCCAGACCGCAGCTGCCGCCCACGGGCCGTTCGACGCCGGCTGGTTCCGCGCCGGCTGGTTCCGCGCGGTCCGAATCGGTGGGCCCTGATTTGTTGCCGTCGGGCCCGATGCGGTCGGGTACCGGCGCCAGGGAAGCCCGTAAGGCGCGGGCTGCGCAGCGTCAGTCGGAAAAGCGGGTGCTGCGGGCGCACCAGCGCCAGCGGCGGCGTTCGAAGGATGTCACGGTCTTCCACGGTCACCACGTGGTCAGTGGCCCGGACCTGCAGCAGGTTTTTGCTCCCACTCAGGAGCTGGAAAACCCGATACAGTTCCGCCATCGGCTGGTGCACGGCGTGATTTTGACGGCGCTCGCAGCGCTGGTCATCGCCGGCGTGGTTTTAGCCATGCTGCTGGCCCGCGGAGACATTGTCCTACCCTTCGGGCAGAGCCGGACGACGGCGGCCCTTGCCTGTCCGGCGGCGACGTTCGACTATCCTGCCAATAAGGACGTCCTGGTGAATGTGTATAACAGCACGCTGCGGGAAGGACTCGCCACTTCGGTGGCCGCTGAGCTGAAGGACCGCGGCTTCCAGATCGGAGCGATCGCCAATAAATCGACCAACTATTCCGGCCCGGCAGTGATAGTTTCCGGTGCGGCGGGCCAGTCAGCAGCATTCAATCTGCAGCGCAACCTCGCCGGGACGGACTACGTTCAGGACGACCGCACGGACGCCAGCGTGGATGTTTACCTGGCCAGCGGGTTCAGCGAGCTGGTGGCCGCCGAGAAGGTCGACCAGACGCCCGGCCTGCTTTCCTGCCCTCAAATGAGTCCGAGCGCTACTCCGGGCGCGACCAGCCCGCCGTAGGCCAGCGGGCAGCCGGGAAGCTTCTGACCGGGTGTCCGTCGGCGCCGAAGACAACGCCGACGCCGGCTTGGATAAATCGGACAGCGCCGGCTATGTGGGCCGCGTTTTCCACCGCGTCCTGCTCGTTCCCGCGGGAGGCGCTGGCGGCAAGAGAGCCGTGGATCAGGGGTGCCAGGCTCGTCACATCGTCGAGTGGAATGTAGCCCTGCTCCATGCCGTCGCGCAGAATGTCCGCCAGCACGGCGTTGAGCTCGCCGACGTGGACACCAAGTTTGGCAAAGGATCCAGGCGACAGAACGGATCGCATGGCCGGGCCGGGCGGGAGGTGGCGGCGTGCCAGATCCTCCATCTGGACCCGGATGTACAGCGCCAGCCGGTCTACGGGGCTGTCCAGCCGGGCCAGCTCGGTTTTCAGATCACTGACGAACCGGCCGGTTTCATCCAAAGCATAAGCAACGAGAAGCTGCTCCAGATCGGCAAAGTAGTTATAGACGGCGGTTCGACCCACACCTGCCTGCCGGGCGACGTCCGTCATGGTCAGGCCGGGCAGACCATGAGTAAAAAGAAGGGTACCGAAGGCGGCTAAAATTTTGCGCTGGGTCTGCGCGCGCTGTTCTACGTTCGTAGGGGCGGCTATCCGGGGCATATAGACACTTTACCGCGAACTGTCAGTAAAAGTGCGCGGCTGAGGCAGGTGCGACGGCTGCCGCACGGCAGTTATCCCGCGCCTACACGGCCCCTCCCTACACGGCCCCTCCCTATACGGCCCCTCCCTACACGGCCCCTCCCTATACAGCCCGCCCGTATTTAGTCCCGATCTGCTTAGCCGAGGTGTTCTTAGGTTTGGCGTGCTTAATCCTGATTGCTGAAAGCGGAGTCGAAGGACTGCCCGGAGGGAGAAAAGCTGAACTTTTTCAGAGCCGCCAGAGCCTCGGGGGCACCCTCAAGGCGGTCCATTGCCGCGTCTTCCCATTCAATGGAGATGGGTCCGTCGTAGCCGATGGCGGTCAGTGCCCGGAAACTCGATTCCCACGGCACGTCTCCTCGGCCGGCGGAGACGAAGTCCCAGCCCCGGCGCGGATCCCCCCAGGGCAGGTGCGAGCCCAGGACGGTGTTCCGCCCGGTCAGGCGCATTTTCGTGTCCTTGCAGTCGACGTGGTAAATCCGGTCCTTGAAGTCCCAGATGAAGGAAACCGGATCGGTGCCCTGCCACATGAAGTGGCTGGGGTCCCAGTTAATGCCGAAGGCTTCCCGGTGGCCGATGGCCTCCAAAGTGCGGACTGTGGTCCAGTAGTCGTAGGCGATTTCGGAGGGGTGGACCTCGTGGGCAAAGCGGACGCCGCATTCATCAAAGACGTCCAGGATCGGGTTCCATCGGTCGGCAAAGTCCTGATAGCCGGCGTCGATCACGGATTCGGGAACCGGCGGGAACATGGCAACGTACTGCCAGATGGAAGAACCGGTGAAGCCTACGACTGTCTTAACACCGAGTTTTCCGGCTAACCGTGCGGTGTCCTTCATGTCCTCGGCGGCGCGCTGCCGGACTCCCTCCGGGTCGCCGTCGCCCCACACCCTGGTGCCGACGATCCCCTGATGCCGGAAGTCGATTGGGTTATCGCAGACCGCCTGACCCTTGAGGTGGTTGGAGATGGCCCAGACCTTGAGGTTGTATTTCTCCAGTACAGCCAGTTTGCCGGCAACGTAGTCGTCGTCGTCCCATTGCGAGGCGTCCAGATGGTCCCCTGATACAGCGATTTCCAGGCCGTCATAGCCCCAGCCGGACGCGAGCCTGGCAACCTCCTCGAAGGGCAGATCGGCCCATTGGCCGGTAAAGAGTGTATAGGGGCGGGTCATGGCTGGCTCCTTGGAGTTGGCTGCTGCGGAATCGGGTGCTGGTCAGCGTTGGGCTAGTTGGATGAGGGAGCTTTTGGCTGCTGCCGATTCCTCGATGGCGGCCAGTACGCGCTGGACGGCCAGCCCGTCTTCGAACGACGGCGACGGGTCGGTGCCGGAGCCGACGGCCAGCAGGAAGTCCCTGATCTCGTGCGTGAAGCTGTTTTCCCAGCCGAGCACGTGTCCCTGTGGCCACCAGGCAGCTACGTAAGGGTGCTCTGGTTCCGTGACGAGGATGCGGCGGAACCCTTGTTCCTTAATGGGATCCATACCGTCGAAGAAGTACAGCTCGTTGGGGTTCTCCAGATCAAACCGGAGGCTGCCTTTGCTGCCGAAGACCTCGATCTGCAGGGCATTTTTGCGGCCCAGTGCCATCCGGGAGACCTCAACGCTGGCCACCGCGCCGCCGGCGAGGGACAGCGTGGCCCAGGCGGCGTCGTCGACCGTTACCGCTTCCGGGCCGTGTGGACCGGGACGTTCGGTGACAAAGGTGTGCAGCCGGCCGGAGACCTCGGTCACCGAGTCACCGAGCAGGAACTGCACCTGGTCGATGGCATGGCTGGCGATGTCGCCGAGCGCCCCTGAACCGGCAGATTCCCTACGCAGCCGCCAGGTCATGGGGGAACCGTCATCGGTGAGCCAGTCCTGCAGGTAGGCCGCGCGGACGTGGCGGATCACACCGAGTTTTCCGCCGCCAATCAGGCTGCGGGCCAGCGCCAGCGCGGGAACGCGGCGGTAGGTGAACCCGACCATTGACCGGACACCGCGGTCACGGGCCTGCTGCGCCGCGGCAACCATGGCGTTGGCCTCGCCGAGCGAATTAGCCAGTGGTTTCTCCACCAGCACGTGCTTTCCGGCTGCCAGCGCTGCGACGGCAATCTCGGCATGCAGGGCCCCCGGCGCGCAGATGTCCACAATGTCGATGTCATCCCGGGCAATAACTTCGCGCCAGTCGGTGGCCGATTCGGCCCAGCCGTACCGGGCCGCTGCCGCAGCAACCGCAGCCGCATCCCGGCCGACCAAGACCTTTTGCGTAAAGGCTGGCACGTCGAAGAAAGCGCCCGCATTGCGCCAGGCGTTCGAATGCGCCTTGCCCATAAAGGCATAGCCGATTACAGCCACGCCCAGCGGGTGGCCTGAACCGGGCGCGGCCCGATCCGGCTGGGCGATGCTCACGGCGCTTCTTCAAGCGTGGCGGCGGTGGGGTCCCAGTCCTCCGGCAGCGGCTCGGCGGCATCCGCGCTGCTCTGCAAAGAAACGAATTGACCGGTGTCAATGGACTCGGCAATGGAGACCATGGCATCGAGCACGTGATATGCAACGGCTCCCTGAGCTCGGTGCGGACGCCCTGCCCGGAGGGCGCGCGCCATTTCGAGTACGCCGGAGCCGCGGGTGCTGGTGGCGCCCACGGCCGGGATAGTCTCCGGCTCGTCCTGACCGCGGCGGGTCAGAATGATATCGCCGTCGAACATGTTGGGATCCGGGATGGCGATTGTCGCCTCGGTCCCGGTGACTTCGACGAAACCTGCCCGCTTGAGCGGGGAATCGAAGCTGAAGATGCTCTGCGAGGATTCTCCGCCCGCGAACTCTGCAATGGCGCTGACGTGGCTGGGGACCGTGACAGCGAATTCTTCCCCGACCTTGGGCCCCGAGCCGATGATCCGGGTTTCGCGGGATTTGGACCCAAAGGCGGCGACCTTGGTAATGGCGCCAAAGGTCTGCACCAGTGCTGTTAGGTAATACGGGCCGATGTCAAACAGCGGCCCAGCACCTTCCTGGAACAGGAATGCCGGGTTGGGATGCCAGGACTCCGGCCCGGGGGACTGCATGAGCGTCAGCGCCGTCAACGGCACGCCAATGTCCCCTCGGGCAATGATGCGAAGAGCGGTTTGCATTCCGGCGCCCAGAAACGTGTCCGGCGCGCAGCCGAGGCGCAGGCCCGCGGCATCAGCGGCCTTGAGCAGCCCGAGACCGCTGTCCCGGTCCAGCGAGAATGGCTTTTCGCTCCAGACATGTTTGCCGGCATTCAGTGCCGCCGTCGCGACCTCGACGTGCGCGGCGGGAATCGTGAGGTTGACGACGATCTCAACATCCGGGTGATCCAGCGCCGCCTGCACTCCACCGGAGGCGCCGATGCCGAATTCCGCGGCCCGTTCCGCGGCGACCTGCTCGAATATGTCGGCAACTATGTGGACCTTAATGTCCGGGAAGCTGGTCAGATTGGTCAGGTATTCCTTGCTGATAACTCCTGCACCGATTACGGCGACCCCGACGGGACCGGTCCGTTCACCCGCTTGACGGCCGCTGGTCTGGTTCGGTTGCTGGCTCATTTAGTTCCGTCCTGCCTTGAGGTAGTTTAAGCTTTCGGTCACGGCGTCGAAGATATCGCCGTTGAAGTCATCAAGTTCGACGACGCCGATCTCCAGACCGGGCACGGCTGCAATGACATCCCAGATCGGCGCGCTGCCCTGTCCGACGGCCACCTGGTCCTTGTTTTCCTTCGTCAGCGGGCCGTCCTTGATATGGATCAGCTTGACCCTTTCGCCGAGCCGTCCGAGCAGCTTCACCGGATCCTCGCCACCAACGGCGGCCCAGTAGGTATCCACTTCCAGCACCACCGAAGGATCAAGATGCGCGGCCAGGACTTCCAGGCCGGAGCGGCCGCTGATACGCGATTCCAGCTCGAACTCGTGATTGTGGTAACCCACCCGGATGCCGTAGCCGGCGCCCTTCGCAGCCGCGGCGTTCAGCGCCTTGGCGGTGGCCACAATGTCTTCTTCGGTGTTCCAGCGGCTGCTGTCCACGTGCGGATCGATGACCGTTGAGATGCCCAGTTTCTGCGCGGCGGCAAAGATCTGATCCTGGTCTGCGCGCAACAAGGGAGCATGGCCGGAAGGCGCAGTGAGGTTGTTAGCCGTCAGGGCCGCTGCCAACTCATCGGCGGTCGCCACGAAATTATAGGGCTCGACGGCAGTGTATCCGATCTCGGCCACCCGCTTGATGGTCCCCGGAAGATCCGCCTCCAAGGGGCCTCGGACGGTGTAGAGCTGAAGGGAGTAAGTCACGGGTTCTCCTGACGGTAGTGGGGGCGGTGGTTGTGCAGCTATGCAACAACGGCAGTCATCCAACAACGTAGGCCAGCTTTTACCGAGCGTCAAGCAAAAGTACCAAGGGTTTCGACACAAAACGGAATTATGCCCGCTCTAAGTGCGGTCTGCCGTCCGGGCGTGCTATCAATAAAGGCATGTTAATGCCACGTCTGACCGGTGCCGGGCCAGCTGTACCAGCGGCCTCCGGAGCAAGCCTTTCACGCGCCGGTGAGCTCTTTCAGCTGCTCCGCGACGGACACGCGCGAACCCGGGCGGAAATGGCGGAGATCACCGGATTGGCACGGTCCACTGTGGCCAGCAGAATAGACGCCCTGACCGTTTCCGGGTTAATCGGCCCGGCAGGCGAGGCGGTCTCCTCCGGCGGTCGACCGCCGTCACGCCTGGCATTTCAGCCAACAGCGCGCGTCGTTCTCGCCGCGGACATTGGCGCAACCCATATGCTCGTGGCGCTGACGGACCTCAGCGGACGCGTGCTGTGTGAAGCCCGCGCAGCCATTGACATTTCAGCCGGCCCTCGGGCGGTGCTCGATCTTGTGGTGCAGGACTGCCAAAAACTGCTGGCGCAGGCCGGGCGGCATGAACGGGAGCTGGCGGGGGTTGGCATCGGATTGCCAGGGCCGGTGGAGCATTCCACCGGCCGGCCGGCGAATCCGCCGATCATGCCCGGCTGGGACGGTTTCGATGTCCCGGGATACGTACAGCGCTCGCTTGCGACCGAGGTTCTGGTGGACAACGACGTCAATATCATGGCCCTCGGGGAACGGGCCATCTACTGGCCGCACGCGCAGGATTTGTTGTTCGTCAAGGTTGCGACCGGCATCGGCGCGGGGCTGATCAGCGGCGGACTGTTGCAGCGCGGATCCGACGGTACAGCCGGGGATATCGGGCACGTTCGCGTGCCGCGCGGCAGCGATGTGTTGTGCCGCTGCGGGAACTACGGCTGCTTGGAAGCGCTGGCCTCGGGGCCGGCTGTCGCTGCGGCCCTGGCCGCGGACGGAATTCCGGCCGTCACCGGCGAGGATGTCCTGGAGCTCGCACATAGAGGCAACCTGCCCGCCATCGCTGCCATGCGGCAGGCCGGACGGGATGTCGGCGACGTGTTGGCGGGCTGTGTAAACCTGCTCAACCCATCCATCATCGTCATTGGCGGGGGGCTGCTGACGGCCGGAGACTACTTCATGGCCGGCGTGCGTGAGATTGTCTACCAGCGCTCGCTGCCGCTGGCCACCGCCCGGCTGCGGATTGTGCAGTCGATGGCGGCAGACCGGGCAGGCGTCCTGGGTGCCAGCCGAATGGTGATTGACCATGTCCTTGCCCCCGCCAGCGTGGACGCGCTGCTGGCCGGCCAGTAGCTCCGCAGGCCCACCGGTTTTTACTGCTGTATTCCGGCACCAAAAAGAATTTACCGACTATTTACCAACTTTTGATTGACGATCGACAAAAGGTCATCTAGTTTGGTGCCTAGGCCGAATCCCTGGCTTTACAGGCGCACTTTGGATACAGACAAGGAAGTCATTCAGTGAAAATTCGTACCCTTGCCGCAACGGCGGCCATCGCCGCACTGGCGCTGACAACGTCAGCGTGCGGCGGAAGCAACAATGCCTCCGGTTCTTCGGAGAGCTCCGGTGGTGGCGGCAGCATCACGTACTGGGCCAGTAACCAGGGCACCAGCTTGGACAATGACAAGGCCGTCCTGACCCCTGAGCTGCAGAAGTTCCAGGACCAGACCGGGGTCAAAGTGAATCTCGAGGTGATTGGCTGGAACGATCTGCAGACACGTATCCAGACCGCCGTTACCTCCGGGCAGGCTCCCGACGTCGTAAACATCGGTAATACCTGGGCAGCATCACTGCAGTCCACCGAGGCCTTCATGCCGTTCGACAGCAGCGCCATGGATGCCATTGGAGGCAAGGATAAGTTCGTCAAAACCGCGCTGGACACCGGCGGCATGCCGGGCCAGGACCCCACCTCTGTTCCGCTGTACGGCCTGGCGTATGGCCTGTACTACAACAAGGCCATGTTCGCCGACGCGGGCCTCACACCGCCGACGACGTGGGAGGACATGGTCGCAGATGCCAAGAAACTGACGACCGGAGACCAGCACGGCTTCGCCCTGGCGGCCGGGAGCTACACCGAAAACGCCCACTTCGCCTTCATCAACGCCGCCCAGAACGGTGCAGACCTCTTTGACTCCGATGGCAAGCCCACCTTCACCTCCGACGGTGTAGTGGACGGCATCAAGCGTCAGCTTGATCTGATGCAGACGGACAAGGTGGTGGATGTAGCGAACGCGCAGTATGACAACGGCACCAAAGCCGTGAACGACTTCGCGACCGGCAAGGTGGCAATGATCATCAACCAGAACAACGCCGACAGCAGCATTGTTGCCAACGGCATGAAGAGCGATCAGTACGGGGTTGTGGCCTTCCCCGCACCGAAGGGCGGCAAGGACGTTGCCAGCCACGTGGCCGGCATTAATCTTTCCATCTTCAAAAACACCAAGAACAAGGACGCGGCGCTGAAGTTCGTGAAGTTCATGACCAGCCCCGAGACGCAGACAGCGCTGGACAAGCCTTTCGCGGCGCTGCCGGTGCTCAATGGTGCCACTGCGAACTTCACTGATAACCCGGAGGAAGCGAAGATCTTCTCCGACATTTACGCCAACAAGTCAAAGCCGCTTCCGCTGGTGCCCGCAGAGGACCAGTTTGAAAGCACCGTGGGCAAGGCGATGAACCAGATGTACGCCACCATCGCTTCGGGCGGAACGGTCAGCACGGATGACATCCGCAAGGCGATGGAGACTGCACAGCAGCAGGTCGCGGCAGCCGGATAGTCTGCCTTCCGCAGGATGGGCCGGGCGGTCCCGCAGGTTCAGTTTTGCACGGCCGCCCGGCGCGTCCCTTCGCCCGTCCGCACCAGCACAGAAAGGGGAGTCCTCCGGATGTCCGCTGCGACTGCCACTCCAACTTCGGATAAAACCACCAAACCCGCGGACCGCAACCCGCGCCGGCCCCGGCGCTCCGGTTGGTGGCTTCCCTACGCGCTGCTGGCTCCGGCCATTATTTTTGAGCTCGTCATTCACGTAATTCCCATGTTCACCGGAATTTGGATGAGTTTCCTAAAACTCACCAAGGCCTTTATCTCCAATTGGGGCCGCGCTCCGGTTATCGGGGTTAAGAACTATCAGGTGGCCTTGGACTTCAACGGCGCCGTGGGGGCGTCGCTGCTGCAGTCATTTTTGATTACCTGTGGCTTCACCATTTTAGTTGTCGGAATCTCCTGGGGCCTTGGCATGGCCGCAGCCGTCGCTCTGCAGAAGAAGTTCTGGGGACAAGGCTTCTTCCGCACCCTTTTCCTGGTGCCGTATGCGCTGCCCATGTACGCCGGAATCATTGCCTGGAAGTTCATGCTGCAAAAGGACACCGGCGCGCTCAACCACTTCCTGTATGACAACCTTGGGATCTCCGGGGACAAACCGTTCTGGCTGATTGGCGACAACGCTTTTGCCGCCGTCGTTATTGTGGCCATCTGGCGGCTCTGGCCGTTCGCTTTTCTCATGCTGATGGCCGGGTTGCAGTCCATTCCCACGGACGTGTATGAGGCGTCGGCCGTGGATGGAGCCAAGCCGTTCCGGCAGTGGCTTTCGATTACGCTGCCGATGGTGCGGCCAGTGAACATGGTGCTGGTGCTGGTGATGTTCCTGTGGACGTTCAATGACTTCAACACTCCGTTTGTGCTGTTTGGCAATGCGCAGCCTCCCGCCGGTGACCTGATCTCCTTCCACATCTATAACGCCTCCTTCCTGACCTGGAACTTCGGCTCCGGCGCGGCCATGTCGGTGCTGCTGCTGCTCTTCCTGCTGCTGGTCACCGGAATCTACCTACTCGTTTTGAACCGGAGGTCCAAGCGTGCGTGAAACAACTCCAGCAAAAGTCTTTCGGATGGTGGTGATCGCGGTCCTGACGGTTTTCACGGTGGTGCCCGTTTACGTGATGGTCATTTCCGCGCTGAAACCACTGCGTGATGTGCAGGG
Source organism: Arthrobacter terrae (assembly GCF_015708085.1). GTDB lineage: Bacteria > Actinomycetota > Actinomycetes > Actinomycetales > Micrococcaceae > Arthrobacter_M > Arthrobacter_M terrae. The sequence goes on along the minus strand of NZ_JADNYM010000002.1, from coordinate 143,968 downwards.
CGCGTTCACCTGGTGGCCGTCGGAGCTGACCATTACACCTTTTATCGACATGTGGAAGACGGTCCCGCTGGCGAGCTACTTCGTCAACAGCGTGATTGTGGCCGGGGCGGCGACAATCCTCAGCCTGGTGATAGCGGTTTTCGCTGCTTACGCGATCTCGCGCTACAGGTTCCGCGGCCGGTCCATCTTCTCCACGACCGTCCTGTCCACCCAGATGTTCCCCGGCGTACTATTCCTGCTGCCGTTGTTTTTGATTTTCGTGAACATCAATTCCGCGGTGGGAATTCAGCTGGTAGGCACCCGGCTTGGTTTGGTTATTACCTACCTGACGTTTTCGCTGCCCTTCTCCATCTGGATGTTGTCCGGGTATCTGGACGGGATTCCGCGCGAGCTTGACGAGGCCGCAAAGGTGGACGGTTCCGGGCCGATGGGAGCGCTGTTCCGCGTGATCCTGCCGGCTGCCAGACCGGGCCTGATTGCCGTGGCCATCTATAGTTTCATGACGTCCTGGGGCGAGGTCCTGTTCGCGTCCGTGATGACGACGGAGTCCAACCGAACGCTGGCCGTTGGGCTGCAGCTCTATTCGACCCAAACGAACGTGTACTGGAACCAGATTATGGCGGCGTCGCTGGTGGTCAGCGTGCCCGTCGTCGTCGGCTTCCTGCTGCTGCAGCGGAACTTTGTGGCCGGACTGACCGCCGGGGCGGTGAAGTAGCAGCATGGAGCGCAATTTTGGTATGCTGGCAACCAACGGCAGTCCGGCTAATTGGCTCGGTGCCAATTTTTGGTCGCGGACCGGCGGCCCGCTGATGTGGCGCAATTACGACGGCGCCGTAATCCGGGAGGAACTGGACGTCCTGGCCCGCCATGGGCTGAACCTGACGCGCTCCTTCTACTACTGGCCGGATTTCCAGCCGGAACCGCACACGCTGAACGAGGAGGCCTGTGCACATTTCGCGGATTTCCTGGACGCGCACCACAGCGCCGGAATGACCACGGTCCCCACCTTCATCGTGGGGCACATGTCCGGTGAGAACTGGGATCCACGTTGGCGGGCGGGGAGGAACCTCTATACGGATGTCTGGTTTGTGAACCGGCAGGCCTGGTACATCAAGTCCCTGGTGGAGCGATTTGCCGGCCATCCCGCGGTTGCCGGCTGGCTGATCACTAATGAGGTTCCGATTTACGGTGGCGAGGCAACCCGGGCAGAGGTGGCGGCCTGGTCGGAGCTCATGGTCAACGCGGTGCGGGCCGGCGGTGGCCGGCAGCCGGTGTCGATTGGAGACGGGGCCTGGGGGATTGAAACCACCGGTCATGACAACGGCTTTTCCATCCGTGATCTGGCGCCGTTCACCGATTTTGTCGGGCCGCACGTATACCGAATGGAATCGGACGTGCTGCGCCAGCATCTGAAAGCGGCCTTCATCGCCGAAATGTCCGCAGTTACCGGGCAGCCGGTGGTGATGGAGGAATTCGGTCTGTCCAGTGACTTTGTCTCCGCCGAAAATGCCGGACACTATTACCGTCAACTGCTGCACAATACGCTGCTGGCGGGTGCGACGGGTTGGATCGCCTGGAATAACACGGACTATGACGCGATCCTGGACCAGCGGCCCTACAACCACCATCCGTTTGAGCTGCACTTCGGCATAACCGATGCGGACGGTGCGCCCAAACCGGCGCTCCTGGAGCTCAAGGCATTCGCCGATACCCTTAAAGCCATCGACCTGCCCCGGCTCCGGCGTGCACAGGTGTCCGCGGCACTGGTCCTGACCTCCTATCTGGCTGCAGACTACCCCTTCACTGAAGAGGCAGAACGGGAACTGGTGGTCACGACCGCCGAGCAGTCATACGTGGCGGCGCATGAGGCACATCTGCCCGTGGGCGTGGTGCGGGAAGCCGAGGACGGCGGCCTGCCGGAGGGTTATGGTCTGTATCTGCTGCCGTCCATTAAGGCACTGACGGGGCCATCCTGGGTTCAGCTTCCGCGGCTGGCTTCAGCGGGCGCCACCGTTTATGCCTCCTACTGCGTTGGCGAAACGCAGGCGCAGCGCGGGCCGTGGTGGATCTACACCGAGGAGATCTTCGGGGTCGAGCGTCAGTTGGTCTATGGGCTGAACAACCCGATTGACGATGACGTGGTTGAGCTGACCTTTACCGAGGATTTCGGCACACTGGCCAAGGGCGACGTGCTGCGCTTCAAGGCTGCGGGCAACGAGCATTCCCGGGCTTTCCTGCCGGTCCAGGCTACCGACGGAACCGTGGTGGCTGTTGACGGACGCGGCAATCCGGCCCTGATCGTCAAGCAACACGGCGCGGGACGGACCGTCTTGTGCACCTATCCGCTGGAATATCTTGCGGCGGCGCAGGGCCGGATCAATCCGGAAGATACCTACCGGCTTTACGAGGCGCTGGCATCACTTGCCGGTATCCGCGGCCCGGTGCAGCTCGATGATCCGCTGATCTTCGCGGACTCCCTGATTCACGAGGACGGCAGGGAGTTTGTGGTTCTGCTCAGCCAGCACTCCGGGCCGACGGCGGTTGGGCTGGCTTCGGCGGCATTGCGGACGTTGGGCGGGGACGCCATCGAGTCGGCTGACCTTGGCCCTTATGGGGTGGCTGTCCTGCAACGCTGACCGGAGCCAGCCTGCTGGAAGTCAGTGCCAGTAGGAGTCAGCCAGTAGGAGTCAACCAGTAGGAGTCAACCAGTAGGAGTCAGCCGGCGCAGCCGTCCGGCCCGCATACTTCGCCGCTTTCGTTTGTCCCGGAGCCCGCTCCGCCGGGTTGGTTGACCATCACCAATGGGTGCGCCTGCGCCCACGCCTCTTCCAGCGCCTCACTGAAGAGCTCCGCCGGCTGGGCGCCGGAGATACCGTATTTGCGGTCGATAACAAAAAAGGGAACCCCGGTAACGCCGAGGCTGCGGGCCTGAATAATGTCGGCGCGGACATCGTCGGCATACTTGCCGCTCGCCAGAGCCTCGGCAACCTCGGCCGCAGGAATTCCTGCGTCGGTGCCGGTCCGGACCAGGAATTCCCTGCTGCCGATGTCCTCGCCCCGCTCAAAGTGCGCTGACAGCAGCGCCTCTTTAACGTCGTCGGCCTTGCCATGTGCCGCGGCCAGATGCAGCAGCTGGTGCGCCTGGAAGCTGTTCGCGACCACCGCCTTGTCAAAGTCATAACTCAGGCCTTCGCCGGCCGCCTGCTCCTTAACATGGGCGAACATCTGCCGTACGTTCTCCGGGTCCATCCCCTTGCGTTCACTCAAGTAGGCCAGTTCGGTGCCGTCGTAATGCTCGGGGAGGGACGGGTCCAGCTGGTAGCTGCGCCAGTACACCTGGACCTCGGCCTTGTGCTCGAATGCGGCCAGCGCGGTTTCGAATCGGCGCTTGCCAATGTAGCACCAGGGGCACGCGATGTCGGACCAGATTTCAATCTTCATACTGTGTCCAACACCGTGACCGGTCGGTGGCATTCCCGCACCGTGGCCGGCACATTCCGCACGATAGCTCTGGTAGTAGGCCATGCCTCCACGGCATGGCAGAATTGACTCCCATCCGGGTGCAGACGGATCCAGTGCTAATACAGCGCCGTTGTGCGGTCAGGGAACCGCAGGGGCGCAAACCACTTCTTTCAGATATGAGTTCTGCTATGCCATCGCCGGATAAAAAAACCCTGCAGATAAACGCCTCCCGCAGCAACCAAGCACTCGGTGCGCGCAAGACACCGCCCAGCTTTGCCTCGATCGGCAGCCCTTACTTCGGCATCATGCTGGCTTTCATGGCGGTTATCGTCATCCTGTCCAACATCGGCGGCTCCAAAGGGGTGCAGATCGGGCCGATCACCACCGATGGCGGTTTCTTCCTTTTCCCCTTCGCGTACATCCTCGGGGACGTGATCAGCGAGGTCTACGGTTTCAAGGTGGCACGCCGGGCCATCCTCACCACATTCGCACTTTCCATCTTCGCCTCATTGACTTACTGGATCATTATCATTCTGCCCGGCTTCACCGACGACTTCGGCCAGGCCAAACAGGCTGCCATAGAGGGCGCGCTGGGGCCGGTGCCGCAGATTGTCCTGGCCAGTCTGCTGGGATTCCTGGCGGGTCAGACCATCAATTCACTCATCATGGTGCGGCTGAAGGCCCGGCAGGGCGAGCGCCGGCTGTGGGTCCGCCTGATGGGCTCCAGCGGTGTGGGCGAATTCGTGGACACGTTGATTTTCTGCTCCATTGCGGCGCCGATCATCGGGATTACCGGCTTTGGCATGTTCGCCAATTACGTCATCGTCGGATTTGTCTACAAAACCCTGGTGGAGTACCTCTTCGTGCCGTTGACCGCCGTCGTCATCAAGTGGATCAAGAAGCGCGAACCGACCTACGGTTTGGGCACCGGGCAGCTGCCCGGAACCCCGGCGGGAACCCCGGGGGCATCCCTCGTTTAGCGGGCACCGCCCTGCCAGAGGGCGTCAAAGGGGGCATTGGAGGCGACCCGGGCTTTGATGCCCGCTGTGACGAACGCCTTGGCGGTCCGGGCAGCGGCCAACGGCGTAGCTCCCTTGGCAAGTTCGGCGGCAATGGCGGCCGCCAGCGAGCAGCCCGCTCCGCTGACGGCGACCTCGCCGACCTTCGGTGAGCTAAGCACCTCGAGTGTGCCGCCGTCGTAGTAGACGTCGACGGCGTTGGGCCCGGACAGGCGGACGCCGCCCTTGGCCAGCACGGCGGCTCCACTGGCGGCATGAATCCTGCGCGCGGCTTCCTTGAGGTCCTCGACGTCGTTAATGGCGTCCATGCCGGACAGGGACAGCGATTCGAAGTGGTTCGGCGTGACAAATGTGGCCAATGGAAGAATCCGGTTCTTCAAGGCAGTGTCGGTATCCAGAGCGGCACCGGGCTCCTGGCCCTTACAGATCAAGACCGGATCCAGCACAAGGTTCTTCCAGACGCGCCCCCGCAAAGCCTGCGCCACGGTATCGATGGTGGTGGGGGTGCCGAGCATGCCGATCTTCACGGTATCCAGAACATCCGGGTCGTAGGCGGCGAAGGTAGCTTCCAGCTGGTCCGCGATCACCTGCGCATCGACTGGTATGAAGCGGTGATTCCAGTTGTCTTTCGGGTTGAAGGACACGATGCAGGTCAGGGCTGCGATGCCGAAAACCCCGAGCTGTTGAAAGGTTTTTAGATCCGCCTGCGCTCCGGCGCCGCCGGTAGCTTCTGATCCGGCAATGGTCAGGGCAACGGACGGCCGGGGAATGGTTGTGGATTCAGAGCTGTGTGAGGACATTGCTCCATCTTGCACCGGACTCCCGGCTCCGGCCAAGCCAAGAGGCGGTGTCAGCGGGCGGCGTAGTAGCCGGCCAAGGTCCGGGTCTTGAACTCAAAGAAGCTGCCGTCCTCGATGGCGAGCCGGGCGTCGTCGACCATTTTGACCACAAAGCGCTCATTGTGAATGGACACCAGGGTTGCGGACACCATTTCCTTGGCCCTAAAAAGATGGTGGATATAGGCCCGGCTGTAGTTGGTGCAGGCGTAGCAGTCACAGCCCTCCACGAGCGGGCCGAAGTCCCGCTTGAAACGTGCGTTGGAGAGGTTGAACCGGCCCAAGGGCGTGTAGAACGCGGAGGTCCGCGCCACCCGCGTGGGAGACACACAGTCGAAGGTGTCAGCCCCGTTTTCAATAGCGGTGAAAATGTCGTCCGGCTCCGAGATGCCGAGCAGATGCCGCGGCTTATCCTCCGGCAGTTCCTCGCTGCACCACCGGACAATAGTGCCCAGATTCTCCTTCTCCAGTGCCCCGCCGATCCCGAAGCCGTCAAAATTCATCCCGCCCAGGTCCCGGGAGGCCTTGCGGCGCAGATCTTCATACTGGGCGCCCTGAATGACGCCGAACAACGCCTGGTACGGTTTTCCGGTCCGCTCCGCCGTCAGCCGGAAATGCTCGTCAACGCATCTTTCGGCCCAACGCCGCGTCCGCTCCAGCGACATTTCCTGGTAGCCGCGGGAGTTCATCAACGTGGTGAGCTCGTCAAAGGCGAACATGATGTCCGCGCCCAGCTGATGCTGGACCGCCATGCTCACCTCGGGAGTGAAGCGGTGCCGGTCACCGTTCAGATGCGACTTGAACCAGACACCGTCGTCGTCAATGTGTGCCAGCCGCTCCTTGCCGGCTGCAACCCTGTCATCGGCGCCGCCGCCTTCGCCCGGGGAGGCGCCGTCCATATTGATGACCTTCTTGAAGCCCGACCCCAGCGACATCACCTGGAATCCACCGCTGTCGGTGAACGTGGGACCGGCCCAGTTCATGAATTTCCCCAGTCCGCCGGCCTCATCCACCAGTTCCGGGCCGGGCTGCAGATACAGATGGTAGGCGTTGGCCAGCAGCGCCTGCGCGCCAAGTTCCTTCATGGACTCGGGCAGCACTGCCTTCACCGTCGCTTTGGTGCCAACGGCAATAAAGGCCGGCGTCTGAATCGTCCCGTGCGGGGTCACCATGGTGCCGGTGCGGCCCTCGAAGGCGCCCCCATTGACGTCGAGCTGTGCCGCGGTGGGACTGGCGGTATCAGCCAGGCGCTTGTTGACGGTAAAGGAGAACTGGGACTGCTGGGGGGAGGAAGGCACCTCCCTATTTTGCCAGCATCGCGGACCCTCTTTCGACGGTGAAATTTTTTGGTCCCGAGGGGTGGTGGATGGCCCGAGGATAAGTACGCTGGGAACTATCAAAAACGGAAGGACCTGACCATGGCCAGTACGCAGCTCCCGCCGGATATCCCAACGCGCGGACCCGCGAAACCCGGCCCCTACGTCATCAGCGGGCTGCTGCTGGCCATTGCGGTTGTTTTCCCGCTGCTGGTGCCGATGTATGCCAGGAGTACGCCACGGCTGGGCGGCCTGCCTTTCTTCTACTGGTACCAAATGCTCTGGGTTCCCATCGACGCGGCACTGATAGGGGTGTGCTACGCCCTGATGAGCAGGGAGGACAGACGAAGGCGGCAGATCCTGCGGCATCCGGATCCCGGAACGTCCGACGACGGCGGCCCCAGGGACAACGCTGCTGACGACGGTTCTGACAGCGGTTCTGACAGCGGTGCTGCTGAGGGCGGTGAGGCGCGGTGAAGCCCGTCGACGGCGTGGCGCTGACCGTCGTCGTCGTACTTTTCGTACTGGTAGGCGTGTTGGGCTTCTATGCCGCCCGATGGCGTGGTGGTGGAAAAGAAGGGCTGCACACCCTCGACGAATGGGGACTCGGCGGCAGGAAATTCGGTTCCTGGATCACTTGGTTCCTGCTCGGCGGCGATCTCTATACCGCGTACACCTTTGTCGCCGTACCCGCTGCCATGTGGGCAACCGGCGCAGTCAGCGGCTTTTTCGCGGTGCCGTACACCGTCGTACTGTATCCAATCGTGTTTCTGCTGATGAGCAGGCTCTGGTCTGTGTCGCACCGGCACGGCTTCGTTACCACCGCTGATTTTGTCGGCGGCCGGTACGGCAGCAGGACGCTCACGTTAGCCGTTGCGGTCACGGGAATTGTCGCCACCATGCCCTACATCGCGCTGCAGCTGGTGGGCATCAAATCGGTGCTGACGGTCCTGGGCGTGGGCAGCGGGGAGAATTGGCTCCTGAACGATCTGCCCTTGATCATCGCCTTCGTAGTGCTGGCTGCCTACACCTACACCTCAGGGCTGCGTGCGCCGGCCATGATCGCCGTCGTGAAAGATGTGCTGATCTATCTGGCCGTTCTGGTTGCCATTATTTATCTGCCCGGAAAATTCGGTGGGTGGGACCACATCTTCGGGGCCGCGGAGGTAAAACTCGGTGCGGTCAATGCGGCAACCGGCAAACCGGCCGGGTCCGTGATCCCCGGAGCCGCCAGTTTCTCCGCCTACTGGACGTTGGCACTGGGTTCCGCGCTGGCGCTGTTCATGTATCCGCACTCGGTCACTGGCGTGCTGGCTTCCAAGAGCCGCAACACCATCCGTAAGAACGCGGCGCTGCTGCCGTTGTATTCGCTGATGCTCGGTTTTCTGGCATTGCTCGGCTACGTTGCCATTGCCGCTGGAACCAAGCCGAAGGAACTGAACGGGACCATCAACCCGCAGCTGGTGGTTCCGCAGCTGTTCCTGGATAACTTCCCGTCCTGGTTTGCCGGTATTGCACTCGGAGCGATTGCGATCGGGGCACTGGTGCCCGCTGCGATTATGTCCATTGCGGCGGCCAATCTGTTCACACGCAATATTTACCGGGATATCTTCCGGCCCAATGCCAGCCCGCGGCAGGAGGCCAAGGTCTCCAAACTGGTCTCGCTGGCGGTGAAGTTCGGGGCGCTGGTCTTTGTCATTGCGATGGACCAGTCGGCCGCCATCAATATGCAGCTATTGGGTGGCATCTGGATTCTGCAGACTTTTCCCGCCATTGTTGCCGGACTTTACACACGCTGGTTCCACCGGTGGGCGCTGTTTGCCGGCTGGGCAGCGGGCATCATCTACGGCACGGTGGCCGCTTACTCGGTGCTCAATCCAGTGACGAAAGCACACTTCGGCGGCTCCATCGCAGCGATACCCGGCACCAATGTCCAGGTCTATATCGCGATCGTGGCCTTCGCCCTGAACATTGTTGTGGCGGTGCTGCTGACCCTGATCCTGCGTGTGCTGAAGGCTCCAGCGGGCAGAGATCTGACCAGAAACTCGGATTATGGAGCCGACGAAAACGATCCGAAAGTGCGGAAGGTGGCGCAGGACCTGCCTACGGAGCCGATCGCGTGAAGAGGGCTACCGGGTTACGTGGGTTTGCGTGGGGGATCGGGGTTTGCATGGGGGAATCGGGAACCGAATTACCGGTCGGGCAAGGCCGCCGGGGTGCTGGGTGCTGGGCGCCTGGAGTGCTGGGCAACAAGAACTTGACCGAAGTTCCCGCTGCCCTTACCCCTCGGGGAAATGCTGCTCCATGAAGCCGTCCCATTGTTCAGCGATGGACTCAAACGCGGCAGCGCCCAGGTCGTAGGTCGATGCAATTACCTGCGCCCCCTTCGCAGGCCGGATCCCCTTCAGCGGCGCCTGCTCCGCGAGGATCAGCAGACCATCAGCATGTTCGGCGTAACTTTGCACTGTTAGTCCGAGCTGCGTGTCGGAGCGGTACCACACCTTCCCTTCCAGTGAGGCGCCTGTGCTCAGCTGCAGCGAATAATCGCCGCCGGCCTCCGGCAGCCAACCGGTGTCGATGCCAAGTGCTTCCCAGAGCGAGCGTGCAGAAGAGGTCATGCCGTCAGCGAAAATGGTTCTCCGGGTGCCGTGCGGATGCCTTTCCAATGCGAAGCGCAGCTGCTGAATAAACATGGCCCAGCCCGCCGTGATATCGCCATCATAGGGCGCCCACTCACCCGTCGCCTTGCCTCGGGTCATGGTCAGGACCGTGCCATCCGGGACTGGCTTGAGGGTGAAGACATCACCCATAGCCATGTGCAGGCTCAGATGATCCGGGCCCTCAGTGACTCCGGTGTAGTAAATCTGGCTAATCTCATCCGCCAGGCTGTCCGACTCCCAGCCGTGCCATTGGGCGGTCCGCGCCGGCTCGCGGAGCATCCGCCAGACCTGCTCGGCATCGGCATTGATATGCACTGAAAGCTCGTTGTTGCCCATAGCCACGAATGTACCCGAGCGGACGGACAGCGGCTAGGGCTAAGAAAGTACTTCGGCGCAATCCCGGCGTTGGTCGACATTGCGCGGCGAGTTCAACCCCGCAGAATCCCCGGCCCATCAGCGCGGAGTCCCGCGACCTTTCGGCCGGCCGCTGCCGTCGTTAAACGCGCATCATAAATCGCGGTACTTCTTGGCGGGTCCTCCACGCCGTCGGCGATGCGGGGCTATGCGGGCTCTATGCAGGTGCAGACCTTGGTGCGTACTTAGCGGGAGCGCTGGCGCAGCCGGTTGATATCGAGAATGACGACGGCGCGGGCCTCCAGGCGCAGCCAGCCGCGCTGAACGAACTCTGCCAAGGCCTTATTGACGGTTTCGCGGGACGCCCCGACCAGCTGGGCCAGCTCTTCCTGCGTCAGCTCATGGGCCACCAGGACGCCATCCGTAGCGGGACGGCCGAAACGGTCCGCCAAATCCAGCAGTGCCTTTGCCACGCGGCCGGGAACGTCCGAAAAGACCAGATCCGAAAGATTGTCATTGGTGCGGCGGAGCCTGCGGGCGAGGGCCTGCAGTAGCTGCATGGACACCTCCGGACGGTTACGCAGCAGCGCTCTGAGGCTATCGTTCTTCAAGCCAGCAAGTCGCGTCTCAGACACCGCGGTGGCGGTAGTGCTGCGCGGCGCCGGGTCAAAAAGCGCCATCTCGCCGAACAGCTCACCGGGGCCGAGGATGGCTACGAGGGACTCACGGCCATCGGGGGAGGTGCGGCCCAGCTTCACCTTGCCGGAGACAATGAAGTACAGCTGATCGCCCTGGTCGCCTTCGCGGAAGACCGAGGCACCTCGGGAAAGGTCCACCTCGGTCAGCTCATCGGTCAGCAGCCGGAACGCTTCGTCGTCGAGCGTGGCAAAAAGTGGGGCCCGGCGCAGTACCTCGATGTCCATAAATTCTCCTGAGTTCAAGTGTTTCGTCTAAAGCGCTCTTTCGATTGTTTCAGAAGTTTGACAGTTTTGTGACCAACTTGGCATTCGAGGTCATGACTGGCGCCTCTGGTTTAGGGATTTTACGGCAACGCGCCTCAGTAGTAGGGCTGTCTGGTACGGCGCCAATACAGCTTTCGCATCGCCCGTTCCACCAGCTTTGTCCAGACTTTATAGCGCCACGGGCTCAACGGGAGATCGTAAGGGCCGCACCAATCGATGACGTTCTTAGTGAAGCTGGTCTTGAACAGGCCCCTGCCATAGGCCGGATGTGACTCATCCTTGAGCTGGGCGCTCGGCGGCGTTCCGCAGAAATCGTACTCGGCCACGCCCAGGCCCTTGAGCTCATTGATGGCGGTCCACTGCACCAGATGCGAATCGCCGTATTGGGAGCGGGCCGGGATGGAGCCACCATCCTTATAGGTACCCTTGCGCCCGTAATTGAGTACAAAGGCACCCACCGACGGCTTGCCGCCTTCGTACACAAAATACATCCGGCCCTGCCCGGCATCGGAAAAAAGCTGCCAGAATTTTGCGTAGTACTCGAAAGGACGGAGCACCACGTTGGCCTTGCCCTGGCCGACCTGGCCCATCAGGTCGTACATAATGCGGTAGGTTTCGTCGTTTGCCGGAGCCTTGACCACCTCAACATTGGAGCGGATGGCCTTCCGGACGGCATGCCGGCCGCGGCTGCCCAGCTTCCGCAGCAATTCCTGCGGTTCGTCGCTGATGTCCAAAATGGCGGTATTGGTGTTGGTCTGCACGATGGGTGCCTTAACCAGACCAAGCCCGGTGAAGAGCGCGTGCTGTGCAGCGCTCGCACGGATATCAGGTTCGATTTTGATCGCAAAGACATGCAGATTGCTGGCGGCCATGAAGGTTTTGAGGGCCCGCAACATCCCCGTCAGATCCTCGGCAGCAGCGGCATCCGGGCCCTTGATCATGTACCAGAAGCGGCCGAGCACGGGAAACGTCTTTTCCAGTACCAGGTTATAGCTGGAGTAGTCCGGTGTTTCCAGGATCACGAAGCGGGGCTTCCAGCCGGTGTAATCCTTAATGGCGGCGAAGGATTTTGACTGCAGCACATTGCCGCCCTGCGGGTTTGCGGTGACGTGCCCGTCCCAGCCGTCAATTTCGGCGGACGTGGCAAACCGTGCCGTGAACTCTTTCACTGTCGTTTGTCCTGCCGGTAGTAAGGGGCCCGGTAGTAAGGGGCTCAGTAGTAAATACGCTTCAACAGCCGGTGCGACAGTGACTGCGCCGCCCGCTCGCCGAGCTTTGTCCAAAGGCCGTAGGCCCGTTTTTTGATGACCTGGTCCAAGGTGCCAACGTAGGAGGTGATCTCGTTTGAGAAGCTGGTCTTGAATTGTCCCAGCCCGTAACTGGGATGATCCTTGTCGTCGAGCTGATCGGCCGGTGGCGTTGTGTGCAGGTCGTAGCTGAGAACGCCGCGGTCCTTGAGCGCCTTCATGGTCTCCCACTGCAGCAGATGCGCGGCGCCGGTGTTGTCATGGCTGCGCGAGCTGGCGCCGTCCTTGTAGAGGGCTTTGGTGCCGAAGTGCGTCACGAAGATCCCTGCGATCACCTCATCGTCAAGGTAGGCAAAATGCAGGGAACCGTAGCCGCGCGCCGCGGCCTCCCGCCAGAAATTCTGATAGTAATCTGCCGCCCGCAGGTAAAAACCGGCCCGCTCCGACGTCTCCTTGTACAGCGCATACATAAGGGCTGTCGTCGCGGGCTCGACAGGCACTTCGCGCACCGTCACCGCGTTCTTCTCCGCCTTGCGGACTGAGCGCCGCCCGCGCTGGCGGAACGATGCAAAGACCGTCTCTTCCTCCGGTGCCAGGTCGATGATCACGGTGTGCATGTTCGGCTGAACCGCGTGGACAGGTAATAACGACGGCGGCAGGGCGGCTCCGGCGGACAACTCGGGTTCGAGCTTGAAGAGAAAAATGCCGGGATGTTCCTGCGCGTATGCTTCATTGGCGCTGACGACGGCGGCCAGTGCGTCCGCGGTACTGACACCGGGTCCCTTGGGGGAATACCACAACTCGCCGATCAGCGGTACTTTCTTCACCAGATAAAGCGCGTAGATACGGTCCGGGCCGCCGTCGTAGACCATATAGCGCGGCACCCACCCGTTGGCCCGCTTCTGTTCCGCGAAGAACGTGCTCTGCAGCAATTCCCCACGGTCCGGATTAGTCAGGACCAGGGCGTCCCAGCCGGCGAACTCCTCAGTCGTAGCGTCACGGAGCCTCACAGGGGCAGCCCGTAGATCGTCGCAGTTGCAAACTTCTTCATGGTTCCATCCTAAGCGGCCTGCCAGTAGTGCCGTCCGTTGCCTCCGCAGCTGACCAGCGCCCTTCCGGTGCCTGCGCCGCTGTCCGGGCCGCCGTGGCCCCCGCCCTGCGCGCTTCGGCACCCTCGCGGCACTCTCCCTGCACCCTCCCTGCGCGCTTCGGCGCCAACCGAGAACGAGTTGTCAGACTAAGCCGGTAAACTCGACAGTCCGGGCCGGTCGTGGTCCGGAGCGAGGACGGGCATGTTCGGATTCACTTGGCTGGACCTGGCGTTGCTGATTTGGCTCGTCGCGCAGGCCGTCTATGGCCTGCGGGTAGGCCTGCTGGTAAGCCTGGCCGGCATTCTCGGTTTCGTTGCCGGCGCTGTGGCGGCGTTCTTCGCCGTGCCCTTTGTCAGCTCGCTGGCAGCAGACAGTGGCTGGCGGACGGCGCTGGTGATCCTGGCCGTGCTGGTGCTCGTGGGGCTCGGCCACACCCTCGGACTCAGGATCGGCATGCTGATCGGCCGGCGGGTGAAGTTCCGTCCAGTGCGCTCAATGGACCGGCTGCTGGGCGGAGTCTTGAATCTCGCCGTCGGAGCGCTGATGATTTCCGTCCTTGCCTTTAGCGTATCCAACCTCGGAATACCGTTCGTCTCGACCCAGCTGGGCCAATCCAGGGTGATCGGCACCATCGATTCCCTCACGCCGACGCCGGTGAGATCCTCTGTGGCGCAACTTCGCTCAATCGTCCTGAACGAGGGCATCCCGAGGCTGTTCGATCAGCTCGGTCCGGTGACTCCCATGGATCCGCCCAACACCAGTACGGACACGCCGGCGCTGAACACGGCGGCCCAATCCGTGCTGAAGATCACCGGAACGGCATTCCAATGCGGCCAGAACCAGACCGGCTCCGGCTTCGTGGTCGCTCCCGGCAGGGTGGTGACCAACGCCCACGTGGTGGCCGGTGTGGCGCGTCCGGTGGTGGAGCTTCCCTCCGGCGGGTCGCTCCCGGGCCGGGTCGTTTCTTTTGACCCGCAGCAGGACCTGGCCGTACTCGCCGTCGACGGGCTCCAGGCCCGGGCGCTCCAGCTCGGCCAGCAGCTGCACGCGGGCCAGCCGGCCGCATTTGCGGGCTATCCGCATGGTGGCCCATTCCAATCGAAACCAGCAACGGTGCAGCGGGTCTCCACCGTCCTGGTGCCGGATATCTATGGCCAGAACCCTTCCAGCGAAGAGGTCTACCAGCTTTCCGCCGACGTGCAGCCGGGGAACTCGGGCGGGCCGTTGCTGGACGAAGCGGGTCAGGTAGTCGGCGCCGTCTTCGCCAGATCGACGGACACGACACAGATCGGCTACGCCTTTACACTGACGGAATTGGCTCCGGTAGCCCAAGCCGCGCCAGAGTTGAATCAGCAGGTTCCATCGGGGCAGTGCACTACAAAATGAGCGGTTTAATGAAATGCGGCACCGCAGGGAACGGCGCCGGAGAAAGCGTAACCGGCACCGGAGCGTAGCCTTCTCCTTAGCAGCGCTATTGCGGGAGCGTTCGTCCCAGGTAACGGATGGCCAGCTCGTATCCATGCACCCCTGCGCCCACTATGACCGCATCCGCTACCGCGGATAGGTAGGAATAGTGCCGGAACTCTTCGCGCTGGTGCACATTCGAGATGTGTACTTCCACCGTCGGCAGACCGACAGCGGCCAGCGCGTCCCTGATCGCCACGGAGGTATGCGTGTACGCTCCGGCGTTGATCACGATGCCCACCGCGGAGTTCTGTGCCCCGTGGATGGCGTCCACCAGATCACCTTCGTGGTTGGACTGGATGAAATGGGTGCCAAAGCCCAACGAATGAGCCGTCTGAGTGGCCAGTTCCTGCACGTCGGCCAGGGTTGTGTTGCCATAGACGCCTGGTTCGCGCGTTCCCAGCAGATTCAGGTTGGGCCCGTTCAGCACCAGGACGGTGCCCCGGTTGGCGGAGAGCGCAGCAGAAGTCATTTCCCCACTATCCCATCCGGAGTGCGCACGATGGGACTAAACCGCCGAAACAGCGCCAACGCGGGCACTGCAGATGCGCATTAGGCGGCGCTGATGTGCAGCAGGATGGCGTGTTCCGGGTTCAGAATGGGCATCGGGAGGCCAGACTCTGACAGGAACTGACCGGAGGCCACGACTCCGCCGGCCAGCCACGCCGGCGCGGACGTCTGCACATAGGGACCGGCATCGCGACCGGTGAGGCCGGCTTCTTCATGGACAGAGGCGGGGGCAGGATCCTGCGCGGACGGGTAGATCACCTTGACGCAGTAGCTGCGCTCGGGCGCCAGCCCGGGAATGGCGACGCGGCCCGGCTGCTCCGAGAACGACGTCGACACCGCCACAAGCGCGAACAGCGCCTCGGACCCGTCCCCGGCGACTACACCGTGCAGCAGCAGTGATGGATCGTGCAGGTCGGCACGGACCATTTGGCCGGTGTGGAGCAGTGTGCGGTGCTTTTTGTACAGTTCGATGGCACTGCGTAGTTCATCGTGTTCGGAAACGGACAGGGAGCGGATATCCCATTCCAGCCCGAAGTGCCCGAACAATGCAGTGATGGCACGAAACGACAGCGCATGCGTGCGTCCGGTGGTATGTGAGGTGGGCGGTCCGACGTGCGCACCGACGAGTTCCGGGGGGACGACCATCGACGTCCAGCGTTGGATGGTCTGCCGTTCCAGCGCATCGTTACAGTCCGAGGCCCAGATCCGGTCCGTCCGTTCCAGGATCCCCAGGTCAACCCGGGCGCCTCCGGAGGAGCAGCTTTCGATTTCCACGTCCGGGTGAGCAGCACGCAGGGCATCGAGGAGCCGGTAGGTGGCCAAAGTCTGCTCATGCGCGGACGGGCCGCCCGCGTGCCCCATTTCGGTCAGATCCCTGTTCTGGTCCCATTTGAGGTAGGAAATGCGATATTCGCTCAACAGGGCGTCCAACCGGTCATAAATATATTGCCAGGCCTCTATGTTCACCAGGTCCAGCACCTGCTGATGGCGCCATTGAAGCGGGAGGCGGGAACCGGGCCCGGAGATCCAGTCCGGATGTGCCCGCGCCGCGTCCGAATCCGGGTTGATCATTTCCGGTTCCACCCACAGCCCGAATTCCATTCCCCGGTCCGTGACGGCGTCAATGAGCGGATGCAGGCCCTCGGGCCACACCGTTGGGTCAACGTACCAGTCGCCCAGACCGGCGTGATCGTCGCGGCGGTGGCGGAACCAGCCGTCGTCGAGCACGAAGCGCTCCACTCCCAGATCCGCGGCCGAGTCGGCAAGCGCGGTGAGTACCGTCAGGTCATGGTTGAAATAGACCGCTTCCCAGGTGTTGAGGACCACCGGTCTCGGCGTGGAGGGGTGCTTCGCCCTGCCCCGAAACCACGAATAAAACGCCGCGGAAATCCCGTCCAGTCCGCTGCTGGAGTAGGCGGCAAACAGTGCCGGAGTGACGTAGCTTCTGCCCGGTGCCAGCACAATCCCGCCGGACCCTAATACCTCGCTGGCACCCAGAACCCTGCGGCCATCGGCCACCGCATCCAGATAGGATTCATGGTCCCCGCTCCAGGCAAAGTGCGTGGCCCAGACCTTTCCCTGCCGGTTGCCGAACCCCAGGGAGCCGGCAGCCATCAATAGCGAGGAATCATGGCCGGTGCGGCCGTGCCGGGCGCTGCGCAGCCAGGTTCCCTGCTGAACACCATGGCGCTGCGGGTGGCGCTCGCGGCACCAGCGCCCGGTCAGGTCGAGTATCTCGGTGGCTTCCGGGCCAACCGGCAGGACGGCCGCGAGTTCCTCCAGCGCATAGTCAGTGCTGCCGTCGTTGGTGAGACGATGGCGGAGCTCCAGCAGCCCGCCGTCGTGCAGTGTCACTTCGGTGACCACAGTCAGGCCAAGTTGTGCATCGGCGGTGGTGATGCTGGCCGAGCGTTCGGTAGCGTGGCTCCCGGTCAGCCGTAACCGGGCGGAGAAGCCGCGGCGGGCTCCGTCACGGGTTTCGTTGTCGCCACCACGGTCGGTTCCTCCGCCGCCGTCGCCAACGTCGCCAACACGGCCGTCGCCATTGCTAACCGCCAGCCGGTGTCCGCGCAGCCCGGGCCGCCCCCGCCAACCCGAGGATGCCTGCGGCAGGAGGCCCAGGACAACCGGAACATCCAGGGCCGAGTGCGGAACCGGTCCGGACGTTACTCCGGCCAGGGACAGATCCGGCAGCGTACTGCCCAGGTCTGCGCCCCAATGCAGCACTGACGGCTCGCCGGAACTCAGGTCAATCAGCAGGCTCACCCCGGCAGCGCGCAGGTGGATCGGGTTCATTGGGTTCGGTTCCATCGGGTACCTCTGCGTCTTTAGCGGATGAGTCTATTAGGCAGTTTGTCGTTGCGGGACGGGGACCAGCCGCAGCCGACCCACCCGCTGCCGCAGCACCCGCTGGGCCTCCGAGCCCAGCCCGGCATCGCTGATCACCTCGTCGACGTCCTCCAGCGCGGCGATTGTGCTGATGCCCTGCATGCCCCATTTGCTGTGATCCGCCAGCACCACCACCTTGCGGGAAGCGGTAATCAGGGCCCTGTCCATCTCCGCTTCGAGCAGATTCGGGGTGGTAAAACCGGCTTGTGCATCAACGCCGTGCACCCCCAGGAACAACAGGTCCAGGTGCAGCTGCCGCACCGAAGACGTGGCAATCGGACCCACCAGGGCATCGGAGGGAGTCCTTTCGCCGCCGGTGAGAATGACGGAAAGCTTGGCCTGGGCTGCGTGGAATACATCTGCCACACGCACCGAATTTGTCACTATGGTCAGTCCGCTCATCTGGCAGAGCAGCTTGGCCAGGGCAAAGGTGGTGGTCCCCGCGCTGAGGCCGATCGCCATGCCCTCTTGCGCGATTGAGGCAGCCTCCGCCGCGATCGCTTCCTTTTCGTCCAAAGCCTGCGTCGATTTGAGCTCAAACCCGGGTTCGTGCGTACTGGCGCCCCCGGGGATCTTCGCACCGCCGTGGATTTTTTCCAGTAGGCCCGCTTCGTCCAGTACATCTATGTCCCGGCGCACCGTCATTAGGGAGACGCTGAACATGCCGGCCAGATCCGCCACCCGCACCACGCCCTCGCGGGCAACAGTGGCGGTTATCGCGGAGCGTCGGGCGTCGGCGAGCATCTTAGCTTCCTCACTGTTGTTGATTCAAGGCTGGTGGTCAAAAGGCGGATGACGACGGCGGCTCCGGTTGCTGCGCTCGCATTGCCCGGACTATCCCTTGCTTGAGCCGAGGGTCAAGCCGGCCACGAAGTGGCGCTGCAGCAGCAGGTACACGATCAACGTGGGGATCACGGTGATCGTTGCTCCGGCGGCCAGCAGGTTGTAGTCGGAGAGAAAGGTGCCCTGCAGGTTGTTAATGGCGGTAGTGACCGGAAGCCGGTCGCCGCTTTGAATGAAGAGCAGTGGCCAGAAGAAGTCATTGTAGATAAAAATCAGTTCCAGCGTTGCCAGCGCGGCGATGGCCGGCCTGCAGAGCGGCAGAATAATGTTCCAGTACTGGCGCCAGATGCCCGCACCGTCCACCAGTGCGGCCTCGGTCAGGTCCGCGGAGAGAGCCTTCATGTAGTTGGAGAGCACGAAGGTGCAAAAGCCGGTCTGGAAGGCGGTGTTGACGAGGATGACGCTGAAGTAGGTGTTGAGCAGGTTGCCCGAGTCGCTGATGGCGTAGGGCAGGTTGAAGTGCTTGAACATGCTGAACAGTGGTGCCGCAAGGACCTGCGGCGGCAGAAGGTTTCCGGCGGTGAACATGATCAGCAGTGTGATGTTGAACTTCCAGGTCACCCGGCTGACCGCGAAAGCCATCATCGAGGAGAACAGCAGAACCAGAATGATCGTCGGAACGGTAATAATCAGCGAGTTCATAAAGTACTTTGGGAATCCGCCCTGCGTCCAGGCTTGGACAAAGTTGTCAAAGTTAAATGCCCCGCCGAGGCTGAAGTAACCGTATTTGTCCGTGTCCGCCTTGGGGCGCAAGGCGGTGAAGAGTGACCAAAGCAGCGGAATCAACCACATGACGGCCATCACGATGAGGAAGATGTGGGTACCGTAGTGGCGCTTTTTATGTCTCCGAGGCTTCTGTACGTCCTGGGCGGATGGGCGGGTTCGGGATGCGACTGCTGAGCTCATTAGACTTTTTCCTTCCCGAAGGCGCGGGACAAGTAGAAGACGATCGGGACGAGGGAAATGACCAGCAAAATTACTGCCAGTGCGGAACCGACGCCTATCACTTGCCCTTCACCGACCAGATTCTGGATGACGAGCGCACTGATCAGCTCCAGTCCGTTGGTGCCGCGGTTGATCACGTAGACAATATCGAACGCACGCAGGGATTCGATGATCGTGATCACCACGATGACTATGTTGATAGGACGCATGGCGGGGAAGACGATTCGGAAGAAAGTCTGGTACGCGTTCGCGCCATCCAGGGATGCCGCTTCCTTCAGCGAGGCGTCCACGCCCTTGAGGCCGGCCAAATACAGAATCATCACGTATCCGGCATGTCGCCAGGTCGCTGCGATCAGGGCGGCCCAGATGTTCACATCCGAGTCGCCGAACCAGTCCACGGCCTGCGGGGTGCCGGCGGTACCGAGCAGGAAGTTCAGTAAGCCGTTGTCCTTCTGGTAAAACAGCTGCCAGATAATCCCGATCAAGGCCAGCGAAAGCATCACGGGAATGAAGAAGATGCTCTGATAGATCTTTGAACCGCGGATGTTCTGGTCCAGCAGTACCGCCAGCAGCAGCCCCAACGGGGTCGCTATAACGGCCAGGAAAACCAGCCAGAGCACATTGTGCTGCACCGCCGGCCAGAACGGCGGATAGTCCTTGAAGACGTAGCTGTAATTGGATACACCGGCAGCTTTGATGTCTGAGAGGTCCAAGCCGTTCCAGCGGACGAAGGACAGCCCGATCGAGAGCACCGTTGGGATCCAGATCAGTACCAGCTGGATCAGGGTGGGTATCCCGACCATGACACTGAGCACGATCTTGTCGGTGCGGGAGAGGAGCCGTATTCGGCGCCTTTTGCGGGGACGGGCATCCCCTTTTGCGCCGGTAATGCCGATCGGTGATTCCATTCCGGTGGTCATGACAAACTCTTTTTCTGATCGAACGTCGGGGCAGACCCTGGTGAGCCTGCCCCGACTGATATGGACCAACGAGGTCCGGGGCGGAGCCGCGCGGCAGTTATTGCGCGGCGTACAGCGTCTTCGCCTGGGCCTCGAGGTTTTTAACGTCGATCGAGCCGTCCTTAATGAATCCCTGCAGTGCCGGCAACATCACGTTGTTCGCCATGGCGGGGAGCGCATCCCGGTCAAAGAACTGGCTGATGCTCTTAGCGCCGGCAATCACATCCGCACACTTTTTATTCAGCGGACTGAAGTTGGACTGGTCAGCGCCCTTTGCAGTGGCGATGTTCGATGGGTCCTTGGAGGCGTACGCGTCCTGTCCTTCGGCTGTGCCCATGAAGGCCAGGAAGTCGTGGGCTGCCTGATTCTGGCCGCCCTTCTTCGATAGCAGCAAGCCATCAATCGGTGCCTCTACGGCGTCCATTCCTTCCATGGCAATTTCAGGGAACGGGAAGAAATCAATGTCCGCCAGCAGCGCCGGATCGGTGAACTGCTGGGTGACGAACGAGCCGAGCAGATACATCCCGGATTTCTTGTCCCCCAAGGACTTCGCCGAGTCCTGCCAGGTCATTCCCAGCGCGCCCGGGTTCTGATATGGCAGCAGTGCCTTCCAGGTATCGAAGACATCGCTGACTTTCTTCTGGTCCCAGGACTCCTTGTGGGCGGTGAGGTCCATGTGGAACTGGTAGCCGTTGAGGCGCATATTGATGTAGTCGAAAGTGCCGAACGCCGGCCAACCGTCCTTGTCTGCAAACTCGATCGGGATGATGCCGTCGGTTTGCATCTTGGCGCTGAGGGACGTGAGGGCGTCAAACGTGGTCGGAACTTCGTAGCCCTTCTCGGCCCAAAAGCTCTTGCGGTAGAAGAAGCCCCAAGGGTAGTTGTAGTTCGGCACAAAGTATTTCTTGCCGTCGGGTCCCGTGGAGGCCTTCTTCATAGCGTCGGAGAAGTTCGGGCCGATCTTTTCCCAAACATCGTCCACGGGGGTGAGTAGTCCTTTTCCGGCGTAGTACTGCATCCGATAGCCGGCGAACCAGGTGAATGCGTCGTCCGGGCTGCCCTGCAGGTAGGTGTTGATTTTGTTCTGGAAATCGTTGTGCGGAACCACGTTGGTGTTGACCGTGATGCCTGACTTCTTGGTGAAGGCATCCGTAACCGCCTTATACCCGGCCTTGGGGACTTCATCGGAGGAGCCGGAACCGAAGCTCAGTGATTTCGAGGCGGTGGCGGAGGCACCGGGTGCGCTGCCTCCGGTGCATGCGGAGAGCAGGGGAATGCCGGCCAGCCCAACGGCGCCCACTCCCAAGGTCTTGAGCAGCGTACGGCGGTCCAGACCGGGCCGGTTGGCGCCGGCAGCGAACCGCTCTTCAATCGATGACATGGTTTCTCCCTTTGAAAGACTGGCTTTGGCACAACATGCGGCTATGAAACGCATCACATGCACCAAGCATAAACGATAAAAATCGAACGTCAATGCTCAAAAGAGATAAATTTCGATCATTTTGTCACGTTTGGATTACGCTTTAAGTAGCTAAGGTGCACGCGATGGGATGATCGTCGGAACGACCCCATCGCGCGCACCTCACACCGCCCCGCGTTTCCGGTGGCGCTCTACTTTTTCAGTGACTCTGCGATCTGTTGCATTACCGAGTTGTCAGCCAGCGTGGAGGCGTCACCGACGTCGCGGCCCTCGGCGACGTCCTTGAGCAGGCGCCGCATGATCTTCCCGGACCGCGTCTTGGGCAGCTCAGGCACCACCAGGATCGTCTTGGGCTTAGCGATCGGGCCGATTTCCTTGCCCACGTGGTTGCGCAGTGTGGTCACAATATCGGCGTCATCCACAGCACTCCCGCGCAGAATCACAAACGCCACCACGGTCTGCCCTGTGGTCTCGTCCGCAGCCCCCACCACGGCCGCTTCAGCGACTGAGGGGTGGCTGACCAGCGCGGACTCAATCTCCGTGGTGGAGAGGCGGTGTCCGGAGACGTTCATCACATCGTCGACCCGCCCCAGCAGCCAGACGTCGCCGTCGTCGTCGAACTTGGCACCGTCACCGGCAAAGTACATCGAGTCGAAACGGGACCAGTAGGTGTCCTTGTAACGCTGCTCGTCTCCCCAAATGCCGCGCAGCATAGCCGGCCACGGTTCTCGGATCACCAGGTAACCGCCGGAACCGTTGGGTACCGACTCGCCCATCTCATCCACCACGTCCACTGCAATGCCCGGCAGCGGCGTCTGGGCCGAGCCCGGCTTCGTGGCGGTGACGCCGGGCAGCGGCGCAATCATCTGCGCGCCCGTCTCGGTCTGCCACCAGGTGTCTACGATCGGTGCCGGGTCATCCTTCTTCTCGCCGTTCTTCCCCGCATTCGCGCCGATTACGTCCCGGTACCACATCCAGGCCTCCGGGTTGATCGGCTCACCCACAGAACCGAGCACCCGGATGGAGCTCAGATCGTACCTGCCCGGGATCTCTCGACCCCACTTCATGCAGGTCCGGATCGCGGTGGGCGCGGTGTAGAGGATGGAAACCTTGTATTTTTCGATCAGTTCCCACCAGCGGCCCTGATGCGGGGAATCCGGCGTGCCCTCGTAGATCAGCTGCGTAGCGCCGTTGATGAGCGGCGCGTAGGCGACATATGTGTGACCGGTGACCCAGCCGACGTCGGCCGTGCACCAGTAAACATCGGTTTCCGGATGCAGGTCAAAAACGGCCTTGTGCGTGTACGCGGCCTGCGTCAGGTAGCCACCGGTGGTGTGCAGGATACCCTTGGGCCTGCCGGTGGTACCGGAGGTGTAGAGGATAAACAGCGGGTGCTCGGCATCATGGCCGACGGCGGTGTGCTCGGCGGCTGCACCGCCGACGGCGTCGTCCCACCAGAGATCGCGGCCCTCGGTCCAGTCAACGTTCTCACCGTTGCGCTTGACGACGACGACGTGCCCGACTGTGTGCCCGGGTGCGGTGAGCGCGGCGTCCACGGCGGGCTTGAGGGCGCTGGGCTTGCCGCGGCGGTAAGTGCCGTCCGCGGTGACCACCAGTTTGGCTTCGGCATCGTCAATGCGCGAACGCAGCGCATCCGCGGAGAACCCGCCGAAAACCACCGAATGTACGGCACCGATCCGTGCGCAGGCCAGCAGCGTAATCACTGCCTCCGGGATCATCGGCAGGTAGACGGCCACGCGGTCGCCCTTGGCTACGCCCAGGGACTCAAAGGCATTGGCGGCCTTCTTTACCTCCTCGGTCAGCTGCGCATAGGTGTAGCTGCGCGTGTCTCCCGGTTCGCCCTCAAAGTAGATGGCAACGCGCTCGCCGAGCCCGTTTTCGACGTGCCGGTCCAGCGCGTTGTAGGCGGCGTTCAGCTGGCCGTCACCGAACCACTTGGCAAACGGCGGGTTGGACCAATCGAGTGTCTCGGTGAAGTCCTTATGCCAGGAAAGCAGTCCGCGCGCCTGCTTGGCCCAGAATGCCGGGGCATCAGCTGCCGCTTCGGCGTATTCGGACGCTTTCACGACGGAATCCGCAGCGAATCCGGCGCTGGGTGGGAACTTGCGGTTTTCCTGCAGCAGGTTTTCCAGCGCGTCACCGGTGCTGCCGGCACCGGTATTACCGGTTGCGGGTGAGACCGCAATTGGGTCCTGGGACATCTCTAACCTCTCAATTCAGCTAAGACTGATTCCGGATTCAACCTTAGCGCGCCGCATTGTCCGCACGTGTCTTCGGTCACAGCTCCTGCGGCGAGTGGACCTGTATCTGCGACCAGCAGCGACTGGCGTATTCGCCTGCTAGTGATGTCAGGGTTGTGTCATTAGGCTGTAATAGGATCGTGACTTTCCAGAAGAGCGACGCGGGCCGCCTTAGGCGAGTCCGTGCCAGACATACCGGTGGGCTACAGGATGGCCGTCCGGCAAGGAGCACCAGATGACAGAGCAGCAATTCGGCGCCGACAAAGGCTTAGGAAGCCGCAGCGACAACGGTGCGGAGCCAGCCGTTGGCAGCACTTCCTTGGGCGCTCCCGGGCGTTCCCAGACGAGCCAGGCACTGCTGGGTCCGCTGACCCTGCGCGACGTGGTGGCCTTGGGGTCCGTCGTCGTGATCTTTATTGGTTCCGTGCTGCCACTGTTTCGCACCGATTACTACCTGAACTTGTGGAACGGATTTTCCCTGTTCTTCCTGGGCATTGGGGTAGTGCTGCCGTTGCTCACCGGCGTCCTGTTCCTGACCCGGCGGTTCTCTGCCGGCGTCAAGACGAGGATCGGCTCGCTTTCTGTTGACCAGTTCGGTTCCGTGGTTGCGTCTTTTGCCACCGCATTTTTCTTCCTTTACACGGTCTCTGATTTCCGTTGGGCTTTCCTGATCGGGCTGATAGGTTCCCTCGGTTTGCTGGCATCCACCGTCGTCGCGCCTTGGCTTGCGTTCTTCGCAGCCGACTTTGCACATCGTCCGGAAACGCCTGCGCATCCGGTGGCCCGCGATGTTGTTCCCGCGGTGGCCAAACCTGCAGTTGCCAAGCCGGTAGCAGCCAAGCCTGCGGTTGCCGAGCCTGCGGTTGCCGTGCCTGCTGCGAAGTCTATTGGTGCTTCGACGGACGCTGCCCAGACGGACGCTGCCCAGTCGGACGCTGCCCAGTCGGATGCTGCTAAGCCGGACGCTGCCAAGTCGGATGCTGCGAAGCCGGTGGTTGCCCAGTCGGCGGTTGCTGCGAAGACGGACGCTACCCAGACGGCTGCTGCGAAGCCAGTGGTTGTTACGCCCGGCGCTGCCAAGCCCGGCGCTGCCAAGCCCGACGCTGCCAAGCCCGACGCTGCCAAGCCGGCGGCTGCGAAGCTCGACGGTGCCAAGCCGGACGCTGATCGGTCCGCTTCCGGCAAGTCCGCTCCGACGCCTGACACGTCCGGTCAGGCGCTACCCGGTGTCTCGCATCCTGCCGGTTCCAACGCATTGCCCTCCAACGCCGCCGGCCAGAACGGCGCAGCACAGAGTGCACTAGCTCAGCACACGGCCGAAACCGCCGCTGCTGCCCCGCGAACGGCGCACAACCCGACGGTCGACACGCATACACACGCCAGGCCGGAAAGCATTGGCGCTACCGTCGATCCCGGATCACGCCACGATCCGGACCACAGCCACGATGCGGGGAATCGGCAGGGCGAGAAAGCCGTCTATGACGCATTCTGGTTTGCCGTTGACCGTAAGCGTCCGGTGTTCGACGAAAAGACCGGGGCGTTCCTTTACAATGTGGAACCAGGCAATTGGATTCTGGCCCTGAAGGATCGCGGTCACGACTTCCTGGTGCAGAACACCGAAGGCCGCGCGGGAGTGTTGCGTGATTTGCGCAATATCGAGCGGGCGCCAGAGAGCGAGTAATTCTTGGTCCGGACAATGCCGCCTAAAAGTGCGTCGGCTAAGACCGGGGCGGCGGATTCGGTGCCCCGCGGCACCGGTGAATCTCTGCTTGCGCTCAAGCGCAGGGCGGGAAAGATCAACCGGCAGCTGGCGAAGGCCTACCCGTATGCCCACGCGGAACTGGACTTCCGCAATCCGTTCGAACTCGTTGTGGCCACCGTGCTCTCCGCCCAAACCACCGACGTGCGGGTCAATCAGACCACGCCGGCACTGTTTGCCAGATACCCTGACGCCCGCGCACTCGCGGAGGCCAATGTGGCAGAGCTGGAAACCATGATCCAGTCGACCGGTTTTTTCCGTGCCAAGTCCCGGAGCCTGATTTCGCTGGCAACCCGAATTGTTGACGAGTATGACGGCGTAGTGCCAGGACGGCTGGACGATTTGGTAACGCTCGCCGGCGTCGGGCGCAAAACGGCCAATGTTGTGCTCGGCAACGCGTTTGGAATCCCCGGGATCACTGTGGATACCCATTTCATTCGGCTTGCGCGGCGCTTCGGCTGGACTGAGTCCAAAGATCCGGTCCAGATTGAATCAGATGTTGGCGCTTTAGTCGCTAAGGCTGAGTGGACGATGCTCTCGCATCGGGTGGTGTTCCACGGGCGTCGGGTCTGCCATGCACGTAAACCGGCGTGCGGTGCCTGCCCGGTCGCCACCTTGTGTCCCTCCTACGGAGAGGGCGAGACGGATCCGGTAAAAGCGAAGAAGCTGCTCAAATACGAGCTGGCACCGGGCAATGAGGAACTGCTGGCACGGATGCTAGGTGATGTTTCCCGTGCGGCCGAGTACCGCCAGGAAGCACAGTTACTGGCACGGCAGCAGTCGTCCGGCCCGACGACGGGATCTGCGGCTGGAGCGGGGATGGGACCGGCGGCGCCGGTATCCGGACGTTCGACGACGCGGGTCGCGGACAGCCTGTGACCCGGAAACCTGCAGTGGCCGGCGCGCGGACGGCCAGTGTTTATGCTCAGCTGGTGGCCATCGCGCAGAAAGCCGCTTCGGGTGGCCTCGATGCCGCCCGGGATGATCATTGGCCGCGCCCGTTGGATCCACGCACGGCGCGGCAGGCTGCGGTATTGCTGCTTTTTGGTGCCCTGGATGACGTTCCCGCCGCCTCCGGCAAGCCGTTGGCTCCCGCCGGGCTGGATGTGCTGCTGATAGAGCGGGCTGCCACGCTGACGGATCATCCCGGGCAGGTCGCTTTCCCCGGCGGTGGGGTCGACGCGGGGGACGCATCTGTGGACGCGACTGCATTGCGGGAGGCCGTGGAAGAAACCGGGCTGGACCCGGCCGGAGTCCAGATCCTGGGCCGGCTGCCGGAGGTTGCCCTCCCGGTCAGTAATTTCATGGTGACTCCGGTGCTGGCCTGGTGGACTGCTCCGTCCGCTGTCGCTGTGGTGGACTACGGCGAGTCCGCCCAGGTTTTTCGTGTCCCGGTCCGCGATCTGCTGGATCCGGACAACCGGTATACGGCAACACTGAACCGTGGCCCACGGACCTTCAGCAGCCCTGCCTTTTTGGTAAACGGGGTTCTGGTGTGGGGTTTCACCGCCGGAATCCTGAGCCGCTTGTTCGAACATCTTCACTGGTCGGTTCCTTGGGATGCCGACCGCATTATCGCCGCGCCGCTCTGACCGCTGTGCGGGTGCGGCTACTTGGCATCGGCGTAGGAGTCGACAACGGTGATGTTCACCGGAAAAGCGATCGGTATGTTCCCGAACAACAACCTGGTAGCAGCCCGCGAGGATTCCTCCAGCACCTGCACGACGCTGTCCAGCAGCTCATCCGGGGCATGGACCATGACCTCGTCGTGCAGGAAAAAGACCAGCTCCGGGCCTTTCCGGTGTGCAGGCGTTGCGTCCGCGGTGCCGGCCGCGGACGGCACCGCGAGTTCGGCCGTCAAGGCGCCCAGCCGCCGTCGTACTTCGGCCAGCCAGCAGGCAGCCCAGTCCGCCGCTGACCCCTGCACCACGAAATTCCGGGTAAAACGCCCCCGCGAACGTGCGGCGCTCTCCGCCCGCCGTTGCTCCTCCGCCGTGCTGCTGCGCTGCGTAGCCAACCATTGATCCGACGGCGCAGGACAGCTGCGTCCCAATCTGGAGGTCACCACCTCGCCACGCTCGCCGGCCCGCGCAGCTGCTTCCACGAAACCAACCGCGGCGGGATAGCTCTTGGCCAGCTGGCCCATCAGCCGACCGGACTCGCCCGTCGTCGCACCATACATGGCACCCAGCAGCGCCGCCTTTGCCTTGGCCCTGTCGCCGCCGAATCCCTGCGCGGCAATCCCGGCATAGAGGTCCTTGTCCCGGGCGGCTTCGGCCATTGTGCTGTCCTTGGCCAAGGCAGCCAGCACCCTCGGCTCCAGTTGCGCGGCGTCGGCAACGATCAGCTTCCAGCCCGGATCTGCATGCGCTGCAGCTCGTATTTGCCTGGGAATCTGCAGCGCGCCGCCACCGCGCGATGCCCAGCGCCCGGAGACCACGCCGCCGACCACATACTCGGGACGGAAGCGTCCCCCGGCCACCCACTGGTCCAGCCAGGCCCAGCCGTTCGCCGTGTGCAACCGGCTGATTTTTTTGTAGGCCAGCAAAAGCTCAATGGCCGGGTGGGAGATTTGTTCCAGCTCCCACGACCGGGTGGTTTTCGTCTCAATGCCGGCCCGGTGCAGAGCACGAACGAGCTCCTGCGCGGAATCCGGGTTAAGTGAGGGAGCTTTGAGCTCCTCGCGGAGCCGGCCGGCCAGGAACTCCAGTTTCTCCGGGCGCTGGGCACCGGTTGGACGCGGGCCAAGATGCCTGAGGAGGATCTGCTCGTGCAGATCGGCGCGCCAGGGCAGGCCGGTGTGCCGCATCTCGGCGGCTATCAGCGCACCCGCTGACTCAGCTGCCAGGAGCAGGGTAAGTCGTGCGGGCTGGGTGGACTCCCGGACCGACTGCAGCTGAGCGGTGAATTCCTGCCGTAGCTCAGCCATCTCCGGGCCGTCGCTGCGCGGGTGTTGGTCAAGTTCTTCGAAGAGGCTGACTTGATCTGCCATGACAGGTCGTGGCTCAGGGCGATCGTCCAAGGGAAGGGGAGCCGTGGTCAGGGCATAGTCCGTGCCGGCGGTGAAGGTGGAGTGGACCAGTATATTCCGGCACAGGGCGACGTCGTGGCAGCGGTCAACGCGCACGCCCGCTGCCAGCAGGTCCGGGTACCAGCCCTGCGCTTTGTACCAGACCCAGCGGGGCCGACGTCCCTGGCCCAGCTCCCCTTCCAGCTCCCGTTCCAGCTCCCGGACCGCCAGCGGAAGATCGGTACGCAAGAGCGTGCGGGTGGCGACGGCTGCTCCGGAGGCATCGAGGCGAAGAATATCCACAGCCGGTTCCGTGCCCGCGGCGCCGCGTGGAGAAGGTGCCAGTAGGAGATACATAGCTTTATTGTCTCTCGCGCCGGGCCGCGCCGGGCCGCGCGGGGTTTCGCGGGGTCTCGCGGGGTTTCGCGGGGTTTCGCGGGGTTTCGCGGGGACTGCCCGGGTTTTCGCGGGGTCGCGCCGGGTCGCGCGGGGTTTCGCAGGGTTTCGCGGGGACCGCCCGGGTTTTCGCGGGGACAGAGCAGGGGCAGAGCAGGGACAGCTCCGGGACACAAGAGCCTCCGGCTTCGCCCTGTGTCGCCCCTCCACATGGTTGCCCGCTGTGCCCTGGACCAACAATTGCCCGCGGGGCTCCCTGCCAGGCAATTGTGAGGCGAAGAATAAGATCATGGAGGAACATTCGATCGCGAGGGACCGCAGGACGGGCCATCTGCCCATGCGTCGGCCCCTGGCGGGCGTGCCGGACAGTCGGGCAGTGGCTGAGACCGCCGCCGTTGGCGTTCCGGCCTGGCTGCCGTCGCGCGGTGGCAGCGTACTCTTAGTGACCCAGTCGGTTGCCCTGCAGGACGAAATCGGGCGCGTCGCTGCCGCAGCAGCCGTCGCGCTGACGGTGATTCCCATGATGGAAGCGGCTGGGCCCCAGTGGGAGGCCGCAGCAGCAGTATTGATCGGTATTGATTCGCTTGGCGCCGATGCGGCTGGCGGCCCGCGTCGTCGGCAAGGCCCGACGCTGTTGGTCGGATTTTCCAGCGAACGTGAGCAGCTGTGGCGGCAGGCGGCGCTTTCCGGTGCGGATCGGGTTGCCGCCGTGCCGGAAGCCTCGGAGTGGCTCGCCGAGTTCCTCAGCCAGCTCCGCGACCCCGCAGCCGAGGGGTTCGTGCTGGGCGTACTGGGCGGTTCCGGCGGTTCCGGTGCATCAACGCTTGCGGTACTGCTCGCAGCTTTTGCGGCCAAGGACGGGGTCCGGACGCTGCTGGTCGACGGCGATGAGTGGGGCGGCGGCCTGGATATCGCGGTCTGCGCTGATGAGCCGGCCGGGCTACAGTGGCCGGATTTGCTCGCTGCGTCCGGCACTATCAATCCGGATCAGCTGGCGGCCGCGCTGCCCGTGGTTGCCGGCTTTTCGCTTCTCTCGTGGGGGCGGCACGGGCCCGTTCGGGGGGCTGGTGGTGAACGCGCTTCCACTGGCGCTGGCGCTCAGGTTCTCCGGTCAGCCCGCCGCGGCTATGAACTCACGGTGGTTGATCTGGGTCGGAACCGTGACTCGCTGGTAACGCTGGGCTGTCATTGCGATCAGCTGCTCGCGGTGGTTCCGGCCCAGTTGCGGCAGGCGGTGGCCACAGCCCGGATAGTGCGCGACTTGCCCGCTGTGCCGGTCGCATTGGTGGTGCGGGGCCCGCTGCGCGAGGGGATGGATGCTGAACTGATCGCGGATGCCGTGGGCTGCGCTGTCATGGCCGTCATGCCAGTGCTTCGGACGGCTGCCGCTGCTACCGAACGTGGCCAGCTGGCAGAGATTGCCGGTTCGCGCCCTGCTAAAAAGCTCGCAGCGGGCATCCTGTCCGCGCTGCGCGGTGGACCGCGATGATCCGCCGTACCGCACGCCAGGGACTGCGGGCGCTTGATGAAACCCTGCTGGATACCGTCCGCCGCACGGTGCTTTCCGAGGCAGGACCGGTCACACCGCTACGCGTTGCGACTGCTGTGCGGGACAGCGGCCGGCTGTTGGGAACGGCGGGCTCGTTGGCCGCGGTGGAGAGCATTAACGCCGAACTTAGCGGGCTTGGTCCGCTGCAGCCGCTCCTGAAAGACCTCGAAGTAACTGACATTTTTGTCAACGGTCCGCAGTCCGTTTGGGTGGATCGGGGATCAGGTGCTGAGCTGGTCGATGTCTTTTTCACGGGGGAAAATCAGCTCAGGGCCCTGGCCGTACGGCTGATAGCGGCCGGGGGGCGGCGGCTCGATGACGCCTCGCCGTGCGTGGACGTCAGGCTCGACGGCGGCTACCGGGTACACGCTGTCCTGCCGCCGATTTCCGCCCAAGGTGTGATTCTGTCTATCCGCATCAGGCGTGCGGAGGTTTTCACGCTGGAGGAGCTCGTGACGAACGGATTTGCCGGACCCGCAATTGCCGCGATTTTGCGTGCCGTGATTGCCCAACGTCTGAGTTTCCTGATCAGCGGTGCGACCGGAACGGGTAAGACCACGCTGCTTTCAACCCTGCTGAGTCTGTGCGACGCCAAGGAGCGGCTGGTGCTAATAGAGGATGCCGCAGAACTGGAGCCGGACCATCCGCACGTGCTCACGCTGGAGGCCCGCCATGCCAATGCGGAGGGCGGCGGAGCGGTGGACCTGGTCGAACTGGTTCGCCAGGCATTAAGGATGAGTCCGACCCGGCTGATCGTGGGCGAGTGCCGTGGAGCCGAGGTTCGGGAGCTTTTTTCCGCCCTCAACACCGGTCACCGCGGCGGTGGAGGGACGATACATGCCAACGGGGCCACTGACGTACCCGCAAGATTGGCAGCTCTTGGCGCCCTTGCCGGGCTCAGTGCAGAAGCTGTCGCCATCCAGGCCGTCAGCGCGCTGGACGTGGTTGTTCATTTGGAGCGTGGGCCTTCCGGACGTCGGGTGGCGGAGATCGGGGTTGTGCTCCTGACCGAAGACGGGCTGGAGGTCGCCCCGGCGCTGAGTTTTGGGAACGAACCCGGCCCAGTTGCGGCCAGCGGGCGCAGATCGGCTGAACATGTGGACGTTCCGCGATCACAGAACGCGGACAGGCGGCTTGTCTATGGAGCTGGCTGGGAACAACTGCTGGCCCGGCTCGGAGGAACGATCCCGGGCACAGGACCGGCCAGCGGAACCAGATGATGCCCATGGTGGTTTTCCTGTTGCTCGTCCTCGCTTGTGTGGTTTTCTGGCTCCCTGGCGTTCGATGGCAGCATGCTCCGTACCAGGTGGCTGAGCGGTGGATCGTCCTGCAGGGAACGGCGTCATCCGAGCGGCCGGATCTGCCTACCTCGGCACAAGTTCAAGGTCGAAAAGGTCAGCCTCCAGGTCGCGGGTATTCGCGATTTCGAACGCGACGGACGGGAGCGACGGAAACGGCAGAAATGGCGCAGCTGGTCCGAAAGCTGTCCGCTCTGCTGACAGCTGGTCGTTCCGGGCACTATATCTGGGCGGATTTGTTGGCTGCACGGTCCGCTGCCGGGACCCAAGGCGGTCAGACAGTCTCGGATCTAGCACAGCCGCTACCGGATGTGAGTGGCCAAAACGACTTGAATACCGAGCTCCTGCACTGCGCAGGTCGGGCGGCAGCACTGGGACTGAGTGTCAGTTCGGCTATCCGCAGCGGTTGTGCCGTTGTTGACGGAGTCCGCAGCCTACGAACACCATGTCTCTACTGGCGTCACCTCGCAGCCTGCCTCGACGTCGCGGAGGCCAGCGGGTCGCCGCTGGCCTCCGTACTGGCGCGCTACGCCTTATGGCTGGAGACGGAGCTGGACGCAATTGCGATCAGGGAAACGGCGCTGGCTGGTCCGAAGGCCACCGTACGGTTACTGAGCTGGCTGCCGGTGCTGGGTCTCGTGCTCGGCATGATCATGGGTGTCAACCCCTTGGCAGCGCTCCTCAGCGGTCCGATCGGCTGGGCCGCACTCCTCCTGGGCGTCGCGCTGATGGTCATTAGTCGTTGCTGGTCCGGAGCGCTGATTCGGGCAGCAGCCCGTGATGCGCCGTGAGAGGTTGGATGTGGCTGATTTTTGTCCTGCTGAGCAGCGCCTGCGCGCTCTGGCTCTCCGTTGGGACACGTGAGCGCTGGCTGAGTCTGAGGCGGACGAAGAGCTCTGCTGCTGACACCGAAGTTCAGGACCACGGTGTCCACGATGTGCCGCTGATTCTTGAATTGCTGGCGACCTGCCTGGACGCGGGTCTGCCGATGCACCGTGCATTGGAATTGCTTGCGGAAGTGGCCGAAACGCAGACGCGCAAAGGTCTGCTCACCGTAGTTGCAGGTTTGAGTATCGGGGCTTCGTGGCAGACATCCTGGCAGCCAGTGAAGAATCAGCGGGTGCTTGGCCGCCTATACGACGCGCTGACCTTCGCAGCTGTCACCGGCGCTCCCGCCGCCTCGTTGCTCCATGCCGAAGCGGCACAGCTACGAAGATCAGCACAGCGGGATTCAGAGCGTCGCGCGGCCGCCCTGGGGGTCCGCTTGGTCATACCGCTGGGGTTATGTTCCCTTCCGGCGTTTGTCTGCCTGGGAGTGGCACCGGTGGTGATCGCGATGCTGCCCTCCTTTCGCTGACTGGATAAAGGCCCTCCACAGCTTGGGTTGCAGGCGGCGCCGTCCACTTTGTTCCATGTTCGCTTTCGCAGGGTACCCGCAACGCGAAAAGTTAAGACCACCCGCCGGACAGGCGGTCAGCTTCGATCAGGAGGGCCACATGGCCAGGCTAACCCTAGTACCAGAGGACACGTCGGGAAAGGAACGGTCTTTGGAGACTGCCCGCTCGAACATCACGGAGATTTACCCCGGCGCCGCCAGCGGATATTCCCTGACAGGACCGGGCCATGGCAGGCAGAGCGACCGGGACCTTGGGATGGCAACTGCGGAATATGCTATTTGCACGCTCGCAGCGGTCGGCTTTGCAGGGTTGCTTGTTGTGATCTTAAAAAGCGATGAGGTCCGGGGTTTTCTGCTCGCAATCATCCACAGCGCACTGAGCCTGCAATGACCCTGGCATCCCGGCGACGCGCTGGCGCTAGCATCGGATCACAGCCGAGACAGCGGGGATCGGTAACGGCTGAGGTGGCTGTTGCACTCCCGTCGCTGACCGCACTGTTGGCAGTGCTCATGCTCGCAGCGCTGGTCGGCGTCACGCAACTGAGGCTGGAAGAATCTGCCCGCTCCGCGGCGCGTTCTCTGGCCCGCGGAGATTCGGTCGCGAGCGCAGTTTCCGCTGCACATCAGATCGCAGGTAGCGGAGTTGCGGTAACTATTACGGAGGCTGGCGGATACGTTCGAGCCGAGGTAAGTGTGCGGATTTCGGGGCCGTTGTCGGGATTGGTCAACTGGCCACTGACAGCGGTGGCAGTGGCTAAGGCCGAGCAGGGACCGTTGGAAGGGCCCGCACCATGAGCGGCAGCAGGGACGCAGCTGTCATCGGGGCAGGATCTGCCGGGACAGCTGCCGTCGGGGAGCCGTCTGCGCGGGCAGGGGCAGGCGGCGGGACGGAGTGGGGCGCAGGGACAGTACTCATGGCAGGGCTGGCAGCGGTGCTGCTCATATTCCTGGCGGCCGTGTTGCTCATAGTCCAGGCGGCGGTAGGGGCCAGCCGGGCTGCGACAGCTGCAGATTTGGCAGCTCTGGCTGGAGCCGACGCGGCGCGGGAACTTATCCCTGGGCAGCCTTGCAGCGTGGCGGCGGACGTTGCAATCCGCCACCACTGCGTATTGGTCGGCTGCCTCATTGAGGGGAAGGACCAGGACATTGTCGAGATCAAGACGAGCATCGATCTTCCGGGTCCTTGGGGTAATGCCGAAGGGCACTCGCGTGCCGGTCCTCCGCCGTAGAAGGTTCGCCCTGTCGTTACCCGGCCCCCGACAACCGGTGGTCTGTCGTCACGCTGACAACCGGTGGTCTGTCGTCACGCTGACAACCGGTGGTCTGTCGTCACGCTGACAACCGGTGGTCTGTCGTCACCCCGGCAACCGGTGGTTTATCCGGCGCCCGCCAAAAGGATGTCGATCAAGAGGATTGCTCCCGCCTTGTCCAGCGGATTGTTCTTGTTGCCGCACTTGGGCGATTGGACGCACGATGGGCAGCCTGCCTCGCACTCGCATGCGGCGATGGCGTCCCGGGTTGCCCTGAGCCAAATCCTGGCAGCCTCAAATCCCCGCTCGGCAAAACCGGCGCCGCCAGGATGCCCATCGTAGACAAAGATCGTTGGCTGGCCGGTATCGGCATGGATCGCAGTGGAAACTCCGCCCACGTCCCAGCGGTCGCTGGAGGCGACGAGTGGTAACAGACCGATGGCGGCGTGCTCTGCCGCATGCAGGGCGCCGGGGAACTGCGGTTCCACCAACCCGCCGGCCAGCAAGGTTGCGTTATCCACGGTGAACCAGACCGCCTTAGTGAAGAGATCGTTTGCGCCCAACTCCAGCGGTTCTTCGCCCAACACCTCATTGGAAACAAACGCCTTACGCTGAAAGGAGACTACCTGTGTGGTGACTTGAACAGCACCGAAATGGACCTGCACGGGCCCCCAGGACTCATGGCGCAAAGACTCCAGGACCTCGATCTGGGTGACATCGCGTGCCGTCGTGTAGTAATCCGGATTCCCTCGCCGGACCATGGCACAGTGGTCCTGTTCATTGAGCTCCTCGACCACAAATGTCTCTCCCTGATGGACATAGACGGCACCCCGATGAGCCTGGTAATGGGACTGCGGCGAATCCATCGTGCCCAGCAACGAGCCCGTGTCAACGTCAACGATGCTGATCGGACCGCCGCCGTCGGCTCGAAGATTGACCATACCCGCGGCGCTTTGCGGGTGGGTCCAGAACCAGCCGGCGGGGCGCCGGCGTAAATAGCCGTCCGACACCAGAGTGGCCAGGAGATTTGGCGTGGAAGGACCGAAGAGCTCAACGTCAGCAGGCCCCAGCGGAAGCTCGGCAGCGGCGGCACAAAGATGCGGGCCCAGGACATACGGGTTGGACGGATCGAAGACAGTCGCTTCCACTGCAACATCGAAAATGGCCTCGGGGTGGTGGACCAAATAGGTGTCGAGCGGGTCGTCACTGGCCACGAACGCAGCGATGGAGTCCTGCCCGGCGCGCCCGGCACGGCCGATCTGCTGGAATAGCGAAGCCCTGGTCCCGGGCCAGCCAGCCACCAGCACGGCATCCAAACCGGAAATATCGATGCCCAGTTCCAGTGCCGAGGTGCTGGAGACACCGAGCAGCTCCCCGGAACGCAGTGCCTTCTCCAAGGCCCGGCGTTCCTCCGGCAGATAACCGGACCGGTACGCGGCCACCCGCTGCGGGAGACTGCGATCCACCTCTTCCAATAACCGTTTGGTGATCGCGGCGATGGTCTCAGCACCGCGTCGGGATTTGATAAAGGCGATGGTGCGCACTCTGGACGAGACCAGATTGGCCATCAGGTCTGCGGTTTCAGCGATGGCTGTGCGCCTCGCCGGTGCCCCGTTTTCTCCCTTAAGCTCCATCAGCGCCGGTTCCCAAAATGCCACCGTCGTGGCTCCGTGCGGCGAGCAGTCCTCCGTCACGGCGGATACCGGAGCACCGATCAGCCTGCCAAAGGAGACTTCCGGGTCGGAGGACGTGGCCGAGGCTGCGATGAAGACTGGGTCGGCGCCGTAATACATGCAGATTCGACGCAGCCTGCGCATCAGATTGGCCACGTGTGAGCCGAAGACGCCGCGGTAGCTGTGGGCCTCGTCGACGATGACGTATTTGAGGCGACGGAAGTATCTGGCCCACCACGTGTGGTTGGGCAGGACGCCAAAATGCAGCATATCCGGGTTGCAGAGGACAAAATTGGCGTGGTCACGGATCCAGCGGCGCTCGGTGGTGTCGGTGTCGCCGTCATAGGTGGCAGCCCGAATGGTTGGCAGTTTAAGCGACCGGATGGCGGCATACTGGTCTGCAGCCAACGCCTTGGTCGGGGAGAGGTACAGCGCCACGGCTCCGTCCGGGTCGATTCTTCCCGGCTGCGTCAGCACCGAAAGTTGCGCCCGGTGGACGGCGTCCACGGCGGGGAGCTGGTAGGCCAGGGACTTTCCGGACGCCGTGCCGGTCGCGATGACAACGTGGCGGCCGCCGTGTGCCAATTCAGCACCCTGGATTTGATGTCGCCAAGGCTCATGCACACCCACGGCAGCGTAAGCGTTAATGACATCGGGATGGACCCAGCCCGGCCATGGGGCGGTCACCGCTGTGCGCGCCGGAATTGTCCGCACATGCTGCAGCTGCTCCGGGGCAGCACCACGGCCCAGCAGCGGGATCAGCGAATTATCCAGGGCCACCTGATGTATTCTGCCACCCGCCGGGCAGAGCAGGACGCGGCAGCCGCCGGAGCCGCGCTCGCTGCAGGGCCGGGGCGACACCAATCCGTTGACTGCTTCGTCACGTTTGGTCCCGCTTGGTTCAATAGACAGATGAAGACTCCTCAGATGGACCGGACCTCCGAGCCGTTCGCCGTCCCCGGACGCTATCTGCTGGTCCTGACCGGTTCCATCGCCGCTTTGCAGCTGTGCGCGCAGTTTCTGCGGGACAACACCGTGCTGCTGATCGTCGTTTTCTGTGCCGTCACGGGGGCAGCGCTACTGACCGCAAAGCTGCTGGCGGGCGCCGGGCCGTTTCCCCGGATGTGGCCCACTGCCAATTCGGTGCCGGGCATCAAACGTGACGGTTTGGGCCTGCTGCTGGCCATGGTGGTGTTCTTTCTGATTCCACCAGCGGTGATTGCATTCCTGGCACCGGTCCTGTCCGCGCTTTCGCTGCCGATGCTGCTGCAGGCGGTACTGCTCTGGCTGGTCCTGGTCGCTGCCCTGGCCATGATCTATCGCGGCATAGAGGCCTTTTTCAACCGCCGCATGCGGCGCTTTGCCCGCGCGGCGTACGCTTAATTGTGTGGCTTTGAACCGAATTGTCCTTTTTTACGCGTTTACTCCCGTCGTGGACCCGGCGGCCGTCCGGCTCTGGCAGCGCGCCCTCTGCGAGAAGCTGGGTCTGCGCGGCCGCATTCTGATTTCGCCTGATGGCATTAACGCCACCGTCGGCGGGGATATCAAGGCCGTCAAGGCGTATCTCAAGACCACCCGCGAATATTCGGGCTTCAAAGATATCGACGTTAAGTGGTCGGACGGTTCGGCGGAGGACTTCCCGCGGCTGAGCGTGAAAGTCCGCGACGAGATCGTCAGCTTTGGTGCGCCCGGGGAACTGACGGTGGATCAGGGCGGCGTTGTTGGTGGTGGAACGCATCTCCTGCCCGAGGAACTGCATGACCTTGTCGAAGCCAAGGGTGACGATGTGGTCTTCTTCGACGGCCGCAATGCCTTTGAGGCGCAGATCGGCAAGTTCAAAAATGCCGTGGTCCCGGACGTTTCGACCACTCACGACTTCATTAAAGAACTGGACTCGGGCAAATATGATGCCCTTAAGGATAAGCCCGTGGTGACCTACTGCACGGGCGGTATTCGCTGCGAAGTGCTCAGCTCTCTGATGGTCAGCCGCGGTTTCAACGAGGTCTACCAGCTCGAGGGCGGCATTGTCCGCTATGGCGAAACTTTCAAGGATGAGGGGCTCTGGGAGGGTTCACTCTACGTCTTCGACAAGCGCATGCACCTGGAATTCAGTGAAAAATCCGCAACCATCGGGGCGTGCGTACGGTGCGCCGCTCCGACCAGCAAGTTTGAAAATTGCTCCAATCCGGGCTGCCGGAACCTGGCGCTCTACTGCGCTGCCTGCGCGGAGGATCCGGCCACGCTGCTCTGTCCGCAAGGCTGCGCTGACTAGCTACAGCAGCGGCCCATAAACTGGTTGGCGTGAGCGATTTTTCCAATATTCCAGCTGCCCCCGCCAGCGATGATCTTCGGCTTCTGGCCGCGCTGGCACGGGACCTGGCGGCACTGAAGTACACGGTAGACGGCGTCGAAGCGCTGCTGGGGGCGGAAGCCTACGCGGCGTTTGCCCGGGATCAGCCCGTGCCGGCGCTGCTGAAAACCCGGGACGACGACGGCGCATTGGCTGCCGTCGTCAGACTCTGGCTGCTGGCGGAGCCTCTCACCCGGGCATCTCTGAATGCGGCGCTGCCCGAAACCGGCGTGGACGCGCTGCTGGCGCTGCGCTTGGTCGAACCAGCCGGGCCCGGCGCTGGCGGCGCAACGGTGCAGGCCGCCGTCGACCTTCGTCCCTACGGGTGGCCGGCCCCAGCCAACGAGCGGAACGGGGGGAGCGGCGGGAACGGCAGCAACGGCACCGACCTGTGGGTGGCCAGCGACCTTGCGGCGCACCAGAGCCCGGGCGTGCTGCGCCGCGATCACGTGCTTGGGATAGGGCAGGCCTCCCTGACGCTGGCGCAGAGCATCGTCCGCAGACCGGTGAACACCGCACTGGACCTGGGGACCGGATGCGGGATTCAGACGTTTCATCTGCTGGAGCACGCACAGCATGTGGTGGCTACGGACATTTCCGCACGGGCGTTGGCATTCACGCGCTTCAACGTCCTGCTCAATGCCGCGCAGCTGAAAATCGATCCGGAAAATCTGCAGGCACGGGTCGATTTGCGGCAGGGGAGCCTGCTGGAACCGGTGGCAGGGGAAACTTTCGAGCTGGTGGTCTCCAACCCGCCGTTTGTGATTACGCCCCGGAGCAGTGCCGAGAATGCCGCAGACAGGTTCACCTACCGGGATGGCGGCTTGGCCGGGGATGAGCTGGTTGCCGCGCTGGTCCGCGGATTGCCGGCCGTGCTGGCCGCGGGCGGTACAGCGCAGTTGCTGGGAAACTGGGAGATTCGCGGCGCCGCGTCCTGGAGTGCGGCGCCGGAGTCTTGGGTCGGGGACAGCACCGAAGCTTGGGTCATCCAGCGCGAACAAGTGAGCCCCGGTCACTACGCGGAAACCTGGCTTCAGGATGCTTCGCAGAACCGCGACAGGGCGCTGTACGGGCAGTCCTATGCGGCGTATCTGGCCGACTTCGCTTCCCGTGAGGTGAGCGGGATCGGTTTCGGGCTGATCTGGCTGCGCCATCCGGCCCCAGTGGACGGTCCGCGGGGCGGGGAACGGATCAGGCGGTTCGAGGAAATCCTGTACCCGATCGAACAGCCCATCGGCCCGCACCTGGGTGCCGCCGTCGACCGCGCGGACTGGCTGGCCGGGCTGGCACCGGACGCCCTGCCGCAGACCCGTCTGATCGTAGCCCCGGACGTCACCGAGGAGCGTCATCAGCGGCCCGGGGCGGAGCACCCCGGGGTGATCCTGCTGCGCCAGGGGGCTGGCCTGCGCCGGACCAATCTGCTCAGCACCGAGCTGGCAGGTTTCGTCTCGGTTTGCGATGGAGATCTCACCGTGGGGCAGATCATCGCGGCACTGGCGACGTTGCTGGACTGGCAGGACAACGAAAGTGCAGATAACGAAAGTGTGGAAGATGGCGGTGCGGCGGATGGCGGAGCGGAAAAGCGCAACGAAATGGACCAATTTGTGAACGGATTGCTCCAAGACACACGCAACTTAGTCCTGGATGGCTTTCTCCTGCCCCACCTTCCCAACTAGGTAGCAGCAGGTGCACTCAAAACGCGATTTGAGTGCACCTGCTGCTACTCAGTTGGGAGGGCGAATGAGCGTTGCGTGAGAAAATATGGTGAACTAGGCTCTCGGGGGCTGAGTCTGCCCACCTAATCTGTCCCATGTAGGAGTACCGTGCCCAGCAAGGCAACAGCTGCCAAGGCGAAAACCGGCAAGAAGCTTGTCATCGTCGAGTCACCGGCCAAAAGCAAGACCATTGGCAAATACCTTGGCGAGGGGTTTGTGGTGGAGGCATCGATCGGTCATATCCGTGACCTGCCCCAGCCCTCAGACCTGCCCGCGGAGCTGAAAAAGACGTCCATCGGCAAGTTCGCCGTCGATCTGGAAAACAATTTCAAGCCCTATTACGTCGTCTCCCCGGACAAGAAGAAAAAGGTCGCAGAGCTCAAGGCGGCGCTCAAAGACGCCGATGAACTCTACCTCGCAACCGACGGTGACCGCGAAGGTGAAGCCATTGCCTGGCACCTGCTCGAGGTGCTCAAACCCAAGGTCCCCGTCTACCGGATGACGTTCGCGGAAATCACCAAAGAATCCCTGCAGCGTGCACTTGGCAATTTGCGCGAACTGGACACGGACCTGGTGGATGCGCAGGAGACCCGGCGCGTGCTCGACCGGCTCTACGGCTACGAAATTTCCCCTGTGCTTTGGCGCAAGGTCTCACGCGGGCTCTCTGCTGGACGGGTGCAGTCGGTGGTCACCCGGATGGTAGTGGTGCGCGAGCGCGAGCGGATGGCCTTCCGGTCCGCCTCCTACTGGGATCTGGCGGGTTCCTTCACACCCTTGGACTCCAATGAGGCATTTAAGGCCAAGCTGGCGGCGTTGGATGGCAAGCGCGTTGCTTCCGGCCGGGATTTCAATGACGCCGGTGAGCTGACCGGTAAAAATGTGGCCCACCTGAAGGAAGAATCGGCTAAAGCCATAGCGGCGGCGCTGGAGAGTGCCGATTTCACCGTCCGTTCGATGGAACACAAGCCCTACACCCGCCGCCCGGCCGCACCCTTTACGACGTCGACCCTGCAGCAGGAGGCGGGACGCAAGCTGCGCTTCTCATCCAAGAGCACCATGCAGGTGGCGCAGCGGTTGTATGAAAACGGCTACATCACGTACATGCGTACGGATTCCTCCGCGCTCAGCGACGAGGCCGTAAATGCCGCCCGCCGGCAGGCCTCGGAACTGTACGGCGCCGAATTCATTCCGGCGGCCAAGCGTGTCTACGCGAACAAGAGCGCCAACGCACAGGAGGCGCACGAGGCGGTTCGTCCCGCGGGCGATTCCTTCCGTACGCCGGCGCAGGTTGCCGGCGCGCTCAAGGGCGACGAATTCAAGCTCTACGAGCTGATCTGGAAGCGCACCGTTGCTTCCCAAATGGCTGATGCCAAAGGCTCGACGGCGACCATCCGTTTGGGCGCCGCGTTCACCGGCCCGTCCGGGAACCAGGACGCGGAATTCTCCGCGTCCGGAACCGTCATCACCTTCCGCGGTTTCCTTGCCGCGTATGAAGAGGGCCGGGACGAGGTACGCGGCGCTGAGGAGTCCGATGCCGACCGCCGATTGCCAAACGTCAAGGAAAACGATGCCTTGCGGGCTGCTGATGTGGCAGCGCTGGGGCATGAGACCTCTGCGCCTCCTCGCTACACCGAGGCCTCGCTGACCAAGGAAATGGAGGAGCGGGGTATCGGCCGCC
This sequence comes from Arthrobacter terrae, assembly GCF_015708085.1. Lineage (GTDB taxonomy): Bacteria > Actinomycetota > Actinomycetes > Actinomycetales > Micrococcaceae > Arthrobacter_M > Arthrobacter_M terrae. The sequence goes on along the minus strand of NZ_JADNYM010000002.1, from coordinate 102,157 downwards.
CGTCCACCTACGCCTCGACACTGTCCACCATCATGGACCGGGGTTATGTGCGTAAGCAGGGCTCGGCGCTGGTGCCGAGTTGGGTGGCCTTCTCCGTGGTGCGGTTATTGGAGCAGCACTTCACGGACTACGTGGATTACAAATTCACCGCGGGTATGGAAACCGGGCTGGACCGTATTGCAAAGGGAGATGAAGTTGGCGCTAATTGGCTCAAACATTTCTACTTCGGCGACGACCACGATGCGGGCCTGCTGAACATCGTCAACAACTTGGGCGAAATTGACGCCCGGAAAATCAACTCCATTCCGATTACCGATGAGATCACCTTGCGGGTAGGTAAATTTGGTCCGTATCTGGAAAGCTCCGTCCCTACCTTGGACGAAAAAACCGGGGAGATCATCGAAGCCGCCCGGGCAAACGTTCCGGAGGACCTTGCCCCGGATGAGCTGACGGCCCAGAAGGCCGTCGAGCTGATGAACACCGCCGCGCCGGAGGAACGTGTGCTCGGTATTGAACCGGAGTCCGGGCGTTCGGTGGTGGCCAAGAACGGCCGCTATGGCGCGTACGTCACTGAAATCATCCCGGAGCCGACTGCCGAGGAGCTGGCGAATGCTCCGGTGGAGTACTACAAGAATGGCAAGCCGAAGCCGCCGAAGAAGCCCGTGAAGGCTAAGCCGAGGACTGGATCATTATTCAAATCGATGACGGTTGAAACGGTCAGCCTGGATGAGGCGCTGGCATTGATGAGCCTGCCGCGGGTGCTCGGCGCGGATGCGGATGGGAATGAAATTACGGTGCAGAACGGCAGGTTTGGCCCGTATCTGAAAAAGGGTACCGACTCACGGTCGATTGGCACCGAAGAGGAGATTTTCACAATCACCCTCGAGGACGCGCTCACGATCTACGCCCAGCCCAAACAGCGCGGTACGCGTGCGGCAGTGGCCCCGCTGGCGGAATTCGGCGAAGATCCCGTTTCCGGCAAGGCGATTGTCGTCAAGGAGGGCCGTTTCGGTCCTTATATTACCGACGGCGTCACGAATATTACAGTGCCCCGGGATACATCCATGGAAGAGCTGACCCGCGAACGTGCCGTGGAGCTTTTGGCGGACAAGCGGGAGCGGGGACCGGTCAAACGGACCGTCAAGGCACCCGCCAAACGTAAGGTCGGGGCCAGGAAATAGGGCCCCCGACCCGAGGTGGTCGACTAGGCTGCGCTCACGAAGCCGGACGAAGCCCACGGCGGCGTTAACCTGAGGACGCCGGAACGCGCAATAATTGGCATATGCGTCTTGGCGTTCTCGATATTGGTTCCAACACCGTCCATTTGCTGCTGGTGGACGCGCACCCGGGCGCGCGTCCGATGCCTTTTGCTTCACATAAACGCTCGCTCTCCTTGGTGCGGTACCTGGATCCAGACGGAAATATCAGCGATGCCGGCCAGTTTGAACTGATCGAATTCATGCTTGAGGCGTGGGAGTTCGCCGCCAAGCACAAGGCGCAGGATGTACTCGCCTTCTGCACCTCGGCCATCCGGGAAGCAACCAACGGTGCCGAGGTCCTTGCCAGGGTGCAGCGTGAGACCACGATTACTCTGGAAGAGCTCACTGGCGAAGAAGAAGCCGAGATGACGTTCTTCGCCGTCCGGCGCTGGTATGGCTGGGGTGCGGGCACGATTGTGAACCTGGACATCGGCGGCGGATCCTTTGAAATCGCCATGGGCCAGGACGAGCTGCCGGCTATCGCCAACTCGGTGGCGCTGGGTGCCGGGCGGCTGACTTTGGACTGGCTGCCGGAGGACCCGCCCTCCGCCAAGAGCGTGAAGGACCTGCGCAAGCATATCCGTGCCACGCTAAAGACTCCGGTGGCTCAAACCCTTCAGCTCGGTACCCCGAACCTCGTCACCGGGTCCTCGAAGACATTCCGCGCCCTGGCCCGTATTACCGGTGCAGCGCCGAGCTCAATGGGACCGTACGTAAGACGCGATCTGCAGTTGTCCGATCTGGGTCTGTGGTGCCAACGGCTAACCGCGATGTCTGCCGCGGACAGACTTCATCTTCCTGGGGTCTCCACCGCCCGCGCTCATCAGGTGTTGGCCGGGGCCCTCGTGGCGGAAGCTGCGCTGCAGCTATTCAAGGTTGACAGCGTGCAGATTTGCCCGTGGGCACTGCGGGAAGGGTTGATCCTACGCCGACTGGACCAGCTGATTTACGCCGGTCCGCTGGAGCCCCCGATGCAGCTTCTCCATCCGCACAGCAGCTTCGCTGAAGCAGGCTAGGCTTTCGCCGCCGAGCCAAGCCGGGCCGAGCCAAGGATGGAGCGGGTAACTCCGCGGGCTGTCCGCGCCCATCGGGTGTGCCGCCTTCGCCATAGTGCATACGCGTTAAAAGCGAAAGCGCCGGGGAGCCGTCGGCCAATGATTGGGGGGAAACATTGGCCCAACTCCCCGACGCGCTGATTGGGGCCGGACCAGCCGGATCCAATCGGTATCACTCGCACCTTTATGAGGCATTTATGACTCTAGCGCGCGATTCTGGGTAGTACCTGTCCGAAGACTGGGAAATGACCGGCAGCAGTTTTCGCGGAAAAGCCTAGGTCTGCCCAAGCATTCGCCGGCATGAAAAGATGGCAGCATGATCAAAAGAATTGCATTTCTCGGTTGCGGGTCCATGGGTGAAGCCATTCTGGCCGGACTGCTCGGTTCGGAGCTTTCGCCGTCGGCCGTGGTGTCCACCGTTCGACGGGTTGAACGGGCGGAGGAACTTGCGCACCGCTATGGTATTACTGCCTTGGCAGGGGCGGAGGAACCGGACGCGAACTCATTGGCGGTGCAAGGTGCCGATGTGGTAATTCTTGGCGTCAAGCCGATCGGCATTGCCGGGCTGTGCCGCGAAATTTCCCCGACGCTCGATGCCAGGACCGTGGTGGTGAGTGTGGCCGCCGCGGTGTCCCTGAGCCAGCTGTCCTCCGCTCTGCCGCCGGGACAGCCGGTGGTCCGTGCGATGCCCAATACACCGCTGAAGGTGCGCCGCGGCGTCGTCGCCCTTTCTGCCGGTCCAACGACGACGGCGCAGCAGCAGGCGCTGGCACATGAGGTTTTCGTTTCCTCCGGTGTCGTGCTTGACGTGCCCGAAGATGCGCAGAACGCCGTTTCAGCCATTAGCGGTTCGGGGCCTGCTTACGTCTTCTATTTCGCCGAAGCACTTGCGGCGGCCGCTGAGGAGTTTGGTCTGGACGAAGACACGGCCAGGATCCTGGCCCGTGAAACTGTGGCAGGCGGAGGTCTGATGCTTACCCAGCCGGGGGCCGATCCCGCGGTCCTGCGCCGCGGGGTCAGCAGCCCCGGCGGAACCACTGAAGCAGCCATCGCGGCGTTTCAGGCGCAGGGGCTGGCCGGCATTATCGCAGCGGGTGCCCAGGCTGCCGCTGCGCGCGCCGCGGCCATCACCGAAGAACTGTCGGCCGGTTAGCTCCAAAGCGCCAGCCGGGAGCAGGCACCGGCGGATGGGGACCTGTCAGGGTTGGTAAGTATGCTGAAGATGGTACCGGACGCATCCGGCAATATTTCCCAATGCCCCGCAAGAAGGAGAAACACCGTGCAAGCACTGACTATTGTCCCTGGCAAGAAGGAATCACTGGAGCTTCGCGACATAGCCGCCCCAGCCGACGATGAAGGATCGGTGCTGGTGGAAGGCCTGGCCGTGGGGCTGTGCGGCACAGACGTGGAAATCATCGATGCACAGTACGGCGAGGCTCCGGAGGGCTCGTCGTTTCTGGTGCTGGGCCATGAAAACATTGGCCGTGTACTCGAAGCACCGAGCGGGTCAGACCTGTCTGCCGGGGACCTGGTGGTCGGTATCGTCCGCAGGCCTGACCCGGTACCGTGCAAAGCCTGCGCGGCAGGGGAGTGGGATATGTGCCGCAATGGCGGATATACCGAGCACGGGATTAAAGGACTGCACGGGTTTGCCCGTGAGCAGTGGCGTGCGGATCCCGAGGCCTTGGTCAGGCTGGATCAATCCTTGGCAGATGTAGGGGTGCTGCTGGAGCCGACCACGATCGTGGCAAAGGCCTGGGAACAGATTGACCGGATCGGTGCGCGGGCGTTCTTCGATCCACAGGTTGCCGTCGTGACGGGAGCGGGACCCGTCGGGTTGCTGGCCGCGCTGCTTGGGGTCCAGCGTGGTCTGGAAGTTCATGTTTTCGACCGCGTGACCGACGGACCCAAGCCGGGTCTGGTCCGCGATCTCGGCGCTATTTACCATACGGATACGCTCACCGACTCAGGTGTCAAGGCCGACGTGCTGCTGGAATGCACGGGAGTGGCATCGGTTGTGATCGAAGTGATGACATGCGGGGCCACCGACGCGATCGCATGTTTGACGGGCGTTTCCAGCACGGGAAAGACAACCTCCGTCGACGTCGGTGCCATGAACCGCCAGGCGGTTCTTGGCAATCAGGTGGTCTTCGGCAGCGTAAATGCAAACCGGCGCCATTACGAAGCCGCAGTCAAGGCCCTGGGTAAGGCCGATGCCTCATGGTTGGGACGATTGATCACCCGACGGGTTCCGCTGGCGCAGTTCGGCGATGCTTTCAAGCGCGATGCCGGGGATGTGAAGGTGGTGCTGCAAATCAAGACGCCGTAGGTTCCGGTGGTCCGCTGCGGTGCTCAGGGCCGGGCGGCGAAGCGCTCCAAGAGGTCCACATGCCCGGAGACAATCAGCATGTCCCGGCCGGAGACTTTTGTTTCCGGCTGGGCATAGGTGAAGTCCTCGCCCGGGGATTTAACGCCCACTACAGTAATGCCGTACTTGCTCCGGACCTTGGATTCGGCCAGCGTGAATCCCTGAGTTTCCTTCGGCGGGTACATTTTCACGATCGCGAAATCATCATCGAATTCAATGAAGTCGAGCATCCGCCCGGAGACCAGGTGCGCCGCCCGGACGCCGGCATCGGCTTCCGGATAGATCACATGATTGGCGCCGATCCGGGTCAGGATCTTTCCGTGCGACTGGGTGATTGCCTTGACCCACAGATGCTCGATGCCCAGATCGACCAGATTGACGGTGATCAGCACACTGGATTCTATTGATGTACCCACGCCGACGACGGCCGAAGAAAAGTCCTGCGCGCCCAGTTGGCGCAGCGCGTCGATGTTGGTGGCATCCGCCTCAACCACGTGGGTCAGGGTGCCTGCCCACTTCTGTACTAGGACAGAATCCCGCTCGATTGCCAGGACCTCTCTGCCCTGCTTCACCAATTGTTCCGCCGTCGAGGCGCCGAATCGGCCCAAGCCGATCACCAGGACGGGCGCGTTATGCGAGGGGCGGTTGTTGGAGCTGGTCCTGCTGGAGCTGGATTTTTCAGCCAATTATCGGTCTTTCTTCCGGGTAATGGAACAGTTGACGACGTTGCCGCAGCGCCAGCGCCGAGGCCAGCGTAATACTTCCTACTCGGCCGGCAAACATGAGGATGGACAGGACATAGACCCCGGCCGGCGGCAGCTGTGCGCTTAGCCCTGTGCTCAGTCCCACCGTGGCGAACGCGGAAATGGCTTCGAAAAGCACCCGGTCCAGGCTCTGCCCGCTGATGGCCAGCAGCGCACCGGTGGCTACCATGACAAGCGTCGCGCCCATCATTATGACCGAGATCGCTACCCGGAGCGTGCCCTGCGGAACGGTACGGCCGTAGATCTTCACGTCATTATCGCCGCGGGCCTCCGCCACGATGGCCAGGAACATCACGGCCAAGGTCGTAACTTTTATGCCACCGGCTGTGGACGCTGAGCCGCCGCCGGCGAACATCAGCGCATCGGAGAGCAGCATGGTGGAGGAATTCACTGAGTTCATATCCACGACGTTGAACCCGAGGGACCTGGTCATCACGGACGCGAAGATTGAGTGCGTGATCTTATCCCCCGTTGCCATGGGGCCGATGGTCGCCGGGTTGGACCATTCCATGAATCCCCAGATAATGGCACCGGCTACCAGCAGAATGAGCGAAACCTGGACTGTGAGTTTCGTGTGCAGGTTCCAGCGTTTGACGCGGAAACCGGTGCTGAGCAGGACCATGAGCACTGGAAAACCGAGGCTGCCGATGAACCCACCCAGCATGAGTGGGATCAATACCCAGAGATCATTTTCGTAAGGGACAACGCCGTCGGAGTGCGGGGTGAAGCCGGCATTATTGAAGGCTGAGATTGAATAGAAGATGGCATGCCACAGTGCCATCGGGAAACTTTCGCCGAGCAGCATGAACCGAGGTGCCAGCATCAGCGCCAGCGCGATTTCGATGCAGACGGACGTGGTGATGACTATTCGCAGCAGCGTTCCCACTTCGCCCAGCCGGCTGGCGTTCATGGCCTCCTGAGCAATCAGCTTCCCGCGGACGCCGAGCCGTTTGCTGACCGTGAGCGCCATTAGCGACGCCAGCGTGAGAATACCGAGCCCACCGACGAAGATGGCGATCAGGATGACCAGCTGGCCAAAAAACGTCCAGTGCAGGGCGGTGGAAACGGTGGTGAGCCCGGTGACACACACGGCGGAAACAGCGGTAAAAAGTGCGTCGTGAAACGGCGTAACTTTGCCGTCAGAGGCGGAGATGGGCAATGACAATAGGGCCGTGAACAGCAAAATAACCAGGGCAAAAACGATCAGCGTAAGCCGCGCGGGGGAACTGTTGGCAACCCGGTCCACGAAATCGCGGATGGCCGTGAAACCGGACCGGGTAGGATCCTTGGGCGGGTGCCAGACATTTCGGTTTGTCGTCATCGAAGATCCCGTCCCTCCCCGCATCGTTGTGCTGCACCGCAAGAAAAAACGGTCCCCACCGGGAAACGCTCTGTTGAGTAGTTAACCATCTTTTCTTACCCGCCGTCGGCGTTGCGGTTTCGAGGCGGGCAGCGCGCTGCGCTTGAATTGGGTAACCTGTGAGGGATGTCATCGATTGCCAGCACCGCTCCATCGGCCGTCCCGACCAGCATAGTCTGGAGCGAGGCGATGACCGCCTATAACTTCGGCACGGGTCACCCGATGGCACCTGACCGGCTGGCGCTGACCGCTCGGCTGGCAAATTGCCTGGGCCTGCTTGACCGTTCCGCAGTGGTGCTGCTGGAGCCGCCGGTGGCCTCAGTCAGCCAGCTCGAGACAGTGCACAGCCGGGATTACATTGCGGCTGTCCGGCGCATCAGTGACAACCCGGAGAGTCCGGATCCTGCCCATGGGCTGGGCACGGGGGATGATCCCGCCTTTGCCGGCATGCACGAGGCAAGCGCACGGTTGGCGGGTGGATCATGGATCGCTGCCGAGGCTGTCCTGGCCGGGAAAACCACGCGGGCAGTGAATTTTGCCGGCGGCATGCATCATGCGGACCGGGACAAAGCCAGCGGCTTTTGTATCTATAACGACGTCGCCCTGGCGGTCCAGCGCTTGCTCGACGGCGGGGTGAAGCGTGTGGCGTACATCGACATCGATGCTCATCACGGCGACGGTACCCAAAATATTTTCTTCAACGACCCCCGCGTGCTCACCATCTCGCTGCATGAAAGCGGCCTGACCCTCTTTCCCGGGACTGGGTTCGCCAATGAATCCGGCGGCCCCGAGGCACCGGGATCGGCCGTCAATATTGCTCTGCCCCCACGGACCGGGGATGCCGGCTGGCTGCGTGCCTTCCACGCCGTTGTCCCGCAGCTGGTGACGGCTTTCAAGCCGGAAGTGATCGTCAGCCAGCACGGCTGCGACTCCCACAAGGACGATCCGCTGACGCATCTGAATACCAGCGTGGACGCTCAGCGCGAGGCGGCGCTGGCGATTTCCCGTCTGGCCGAACGGTTATGTGAGAACCGCTGGATCGCCACCGGAGGTGGCGGCTACAACGTGACCAGTGTGGTGCCGCGTGTCTGGAGCCATTTGATCGCGATCTCCACCGGCGTCCCCCTGCCGCTGAAAACCGCTGTGCCCCAGCCATGGCGGGACCACGTGTTCGACCGTTACGGCCACGCGGCCCCGGAAATAATGGGCGACGACGTCGATCTCTGGTGGCGTTCGTGGGAGGTTGGCTATAACCCCAATGACGCCGTGGACCGCACGGTAATGGCCACCCGGAAGGAGATTTTCCCGCTCTATGGTCTGGATCCGTGGTTTGACTGAGTACGGATGGACCGGACGGGAGCGGACACGGATGCCCTCGGGCGCATATATCGCTAGGGTTGGGGCATGGTGAATGACGATGTTTTCGCGGTCATCGCGGAGGTGACCCGGCGCGACATCCTGGATTCGCTCAAAGCGGGGGATAAAGCGGTAGGCCAGTTGGTTGACGAACTCGGTGCGAGCCAGCCGACCATATCCAAGCACCTGCGCGTGCTGCGGGAGGCCTCCCTGGTGACCATGCGAGCCGAGGGACAGAAGCGTTTCTACGCGCTCAACCCCATGGGACTGCAACTCGTGAGCGGATGGCTCGCCGGTTTCAACGGCGCGGTTCCGGCTTCCCCGCTCGACGGCGTTTCCCCCGACGCGTCCGGACTGCAGGCGGTGCATGCACCGGATAGTGGGCACATTCTTCCGGCGGCCGTGACCGAGGCCCCCGCCATCCTCCCCGCTGCGGGCCCGTCCATGACGGCGCAGGGCGATGGATCAATGCCGCAGCAACTGGGCCGGAGTGTGGGGCGCGCCGCGTACAAGGCCGCCGATCTATTCGCGAATCTGCCCAAATTCGGCCGCCGCAGGGACTGACCGCGCATGAATGTGCAGCAATGTGACGCGTCCGGGGCCGCGGCCGCTACGCATTTTCGCCCTGTCGGGTGGCCCATAATTGACACGTAGGACCTCCGGGCTGGAACGATAGAGTAGAAACAGTGCCGACTTTTTGCGCATCTGTACGCTGCGATGCGCATGACTTGTAGAGGGGACTTTACCCATGGACACGAGACTGGAAGCCATCCGGAATCAGGTATTAGCACGCAACCCGGGGGAGGACGAGTTCCACCAGGCCGTTATCGAGGTCTTTGAAAGCCTCGGACCGGTGTTGGACAAGCACCCGGAATTTCTGGACGCCGCAGTGCTCGAGCGCCTCTGTGAGCCCGAACGGCAGATCATTTTCCGGGTACCGTGGATGGATGATGCGGGCCAGGTCCGGATCAACCGGGGCTTCCGGGTGGAATTCAACTCGGCGCTGGGCCCGTTCAAGGGCGGTCTGCGTTTCCACCCTTCGGTGTATCTGGGCATAGTGAAGTTCCTCGGTTTCGAGCAGATCTTCAAGAACGCGCTCACCGGCATGCCGATCGGCGGCGGCAAGGGCGGCTCGGACTTTGACCCGCGCGGAAAATCCGACGCCGAGGTAATGCGGTTCTGCCAGTCCTTTATGACCGAGCTGTACCGGCACATTGGCGAGTACACCGATGTCCCAGCCGGAGACATCGGCGTCGGCGGTCGTGAGATCGGCTACCTTTTCGGCCAGTACAAGCGGATCACTAACCGGTTTGAATCAGGCGTCCTGACCGGCAAGGGCATGTCCTGGGGCGGTTCACTGGTCCGGCCGGAAGCGACCGGTTACGGTACCGTGCTCTTCACCGAGGAGATGCTCAAGACGCGGGGATTGTCCATGGACGGCCAGCGTGTGGTGGTATCGGGTTCCGGAAACGTCGCCATCTACGCCATCGCCAAGGCCCGGCAGCTTGGCGCGAACGTGGTCTCCTGCTCGGATTCCGCCGGCTATGTGGTGGATGAACAGGGCCTGGATCTGGACCTGCTGCAGCAGATTAAGGAAGTGGAGCGCGGTCGTCTCAGCGACTATGCCGCCCGCCGCGGGTCCTCCGTGAGCTATGTGGAGGGCGGATCCGTCTGGGACGTGCCGGCCGCGGTCGCCTTACCCTGTGCAACGCAGAACGAACTCGACGGCGACGCCGCCGGTCGGCTGCTGAACAACGGCGTGCTCGCCGTGGCCGAAGGTGCCAACATGCCGTGCACCAGCGGGGCCGTGGCGCTGTTCCAGGACGCGGGGATCCTCTTTGGGCCCGGGAAGGCCGCCAACGCCGGCGGCGTAGCGACGTCTGCGCTGGAAATGCAGCAGAACGCGAGCCGGGATTCCTGGAGCTTTGAGCATACCGAGGCACGCCTGACGGAGATCATGGTGGGTATTCACGACCGCTGTGCGGAAACCGCAGAAACCTATGGGGCCCCGGGCAACTACGTGGTGGGCGCCAATATCGGCGGCTTCGTGAAGGTGGCGGACGCCATGCTTGCCCAGGGCCTGATCTAATCCAGGGGAGCTGAGGGCTGGCGTTGTCCGCAGTTTGCGGGCGGCCAGTGTCAAGGCTAGGGTGTGGCTATGACAAACCGTTGGTATGCGTATTTTTCGTTGGCTCTGGAGGAGCCTGCGTCTAACTGACACGCAGCCAACCTTCAGAGCCAACAGGACAGAGATTATTCTCTGTCCTTCGCCATTTCCGGCGGGTTCTGTCCAGGGCCCGCTTCCAGCTAAGGAGCAGGACCCATGAACAGCAGCGCACCAGCCCAGCGGGCGGCCGAGGTGCCGGCCACCTCTAACCTTCGCGTCAGCCGGTTCACCGCGCTCCCGTCGCCCTCCGCGCTGGCCGAGGAGCTGCCGTTGTCCGCTCAGGTGAGCGCCGCCGTCGCCCGTGGACGTGACCAGGTGCGGGCCATCATGGACGGGGTGGATGACCGCCTGTTGGTGATTGTCGGCCCGTGCTCCATCCACGACATGACGGCCGGCCTGGAGTACGCGCGCCGGCTGGTCTCGCTGGCCGAGCGCCACAAGGAAGACCTGCTGATTGTGATGCGGACATACTTCGAGAAGCCGCGCACGACGGTGGGCTGGAAGGGGCTGATCAATGATCCCGGGTTGGACGGCGGCCATGACATCAGTGCCGGGCTCCGCATGGCGCGCGCATTCCTGCTCAAGGTCGGCCAGCTGGGCATGCCCGTCGGGACCGAATTTCTGGAGCCGATAAGCCCGCAGTACACCGCCGACTTGGTGTCGTGGGGTGCAATAGGGGCACGCACCACCGAGAGTCAGATCCATCGGCAGCTGGTCTCCGGACTGTCCATGCCGGTGGGTTTCAAGAACGGGACCGACGGCGATCTGCAAGTGGCGTTGGATGCATGCTCTGCCGCTTCTGCCGCGCAGTCCTTCCTCGGGATCGACGTCCAAGGACGTGCGGCGCTGGTGGCGACTGCGGGCAACCAGGATACTCACTTGATCCTGCGTGGCGGCCGGCAGGGGCCAAACTACGGGACCGTCAACGTGGGCGCTGCCTCGGCGCGGCTTGCCCGCGCTGCGTTGAATCCGCGGCTGATCATTGACGCCAGCCATGCGAACAGCGGCAAGAGCCACCATCGCCAGGCGGAGGTGGCATTGGAGATCGGCGCTCAGCTGGAGGCCGGCGGAGCGGCTTCGCAGGCAGTTGCCGGTGTCATGCTGGAGAGCTTCCTGGTCGGTGGGGCCCAGAAACTGGACGTCTGCGCCGTAGCCAACGGGACCGCCGGGTTGACCTACGGGCAGAGCGTGACTGACGCCTGCATGGCGTGGGACGTCACAGTTGAAGTGCTGGACCATTTAGCCGGAAGTTCACGCACCCGCCGCAGCACCGGCGTGCTCGAACACCTTGTCGCAGCCCATCGAAAAGGTCATAATGCCAGAAGACTTTCACAATAGCCACTTCTACCCCTAAAGTTGTTTTGACACGGATAATTGGTGGATCAGGCGTCCTTGAGTGCCGTCACCGATGGACGCCAGTGAAGGAATGCGAAAAATTATGGCGCAGGAAAAGACCTTTTCGAACGCGAGCTTCCTGACGGTCTCCGAGGTCGCTGACGTGATGCGCGTATCGAAGATGACCGTATACCGTTTGGTACATTCCGGGGAGCTTCCGGCTGTAAGGTTCGGCCGGTCCTACCGCATCCCTGAGTCTGCGGTGGCCGGCCTTGTGGAGTCAGCATTTGTCGAAGGCGCGGCGGATCGCGGGGCGGCTGGTTCGGCGCACACGGCTTAGAAGCGGTACCCTGTTAAAGATCCATTTTCGGCTGTGACCGATACCTTGTGATCGGTCAGCTAATTCCTTGACAACCGCCCGCAAGGACGTTGTCGCTCAACAGTTTGTGAGGACTTTCGTGGGTTCAGTTATCAAGAAGCGCCGCAAGCGTATGGCCAAGAAGAAGCATCGCAAGCTGCTTCGCAAGACCCGTCACCAGCGCCGCAACAAGAAGTAGAGATATTTCACAGCGCGTGAAAGAACCCGTTACCGGTCCCGGTGACGGGTTCTTTTTTCAGCGGTGGAAGCGGCTGAAGCCTTTCCACCCGCCATAAATGATCCCGGCGCCGGTTGCCGCGCGCAGCCCCCAGGTCGCGGCGCGGCGGCCGGAGCGGAAATCATAGACCGGCCAGTTATTGTCCCGTGCATGCCGGCGCAGGCGGGCGTCCGGGTTAATGGCCACCGGGTGCCCGACGGCGCTCAGCAGGGGGACGTCATTGAACGAGTCGCTGTAGGCCCAGCAACGGGACAGATCCAGCTGTTCGCGCTCGGCCAATTCACGCACAGCCACCCCTTTAGCCGGCCCGTGCAGAATATCTCCCACCAGCTTGCCCGTATAAGCTCCGTCTTTGATCTCGCAAACGGTGCCTAAGGCGCCGCTGAGGCCCAGCCGGGATGCGATCACGCTGGCTACTTCAATGGGTGTGGCGGTCATCAGCCATACAGGACGGCCACTGCCCAGGTGCTGTTGGGCCAGCGCGAGAGTACCGGGCCAGATCTTCGACTCGATCATCTCGTCGAAGACTTCTTCACCCATGGTCTGGACCATTTCAACTGGAATGCCGGCGGCGAGAACCAACGCCGAATCCCGGACGGAATGGACATCTTCGAGAGTCTCACCGCGGAGCACAAATTTTGCCTGCTTCCAGGCGAATCCGGCAGCATCACGAAGGGTGAAGGCTTTCTTCTGGTACATTTTGCGCGCCACGTGAAAGAGGCTGGCGCCCTTCATCATCGTATTGTCCACGTCGAAAAAAGCGGCTTCGCCCTCGTGGTCCGAGCTAGCCGAGTCTTCCCCGGCTGTAACTATGTTCACTTCGGGCATGGGTTGAGTCTAGTCAATCGGAATGCCCAATACCTGAATCCGCGTCTTAGCGCCCGTGCGGCCTTTCCCTGGAGGCTAGATTTGTACCATGCACACACCCGAGCGCGCCGGCCGTTCCTCCGGGCCGTCAGCGGCGCAGCCGGAACTCGTCTTGGTGACCAGGACCGGCTGCCACCTGTGCGCGGATGCCCGCGCGGTGGTGGCTGCCGTGGCTGCGGAGCTCGGGCTGACCTGGCAGGAACGCTCACTGGACGACGACGCAGCGCTGGCCGGGCGCTTCGCAGAGGAAGTTCCGGTGGTGCTGGTCAACGGCGTGCAGCGGGATTTCTGGACCATCGATCCGCGGCGGCTGCGCCGCACTCTGCTGGCGATTATGGAGCCACCTGCCGGCTAAGCGCCGCCTTCACGGCTTGGCCGGCCCGGCTTGGCGTTCTACAGTGGAGTTCTACCGCCGTGGAATTCCGCCGTGGATTGCACTGGAAGAGTTTGGGGAGCAACGTCTTTGACCACATCTGAGATTCGGCCGTCCTCCCCTGCGGCGCTGCCGGCAATGACGCGCCAGCTGCCTTCCGCGACCGTGGCGAGGCTGACCGTTTATTTGCGCTCCTTGTCGGCCATGCTGGCCGACGGCGTCGAGCGGGTTTCGTCGGAGGCGCTGGCGGAAACCGCGGGTGTAAGTTCCTCCAACGTCCGCAAGGACTTGTCCTACCTCGGTTCGCACGGCACACGCGGCGTCGGGTATGAAGTCCAGCGTTTGAGCGGCAACATTGCGGCCACCCTGGGGCTGACGCACGATTGGCGGGTCGCCATCGTCGGTGCCGGGAATCTGGGCCGTGCCTTGGCCCGCTACACCGGCTTCGAATCCCGAGGTTTCGACGTCGTTGCGCTTTTTGACGCGGATCAGCTGATAGTCGGCAACGAGGTCGGCTGGCTCAGGGTCAGCGATGTGCGGGACCTGGAAGTGGTATTGGCACGCACACGGGCAACCATGGTCGTCCTGGCGCTGCCGGGCACTGTCGCCCAGCAGGTGTGCGATCGGGTCGTCGCTGCCGGCGTACACAGCATCCTGAGCTTTGCCCCGGTGGTCCTGCAGGTCCCCGACTCCGTCAATCTTCGCAAGGTGGATATGGCCACCGAGCTGCAGATTCTGGCTTATCACGCCCAGCGCATCCACGAACCCGGCGACGGCCCGGGACGCCCTAGTGCCTGAAATAACTCCGGACGGACGGCAAAAACACCAAAATGATGGCGACGACGCCCAGGACCATTTGGACTGCTGTGATCAGGTCCGGCTGGAGCAAGGACAGCAAGGACACCGCAGCCAGGACGGCTCCGGTAATCCTGGCCCAATTACGGCCCCTGCGGATCTGGTAAGCGAGAAGAACATAGATGCCGACGGAAACAGCGCTGATGACCAACGCCGTAATGAGCAGCGGCTGCAGCATACTTTCGTCGGTGAGCCCGGCGTTGCGGAGCATTTGCCCCGCCGTGGATTGTCCGGCCGGAGTGAACAGCGCGAAGGCGCCCAGGATTACGAGCAAGGCCTCGATGACAGCGGCTGCGAGGATGAGCCAGAACGCAACCTCAACCTGGCGCGGTGCGGTGCGCTGGGTGCTTCCCGGCAGCGGTGCAGCAGACGGCACGGGCTCCGCGGCCGGTGACTGTAATCCTGGCGGTGCATACTGCCCATAGCGGGGGACACCCGGAGCTATCTCCCCATAGTGGCCGGGCCCTGGCGGCTGTTCACCAGTCGCGGGCTCTTCCTCGGGGGTGCTCATGGGAATCCAATCGATCAGTGGCTGATGGCTCTGTGCTGTAACGTCGCCGGCAGGATCTGTGCCATAGGTTGCGCCAAAAACGCCGGCCGCGGTGGGGTTCATCAACCCTACCGCGGCCGGCGTATCGCAGTTGCTTTTTCGTCTCTCCGATTGGTTACCGCAGGGGCCCCTGTGGCCTCCGGGCTGCGAAGTATGCCTGCGACCGTGGAAGCAGCAGCATGATGCCGCCGATGATGGAGGCGACGTAGGCCAAGACGTTGATGAAGCCAATGATGCTGGCGAACATTCCGATGAGCGAGACAAGGGCACCGATGATGCTCAGGGCTGCCAATACGATCATGACGATGCGGGCCCAGCCAACTCCTTCCTTCGTGAGGAGGGCGAACCAGATGAAGACGGCTGCAAAGATGACAGCGAAGACAAACCCGACAATTCCGGCTGCGACGAAAAGGCCTCCTCGGCTCCCGGCCGCAAAAATTTCAATCAGGGATGCCAGCACGTTCAGTAGGGCGCCGGCAACAAAGAGCAGGTAAGCATTTTTTACTTCGCGCGGAATTAAGCTGAGGTCTTGAAGCCGTTGTGGAAAATTTCTGAAATTGGCGGCCGGCGATTTCGGCCGTTGCTGGTATCCGTTCTGGGATCCACCGGCGGCGTGCTGGTAAGCCGGCGGTTGCTGGTAGCCGGGTCCCTGGTAGGCCGGCGGTTGCTGGTAGCCGGGTCCCTGGTAGGCCGGCGGTTGCTGGTAGCCGGGTCCTTGGTAGGCCGGCGGTTGCTGGTAGGCCGGCGGTTGATTACCGGTTGGGGATGTGTAACCCGGCGGAACCTGTTGTGGCCGGGCTCCCGTTGCCGGGTCGCTCGCCGGCCCGGGGCCCGGGTATCCGGTCGGGGGCTGCGTGCCGGGCTGCTCGGACCGGGGATTCTCAGACGGTGTGCTCATGGTCAAACTTTAGCCCGGGCCCAACGCCTTGCATAGGGAACGCGGAGTCTGTAGGACCCAGTGGAAAAGCAAAAGCGGCCACCCGTCGTGCGCGCGGCATCCCCCGCGCGCACCAGGTGGCCGCTCCCTGCGGCGCTGTGGAAATTATGCTCTGACGAAAGCCACTTCAAGGGTAATGGTGACCTTATCTCCGACGAGCACTCCGCCGGCTTCCAGGGCCGCATTCCAGGTCAGGCCAAAGTCCTTGCGGCTGATGCTGGTTTTTCCGGAGAATCCGGCGCGGGTGGCGCCAAAGGGGTCCACGGCTACGCCGTTGAACTCGGTCTCAAAAGTGACCGGCTTGGTGATACCGCGGATGGTCAGATCGCCGGAGAGCTCGTAGTCGTCCCCGGAACCGGCGATCGAAGTGGATGCAAAGCTCAGTTCCGGGAATTGCTCCACATCGAAGAAGTCGGCGCCGCGGACGTGGCCGTCGCGGTTGGCGTCGCCGGAGTCAAAGCTGGCTGCCTGGATGGTCGCCGTCACGGACGAGTCGGCGGCTGTCTCGCCCACGGTCGCCGTCGCGACGATGTCAGTAAACTTTCCGCGCACCTTGCTGATGCCGGCGTGCCGGACGGTGAATCCCACCTCGCTGTGGGAGGGGTCGAGGTTCCAAACGCCTTGGGTCAGGCCGGTCGAGGTGAGCTGGGGTGAAGTAGACATTGGTTCTCCTTGTGGAAATGCTTGCCGGGCAATGGTCTGGTGTGGAAGTGGCCGAGTGACGGTTTCCCGTCCATCGACAGGTATAAGTATGCAAACGCATCTATTATTCCGCCGTTCTCAAATTCTTTTCCGTGCAGCTGTGAACTGTTGCCGCCCCAAGCTGGGAATCAGCTGATTTAGCGATTGCCCGGCACCTTTGAGAAACTTAGTGACATGCCTGAAATCACTGTCCATCTGCTGCGCCACGGCGAGGTCTTCAATCCCGATGGTGTCCTGTACGGCAGGCTGCCGGAGTTTCATCTGTCCGAACGAGGCCATGCAATGGCTGCCTTGGTGGCTGAGCATCTGCAAAAACGCTCGGACGACGGCGCCAAGCTGGTCCATCTGGTCGCCTCACCGCTGACTCGTGCTCAGGAAACGGCCCAACCGACCGCCGAGGCGTTGGGACTGAGTATCGTGACGGATCCAAGAATCATCGAGGCGGAGAACCATTTCGAGGGGTCAAAGGTGTCCCGGCACGAAATCCTCAAACCCCGGCACTGGCCGTATTTCTGGAACCCGCTGAGGCCCTCCTGGGGAGAGCCATATAAACAGCAGGCCAATCGTGTCATGGAAGCCGTCCAGGAAGCTCGACGCCGTGCGTTGGAACTAGGCGGCGATGGTGCCGAAGCAGTGCTCGTCAGCCACCAGCTTCCCATCTGGGTGACCCGGCGGACGGCGGAAAATAAGCCATTGTGGCACGACCCGCGGCACCGCGAATGCACTCTGGCATCGCTGACATCCCTGGTGTTCGCCGGCGACGCCGTGACAGCAGTGCGGTACAGCGAACCCGCCGCCGCGCTGCTGCCCGGTGCGGCAACAACGCCGGGGGCGTGAGGAAGTGCCCGGTGGTGAGGAAAGGCTTACTTTTCGACGCGTTGTAGAATTTGGATGTGGATAATTCCGTGAGCACGAAAATGAGCCGTCGCTCACTGCTGGCTGCCTCCGGCGCCGTCCTCACTCTTGCCCTGTCCGCGTGTACAGCCAAGGACCCGCTGGCGCAGCAGGCGAATGCAGGGGACAACAAGAACTACATAGCCGGCGACGGCTCCGTGACTGAATACGGGGCAGCCGAACGCAAACCCGCGGTCCGCTTTTCCGGGAGGCTCTTTGACGGAACGGTAGTCTCCTCGGACTCGTTTGCCGGTAAAGTCACGGTGCTGAACTTCTGGTACGCCGCCTGCGCACCCTGCCGGGCTGAGGCACCGGATCTGCAGAGTTTGTATCAAACGTTTAATCCGGAAGGTGCCATTTTCTATGGAGTCAATATCCGGGATGAAGCGCCCACCGCCGACGCTTTTACCCGGACCTTCTCGCTCGGTTACCCGAGTTTCAATGATAAGGACGGCGGCCTGCTGCTGGCACTAACGGAGTTCGTTCCACCGGCAGCCGTTCCCACCACATTGGTGCTGGACAAAAAGGGCAGAGTCTCGGCTCGGATTCTGGGCTTGGCGGACAAGAGTACGTTGAAAACGCTCATCACCGCTGCGCTGGCCGAAAGCCCGTGAACAATCCGTTCGCCGAGACGGTGCTTAGCGGCTCGATGCTGCTCGCCATGCCCGTAGCCCTCCTGGCCGGACTTGTCTCCTTCCTTTCTCCGTGCGTGCTGCCGCTGGTCCCGGGCTATCTCGGATACGTCAGCGGGCTCACCGGTGTCGATCTGCAAAAGCAGCGCCGCGGCCGGATGGTTGCCGGCATCGGGTTGTTTGTACTGGGATTTTCCGTCGTCTTTATGCTGATCGGCGCCGTCTTTGGTCAGCTGGGCGCATGGCTTAAAGGGCCAAGCGCGGCGTGGGTGACCCAGCTACTGGGCGTGGTGGTGATAGTGCTCGGAGTGATTTTCCTGGGCGGGCTGAACTGGTTCCAAGGGGAAGCAAAAATCCACAGCCGGACTCCAGCCGGCTTATGGGGTGCGCCGGTACTGGGAATCACCTTCGGGCTTGGCTGGGCTCCTTGCACCGGTCCGACCCTCGGCGCAGTACAGGCGCTGGCCTTTTCCGATGGTTCAAGCGCGGCCAAGGGCGCCGTGCTGACTTTTGTCTACTGTGTTGGGCTTGGCGTGCCGTTTCTGTTGATCGCCTTGGGGGTGCGTCGCGGGCTTGGTGCACTGGCCTTCTTCCGCACCCACCGCCGGGCCCTGCAATGGTTTGGCGGCGGGATGCTGATTGTTTTGGGCGTGCTGATGGTGACCGGGTTGTGGGGCACCTGGATCAACCAATTGCAGTTCTGGTTTGCCAATGAAGTAAGGCTGCCGATCTGATGAGCGAAACCGATCCGTATAACAACACCGATTCTTTGAAAGATGCCGTGACTAAGAGACAGAATTCCACCGCTGGTGATGCTTTGGACAACGCCCGACCGGGAAGTCCAGGGCCGGAGACGTCAGGGTCGGCAACTCCGGGACCGGAAACCGCGGCGGTCGTATTGCCGCGGCTGGGATTTATCGGCAGTCTGCGCTGGGGCTGGCGGCAGCTGACCAGTATGCGGACCGCGCTTTTCCTGCTGCTGCTGTTGGCCGTCGGCGCGGTTCCCGGCTCGCTCTTTCCGCAGCGTCCGGCCAGTCCCGAGGTGGTCACGAAGTATCTGCAGGACCATCCTGATACCGGGCCGGTGCTTGACTGGTTTAAGCTCTTCGATGTTTATTCCTCGCCATGGTTCTCGGCCATTTATCTGCTGCTATTTGTTTCGCTGATCGGCTGCGTCATTCCGCGTGCGATTGCGCATTACAAGGCGATGCGATCGCAGCCCCCGAGGACGCCGCGACGGCTGTCAAGGCTGCCGGAATACGGGACTCTGGAAATTCCGCCGGACCGCGGAATCAGCGCGGGGCGGGCGATTCAGGATGCTGCGGCGACGCTCAAATCCCGAGGCTACCGGGTAGAGGTCCGCGATGCGCAGAGTGTGCGGCCCTCTGTGGGGGCCGAGCGTGGCTTCAGCAAGGAAGTGGGGAACCTTCTGTTTCATACGGCCCTGATCGGAGTCCTGGTTTCCGTTGCGCTCGGTGGCCTGTTCGGCTACAGCGGACAGCGGGTGCTGGTGGAGGGAGAGACGTTTGTGAACACCCTGGTCGGTTATGACACTTTTACACCGGGCAGCAATTTCAGCGCTTCGCAGTTGGAGCCGTATTCGGTTCAGCTGGATAAATTCAGTGTGACGTTTGACCGCGAATCGAAGGCGCACTACGGGCAGCCGTTGGACTTTAAGGCCAGCCTGACCACCAAGTCCTCGCCGTCGTCGCCCGCTCAGCAGCAGGATCTGAAGGTCAACGCGCCGGTCAGCCTCGGCGGCACCAGTATTTATCTCGTGGGGAACGGTTACGCGCCCGTAGTCACGGTCAAGGATGGGAATGGCAAGGTCGCGTTTCAGGGACCTGTGGTCTCCGTTCCCAGCGATGGTGCCTACACCTCGCTGCTGGTCATCAAGGCGCCCGACGCCAAGCCCAGCCAGCTGGGGTTTGTTGGTTTTTTCCTGCCAACGGCGCTGATCAATGACAAGGGTGTTGCGGTTGCGTCAGACCCGGACCCGTTCAACCCGCAGCTGAATCTGAACGCGTACTACGGAAACCTGGGGCTGGATGGAGGCCAGCCGAAGAATGTCTTCACCCTCGACACCTCCAAACTGACGCAGCTCAATGGCAGGGATCTGGCGGCCGGTGGCATTGTCCTGAGCCCGGGGGCCTCCTACACGCTTCCCGAGGGCAAGGGAAGCATCAGCTTCGACGGCCTGAAGCGGTACGTCGCCCTGGATATTCACCACAACCCCGCGCAGTTGTGGACCCTGATTTTCGGCGTGACGGGTCTGCTCGGCCTGGTTGGTTCATTGTTCCTTAATCGGCGCCGGGTCTGGATCAGGACCGGAAACCATCCGGACGGACGGACAATGGTGGAGTACGGATTACTGGCCCGCGGCGAGGACCACCGGCTGGCACCGGAGGCTGCGACCATCCGCGGTCTGCTGGAAAAGCGCTGGTTGGCACCGGCGGCTGATCGGGCGGAAGATAGCAACGGGGTTCAAACATTAACGGCGTCATCTGCATCGACGCAATCATCAACACAGCCGGCGGGCACCGGCTCTGCGACCGTAGGTAAGGACCAGTAATGCCACATATCAATGAGACATTCGCCCTGTACAGCGAGCGATTTATGCTGCTGGCGGCTATCGCCTATGCGATCGCGTTCATCGCGTTCGCCTGGGACTTGGTGCAGAACAGCCGCACCACGAAGGCTGTGCTGGAACAGAGCCAGCAGGCTGCCACTGCCGCATCAAAGAAGCGTGTGGGGGCGATGTCCGGTGCCGGTTCCGGGAGCACGCCGGAGGACCCATACCAGGAAACGGTATTGGAAGGCCCGGAAGGCCGCGTCCAACGGCCCACTTTCCACGCGGCAGTCCCCGCCGGTGGCGCTGATGGCACCGCAGCAACCGCTGATGATTCGATGCGCTATGGAACTACCCGCCGCGCAACGGCACGGGTCGCCGTGGCATTGACGCTGATTGCGGCCATTGTTCACGGCGCTGGGGTGCTGACTCGGGGCCTTGCCGCCGGACGGGTGCCGTGGGGGAACATGTACGAGTTCTGCACTACCGGCGGTTTCGTGGTCGCGGCAGTCTTCCTGATTGTGCTCACCCGCCGGGACCTGCGCTTCCTGGGAACGTTCGTCATTGGTCTGGTGCTGGTGATGATGACTGCCGCATCCGTGGCATTCTGGACGCCGGCCGGTCACTTGCCTCCGGCACTGCAGAGCTACTGGCTGATCATTCATGTCTCTATTGCGGTGATGTCCTCGGCACTGTTCACCCTGACTTTCGCCATGTCCGTGCTGCAGCTGGTGCAGTCCCGCCGCGAGACCGCCCTGACCGGCGGCGCGGCGGACAAGCTGCCATTCATGCGGCTGGTCCCGCCGGCTCTGAGCCTGGAGAATATGGCCTACCGGATCAACGCCATTGCGTTCGTGGGCTGGACCCTGACGCTGATGTTCGGTTCCATCTGGGCGGAAGCGGCCTGGGGGCGCTTCTGGGGCTGGGATACCAAGGAAGTCTGGACGTTCGTCATCTGGGTCGTTTACGCAGGATACCTGCACGCCCGGGCTACCCGGGGCTGGACCGGGACACGTGCGGCGTGGTTGTCCATCGTCGGCTACCTCTGCGTGGTCTTTAATTTCAGCATCGTCAATGTCTACTTCGCCGGGCTGCACTCCTACGCAGGGATCAGTTGACCGTTCGCCGGGGCGGCCAATGTCCCGGCGGCGCTGCGACTCACTGATGTGATGACCTCCGTCGTATTGCAGTGCAATCTTGTATTTTTCATACATCATGTCCGGTCGGGCCGGGCCATGGCCGCAAGGTCGCACCACGTTCGCTCCGGGGTAACCACGGCCTTCCGCCCGCGGACAACGTCGGATTCCAGCGGAAGCCAGAAGCCCCACACAACTGCGGCCGTGATATGACTGATCGCACCATCCGGAACCGCGAGCTGATAGGCCACAGCGCGTTCCAGGAGTTCAGCTGCCAGGGAAGAGTGGAGCCGGACTCCACGGGTCGGACGAATCAAGTCCGCGCCAAGCAGCCGCCGAAGTGTCAAATCTGCTGCGGTACCCTGACCCAGCGTGAAAGCACGGGTGTTAAAGAGCTTCGGCAGCTCGGAAGCAGGACGCATTTCTCCAGTGTGATCCGAAAAACCGGCAAGCGAATCGGTTTTCCACAGGTGTGGACTTGCCGAGACGTCGTTAAGTGCTGACTAAAGGGGGTTGATGGCGGCATTTAGTGACGTTTCGGGGAAAATACGTCAGGAGGCCGAACCCGGCTTGTCCTGGCGGTTCGTGCCGTCCCTTGCGCCGTCGTCGTCCGGTTTTTCCTCCCGAAGCTTCGCCTCGCGGGCCTCGAGGTCGGCTTGGAGTTTACGCAGCCGCTCGTCCTCGGTCCGGTGCCGGCGCGCTGTCTCCAGATTGCGCAGGAAGTCGGGGTCATCATCCGGCGCGACGGGCTGCTTCGGATAAGCGTTGGACTGCGGAGCATAATCGGGACGCCCAAAGATGAGCCAGAGGGCAACACCAACCAGCGGCAGCACAATGATGATCAGGACCCAAGCGGTCTTGGGCAGGCTGCGGACGTCAGCGGCGTCGCTCCGCAGAGCGTCGATCAGCCCGTAAATGAGGAAGGCCAGTGGAAGAATGACCATAAGAAGGCGGATCATGCTTCATTCTAACGTGTACGCGTGGGCAAAGCTCCCGGCAGAGTCCCCAGCTTCAGCGGCTAAACTCTAGACGTGGCCTTCTTTAAGTATTTTCTGATCCGTGCCGGCGTCTTTGTGCCGTTGTTGGTGTTGTTCCTGCTGCTGGGGATGGCGCCCATCCTGGCGGGAATCTTCGCTGTGCTAATCGCATTCTGCGTCAGCTATCTCTTCTTCCGGCCGCAGCGGGAGGCGGCGGCAGAGCAACTGCGCAATCGCTTTTCCGCTAATGCCAAGCCGATCCGGAGCGCGACGGAGTTGTTGGATGCAGACGCCGAGGACACCATGACGGATGCCCACCCGGACGTCACCGTGGACGCGGATCGGCGCAGGAATCCGCCCGCGGCGCCGGCGGCTAAAAGCAATCCCATGATGCCGGACGGAATTCCGCGGGAATTCCTCTGATCCGGATCTGCGGACCGGCAGTAACTGTCGGCACCGGCGGCAGGAGTAACTGTCAGCACCGGCGGCAGGAGTAACTGTCAGCACCGGCGCCGGCTACCACGCCTTGGATAAGACCAGACCAGCGGCGAACAGGATGCTGTAGCCCAGATTAATCAGACCGGTCTGTTTGAGTACCGGAATCAGACTCTTGCGTTTCTTGCCTTTGAGCATCAGCCAACTGGGCATCAGGCAGGCGGGTATCAGCAGCAGCACCAGGAGAATCCAGGGTTTCTGCGGCGCGATGACCAGCACCAGCAGCAGGGCTACTGCCAGCATTGCCACGTAGCTTAGCCGGGCATTGCGGTCCCCGAGCCGAACGGCAAGGGTCCGCTTCCCGACCTCGGTGTCGGTTGGGATATCCCTGACGTTATTAGCCATCAGCAGTGCGACGGCGATCAAGCCTGTCCCGACGGCTCCAACAATGGCCGCGGCGCTGAGTTCCTCAGCCTGTGTATACGTGGTGCCTAGGGTGGCGACCAGGCCGAAGAAGACGAAGACGAACACGTCTCCCAGGCCCAGATAGCCGTATGGATTTTTCCCTCCCGTGTAACCCCATGCCGCGAGCACACACCCGGCACCGATCAGCAGCAGCCACCAGGTCTGCGAAAGGATCACCAGCACCAGTCCGGCCAGCATGGCGAGCCCGAAGGCGGCAAAGGCAGCCATCTTCACGTGCCGTGGCGTCGCTGCGCCGGAACCGACGAGCCGCAGCGGGCCTACCCGGACATCGTCCGTTCCCCGGACGCCGTCGGAATAGTCATTGGCATAGTTGACGCCGATCTGCAGCAATAAAGCCACCAGCGCCGCAAGTACAGCGTTCACGGGCCGGAAAGCGCTCAGATCGTATGCGGCAGCAGTGCCGATAATAACCGGCGCAATGGCCATCGGCAGCGTGCGCAGCCGGGCTCCTTCGATCCATTGACCGGCAGTGGCCACGAGGTTACTCCTTATTCTTCGATGAACGTTGGTTCCGCTGCCGCGAGGGCCTTCAGCAGTGCCTGCCGGTCCGGCTTCCCCGTGGCCAGCATGGGCAGTTCGGTCATGAACAACACCGTTTTGGGGACCGCGTAGGGCTCGCTCACCGGGTCGGCGGCGGCACGCAGTTCTTCCACCGTACAGCTCCCGACGACGGCGGCGCAGACCCGTTGCCCCCACTGCTGGTCGGGGAGGCCGGCTACAAAGACGTCCTGGACGCCGGGCGCGAGCCGAAGCCGGTCCGCCACGAGCTTAGCGGAGACCTTGATGCCTCCTGTGTTGATCACATCGTCCACCCGCCCGAGGACCGTCAACTTTCCATCCGTGCTCAGCTCGCCCTGGTCCTCGGTACGGTACCAACGCGTCGGGGTGCTTCCCGTGCGGCCGCCGTTCGTGCGGCGGGCGGAATCGGTGCCGGCTTGAGCCTGAGACTCGGGGAGACCCGGATAGAAGCTCTCCGCCGTCCTTTCGGGTGCGTGAAGATACCCGGACGCAACGACGTCCCCGCCCAGCCAGATCCGGCCGCCCCGGATGGCGACCTGCACGCCGTCCAGCGGGACCCCGTCGTACACACAGCCTCCACAGGTCTCACTCATGCCGTAGGTGGTGACCACGTTGATTCCGGCACCGCGGGCGGTCTCCAGCAGCCCGGGCGCCGCCGGCGAGCCGCCGAGCAGAACCGCATTGAAGCGCTGCAGAGCGGCGAGCGTGTCCGGCACCGGGTCGGTCAGCAGGCGTTGCAGTTGGGTCGGCACCAGGGACGTGTATCGAATCCGATCGGTCATTTCCGTGGCGGCGGCGGTAAAGGCGGCGGCGGTGAAGCCGCCGGAGAGATCCATCACCCACGGCCTGGTCCCGGCGAACAATGAACGCACGAGCACCTGGATCCCGGCAACATAATGGCCCGGCAGCGCCAGCAGCCACTGCCCCTCGCCCCCGAGTGCGATCGCCGTCGCCATCGAAGAAGCGGCCAGTGCGTCAACGCTCAGAAGCGTCCGCTTGGGTACGCCGGTGGAACCGGAGGTGGAAACGACGACGGCGATTTCACTCCCGCCCTCTGATCCGGTCTCTGGAAGGAGCGTGACACCAGGTGCTGCATGGGGCGAGGAAGCGGGCTCCAGCTGGACTGCCGGCCCATCGCCGGAAAGTGCCGCGGCTAAGGCGCTGAGCACGGGGTCGATATCCATCCTGCGGCTCCTTAGAAGTAGTAGGGGAAACGGGACCAGTCCGGGTCGCGCTTTTCCAGGAAGGCATCCTTGCCCTCCACCGCCTCGTCCGTCATGTAGGCCAGCCGGGTCGCCTCACCGGCGAAGACCTGCTGCCCGGCCAGCCCGTCGTCGGCCAGATTGAAGGCGAATTTGAGCATTCGGATAGCCTGCGGGGACTGCCGGGCGATGTCAGCGGCGTATTCCAACGCCACTTCCTCCAGGTTTTCATGGTCCACAACCTCGTTGACGGCACCCATCCGGTACATGTCTTCTGCGGAATATTCACGCGCCAGGAAGAAGATTTCCCGTGCCGCTTTCTGGCCGATCTGCCGGGCCAGCAGTGCCGAACCGTAGCCGGCGTCGAAGCTGCCGACGGTGGCGTCCGTCTGTTTGAACCTGCCGTGTTGCCGGGACGCAATGGATAGGTCCGCCACCACATGCAACGAATGACCCCCTCCGGCCGCCCATCCGTTGACGACGGCGATGATCACCTTGGGCATGGTCCGCATCAGGCGCTGGACTTCCAGAATGTGGAGCCTGCCGGCCCGCGCCGGATCGATGGTTTCCTGGGACTGGCCGTCGGTGTTTTCTGCGGGGTATCTGTAGCCGTCACGGCCGCGGATGCGCTGATCCCCGCCGGAGCAGAAGGCGTGGCCGCCGTCCTTGGTCGAAGGGCCATTGCCTGTCAGGAGGACCGTCGCCACGTCCGGCGTCATCCGGGCGTGGTCCAGCACGCGGTACAGCTCATCGACGGTGCCCGGGCGGAAGGCATTGCGCACTTCGGGGCGGCTGAACGCGATCCGCACGGTGGGCAGATCGCGGTTCGCCGCGCGATCCACCTGGCGGTGATAGGTTACATCGCTCAGGTCTTCGAAACCGCTGACAGCCCGCCAGCGCTGCGGATCGAAGACATCCGATACTTTGGCGGGCAATTCCTGGGCGCGATCAGCTGTAGTCACGCATCGAGTTTATGCGTTTTTCCCCGGTCCTCCCCATCCGGACAGCACCACCGGCCGCGGGCGAGGACGCATTAAACCCACCGGTGCTCTCCGAAGGGGATCAGCAGGGCCCGTTATTGACGTGCGGCTATTCGTTGCCGCAGGCTTGAAGATGAAGAAGTAACGCGATTTCGAGCCCGTGCCGGACACAGCGGCGAGCGGTCTTCAGCGGCAAACTTTATTGGCGAAACCGCAAGGACTTCACATGACACCACCCATTGACCAGCTGCCCGGGGCCATAACCCTGTGGGATGTTTCGCACGGCTACGGCGCCAAGCTCCTGCTGGACCATGTTGATTTGGCCATCGATGCCGGCGAGCACGTAGGGGTAGTCGGCGAGAACGGTGCCGGGAAATCTACGCTGCTACGGCTGATTGCCGGGGTGGAGGCGCCCGACGGCGGCCGGGTCACCGTCGGTGCGGACGTCGGCTATCTGGCGCAGACCATGCAGGGATTTCCAGGCTCCACCGTGGCAGAAGCCATTGACAGGGCACTTTTCGATCTTCGGGCATTGGAGTTGCGGATCCGAGGCCTCGAGCAGACTATGGCCAGCGCCTCGGAGGAGGAACTAGAGAACTACGGTGCGTTGCTCGGCGAATTTGAGCTGCGCGGCGGATACCAGGCGGATGCCCGGGTCGACTCCGCCATGAACCACCTGGGTCTGGCAGAGATTAGGCGTGAACGGATGCTGGCATCCCTGTCCGGGGGCGAACAGGAACGATTAGCGCTGGCCTGCCTGCTGGCGGATCCGCCGCCCATTCTGTTGCTCGATGAGCCCACCAATCATCTGGATATCGGCGCCGTCGAATGGCTGGAGGCGCAGCTGAGTGGACAGCGGGGGACCGTAGTCGCCATTTCCCACGACCGGACGTTCCTGGAGCGAATTGCCTCTGCCGTTATTGAGGTCGACGCCGACCGGCGAGAGGTACGCCGGTACGGTAATGGTTACGTGGGCTATCTGGCCGAGAAGGCTGCCGAACGGCGGCGCTGGGAACAGCAATACCAGCAGTGGCTGGACGCCATGGCGGCCGAAAGACACCAGGCGCAGACCGTGGCTCAAAAGTTGGGCTACGGACGGCGGCGCGACGGCGACAAAATGGCCTTTGGTTTCAAGGCTGAAACTTGGGAGCAGGCGGCGGCCAGCAGAATCCGCAACGCCCAGGAGCGGCTGCGTCGGCTGGAGGATAATCCGGTGGCCCGCCCGCCGGAGCCGTTGAAGCTGGCTGCGGACCTTGGTGCGGGGAAACACCACGGCGAAGTTCTGGCCGCCGACGCCATTGCCGTCGCGGGACGACTGAAGGTGCCGCGTCTTAGCGTCCAAGCGGGGGAAAAGCTGCTTATTACCGGTCCCAACGGGGCGGGCAAGACTACGTTGCTTGATGTGTTGGCCGGCGCCCGGGAACCGGACAGCGGCTCTGTCGTCAGATACGGCGCGCTCGGTTACCTGCCGCAGGAACTGGCACCTGCGCAAAATCCCCAGCGCCGGCTCCTTCCGGCGTTCGCGGCGGGTCGGGGCGGAAATATCGACGAGCATGCAGACCGGCTGCTGCGGCTGGGTCTGTTCCGGACCGAGGACTTTTACATTCCGGTCGGCTCGCTGTCCGTGGGGCAGTACCGGCGGCTGGCGCTGGCCCGGCTGCTGGTGGGCAGCTACGACGTCATTGTCTTTGATGAACCGACCAACCACTTGGCGCCAGTCCTGGTGGCGGAGCTTGAAGAGGTTTTCACCACTTATCCCGGAACACTGATCATGGTCAGCCACGACCGGTCACTAAAGCAATGGTTCAAAGCGGTCGACGGCGGAACTGTGCTGCGAATGGACGGCGGCGCGTTCAGCGGCGGGCACTGTGCATCTGATCGTCCGGTTTAAGCGGATCGAAAGATCGCCGGTTGACCGGGCGTCGTCGTCGTGCTTTATTTATAGAACGAGCGGTCGGTAATCCTTGCCCGGACGTCGGCAGCGGTGAACGCCAGGCGACCTGACCCCCTATGCGCGAAGGAAGTTCTGATGACGCACGCCACTAACGGACCTCAGGCTTTTCTGGTCGGCGGAGTACGGACCCCGGTGGGGCGGTACGGCGGAGCGCTGGCGGATGTTCGGCCGGATGACCTTGCCGCGCTGACCATTAGCGAAGCACTCTCACGGACCGGGATGGATCCCGCAGGGATCGACGAGGTGATCATTGGCTGTGCCAATCAGGCCGGGGAGGATAACCGGAATGTGGCGCGAATGGCAACGCTGCTGGCGGGCCTGCCGGACGAAATTCCAGGGATAACCGTGAACAGACTTTGCGCGTCGGGACTTTCCGCGATCATTATGGCCGCACAGATGATCAAGTCCGGTGCCGCAGATGTGGTGATTGCCGGGGGTGTGGAATCGATGACCCGCGCGCCGTGGGTGCTGGCGAAACCGGAGAAGGCCTTCGCTAAACCCGGCGAGCTCGCCGATACTTCGATCGGCTGGCGTTTCGCCAACAAGGCTTTCAAAGCGCGGGACAAGGCGATATATTCGATGCCTCAGACCGCGGAGGAAGTCGCCGAACTCGACGGCATCAGCCGCGAGGATGCCGACGCCTTTGCCCTCGCCTCACACCACAAGGCGATCGCTGCCATCGATGCCGGACGTTTTGCGGCGGAAATTGTTCCAGTGCAGACGGCCAAAGGTCTGGTGGATACGGACGAGGGGCCGCGCCGCGAGACCACTGCCGAAGCGCTCGGAAAGCTGCGCTCTATTGTGAAACCCGGCGGGATTGTCACGGCCGGCAATTCGTCGTCGGTCAACGACGGCGCTTCGGCGATCATTGTGGCCAGCGAAGCCGGGCTGCGGCGGTTCGGCCTGACACCGCGCGGCCGGGTTGTGGACGGCGTCAGCGCCGGCGTGGCCCCGGAAATTATGGGGCTGGGGCCCGTTCCGGCGACGCAGAAGCTGCTGGCTCGTACGAGTACCGACCTGTCCGCGATCGGCGCCGTGGAACTCAACGAGGCGTTCGCCATCCAATCTTTGGCCTGCATCCGCCGGCTGGGCCTGGATGCGGAGATCGTTAATCGGGATGGCGGCGCAATTGCCTTGGGCCACCCCCTGGGTTCGTCGGGTTCCCGGATCGCCATCACCTTGCTGGGCCGGATGGAACGCGAAGGGGTGCAGACCGGTCTCGCGACGATGTGCGTAGGTGTTGGACAGGGCACGGCCATGATGGTGGCGGCCCTGTGATTCCGGAAAACCGTGTGACGTCGGAAAACCGTGTGACGTCGGAAAACCGTGTGACGTCGGAAAACCGTGTGACGTCGGAAAACCCCGTGACGTCGGAAAACCCCGTGGCGCCGGACAGCGCTGTTGGGACGTACCAAACCCTGCTGGTTCAGGAGCAGGCGGACCGGATGCTGGTCCGGCTGAACCGGCTCGAGGCGCGTAATGCGATCAACCAACAGATGGTGGATGAGCTGCACGACGTCTGCGCCCGGTTGGAGGCGACGCCGAAAATTCTGATTCTCTCCGGCGGCTACCCCACCCCCGGCGCGAAAGGCACGCCTGTCTTCGCCTCTGGTGCGGATATTGCCGAGCTGCGTGAACGCCGACGCGCCGACGCGCTGCAGGGCATCAACATTAGGCTTTTTATTCGGATTTCCGCCCTGAAGATGCCCGTTATCGCTGCGCTGGATGGCTACACCCTAGGCGGAGGTGCAGAGCTCGCCTATGCAGCTGATTTCCGGATCGGGACGCCGTCCTTGAAAATCGGCAATCCGGAAACCGGGCTCGGGATCATGGCGGCGGCGGGAGCCAGCTGGCGGCTCCGTGAGCTTGTTGGCGAGCCGGTGGCCAAGGAAATCCTGCTGGCCGGGCGCGTTTTGGACGCGCAGGAGGCGCTGGCACTGCACCTGGTGACGGAGCTGCACGAGCCGGATGCTCTGCTGGACGCGGCGAACGCACTTGCGGACCAAATCGCCAAGCAGGATTC
Organism: Arthrobacter terrae; assembly: GCF_015708085.1. Taxonomy (GTDB): domain Bacteria; phylum Actinomycetota; class Actinomycetes; order Actinomycetales; family Micrococcaceae; genus Arthrobacter_M; species Arthrobacter_M terrae. The sequence goes on along the minus strand of NZ_JADNYM010000002.1, from coordinate 71,806 downwards.
CCTGGCCGTGCAGTTCACCAAGGCAGTTTTCCATCTGCCCCGGACGATGCATCCGCAGGCAGATATGGACGCTCAGGCTGTGCTCTTTGAATCCCCTGCCAAATTCGAGCGCATGCAGGCCTTTTTGGACAAAAACAAGAACAAGAAGGACAAAAAGCCGGACACCAGCGAGGACAACGGGGACAAAAAATGACTGATTCCACCGTCTCTGAGGAACGTGCCGTTCCCGCGTTCGTAGGGGTGCTCGGTGGCGGCCGGATGGGAGCCGGTATTGCGCATGCCTTTGCCGCGGCCGGCGCCGTCGTCGTCGTCGTGGAGCGCGACGACGACGCTGCCGCCGCGGCGCTTGATCGCGTCACCGCAGCGCTGGCCAAAAGCGTGGAGCGCGGGACTTCAACGGAGCCATTGGCTGCTCTGGCTTCGCGGGTCAGCGTGGCCACCGATTTCGCCGTCTTTGCCGCTTGCACCTTAGTGGTGGAAGCGGTCCCGGAGGATTTTGAGCTTAAAAGTACCGCGCTGAAGGCTGTGGAGGAGCAGTTGAAGCACGATGCCTGGCTGGCCACTAATACTTCATCCCTGTCCATCCGCTCCTTGGCGAAGCAGCTGCAACGGCCCGAGCGTTTCTGCGGACTGCACTTCTTTAACCCGGTGCCGGCGTCGCTGCTGGTGGAAATAGTACTGGCCGAGCAGACCTCGGCTGAGTTGGAATCGCGGGCCCGCGGCTGGGTGGAGACATTGGGTAAAACGCCCGTGGTGGTCAAGGATGCACCGGGCTTTGCCTCCTCGCGTCTGGGGGTGGCTATAGCACTGGAAGCCATGCGGATGGTGGAAGACGGCGTTGCTTCGGCTGCGGATATTGATGCGGCCATGGTGCTGGGCTACAAGCACCCTGTGGGGCCGCTAAGGACCACGGATATCGTCGGACTGGATGTCAGGCTGGGGATTGCGGAGTATCTTCACTCGACCTTGGGGGAGAGGTTCGCGCCACCGCAGATACTGCGCGATAAGGTGGCACGCGGGGAACTGGGGCGCAAGTCCGGCAGCGGCTTCTTTGACTGGAAGGATTAGCCACCCGGGCTAACCGCCGACACCGGGACTTATGACACAGCTTCCGGGTCTGCTTCCTGCGGCGGATGCCCCGCTATACTCGGCCAATGATGCCGATACAACCGCTCACTCTTGCCGGAGAGCTGGTCACTCTGGAGCCGCTGACCACAGACCATCACGACGGCCTCGTGGCCGCGGTCCAAGACGGCGAACTATGGAACCTTTGGTATACCTCCGTACCACGTCCGGAGGAAATGGGCGCGGAAATTGAGCGGCGGCTGGAGCTGCAGGAGCTGGGCCTGATGATTGCGTTCACGGCCCGCCGGAACGCGGACGGGAGGATTATCGGCATGACCACGTACATGAACATCGATGCGGCCAACAGACGCCTGGAGATCGGCTCCACCTGGAATGCCGCTGGTGTGCAGGGGACCGGCACCAACGCGGAGTCCAAGCTGCTGCTGCTCTCCCATGCCTTCGATGTCCAGGGCTGCATCGCCGTGGAATTCCGCACGCACTGGATGAACCAGCAGTCGAGGGCAGCCATCGCCCGGCTCGGCGCCAAGCAGGACGGTGTGCTGCGCAATCATAGTCGGCTCGCCGACGGGTCACTGCGGGACACTGTGGTGTTTTCCATCATCGATACCGAATGGCCCACGGTGCGCAACGGCCTGGTCCACAGACTCAAATTCGGCAGCAGTGCGTGAGCCTGCGGCTACGGCTTCCAGACCATGAGCACGACGACGAGCACCAGCAGCAATGTGACGACCCCCGATGAGATCGCGATCTGCGGGTATCCCGTGCGTGCCTGGACGGGTGCGGTTTCCCCGCCATCCGGTGCAAATTCGTTGCCCGCGGATACATTACCGGCGGCAACGACCTGGAGGCTGTCGGCCGCCTTGCGCATAGCGGGCACTACGACGAAAAGGTTTAGTGCCAGCGCCACGACGTAGGCGATGATCGAGATCAGGACCCATCCGGTGGTGACGGACAGATGATACTTCGGATCACTCATCCCGAGTACGCCGAAACCGAAGACGACTACCAGCAGGGACAGCAGCGTGAAGATATTCGTCGATTTTGCCAGCGAAGCAACTTCACTTTTGCGGCCGTTGCGGAGCATTCGCATGGCGGACATCGGCAGAATCGCCATCGGGCCGATCAGAAAAACGGCGGTGACAACATGCAGTACGTTCAGCAAAGTTTCCATATTTTTCAGTTTAGTCTGCCCGGTTTTCGTATCCATCAACCTTTTGATTGATAGGGCAATCTGCCGCCTGGCCGAGGGGCGCTGAGCCTCGTTGCCGCTGGGGCGCCGTCAGGCAGTCGGCCGGTTCAGGGATTCGCGCCGTCAAGGAATCGGGCGGTTCAGGGATTCGGGCGGTCCAAAATGAGATTCGTGATCCGCAGCGTGCACAGGCGCCGCTCCTGCTCGTCGTAAAGGATCACTTCATGGCTGGTCGTGGTCCGGCCCAGATGGATTGCTGTAGCGACGCCGGTGACCAGGCCGCTGCGGGCAGACCGGTGGTGCGTGGCCGAAACATCGACGCCGACGGCGGTCCGGCCGGTGGCGCTGGCATGGATGACGGCGGCCCAGGAGCCGATGGCCTCACCGAACGCCAGCGAGGCGCCGCCGTGCAGCATGCCGAAGGACTGTCTGTTTCCCTCCACCGGCATCGTTGCGACGACCCGCTGCGCGGATTGTTCCAGGATGACGACACCCATCCTCTGGTCCAGCTCGCCGAGCACGATCTGCCACAGTTGGTCCGTGTCCGGTACGGCGGATCCGGCTTCGGACGCGCCGGTGGCCCTGCTGGGGGATGTGGTCTCGTTGTCAGTCATTCGTCAGCTCCTGCTGGGTTCTGGTTGGTGGCCGCCGGCCACTTATCTTGGGTTGTTGTCTACGGAAGCCGTCGAGCGCGGCCGTGATCCGCTGGGCAAAGGAGCCGCCGCCGTGGCCGGCATCATCGAGCAGCTCCAAGCGGCTGCCGGGCCATAGCCGGTGCAGCCGCCACGCGACATCGGCCGGTCCGGAGACATCGTAGCGCCCGTGGATCAATACAGCGGGAATGCCGGCCAAAAGCGGCATCCCGGCCACCACCTGGCCGTCGATCAGAAAGCAGCCATGGCTCCAGTAATGGGTAACTAAGCGGGCGAAAACGCTTTGGAAGGAAGGGTCCGCGTAGCGAGGGTTCGGTTGCCACCCGGGCATCAGGGAGACGTGCGTATCTTCCCAAGCGCACCAGGCCTTGGCCGCCGCCGTCCGGACTGCAGGGTCCGGATCGGCCAAAAGCCTGGCATAGGCGGCGCTGAGATCGCCGTTGCGCTCGACCGCCGGCACCGCATCGGTGAAAGCCTGCCACTCGCGGGGGAACACGCGGCCAATGTCGCGGGTGATCCAGTCCGTTTCCCGCCGGCTGCCGGACGTCACGGCACCGAGCACCATGGCGAGGACCCGTTCCGGGTGGGCCTGCGCATAGACCAGCCCCAAGGTCACGCCCCACGAGACGCCGTAGACTACCCAGCGGTCGATCCCCAGGTGCTTGCGCAGGGCCTCGATGTCGTCGACCAGGGCGGTGGTCGTGTTGGTTGTGAGATCCACATCGGGGTTCCCGGCCTGTGGACGGCTGCGCCCACAGCCACGTTGGTCGAATAGGACAATACGGTAAGCCCGCGGATCGAAGTACCGGCGCGCACCGGCCGAGCTGCCGCCGCCCGGTCCGCCGTGCAGATATACGGCCGGCAGGCCGTCCGGGTTTCCGGATGTCTCCCAATAGAGCGTGTTTGCATCGCCGACTTCCAGAAAGCCCGAGCCATAGGGCTCCAGAGCTGGATAGCGATCGGTCATGACACCAGTATCCTACGCAGGCCCGTGATCGGCTTTGCGGGGGCTCCGTTCCGCCGGAGCCGGGGTCTGTCATGTAGTCTGGGCACATTACTGAACGCCCGGTCGGTATATCGGTGCCGCGAGTGGTTTGGACCGATCGCGAGTGCACCCCTAAGGCAGGTTGATCCGGGAGTGTATGCCGCCGCGAGTACATATCGAAAGGAACTGTCGACGATGACAACCACCGCCCCTGATTTCACCGGATACGCCGTGGAAACGGTCCCCAGTTACGTTCTGGACGCTTGGTGGACACCGGACAGTGCTGATGGTCCGGGTACCGCGATCCGTGACGCGAGCACCGGTGATCCGGTGGCCGCGGTGAGCGCCGACGGGCTGGACCTGGCCGCCGTCGTCGCCCATGGCCGGAGAGTTGGACAGCGTGAGTTGGGACGGCTGACCTTCCACCAACGTGCGTTGAAACTGAAGGAACTGGCACAGTACCTCAACGGCCACCGGGACGAGCTTTACGCGGTTTCCGCCCGCAGCGGGGCCACCGTGAATGATTGCAAGGTGGACATTGACGGCGGCATCGGCGTCCTTTTCACCTTCGGTTCCAAGGGCCGGCGTGACCTGCCCAACGCCCAGGTAGTCATCGACGGGCCTGCCGAAGCGCTGTCCCGTGACGGCTCGTTCATCGGTGAGCACATCTACACGCGTATCCCGGGCGTGGCCGTGCAGATCAACGCGTTCAACTTTCCCGTCTGGGGCATGCTCGAGAAGCTCGCGCCGGCGTTCCTTGCCGGCGTGCCCAGCATCGTCAAACCCGCCACGCCCACCGGCTATGTGGCCGCGGCGATGGTGCGGCTGATCGTTGGTTCCAAGATTTTGCCCCCGGGCTCCCTGCAATTGATCTCCGGCTCGGCGCGGAATCTCCTTGATGAACTCGACTACCGCGATCTGGTGGCGTTCACCGGGTCGGCCGGGACCGCCAGGATGCTCAAGAGCCACCCCAACGTCGTGTCCGCAGGAGTGCGCTTCACTTCCGAAACGGATTCGCTCAACGCTGCCATCCTGGGACCCGATGCGGTTCCGGGAACGCCGGAGTTTGCTGCGTTTGTTGACTCCGTAGTCACCGAAATGACGTCCAAGACCGGGCAGAAATGCACCAGCATCCGGCGCGTGATCGTGCCGGAGGAATGGCGCACAGAGGTAGTACATGCCATCGGCTCCGCGCTCCGGGAGCGTGTCGTCGTTGGCGATCCGCGGGCCGACGGCGTCACCATGGGTCCGCTCGCATCCCTGGACCAGCTCGCTGAAGTCCGCTCCGCCGTTCGGAGCCTACAGACCGCCGGTGGCACGCTGGCCTTCGGCAGCCTGTCCGCACCCGAGGTCACCGGCGCCGACGGCAGTGTTGGCCCGTCCGGGGACGGCGCGTTCATGTCTCCGGTACTGCTGGACTGGGACAACCCGCGGACGCCGGAACTGCATTCCGTGGAGGCATTCGGCCCGGTGGCTTCCGTGCTCGGCTATCCGACGACGGACGGGGATGTCAGTGAAGCCGTGCGGTTGGCGGCCCTCGGCGGCGGCTCGCTGGTGGCTACCGTCTGCACCAACGACCCCGCTGTTGCGCAGCAGGTGATCACCGGGATCGCGGCCCATCACGGACGCGTGCTGGTGCTGAACCGGGAGGACGCCCGCAGTTCCACCGGGCACGGCTCACCGGTGCCGCACCTGGTGCACGGCGGACCTGGCCGGGCCGGCGGCGGCGAGGAGCTAGGCGGTATCCGCTCCGTCCACCACCACATGCAGCGCACCGCGGTGCAGGGCTCTCCCAACATGCTCACGGCCATCACCGGCGTCTGGCACACCGGAGCGGACCGGAGATTTGGCGCCGGGGACGGCCATCCGTTCCGCAAGTCACTGGCGGAGCTGCGGATCGGCGATGCCTTCGCCTCGGGGCTCCGGCAGGTGTCCCTCAAGGACGTCAGCGCCTTCGCGACCAGCACCGGCGACACCTTCTACGCCCACACAAACCACGAGGCGGCCGCCGCCAACCCGTTTTTCCCCGGCATCGTGGCGCACGGCTACCTGCTTCTCTCCTGGGCCGCGGGCCTGTTCGTGGATCCCGAACCGGGACCCGTGCTGGCGAACTACGGACTGGACAACCTGCGGTTCATCACCCCGGTGGCGGCGGGGGATTCCTTCCGTGTCACACTGACCGCCAAGCAGATCACCCCCCGCGAAACGGATGCGTATGGCGAGGTCCGGTGGGATGCGATCCTGCACAACCAGAACGATGAGGTTGTGGCGACGTACGACGTACTGACCCTGGTGGCGAAGGAATAGCCCCGGGAGCCTGACGAGCCGCAGGGGTGGTAGCGCGTGGGACCGGCCACCTTGACGGCATCCGGGCAGATCACCACGCCGATGTTTTGTCGGCGAACCCCCTGCCGGACTCTCAAAAGTCCGGACCAAATTGCAGAGTCGAGGGACAAACGAGCAAGCGTGACGAACGACGCTCAAGCACCGCTCGAGCTGACAGACGGCCATGCCGGAGACACCCTGCATGCGGCTTCATACGGGCGCTGCCGGGGCCGCAATGTTTGTGCCGTTGGCGTCACCGGTGCAACAATCACAGACAAGTGCAGGTGCTGCTGGCATTGCTCGTCAGGCCGCAGCGCGTTCAGCCGATGTGGAGGGGCAAATGAGCTACGACGCCAGCCGATTCAGGGAATACTTCGAGCATGCTTTCACTTACGAGGCCGGGTTTCGCCGGAATGTGAGCCGGTACAGTGCTCAGCTGGCCATCCTGGATCCGGAAACGGACCGGTCCTGGACTTATCGGGAGCTCGACGGCGATGTAGCCCGGGCCGCTTCGGCGCTCGCGGAGCTCGGTGTGGGGCGCGGGGACCGGGTGGTTTACCAGCTGACCAACTGCCCCGAGTTCGCCATTTTGTATCTGGCCACCCAGCGCTTGGGTGCCGTGGGCGTGCCGATCAACTTTCGCCTGGCGCCGGGCGAGACGGCACGTATTCTCAGCGACAGTGAACCTGCGGTCTTCATTTTCGGCGCGTCGGAGGAATCCGGCGCGCGGCAGGCGGTGCAGGTTTCCGGCTTGTCCCCTGCGCTGCTGGCCGTCGGTCCGGACGACGGCGGCAGCGCCCGTTCCGACGGGGCCGCCCCGACCGGCAACGATGTGACCGGCGGCGATGCGCCGACCACCGTCGTCGCCCGCTCCTTTGCCGCCGCGCTGGCGGCCGCCCCGGAACAGGCTCTGCATATTCCGGAGGACTTCTCGATCTACGAGGAGACCACGAGGTTGTACACCTCCGGCACCACCGGAATGCCCAAGGGAGTGCCGCTGCCGTCACTGGTAGAGGTGATGAGCGCACACGACGTGATCATGCATTTCCCGCTGACGCCGTATGACCGCACGCTCAATATGACGCCCTGGTTCCACCGCGGTGGTCTCTACTCGGGCGGACCCAACCCGGTGTTTTACGTCGGTGGCTCGGTGGTCCCGCTTCGGGCCTTCAACGCAGCAACAGTGCTGGACTGGGTGGAGAAATACGGGATCACTTTCCTGATCGGCGCGCCCGTCACGCTCGGCATGCTCGCCGATGAGCAGGACCGCAGCCCGCGGGACCTTTCCGGGTTGCGCGGGATCGTCACCATGGGAGCTCCGCTGAGCCGGACGGCTGCTCTGCGCTATCAGCAGGTCCTGACAGCACGCATCTTCAATGGCTATGGCACGACGGAGGCGTTCTGGAACACCTTTCTGCGCCCGGAGGACCTTCCCGCGCACGCCGGGACGGCAGGGCGCGCGTGCACGGATGATGACGTCGCCGTCGTCCGGCTTTACGAGCACCGTGCGGCAAACCCGGACGAGCTCGCCGCCCGGGACGGCCAGGAGGTGGGTGAGATCATTATGCGCTCACCAAAATCCGGCTTTTCCTACTTCAACCTGCCTCAGAAGGAAGAAGAAAAATTCCACCAAGGTTGGCTGTATCCGGGGGATCTGGCCAGCTGGGATGAGGACGGGTTTGTGACTATTGTGGGCCGCAAGGACGACATGATCATTTCCGGTGGGGAGAATATTCATCCGGTTCAGGTGGAGGAGGTGCTCGGCGAGTACCCCGGTGTCAGCGACGCCGTGGTCGTCGGACTTCCCGATCCGCACTGGGGCCAGAAGGTGGTGGCATATGTGATTACGCACGGCGACGTGTCCGTCGATGAGCTGGACCGGCACTGCTTTGAACATCCGCTGCTGTCCAATTTCAAGCGGCCGCGGGCGTACCGTTTTGTGCCGGACCTGCCGCTGACGGCCACCGGAAAAAAGATGCATTTCAAAGTTGCCGAGCAGGCTATCGCGGACGACGGCGCCGGACTACTGGTCTCGCCTACGGCCGGGGGCAGCCCCGGCGACGGAGCCGCGGAGCCAGGCAGGGCTCCCGAGCCGGCGGTCGCCGGCGATGGAGCCGCCAAATGAGTCCGGCCGGTACCTTGGCCGGGGAATCAGCTCAGGACCCGGACCGGGACAGGATAGTTATCACCGGTCTGGGCGCCGTTACCCCGGTCGGTAAGACGGCGGGGCAGACGTGGGACGCGTTGATCGAGGGCAGAAGCGGGGTGGGGCCCATTACCCTCTTTGACGCTGCGGACTTTCCTACCCGGATAGCCGGGGAGGTCAAGGACTTCGAACCTACCGGGCAGATGTCGTTCAAAGCCCGTAAACGCTCCTCCCGGACCTCACAGATGGCGGTGACGGCTGCTCACGAGGCCGTCGCCGATGCCGGGCTGCCGTCCGATCTTTCCGAACTGGAAGCGGCAGTATTCATAAACTGTGCGGTTTCCGGCTTCACGGAGATCGAGGACGCCACCAAGATCCAGTCCGAACAGGGGCTGCGCCGGATCAGTGCGAACTTCGTGGCCGCATCGCTAACGAACATGCCGGCCTGCGAGGTCGCCATTAGCCTGAGCGTGCATGGTCCCGTCAATGCCAGCGCACTGGCCTGCGCAAGCGGCGCCTATGCGCTGCTCGAAGCCCGGCGTTCGCTGCTGGCCGGCGACGCTGACTATGTCATTGCCGGCGGGGCCGATGCCGCGATCACGCCGGTGATGTTTGGCGGTCTCAGCGCCATGCGCGCCCTTTCGACACACAATGACAACCCCGCCGAGGCGTCCCGTCCCTTTGACGCGGACCGGGACGGGTTTGTCTTTGGCGAGGGAGCCGTGGTCTTTGTGCTCGAACGGCTCCCGACGGCGCGCGCCCGTGGAGCCCGTGTCTATGCGGAGGTCAGGGGCGGCGCACTGACCTCCGATGCCTTTCACACGGTGGCACCGGAACCCAGCGGGAAGTACGCGGCCGAGGCGATCCGCCGCGGGTTGCGCAACGCCGGGCTGGAGCCGGCGGACATTGACTATATTTGTGCCCATGGCACGTCCACGAAGGCCAACGACCGGACCGAAACGGCCGCCATCCGGCAGGTTTTTGGCCCCGCTGCGGACACCGTGGCCGTGTCAGCGCCAAAGTCCATGACCGGTCATCTGATCGGAGCCGCCGGTGCGCTGGCGGGGCTGGTCTGCGCCAGGGTGTTGACTGACGGCGTGATCCCTCCGACGATCAACTACCGCACGCCGGATCCCGAGTGCGATCTGGACTATGTGCCCAATGCGGCCCGGACGGTTCCCGTGCAGACGGCTATGACGAATGCTTTTGGGTTCGGCGGCCAAAACGCCGTTGTGGTGTTCGGCAAGGTCTGAGCGATGCATCCTTCCCGGCCGGGCACTGCAGCTGCAGCTGCCTCAGCGGTGCAGGCCGCCGAACACCATGGCGATGACGTCGTTGGCCAGGCGTTCTGTGGTCAGTGAACCGCCCGGTTTGTACCATTCCACAATGGAATTGATGGTGCCAAAGAGCAGCCGGGTAATGGTCCGCGGATCGATGTCCCGGCGCAGTGCGCCGTCCCGCTGGGCATCGGCGATCAGGCCGGCCACCCGCCGGTCGAATTCGCGGCGACGGCCCAGCGCGTCGCGTTCCATCTCCGTGTTGCCGCGCAGACGCAGCAGCAGGGTGACAAACGGCAGCTTGTCTGTCAGGACTGCGACAGTGCGGCGCAGCACGAACTCGAGCCGGGCATCTGCCGCTCCGCCTGCGGCTCCGGGCTCAGCCAGAATTCCTTCCAACGCGCCCAATGCTTCGTCCAGCGCCAGCCGGAGCAAATCTTCTTTGGACGGAACGTGATGATAAATCGCCGACTTGGAGATCCCCAGGTTCTCCGCCAGCACGCCCATCGACGTCGCATCATAGCCATGCTTATTGAAAACCTCTACGCAGATGCGCAGCACTGACTGTTGGTCGTAGCCTGGGCGGCCGCGTTTGGTCAGCGACACGGCGGGCAGGGTAGCGGCGATCCGCTGTGACTCGATGGTCGTAATCCTTTCGTCTTTCACGATCGCTAGAACGTTTTTGGCCGCAGATCGTAGATCCGGCGGAGCTTCCCGTTGGAACGTTCCAACTCGCCGGGCTCCACCAGGATGATCCGGGCCGAGGAGCCGATGTGAATCTTGATCTGTTCCTGGAGCTTGACGGCCGCCGCGGTTCGTTCCTGCTGCGTTGTCCCCTCACGGGGTTCGATCCGGATGGCCAGCTCATCCATCCGGCGCCCCTGCGGCCGGGACAGCTCCATCTGGAAATGCGGGCTCAGTGCCGGGATGCGCAGCGCAATTTCCTCGACCTGGGAGGGGAACATGTTCACCCCGCGCAGGATGATCATGTCATCGCTACGTCCGGTGATCCGTCCCATCCGGCGCATTGACGGCCGGGCAGTACCGGGCAGCAGACGGGTGAGGTCCTTTGTCCGGTATCGGATGATCGGCAGGGCCTCCTTGGTCAGCGAGGTAAAAACGAGCTCCCCGTGCTGGCCGTCGCTGAGCACGGCGTCTTTGCCAAGGCGGGGGTCGAACGGGTCGATGATTTCCGGGCGGAAATGATCCTCCCAGATGTGGCAGCCGTCCTTGGTTTCCACCGACTCGCCGGCAACGCCGGGCCCCATCACCTCGGAGAGACCATAAATGTCGCAGGCATCCAGGTCCATGCCTGTTTCGAGTTCATGGCGCATCTCATCCGTCCACGGCTCCGCCCCGCAAACGGCGGTTTTCAGCGACGACTTGCGTGGATCCAGGCCCTGCTGGCGCATCGCATCCATGATGGTCAGCAGATAGGTCGGTGTACACATAATCACGTCCGGCTCAAAGTCGGTGATGAGCTGGACCTGCTTCTCCGTCTGGCCACCGGACATCGGGATGACAGTGGTGCCCAAGGCTTCGGCACCGTAATGGGCACCCAAACCGCCGGTAAAGAGTCCATAACCGTAGGCAATGTGGACCTTGTTGCCGGGGCGCACGCCGGAGGCGCGCATGGAGCGGGCTACCAGGGAGGCCCACATATCCAAATCGTTCTGCGTGTAACCGACGACGGTAGGCCTGCCGGTGGTTCCCGAGCTGGCGTGGATTCGGACTATCTTGTTTTGCGGGACGGCGAACATGCCGAACGGGTACTCGGAGCGCAGGTCTTCCTTGGTGGTGTACGGGAAATTCGCCAGGTCGGACAGCTCGCGCAGATCATCGGGGCGCACTCCCACCTCGTCAAACTTGCGCTTATACAGGGGAACCCGCTCATAGGCGTATGCCAGCGTCTGCTGCAGACGGCGCAGCTGCAGCACCTCGAGCTCATCCCGGCTCATGGTTTCCGCCGGGTCCAGTGCTCCCGGGTCGTGGTGGGTCACTGACGGTACTACGGTGTCTGTCATCGTTGACCGACCTCTCTGCTGCTTGGGTCTGATGTGGCGGTGGTGGTGACGGGGACTGTCTTCGCCGCCGCCGTGGTTGAGGCTACTGTGGTCGCCGCTGCCTTATTAAGCACCGTCCGGCTCCGGCCGCGGAACTCGGCGATTACGTCGCGGTCCTCGGGCGATCCGGCGAAGATCCTCACGTCGTAAATGCCGCTGCGCCCCTGGCTGCTCCGCCGTTTGGCCGCGGCGGTGATCCGCTGCCCTTCCCGGCTGGGCTTGAGGAAATTGACGTCGACGCCGGAGCCCACCGTTATGGTGCTGCCGTCGCCGTCGGCGGGATTGCAGGCCAGCGCGAAGGCGGAGTCCGCGAACGCGAAAATCATCCCGCCGTGCGTCACACCGAAGCCGTTCATCATCTCCTTGCGCAGCGTCATCGCGATGGTTGCGTGCCCGTCCCCCAGCTCGAGGACCTCGATGCCCAGCCACGCCGAGGCGTGGTCGTTGGCCAGCATGGGGTGGCTCAGACTGGTACTGCTGCCGACCATGTGATTCCTCTCACCTGACTTACCGAATGTTCATTAGGTAATACCCTTGCGGCGCTCCGTGTCAAGCGGGCACGGGTCCGGTCAGCTCGGTGGCGCCCAACGCATCCGCAAGGAAGGCGTAATCCCAGGCGCGCGCTTTCCAGCCTTCATACCGGCCGGACGCACCACCATGGCCCCCGTCCATTTCAATTTTCAGCACGATCGGTTCGCTGCCGGCGCTGACATCCCGCAGGGCCTGCACCCATTTGGCCGGTTCTACATAGAGCACGCGTGTGTCGTTGAAACTGGTCACTGCGGCGATCCGCGGATAAGCAACCGGGCGGATATTCTCGTACGGCGTGTAGCCCTTCATGTAGTGGTAGACCTCGGCGTCCGTAATCGGATTTCCCCATTCCTCCCACTCCAGCGCGGACAGCGGCAGGTCCGGGTCCAGAATGGTGGTCAGCGCATCCACGAAAGGAACCTGGGCGACGACGGCGGCATACTTTTCCGGGGCCAGGTTGGCTACCGCTCCCATCAGCAGGCCGCCGGCGGATCCGCCCAGGGCGGCAATCCGTGTCCGGTCAACCCAGCCCGAAGCGGCCAGCCAGTCCGTCGCGGCAATGAAATCCGTAAAAGTGTTTTTCTTCGCGGTCTTTTTGCCCTGCTCATACCAGTGCCGTCCCATTTCTCCGCCGCCGCGGATGTGGGCAACCACAAAGACAATTCCGCGGTCCAGCAGCGAGAGCCGGGCAATCGAAAACCCGGGGTCCATGCTGACTTCATAGGAACCGTAACCGTAGACCACGCCCGCCTGCGAGCCGTCCCTGGCCAGGTCCGCGCGGCGGATCACAGATAGCGGAACCTGCGTGCCGTCCGTTGCCTGGGCCCATTCCCGCTCGGCGACATAGGCGCTGGCGCTGTAGCCGCCCAGCACGGGGGATTCCTTGCGCAGCAAGAGCTCGCCGGAGCGGCCGGCGGTGCCGGCCGCGGTCAGCGGCAGCACGAAATCGTACATTCGTGGCGGGGTCAAATACGAGGTGTAGCCAAGACGGATGACCGGAGCTTCGTAATCGGATCCGCTCATGCTGGTGGTGTACAGCTCCTCGTCGAAGGCCGGCTCCACCGCGTCCGCCTGGCCAGCGGTGCCCAGACCGGGCAGTTCAATCACCTGCACCCGTTCGATCGTGTCTGACCGGATGGACAGGACCAGATGCGTGGCGGTGACCGTCGCGCCGTTAACCTTGACGCCGTCGTCGTGCCCCAGCACCGTTGCCCACCGCTGATCCGCTACGGGGCTGCCCAGCTGCACCGTATCCAGCAGCGAAATCATCGAATTCACCGCGTCTTTATTGTGCGTGAGCAGGATCTTTTCCACGCCGTCCAGCAGGAAAGGCTCTGCGTCATAGAGGATCTTTTCCGTCCGCGGAATCACCATCTGCAGACCTTTTTCGGGAGCGGCCAGCTGGAGGTAGCGGGTCTCGCTGAACTCCGAGCAGCCGATGCTGATGACCAGTGAGCGGTGGTCGGCGGAGAGCTCAAAGCCCGTCCACATGGCCACATCATCCTCCTGATAGAGGACTTCATCGGTGGAGGTGGGCGTGCCCAGCACATGGGATTTCACCTGATAGGGGCGCCAGGATTCGTCGGCGAGCATGTAGAAAAGCCTGCTGCCATCGGGGGCGAAGACCAGCCCGTAGAAGACATTCTCGATCACGTCATCAAGGAGCGTGTCATTATGCAGATCCTTGACCCGCACCGTGAACAGCTCATCCCCGGAGTTGTCCTGGCCGTACGCGTAGAGCCTGCCGTCCTTGGTGACGGTGGCACCGCCGAGTGAAAAGAAGGGCTTTCCCTCCGCTTCCGCGTTGCTGTCCAGCAGAATCTGCTCACCCGGCACCGCTTGGCCCGCCTCAATCAGCGGCGGCGTCCAGTCCTGAACACTGTTCCCCGTGTCCGCAGCCTGCACGCGGCAGTGCACACCGTAGGCCTTGCCCTCTTCGGTGCGGGTGTAGTACCACCAGCCGTCCTTACGGGTGGGCACGGAGAGGTCGGTTTCCTGCGTGCGGTTCTTGATTTCTTTGAAAATGGCCTGCCGCAGTGGCTCCTGGCCCGCGGTGACCTCATCGGTGTACGCCTGCTCCGCTTCCAGATGAGCCCTAACCGCTGGATCTTCCTTCTCGCGGAGCCACTCGTAGTTGTCGGTGAAAGCGTCCCCATGATGAGTCCGGGTGGTAGGCACCTTTTTGGCGACGGGCGGGGTAGGGGCGGTTGTTTTCATCATGGATGCCACTCTAGCGAGGTGGGCCGACAGTTCTCGTTGCGGACAGATCGACCCGGTCCAGTACCGGGCCGCTGGGCAACCGGCTGCTGGTCACCGGGGCTGCTGGTCGCGCGTAAACGCCTCCTCCAACCACACACCCTGCAGCGCAGCACGCACGCCCCCGCCCAAGGACTGCAGGTGATCCCGGTCTGCAGGAACATATGTCTGTTCCTGCATCTGTTGTTCCACCCGGGTCAGCTGATCCGCCAAGTCAGCTCTAAGCGAGGGTGTTGAGCTGCACCACGCCACCTCCTTGAGCAGGTCGAAGATCCGGGACGCCACTACTGGATCTGCGATGCCGTACCTGCGGGGCTGGCCGATGGCCAGGTCCAGTAAGGACGCAAATCCTGGCCGGGCCACAATGACCCGGATCTGGCCGTTGTGGTCCGCCCAAGTGTGCGGGCCCAGCTTTCGGCCGGCAAGGTCGCACAGGATGGCGGAAAGATGGCCGAGCACATGGACGGCGGTGGTCGGGTCGTTGACGCCGGGGGAAAGCGCCCGTGCGGCCACATCGGTCAGCTGGCGCAGACCGAAGCTGACGTCCTGGACAATGGTGCGCTCAAAACCAATGGTGGCCGCACTCGAAACAGCCTTGCGGAGTGCTTCGGTGTTCTGTTCCGTCAACGGCTGATTCGACGCCACCGGCCACGCCGTTGCCAGCGGCGTACCCCGGACGATGGAACTTCCGGGTTCACGATCAATGCGGATGACGGCGTTGTTCGCCTCGGCTGCTTCCTGCAGGTCGTCCGGATCGATACTAAGCAAAAAGCCCGATTTCACTGACTCAATCAGGATGGCCGTCCGCGATTCCGGCACCGGCTGCGGGCGCCCCCGGTCACCTGCGCTCCCGCCGCCACCTGCGCTCCCGCCGTCGCCTGTGGACTCCCTGCCGCCGTCGTGCCCGCCCGCGTCGTCGTCGTCGTTGTCGTTCCCGGCGTCGTCGACGCGGTCCGGGAAGAGCCTGCTGATGGTGGCGGTCGTCTCGCGGTGCACATTGGCCATGACCGTGTCCACGCGGATCTCCCGGGCCAGGTGAGCCAGGAAAAATACCAGTCCCATAATGCTGGCAATCTCCAGAATGAACGCCAGGGAAACGGAAATCTGGGGCACGAAGTCGCCCTGCTGGCCACTGCCGGAGCGCACGGTCCGCAGTACGGTCAGCGCGAAGGTAAACGTGCCCAGAAAAAGCGTCAGGACGACATGGACCGTTCGGTCGGCGGTGAAGTTGCGCAGCAGCCGTGGCGAGAATTGGCTGCTGGCCAGCTGCAGTGTGATGACGGTCAGCGAAAAGGTCAGGGACGTTACCGTAACCAGTGAGCTGGCGATGGCTTCCAGCACCGCACGTGCCGCCGCCGGACCCCCGCCGAATAGATATGTCGTCACATCGGACGGCAGATCATCGGTAAGGGCGACATCCACCAGCGGCAGCACGATTCCTGCAGCCAGGGCGACGAGTACCGCGATGGCAGGCAGCGGCCACAGCAGGGAGCCCAGCGCATCAAGGGCTACCCGCAGGCGGCCACTGCTTGGCCGGGACATTACCCGCGGCTCCGGCAGACGGTTTGGGGTGCCAGGCCTGCACGGTCTGCGCCGGCGGTCCGACGGATTGAAAGTGTTGGCAGCACGGCGATCCCTTCCGCTGTGGTCTTAGGACTTTGAAGCCGACTATACTGCACAGTGCAGCTCGCGGGGCGGGCAAGCGGAATTGCTGGTACACCGGTGGTTGACTCATATCACAGTGTCCCGATATCCTGAACGAACGGTCGGTAATTCCTTGAGGAGCAATCATGGCGCAGAATCTACAGGCAGTCGGGTCCGTTACCCCTTCGCAGCCGCAATCCCAGCTGGACGCGGACGCCGGACAGGCCTACTTCGACCATGTCATGGCGGAGGACTCGCGGATCGAGCCCCGCGACTGGATGCCGGATGCCTACCGCCGGACATTGGTGCGCCAGATCTCCCAGCACGCGCACTCCGAAATCATCGGCATGCAGCCGGAGGCAAACTGGATCAGCCGTGCCCCGAGCCTGAAACGCAAAGCAATCCTGATGGCCAAGGTGCAGGACGAGGCGGGCCACGGGCTGTATCTCTATTCCGCAGCGGAGACGCTTGGCACTTCCCGCGATGAGATGATGGGCCAGCTGGTGGCCGGCAAGGCCCGGTATTCGAGCATCTTCAACTACCCGACGGTGACTTGGGCAGACATGGGTGCGATCGGCTGGATGGTCGACGGCGCTGCGATCTGCAATCAGGTGCCGCTCTGCCGCGCATCGTATGGCCCGTACGGACGGGCAATGGTCAGGGTCTGCAAGGAAGAATCCTTCCACCAGCGCCAGGGCTTTGAGATTCTACTGGAGCTCGCCAATGGAAATCCGGCGCAGAAGCAGATGGCGCAGGACGCCGTTAACCGCTGGTATGCCCCGTCCCTGATGATGTTCGGGCCCCCGGATGATGATTCGCCTAATTCAAAGCAGTCCATGGCCTGGAACATCAAGCGGTTCAGCAACGACGAGCTGCGTTCGAGGTTCGTCGGGATGATGGCCGAGCAGGTTAGAGTGCTGGGACTCTCCCTACCCGATCCCGAGGTCCGCTTCAATGAGGACACGAAGACGTGGGAGCACGGTCCGCTGGACTGGGAAGAGTTCAAGCAGGTTCTGGCCGGTCGGGGACCGTGCAACGCTCAGCGGCTGGAGCGTCGGCGCCAGGCGCACGACGACGGCGGCTGGGTCCGCGAGGCAGCGACGGCATACGCGGCGAAAATGGCAGCGAAGAATGAGGCTGCAGCGTGAGCCCAAGCAACCCCCAACCTTCGCAGGTCCCCACCGGCTCCCAACCTTCGCAGGCTCAGGCCGGGTCCCTCGCCGGCGTGGGCCCACAGACCGGGTCCACCACCAGCGGAACAGCCACCGGCTGGCCGTTGTGGGAAGTCTTTGTCCGGTCCAGCCGCGGACTTTCCCATGTGCACGCCGGATCCCTGCACGCACCGGATGCTGCGATGGCCCTTCGCAACGCGCGGGATCTCTATACGCGGCGTAATGAGGGCGTCTCCATCTGGGTGGTTCCCGCGGATGCGATTGCGGCCAGCGACCCTGACTCCAAGGGATCCTTTTTCGAGTCCCCGCAGGGCAAGGACTACCGCCACGCGACTTATTACGTGAAGAGTGAAGGCGTGAAGCACCTGTGATCCCCACCGGCTCCCAACCTTCGCAGGCTCAGGCCGGGTCCCTCGCCGGCGTGGGCCCATCCACCGGCTCCCAACCTTCGCAGGCTCAGGCCGGGTCCCTCGCCGGCGTGGGCCCATCCACCGGCTCCCAACCTTCGCAGGCTCAGGCCGGGTCCCTCGCCGGCGTGGGCCCAGCAAGCGCTACCCGCATTACCCCCGGCAATGCCCTGCGACCGGAGGACATTGCTCTGGAAGTGCAGCGCGGCGAAGCTAAGCCCAGCGAAGACGTGGGCGAATACGCCCTGCGGCTCGGAGACGACGCCCTGATCCTGGCCCAGCGGTTGGGCCACTGGATCTCGCGCGCTCCCGAGCTGGAAGAAGATGTGGCGCTGGGCAACATTGCCCTCGATCAGTTGGGCCATGCCCGCTCCCTCCTGACCTACGCCGGTGCCGCATGGGGGAAGACCGAGGACGAGCTTGCCTACTTTCGGCGGGAGCCGGAGTTCCGTTCAGCGCATCTTTTTGAGCAGCCCAACGGCGATTTCGCCGTCACCATCGTCCGGCAGTTCATCGTCTCCTATTACCAGTACGAGCTGTACCGGAGGTTGACCGCCTCCACGGATGCCACCGTCGCCGCAATCGCTGCCAAGGCGGTCAAGGAGGTGGATTACCACCGTGATCACAGCGCGCAGTGGGTCCTGCGGCTGGCCTTGGGCACCGATGAATCCCGCAGCCGTTTGTTGGCCGGACTGCGGCTGCTCTGGCCCTACGTTGGTGAACTCTTCGAGGACGATGCGCTGACCGCACGACTCGGGGACGCCGCCGTCGCGCCTTCCTCAATGCGTGCCGATTTTGATCGCCTGACCAACGAGGTATTGACGGAGGCCGAAATCGACGTTCCCGACGTGCCGTCGGCGCTCGGTGGCGGCCGGCGTGGACAGCATTCGGAGCATCTGGGCTATATTTTGGCCGAGATGCAGGTGCTGGCGCGGGAATATCCGGGGGCAAGCTGGTGATGGTTGTGGAACCGCACGCAAATGGGGTTAAACGCGGAGCACTGATGAGTGCGGATCAGAAGGCCTGGGACATTGCCGCCGCCGTCTGCGATCCGGAAATTCCGGTGCTCAGTATCGCCGATCTGGGTATCCTGCGTGAGGTGCGTTTGGTCGACGACGGCGGTTTTGTTCCCGCCGTTGAGGTCACCATTACGCCGACCTACTCGGGTTGCCCTGCAATGGACGCGATCCGGGACGATCTGGCCCGCGCATTTGAGCAGGCGGGCTACCCCTGCGTTCATGTAAAACTCGTGCTCTCCCCGGCTTGGACCACGGACTGGATGAGTGCGGAGGGCAAGACGAAGCTGCGTGAATACGGAATCGCGCCTCCTTCCGGGACGTCCGCAGCGGGCGGCATTGGGCATACGGCAAGGGGCCAGGTAAGGCTGTCGCTGCAGGTAAAATGCCCGCAGTGTTCGTCGCTAAACACCAAAGAGCTCACTCGTTTTGGATCTACCGCCTGCAAGGCACTCTATGTCTGCCAGGACTGCAAGGAACCCTTCGACTACTTCAAGGTGCTCTAGTGACCGTTTCATCAACCTCCCCGTCCAGCGAACTTGACGAGACGATAAACGACACTCCGGCCAAACGCCGCGCCTCTTTCCATACGCTTCTGGTGTCCGCCGTCCGCAGGCTGACCGAGGACGCCATTGAGGTAACGTTCGCGGTCCCGCCGGAACTGGCAGGTGCGTTCGACTACCTCCCCGGGCAGTATGTGGCACTGCGGACAACGCTGCCGGATGAGGCGGGGGAGCCGCAGGAACTACGCCGCAGCTACTCGATCTGCGCGGTACCAATGCATTTCGCTGACGGCAGTTCCGAAATACGGGTGGCGATCAAGCGGGATCTGGGTGGGTTGTTTTCCACCTGGGCCAATGCCGAACTGAAGACCGGAGACGCCCTCGACGTGATGAGCCCGGCGGGCGCCTTCATCTCCAAGCACGGTGCAAAGCACAATGTCATGAACAGCATGAACCACCCCGAACAGCTGGCCGGGACCGCGGGCAGCTACGTGGCGATTGCGGCGGGGTCCGGAATTACTCCGGTGATTTCCATTGCCCGCACCCTGCTGGCCGCGGATCCGCAGACCCGCTTTGACCTGGTGTATGCCAACAAAGCGGCCATGGACGTGATGTTCCTGGAGGAACTGGCGGACCTCAAAGACAGATATCCGGCGCGGCTGGCCCTGCACCATGTTCTGTCCCGCGAACAGCGCATAGCGCCGCTGATGACCGGCCGGATCGACGCCGAAAAGCTGGATTCGCTCCTGCGCGCCGCTATCCATGCAGATGACATCGATGAGTGGTTTCTCTGTGGGCCCTTTGAACTGGTCCAGCTCTGCCGCGACACCCTGGCAGAACGCGGTGTTCCGGCCGAGCAGGTCCGGTTTGAGCTCTTCACCACGGGGCGTCCGGACCGTCCGGAGGGTCAGGCCGGCCGCAAGGTCAGTACCGACGACAGCGCGGAATCGTACAAAATCACCTTCAAGCTGGACGGGCTGGAAGGCAAGGTGGATAGTCCAACGCATGCACGGGAGTCCATCCTGAATGCGGCCCTGCGGGTGCGCCCGGATGTCCCGTTTGCCTGCGCCGGCGGTGTCTGCGGCACGTGCCGCGCGAAACTGGTGACCGGCACGGTGGAAATGGCGGAGAACTATGCGCTGGAGCCCGATGAAGTGGAAAAGGGCTACATTCTGACCTGCCAGGCCCGTCCGACAAGCGACGCGGTAAGTGTTGACTACGACGTCTGATCCGGTGATCGACCCGTGCCGGTGATCGACCAAGGGTGTCCGCGGCTGCGTGGAGATCTCGTCCAGTCCTGTCCCACAGCAAGGATCCATCCATGATCGACCTGACCATTTCGGACCATGTCGCGGAAATAGTCCTCAACGCCCCGGCCAAGCTCAATGCTTTGGACGAGTCTGCGCTGGCAGAGCTCAGCAGGGCATACGACGACGCCGCTGCTGCCGCCGCAGACGGTTCAGTCCGCGCTCTGCTGCTTCGCGGCGAAGGCCGTGCTTTCTGCGCCGGTCGGGATATCTCAAAGGTCACGCCGGACAACGACGACGCGATGGGCTACCTGGGCGATCTGCTGACTCCATTGCTGCAGAAAATGAGCGCGTTCCCCGCACCCACCTTTGCCGCGGCGCACGGCGCCTGTCTGGGCGTCGGCCTTGGTCTGCTGATCGCCACCGACGTCGTGTACATCGCGGACACCGCCAAGATCGGTTCCCCGTTCGCCAACCTCGGCGCCACCCTTGACTCCGGCGGACACTGGCTCTTTACGGAGCGCCTGGGGGCCCACCGGACTTTGGATCTGATCTACACCACCGAGCTGATGAGCGGTGCCGAAGCCGTAGCATCGGGCCTATTCAGCCGGTCCCTCCCCGCTGCGGACCTACTTGACTTCACCCGAGCCACCGCAGCCAAGGTCGCGGCGGGCCCAACCCTGGCCTTTGCCGCCAGCAAGGACCTGGTGGCCGCAATCCGCGACGAGCGGCTGGGACTCTGGTCCGCCGTCGGGCAGGAAAACATGGCGCAGGCCGGGCTGTCTACGACGTCCGATTACGCCGAAGGTTTTGCCGCCTTCGCTGCCAAGCGCAAACCCGATTTTGGCCGCCGATACCCGTAAAGAACGCTAAATTAATGAAATCGATCTATTTCGCCGCGAGTTCCCTGATGGATTCATTGCCGACCCCGATAACTCGCTCTCGTGGTTACTCTCGCGGGGCGTGGACGGTCGGGGACCGATGGGTTATGACGGCTTCATCGACACTGTCGGCGCGATGGCGATGGGTGCCACGACATACGAGTGGATCCGCTACAATAATGCCGGCGACTGACCCTACTCCATCCCATACTGGGTTTTTACTCACCGGGACATTGAGGCCTTCGGTGGTAGAAACGTGTGGCTTGTGGGCGGCGGGGAGCTGGTCGGACTGTTCGCTGACAACGGGCTGCTTGACGAGGTTTGGATCCAGTCTGCACCCGGCTCGCCGTGGTGCGGTGAGTGGCACGTCGTCTTGCCGACCGGAACCTCATAGCGGGATTCCGACGTCGCACGGCCACTGCAGATTGCCCGCGCAGACAAGCAGATTGCCCGCGCAGACAAGCAGATCGCCAGTACTCACCAAATGCCTCAGCCGCAAATCGTAAGTGCGTTTGGATGTTCAGACAGAGGATCCCCTCCCGGATCCAGAGGAACCTGCGGCACTGCGTAGCTAGCTACAACGAAACCGCCACACCCTTCCGCTGGACCAAATCCACCGACCACCTACTCGGCAAAATGAAACCAAACAACCCAGTCACATGTGACACTAGGCCTTCACCTGACGCAGCACCATGGCGGACACCAGGCCCAGGAGCAGGAGCGCCCCGGCGGCGGCGAGCGGGACAATGAATGCCGCCTGATAGCCGGCAGACTGTGCCAGCGCACCGGAGATCGAGGAACCTACCGCGATGCCCGCGAGAATGCCGCTGGCCAGCGCCGTCATGACCGTGCCCATCCACTGCGGAGGGGCGATGACACTGCCCACGCTGAAGATAGTGACCATGGCCGGTCCCACCGGGATGCCCACCAGCAGCAACACCACGATCATGGTGCCCAGGGATCCCGGCAGGAAGAACGCGGCGGCGCCGGCCACCATGAGCACGGATACCAGCACCCACCGCCAGGCATGGGTGAAAGCGAGCGGCCAGTAGGCCACGGACAAAGAGGCGAGGGCCGAGCTTGCACCCATGGCGGCGTACATGAGCCCTGCCTGGTCCACCGAGCCATGGACGCCGGTGAAGGCCGTCAATGCGGTCTGGGCAGAGCCGAAGAACGTCCCCATGCACAGCATGCCGGCCACCGGGACCGCCACCTTGAGCCAGTTCACCGATTCCTTGGGCACGTAGCCGGCGTTTCCGGAATACCCGACGCTGCGGGCGCCGACAACCGTGTGGGTGGGGTGGACGGCGAACAGCGTTACGAGGACCAGGGTCATGGCGGCGGCCAAAACCAGCGGTAGCCACGGCGCCACGAGCGAGGCCAGCAGGCTCACCAGGGCTGGCCCCAGCACAAAGGTGACCTCGTCCGCCGTGCCTTCCAGCGACAGCGCCGTGTCAACGACCGCCCCGCGCTGGCCCCTGGGCAGCCTCCTGCTCAGCGCCATCCACCTCACCCGCGACAGCGGCCCCACCTGCGGGGAGGTGGCCCCGGCCAGCAGCGCCGCGGCCAGGACAGCCAAGGTACGCCCGGAAGTGTATTCCCCTGTGGCGTACACCAAGGCGACGACGGCGCCAACGATCAGCGAGTTGGCCACCGCGGCGACCAACAGCACCGGCTTTTGGCCGAGCCGGTCCGCCAGGTAGCCAACCAGCGGCGCACCGACAGCCGCACCGGCACCGACGGAACCGGCGGCAAAGCCGCCAATGGCATAGGACCCGCTGATGGCCGTAACGAGGGTGAGTACGCCGATGGTGAGCATGGCGAGCGGCACACGGGCAAACAGGCCCAGCGGGATATAGGCGTTCCCGGCCAGGCGCGGAAGAAGACCATAGCGGCCCACTCTATTCGCCGGACCCGGGCTCACTGAGGGGCTGCAGGCCGGTTCGGGGCAGGACCAGGCCATAGCGTCGGCAGGCGCGGGTTTTGGTGTGGTCATCTTTTACCCGGTTAACGAAATAGTGTGCACCGTCCCTGCCTCCCGGTGCACCCGACCCAGATACTCCTGCAAGTCTACCCAGACGGCAACGCTCCGGCGCCCTGGGGCATAGGGACGCGTGTGTTGGAGTCAGTGGCGGGTTCGCCGGGGTGCGGTTCAGGGCCTGGATCTTTTCAGGAGTAGCTTGTGAAAAGTAAATATCCCACGCAACGAAAGCTCGGTGGCCGGTAAACAGTGGGTCGGGGATTGTCGCTGGAAGCCATCCAGAGTCTGTCCGTAGCGGGAACCTTGACCGGGATAGTTTCGCGGTTTCATGGCCGCGGCAACACGATCTGGCTCGGGGGACCGTTGTAAGAGATGCGTTTGGTCGTGCTCACAGGGTGCGTGTCGGACAAATACCGCGTGTAGGAGACTGTCGGTGGCGGCCGTCAGTACCCAGTTGCCAGATGGCCGGGTCGGCAAAATTCAGCGTCGGAGTGGCTGCGGGCGAAGGCGTGATACTTTCAGAGAGTTGACGCCAGGGCCTGATGCCGCCGTGTACCAGCCCTGGCAGCCCCCGCGCGGAGGCTGTGTCGGAATCGGCCGTCAGTTGACGCCCGACATGATGAATTCATCGGAGGCAGTGGAGTTGAGCAAACCAGTCATAGCAATCGTCGGAGCAGGCGCTGGAGTAAGTGCCGGCATAGCTCGAAAATTTGGCGGGAACGGCTTTGTCGTGGTCCTGTTGGCTAGGACCCGGGCGTCGCTGGACCGCCAGGTTGCCGAACTGGAGGTCCGGGGTGTCGATGCGCACGGGCTGGTTGCCGACGCCTCGGAAAAGGGGAGCCTGGCGGAAGCATTCGCCCTGCTGGAGGAGAACTTCGGGGTCCCGGAGGTTCTGGTCTACAACGCTGGCGCCAACACGATCAGCAATCCGTCCGTCCTGGCCGAAGAGGACCTAATCAGCGACTTCACCGTGAACGTTGTGGGTGCGTTGAGCTGCTCACGGCTGGTCATTCCGCAGATGGCCGAGCGGGGATCAGGCACCATTCTGTTCACCGGCGGCATGCTTGGCCTAAAGCCCGTTGCTTCGAGGACCTCCGCCTCCATTTCAAAGGCAGGCCTGCGGAACCTGGCGTTCACGCTGTCCGATGAGCTGGCCCCACTGGGTCTTAGAGTCGGCACCGTCACCATAGGAGGCGTAGTGAAGCCGGGGACCTTCTTCGACCCGGATCTGATTGCGCAGTCCTACTGGGAACTTTTCACCGGCGCACGCCATGGGGAAATTCTGTACCAGCCGGCCCCGGAATCTGCCCACTAATATCCGCAAGCCCTGCCGAAACCGCGGAACGGGCTACCTGCTGACGCTTCCGGCACGCCCAGCAGCAGACCTGCCGCAGCGCGCGGGGAAGCCGGCCTCGACGGGTTCGCTTCGGAATGCCGTACCGATCATCGGCAATCGCTGCGTGCTGAAACCGTCCACTGCGGCCGCCACGTTATAGCTCCACGACGTCCGGGCGAAGTTTTCACCCGGCATCAAGTCCTCCTCCGCGGGAGGCGAACTAGGGTAACGGCTCAACCGGGCACGGCAACCGCTGCCTGGCACGCACCCTGGGAGAGGCAGCGGTCGGAACACACACTCACGTCCGGCAGCTCGAAGCCCTCGGCTACACCGTAACCCTCACCCCCGCAGCCTGAGGCACGCAACAGCTTCACTCAACCACCACCGGCGCAGACCCATCCCGCGGGACGTATCCCCACACGCCACCCAGCCAACCCCACCTCTATTTCCGGATTAGCGGCGTAGGGCAGACAGGAGTACCACGGGCAGGTTTGCCTGCTACTCGACCCGGGCCGTGGGTCAGCGGGTGTCGACGTCCTCGAAGATCAGGAACGTTTGGGTGTCCAGCACACCGGGCATCGACTGCAGCTGATCAAAGATCACGCGCCGCAGGTCCACATTGTCCACGGCCCGGACCAGCAGGATTACGTCGAAGTCTCCGCCGACCAGCGCGATGTGGTGGATTTCTTCAATAGCTCGCAGCTTTTCCTTCAGCTCGCGCCAGGAATGCTGCCGGACCTTCAACGTCACGTAGGCGGAGGAACGCAGACCCGCTTTGATGGGATCCACCAGGGCGGTGAATTTGGTCAGCACGCCGGTATCGGTAAGCCGGGAAATTCTCGAGTAGGCGTGGGCCCGTGAGATGTGGACGTTATCCGCGACGGCGGTCACAGACATTCGTCCATCGCGGGTGAGTTCGGCAATGATTCTGCGATCCACGTCATCCAACGGTGCAGTGCTCGGATCGGGCATGGTCAGCTCCCGGGTCGCGTATCTAAGGGCCTGGCGGAGGATGGCAAAACGAAAGGTAATCTGTCTCACGTATGCATTTCGTCTCTCATACTAGCTTTTCCATCGGAGAATTTCCAGAATTATTCTGGTTACAGCATACGAAACGTCCATAAAGTGCATACTTGAAGCTCAAAGCATCCACCATGGATCAAGGATGATGAGGCCATGAATCAATTGTCAACGCCGGCGCTAACTCAAGAGCAGATGCTGCCGTCGCAGCAGCCTGTGCGGCTGATCGACGAAAGCGGTACTGCCGCCGTCGGCCGGACGTATAAGGAGAACTATCCGCTCCCCGCGGAGCAGACGCTGCTGCGCGGATACGCTCAGCTGGTGACGGGCCGCCGCATTAATGACCAGGCCTCGGCGCTGGTGCGGCAGGGTCGCATGGCTGTCTACCCCTCCTCGCATGGCCAGGAGGCCTGCCAGGTGGCCGCGGCGATGTGCCTGGCAGACGGTGACTGGTTGTTCCCTACGTACCGGGACACCGTTGCGGTAATGGCACGCGGCGTCGATCCGGTGCAGGTGATGGAACTGCTGCGCGGCAGTTGGCACAGCGGTTATGACCCCTACGAACATAACGTGGCCACACAGTCCACGCCGCTGGCCACCCAACTGCTGCACGCGGTGGGTGTCGCGCACGCGGCCAAGCTCAAGGGACAGGACACCGTCGTCGTCGCACTGTGCGGAGACGGCGCCAGCAGCGAAGGCGACTTTCATGAGGCGCTTAACTTTGCCGCGGTGTTCCACGTTCCGGTCGTGTTTTTTGTGCAGAACAACGAGTACGCCATTTCCGTGCCGCTGAGCCAGCAGAGCGTGGCGCCGTCACTGGCGCATAAGGCCATCGGCTACGGAATGCCCGGTGAGCGGGTGGACGGCAACGATCTGGCGGCGCTGCTTGCCGTGCTCGGGAACGCCGTGCAGCGTGCCCGCTCGGGTGGCGGTCCGTCCCTGGTGGAGGCGCATACCTACCGGATGCAGTCCCATACCAATGCCGACGACGCCAGCCGCTACCGTACCGCGGATGAGGTAAGCGCGTGGGAGCCACGTGATCCGCTGCTGCGCCTGCGGACGTACCTGCTCGGGGCGAATCTGCTCACGGAAGCCGATGAAGGGCGGATCGCGGCCGAGGCCGAATCAGTGGCCAAGGTGCTCCGCGATGGACTGAATGCGGACGTTTCCGTGGACCCGCAGGACCTGTTCCGGTTTGTCTACAGTGAGCCCACACCCCAGCTGCTGGAACAGGCACAGCTGCTGGGCGAAGAACTCAGCCGCGAAGGAGCCACGTCATGACCGCAATATCAGCAAGGCCGACGGCGGCGGATCCGTCAGTGCAGACGCCACCGGCAACGGCAGAGTCGCCTGCTGCGGCAACGGCAGGCCCTGCAGCAGGCAAGCAGCAGTCCTTAACGTTTGCGAAGGCGCTCACGCTGGCAATGGCCGATTCGATGGCGGCCGATGACGCCGTCGTCGTCTTTGGTGAGGACGTAGGTGTGCTTGGCGGCGTTTTCCGGATTACCGAAGGTCTGAATAAGCGCTTTGGCCAAGAGCGCTGTTTTGACACACCGCTGGCCGAATCCGGCATTGTGGGCATGGCCGTGGGGATGGCCATGAACGGGATGAAGCCGGTGGTGGAGATGCAGTTCGATGCTTTCGCGTACCCCGCCTTCGAACAGGTTGTCAGTCATGTCGCAAAAATGGCCAACCGCACCAAGGGCAAGGTGCGGCTGCCGATGGTTATCCGCATCCCGTACGCGGGTGGGATCGGCGGTGTGGAGCACCATTGTGATTCCTCGGAGGCGTACTACGTCCACACCCCCGGGCTGACAGTACTGGCGCCTTCGACGGCGGTGGATGCCTATCTCATGCTCCGGGATGCGATCAGAAGCCCGGATCCAGTGGTTTTCCTTGAGCCGAAGAAGCTGTATTTTGCCAAGGAGGACGTGGATATAGACGCCCTTCGGGCAGCGTACGAATCGACGGCACAGGCTACGTCCATTGGCCGGGCCGTGATTGCCAGGGAGGGAACGGATGCAACGCTGATCGCTTATGGGCCATCTGTGCCGACGGCTCTGGCCGCTGCCGAGGCGGCCGCCGCGGAGGGAAGATCCCTGCAGGTCATCGATGTGCGCTCGCTTGTGCCGTTCGACGATGAAACGGTCTGCGCCGCGGTCCGCCGGACCGGGCGGGCCGTGGTAATTGCCGAAGCCCCCGGATTTGCCTCCGTAGCCGCCGAGATCGTTGCAAGGGTGCAGGAGCGTTGTTTCCATTCACTCGCCGCCCCGGTGCGGCGCGTGACCGGATTCGACATTCCGTATCCGGCGCCGAAGCTTGAGCAGCATTATCTGCCCGGGGTGGACCGCATCCTGGATGTCGTCGATGAACTTCAGTGGGAGGACCAGTGAGTCTTCAGGTATTTTTGCTGCCCGATCTCGGTGAAGGTCTAACCGAGGCGGAGTTGGTTAACTGGCTGGTCCGGGTGGGAGATGAGGTCGCCGTGGACCAGCCGATCGCAGAGGTTGAAACGGCCAAATCAGTCGTTGAGGTGCCGTCGCCCTTTGCCGGTCAGGTGGCGGTGCTGCACGGCGAAGCGGGACAGACGATGGATGTGGGCAAGCCGCTGATATCGGTTCAGTCAGCGATGACTGAACCGGTGGAGACCGGTGGCTCAAAGGGGTCCGGAAATGTCCTGATCGGCTATGGCACCTCCGGCCACGGAGCCGGCGGCCGGACGCGACCGCGCAAGAAGTCAGCGGTGGGGCAAGCGAGTTCTGCCAGTGCAGCGGCAACCGGCCCCGTCGCGGTCTCCCCTGCGTCTGCGGCGGTCTCCACTGCGTCTGCGCCGGTCTCCGTCGCCTCTGCGGCGGTCCCCGTCGCGCCGTCGGCGGTTTCCGTCAATCACCGCAGCCCGCTGGTGATTTCACCGCTGGTCCGCAAGCTGGCCCGCGACGGCGGTCTTCTGCTGCATTCCATTGCGGGTTCCGGGCCGCAGGGCCTGATCCTGCGCCGCGATGTCGAAGCCGCGCTGGCAGGACAATCCAGTGCAGGCAGTGCAGGCAGTGCAGGCAGTGCAGGCAGTGCAGGCGATGCAGGCAGTGCAGGCAGTGCGGAGCAGCGTGATGCACGAACTGGCCTGACCATCCGCAGCCGCACCGCGCTGAAGGGGCTGCGGAAGACGGTTGCGGAAAACCTGAGCCGGAGCCGCAGTGAAATCCCCGAAGCCACCGTATGGGTGGACGTCGACGCCACGGCGCTGGTGGAACTGCGCAGCAGCCTCAAGCAACGGAATCCGGACAACACCCCTGGCCTGCTGGCCTTCATTGCGCGTTTCGTCACCGCAGGTTTGGCGAGATATCCGGAACTCAATTCCCGGATTGAGGGCACTGCAGTAGGACAGCAGATCGTCACCCTCGACGGCATTAATCTGGGTTTCGCGGCCCAGACCGAGCGGGGTCTAATGGTCCCGTCGGTCGAGCACGCGGAAAAGCTCAGTGCCAGGGAACTTGACGTGGAGATCCGCCGGCTGACCACCGTTGCCCGTGCAGGAAAGGCGACGCCGGCTGAGCTGTCCCGCGGCACCTTTACGCTCAATAACTACGGTGTCTTCGGTGTGGACGGATCGGCTGCCATCATTAACTACCCCGAATCCGCGATCCTCGGCATTGGCCGGATCATCGACAAGCCCTGGGTGGTGGACGGCGCACTGGCCGTTCGTAAGCTCACCGAGCTTACGCTGGTCTTTGACCATCGGGTGTGCGACGGCGGCACGGCAGGCGGGTTCCTGCGCTATGTTGCGGATGCGATTGAGAATCCGGGATCTGTCCTGGCGGACATGTAGGGCCGAAATTGTCGCGCCGCTGGAATAGGGTGGGCTAAAG
This sequence comes from Arthrobacter terrae, assembly GCF_015708085.1. Taxonomy (GTDB): domain Bacteria; phylum Actinomycetota; class Actinomycetes; order Actinomycetales; family Micrococcaceae; genus Arthrobacter_M; species Arthrobacter_M terrae. The sequence goes on along the minus strand of NZ_JADNYM010000002.1, from coordinate 42,222 downwards.
AAAGATAGCGCAAAAAACGGGGAGATCCATGGCGCAGCGGCGGGATGTCGGTACAGGAAACTATGTGCTCGGTACGGCAGGGGCTCTGCTTAACACCGGGCTGGTGATCGGGCGGGACCGGGCATTGGTGATTGACACCGGCTGCGGGCCCCGGCAGGCAGCGGAAATTTTGGCAGCAGTCCGCGAGGTGACTGATCTGCCACTGACAGTGGTGAACACCCACGCGCATTACGACCACTTCTTCGGCAATGCCGTGTTCGCAGCGGATGGAGTCACGGAATTTTGGGCGCATGAAAACGCCGCACGGGAGATCGCGGAATCCTCCGAGTCCCAGCGTGCGCTGCTGCGCCCTGCCGGATCCCCCGGACCTGACGCAGAGACGGCAGAGCCGGAAATGGCGGCCGCGGAGGGCTCGTACGTGAAGATTGTGCTGCCTACCGCGACGGTCAAGGATCAGCCGGTACTCATTGATCTGGGTGGCCGTGCCGCAACATTGTTCTATCTGGGACGGGGCCATACCGACGGTGACCTTCTGGTTGGGGCGCAGAGCGCACTTTTTGCCGGTGATCTGGTGGAACAGGGGGCCCATCCGTCCTTTGAAGACTCCTATCCGGCGGACTGGGCCAACACGCTGCGGCAGCTGTCGGCACTGCGGGGCCGCTACGAATTCCTGGTCCCTGGACACGGACTTCCGGTCAGCGACGATTTTGTCAAGGTGATGGCAGGCACCATGGCAACAGCGGTCCGGCAGGCCAGGCAGGCCAGCCGCGAGATGCCGGACCTGGCCACCAAAGCCATCCCTATTCTGCCCTACGGGCCGGATCAATCCAGATGGTTCATTAAACGACTGCAGGAAACCAGTGCGTAATCAGCCGGTGGCGGAACCGGGCCACGGAATTGGGTGCGGGTACGGGGGGCCTAAAATGGGCGGGTGAGCGAAAACGATAGCGCAGACAGACTGAATCTGCGCAGGATCGCCATCCCCGCCTTCGGGCCTTCGCTCCTTTTCGGCCTCGGTGAGGGCGCAATTCTCCCCGTCATTGCCCTGAGCTCCCGTTCCCTGGGTACCTCGGTAGCGGCGGCGGCCTTGATCGTGACCTTGCTGGGCATCGGGTCCCTGCTCAGCAACATCCCCGCATCCTTGCTGACCGCGAGATACGGTGAGCGACGGGCAATTATTGCGGCGGCCGCGCTGAGCATGATCGCCATGGTGTGCTGCGCGAAGGCCCCGAACATCTGGGTGTTCTCCGCCGGGATTTTACTGATTGGCGCCGCATCAGCCGTTTTTAACCTAGCCCGGCAGAGCTATCTCACCGAGGCCGTTCCGGTGCAGTTCCGGGCCCGGGCCTTGTCCACCCTCGGCGGGGTCATGCGGATTGGTGTGTTTGCCGGGCCCTTCGCTGGTGCGCTGGCGATCGGGGTGCTGGGCCTGCCAGGAGCCTATTGGGTGGGCGCCGTGGCAGTGGTGGCCGCTGGAGCCGTCGCCTGGACGCTTCCTGACCTTGTTGTGCACCCGGAAGCTGAATCTCCCGGCCCCGTCGCAGCGCGTCCCGCAGGCGTCCGTTCGCTGTTAGTGAGCCATCGGCGAATATTTCTGACCGTGGGGCTGGGCGTCCTGCTGGTGAGCGCCGTCCGTGCCTCGCGCCAGGCTGTCATCCCGCTGTGGTCGGAGAATCTGGGCCTTGACGCCGCAACGACCTCCTTGATTTACGGGCTGTCCGGGGCCATTGACATGCTTGTCTTTTATCCGGCGGGAAAGGTCATGGACCGCAAAGGCAGGACCTGGGTGGCGGTCCCGTCGATGGTCCTGATGGGCCTTGCTCTGCTGCTCATGCCGCTTACGGTTGGCGCCGGATCGCTGCTGCTGGTGTCCTTGCTGATCGGTTTCGGCAATGGAATAGGATCCGGGATGATCATGACCTTAGGTGCAGACTATTCACCCTCTCCTGGCCGGGCACAGTTTCTGGGCATCTGGCGTTTCCTCTCCGATGTGGGCAGCTCGGGTGGGCCGGCCCTGCTGGCCGGGCTGACGGCAATCGCCACGCTCGCTGTCGGTATTGCGGCCACGGGGATTCTCGGCATGGTCGCGGCAACGGCACTCTGGTACTGGATTCCCCGCAACATCCCGCCTGGCGGTTCCGCAATGCGGCGGCAGATCAGGTCTTAGGTCTTAGGCCTGCGCGAACGCCGCCTTCGGCGGGCTTCCATCCCGAACAGGAGAGTCCCGGCCACGGTCAGCAGGTAACCGGTGATCACAATCAGGGCCACACCGGTCCAGAAATAATCCGTGATGCTGACCTTGCTCCCGCCGGCCGGTGTAAGTTCCCGCAGCACCAGGACGGCCACGGCTGCAGCCAGCACCCCCGCGAGCACTGACAGGAACGGCCAGAGCCGGGAGGCAGCCCAGTGTTCGCCGTAGCCGTCCCAGACGTTCCAGCTCGAGCCCGTGCGCATGATCACCAACCCGGCCAGCGCTGTCCAGCCGGCGACGACCAAAAAGGCGGTGATCACATCCGCGGGCCGGTGCCACTGGTTGATCAGGGTTGCGACGCCGGCAAACACGGCATAGCTGCCCCCGAAAAATGCCACCGCTGGGCGCCACCGCGGCGATACCACCAAAAAGACGGCCGCGGCCGAAGAAGCCGCCAAAGTGCTGTGCCCCGACGGCAGCGAATTCAGCCCCAGCGTCAGCACCCCACGGTCCGGACGGTCCGGCAGCGATGACTTAATCAGCTGCGTGCACAGGTTAGCCGCGATCATGGCGGCCACCGCGACCCCGGCGGACAGCCAGCGGCGCCGGGCCAGCGTCACGAAAAGCACAACGACGGCCGCGATCACCACCGAGATCACCGGGAGGGCATCCAGGAATGTGGCGCTCGGAGTCCCGATTCTGGCTTGGGCCCGGGCGGCCTCGTCCAGCGCGGATTCATCAATGTATTGTCCGGTGGTGGTGCGGACGTAGAACAGGTAGGTGGCGATGCCGGCCACGACCGAGATCGCAGCCGCGAGCCAAAAATAGACGGGGTGCTGTGCCGCCTGCGGGGCCTGCCGTTTCTTCCTGGCGGTCGGGGAGCTCGATCTCATCCCCTATAGGCTCCCACACATTCATTGAAGCAAGCTGTGCAGGCTCTTCTTCGGCACGGGTAGGCACCGGTTACTTGCCCGGGGACATTCCGGATGGAAACCAGAAGCTAAAGTGGATGAATGCTCCCCTTGCCCGATCTAGACGAGCTCATTGCGGCAAGCCATGTGGTGATACTGCCCATGCGGGTCAGGTTCCGCGGCATCATGTCGCGGGAGATGGTGCTCCTGAACGGACCCAGCGGCTGGTCTGAGTTTTCCCCCTTTACCGAGTACGACGACGCTGAATCGGCGCGCTGGCTGGCTGCGGCCATCGAAGCTGGCTGGGAGGGCTTCCCCGAACCGCGGCGCGCCCTGATTCCGGTCAACGCAACGGTTCCTGCCGTGCCTGCCGTCCGCGTCCCGGAGATACTCGCCTCGTTTGATACCACCGTGGCCGTCAAGGTCAAGGTAGCGGAGCCCGGGCAAACACTGGACGACGACGTTGCCCGGGTTGGCGCCGTCCGTGCGGCCTTGCCCGCCGCGGCCATCCGGGTCGATGCCAACGGCGGTTGGTCCGTAGATGAGGCCGTCCACGCCTTGACGCGACTGGCCGATTTCGGGCTGGAATATGCCGAGCAGCCGGTACCGGACATTGCCGCGCTGGCAGCCGTCCGGCGGACGTTGGCGGCGCGCCGGGTCCCGGTACTGATTGCTGCCGATGAAAGTGTGCGTAAGGAAACAGACCCGCTGGCCGTCGCCCGCGCCGGTGCGGCGGACCTGATCATAGTTAAAGTCGCTCCGCTGCGCGGAGTCCGGCGCGCACTGGAAATCGTCGCAGCGGCCGGCCTGCCCGCGGTAGTGAGTTCCGCGTTGGATAGCTCGGTGGGCATTAGGGCCGGGGTGGCGCTGGCCGCCGCGCTGCCCGAGTTGCCGTATGCCTGCGGGTTGGGGACGGTGTCCTTGTTCGAAGCGGACGTAGTGCACGATCCGCTGATTGCTTCCGAGGGACATATTGCCGTTCGGGACGTGGCCCCGGAGCCGGATTTGCTTGAGCGGTACGCACTCTCCGGGCAGCGCCGTTCCTGGTGGCTGGACCGCCTGCGGCGAAGCTATGCCGTGCTGGCTGCAGAGGCCCGGGTCTAATTATTTACGGATCGACTGCGCCGCAAATGCACGATACGGCGCTCAAAGGGGCATTTGCGGCACAGGCGATGGTAAAGGAAGGGATGAGGTTAGATGGGTGGTGTGACTTCTCCTAACTCAATGGATGCGGCCCGGCTCGCGGTTCGGGCCCTGGTGACAGGGGGAGTGCGCCAAGTGGTGCTGGCGCCGGGCTCCCGCAGCGCGCCGATGTCCTACGCGCTGGCCGAGGCGGAAGCGGCGGGCCTGCTCCGGCTGCATGTGCGCATTGATGAGCGGGTGGCCGGGTTCACCGCGCTGGGTCTGGCGCTGGGCAGCGATGGCCCGGCGGCAGTGCTGACCACGTCTGGGACAGCGGTGGGGAATCTGCTGCCCGCCGTGATGGAAGCCAACCATGCCGCGGTTGCGCTGCTGGTGCTCTCCGCGGATCGTCCGGAGGAGCTGCGGGGGACAGGGGCCAACCAGACCACTCTTCAGCTCGATCTCTTCGGCGAGCATGTACGTTTCGCCGCCGATGTTGGCGCCGGAACGGATCCGACGGCGGCAATCGGCACGGCGTTGAGCGCGGCCCAGGGCAGGCTTCCGGGCACGCCGGCGGGACCGGTGCAGCTCAATCTGGCCTTCCGCGATCCATTGACCCCTGCATTGGACGGCAGCGACTGGGAGCAGCCGCAATACCGGACGCCCGCGGAGCTGGGGGCCGGCAGCGGTCCGGCGGAGGGGAACGAAGACTGGCTCTCGGCAGCTAATGCCGCGGCGGCACCACCGGCAGCGGTTAGGACCGGCGCCCAGCGACGGACCGTCGTGATCGCCGGACATGCTGCGGGTCCATCCGCGGAGTATTTTGCCCGCAGCCTGGGTCTGCCGCTGCTGGCGGAGCCGTCGTCGAACGCCCGCTTCGGACCGAACGCGGTGGGGCCATACCGGCTGCTGCTGGGGCACTTTGGGGCGGATTCGGCGGAGCCCATCGATCGCGTGGTGGTCTTTGGCCGGCCCACGCTCTCCAGACCGGTGGCCGCGCTGCTGGCCCGCACTGACATTGAGCGGGCACTGTACCTGCCCCGGCCGGCGGCTTGGTTTGAACCGGGGCGCCGCACCGAACTGGTACTTACAGCATGGGACGACCTGCTCGAATTCGCCGGCCAGGGTCCCACCGGCTGGCTGGAGTCCTGGAGGATTGCCGCTCTGGGTGCTGAAGCGGCGTTGGAGGAAGTGCTCGCCGGGCCGGGACCTTCGGCCGGGGTGCCGCCGCTGACCGGATTGCATGTAGCGCGGGCGGTGTGGAAACAGACGCAGGGCAACCTGGTGCTGGGCTCGTCCAATCCCATCCGGGACGTGGATCTGGCAGGGAGACCGCGGCCGAAGTCGGTCCAGGTCTTTGCCAACCGGGGCCTGGCAGGGATCGATGGCACAATTTCTACCGGTACTGGAATTGCGCTCGCCGGTGGAGTGCCGACCCGGATTCTGCTGGGCGATCTGACCTTCCTGCACGATGCCGGGGCGCTGCTGCTGGGTACCGGTGAGGCCGAACCGGATCTGCAGCTGGTGGTGCTTAACGATGGCGGGGGAGGGATTTTCAGCACCCTGGAGCACGGCGTTCTGGCCGGCCGCACGGACTACGCCGCCGCCGTCGAACGCCTCTTTGGCACGCCGCACACAGCCGATCTTGCGGCCCTTGCAGCCGGCTACGGCGTCACGCATCGGAGCATCAGCACGACGGCGGAACTGACCGCGGCGCTGGCCGAACCGGTTCGCGGGCGCTCCCTGCTGGAGGTGCGGGCGGACCGGTCCGGACTGCGCGTGCTGCACGAAAACCTCGCACGGGTGGTGACGCTGAAAGTGGCGCCGATCCTGCCGCGAAACTGACCGGCGAGGCAGGCCCCGGAGCTAGAGCACCCGGCTGAGGAACTCCTGGGTGCGGGCATGCTGAGGGTTCGCAATCAACTCGCGCGGATCCCCGCTTTCCACCACAACGCCGGCGTCCATGAAGGTCAGCGTGTCTCCCACCTCGCGGGCAAAACCGATCTCGTGCGTGACCACGATCATGGTCATACCGGACTTTGCCAGATCCTTCATTACATTGAGCACATCCCCCACCAGCTCCGGATCCAGGGCTGAGGTGGGCTCGTCAAAGAGCATCAGCTCAGGTTCCATCGCCAGTGCGCGGGCAATGGCAACCCGTTGCTGCTGGCCGCCGGAGAGCTGCGCCGGGTAGTGATTGGCATGGTCCGCCAGCCCCACGCGGTCCAGCAGCTCCATGGCCTTGGTACGCGCGGACGTTTTACTGACCCTTTTGACCTGTGTGGGCGCCTCGATGATGTTCTGCAGGGCGGTCCGGTGCGGGAAGAGGTTGAACCGCTGGAAAACCATGCCGATGTCCCGGCGCTGGACGGCAACCTGCTTGGGCGTCAGGTCATGCAGCTGGCCCTTAACTTCCCTAAAACCGATCAGGTCCTCGCGCACGTAGATGCGGCCGGCGCTGATGGTCTCGAGCATGTTGATACAGCGCAGCAGGGTTGATTTACCGGAGCCGGAGGGCCCGATGATGACGGAAACCTCGCCCTGACGGACCGTCATGTCGATGCCGCAGAGCACGTGATGGCTGCCGAAGAACTTATGCACGTCCTGGATCCGGACCAGCGGGTCGCCGGCCGCGGAATCCGCCTGGGTCCCGGCCGGGTGCGGAGCGGTGATGTCATTGATCGGCGTACTCATACGTGGCCACCTTCTTCCGTCGCTGCTGCCGCTTCCGGCGTTGTGTGGGCAGCTGTCACTGCCTGCGTGGCTTTCACGGGAGCGGGCACCAGATTGTCCACACCCTTCCCATAGTGGCGTTCAATGAAGTGCTGGCCCACCATGAGCACGCTGGTGATCACCAGGTACCAGATGGCCGCCACGATCAGCAGCGGGATGGGCAGGTAAATCCGGTTGGCAATGGAACTGGTCACGAACGTCAGATCCAAGGTGAACGGTACCGCGAGCACCAGCGACGTGGTCTTGAGCATGCCGATGGTCTCGTTGCCGGTGGGCGGGACAATCACGCGCATGGCCTGGGGCAAAATGATCCGCCACATGATTTTGGATCTGCGCATTCCCAGCGCCTCTGCTGCTTCCATCTGCCCGGCATCCACCGACTTCAGACCGGCACGGAAGATTTCCGCCAGGTAGGCGGACTCATTGAGCCCCAGGCCCAGCATAGCGGCCAGGAAAGGCTGAATGAGGTCCTGGGTGTTGAAGCTGAAGAGCTCCGGTCCCCACGGGACGCCGGCGGCAATCTTTGGATACAGCACCGCGACGAGGCCCCAGAAAACCAGCTGCGTGTAGACGGGAGTCCCACGGAAGAACCAGACCCAGACCCAGCTGATGTACCGGAACAGCGGGTTGTCCGACTGCCGCATGAACGCCAGGATGATGGCCAGCACAGTGGCCAGCACCATGGACAGCACCGTCAACAGCAGGGTCCAGCCGATGCCCTGAATGACCAGCACATCCATCAGGTACGTTCCCACGGTGTCCCAATGGAAGTTCTGGTTGGTCACGAGGGACTGCACCAGCAGGAACACGAAAAGCGCGATGATGACGACGCCGACCCATCGGCCCGGGTGCCGCACCGGGACTGCTTTGATCAGGTCCGGGCCCCCGGTGCGGCTGCTCGCTGATGCAGTCATGCCGTTTTTCCTTGTTCCGGTGCTGGGTGCCGAGCGGCTCAACTGCCCACCGTCGGATTTACCTCGGCCTTGGTCAATGCGCCCTTGCTATTGTTCCAGCCGTCCAGAATCTTTTTGTAGTCGCCATCGTCGATGAGCTTGTTCATGACCTTGCCGATCAAATCCGCGAAGGCAGTATCAGATTTGGCGATGGCGATTCCCTGCGGGGCGGCGTCGTAGACGTCTCCGAGCGTTTCCAGCTTGTCGCCGGTCTGGGAGAGTGCGTAACCGATGATGGGGGAATCGGCGGACATCGCATCGATGCTGCCGTTAACCAGGCGGGTGGTGACATCGGTCTGGTTTTTCAGCGTGACGATGGTGATCGCGGGCTTGCCCTCATCGGTGCACTTTTTGGAACGTCCCGAAACGTCCGGGTCCTCCTCCACCGTGCCGGTCTGGACCCCGACCGTCTTGCCGCAGATGTCATCGAGGGAGATGTTCTTGGGGTTGCCCTTCTGGACGGCCCACAGCACGCCGGCGTTGAAGTAGCTGACAAAATTCACGGCCTGCGAGCGCTCGGGGGTGATCGTGAAGGAGGACATGCCCAGATCGTACTTGGCACCGAGCGCGGGCAGGATGCTGGTGAACTCCGCGGTCTGCACCTTCACCGGCATCCCAAGGGTCGCCCCGATTGCCTTGGCGAGATCGACGTCGTAGCCCTGCGGTGTCTGGCCGTCCGAGCCGCCCAGGAACTCCGCGGGAGCATAGGAGGTATCCGAACCAACGGTCAGTGTGCCCTTGCTCTTGATTGCGGCGGGGACCGCAGCTGCCAGGGCGTCGTCCTTCTTGACGGCGGAGGGGTCAAAGCTCGCAGCGCCGGAGGAATTGGCGGGAGCCCCGGCGTTGGTCTGCGAGGCGGTGGTGCAGCCGGTGAGCGCTAGAGCTGCCACGGCGGCAACCGTGAGGATTTTGGCGGACAGTTTGGGGGAGAACGGCATCGATTTACCCTTTGTTTCTGAGGCTGGAAGGAGTTATCCGTCTTATAGTGTATAGCCGAAAGAGATATGCATCACAGTAAACAACGTTTTACTATCAGACAACCTTAGTGGGCGAAAGGCAAGCGGGCGACGCGCGCGGGAACCGGGACCCCGGATCCCGCGCCGGGAATCGCGCGGGCCGTCGGGAGGAGCGTTTAGGCGCGCAGGCCCAACGCCTGCAGCATCGGACGGAATTTAGCCCAGGTCTCGGCGAGTTCAGCTTCCGGATCCGACGCGGCCACGATGCCGCAACCGGCATACAGCCGCGCCGTCGTCGGATTTTCCAGAACCGCACCGCGCAGGGCAATGCCCCACTCGCCGTTGCCGGAACCGTCCAGCCAGCCCACCGGTCCGGCGTAGGGACCGCGGTCAAGCCCCTCCAGCTCGCGGATCAGCGCCCCCGCTTCGCTGCGCGGCGTTCCGCAAACGGCGGCAGTAGGATGCAGCGCCTCCACCAGCGCCAGCGAGGTGGGGAGATGGCCATCCACGTCCGCCAGTTCCGCGTTGACGTCGGAGGCCAGATGCCAGACGTTGGGCAGCTCCAGGATGAAGGGCTCCGGCGGGAAGAAGAGGTCGACGGCGAAGGGGGCCAATTGGCGGGTCAGTGACCGGACGGCGAAATCGTGTTCCTGCCGCTGCTTTATCGATCCGGCCAGCACCTCGCGGGCAAACCCGGCGGCATCCTCCGGCGCGTCCTCGCGGTCCAGCGTGCCCGCCAGCACCCGCGCCTGCGCGGTGCGTCCCTCTACTTTGATGAGGATTTCCGGGGTGGCTCCGACCAGCCCTTCCACCCCGTACGTCCAGCATTCGCTGTAGCGCTCCGTCAGCGCCTGCAAAATGGCGGGGCGGGAGACGGGCTCTGCGAAGGTGGCGACGATGTCCCGTGCCAGCACCACTTTTTCCAGCGCTCCGGATTCGATCGCGCTGACTCCGGCTGCGACGGCGGCCAGCCAATCCTGCTCGCTGAGGGCTCCGCTGGAGACCACTGCTTCCGGCGGCTCGGTATTTGCCTCTTCAGGGCTCAACGGCTCAGGGCTCAACGGCTCAGGGCTCAACGGCTCAGGACTCAACGGCCCGGGACTGCCCGGCTGTGGCCGGGCGGCGCTGTCAATCAGCAGGCCAAGGGCGGCGTGCGCGCCGGCGGCTGTGAGCGGGCCGCCGTCGAGCGTCATCTGCGTCAACCAGACGAGCCCGGCGCGGAAGCCGACCACCAGAGCGGGGATAATCAACCGGGACTCAAAGGACGAAGTTTTGGAGAAGGCGAAGGAGCCGAAGGCCACCGGGCCGGTACCGGGAAGTCGGACGGAATCCTGGGCGTGTGAGCTGGACAACAGCGCTTTCCACCATTGCTCAGCATCGGCAAAACGCTCCGGTCCGGTTCCGCTGAAGCGCGTCAACTCTCCGAAGGCCACCAGGCCCTCGCCGCGGCGGATCCAGCACAACGCGCCGTCAATGCACAACAGGTCGCTCAGCCCGTACTGTTCCGACTTTTGCCTCAGGTGCCCGGAGATGGTGAAAAAGGACAGATCGAGCGGCACGGTGAGGGCGGTCAGGGACGCAGTCATGATGATTTAACACTACTCCGCAGTAGCCCTGTGGCAGCACGGGCGCAAAATACCCGTGCGCGGGCGATCTTTGAGATAATGATGGGGTGAACCGAGCATCGTTGGAGAAGCGTCCGGAAGAAGTTGCCGCAATGTTTGACGACGTTGCGCCCAAGTATGACGTCGTTAATGACGTGCTGTCGATGGGACAGACCCGCCGGTGGCGGCGGATCGTGGTGGGCGCCGTCGATGCCAAACCAGGCCAGCGGGTACTGGATGTGGCCGCTGGAACCGGCACGTCGAGTGAGCCGTATGCCGATGCCGGGATCGCCGTGGTGGCCTGCGATTTCTCGGTGGGCATGCTCAAAGTAGGCAAGCGCCGGCGCCCGGACATCGACTTCATTGCCGGGGACGCCACTAACCTGCCGTTCGCGGACAATTCCTTCGATGCCACCACAATTTCCTTCGGGCTGCGCAACGTCAGCGCGCCGCACCAGGCGCTGGCGGAAATGCTCCGGGTCACCAAGCCCGGCGGCAGACTGGTTATTGCGGAATTTTCCTCGCCCACCGTGGCCCTCTGGCGGACCATGTACACCGAGTACCTGATGCGCGCGCTGCCGGCCATCGCCACCAAGGTTTCCTCCAACCCGGTGGCCTACGTATATCTCGCGGAGTCCATCCGGGCCTGGCCGGATCAGGATCATCTCGCACAGTGGCTGCGGGACGTTGGCTGGCAGGAGGTGGCTTACCGTAACCTCAGCGGCGGCATTGTGGCCGTGCACCGCGCGGTTAAGCCCGGACGTGGGGACCGCGGCGGCGTGGGCCCGGTGGCAAAGACGCATCGCACCAAGCCGTCCGGAACTGCAGGACCAGCCGGTGCTGTCAAGCCGTCCGGTACCGGACCAACCGCTAAGTGAAGGTCCTGATTGTCGGGGCAGGCCCGGCCGGGTCCACCGCCGCCTATTATCTGGCCCGGGCGGGTATTGCGGTCACGGTGTTGGAGAAGACCGCTTTTCCGCGCGAGAAGGTCTGTGGCGATGGTCTCACGCCCCGGGCCGTGCGCGAGATTCAGCTGCTGGATTTGCCGCACAGCGAGGCCGAGGGCTGGCGGCGGAACAAGGGCCTGCGGCTGATCGCGGGCGGACGGACTGTCGAGGTTCCATGGCCCGAACTCAGTGACTTCCCGCAGTATGGTTTGATCCGGACGCGGCTCGGTTTTGATGAATCGCTGGCCCGGCATGCGCAGGCTGCGGGAGCCGTCGTCCTTGAACGCCACAGCGTCACCACCGCGCGCAGGGACGCCGGCGGCCGTGTCATCGGTGTCACTGCGGCGCTGCTGGACGGGGCGGGGCGCAAAACCGGGGCCACCGAGGATTTTGCGGCCGATGTGGTGCTTGCAGCGGACGGGAATTCCACCCGGACTGCCGTCTCGCTGGGACTGCATAAGCGTGATGACCGGCCGCTGGGCGTGGCCGTGCGGACCTATTTCACCAGCCCGCGGACGGACGATGACTGGATGGAAGGCTGGCTGGAGCTGCCCGACAAGGCCGGGAATCCGCTGCCCGGCTACGGCTGGGTCTTCGGCGTGGGCGACGGTACCTCCAACGTTGGCCTGGGAATCCTGAATTCGTCCCGGGAATTCGGCAAGCTGGATTACAAGCAGGTGCTGCGGGACTGGACGGCGGCCATGCCGGCGCAGTGGGGCTTCAACCCGGACAACCAGATGGGTGAAATCCGGGGTGCGGCCCTGCCGATGGGGTTCAACCGCACCCCGCATTATTCGCCAGGACTGCTGCTGCTCGGCGATGCCGGCGGCATGGTGAGCCCCTTTAATGGCGAAGGTATCTCCTACGCTATGGAATCCGCGCGGTACGCGGCAGAGGTCATTGAAACCGCTGACCGCACCAATTCACTGCTGGCCCGGGACCATGTGCTCTCCGGCTACAGCGGGTATGTACGGCAGCAATGGGGCAGCCACTTCACCCTGGGCCGGATGTTCGCGACGCTGATAGGCCGGCCCAAGGTGATGAAGCTGGCGCTGCGGACCGGGATGCCCATCCCCGTTCTGATGCGCTTTGTCGTGCGGATGCTGGCCAATTTGACGGACAGCGGCGGCAAGAGCTTTGAGGATAGAGTGATTCATCTGCTCGAAAAGCTGGTCCCGGCCACGGACAATCAGCTCGCCTGACCGTTGGGGACGCCGCGCCCGCGGCAACGGGACGGCACATTCGCCCCCTTACGAAAGCTAGTGTTAAGCAGTGACTACTTCCGCAGACTCCGGCTGGACCCACGCCGGCCATGGCCGTCCCGAATCCGATGAACCGGAGCCGACCACGATGGGCATCGCCACGGGTCTGCAATTGCCCAAAGGGTTTGCCTCCATTGCCGCCGATGCCGACCTTGGGCCCGCCATTTCGATGTCGCTGGCGAAGGTGGAGAAACAGCTGCATATTGCCATCGCCAACTCGGATCCGCTCGCCGATGCCACCACCAGGCACCTGATGGAGGCCGGCGGCAAGCGCATCCGGCCGTTGTTGACGCTGCTGGCAGCCCAGTTGGGGGACGCCAGCCGCCCGGAGGTCATCCAAGCCGCCGTCGTCGTCGAGCTTACCCACCTGGCCACGCTGTATCACGACGACGTCATGGACTCAGCGCCGTACCGCCGCGGTGCCCCCACAGCGCACGAGGTGTGGGGGAACACTGTTGCCATCTTGACCGGCGACCTGATTTTTGCCCGCGCATCCATTCTGGTTTCGGAGCTGGGTGCACAGGCACTGGGGATCCAGGCGCGGACTTTTGAGCGTCTCTGCCTGGGTCAGTTGCATGAGACTGTTGGCCCGCGTCCGGATCAGGATCCGGTGGAACACTACCTGTCCGTGATCGCGGACAAGACCGGTTCCCTGGTCGCAGCCTCCGGTCAGCTGGGTGCGATTTTTGCCGGTGTCCAGGAGCCAATCCAGCGGGTACTGGTGGAATACGGCGAGAAGGCAGGCGTTGCCTTCCAGCTGGCCGACGACGTCATTGACGTCACTGGTTTGAAGCAGGTGTCGGGGAAGTCGCCGGGAACGGATCTGCGCGAGGGTGTGTCGACCCTGCCGGTTTTGCTGCTGCGCAAAGCGGCCGCGACCGATCCGTCTGCCGCTGAGGTGCTGGCCCTCGTGGAGGGGGATTTGACCAGCGATGATGCTCTGGCCCGGGCGGTGGCGGCCTTGCAAGCCCATGCCGTGACCGCCGAATCCTGGGCAATTGCCCGGCAGTGGGCTGAGGCGGCGGTGGACGCGCTGGCGCCGATTCCGGATGGTGTGGTGAAGTCCGCGCTGGTCGGGTTTGCCCGGGCAATCGTCGACCGTTCCGCCTGATTCTGTGCCGCAGCGGCAGCCGTTGTCCTAGTAGTCGTCGACGATCGTATAGTCCGCCGGTACGGCGCCGCCCGTGCGCACGGCGAGGTCATGAAAGGCCTTCTTGATCGTGTCCGCGTAAAGGTGTGCGCCGAAAATTCCGGGATGAATTTGATCCGGCTGAAGAAGGTCAGGCCGCTGGCTGATCGCCTTGTTCCAGTCGGCAATGATGACGTTTCGGCGCCCCTTTACGGCGTTTGTGAGGGCGTCGTTCGCGTTCGGGACCCACGAACTGGCCCCATAGAGATTCACGAGCACTACCATACGGTCCGGACCGAGCATGTCCAGTGCCTTGGAGACCACCGTTTGGTCAACGCCGGCGTTCGTGCCGAAGTGCACGATAACCGCCCGGCGCATACTGTCGTTGGCGAGTCTGGCGCCGATGGCTGCGACCCCGTCGGGCCACTGCCTGTTGGAGGCAGCGTCGAACGCCATGCCGGGGAACCTGTCACGGAGTCCGTCCGCGCTGGTCACCACCAGCGAATCCCCGATCGCGATGACCTCATCGCCGTTGGGGTAAGCCATCGGGGTGCCGGACGGGGTTGCCGCAGCCGGCGCGTTGCCGGCGCCCGGCGCCGGTGCCGACGGCGCGGCTGCGGGTTTGTCCGTCGGTTTGTCCGCCGTGGCTGAAGCGGCGGCCGAGGGCACCAGTGTTGGCGGTGTCGCAGCCGAGACAATCGACTGGTTGCGTTCCAGCGCGGTCTGCACCTGTGACTTTGCCGGGGCGGTGAGGATGCCCGCGATTGCCAGCAGTGCCAGCGTGGCTCCGAGCCCAGCGGTCAGCTTTGCCCCGTTGACCTTCATACCGCCGCGGGCTACCGCGCCGGACGCAGCCGCCCAGGTTGCGCGGAAGCCTTGCCTGCGCACGGGCTCCTCCAGGTACCGGAAGGAGAGAGCGGACACCAGCACGGTCAGCGCCAGCGCGAGGATCCGGATGATCCACCACCCCGGTGTGCCTATCGCCTGCGGGGCCACGGCATCGGAGATGACCAGGGCGGGCCAGTGCCACAGATAAATGCCGTAGGAGCGCTGACCTACCCACGTCAGCGCAGGAAAATTAAGCATGGTCTGGAGCGGGCCCGTTCCCTCCAACAGGGTCAGGATCAGCACCGCGGTCAATACGCAGGCCAACAGGATCCCGCCTCGGTATGCGAACGGTGAAGCCGCATCCACGATGAACATGCAGCCGATCAGCAGGGCAAGGGCACCCAGGCCGATGAACTTGCGGCGGTGCCGCCAGTTGGGACGGCTCAGGTCCATCCCGGTTCCGCCGGACCAAGCGAAGGCCAGGGCAACGCCGATCAGCAGGCCGAAGGCGTGCGTGTCGGTGCCGTAGTACACGCGGGTGGCATCCGTGCCGGGCACATACAGGATGGCCATCAAGAGGGCGGATGCAAGAGCGCAGCCAGCGGCAACGCCCAAGCGTCTCACGCGGCTGCGCACGCACCGCATGAGCAGCAGAAAACCGAACGGCCACAGGAGGTAGAACTGCTCTTCCACCGCCAGAGACCAGAAGTTAACGAACAGTTGCGGTGCCGTATGCGCGAAGTAACTGGAGCCGGCGGCGATTTCAAGCCAGTTGTTCGAGAACGTCATGGCACCGAGCGTCTGGCGGCCGATACCGACCAGCAGGTCCTTGCCGATGAGGAATCCGAGCGCTGTGCTGACCAGGATGACCACGAGCAGGGCCGGAAGCAGGCGGCGCGCCCGGCGTAGCCAGAACTGACCGAGGGAGATCACGCCGGTACTACGGACCTCACGCAGCAGCAGCGTGGTGATGAGGAAGCCGGAGACAACAAAAAACACGTCGACTCCAAGGAAACCGCCGGGCAGCAGACCGGCGTACAAATGGTAGACAAGCACCGCAAGCACCGCAATGGCACGCAGTCCGTCCAAGCCATTAATCCGCCCGATTATCGGCCGACTGTATTCCTCAACGGCCATCTGCGCAGTTACCCCGCGTTTCATGGCCCGTTCCTCCATGCTCATTGTGCGCCCCATCCTCGCAACCGCCATGTCGTGGAACCGGCAGTATTGTCGAACCGACAGTATTGTTGAACCACCAGTATTGTGGAACCACCAGTGTCGGCTGTGTCCAAGGCTAGACGGAGCCTGTGACTAAATCAGGTAGCGACTCGGGCCATGCCCAAAGGTTGTTCACGGCCCGGGAACAGAACGGATCAGTCGTCCACATCCATATCCACGTCGTCGTCGTCCTCCGAGAAGACCCAGTCGAACATATCGAAGACGAACTCGCTGAACGTACCGTCCTCGCTGGTCCAGGCCCCCGTGGCGTTGTTGCGCCGCCAGATAATCGGATCGGGGACGGCCAGCTGCTCCGCGCGGAAGCCCCAGGTGAACTCCTCGTCCTCATCCTCGAGAAATAACAGGTAGCCGTCCTCGATCTGAAGTTCCTCAGGATCCCAGAAATAGTAGTACGCCTCCATCAGATCCTCGCAGCCGCCGACGGCATGCAGGAATTCGCGCAGCACCTGTGGGACCGTGATGTTGTGACCGGCCAGCAGCTCATCGAGCTCGGCCAGCGGGATTCCATCGGCCTCCAGCCACGGCTCGTCGAGATATTTCGCTACCAACGCACGGAAATTGTTAAGGAACATGTCGCTCATACTTAGGCTCCGAGTCAGTGGGGATCTGATTCACAATCCTAGCCGCGAATGGCTCCCGCCCGATTCCAGCGTGTGGCCAGCGGGGCGTGCCAGCCAAAGTCCACGCCAAAATCCGAAAGACAAAAACCGCGACGGCGGCAGCACTGCCGGTGAACAGATTCAGCGAACCGGTGCTAAAGAGCACGGTGGTCAGCCCCGCGCCGAGGAAGGCTGGAATCCCGGGCAGGTCCTTTGAATCGAGGAGTTGGGGCACCTCGTTGGCCGTAATATCGCGCAGCAGCCCGCCGCCCACTGCAGTCGTCACGCCGGGCAGCAGCGATCCGACGATCGGTGCGGCTGGCGGTCGGGAGCAAAGGAAACGTCGAATTAGTTAGGCTGGGCGTTATGACCTCTGCCACAGCCACGGCCGCGCCCTTGGTGCACATAGAAGACTTCCGGATGGACTTCGGCGATCAAACCGTGATCCAGGACCTGTCCTTTGACGTCCATGAAGGCGAAACATTCGGCCTTTTGGGCAGCAACGGCTCGGGTAAGACGACGACGATCCGTGCGCTGCTGGGGATCTACCGGCCGACCGCGGGCACGCTGCACATTGGCGGGAAGGTGTTCAGCGACAGTTATGGCTCCCGACTGGGGTACCTGCCGGAGGAGCGCGGGCTGTACAAGAAGGAGGCCGTGCTGGACGTCATGGTGTACTTCGGCAGGCTCAAGGGGCTCAGCACCCAGGCCGCCAGGGACTTCTCGCTGGCGTATTTGGAGCGGGTGGATCTGGCGGACAAGGCCAAGGCCCGTGTAGACAAGCTCTCCGGCGGCCAGCAGCAAAAGATCCAGCTGGGAGTCACCATCATGAATGATCCCCAGCTGCTGATCCTTGACGAACCTACGAAGGGTTTTGATCCGGTCAACCGGCGGCTGCTGATGGACATCATTGAGGACAGTAAGAGGGCAGGGGCGACGGTGGTGATGGTGACGCACCAGATGGAAGAAGTGGAACGGCTCTGCGACAGAATCGTCCTGCTCAAAGACGGCCGGGCAGAGGCCTACGGCAGCATCGACGAGGTCCAGAACCAGTACGGTGGACGCACCATTCGGCTGCGCTACTCCGGTGCCGTCCCGCCGTCGGACCTTTATGACGTGCTGCTGCAGGAAACCAACTATGCCGAACTCGCCCTGCACGACGGCGTCGACGAGGCCGAGGTGCTCAAGGAACTAGTGGCCGCCGGCGTCACCGTCAGGGGATTCATTGCCGCCAAGCGTTCCCTGGAGGACATTTTCATTCAGGTTTATGGGGATCAGAACCAAGCACCCACGCCAGTGAATGCCGGGGGGCGCTGACCATGACACGGCACAACCTCGGCACCGTCGTCTCCTTCGAGTTTCTCCGCACCGTGAAGAAACGTCGCTTTTGGATCGCAACCTTGGCCATACCCATAGTTCTGGGCATTGTGTTCGGGCTGGTCTATCTCAGCAACTCCACCACGAGCAGCTCGGCAGACGCGCAGAAGAACGAAAATCTCGCCTTCAGCTATACGGACAATTCGAATCTCGTCAGTGCGCAGCTTGCGGCCGGTTTTGGCGGGAAGCCTGCGACGGATCCCGCTGCCGCTATCGACGCTGTCAAGGAGGGAACACTGGATGCCTATTTCGCGTACCCGGCGGATCCCACCAAGGACGTCACTGCCGTTTACGGCAAGGACAAGGGCATTTTCAACAACGGTGCCTATGACGCCGTGGCGAAGCAGCTGATGGTGCTCTCCGCGCAGGAAAAGGTTGGCTCGGCGCAACTGAGTGCGCTGGTGCAGGGCAATTTCGAGACTGACTCCAAGACGTACAAGGACGGCGCTGAATCCGGCGGACTTGGGACGGTGGTGCCGCCACTGCTTTTCCTGGTGATTTTTTATGTCACCATTATTTTGCTTGCCAATCAGATGCTCGCCTCCACCTTGGAGGAAAAAGAAAACCGGGTCACGGAAATGATCCTGACCACGTTGAATCCGACCACGCTGGTTGTCGGCAAAGTGATTTCGTTGTTCATGGTGGGTTTGCTGCAGATGCTGGTGTTCAGCACGCCAATGGTGGTGGGCTACCTGTTTTTCCGGAACAAACTCAATTTCCCGGATTTCGATCTCTCGCATCTGATCCTGCAGCCTGGCCCCTTGCTGGTGGGCGCGCTGTTGTTGATCAGCGGTTTCATCCTGTTCACCGGGGTGCTGGTGGCTATCGGCGCGGTCATGCCTTCGGCCAAGGAAGCGGGCACGGTCTTTGGGCCGATCATGGCGCTGATCTTCATCCCGTTCTACATCGTGACGCTGGTTGTGAGCGATCCCCAGGCGCTGATTGTGCAGATCTTCACCTATTTCCCGCTGTCCGCCCCGGTCACCGCGATGCTGCGAAATGCCTTCGGTTCGATGAGTCCGGTGGAGTCGGGCACCGTCATTGTGGAGTTGTTTGCGCTCGGCTTCCTGGCGCTGCGGCTCGCCGTGTACCTCTTCCGCTACGGCTCTATTGAATATTCCCGCAAGCTGTCGCTGAAAACCGTGCTGGGCACGGGCCGGAAGCCAGCGGTACGTGCGGATGCGTCTGCGGTTGCAGCTGCGGCGCAAGCGGCTCCAGCTGACGTTCGACGGCGGACCCGCCAGCGGGCGGGTCGGTGAACGTTACGCCGCCGCTGACCTCAGCACTGCAGCCGGTTCTCATCGCCTGCGCGCATGGAACGCGCAGCCCCGAGGGCCAGCGGTGCATCGACGCCCTTCGGGCGGAAATCGCGGCCCAGCGTCCGGGGTTGAGGGTGCTTGAGGCGTACGTGGATGTGCAGGAACCAGCCCTGCCCGACGTCGTCGCCGCGCTGCCCGCCGGGACGCGCGCCGTCGTCGTGCCACTGCTGCTGTCCGTCGGATTTCACCTGCGGGTGGACATCGCACAAGCCGTTACCGGCCGGGAAGAACTGACCGCAGCAGGTCCACTGGGGCCGGATCCGCGGCTGGCGCAGCTGCTTTATGACCGGCTACCGGATGTGCCTGGAGGCCATGACGGCGGGACAGCCGGCGGGATTGTGCTGGCTGCCGCAGGGTCCTCGGATCCAGCCGCAGCGCTGAGCGTGGAATCGGTTGCGGATGCACTGCGGCAGCTGACACCTCGTGCGGTCCTGGCCGGCTACGGGGCCGGCGCGGACCCGACCGTGGCCGCCGCTGTCACGGGGCTGCGGGCACAAGGCTCCAGCAGCGTAGCCATCGCCTGCTATCTGCTGGCTCCCGGATTCTTCCACGATCAGCTTGCCGGTGCAGGAGCTGACTGCGTGGCTGCACCGCTGCTGCCCACCGGGACGGCCGTTCTGGCCCGGATCGCGTTGGAAAGGTTCGACCACGCGGCGCAGTCTGCACTCGGCACCCCGCAGGGTTAGTCTTTGACCGCGTGCAGCAGCGTATCTATCGCGCTCTGTCCGTTGTCCCCGGGACTTTCCGGATCCGTGGCAGGATTCCGGGTCAGCTGCCGCGCGGCAAGGATGCGCAGGCCATCCGCGGCCGCGCGGAGCATATCAGGGGTATACAGTACCGCCGGATCCTGCGGGCCGCCCGTGCCGCCGGTGAGATTGTCCCGGTCATGGCCAATCACCACCAACGTCCCGCCTGGAGCGAGCCAGCGCGAAGCCCGCGTGATCACCTCAGCGATGGCTTGCTCAGCCAGCTGCAGATAGGTCATCGTGATCAGATCGTACGCCCGCGCAGCGTTCCAACGGGTGACATCGGCCAGCTGCCAGTCAATGCTGCCGGTCCGCTGGGCGCCGGCGCCCGTGTCACGGGTACGGGCAACGGCAAGCCCCGCCGCGGAAAAGTCGACTGCGGTGACCTGCCAGCCGCGTTCCGCCAGCCAGATTCCGTTCCGGCCATCCCCGGTGGCCAGGTCAAGGGCAGTGCCCGGTGCCAGTGGGGTCACGATCTGTGCAAGGGCGGCGTGAGGCTGCGCGGACCAAAGACCCTCTCCGTCGCGTGCTGCACTATACCGCTCGTCCCAACTCTGCGCGTCCATGGTTGTCCTTTCGAGGCGGCGTACCGCGGGTTCCTTCGACATCGCTGCCGGGGCTTCCTTAAGTGTCGGCCACCGGTTGTCGTCCCGGCAACGTGACGCAATATTTCCGCACGTGACTTTGCATTTCGCCTTCTTTTGAGTGCGTAAACGACGCACCTACGCTCGGGACATGACACAGACAGCTATAGCCGGCACGATCCCGGAGTCCGCAGGCTCTGACCGTCCCGGCCGTCCCGACCGCCCCACACGTCCAACCCGTCCCGCCGCCAAGCCGCACGGTCAGTGGAAGGTGGACGGCACCGAGCCGCTCAATGCCAACGAGGTGTGGAAGCAGGAAGACGGCGGTCTGAGTTGCCGGACCCGGATCGAGACGGTCTACGCGAAGCAGGGTTTTGACAGCATCAGTTCCGATGATCTGCACGGCCGGTTCCGCTGGTGGGGGCTGTACACCCAGCGCCGGCAGGGGATCGACGGCGGCAAGACCGCCACCCTGGAGCCGCGCGAGTTGGAGGACAGGTACTTCATGCTGCGGGTAAGGATCGACGGTGGTGCGCTGAGTACGGAACAGCTGCGGGTGATCGGCGGTATCTCCACCGAGTTTGCCCGCGGCTCGGCGGATCTGACGGACCGGCAGAACATCCAGCTGCATTGGATTGAGATCGAGAACATGCCGGAAATCTGGCGACGGCTGGAATCCGTCGGGCTCTCCACCACGGAGGCCTGCGGGGATGTTCCCCGGGTGATCCTGGGCAGCCCCGTGGCGGGGATCGCCAAGGACGAGGTCATTGACCCGTCGGAGCTGATCAGCGAGCTCAGCGCGCGTTTCATCGGGGACCCGGACTTTGCGAACCTGCCGCGCAAGTACAAGACTGCCATCACCGGGCACCCGTCCCAGGACGTGGTGCATGAAATCAATGACTTCGCCCTGGTGGGCGTGGTGCATCCGGAGCTGGGCCCGGGTTATGACCTGTGGGTGGGCGGCGCTCTTTCAACCTATCCGCGGCTGGCCGAGCGGCTCGGCGCGTTTGTCGCGGCCGAAATTGCGGCGGATGCATGGGTGGGTGTGACCAGCATTTTCCGCGACTACGGCTACCGGCGGATGCGCAACAAGGCGCGGCTGAAATTCCTGCTGGCGGACTGGGGAACGGAAAAATTCCGGCAGATCCTGGAGGACGAATACCTCGGGTACAAGCTCCCCGATGGTCCTGCTGCGCCGAAGCCGACAACTCCCGGGGACCACATCGGCATCCATGAGCAAAAGGACGGCAATTTCTTCGTCGGCGCCGCGCCCACCGTCGGCCGGCTGTCCGGGGAAACCCTGACAGCGCTCGCGGATACGCTGGAGGCACACGGTTCCTTCCGATTGCGCACCACTCCGCACCAGAAAATCGTGATCCTGGACGTACCCGGGGACCGGGTGGAATTTCTGGTCACCGAGCTGGAGAAGCTGGGCCTGAGCGCGCGGCCGTCGCTGTTTCGCCGTTCCACCATCGCCTGCACCGGCATCGAGTTCTGCAAGCTCGCCATCGTGAACACGAAGGACACGGCGGCGACAGCGATCGCGGAGATGGAGCGGCGGCTGGCGGATCTGACCGACAGCGGCGAGCTGACGCAGCCCATTGCGCTGCACATCAATGGTTGCCCCAACTCCTGCGCGCGGATCCAGACTGCGGACATCGGTCTGAAAGGCATGATGCTGCCAACGCCCGACGGCGACCCCACGCCGGGCTTCCAGGTTCACTTGGGCGGCGGGCTGGCTGCCGTGGACCGGGCCGAGGCCGGGCTGGGCCGTACCATCCGCGGACTCAAGGTCACTGTGGCTCAGCTGCCGGACTATGTGGAACGCGTGGTGCGGGCGTACGTTGCCGGCCGTTCCGGGGACGAGTCATTCGCACAATGGGCGCTGCTGGCCGACGAGAGTGTGCTGCAATGAGCGTCGCGGCTCTCCACGCGGCCGCGGCCGGCCTTGGTCGACCACCGGCAACTGCGGTGATCGGCCAAGGGAGCCCCGGCTGGCGCTTGGAGGTCCCCCGTCGCAGCCGGGAAGAGCTGAAGGCCCTGGCGGAATCCGGTGCTGCCGAGCTGGGCTGGAATGCTCCCGCGGAAGATGTTATCGCCTGGGCAGGGCGGAACTTCGATGTCCGCGACGTCGCCGTTGCCTGCTCCATGGCCGATGCCGTGCTGCCGGCCCTGGTCGCGGATCAGCTGCCCGGGGTCGACGTGCTCTTCCTGGAGACCGGTTACCACTTCCCGGAAACCTATGCCACGCGGGATGAAGTCGCCGCGAACCTGAACGTGAACGTCGTCGACGTCCTTCCGGAGCACACCGTGGCCGAGCAGGATTCGCTGCTCGGTAAGGACCTCTTTGCCCGCGATCCCGGCCGGTGCTGCGCGCTGCGCAAGGTGGCCCCGCTGCGGAAATCGCTGTCCGGGTATGAACTTTGGTTCACCGGAGTGCGCCGCGAAGAGGCTCCGACGCGGATCAACACACCGCTGGTCAGCTGGGATGGAGCCAACGGTCTAGTCAAAGTCAACCCGATCGCGTCCTGGACCTTCGACGCGGTGGTGCGGTATTCGGAGGACAATCTGCTCCCCGTCAACCCGTTGCTGAGCCAGGGCTATCCCTCGATTGGCTGTCTGCCCTGCACCCGCAAGGTTGCTACCGGCGAAGACCCCCGTGCCGGCCGTTGGGCCGGAACCTCCAAGACAGAATGCGGACTGCATACATGAGTATTTACACGACCGAGGACACTACGCTGGCCTCCGATGACACCCGCGCAGGCGCCAAAGTCAGCGCCGGCGCGGCATTCGGCGCTGCGGCGGCACCGCCGCGGATGACCTCCCTGGATGTATTGGAGTCCGAGGCCCTCCACATCATCCGCGAGGTGGTGGCAGAGTTTGAACGTCCGGCACTGCTGTTTTCCGGCGGGAAAGACTCCGTGGTCATGTTGCATCTGGCAACAAAGGCGTTCTGGCCCGGTAAGGTCCCGTTTCCCGTGGTCCATGTGGACACCGGCCACAATTTCCCGGAAGTGATCGCGTTCCGTGACCGCACCGTTGAGCGGTTGGGGCTGCGACTGGTCGTTGGCCGCGTTCAGGACCACATTGACAGCGGTGAGCTGGCCGAGCGTGCCGACGGCACCCGCAACCCGCTGCAGACAGCGCCGCTGCTGGAAGCCATTAGAGCCAATAGGTTCGACGCGGTCTTCGGCGGCGCCCGCCGCGATGAGGACAAGGCTCGGGCCAAGGAGCGGATTTTGAGCCTCCGCGACGATTTCGGCCAATGGGATCCGCGCAATCAGCGCCCCGAGCTGTGGAATCTGTACAACGGCAGGCACACCGTAGGGCAGCATGTGCGGGCGTTCCCAATCAGCAACTGGACCGAACTGGATATCTGGCGGTACATCGAACGCGTTGGCATTGAGCTGCCGGGCCTGTACTACGCACACCAACGCGAGGTATATGCCCGCGACGGCATGTGGCGGGCCGTCGGCGATGTCTCGCTTCCCCGCGCAGACGAGCCCGTCCTCACCAAAATGGTGCGCTACCGCACCGCCGGTGACATGTCCTGCACCGGCGCCGTCGAATCCACCGCTGCCACCGTGGCGGAGGTGATCCGCGAAGTAGCGGCATCCACCATTACCGAACGTGGTGCCACCCGGGCCGATGACCGGATTTCCGAGGCAGCCATGGAAGACCGCAAGAAGGACGGCTATTTCTAATGACTATCAGCACACAGACATTCGCGTCCGGTGTGGGCCCACGCCCGCACGGTTCCCTGGCCGAGCGAGAGGTTAGGGAACGGGTGGGGACGCTCTTCCGCTTCGCCACCGCCGGATCCGTGGACGACGGCAAATCAACGCTCGTGGGCCGGCTGCTGCATGACAGCAAAGCCATCCTGGCCGACCAGTTGGAGTCGGTCACCCGGGCCTCTGCGGCGCGCGGTTTTAACGGTGGCGAGCCCGGCAGCGAACCCGGCAGCGAACCCGGCAGCGAACCCGGCGGCGAGCCCGGTGGCCAGCAGATCGACCTGGCGCTGCTCACAGACGGACTCCGCGCGGAACGCGAACAGGGCATCACCATCGACGTCGCCTACCGCTACTTCGCCACCGACCAGCGCAGCTTCATCCTGGCGGACTGCCCCGGGCACGTGCAGTACACCAAAAACACGGTGACCGGCGCCTCCACGGCCGACGCCGTCGTCGTCCTCATTGACGCGCGCAAGGGCGTGCTGGAACAGACCCGGCGGCATCTTTGCGTGCTGCGGCTGCTGCGTGTGCCGCACGTGGTGGTGGCTGTGAACAAGATTGATCTGGTCGGCTACAGCGCAGAGGTGTTCACCGCCATTGCCGACGAGGTACGGAAAGTCAGTGCCCGGCTGGGGCTGGCGGATGTGCTGGTGGTCCCGATTTCAGCGCTCTCCGGAGACAACGTGGTGGATCGGTCCGCACGCACTTCCTGGTACACGGGACCGAGTCTGCTTCAGATTCTGCAGGCGCTGCCCTCCACCGATGAGCTGGAACGCGGGCAGGAGCCCTTCCGATTTCCCGTTCAGCTGGTGATCCGGCCGCAGGGTGCGTTGGCGCCCGAGCTGGCTGCAGAGCCTGCGGAAACGGGCGACGGCGGCCCGGACACCTTCCGTGATTACCGCGCCTATGCGGGCCAGCTGGCCTCCGGGTCCGTCGCCGTGGGGGACCGCGTGACGGTACTTCCTTCCGGGCTTAGCAGCACCGTCGTTGGCATCGATTTTGCCGGAACTGACATCAGCGTTGCAGTGGCGCCGCAGTCCGTCTCGCTCCGGCTGGCCGATGAGATCGACATTGCCCGCGGGGACCTCATCGCGGCCGCGGGAACATTCGTCGCTCCAACGCAGGACCTGCACGCCGAGCTCTGCTGGCTCTCGCCTAAACCACTGTGCGAAGGCGCCAAAGTCCTGATCAAGCACGGCAGCAGGACCGTGACGGCACTGGTTCGCGCCGTCACGGGGAAGCTGGACCTGGCCAGCTTTCAGGAACAGGCGGCTTCCGGTCTGGAATTAAACGACATTGGCAGCGTGCAGATCCGGCTGGCTTCAGCGCTGCCCGTTGAACCGTACGCGCGGCACCGGCGCACCGGAGCGTTCCTGGTCATTGATCCGCTGTACGGCAACATCCTGGCCGCCGGACTGGTCAAGGACCATCCCGGCGACCATGAGGATGAGCGGTAGATGATCTGAGCCGGAGGGGGTCAGAAGTCGTCGGCACAAGCATTAGGGCCACCTTGGCCCGAATGCCGTGCTGTGTCCACTTTCAATGGCCCTGGAAACGGTGGATCGGCCGTCCGGGAACAGATCGGTCAGTTCGCCGACGCCGGACCCCAGGGCTCTGCGCAGTCCGGGCGATCTCAGCGGCATGGTCCGGCCATCGCTCGGAGTTGGGCAACGTCCGTAGACCACGGTCGAACATGGCCAAGACGGCCGCCGTCGCGCAGATCCCGGAGCACAGGACCAGCGCCCCTGCCCACCCCCAGGCCGCGTATCCGAAGCCGGCGACCAGCGGTGCCAGTGGGACAGCGCCCATGGCCAGCACGTCCAAGGCACTGGTGGCGCGGCCGAGTAGCCGCGTGGGGACGGCCACCATGAAATAGCCGAGCAGAGAGGCATTGATCGCCGGCGCGGCGACCATGCTGGCCGCCAGCGCGGCACAGATCGCTGGCAGGGTTTGAACGAACGGGAGGACCGCCACGGATCCTGCGACAAAGATCAGCCCGAGGGCGCTCAGCCGGCCGGTAGGCACGCGACGAACCAGTACCGGGGCGACCAAGGCCCCGGCCAGCATACCGACCCCGATGGCCGACGTGGTCAGACCGATCGTCGCAGGGGATTCGCCGCGCTGTTGCAGGCCGAACACTACAGTGGTCAGCGCGGCGTTGATGCCGAGGTTCACGATCGTAGAAATTATCATGACCCCGCGAAGTTCGGGTCGGTGGAACAGCCATGACAGTCCCTCCCGCGCCTCATTCAGGTACCCGGTTCGCGCGGCGGGCTCGCGCGCGGGGCGCAGATCAGCGCGGATGCGAAGCACAGACAGTGCACTGATCACCTCCAGGATGCAGGTGACCAGGAACGGGACTGCATGGCCGAGCACCATCAGCACGCCGCCCAGAGGACCTCCGGAGAGCGCGACGACGGCGTCACGGCCCTCATTAGCGGCAACGGCCGAGCCGACGCTGCGCGGGGCGACCACCGATTTCAGCGCGGCATTCGTTGTGGAGTCGAACAGTCCACCGCGGATGTTCATCAGCAGGTTCAAGGTGCTCAACAACCAGAAGCTCATGAACCCGGCGAGTTGCATCGCCGCCAAAGCTAAGGCGAGCACGGCACCGGAGGCCGCCCCGATCACGATGAGCCGCCGGCGGTTATACCTATCGGCGAGGACCCCGCCGGGCACGGTCGTCAACAGCCGGCCGACTTGGCCAATGGCAGCGACCATTCCTGCCTGGACTGGGCTGCCAGTCACATAAAGAGCCAGAAGCGGGACGGCGAAGTTATGCAGGCTCCGCGCCAAAGCGCCCCCGGTGTCGGTGGATAGCCACCACACGTAGTCCAAGTTCCGCCAGAGTCCCTCTGACGGACCGGTTGGTGCCTCCGTCACTGGTTGCGGGAGGAGGCTGGGTGGCTTCGCTGTGATTCTCATGACGGTGCTCCTCAGCCGGGACAGCATGCTTCTCATTGGCCGAAGCGCTTGAGTAAGTCGGCCAAGTGGAAGATCCGGCGTGCATAGGTTCTGCCGGTCCAGCGCGGGAAGAGAAGATGCAGCCTTCGGCGTATCGGTATGGTCTGACGCTGGCCACTCGGGACGTGGGTCTGCCGGTACCGCAGCAGATCATTGAAGTGGGCCTGTGCCAGTTGCTGCGCGTAATAGGGGTCCATGATTGATGTCCTTTCGTTGTGCACCGCTTGGTGTACAGGAAAAGCATCGCTCGAGCAGGGTGGCCTTCACATCGGCACAATCGCCGGATCAGGTGGGGCCTGTGGCCGGTGCAGCATCGGCGCGATGACGTAGACGGTCAGGCGGTAAACGGCACCGCGACCGTGATCTCGCATCCTCGACCGGGACCGGAATCGGAATCGAAGGTTGCACCGATCACCTCAGCCCGCTCTCGCATCGTCATCAGGCCGAGGTGCCCGGGCCGCTTTATGGATGGATCAAACCCTGCCCCGTCGTCGCGCACCCGAAGCACCAATCCGGCGTCGGTGCACTCGACGCCGACGTCGACCCGGGTAGCGCCAGCGTGCCTGACGATGTTGTGCAGCGCTTCCAAAGCGATCCGGTAAAGGTGCTCCTCAACCGCTGGATCGAGTCGGAGCCGGGACTCCGGTGCATACACATTGACTGTGAGTCCTTCACGGGCGGTGATGGCGGCGGCCTGCTTGGACAGTGCCACGGCAAGGCCCGCGGCTTCCAAAGTGCGCGGGCGAAGCTCGAAGATCAGAGCGCGCATCTCCGCCAAGGCTCCCTGCGCCAAGCTGTGAAGCTGCTCGATCTCGATCGCGACGGGGTGATCACTGGGCAGATCCGTCGATTCGAGGTAGCGCTGAGCGGTCCGGGCACGCAGGGTCATGGAGAACAACGATTGGCTCACCGAGTCGTGGAGCTCACGGGACAGCCGCTGCCGCTCCTCCAAAGCGGCGTTCCGTTCGGCCGCCCGGTACAGCGTGCTGTTGCGTACCGCTACCGCAGCCTGATCGGCCAGAGCCACGAGGTAGCCCCGATCATCGTCGTCGAGGTCCTGCCCGGGCGCGAGATAGACGGCAACCTCGCCTACTACCACCCCGGATACAACGAGAGGCAGCAACGCCACGTCCCCCCAGGGCGTGGCCTCGGTGAGATATGGGTGAACGGGTGCCAGTGATGGGTCGGCGAGGGCTGCATCGCGGAACCCACGGCGTATGGTGCCCTCGTACTCTTCGACCCCAACCGGACGCCTACCGCGGATATTCCATACCTCTTCGATGGCTCCCGCGAAGCCCTCACCGAGGACTGTGTCGGCCCAGGCGATGGCCGGTCCGCGGCCGTCCTCGTCCCAGCACACAATGCTGCAGGCAAGCCCTTCGGTGGTCTGATGGACGGCGTTGACCACCAGTGACAACGTCGCCGACAGCGGCTGGTCCACACTCATCCCGGCTGCGACTTGGGAGAACGTCGCGATCCGTGCTTCCAGGCGCTGGAAGGACCGCACGCGATCGGTGGCATCGGTGACGATGTCGACCATGCCGACTACACGGCCGTCGCCGAACAGCGGCGCGAACACCACGTCCCAGTAAGTATCAGTTCCGGGAATAGTGATCCGTTGCGCCGCTTGACGAATCACTTGGCCGGCGAGTGCGATGTCGGCCATCTGCCGAATGGCCTGCTCGTTCCCCGGGATCAGCTCATTGAGGTGCCGCCCAGGGGTGGTGTGATCCGCCGAAACCCCCAGGTAGTGCTCGAAGAATGCTGTCCATGTCTTGTTGCAGCGGTGCAGACGCAGGTCAGTGTCGAAAATGGCGATACCCATCGGCACCCGGTCGAAAAAGATCTCGAGCAGCTGACTGTCGAGCGGCGAGTCGCTCAGCGGCACGTCATCGACCACCGGTTCGGTGGGCATCGAGGTGCTGCGCAGGGGATCACGCTCGGCAGCCGCGGGGACGCCATCAGAGGATGAATGGGCCAGGGCGCCTCGGCCTTCCTTCATGGCTACGGTTCACCGGCTTTGTCAACTAGTCCTTCGCGCACTGCCCACATCGCAGCCTGTGTGCGGCTGGTCAGCCCGAGCTTGGCCAGGATATTGGAGACATGGGTCCGGGCCGTGCGTTCGGCCAGTCCCAGAGTGCGGGCGATCTGGCGATTCGTCGCGCCGGAGGCGATCGCAACGATGACTTCACGTTCGCGCGTGGTCAGCGGCGCCTGCTCGTGCTTTGGTGCGCGCAGGGAAGCAGTCAGCGCGCGGGCGGCAGCCGGATCGAGGTTGACCTCACCCGCGACCGCCGACCTGATGGCGGCGGTAACATCCGGCGCGTCGGCGTCCTTGAGTAAGTAACCGGCTGCACCGGCCTCGAGGGCGCCCCGGACCTTCTCCTCCTCCACAAAGCTGGTCACCGCGACGACCTCGATCTCCGGCCACCGCTTCTTCACTTCTCTGGTCGTGGCGATCCCATCCATCCGAGGCATCATCAGGTCCATTAAGATCACGTCCGGCCGCTCACCTGCCCGGTCGAGCACCGCGATCTCCGCCAACGCCGCGATTCCGTCCGAGGCCTGACCGACCACTCGCATACCCGGCTCCCCACCCAGATAGGCGGCTAGCCCAGTGCGAACGACCCGGTGATCGTCGACTAGGAAAACGCGGATTTCGCCCACACCCACTCCTATCCCATTCACGCGCTCCATGCTTACCTAAGTATCGGACGTGACCCCACACACCACAACGATGAGTCTGTCACTACGCGCTGGATGATAGTCAACTGGAACGGTCCTTTCAGGTGGAAATATTTGGATATGGGGTACGACAGCTGTCCTTGGGCCTCACCTAGCGGCCAGCTTGTAAACTACATACATGTTCGTAGACTGGTTATCCTAGTTTTGCAACGTCCGTATCAGTGGACGCGTGCGAAGCGCCCCCACCAAAAAGCAGTACGAGTTTTTGTCCGCCGGCAAGAGCTGTTGATGACCTGAAGTTGCTCCCTTTGGATTCGCTCGTCACCGTGGCTGCTCTGCCGGCCAATGAACGGGCCGTAAACTCAATAATCTTTGCAGAACGTGGCCGGCAGAGGCGCACACCAGGAGGTATGTGTGCGCCACGGTTCTTAGCCGACGGCTACTTCGGCCACCGGGCTCCTACATTTGAGGCTCGGTCGCGGCGGGCTTGCAGGTTGATTGTTCGTGGTGCCCGTCCTTCACCCGCCGGATATCGGAGGCTCGGACGGGAACCGGGCAGGTTGCTGATCCCTAGCCAGAGCGTAAGGAAGGGAAAGGTGCACGCGGAAACCGTTTTGGACGGGTCCTGCTTTCACAGTGCCACCGGCGAGGTCGGCGCGTTCGGACATGCCGGTGAGGCCATAACCGGGATCCGTCGCCGGCTTGTGGGTGCCGCCGCCGCCGATGTTGGTGATCTGCAGGTCCACGGTGTCTGGGCGCCAGGAAAGTTCGACGTCGACGTCGGCTCCGGGGGCGTGTTTCCTTACGTTCGACAGCGACTCCTGGGCGGTCCGATAGAGGGCCAGCGCTGCTGCCGGGGGGAGCGGGACGGGTTGTCCATCGACGCGATAAGTGGCCGCACCGTTTGAAACGAGCCGGTGTTGGTCAAGGAGGGAGCCGATCAGTTCCGGCCCGGGGATGTCCTGACCTCGAAGGGTCCGGACGGCCCGGCGCGCCTCAGCGAGACCGGAGCGGGCCAGCTGCTGTGACTGCTGGATCGTCTCGAGCAGGCGGGTATCGGCGTTGGTGCTTTGAGCCAGTAGGCGCGCACCTTCCAAATGGAGCGCCAGGCCCGACAGTGTGTGAGCCAGGACGTCGTGCATTTCCCGGGCAGTGCGTCCCCGCTCGGCTGCAAGGGAGGCTTCCTGCTCCGCCTCGCGGCTGGCCTGCAGTTCCTGAAGGAGCCCTGTAATGCGCAGCCGCTGCTCCTTTTCCCGCCGGAGCAACGTGCCAACAAGGAAGAAGAACGCCGCGCCTGCGTCGGTGGCCAGGATCAATGTGAGGGCGGAATGCCCGGAGCTGAGCTGGAGGACGTTGAACGCCAGCACCCCCAGCATGGTCACGGCGGCCAGAACGGGCCGTGGGGGACGCAGGGGAGCGAACGCTGCCAGCAGGAACAAAGCGATGACCTCGCCTGCCGGGTCCGCGGTACGCATACCTACCACGGCCAGCGCCATCAGCCCCGTTAGTGCGGCATAAGCGCCCGGGGGAAGAGATTCACGGATCAGGAAAGGTATAGCGGCGGCGGCGAAAACCAGTGCCGCCACAAAATTGACGAGTCCGGGGCCGCCAGTAGCGAACCCGGTACCGCCGAGGCCTGCGGTGAGGACCACGAGGGCAACCATGGCCAGGCCCAGCGGTGTGAGCCATTGCCGGGAAGGAGTCATGGCTGGAATCCTTCCACAATCCAACTGCGTCCTGCTCCACCCCGGAGTGGAGATTCTCCCGCGACTATCCGTCGGGTGGTCGACCAGCAGCGCCATTTCCCTGTGAGATGCTGGTGGCATTTAGTGGAAGGGAGCCGGCTGTGAGTGAAACCGGAGTTCGGGTGCTGATCGCGGACGATCAGAAAGTGGTTAGGGACGGCCTGTCCATGATTCTGGGTCTTCTTGAGGGCATCGAGGTCGTCGGGGCCGCTGTCGATGGTGCCGACGCCATCCGTCAGGCCCGGATGCTGCAGCCTGACGTTGTGCTGATGGACCTTCATATGCCGGTCTTGAACGGGGTCGAGGCTACGGACCTCCTCAGCCAGGAAATGCCGGCCGTGAGGGTAGTCGTCCTGACCACCTATGCGGGCGATCAATGGGTGTTCTCGGCGCTGCGGGCGGGAGCGCGGGGATTCCTGACCAAAGACGCTGATGCTCAGGAAATCCGGCATGCGCTCGTTACCGTGGCCGCCGGTGAAGCGCAGCTGGACCCCACCGTCCAGCGGCGCCTCCTCGAGGCCCTGACCCGCGGTGACCATGCGGGTTTTATCGCCGACGCCGGTGACAAGCAGCCCTCCGAACGGGCCCATGGTTTGACCCAGCGGGAAACCGACGTCCTGGTCCTCGTAGCGGAAGGCTTGTCCAACCGGGAAATCGCGGCCCGTTTGTTCGTGTCCGATTCAACGGTAAAAACCCACATCAATCACCTGCTCGCCAAGACCGGCATGCGGGACCGGGCCCAGCTGGTCCGCTACGCCTTCCGCCACCGTTTGGTCACCGGCTGAACTCAACCAGCGGAACTCGACCGGCCAACTCCACTCACGGGCTGAGGTGTCCACCTTGGGGTGGATAAACAGACCGGTGCGGAATCCACCGAGGGGCCGAATCGCGACTGGATTCGCCTGCGTAGCTTTGAATAAAGCACAGCCCACGGGCTGCCCACAGTCCCAGATACGCACCGGAGAAGCTCATGACCACCGCACAATGGCTGCTCAACATCGGCCTCCTGATTTTCATCCTCGCCACGAACCTCGGCACCCGGCCGGTCACCCGCCGCCGGCTGGCCCTGCCGTTGCTGCTCGCCGCGGCCGCTGGGATCCTGCTGCTGTTCAACGTCCCGACCCGGGGTAACGACGTCGCCTTGGACGTCATCGGAGCCGGCGCAGGCGTGGCCCTGGGTATCCTTGCCTCGCTGCTTATGCCGGTGAAACGCCGCGCTGACGGAACGGTGGCCAGCAGGGCCGGGGTGCTGTATGCCCTGTTGTGGCTGCTGGTCATCGGAGGGCGGATCGCGTTCGCCGAGTCAGCGAACGGGTGGGCCGCGAGGGGAATCAGGGACTTTTCCATCAGTAACGCCATCACGGGAGCCGATGCCTGGACCGCGGCCTTCGTGATCATGGCGTTGTCCATGGTCACCGCCCGGGTAATAACAACCTTGGCCCGATGCCGTGCACTGCCCGCCCGAATCGGTACGGGCGCACCCGTACCTGCCCACGATTACTAAGCCGAAGGGAAAGCGACATCATGATTGAAACTTCAAGCGCAGCCCTGGACCGTCCCCTGCGCGCAGCCTTGGCCCTGACAGGGATCACCGCAGCGGCAACCCTGGCCGCGGCGCTGCTGATCAGCTGGCTCGCCCCTGGTCTGGAGCCGATGCAGCAAAGGTTCATCGCCGTGCTGGCCTTGGCCCTCTTCGCCTGCATTGTCGTTGCCGCCACGAACAGGAAATTGTTCACCTCCGGTCGGGTGCGCCCGGTGCTGCTTATCGTTCCCGCGCTGGTCATCCTGGCGCCCTTCGCGGCTGGTATCAAAAACGTCGGGCTGCAGGCCAGCACGATAATGGTCCTGGGTTATCTGGCCACCGGTATCTACGAGGAGTTGTGGTTCCGTGGGCTGGTCCTGAAAAGCTTGGCCTCGTGGACGCCGGTCAGGGCCGCCTGGCTGTCTTCCGCGCTCTTTGGCGTTATGCACCTGACCAACATTGCCTTCGGCGCGAACCCCTCGATCACCTCAGCACAGGTTGTCGGGGCTGCGTGTTTTGGGATGGGCCTGGCCGCGCTGCGGCTGCGGAACGTCTCACTGTGGCCCCTGATCATCCTCCACGCCCTCGGGGACATCGCCCTCCAGTTGGGGGATGTGAGCAACATATGGCGGTGGATACTCATGATCGGCGGCGACGTCATCCTGCTCGTCTTCGGACTGCTGATTCTGCGCACGCGCCGCACCAGTCCGGCCAGCACCACCAATGCCGGCTATTCATCACCGGCAACAAACTGAACATCGACAATCGACCGCACAGAAAGTTAAAGACATGGAATCACTGCAGGCATACTTGCAGAGGGCTCACGCAGCAACAGCGGCTGTGTTTGACCGCCTAAGGGATGACCAGTGGGCCCTATCCACACCATGTCCGGCGTGGGATGTACGTGCACTGGCGAACCATATGGTGGGCGGCTATCGGCTCTTCGTGGCAGCGAGCTCAGGCTCGGACGACGACGCAGACTTCGAACGTGACTGGCTCGGCAATTGTCCGAAAGAGGCATACCGGACTGCGGCCGCGGAGGTGCTTGCAGCCTGGCGGGTTCCGGGTGTTCTCGATCGGCCACTCAGCATATCCATCGGCGTGGTTCCAGGCCGTCTGGGGGCTTTGATTCACCTGACCGAGGTCGTGGTTCACGGAATCGACCTGGCGGTCGCCACCACGCAGGAAGAGTTCATCGACGAAGAATTGGCGCAACAACTGCTGAACACGATGCTCGAGTTGGGAACGATGGAACGGTTCCGTGCACCTGAAATCTTCGGACCCGAAAAAAGTGCGCCCCCGACCGCGCCAGCCCACCGTCATCTGATGGCTTTTCTAGGAAGGCCAGCCGACTGCTAACCCATGCCTGGCTGACCATGAACTCGGCAGCCTTCCGCAGGTGGTTCGCAATTTTCGCGTTGGGGTTGTCATTGGTCACACCGACCGCTGTCGGGGCAATCCTTTGACTGTTAGTTCGGAATCGCGGTTTTTCGCAGTCAGGTTTGGGGATTTAGCTGATTCCGACGACGAGGGTTGAGCGTGCAGCTTCAATGACGTCGTCGGTGATGGTGCTGAGTTCGTTGATTTTCATGACCCGTTCGATTTGGGCGAAGAGACGGTTGATGAGGCGGAAGTCGCCTCTGGTGTCCCGGGCGACGGCGGAGATGGCCTCGGAATCGGTGAAGTCGTCCGGTCCGAGCTCTGAACGAGTTTGTGCCATCGGCGCTCCAGAACGAAGTTCAGTTCTTCCTGAACGAATGGGCGGTAGTCGTGGGCGAAGCCAACGGTCGTCCTCTCACAGTGCGTAGCTTTGGGGGCGCTTTGCAGGTTCAATGACAGGGCACGGGGTGGGAGCGGGTTTCGTAGATGCTAGGTTCGGCATGTGCCGAGCCACGACGACGATCCGCTGGTTGATTTGTCCGCGCAGTTCCCGGCGGCAGGCCGATTGTGCGGCCTGGATGTTTTTGAGGGCCAAGGTGGAGATTTTTGTGGTCGGGGTTCACGGCTTTGCAGATGAACTGGTTCTTGTGGAAGACGCAGATCTCGGTGATGTCCCGTGGGTCGTAGCGAACCATGACTGGTTCGCGGATGTAGGCGACCAGGAGTGTGGGGACGTGTCCAGAGTCCCTGGAAGTACACTCCGTCGCAGTGGACGATCCGCGGCTTGGCAACGGTCAGCAGCAACAGGCGTAGTTCGTCCAAGGCTGCAGTGCGACTCATGGCGTGGGGTACCTCGGGAAACCTTGTTAGCGGCCGGTGGCCCGTCGAAACGCCAGCTCCGCCAGGGCTGCCGCGGCCCTGGGGACCACGGCATCGTCGAAGGCGGCACGCGGCGAATGGTTGCTGGCAGCGGACCCAGGGTCAGCTGCCGTCGACGCGCCGAGCATGATGAACGCTCCTGGCACCTCCCGCAGAACGTGGGAGAAATCCTCCGAACCCGGCACGGGAAACTCCATTTCCCGGAAGCTGCCGGCGCCGAAGACGTCGGTGATCACATCGCGGGCGTAGGCGTATTCCGAAGCGTCGTTGACCGTCACGGGATAGTCCGGCGCCACCGTGATGTCCACCGTCATGCCGTGCCCCTGGGCGAGGCCGTGGAACAGGCGCTGCAACTCGGCCAGCAGCCGTTCCTTGTGGTCCGGGGAGAAGGTCCGCAGCGTCACGTCGAACGTCGCATCGTCCGGGATGATGTTTCCGGCCGTTCCGGCCACCAGCTTGCCGACCGTGGCCACCACGGGATCGAAGACGTTGAAGTGGCGGGTCACCACCGTTTGCATGGCCAGCACCATCTCGCAGGCTACTGGGACCGGGTCACGAGTCAAATGTGGTGTTGATCCATGGCCGCCCTCGCCGCGGACGGTGACGAACAGTTCGTCGCAGCTGGCCAGCAGCGGGCCCGGCCTGGAGTAGAAGACGCCGTTGTCATACTCGGCTGAGAAAACATGAAGTCCGAATGCCACATCCGCACGCCTCCCGGCCGCGTCCAGCACGCCGTCGGCTACCATGAAGCGGGCGCCATCGTAGGCTTCCTCCCCGGGCTGGAACATGAAGACTACGTCCACAGCCAGCTGGTCCCGGCGTCCGTGAAGCAACCGGAGCGCGCCGTAGAGAGCTGCAGTGTGCACATCGTGACCGCAGGCATGCATGACACCGGGGATGGTTGAGCTGAATTCCAGGCCCGTTTCCTCGGTAACCGGCAGCGCATCCATATCTCCGCGCAGCAGCACCACCTGCCGCCCGCCCCCGTCGGGGTTGTCCTTGCCGCCGCGCAACACCACCGTCACAGAGCTTTGGCGCTCGCCGAGGCTGACTTCCAAACCGTCCAGGTCGCTGATCTTCGCCAGCACCAAGGCCTGGGTCCGCGGTAGCTGCAGACCGATCTCGGGAATCCTGTGCAGCTCGTGCCGGAACCCGATCAGCTCGTCCCGAATCTCCTGGGCATGGTCATGAATGGATTGCATTTCCGTCCTCACAGTTGGTTGTCTCAAGGTACCCGATGTCAGGATATGACGTATCAATTTGACAAATATAGCGTCCGCCACACAATCTGATTCCAGTTCAGTCCACGCCTACCCACCCAAGCCGGAGGGTCCCCATGACCGCAAAGTCGATACTTTTGCTCTCGACAGGCCTGCTCGCCGTGGCGGCCCTGGCGCTGACCGGCTGCACCAATGCCTCCCAGCAGGGCGCAGCAGCGTCGGCCTCGTCGTCGTCCTCGTTCAATGTCTCCGCCATCCAGAAGGATGACACTTTGGCCGCCGCGGTGCCTCAGGCCCTGCGGGACAAGGGCACCTTGGTGATGGGCTCTGACACCTCGTATGCCCCGGCGGAATTCCTGGGCGGCAGCGACGGCCAGACGCCGATCGGCTACGATGTCGATTTGACCAAGGCCATCGGCGCGCTGCTGGGACTCAAGGTTGAGGTCCAGAGCGCCGCCTTCACCAGCATTCTGCCCTCGCTGGGGCCCAAGTATGACTTGAGTGCCTCATCCTTTTTCATCACTAACCAGCGCAAGCAGGCTGCAAACTTTGTGAGCTACCTCAGCGCGGGCACCCAGTGGGCCGTGCAGAAGGGCAACCCGAAGAAATTCAGCCTGGACGATGTCTGCGGTCGCAGCATTGGCGTGCAGACAGGCTCGTTCCAGGAGACCAAAGATCTGACGGACCGGAACGCCAAGTGCGTCGCGGCGGGCAAACCGGCCATCAAGGTCGTCAGCCTGCAGAACCAGACGGACGTCACCACCCGATTGGTCAACGGCAACGTGGATGCCATGCCCGCAGGCTCCATCACTATCGCCTATGCGATCACCCAGACCAAGGGCCAGTTAGAGACCTTAGGTGACGCCTACGACGCCTCTCCAGTAGGTATTGCCGTGGCGAAAAACGACCTTCCGTTCACGGACCTGGTGGCCAAGGCGATGAACAAGCTGATCGAGAATGGCGACTACAAGAAGATCCTCGACGAGTGGGGCGTCGGCAATGTGGCCATTCCGAAGGCCGAGGTCAACCCCGACGTCCCGAAATAGGCGTCGTACATTATTAGGTTCCCGGACCCTGATCGCGCAGGGGATCAGCCCACCTTGAAGGGACTGTCCAAGGATTTTAGGACCAGCTCCAGCCGGTCGAACCGGGCATCCCCCAACGGTCGTCCGGACAGGTCGGAGCCATTTCGCCGTAGGGCCAGACGTACAGAATCGCCCATAAAACTCCGAGAGGGTTTCCTCAACAGCGGACCTGGCCAGTCCTACCAGCCAGCTGTTCAAGCCGGACAGCCCTTCCTGCCGGGCCTGGGTAGATCTTCATCGGCTGGTGAACGAGCCGGCTGGAGCAAACCCGGGCCGGTCGGCCCGATCGGCCCTACCAAGGGGGTTGCGCTGGAAACCGTCACATACCTCCTGCGGGACCTGGCGCACCTACCGGCGGCCGCTAATGCTGACCCGGCCGTCGTCGTCGGACTGCTCGAATCCCGCGGCATTCACTACACAGGTTGGGACGGCAGGTTGGGACGGAACAGCCACGAAAAGGCGCTGGACGCTGCAGCCTCAGCGTATGGCGGGTCCTGCGGGAGCGCGTAAAAGTGGTGCCACGAACAGATGTGCTTGTCGTTGCCTGCGCCGCGTACATCCGGGTCTGAGGCAGGCGAATCAGTTCAGTAGGCTTACGATAGGCGAAAGCGACAGGCCGGTGCACCGTAATCCGGCTCGTTCCATCGTGGGCAGGAGGAACATCGGTGAGGCTTCGGCGCAGCAATACCTCCGGGCGCGGCTATCGCCGGGTCAGATCCGGCAGCGGGTTCAGTTACCGGGATTTTCGCGGTGAAACTTTGGTCCACGGGGCGGTCCGGGAACGCCTTGAGAGCATCGGTATCCCGCCGGCGTGGACGGATGTGTGGATCGCACCCTTTGAGAACGGCCATATCCAAGCGACCGGGGTCGACGCGGTTGGCCGACGCCAATATATTTACCACCCCACGTGGCGGGAGCAAAAGGACAGGGTCAAATTCGACCGCGCACTGGCCTTGGCAGAATCACTTCCGACCGCACGCCGACGCGTCACCATGGATCTGCGCAGCGATGGAATGGGCCGGGAACGGGTGCTGGCAGCGGCGTTCCGAATGCTGGACAGCGGCTCGCTTCGAGTGGGGTCGGAGCGATATACGAATGACAACGGTAGCCGCGGGCTTGCGACCCTGCTCTGCGCTCACGTCACCGTCAAAGGGGACACCTTATGCCTGAATTTCCCGGCGAAGAGCGGCAAGACATGGACATCTGAAATCACGGATCCCGATCTGGCGGCCATCGTCAGGACCTTGAAACGGCGCGGCGGCAAGGCTCGTCTGCTCGCCTACAAGGATGGACGCAGCTGGCATCCGGTGACCAGTGCGGAAATTAACGCCTATGTCAAAGACCACACCGGTGAGGATTTTACCGCCAAGGATTTCCGCACCCTGCGGGGCACTGCAGCGGCGGCGGCGAGTTTGGGGCGGATCGGTCCACAGAAAAAGGTGACCGACCGCAAGAAAGCGATTAGCCGGGCCATTGAGGATGCGGCCCAGGTCCTGGGAAACACGCCCACGATCGCGCGGAAAAGTTACGTCGACCCACGCCTGCTGGACCACTACACCGCAGGTGAGACAGTTGACCCGCACCGGCCGGACTCGGTGGAATCGGAGCTCCGGTCGCTGCTGTACCGCGAAGGCGTCGTTATCCCACTGAGTAAAAGTCTGCATCCGGAGAGCGCTGATCCCGGTAAGAGGACCGGTGGGGCAAAAGATGCCTAACCGGGGTGCCCTGGGCGCATTGGTGGTGGGGCACCGAGGACGACGACGGGGGACGGTTGAGCGGTTAGGCTCGGGCTAGCCGCCGCACGGCCAGAGCCAGCCATAACTGGACGCGGTCCGCTGTAACAGCCGGGTTATAGCCTGTCAGCTCGGCGATCTGCGTCAGCCGGTAGCGGACCGTGTTCCTGTGCAATGTCAGTGCTTCGGCCACTGCAGCCACAGAGCCATTGAGCTGCAGATAGCTTTCCAGCGTGGTCACTAGTTCAGCAGCGTGGGCGGCGTCAAAGGCCAGGAGGGGAGCCAACGCCTCGGTTGCCATGTCCGCCATCGGTACGTCCTCGCTTGCGAGCAGCAGCGAGGTCAGACTGAGCCGTTCCGGCACATTGACCGCAAGCCCACGGGAGGCGGCTTCTTTGGCTTCGAAATAGCTCCAGCGCAGTCCATTAGCCTGTGCATAGGTACCGCCGATCCCCACCGGCGCATTCACACCCACATCGGACACTTGCCGGCCCAATGCATGCCCCAAGGCCGAAGGGGAGCCGATGCCCGCCGGGCAGATTATGAGCAGTTCCTGCTTCTCCCCATCGCCCAAAACTGCGGACACTGCGGGTTCCAGCAGCTGCGGCAGTGCCATGGCGCCCAGTGTTCCCCCGCGGCCGGGAGGAGCCTGCACCAGCAGCACCATATTCTTGATCCCCGGGTTGACGCCTACACTCTGCAGCCGGGCAGCGGCGTCGGGACCCTCCAACGAGCCGCGGATAATATCCGCAATCACCTGCCCGGCGAGCTGGCGTGACGCGTGCCGGCGCTGCACCACGTTGTTGAGCTCGACGCCGATCAGACCCTTGGCATAATCGATAATCGCTCCGTCCTCGAATGGCTTACGCAGCCAGAGGGTGCTGGCGTCGCGCTTACCCGTTGCGAGAACCACCGGCAGCCAGCTGTCGTCATCGACGGCGGTGCCCGGGCAGGTGCTGAAAAGTTCGCTGTTAAACTGCGTCAATACTGCGTCCGTACGAATCATCCCGGCCAGCTTGACCAAAAGGGCGTTTAGCCCGCCGCCGGAGAGCAGCGATTGGGCCAAAATCTGGTGCTGGGTCAGCAGTCTCTCAAGCTTGGCGTAGTGATCCGCCGAACGGGAGTCCGCCACGAGCTTGCCAATGGCAATAAATGGGGTCCGGTACGGGACCTCCACGACGGGAACCCCCCAACGGTTCGCCTCCGCAATCAACGCCGGGGGCACCTGATCGTGCCCTAGCCCGATGCCAAAACCAATTCCAACGGCGCCGGCACGCTGTACTTGGCGGACAAACGTTCGCTGCGCGGCGGCCGTGACGCTGTTGAGCCCCGTAGTCAGCACCAGCTCACCGCCGCTGAGGAACGGCTGCGGATTCTCTAATTCGGTCACTGCGGCCCATTGGATTGGGGTTTTCAAGGTGCCCTGCGCGGCGCCAAGGTTTTTGAGGTGAAGCTGCGGCGCTGCCAGCAGATCCGCCAAAGAGATTACCATGCATTAACTATACAAATGCACTACAAGCGTCTGAGTCACCGTGCGGCAGCACCAATCTGGAGGTAGCGCACCGGGACATAGGGAAGTTGGGACGTGCGGGCCTAGAAACGTGGGAACGGGGAGGTCTAGGAACGTGGGAACGTCGGAACGTTGCAGGCTTTTGGCAGCCTGCCAAGTGGTGGACGTCGTTTCCTTGCCTGCCGTCGCTGCTTGCCTTTTCTCTAGCACGAATTGCAGGGTGCCGGGCAACCGTGGCGCAAGAGGGATGCAGCTGTTTCACAGCGGTGTGGCAATTTTCGCGGGGTGCCTGCTGAATTGGACGTGCGGACCCCTATATAGGCGACGATTCGTTCCTGTGGGTCCCGGGGAGCAGTGGGGCTGTGGAGGTGTAGTTGAGGCCGAGGGGTGTGGTGATTTTCACGGTGTGTCGTGGGGGTGTTCCGGTTGGTGGTCCGGGTGTTCCGGTGACCGGTCCGGGTGTTCCGGTTGGTGGTGGGGTTCGGGGTTGTGGGGTGGAGGTCCAGCCGGGTGTTTCTTTGCGGTAGTTGCAGCGTTCGCAGAGTCCTTGGCCGTTGAGTTCGTTGGTTTTCCCGTTGTTTTTGTTGTTGTGTTGGGTGTGGTGGGGGATGATGTGGTCGATGTGTCTGATGGGTGCGTCGCAGTAAGGTGTTCGGCAGGTTTGGTCTCTTGCGGTGATGAATCTGCGGAGTCCGGCTGGGAAGAGGCGTTGGGTGGAGTCCATGGCGACGAGGTTCCCGGTGCCGGGGGCGGTGTAGAGGCGGCGGATCCAGACCCGGAACGCCGGGTCTTCCATCGCCGCGGCGGGGTTATTGTTGGTTGTCTTTGTTCCGTGCTGGATGATGTTTCTGGCCCGGTGGGCGGGGATTGTTCCGTAGCCGGTGAGGTGGGCTGGTTCGCTGTCGCTTTGGAACAGGGTCCTATCGGTCATGACAAGTTGGATTTCCACCCCGCTGATTCCGCTGGGTGTTCCGGTGGTGCGGTGGATCAGGGTGTCGGCCATGATTTGTCCGCGGCCGCGGTGGTCTCCGCCGGCGCGGAGGGTGTCTGCTTCCCGGGATAGGGAGCCGTATACGCCGACGCCTTCAGCGACGGGCAGGAGCGCGGAGAGCCGGACCATCGCGTCGGGGGCCGGGCGTAGGCTGACGTGCCGGTCGTTGACGGCTTTCGTGTTCCGGGCCAGCATGGCGAGTGGGTCCAGGCGGTACGCGATCTTCTTGGCTTCGGCGCTGATTTGCTGGTATCCCATTACTGCCATGGTCCCGGTG
>NZ_JADNYM010000019.1 GCF_015708085.1 Arthrobacter terrae | reverse complement strand
ACCAGATACTCACGCATATTCTTCGTCCCGATCCCGGACAACCCCGCAGCCCCGCACTGATCCGCGGCCGCGACACTGTGCAGATACACCGCGTCCAACCGACGCCGTGTACTCTCAGCCGCACCAATAATCGACAGCCACGCCTCCTGCGACACCGCCTGCGGATCCGTCCCCAAAACCTCCGCCAACAACACGTTCACCTGCTCCAACCGTCCCACGATCCCCGCCGACGGCCCCACCACAAACAACCCCTCCCCAACCGGACCATCAACCGGTACCCCAGGAACCGGTGAACCAGCGGAAACACCCGGGCCGGCGGCACCGCCGGCATCGGACCCGCCGGTACCGGCGGCGCCGTCGGGCCGGCCGGTCCCGTCGTCGTCGGGCCGACCGGTCCCGGGAACTGCGGCAGGACCAGGGACGGGAACAGGACCGGAGCCGGTGGCAGAGCCGGTGCTTAGGCCCGAGCGCTCGAGCCGATGCGGATACTTCGCCGTGACCGCAGCCAGCACCCGCGCCAGATTCTCCCGATCAATCTCCACACCACCCACCACCCCTCAACACCCGAACCCGGCAACCCACACCGGCAACCTGAACCGGCAAGAAAACCAGGAAATCCTCCCGATCTCCAACTACTCCAAGGCTACGAGGAGGCACTGACATCACCAGGACAAAAAGACCCCAAAAACGGCCCCTGTGGAAAAGTATTTTGAAAAACTTTCCCGGCAGTCTTTAACCGCCCAATCCGGTAACTGCCAAGGTGCGCCGCGTCCCCCGTAGTGGATCCCCGGGGTTGAGGTTGCTACTTGGAATGTGTCCCTGCAGCTGAGACCGCGACTCACTTGGGAGTTCAGTTCCCTTTGTTGGCACGGGCAGCGGAAGGGTGTCCGTTTGGCTAAGGTCCCAGGCCTCCAGGGCCTGCAAACTCATCCCCCGCGGTCCGGTGCGGCGGGTCAGTCCCCGAATCAGCAGCAGTCTGGTGCCAAAGAGCAGCGAACCCGACTTTTCCTGCGCCTCATGGAAGAAGGTTGCATCCACACAGCCGGTACCGTCGTCGATGCTGATGAAGACCACCCTGCGGCCTCCGCGCATCGGCGGAGTCTGGGTGGCAACCCGGATACCGGCAACCAGCACCTCCGAATTGTTGCGCAAACCTAGCAATTTATCTGCCGTCGTTACACCAAGTGAGGTCAGTAATGGGCCGTAGCTGGACATCAGATGCCCGCTGACATCCATGGCCAGCAGATCAAGCTCGGTCCGGATTTTCTCCATTGCGCTTGGTTCCGGGAGCTTGTCCTTGAGGTTAGTCAATTCCAAATCACCCAAAGGAAGCAGCAACTGCCCTTCGATCGGTTCCGATTTTTTCCCACGCGTGGGCAGGTTCTGCAAATGGGCAATCAGATCCGCACGGCTCGCCGTGGACCCCGTCTCATCCTTGGCTTTGCGGTGCAGCGCGTCGAATGCGCCCAGCTGGGCCAAACGCTGCATGGTGGGTCGGCTCAC
This sequence comes from Arthrobacter terrae, assembly GCF_015708085.1. Classification (GTDB taxonomy): domain Bacteria; phylum Actinomycetota; class Actinomycetes; order Actinomycetales; family Micrococcaceae; genus Arthrobacter_M; species Arthrobacter_M terrae. Next base: position 98,168 of record NZ_JADNYM010000019.1, on the reverse strand, counting down.
TCTGGCCTGCGTGCGCAGGTCCGCCAACGAAGCATAAGGCTGATGAGCCACAATACGCTTGAGCTCGGCAGCGGAGAGCCCATACACTCCAGCCAGGCTCATCCGGATTCCCAGCTTCCGCGGGACTGCCACGCCATCCTTCTCCTGTGTCCGCAGATGAGGTGACGCGACAGCATCCGGCGCCTGGACCCATTCCACCCGGTACTCCCCCGCGCTCTTGTTAATGTCCAGCGGCAGAATCGGAATGCCCATCCTGCGCGCCTCGGCCACCAGTAGCCGGCGCGGGTACATCCCGGGATCGTGCTCCCATAGACCTGCCAAAAAAGCCTCCGGATGGTGTGCTTTCAGCCACGCGGATTGGTATGTCGGCACCGCAAAGGCGGCGCCGTGGGCCTTGCAGAATCCGAAGCTTCCAAAGGCCTTTAGCGTCTCCCAGACCTGGTCAACCACGTCAAGAGCGAACCCTCTGGCCCGGGCCGCCGTGCGAAACTCGTCCTCCATCTTGGGCTCGCCTTTCTCATTGCCGAGCATCCGGCGGTACTCATCCGCCTGGGCCAGGCCGCAACCGGTCATGACATCAAAGGTCCGCAGCACCTGCTCATGGAAGACGGTGACCCCGTGCGTTTCCGCCAAAGCCGGTTTAAGCTGCGGATGCGGGTATACCTCCGGCGCGAAACCATGCCGGTTCTCCAGATACGGTTTGACCATATTGGACTTCATCGGACCCGGGCGGAAGAGCGAAATGTCGATGATCAGATCATTAAATTCCCGGGGCGCCATTTTGCCGATTAATTCCCGCTGCCCCGGTGATTCAATCTGAAAGCAGCCCAGTGTATGGGTACTGCGGATCAGCTCAAAGGTCGGCTCGTCGTCGAGCGGTACACTATTGAGCTCAATCCGGCCGTCCGCCTGAATGTAGTCGGGACCGTTCCCTAATCCACTGTCGGGATGGTTCCCGGCAGCCGTCACCTCGGCCTTGGACGGGTGGATACGGATCACCTCACGGATCGCATAGGCCATGGCGCTTTGCATCCGGACCCCCAGAATATCCAGCTTGAGCATGCCCATCGGGTCCATATCGTGCTTGTCGAACTGACTCATCTGCAGGCCCAGACCGCTGGGCTGCACGGGGGTGCGGTCCAGCAGCGAGCCATTGCCCAAAATCACCCCGCAAGGATGCATGGAAATATGCCGGGGCAGCCGGTCCAGCCGCTCAGTCAGGTCCACCAGCAGATCCAATTGCTGGTTCGGGGCAAAGGCCTCGGTTCTTTGCCCTTCAACACGCTCCGCGAATTCCCGCAGTTCGGGCTTTTCCGCCATCGCTTCGCGAAAATCCCGGGCGGAAAACCGCCACAGTTGTTTGGCGATTGTACCGATCTCCTCCTCAGCCATTCCCAGTGCCAGCCCGGCATCGCGCACCGCTCCCCGCGCTCGATAGCCGTTCTGCATACTCATCAGCGACACCCGTTCGGCGCCGAACCGCTGAAAAACGCGTTGATAAACGTTATGCCGTTGCGCACTCTCGACATCAATATCGATATCGGGCAAGGTTGAGCGTTTCCCCGAAAGAAAGCGCTCAAAGATCAGATCATGACGCAGCGGATCAACCTGGCTAATCTCCAGCAGGTAATTCACCAGGCTTGATGCCCCGGAACCCCGGGCAGCCGCCCGCACTCCCATGTCGGTGATCATTGATGACACCTCGGCGACGGTCAGAAAATAGGAGGCGAAGCCCAGGGAATTAATCACGGTCAGTTCCTGTGACAGCCTGTCCTGCACAACGCGGGCGCGGGAACCGGTAACATCCGGGAATCGCCGGCTGATTCCGGCTTCACAGCGCTGCTTCAATTCAATCTGCGGATCACGCTCAATACCCAGCACCGAGGCTTCCGGTACCACGGGCTGCTTCCACCCCATATCCGTGCGTGGATTTATTCGGCATCGGTCCGTTAGCTTTTCCGTATTGGCCAGCAACTGTGCCAGTTCCCCTGCGCCGAAGCCGGCCGCACGCATAATTTCCTTGCCCAGCGAAGTCATCCGGGTACCAGACTTCAGCCATCCCTGTCCGTTGGGCTGCAGACGGAGTTCGGGCCCGGATAAATCCGCCAGCGGGCTTAGTACACGGGCCGAGTCGAGCACATCGGCTGTTGCTGCACCATCCCTTTCGCAGTACCGAACCGCATTGGTCAGGACAGCCGGAACTCTGAATTCCTGCGCCAGCTTAAGCATTCGTACCGCCTGCGCCGTACTCATGGCCTCACCGGGCGTGCTCAGATGAGTGACGATTTCCACAGCCATGGTTCCGGCCGGCATTTGCTGATGCCAGCGCTGGAACTTCCGGCGCGGCAGCTGGTATTTACGGCCGCCCATGGAACGGCCAACGTCCGACGACGGCCCCACCAGTACCGTAAGCACCGGTGCCAGTGTCTTCGGGTCCAGGGTCCGGGAGGCGAGTTGTGCCAGGGTCACTCCTACCAAGGATTTGGGGCCGACGTTGGCGTGCGCATCCGACACCAGTCGGCACAACGCCCGATACCCCGCAGCGTGGATGCCGCCGTGGGCCAGGACCACCACCCTGCCGCTTTCCGCCCCCTCCTCGAGAACCGCCAGATCCACACCCACGACCGGATCAATCCCGGCATCCATACACGCTTTAACATGCTTTACCGTTCCGTAGAGTCCGTCCCGGTCAGTACACGCTAAAGCATCCGCATTGTCGGCGACAGCCGCCTGCACCAGATCCTCGGGCCAGGAAACCCCATAATGGGCGCTAAAAGCGGTGGAAACATGGAGATGGGTGAAACTCATAAGAAATCCAAAATGTTGTTTCTTGAACGGGACCCGCCGGGCGGTGTCTACGGGCGGGGACCCGCCGGGCGGTGTCTATAAGCGGAGCCCGCAGGCTGTTTTCTAGATCGCGTCTACAGCTTCAAGCGCTGCGTGCCCGGAAAGCATCATGAATACACAGCATTCGCCATCGTTCGCTGTCCAGGTGATGACTCAGATCGAAGGTAAACAGCGGCCCCTGCCCGTTGAGCCTGGCCTGAACCCGCCAGATTTCATGGTCCACCAGATTCGAACCGTGACCGCGCTCGGCACGGCTCTCCTCCGCCCACCATTTACGGCGCTCGTACCAGCGCATGGGTTCTGCCCCGATAATGTATTCTTGCCCCTGCCAACGTAATTTCAGCGGCATGCCGTCAGCCGAGCGGATCACCTCCACCGGTTCGCTGAACATCCCCATAGCCGCACCTCGTGAACACTTATCGAATGGACCATTCGTCGAATATATCTTCTAGTGGCATCAACTGTACGCCTGGTTTTACCGAATATACAACGACGCTGTTACACAAGAAGCACAGCAGCACAAGCTCAGTTACGGAATGTAGCTGGCGGGACAAATGCCGTCTAGCATGTGTGTACAAGACCCACTACGACGCTGGCGACGCCCGCACCCTATGAGTTCACAGAGGAGCGCTCCATGACCAACATGGTTACCCTGATCGCCCAGACCACCCCCCTCGAGCGGGACCTCGCCACGGAGTCCCGCCCGGCAACAGCCGGGGACATCCGCAAACTCGGCGAACTCTACTTCAGCGCCTACGGTCCGGGAGTTGCCAGCGAAAACATGGAAGCCGCCGTCGCCGATCTCGAGGCATCCTTTGAAGGTAAATACGGCACCTATGTGCCGGAAGCGTCACACATTGTGACGGATGAAGCCGAAGGGATCATTGCCGCCATTCTGGTGGTGGAACGCGCAAAATGGGACGGCGCACCGGATGCCCCTTTCATCATCGAACTTTTCACCGATCGCGAACACCGGCGTCAAGGCCTGGCAGAAGATCTGGTACGCGCCTCCCTTGATGCTCTTTTCCAGGCCGGACATCACGAGGTCGCAGTGCGTGTCAGTGAGGAGAACTCCGCCGCCCTGGCGCTGTACCTCTCGCTGGACTTCCGCCGCTGGGCACCCGAAGAAAACGACGAATAACCGCGCACACCGCGCAACCAGGCAGACCGCGCAACCAGGCAGACCGCGCAACCAGGCCAGCCGGTCCATAATGTAATTATGTGCGGCAGATATGTGATGGCTCGGAGCACCGGCGACCTCGTAGCGTCCTTCGGCGTCGATGCCACCCATGCCGAAGAACTCGTCGCCTCCTATAATGTGGCACCAACCGATGAAGTTCCACTCATTGTGGACCGTCTCGATAAGACCGGCCCCAAAGCTGCCGCTGGTGTAATTGCCCGACAGCTATTGACCGCCCGCTGGGGCCTGGTGCCATCGTGGTCAAAGGATCCCAAAGCCGGCGCGCGGCTCATCAATGCCCGGCGGGAGACCGTCACCGAGAAACCGTCCTTCCGCAAGGCCGCAGCCAACCGGAGGGCCCTGGTGCCGGCGGATGGTTACTACGAATGGCAGAAAACGGCCGACGGCAAGATCCCCCATTATCTGCACGGTGAAACTAACGAGCCGCTGGCGTTCGCCGGCCTCTACGAATACTGGCCGGACCCGTCCCTCCCGGATGACCACCCCGACAAGTGGCTGCGCACCTGCACCATTATCACCGCGGCGGCGACGGACGCGCTGGGCCATATCCACGACAGGACGCCGGTCATTGTCCCGCCGGATCTCTATGCCGATTGGCTGGACCCCGGCACCACATCTCCAGCGGATGTGCAGCAGCTCCTTGATTCCATGCCGGAACCAAAACTGGTCCCGCGAATCGTAAGCACCAAGGCCAACAGCGTGCGTAACAACGGTCCGGAACTCATCGAACCGGCGGACGGATGAGTTTACCGAACCGGCAAACGGATAAGAACGACGGCGGCCAGCTCACCGCAGGGGGCTGGCCACGACTGCATCAGGATCAAGTGGCGTAGACGCGGTGGTCTATCAGGATCTGAACCGGTTTCTCAGCTGAGCCTGCTGAATGTTTGGCGGCGGTGGGCAGCCAGCTTGACGGCTTGATCCACCAGCTCCCGGTCCGCCACGTTGGCCCATGTCCTGACGGCGATGGCGAGTTTGTTCCCGGTTGAGCCGGGGCGCCGGATGCCGGATGCCGGATGCCGACAATGTCGTGGCCGCGAAGGATAGCCTCGGGTCTGCCGAGGACGGGCCATAGCCGTTTGTATTGAGATTCATCGGCTACCAGGAGCCCCCGGTCCTGGGCCTGCAGGAAGAGGTCGTGCGAACCGGGCAGTCGAACGCCGGTGCCCGCGCGGCCCGAATCGGATCGAGGTGCGCGGACGCTCCTGCGCCGGGAGCCGTCCAGTTAGCCGGATACCTCGCCCTTCATATTAGAGCCGGCACAGAAGCTATGTATACTTACTTTCGGTCTTCGGCTGTGACTAACATCAGGTGTTCATAGCTGGTCATTCATCCAAGACCGGGGTTTTGCTGTTGCTGAATTTGAGAAGGGTCTGCCTGCATTATGAGCATTTCCACGGGTCAAACGAGCGGCAACAATGCTGGTTCTTCTGCGGATACTGCGCTGAAGAAGGGCATCACAGGACCGCTTCTCTATCTTTTCATCCTCGGGGATGTCCTCGGCGCTGGTATTTATGCTTTAGTCGGCAAGGTCTCCGGCGAAGTTGGGGGCGCCATCTGGGTTCCGTTGGTGGTGGCACTGATCCTTTCGCTTCTCACCGCCGCCTCCTACGCGGAACTGGTTACCAAATACCCACGCGCCGGGGGAGCTGCGATCTTCGCAGAACGTGCCTATAAGAAGCCGCTCCTTTCTTTTCTCGTAGGTTTTTGCATGCTCGCTGCAGGCGTAACGAGTGCAGCGGGGCTGGCGCTGGCCTTTGCCGGCGACTATCTCAAGCCCTTCGTGGACCTTCCTCCTGTTCCGGTCGCCCTGATATTCCTCGTTTTGGTGGCCCTGCTGAATTCACGCGGTATTTCCGAATCAGTGAAAAGCAATGTGGTCATGACCGTTATCGAAGTGTCCGGACTTGTTCTGGTCATTGTCCTGGTGGCGGTCATGTTCGGCCGAGGCGGTGGCTATCCCGAGCAGGTAATGCAATTCCGGGCGGGCGTCAATCCTGGTATTGCGGTATTGGGGGCGGCGCTGCTGGCCTATTATTCCTTTGTGGGATTCGAGACCTCGGCCAATGTTGCCGAGGAAATACGTGACGTGAGCCGCGTCTATCCTCGTGCACTCTTCGGTGCACTCCTGACGGCCGGAGCGGTCTACGTCCTCATCGGCCTCGCCGCTGCGGTGGCCCTGCCTACGGAAGACCTGGCGGGATCCACAGCACCGTTGCTTGCCGTTGTGAACGCGACTGGAATTGCTGTACCACCCTGGCTGTTTGGTGCCATAGCGCTTGTTGCTGTCGCCAATGGTGCACTCTTGACTATGATCATGGCCAGTCGGCTGACGTACGGAATGGCCGAACAGGGCCTCTTCCCCCGCGCCCTCGGTAAGGTGCTGCCGGGCAGGAAAACGCCTTGGTCCGCCATCGTGGCAACCACAGTGGTGGCGATGGCCTTGACGCTGACCGGGGATCTCGCTTCCCTGGCCGAAACCGTTGTGCTGCTGCTGTTATTCGTCTTCTTGAGCACCAACATTGCGGTCCTGGTGCTGCGCAGCGACAAAGTCAGCCATAGCCATTTCAGGGCTGCGACGGTGGTTCCTTATTTAGCAATCGCGTCCTGCGTAATTTTGCTCACCCAGCAAAGTGCTGAAGTATGGCTTCGGACCGGCATTCTGATAGCGGTTGGTCTGGTCCTGTATGTCCTCAGCCGAATCTTTTCCCCGTCGCGGAACAGCAAGGAAACGGCTAAATAAAGGCAGGCCTGCATGCGCGAGCCGGCAGACTCCTTAGGTGCGTGGCGGAATACCGCGGCGGTGCGCTGGCGTTGTAGCTCCTGAACGCAAACTACGCCAACACGCCTGCCGGCAAACGCCCCAGGCCCGCTTGGCCATTAATTACTTCAAGGAGCACCCGTGGACTTCACCCCCGACGCCGGCACCATCACCATGTTTTCAACGTCCTGGTGCGGCTACTGCCGCCGACTCAAGAGCCAGCTTGATTCGCAGGGAATTGGTTACACCGAGGTCAACATTGAGGACGTCCCCGGTACCGCCGAACTAGTGGAGAAGCTTAACGGCGGCAACCAAACCGTTCCCACCGTGATGTTCCCGGACGGAACCTCCGCTACCAACCCGTCACTGCGGGATGTGCAGGCCCGGCTTGCCGCCTAAGCTACGACACCGCGTAACCGGTCAGCATTGCCCTGATCGGTTGTGATAGACAGACAGTAATGGAAACAGCAGCCAGGAGACTGGCTAGCAGGTCTTCGTACTGCCAAACGAACATCCCGGTTAGAGAAAAGAGCACATAGTGGTGCATAAAGTTCAGGGCGTCGTGGCACGCTTCAAGGGTGCCCCCGTCACGTTGGAAACCATTCTGGTCCCGGATCCCGGTCCCGGTGAAGCTCTGGTGGACATTATCACCAGCGGCGTCTGCCATACGGATCTGCATTACAAGCTGGGCCAGATCAGTGATGATTTCCCGTTCCTGCTGGGCCATGAAGCCACCGGTGTGGTCAGCGCCGTGGGTCCAGACGTCACTGAGGTAGCTCCCGGCGACAGGGTAATTTTGAACTGGCGCGCCGTCTGTGGCGAATGCCGTGCCTGCCGCCGCGGCCGCCCTCAGTACTGTTTCAATACGCACAATGCGACGCAGAAGATGACGTTGGAGGACGGCACCGAACTGACCCCCGCGCTGGGCATCGGAGCGTTTGCCGAAAAGACGTTGGTGGCCGCGGGCCAGTGCACCAAGGTGGATCCGGAGGCGGATGCTGCCGCCGTTGGCCTGCTGGGCTGCGGCGTGATGGCCGGGATCGGCGCCGCGCTGAACACCGGCGGTGTTCAGCGCGGGGATTCGGTGGCCGTGATCGGCTGCGGCGGTGTCGGCTCCGCGGCCATTGCGGGAGCCGCCCTGGCCGGCGCGACAACCATCATTGCCGTGGACATCAATGACACCAAGCTCGACCGGGCGCTCACGATGGGCGCCACCGATACCGTCAACTCCTCCGAGAATGATCCGGTGGAGGCCATCCGCGCGCTGACCGGAGGTTTCGGCGCTGACGTGGTGATTGACGCCGTCGGCCGTCCGGAAACGTATCAGCAGGCGTTTTACGCCCGCGATCTGGCCGGGACGGTGGTTCTGGTGGGCGTGCCATCGCCGGAGATGACGCTGGAACTGCCGCTGCTGGATGTCTTTGGCCGCGGCGGCTCGCTGAAGTCCTCCTGGTACGGAGACTGCCTCCCGTCCCGGGACTTCCCCATGCTGGTGAGCCTGTATCAGCAGGGGCGGCTGGATCTGGACGCATTTGTCTCCGAACGGATCGGAATCGGCCAGATCGAGGAAGCCTTCGACAAAATGCGTGAAGGCACCGTGCTGCGTTCGGTGGTGGAGCTCTGATGGCCGTGCGGATCGAGCCGTTGGTGACTTCCGGGACCTTCTCGCTCGACGGCGGCACCTGGGACGTGGATAACAACGTCTGGATTGTGGGGGACGACGAGGAGTGCATCATTATCGACGCCCCGCACGATGCCCAGGCGATTATTGATCAGCTGGCAGGGCGGCGGGTCAGGGCGCTGCTGCTGACACATGCCCACGATGACCACATCGGTGCGGCGGAGCGTCTGGCCGAGGACGCGCGGGCTCCGATTTACCTGCACGCGGCGGACCGGATGCTTTGGGACGCCGTGTACCCGGACTTTGGCCCGGGTCATGAGGTTCACGACGGCGACACGTTTGACGTCGCGGGCGTCACCTTGACGGCGCTGCACACCCCCGGGCATTCCCCCGGCTCCGTCTGCTACTACCTGCCCGCGGAAAGGACAGTATTCAGCGGAGACACGCTTTTCCGCGGCGGACCGGGCGCCACGGGCCGTTCCTACAGTGACTTCCCCACCATTATCGAGTCCATCCGGAGCAAGCTGTTGGTGCTGCCCGCGGACACTGTGGTGCGGACCGGGCACGGGGACTCCACCACAATCGGCACCGAGGCGCCGGCGCTGCAGGACTGGATCGACCGCGGTCACTAGCCCGGGCTTCTGCCTATCATTTGAAGGCCGCGTGGAGATCCAGACCGGGTCTCCACGCGTCCGCAGGCAGAGAATCCCAGAGCTAAAGCTGGGCGTTGGTCTGTTGGAGACCGCGTGCCGGGCTACCTTGGACGGGCGGGGCGAGGACTCATTGACTACTAAAAGCCGCTAATCAAATGCCTCGTTTTTAAGGTGCGCTGCCGTTACTGTTGTGGCATGGCGACAGCGTCGCGTGCAGGGAAGAACGACAGGACGCACCGGCCGCACGGTGGCATCGTACGGTTGCCAGGTGTCGTGCCGGCGAGCCTGGTGGTTGCGGCCGGGTGGTGCTGGCGTCTTTTGGTTGTGGCCGGAGCCTTCCTGGCCCTGAGTGCACTGTTCACTAAGCTTTACCTGGTGGTTCTGCCGGTTTTCTTCGCGCTATTGCTCGCGGCGCTATTGCACCCGTTGGTGGCGCTGTTGCGACGGCTGCGATTCACCCGGCCCTTGGCTACGTGGATTACCATAGTTGTCGCCCTGGTCGTATTGGGCGGTGTCGGTTGGTTCGTCGAGCGGCAGGCGTCCGCGAATTATGCGAGCATGGTCAACCAGGTCGAAGACTTGTTTAACGAGGCAAAGCGGTATGTTGACGTGTTGCCGGGGACGAATAGCGACCAATTACAGCAGCTTCAGCAACAGCTGGTCGACGCGTTGCGCAAGAACAGCCAAACCATTGCCAGCGGGGTCATAACGGTCGGTACGGCAGCGGTAGAGCTCATCACTGGCCTGATTGTGACGTTGTTTCTGACGTTTTTCTTCCTCGACGAGGGAGATCGGATATGGAGCTGGCTGGTGCGGCTCTTTCCGGCGTCGGTCCAAGTAAGCGTCCGCGGGGCAGGGTACCGGGCTTGGCATGTATTGTCCGGCTGGGTAGTCGGTACCGCAATAATTGCCCTTATTCACGGCGTTGTTATTGGCTTGGTCTTGTTTTTTCTTGGTGTGCCCTTGGCCGTCCCTTTGGCCGTCTTGGTGTTCATCGGCAGCTTCATCCCGATTATCGGCGCTTTTCTTTTCGGCGGATTAGCCGTCCTGGTCGCGCTGATTACCCAGGGACCGGTCGCCGGCCTCATTATGCTGGCCGTATTGATCGTTGAGGACCAGCTCGAGGCCCATCTGTTTCAGCCACTCATTGTCGGCCGCGCCGTGAAGCTGCACCCGGTGGTAATCGTGCTCTCATTGACCGGCGGAGCGCTGGTTGCCGGCGTGTTCGGTGCCATTCTTGCGATCCCCATCGTCGCATCGGTCCACGCCTCGGTGAAGTACCTCACCGGGGTGGAGGACCTGCATGGTCAGCCACGCCGGGCCGGTGAGGACCGGATGAAGCCTGAGCCACCGGCCGAGTACGCACCCTTGCCTCTCTATGCGAACCGTTCGGCCGAAACCGGCCGTGACGGCAAGACCAATAATGACCTCGTGACCAGTGCGGACGGACCCGGTGCGGACGGACCCGGTGCGGACGGACCCGGTGCGGACGGAGCCGGTGACGAGGGTAGCTCTGGAGGCAACGAATCGCCGCCCACGGAACCGGCCGAGGATGACCGCCCGGATCCACAGAGTCCTTAGGGTTCGTAGGCCACTGTACGCCTGCGTCGCGACTCACCAGCAGACAGTCACAGTGGAAGCGCAGTCTATTCGCTTACGAAGGCGCCGCCACGCGCGGGTGCCACTGACCGGCGATACGTACGAGTCTTGCAACCCTTGGTGTTTCAAGGCATCCGGCACCCCAGGCGGCAGACGCGCCGCACTGCCGCTGGACCGCCAAATAGGCATGTCTCGGTAAGTCGCTGCATGGTCTAGCGTCATTCGGCCGGAGCCCGTCAGGTCCGTGATACCGTCCAACAGTGTTGAAAAGGAGGGGATCTCGTTGGATTTCTCTGCTACCGAAACTTGCCCCAACACCGCACCGGTTCCATGGTCAATGGCCGCCATCAAATGCACTCGCGAGCCGCCACCGTTCTTGGCACCACGGACCTCCTTACCCTCGACAGAGATCGCCGAAACGCCGATGGCGGCCTGCACCCATGCCCCAGCCAGACGATCCAGCAGGCCGGCATCAAGGCGTTCAAAAATTCTGCCCAGCGTCGTCGCGTGCGGGGAACCGACGCCCAGTGCAGACAGTTGCTCCCGTGCCGTATCTTCGGCCCATAGCAAATTTAGTCTCCGTCCACCGAGTCGGGATACGTACGGCAGCGGAACGTACCGAACTCTTCGCCGTCGCCCGTTCAACCGATTACCGTGCCATCAAACACGCGCTCCGGCAGCGGCTAGATCCGCAAATTGTCATCATCCACGTCGGAACCCACACCGATACGCGCTTAGTGTGAATTTTCGGACCGATCCTCAGACCCAAAACACCACTGCGGCCAGCCGCGTCTGACGTGGTATTCCTTCCGTTTACCGAACCGATCCTTTGTCAGCTGCTGAAGTTCAGTTCTGTGCGGCCGGCATAGACGCGCAGCACGGCCTCGGTGACGTCGTCGACCGTCAGCCGCGGCACCAGATCCGCAACACCACCGGCCGTCAACGGGTTCCAGTCCAGGCCCAGTGCCGCATAACTATCCGTCAGCACCGAGCGCAATGGTGCGGAATCCTCCACCACAATTACCGAGCTGAACAGCCATGCGCCGGCGACCACCCGCTGCGCTGTGCCCACGAGCTTGATTCGACCATCCCAGCCGCCATCACGGGCGCCGTCGTCGCCGGAGCCGCCGGAGCCGCCGGTGCCGCCGGTGCCGCCGTCGACCCCGAAGCCACCAGCAGACCGCCCGTAGACCGTAAATTCCCCCGGGCAGTACTCCCGCGGGATCTCGCCAATGCCCGCGTCCACGCCCAGACTCTGCAGAGCCTGCGCGAAGAGTTCGCCGAAGTACCCGAACCGGGGCTTCGCGTACACCATCGCGTCCTGCTGGGGCTCAATATGGTCCACAATCAGGCAGCCCCGATGGTAGGCAGCCGCCCGGCCGCCCGCTCTGCGGATCAGCGGTTCGAATCCCTGCCGGGCGGCGGCCGCACAGGCTGCGGCGAAGCCGGGAAGGTTCACGTCGCGCTGTCCGAACGCCATGGTGGGCTTCGGACGGTACAACCGCAACGTAGGCCCAATCTGCTCCGTGCGGGCCGCCGCCAACAGGGTCAGCGCGCCGTCAAGATCCTCCGCTGCCCCCCTACTCACGTCCTGGCGCAGCACCGAAAGAGCCGGTGCGATCCGCACGGGACCGGCTCGCATTCTAAGCTTCCGGAAGTTCGCGCACCGTGAGGATCTGGGCAGCGACCCCGAACGGTCCATGTGCGTCATTGAGCACGGTATTGGTCAACCCGATTCCGTCCGTCCCGAAGGTCACACTGGTGTCCAGGCCCAGCCACTCCCCCACCGGCTCTCGGTGCAGGTGGATGGACAGGTCCACGTTGGGGAACATGTAGCTGCCCGGTCCCGGCGGAACCCGGGAGGCAATCCCATTAGCGGTGTCCACCAAGCCCATCAACCGCACCATGTCCGTCGTCGGCTCGCCTTCAACCATTGGGTATGGGCTGCGTATCCACACCTGGCCGTGGCCGGGGCGGTGGCCTGGCACCACCCGGGCCTCAAGGGAGGCAATGTAGCCGCCCGGCCATTTGTCCAGGTCGTGCCACTCACCTGCTTCTGCCAAGGGGGCCATGGCCGGGTCTTCAACGGCGGCGACGGCGGCGGTCTGGCCACGCTGCAGGCGCCACGCGGTGGCGCGAACGGCCACGCGCTCATTGGCGATCAGCTCCGCCTGCAGTAACTCGATGGTCTTGCCGGGCCGGATTATTTTGGTCTCAATCCGAAATTTCCCGCCGGGGATTATGCCCAGAATATCGAAGCTAATCCGGGCCATCCGCAACTCCGGCCGCGGCCGGTGAAGTTCCAGTTCCCGGGTCATGACTCCGGAAACAGGTGCCATGTGCTGCTCGTGCGGGTTCCAGGCCCCCTGCGTATGAACACTGGATTCATAGTGGCCATCACTCAGGGACCGGTAAAAATAGTTCTGCCCATTGGATCCGGTAGGGACGTCGCCGTGCTCCCGGATCATGACCGATCCGTCGTCGCCGGTATTCTCACTTTGCATGCAAAAGACTCTACCCGCACCGCGACGTGCCTTTGATTCGGGGTTGCACGGCGTGCATCAGCAACAGCCAGCCAGCCGACCAACTAACTCAAATAAACCCGCCGGCCCGTCAGTTCGGCCGGATCAATTCGGACAAACTGGTCGCGCAGGCCGGCGGCCAGCGGTTCCAGCATGATCCTGCCCCACAGGTAGGTCAGCAGGTCCTTGTCCGTAACAGCGCTGGCCGGGCCGCTGGCTAGTACCGCCCATCCCGTGCTCTGCTCGCGCTTGACCATGTCGATTTCAAACGAAGCGACAGCACACGGAAGTGCCGACCCGATCGCGCCCTCGGGCAACGTCCGGAAAAAGATGGTCTCGTCGTGAACCAGATAATTGACCGGAAAGATCAGAATCCGGCCGTCGGCCTGATAAGCGAACCTCCCCGTGGTTTCCATCGCCAGCAGGTTCCAGCACTCGCCCGTCGTCAGCTCGGCATTCACATGACGGGCACCATCAATACGGCCCTCTTCGTCGGTCCAAGATGTCATCGCAGCTGTTCCTCGCTCCCGGGTGTGATGGCGTCGGTGTTCTCATGCACGCCCTATCCTCAGCATATGAGGGCGCTTGGTGTTTGTGTAGGGGGCGCGGTGGGCGGACAAACGAATCGAGGGTTGCCGTCACGCCGGCTACCCTCGATTCCTCCTGCTTTCGATTAGTGCGAAGGCACTGTTCCGTGGTGATGCTCAGCCATGCTCGGCTTGATGGCAGCCGCGGTGACAATTACCCCGATGGCGCCGGTAATCCAGGACGTCCAGGCCGCGCCCGACGCTCCGGTGTAGGAACCAATCCAAGGGGAGATGAACAGCAGCGCAGCCACAACTACTTGTGCCCACTCCATTGCCTGCATCCCGGGCATCGCCAGATTTACAAGACCCGCTATCACCAGCAGTCCGCCGAAGATGATCATCAACGTTACAGAGGCTCCAGCATGAGTCGTCCACATCGTTGCGAGCACCGCGTACAGACCAACTACGATGGCAGCCCAATCCTGCCAGCGCGTCCATTTCTTCATTAGAACCCATCTCCTTGAGACTTGGCTCCCGGGTGTGGGAGTCTCGACAGGTCCAGCTCCAAACAGGGGCCGGGCTCCACTTCCAGTCAACTCCTAAGCCAGCTTGCTGTCCAGTAGTTTTTCACGCCCGCCGGTGCCACTGGGATTAGGCATAAACGGTATTTTCGACCTTCCACTGCATCAGCCTCGGATACACCCAAAAGGTGTAGATACCAAAGGTGATCAGGCTCAGCAAAAACCATTTGATCCAGTGGCCAAAGATGCCCATGCCCGTCCCGGCGAACCGCAGCTGCCGGCCATGCAGATACGTATTAGCCGCCCGCCAGCGCTCTACCAGTACGACGGCGAACGGGTAGCAAATACCGAGGGTACAGACCGTTATCAGCACTCCGAGAAGCTGAGTACCGAACCAGCTCGCCGCGCTTCCGCGGAACTCATAGATTCCAGACCCCGAAATGCTGGAAATGTCGGTCCCGGATGCCCCTCCTGCAGTCTTTCCGGAAGTAATTTGATACTGATTAGTACTCATTCATTTCCCCAATATCTAGAAGCCAATGCGATCGGTAGAACGCTAATGCCGGTTCCGGACCCTGGCGCTATTGGTCGATCTGCACCCGTGCCGCCTCCTGCAGCAGGGGATCCGAAATCATCACCGTGGCCATACCGGGGGCAATGTCGAAGGCCACCAAGCCGCGCGCTTTATCGCCCGGAAGTACATCGCCGGATCCCAAGGGATTCTCCACGAAGAGACTTTGATCCGCCTTGCGGCCTTCGGCGTCCTTGGCGGAGAAGTAGAACGGGTTGGAGCTTGTCTTCCCCTTCTCCGTCTCCCACAGAATATCCAGAACCAGAAATCCGCCGTTCTTCGCCGGGACGGAGAAGGAGGGGTTGCCCACACTTTCCGATCGTGTGGCGGAGACGATGGTGATCTTCGCGGTATTCCCATTGCGCATCTTGGCGGTAAAGGGCGTCCCGACGGTCGGGGCTGCTGAAACGGCTGCCGGCGCGGCCGCAGGTTTGGCGGCCGGTGCAGCAGCCGGTGCAGCAGCCGGTGCAGCAGCGGGGGCAGCAGCGGGGGTGGTTTCCGCCGCTGTCGCCGGTTTGGCCTCCGCCGCAGCAGCAGCATCCGGCGTTGCGGTGGCATCCGAGCAAGAACTCAGCGTGAGGCCGAGCAAGAGCACGGCCGCGGGAACAAAGAGGTTCCGGGGGCGGATTGCTGTGCGGGCCAGTGGCTTCTTCGGAGACGTCTTCTGCGCAGGAGTCTTCTGCGTAAGCGGCCTCTGCTGCGGTGCCGCGGATAAGTCGGACCGGTGGTGGAGTGTGGAGCGCATGGTGAGCCTTTCATAGGTCAAACGTTGCTGACAAAACTGCTGATAAATTCGCGTGAAAAAATTACGTGAAAAATCCGTAGAGCAAATGTGAGTCTGCGTGCGTGGTTACTGCTTTTCCCAGCTGCCGCAGCGGCTGGACTTGAAGTCCTGGCCGGCGGCAAGCAGAACGCTTGGTCTGCCCCCGCCCGGGATGTCGTTCTCGATGATCTTGCTGCCGTTGCTTCCGCTCTGGTAGATCCCCCAGTAGCATCCCGACTGCACCGCGGCGGCGGCCCTGTACGTCCCGGGCTCAATGTCAGTGCCGACCACCCAGGTACCGTCCCGGATAGTATTGGCAGCCTTTTGCTTTTCAGCCCCCGCGACCGCGTCTTCACGCTTCTGTACGGCAGCCTGGGCATCCTTGAGGGCTGCCTCGCCCGCTCCGACAACCGTTTCCCGGGCCGTGACCTTGACCTCCCGGTCGGGAACACCCTTCAGCAGGGCGCTGTAGAGCGCGTTGACTCGTCCGTAATCGACCCGCGCCGAATCCCGGTCCTGTTCAGCGGCCGACTTTTCCTTGTCCAGCGAAAGGTAAGCTTCGCTGGTTTTCGGATCCGGCATTGTGTAGCCGGCTGCCGCGCCGCCGGCGAACAAAAGCACGGCCACCGCAATGCCTGCGGTCCATTTGAGCTTCCACCGTCCCGGCTCTTTGCCGGTCTGGTGCTCCATAACGTCCATTTCCTCTTCGGGTAGAACTGACATCGTTGTGGTCCTTTCAGTCTTTCGGGGCAGGGCCCGCAGCGGATCCCGCACCATGTCTGCAGGGGTAGTCCGGTGTCCTTACCAGCACCGGGATGGCATTACCGAATAGCCAGCCGTTGGCCAGTCCGAGCACCGTGCCGTCCGAGCCGTAGAGCAAAGTGCGCACGGGTATCGGGGTGGTGTCGGTGCGAAGCCCCTTGCGAGGGCCACGGTTGGTTGCCTTGGTCGGCTCGTTCACTGGGACTCCCAAGCGGGGAATAAATGGGTCAGATGCCGCGGCCCGTCCCCCAATCAGGGACCGCGGCATCCGGCGGGAGCATTGCTGCTGTTCCCCGCCACTTCAAGCTACGGCCACGGGTCCCTTGTCACACTAGTCAGTACTGATAACCCCGCTTATCAGTGTTGATCGGCAATAGGCTTCAGAGACCACTATGCTGAAAGTCAGCACAGCCATCGAACAGAACCAGGGGAGGAACGCATGCCAGCCACCGAACTCCCCCTGGAGATGTCCCTTTCCGACGTGGCAGCACTGGCCCGGGTGCAGCGGTCGGTCGTCTCCATGTGGCGGACCCGCAGCGCCACATCCGATAATCCATTTCCGGCGCCGGCGCGGACCGTGCGCGGCCGGGACGTCTTCGATGCCGCGGAAGTGGCCACCTGGCTTGCCTCCACCGGACGCGGTAATAACGCGGAGGCAACCGCGGACGTGGCAGCCTTTGCCGCTCCTTCCACGAGGGCCGCGGGTGCCGACAGAAGATTTCAGACCCTGACCTCACTGCTGGCGCTGCGGGAAATCACGGGTTGGCAGCTCGGCGCGCTGGCAGCAGATCAGCTGCTGGATGCCGCCGACGACTGTGATCCGGACGATGCGTTCCTCTTCCGCGAACTGGAGCACGCCGGGCAGCACTTACCCGAACTCGCACGCTACACGGATGCCCTCGTCGATGCCGCTTTCAATGTCGCAGCGGCATTCGAAAAGCTCATGGACGGCCGGTTCCGCACCGGCCTGCGAGCGCATACTAACGCGGCGCTAAGCCCTGAGGCCGTCGCGCTGGTGGCCGCTGCCGCCGTCGAACTTTCCCGCCAGCTCGGCCCGGACGCGGTTTTCGTCGACTCGACCCCCGGCGGCAGTGACGTGCTGCTGGGCATTGTGCAGCAGGCCGGCGAGGAGCGGAGTCCGGTTTTCGTCACCGCCCAGAACGACGGCGAAGAGGCGCGTCTGGTGCAACGGCGGCTGCGGGTGCACGGTTCAGAGCACCGGAGCCTGCGGGTCGATGAATCGGGTGCGTTCGAGCTCACCGGGCCGGCCGTTCATGTCTGCCAGTACCCATCTCCCGCTTCCCCCGGCATGGCTCCCTGGGACATGCTGCTGGGTATCGACAACACGCTGCTGCAGATGGATGACGACCAGCGGGCGGTGATCGTGGCCCCGGCCCGCGTGCTGTGCGACGCGCCGGCAACAGGAGGGGATCTGGCCCGCTCAAATCTATTGCGCTCGGACCTGCTGCGTTCGGGCCGCGTCCGCGCGGTCATCAGGCTGCCGCAGGGGCTGGTGCGCAGCAAACCGCGGGAGGCCCAGGCCCTATGGGTGCTCGGCCCCTCCCTGGCCGGCGTGGACATCGCTGAGCGGTGGACCATGGTCGCGGATCTGTCCGCGCACAAGCTCACCGACGATGTGGTGCAGGATCTGATCGCCGATATTGCCGCGTCGATGGGCGACCGCGCTGCCGTCCGGTCCCACTCCTTTCGGTTTGCCCGGCTGGTGTTCACCCGCTCCCTGCTGGCCGGGCAGGCATCCCTTGTGGCCGCAGCAGGGGTACGTGCACCGGCCCCTCGGGATTCCGGAGCCCAGGCCGCGCTGCGTGCCGAAGAACTGCTCCGGCTGCTGGCCGCGGATCCGCCTCCTCTGCCCGGCACGGATGCTGTCCTTCCTGCTGCCGAACCGGGCGCGGTGGCCACGACCGCTGCAACCATCGGCACATTGCTGGCAGCCGGGATATTGACCTATCTGCCGGGAAACCGCATCTTGCCCGGCGACCTTACCGCTGATGGGCCTGCCCACGCCGGCGGCACTGCAGTGATTGGCTCTGCCGAGCTATCCGCTCCCGGTGTGGAGCAGTATTCAGGGTCTTCACGGCGCAGTGTCGATTTGCTGCACTTCGCAGCCCGCTACCCCAGCGGCCGGCTCACAGAACCGGGCGACATCGTCTTCTGTACCAGCCCGCGCCCCGCCGCGGTCGTCGATCAGAGCGGTGGCGCCGTCGTCGTACTTCCCGCACGCGTGCTGCGGATTAACGCCCGCGATCCGCGCGGACTGCATCCTTTCGTCATTGCCGCGGACATCAATGCCCAAGCCGCCGGCGCAAAGAATTGGCGGACCTGGCGGCTGCGGCACGTGCCAAATGCCCAACGCGTTCCGCTGACCGAGGCCCTGGCACAGCTCCAACACGCCGAGCGCGAAGCCCGGCAACGTCTGGCCCGGCTCGAAGAACTGGGTACCCTGATCAGGGACGGTGTGGCCG
The DNA here is from genome assembly GCF_015708085.1 of Arthrobacter terrae. Taxonomy (GTDB): domain Bacteria; phylum Actinomycetota; class Actinomycetes; order Actinomycetales; family Micrococcaceae; genus Arthrobacter_M; species Arthrobacter_M terrae. Next base: position 79,337 of record NZ_JADNYM010000019.1, on the reverse strand, counting down.
GCGGAAGCCTGCGCCTCGCCGTTCACCACGCTCCCCCGGAAGGAACCCCCTAGTGCCCCCGAAGTCTGCCGCGCCCAAGAGTGCCGCGCTGCCCTCCACCATGAAGGAACTCAAGGACACACTGTGGAAGGCCGCGGACAAATTGCGCGGTTCCATGGACGCCTCGCAGTACAAGGACGTGATCCTGGGGCTGGTGTTCCTAAAGTATGTCTCCGACGCATTCGACGAGCGGCGCGGGCAGATCGAGACCGAACTGGCCGCCGAGGGATTGAACGCCGAGCAGGTGGCCCAGCTCATTGACGACACGGACGAATACACCGGCCGCGGCGTCTTTTGGGTTCCCGCCCGGGCGCGCTGGACCTTTTTGGCGCAGAACGCCAAGGGCACCCAGGCCGGCCCGGGCGCTGCAGGCCCGGACGCCCCGGGGACTCCGGGGGCTGCGAAGACCATCGGCGAGCTCATTGACGACGCGATGGAACTGATCATGGGCTCCAACCCCACCCTCGCCGCCACCCTGCCGCGCATCTTCAACCGGGACAACATCGACCAGCGCCGCCTCGGCGAACTGCTGGACCTGTTCAACTCCGCCCGCTTCACCGGCCACGGCGCCACCAAGGCCCGCGACCTGCTCGGCGAGGTGTACGAATACTTCCTGGAGAAATTTGCCCGCGCCGAGGGCAAGCGCGGCGGCGAGTTCTACACCCCCGCCGGCGTGGTCCGCGTGCTGGTGGAGGTGCTCGAGCCCACCCACGGCCGCGTCTACGATCCCTGCTGCGGCTCCGGCGGCATGTTCGTGCAGACCGAGAAGTTCCTGGAACACCACGCCAAAGAGGGCTCGGACATCTCCGTCTACGGGCAGGAGCTCAACGAGCGCACCTGGCGGATGGCCAAAATGAACCTCGCCATCCACGGACTCAACGCCAACCTCGCCACCCGCTGGGGCGACACCTTTGCCCGCGACCAGCACCCCGAGCTCACCGGCGACCGCGGCGCCGACTTCATCATGGCCAACCCGCCCTTCAACATCAAGGACTGGGCCCGCTCCGAATCCGATTCGCGCTGGAAATACGGCATCCCGCCCGCCGGCAACGCTAACTACGCCTGGATCCAGCACATCATCTCCAAGCTGGCCCCCGGCGGCAGCGCCGGCGTGGTCATGGCCAACGGCTCCATGTCGTCCAACTCCGGTGGCGAAGGCGAGATCCGCGCCCAGCTGGTCGAGGCGGACCTGGTCTCCTGCATGATCGCCCTCCCCACCCAGCTCTTCCGGTCCACCGGCATCCCCGTCTGCACCTGGTTCTTCGCCAAAGACAAGGGCGCTGGCACGCACGGCTCCGCGGACCGGACCGGGCAGGTGCTGTTCATCGACGCCCGGAACCTGGGCTACATGGTGGACCGCGCCGAACGGGCACTCTCCGACGAGGACATTGCGAAAATCGCCGGCACCTTCCACGCCTGGCGCGGGACAGCTTCCGCTGTCGAGGCAGGCTTGACGTACGACGACGAAGCCGGCTTCTGCTATTCCGCTGCACTTGCTGAGGTCAAGGCGGCCGACTACGCACTCACCCCCGGCCGCTACGTTGGCGCGGCCGAGGTTGAGGACGACGGCGAGCCGATCGAGGAGAAGATTGAGAGGCTGTCCAAGGAACTGTTCGAGCAGTTCGACGAGTCCGAGCGGCTGGCAGCTGTTGTGCGTGAGCAATTGGGGAAGGTCTCGTGACAATTCCTCAAGGCTGGCGAATTATGCCCCTATCCGAAATCGTTTCCATTCAACGTGGGTTTGACCTCCCTCATCAGGCAAGGCGTCCAGGACCTTTCCCTGTCCTGACCTCTGGCGACACCGGCGGATTCCATGATGAAGGTCCTATAAAAGGCCCCGGAGTCACTATAGGACGCGCCACCAACCTTGGTCAGCCCAAGTGGTCAGATGGAGACTTCTGGCCCCACAACACCACGATGTTCGTTAAGGATTTCATGGGTAACGAACCTCGGTGGGTCTTCCACTTTTTCGAGAACACGGACTTAGCCGGATACGATTCTGGTTCCGTTCAACCAATGCTGAACCGCAACTACATCGCACATGTTCCCGTTTTCGTTCCGCCCATCGCGGAGCAGCGGGCAATTGCGGAGGTGCTGGGGGCGCTCGACGACAAGATCGCCGCCAACACCAAACTCGCCTCCACAGCAAGTGACCTTGCCGGCTTGGCTTACGATCGGATGGCTTCTCAATTGGAATCGCTGCCAATGAGTACAGTCTTAAAGCCAGTCTTGGGAGGCACACCCCCGCGGTCCCGCGGTGACCTTTGGATGGGCGACCGGTTATGGGCGTCAGCTAAGGACATCACGGGGGCCGATTTTGGCGTTGTCACAGACACAGATGAAAAGATCACCGATCTGGCTGTCACGACCACAAAAGCTAAGCCGCTGCCCACCGGAAGCGTTATTCTCACGGCGCGAGGTACTGTCGGCGCGGTCGCACGCTTGGCTGAACCTGCGTCCTTCAATCAGTCTTGTTATGGCTTCGTTCCTGGAGCTGTCCCGCCGGGTGTCCTCTACTTTTCGGTTCTGCGAGCAACGCAGAGGGCAAAAGAGATTGCCCATGGCTCAGTTTTCGACACCATCACTATGAAGACGTTTGACCATCTGGTATTCCCTAACTTCGACAATGAAGCTCTAGCTTCAACTGAACGGCACATCGGTCCAGTACTCGCGGCTATTACTGCCAGAGTGATGGAAAACGCAAAACTTGCCGCCACCCGCGACGCACTTCTCCCCCAGCTGATGTCCGGCAGGTTGCGCGTTAGGGATGCGGAGAAGGTGCTTGAGGACGCCGTGTGAAATCGTAGGCGGTCCGTTTCCCAATGTTGCAGACGACGTCTGCAACATTGGGAAACGGTATTTGTGCAAGGCCTTGCACAATTGCCAACTACCAGGTTTTCGGCTTCGCCCAAGCTCTCCACAGGGCGTAGCCCGGCAGCGGAAGAATGTCTGTGGCCGGCGATACGCTGTTGCCACAACTGACGTTCGGAAATCTCCGGGTCAGGGATGCGGGAGCTTTGGAGGCGGCACAGTGAAAAGCAACGAGCCGAAGGACGGCAACAAAGAAGATGAAGAGGCGGACGCGGGCCATTGGTTGCCTTCGACGCCTGCGCGTTCCACGATGCCGGAATGATATCCGGATCTGCTGGCTTCAGCCGTGGAGCGGGTCTCGACTGGCCGCAATCGTGCCGTCGCGGCTGCTAATCAAGAACTTGTTGCCACGTATTGGGCCATCGGACGTGACATACTCGCCCGCCAGAGCGAAGAAGGGTGGGGCACCAAGGTTGTCTCCCGCCTTTCCGCCGATATCGGATCGGAGTTCCCGGAGGCGAAGGGATTCTCGCCCCGTAACTTTCGCTATATGCGTACCTTTGCAGCAGCCTGGGATTCCGAAGCAATTGGGCAAGCACCGCTTGCCCAATTGCCCTGGTACCACCACATAGCCCTTCTTCAGCATCTTGAGAATGAAGCAAGCAGACTTTGGTACGCCGCGGCAGCCATCGAAAACGGCTGGTCGCGCAAAGTTCTAGTGCATCAGATCAACACCCGATTCTACGAACGCTCTGGCAAAGCCACCACCAACTTCAAGGCGACCTGCCGCCGTCGGACTCTGACCTGGCCCAACAGCTGACCAAGGACCCGTACGTCTCCGACTTCGTCACCATGACGGACAGGCACAATGAGCGCGAGCTTGAAACCCAGCTGGTAAATCATGTGCAGAAGTTCCTCCTGGAGCTGGGGCAGGGCTTCGCGTTCCTAGGCGAGCAGGTGCGGCTGGTGATCGGCGGAGACGAATTTTTTGCGGACCTGCTCTTCTACAACTTCAAGCTTCGCCGGTTCGTCGTCGTCGAGCTGAAAGCCACCAAGTTTGATCCTGGCTACCTAGGCCAGTTAGGCATGTACATGTCCGCTGTGGATGACCTGCTGGCACACGCCGAGGACAAACCGACCATAGGCCTCCTGCTGTGCAAGTCGAAGAACAATGTGGTGGCCGAATACGCGCTCCGAGGCTACAAGTCACCGATTGGCGTGTCCGAATGGAAGACACAAATTGTGAACTCGCTACCCGAGGAGTTCGCGTCCAGCCTGCCAAGCATTGAAGAACTGGAAGCCGAGCTGTCCGAACATGGGGGTGGGTGACGCTGACCGCGGGCAATTCGGAGTCTAGTCATAAGTGGGCAGGCCTTCTTCCTTGGGCGGGTGGACGACGAGCACGGGACAGTGCGCGTGAGCCACGCAAGCGGAGCTGACTGATCCCAGCAGCAGGCCGCCGAATCCGCCGCGCCCGCGCCTGCCGACCACGAGCATGGCTGCGCCCTTGCTGGCGTCGATCAGCGTGGAACGGGCCGGCCCCTGGACCAGCCTGGCGGAGACGTTCGACGGGATGTCGCCGTCAAACGCTCCCTGCACGCTGTCGTCGAGGACCTGCCGGGCGGTCGATTCGAAGTCGCTGGCGTTGAGGGCATAAGGCGCCGCATAGAAACCGGGGAAGTCCCAGCACGTCATCGCATCCACTCTGGCGCCGAGGAGCGAGGCGAGCCGTGCGGCCTCCCGAAGCGCTTCAATGGACGCATCGGATCCATCGAGCCCGACGACGATTCTTGCCTGTGCATCTTGCGTGACCATGGTTTTGTCCTTTTGATCGTGCGGAAATGCCTGTCCTTTCAGTCTTACCCGTGCCGGCGAGCGCCGGTAGGGCCCAAAGGCACATGCCGGGCCCCAGCCAGGACAGAACGCGGCCGGGACCGAACGCGGCGAATCTTGTGCCCCGGGTCTTTGGACCCTTGCTGCCGGTTGGACCGGGACGGAAGAATGGCCTTGTCCGCCACCGCGGACGCCGAGTAGAAAACGCCGAGTAGAAAACCAGGTTCCGTGGTCAGCTCCGACTCCTCCAGCACACAGCCATCCGGCGCGCCGCCGCGGGGCACGCCAGAGCCGCGGGGCACGCCAGAGCCGCGCGGCGACGGGCGCCCTTCGACGCCGGCCATCGGGGTCTACATTCTTGACGATCATGAACTGGTACGCCGCGGGCTCGCGGAGTTGCTGGAAGGTGAGGGGTTCGCCGTCGTCGGTTCGTCCGGCTCAGCGGCCGAGGCAACACGACAGATTCCCGCGCTTCACCCCGATGTCTGTGTTTTGGATGCGCGTTTGCCCGACGGAACCGGGATCGAGGTCTGCCGCGATGTGCGCGCCGTGGACCCCTCGCTGCGCTGCCTGATCCTGACCAGCTACGACGACGAGCACGCCGTCCGCGGGGCGGTACTGGCCGGCGCGGCGGGTTACGTGCTCAAGGAGATCGGCGGCACTGACCTGGTCTCTGCCCTGCGCCGTGCCGCCGGTGGGAAATCCCTTTTTGACTCCGCGCTGAAGGACCGTGTGGTCCGGGGACTGGCCGAACCTGTTCATCCGGATCCGCGGGTTGCGATGCTGACGGCCCAGGAACGGAAGGTGCTGGACCTGATCGGGCAGGGAATGACGAACCGGCAAATCGGCCAGGAACTGTTCCTGGCCGAGAAGACGGTCAAGAACTACGTGTCGTCGCTGCTGGCCAAGCTTGGCTTTGAGCGCCGCACCCAGGCAGCGGTCTACGTGACGCGGATCCCCTGAAGCGCCAGGATACCTGTGCGGCTAAACCCCGGGTACCGGCACCGGCAGCGGCACCGACCAGCAAAGCCGCGTCCCGTTTCCGGGCGCGCTTTCCACGCTCAAGGACCCTTTGAGCTCCCGGGCCCGGTGGTCCATGTTGGCCAGCCCGCTCCGGTGCGCCGGGGCGCCAAAGCCCGTGCCGTCGTCGTCCACCAGAAGGCTGGCGCGCCCGTCCGCTACCGCAATCGTCACCTCGATCGTCTCCGCGCCGGAGTGCCGCACCGCATTGCTCACCCCTTCGGAGAGGACCGCCAGCAAATGCGCGCTGGTGACGTCGTCGATGGCGGTATCCACCGGTCCGGCCAGGTACAGCCGCGGTGCGAAAGGAAGCTCCCGGGTGGCATTGCGGACACTGCGCAGGATCCGGCTGCTGAGCAGTTCGACGTTCCCTGCGCTTTCCTGCAGGGAATAAATGGTGTCCCGCAGGTCCCGGATCGTGGCGTCCAGTTCGCCCGTCACGGCATGGATCCGCTGCACCGCCGTCGGATTATCCGTGAGCCGGCCCAGGCTTTGGACGCTCAGCCCGGCCGCGAACAGCCGTTGAATAACCACGTCGTGCAGGTCCTTGGCAATCCGGTCCCGGTCCGTCAGGACCACCAACTGTTCGCGCAGCCGGTTGGTGCGGACCAGTTCCAGGGCCAGCGCCGCCTGGGCTGCATAGAGTCCAGCCATGTCCAGAAAAGCTGCCGAATAGTTCCCGGCGCCCGGGGACCGGAGGAAGATCAGGACGCCATGTGCCATGTCTGAGGACCCCAACGCCACGGCGAGGGCGGGGCCGTACGCCTTGCCCTGGCCGGCTCCCATCAGCTCCGCGGCAGTGAGCGCTACGGGGCCGCCGGACTTCAGTACACGGCGGACGACGGCGGCATCGAGTTCCAGCGGTCTTCCCCGGAACGCTCCGGCTCCGTCACCGGCAGCCGCGGCGATGTAGCTTGGTCCGCCGTCGTCGGAGGGAACGGCGATCAGTACCATGTCCGCGCCGGAGACCTCACGCGCGCGGGCGGCGACCAGATCGGGACCGGATTCTCCCCCGGCCCTGCCGCTGCTCATCGTGCTGCCGCTGCCCATGGCACGGCCTGCAACGTCCATGCAGGCCTCCAGCCATCGAGAGCGAAGCAGCGAGTCGTCGAAAAGTTTCGCGTTCTCAATGGCGACGCCGGCAGCGGTTGCCAGCGCGACGGCCAGGTCCTCGTCCTCCGTGGTGAACAGCTCTCCGTTCTCCTTTTCGGTGAGGTACAGATTGCCGAAGACGGTGTCCCGGACCCGGACCGGCACACCCAGGAAAGTCCGCATGGGCGGATGGTGCTCGGGAAAGCCGTAGGAGGCAGGATGGTTGCGCAGGTCAGGCAACCGGATCGGCCGCGGCTCGCGGATCAGCAGCCCCAGCACGCCGTGGCCGGTGGGCAGGGGGCCGATTCTGGCGGCGAGCTCCGGGTCGATGCCGACCGTGATGAAGTGGCTCAGCCCACCCTCCTCGCCGATGACGCCCAGCGCCCCGAAGCCGGCATGCAGCAAAGTGCAGGCCGATTCGACTATTTGTTTCAGCACGGAGGCCAGATCCAGCTCCACCCCAATCGATACCACCGCAGCCATCAGGCCCTGCATACGTTCCTGGGTGTACAGCAGTTCGCCCGATCTCGGGGAGTCTTTCATCCGGCACCTCCAGAGGGAACCAACTTAGTGCTGACAGACTACCGTGGGTACCTGCGGAGACGGCTGGAGCGGTGAGCAGCACCGTCGTCTCCGTGACCCCGTTACCTCCATCCGACTTCGTATAGTCTCTAACACATGGATGCAACCGACCGACCCGACGTCGAAAAGCTTGAGCAGACCGAATGCTGGCATCTGCTGGAAGGCCATGTTCTGGGCCGCCTGGCGATCGTGGTGGACGGTCACCCGGACATCTTCCCCGTAAATTACGTCGTGGACAACGGCTCCGTCGTTTTCCGCACCGCCAAGGGGACCAAGCTGCTGGGCGCGCTTGATAACACCCCGGTGGCCCTTGAAATCGACGGCTACGACTCCCACACCGAATTAGCGTGGAGCGTAGTGTTGCGCGGAGCCGCCCGCGAGGTCCGTCGTCCGGAAGAGCTAACCAGTGCCAATGCCGCCTCTCTGGAACCGTGGCAAGGGGGCCTGAAGGATCATGTGATACGCATCATAACGCTTAACCTCAGCGGACGAAGATTCCCTGTGACGCAGCCGGACATCTGGAAGACGCCCCTGTCTGATCCGCGCCGCGCGTCGTTCGAATAGCGGCCGGTGGGGATACCGCGCGCCGAGGCTGGTGGCTGTCATGCCGCCGTACTGCGTGATGCCGCCTCTCCTGAGTCCGTAGTACAGGGCACAACGGCCCTACTGGCCGCCGTCCGGCCGGACTACGCTCGGTTCCATGAGCACCAACCAGCCAGCCGCCCGCACCGAAATCCTCGACCACAGCGTCTGTTGGGCCCTGCTGCGCGGCGTCTCGGTCGGGCGGCTTGCGGTATGGGTGGACGACCACCCGGACATCTTCCCCATTAATTACGCGGTGGATCACGCCACAGTGGTTTTCCGCACCGGTGAGGGCACCAAACTCTCCGCAGCCGCGGGGGCAGTGCCGGTCGCCATGGAAGCGGACGGTGTGGACCCGGACACCGGAATTGCCTGGAGCGTCGTCGTGAAGGGTCCCGCGTCCGCCGTCAGCGGCACGGACGAAGTGCTGGAGACCTTTTCCCTGATGCTCTTTCCCTGGGAGGCCGGCCACAAGGACGTCTTCCTCCGCATCTCCCCCACCCTGGTCACCGGCCGTCGCTTCCAGGTCACCCCGCCGGCCGAATGGTGGACCGCGCAGGCACAGGCGCCTCGTACAGCTCAGGAATGACCATCAGCCACACCCAACCAGTGAAGGATCCAATGTGAAAGCGCTCGTCTATCAGGGCCCCGGTAAGAAGAGCTGGACCGATGTACCGCAGCCGGTGCTGCTCAATCCCTCCGACGCCATTGTCAGGGTGGACACCACAACCATCTGCGGAACAGACCTGCACATCCTCAAGGGCGATGTCCCTGCCGTGCAGGAGGGGCGCATCCTGGGCCACGAGGGCGTGGGCACCGTGACGGAAGTCGGCGACGGTGTCCACGACCTGGTGGTGGGCGACAGGGTCATTATTTCCTGCATCAAGTCCTGCGGCCACTGCATCAACTGCCGTTCCGGCCTCTACTCCCACTGCCTGGGCGAGGAGGGTGTGGCGGGAATCGGCTGGGTATTCGGGCACCTCATTGACGGCACGCAGGCCGAATTTGTCCGCGTGCCCTACGCGGATAATTCGCTTTACAAAATGCCCGACGGCGTCAGCGACGCCGAGGCCGTCATGCTTTCGGACATCCTTCCCACGGGATTCGAAATCGGCGTCCAAGCCGGCGGGGTCAAACCCGGTGACGTGGTGGCGGTGATCGGCGCCGGTCCCGTCGGCCTTGCGGCCGTTATGACGGCAGGACTATGCGGTGCCGCGACCGTCATCGCCGTCGACCTTGATCCGTCCAGGCTGGAACAGGCCCTGGACTTCGGGGCCACCCACACGGTCATGTCGGGTTCACCGGGCTGGCGGGAGCAGATCCTGGCCCTGACAGACGGTGCCGGCGTGGATGTCGCCATCGAAGCCGTCGGCGTTCCGGAAACGTTTGCCATGGCCGTCGACGTCGTCCGGCCAGGCGGCAGGGTCGCTAACGTCGGGGTCCACGGACGCTCCGTTGAACTCCACCTTGAGGACCTGTGGATCCGCAACATCAGCATCAGCATGGGCCTGGTCAACACCTCCAGCACAGCCATGCTGCTCCGGCTGGTCACCCAGCACAAGGTCCAGGCCGCCAAGTTCGCCACGCACCATTTCAGCTTCGATGAATTCCCGGCTGCCTATGACACGTTCACCCGCGCCGCCGAAACCAAGGCGCTCAAGGTCATCATCAGCCGCCAAACCGAGGCCGATGAGTAACCTAGGCTCCCCGGGAGCGCTGCTCCGGCGTTACCCGATAATCGCCGCTACCTTCGTGGCAGGCGTTGTGGTTACCTCGCTTCTCCTGGCCGGAAACACCGGCACAGCGCGGTGGAGCGCAAGCGTGTTTGCCTTGTGCGTCGCTGCCTACAGAACGGTGGGGATGGTGCGGGACATCGCCCACGGGCGCTGGGGCGTCGATCTGCTGGCCGTCACCGCCATCGTGAGCACCGTTGCCGTCGGGGAATACCTCGCGTCGCTGATTATCGTTCTGATGCTCGAAGGCGGTGCGGCGCTGGAGGACTTTGCGGCCGGGCGGGCGCGGGCGGAGCTCAGCGCTCTGCTCGATCGTGCCCCCCAGCTGGCACACCGTGAGAGCGGCGGCGGTGCCCTGGAGGATATCCCGGCCGCCGACGTGAAACCCGAGGATGTCCTGCTGGTGCGGCCGTCGGAAGTCGTACCGGTGGATGCAACGCTGCTCTCCCCCACGGCGGTCTTCGATGAATCAGCCATCACCGGCGAAAGTCTGCCCGCCGAACACATTGCAGGGGATCCGGTCCTGAGCGGATCGGTCAATTCAGAGAGCTCCGTGCGGCTGCAGGCATCGGCGGCCGCGGCGGATTCGCAATACAGCCGCATCATTGCCCTGGTACAAGCCGCTGCCGAAAGCCGCGCCCCCGTCGTCAGGCTGGCGGACCGCTACGCCGTGCCGTTCACCGTCGTTGCCCTGGTGATGGGTGCCTTAGCCTGGCTGCTCAGCGGGGAACCGGCAAGGTTTGCGGAAGTGCTCGTTGTCGCCACGCCGTGCCCCCTGCTGATTGCTGCGCCGGTGGCCTTTCTTGGCGGGATGAGCCGCGCGGCGCACGCCGGAATCATCATTAAGAACGGCTCCACGTTGGAGCAGCTGTCCCGGGTGCGGACCATTGTCCTGGACAAAACCGGAACGCTGACAAATGGACGACCGGCGCTGGACGAGGTGCGGTTGGCTCAAGGCCCGGGTCCGGGCGTTGGCAGCAAGGATGATCTGCTGGTCCTGGCCGCAGCCGCCGAGCAGGCGTCCTCCCATGTTTTGGCCGCGGCCATCGTCTCCGCCGCGCAGCACCGGGGACACCTGCTAGCGCTGCCCACCAGTGCCACCGAGCATGCCACGGACGGCGTGACAGCCATGGTCTCCGGGCACAAAGTCGCCGTGGGGAAACGAAGCTTCATCGCGCGCACATCCGGTCCCATCGCTCAGGCGCCGTTACGCAGCGGGCAACTGGCCGTCTATGTCAGCGTGGATGGAACGTTCGCGGGGACGCTGGTCATGAGCGATCCGATGCGTCCCGAAGCCCCCGGCACCCTCGCAGCGCTCGCCGGTCTCGGTGTTCGCCATTCCATGATGGTCACCGGGGATTCGCAGGCCACGGCCGCCCATATTGCCGCTTCAGCGGGCATTGAAAATGTGCAGGCAGAGTGCCGGCCGGAGGACAAGGTCTCGATCGTCGGGAACCTGCCGCACCGTCCCATACTCATGGTCGGCGACGGCGTCAATGACGCTCCCGTCCTTGCCGCAGCGGATGTCGGTGTCGCCATGGGAGCCAAGGGCTCTACGGCCGCCAGCGAATCCGCGGACGTGGTGATCATGGTTGATGACTTATCCAGAGTCGCCCAGGCCGTATCGATCGGCCAGCGGACCATGCGGATAGCGGTCGGCAGCATCTGGATAGGAATTCTGCTCAGCATCGCACTCATGGCCGCCGCCGCCGTCGGCCTAATTCCAGCTGTTGCCGGGGCGCTCAGCCAGGAAGCGGTGGATCTCGCCACTATTTTGAACGCACTGCGGGCGGTCAGACCCGGAGCGTTGGAGCGGCGGAAACCCAACTCGGGGCTTTCGGCCCTTTTGGTACCTGCGGCGAAAGCATAGGCTCATTCCATGAGCGATCAAACCCGAGACGAAGCGTTGGTGCCCACGCCCGAAATCCTGGCAGCGGCCGAATGCTGGCAGCTTCTGACCGAAGTAAGTGTGGGCCGATTGGGCGTTATCAGCGACGGCCATCCGGACGTGTTTCCGGTCAATTTCAAGGTCGACAAAGAAACCGTGGTGTTCCAGACGGGTGACGGGACCAAGCTGGACGCGATTGAAGAGGGGGGAAGCGTTGCCCTCGAAGCGGACTCCGTCAGCGCCGAGTTTGGCATTGCCTGGAGCGTCATCATCAAGGGCGCAGCCACAGTCGTGGCGCGATCTGACGTGGACCTGAACAGAATCGGCCGGCCGCTTTTCCCCTGGCAGGGAATTGGCCGGGACCACATCATCAGGATTTCACCGGCGTCAATCACCGGACGGCGCTACGTCACGAAGGCCTGGCGCGAATAGCGGCAGGGCTGGAACCACTACTACCAGTTCGGTCACCTCGGTGCAAGACTGGGTTGATGGACCGTCAGCAAGCACAAGAGCACACGTCCGTCGTGATCCGGCCTTATCAGCCTTCGGATGCTGCAGAAACTCTGGCGGTTTTCATTTCGGCTGTGACAGAGACCGCTGCCGCGGACTACACGGCTGAGCAAGTACAAGCGTGGGCTCAGCCCGACAGGCGCGACACAGGGACTTGGCACAAAGCGATGCTGGCCCGGAACAGCTTCGTTGCGGCAATCGGAGCCAAACTGGCCGGCTTCACGGATGTAGCCCCCGACGGTTACGTGCACATGATGTTCGTCTCGCCGCGTCACCAGCGGCGTGGAGTAGCGCACCAACTACTCGCGCACGTGGAAGCGCAGGCACGCCGCGAAGGAACCCCCGAGCTCTCAGCCAACGTCAGCATTACGGCGCGGCCGTTCTTCGAGCGGCATGGCTTCACAGTCGAAGCAGAACAGCACCCGGTGGAAGCAGGGGTGGAGCTGATTAACTACAAGATGCGAAAAGACCTGCGATAAGGGGATGTGCCGGACGGAGCGGACCGCGACGAGCCAGGTCACCGGCAGTAGGCTTCGAAGATGTTGGAACCCGATGGTCCCAAACGGCTTGAACCGGGAATGGCCCGGGGTTACCTGCTCCATGTCCAGCGCAACGACAGGTGAGTCTGGATTGAAGAAAAGGCCAAGCGGGACGACTGGCATGCCAGCGTCCTTGAGTGACAACCAAGCTGCACTAGGAGACAAAGATGCGTCGTGGAACCTCATTCGCGCTACTGACGGGACTTCTCGTCTTGTTGCTCTTCTCCGTATTCGTCCAGGTAAGAGCTCTCCCGGCCGAGGTCCAGCGCGTAACCGCGGTGTTCCCCGAGGTCATCCCAATCGAGGTTCCCTCCGTCGTCTGGGGAGTCATCGCAATCGCCTGCTGGCAAGCCGTTGCCCTTATTGGATTGCGGATTGTCGTACTCGCTCGTGACCACAAATTCGACCCATCCGCCTACGGATGGTTACGCGCGATCGTCGGCTGCCTACTCTTATTCATCGTGCTCGTTGTATCAGCTTTCATCGCGTTGAACGTCATGGGCTACGGGACCCCAGGCGTCCTGCTCGGCCTTATCGGCGGAGGCCTCATGGCTCTGATCGGTGCAAGTTCTCTCGCACTCTTTCTAGGAACCAGACCCTTCAGAGGGAACTATTCGCACGCCTGACTTGGGCCGACTGTAAGAATGGGGCATGCCTGCGCATAACTTTCCGATCCGACGGTTAACCGAAGACCCGGCCAATGTCCTCGATCGCCACCGGTGGCCAGGTGTCCTGCCGCCTGTCGCCCAGGTTCTGGACCAAGGACTCGATCTGAGCCCAGCCACCATCTTCGTCGGCGAAAACGGGTCGGGCAAATCCACCCTTGTGGAAGCTATTGCACTCGCCTACGGCTTGTCTGCCGAAGGAGGCTCCACAGGGGCCCGCCACAGCACCAGGTCCACGGAATCCGTCCTCGCCGATCACCTGCTGCTGGTCCGCAACGCCGGCGCCACACGACGCGGCTACTTCCTGCGGGCGGAAACCATGCACGGATTCTTCACCTATCTCGAGAAAAACCCGAGCACGTCGGGTCCGGACATTTCGTTCCACGACATGTCACACGGCGAGTCGTTTCTGGAGCTGGCGGTGGACCGTTTCCGGGGACGAGGTTTATGGGTGCTTGATGAACCAGAGTCGGCGCTGTCCTTCGCAGGTTGCCTCAGCCTGCTCGCGGTCTTGAAAGATCTCCTCACCGACGGCCACTCGCAGGTCATCATGTCCACACACTCCCCTGTCCTGGCGGCCCTCCCCGGCGCGCAGATCCTCGAGGCGGGCCCGTGGGGACTTCGGCGGCAGGAATGGTTAAACCTCGATCTGGTTTCCAACTGGCAATCATTCCTGGACTCACCCGAAAGATACCTGCGGCATCTATAAGGGACAGCAATGGGTGCCTTACCGGCCGAACTTTGCGACGTCACTTGGGCCGGGCAGCCTGCCTTCGGTGCAGCGATGAAACTTCGTCCGGTGAACAGTCCACTGCAGGCACGCTGCGATGTCGATCAGCACTTGATATCCGCTGCAGGGAGCACGCTCACATGCCTGCCGACAATCGTCCCCCGATTGGCGCAGGGCCAGGCAAGTTCTCCGGCGCAGGTTCCTTGGTCGTGCTCAGCCTCAACTGACCTTGCGACCGTAGGTGGCGATCGCGAAGGCGTAGGCGACGGCGAGGAGGCTGACAAGCCAGGCGAGGGCAATCCAGACCTCACTGCCGACGGCTTGTTGGGCGAACAGTGCTCGGATGGTGTTCACAATAGAGGTCACGGGCTGGTTTTCCGCGAACCATGCGACCGGGCCGGGCATTGAGCTGGTGGGGACAAAGGCCGAGCTGATGAACGGCAGGAAGATCAGGGGGTAGCTGAACGCGCTCGCGCCGTCGACGGTCTTTGCCGAGAGGCCGGCAATCACGGCGAGCCAGGTCACTGCCAGGGTGAACAGAATCAGCATTCCGGCAACGGCGAGCCAGACGGCGATGGATGCTCCGGTGCGGAACCCCATGATCAGGGCGACGCCGATGACGACGGCGACGGAAACCAGGTTCGCGGTCACGGAGGTGAGCACGTGCGCCCAGAGCACGCTCGACCTCGCGATTGGCATGGACTGGAAGCGTTCGAAGATTCCGCCTTGCAGGTCGAGGAAGAGCCGGTACGCAGTGTACGCGACGCCGGATGCGATCGTGATGAGCAGAATGCCGGGGAGCAGGTAGTTAACGTAAGACTGGCTGGATCCGGTGTGGATCGCACCGCCGAGCACGTACACGAACAGCAGCAATAGCGCCACCGGTGTGACTACGGTGGTGATGATCGTGTCCGGGCTGCGCAGGATGTGGCGCAGCGAACGGCCGGTCAGCACGCTGGTGTCGCCGAGGACGTGAGTGGTCATTGCATTTCATTTCGTGCCGGGACGTTGCTGTCTGCGGGGTCGTCGGCGGTGGTCCCGGCCTCGCCCGTTTCACCCACGAGGGCGAGGAAGACGTCCTCAAGGGAGGACTGTTTCTCGACGAATTCGACTCTGGCCGCGGGGAGGACTTGCTTGAGTTCGGCGAGGGTTCCGTTCTGGATGATCGTGCCCTTGTGCAGAATCGCGATGCGATGGGCAAGTTGTTCCGCTTCGTCGAGGTGCAGCGTGGTGAGCAGTACCGTCGTGCCCTGGTCGGCGAGTTTCTTCATGGTCTGCCACACCTCGATGCGCGCTTGGGGGTCGAGCCCGGTCGTCGGTTCGTCGAGGAAAATGATCGGGGGGTTCCCGATCAGGGACATCGCGATGTCGAGCCGGCGTCGCATACCGCCCGAGTACGTTGACGCCTTGCGGTCCCCTGCGTCGGTGAGCGAGAAGCGAGCGAGGAGGTCGTCAGCGATGGCCCCTGCATTCTTCAGGTGACGCAGCTTGGCGACGAGCACGAGATTCTCCCTCCCGGTGAGCACGTCATCGACGGCGGCGAACTGGCCCGTGAGGCTGATCGACTCCCGCACTTTGCCCGGATTCGCGGCGACGTCGACGCCGTGGACCGTAGCGGTGCCTGCGTCGGCCTTCAGCAGCGTCGACAGGATTCGTACCAACGTGGTCTTGCCTGCCCCGTTCGAGCCGAGCAGCGCGAAGATACTCCCCGCCTCCACATCGAAGTCGACGCCGCATAGCACGTCCACGTCCTTAAATGACTTCCTGATGCCCTTCACCTGGACAGCAGGTTGGGCAGTCACTTTCGTTCCTCGCGCACGGCGTCCTCGATGCTCCTGTTCAGTCGCGCACGTTCCTTGTCGATCCAGTGCCTGCCCGCATAGGCCTGGCCAAAGGTTTCGGCAAAATCAACCGGATCGTCGCCGACAATCTCGCGCACGGGCATCCCGTCGACCGCGGCACGCTCCCACAGATCGGCCAAGTGGCCGAACATTCTGATGAGTGTCCCGCCGTCGGTCACGCCGCCGTAGTACATGAAATACCGGTGCATGGCCTGCGCGGCACTCCTGTATGGCTCGTGAAGGGCGTCAATGCGGGCTTTGTCCTGTTTGTACTGCTTCTTTTGCTCAAGCGATCCCGTGAGGGTCTCGATCCACTTTGTGGCCATTGCTACTGTCCTTTTCCCTGATGGTGTTCGCTGTGGTGGTGAAGCCGTTCGATGCGTTCTGCGAGGAAATCCCAGGTGCTCCAAAACCCGCCGAGGTACTCGCCGCCGAGGGCGTTAAGGGAGTAGACCTTGCGTGGAGGCCCTTTCTCAGATGGAACCTTCGCCACGTCCACAAATCCGCGCTGCTCGATCCTGATCAGCAACGCATAGACGGTGCCCTCGACGATGTCGGAGAAGCCCTGCTCGCGCAGCTGAGCCGTGATCTCGTACCCGTATGCCGGCTGCCCGGCCAGGATCTCGAGCACAATTCCTTCGAGCGTCCCTTTGAGCATCTCGGTCATCTGCTGCTTGCTCATGGATTCCATTCTCTTTACTACTCGGTGACACTGACTACTACTACATAGTATCGCGGACTACCGCTGGCCGGCAAGGGCTGAACAGTTATTGTTCTGCAGGGGGCTGAGGCAGCAAATCCAATTGCCGGACCTGACGCCGGAACGAACGAGCCCCACGTAGTGCCTCATCGTGCCATTGCCTGCGGTGTGACTTCGGCCTATTCTGCGGACTATCCACTCATCGATGCGGGAGCCGCGTCGTGTGGTTCCCAGCTATGCGGTTCCCCCTCGGATATCCGGTGCGTCATCGACGAACAGCCCGAAAAGCAAGCGCCCCCCCGTCAATTTCGAGCAGATTCAGGTATGGGATCCCCGCATCCCCTTCTCGGTACGCGAGACCGGCTGACGCGAAGTCACGGTAACTCAGCTCGCCGGCGACGGGCGAGCATCAGGCATCCGCACGACCCATTCCCGCGAATCGACATTCGCAGCACCTTGCGCGTCATCCGCATTTCCCTCAACGGTGAGATCCTGGCGGAGACGGGTCATGGTCGTATTCTCTACGAGACAGGATTGCCCATGCGTTTCTATGTTCCGCGGCAGGATGTGCGCGCGAATTTAACACAGTCCCCATCAAAGATCTGGCTTGGTCATACAGGCAGCCGCTGATCGACGCCGAAGAGGTCAGAGACCATATCGCCTTCCTCGATGAGCGGGTCGATGTCACGATCGACGGCATTGCCCGGCTGCGACCTCAGACGCCATGGTCCTAGGTCGGAGGGACCGTAATCAGGTTCCTTGGTCATCTCGGGCAAGGCGAACCCGCATATGTGGACGGCCAGGTCGACGTGCCGGCAGGTGCGGGTGATTACTGCGTCCGTCCCAATCTTCCGCGATAGCCGGGAGGCAGTCGACACAGCCGTTACTGACGGCTCGTCAGGATAAGGCTGCCCCGAGCAGGCGTCCTGCGCGGGGTGCGGTAAGGCGCCCAGAGGAAGAGCCGCATACCGCGGGTATAATCCGAAAATGGAAACCAATCAGCTGTTCCTCGCCTCTGATGCCGCCCTTCGCACCGTGATCGACCGTGTCACACCCGAGGATCTCGACAAGCCCGCTCCGGCCGGGTGGACCCAAACCCCAAACCCGACCATCCGCGACATCCTGAAAGCTCACGCTTACGACGAGGCCTGGGTCCCGGGAATACTTGCCGGCGGCTCGATCGCCGACGGCGACGACTTGCGCGACCGTGATCTGCTCGGCGATGATCCGATCGCAGCCTACGACGCTCTCAACGACATCGCGACAGCTGCCGTGCGCGCCGGGGTAGACCCCGGTACGACCTTCCGCTTCCAGTACGGCGACTATCCGGCGAAGGAGGGCCTGGTGCACCTGGCGCTCTACCGCGCGTTCCAGGCCTGGCTGATCGCGAAGCACCTCGGTATCCCGTTCCACCTCTCGACGGAGATAATCGCCGGAATGAACGAGCACGTCGTGCCCAACGCCGAGGACTGGCGCGGCTTCGGGGTGTTCCCACCCGCTATCGAACCACCGGCCGACGCCGACGACGAGACGCGTCTGCTCTGCACCGTCGGGTTCTGGGTCTCCTGAGCCCGACTGGAACGCCGGCCGCGGGTCACCGAGCACGATTCAGGTGAACACGGTTCTTAATCTGCTTAGTATCAGCGACTCGACAAGGACTGCTAACTGGCTCGGCTGAATCGTATTCCGGGATCCCGCTCAAGCCGGGACTAATGGACAATGGCACGTATGAATGAGACTGATCAGCGCCAGCTTCGCATCCGTACTCGCGGCATCCAACGGGCGTGGGACCCTCGCGTATGGGGAACACTGATCGGGGCAGCCGGGGCGACGGTGTTCGTGATGGCCTACCGTGGCGCTTTGATGGCCCCGTGGCCTGTGGTGGCTGTCGTCGTTTGGGCGGTGGCGCTGTTGGCCTACATCGTTCTGGTATTCGTCACGCCGAGAGTTTTCACCAAGGCCAGTCGTGTCGGTGCCGGAAGCGGGTTCATCTATCTCGGCAGTGTGGCCGGAATGCTGCTGCTGATCCGTCTTGGCACCATTGTGCTCGACAACGCCGACAAAGCTGAGCTGCGGGCGGCCGTGATAGTGGTGGCTGTGGGGCTGCACTTCATTCCCTTCGCCGTTGCCTTTCACACACCCATGTTCACCCCGTTGGGTGTGATCATGGCAATTCTCGGTGCAGTGGGACTTACAGTGGGCTGGCTCTGGCACACACGAGCCGCCGCGGCCATGGCGGTGATCAGCGGCATCGTGATGCTGGCGATCATCGCAGCCGACGCCGTCCGCACAGTCCCGCAACCGTCCTCCACAAAGTGAAGTGAAGCCGGCTATGGATGCCGGCCCGAAGCGCTGAAGCGTGCTGCGCGTCGGTGAATGTGGTGCTCGGCTGTGCGCGGGGCCGGAGCCTTCTGCGGCTCCGCGGCCCGGGCGAAGAATTGCTTCTTGGCAATTTCCACCAGCACCAGGTACAGCACCGTCATCGCCAACAGGGCCAGGAAGAACGGCAACGGGAGCGGATCAAAACCAAGGAAACCTCCCACCGGGGAGAGCGGGAGATAGATCCCCACGGCCACCACAGCCACAGTGGCCAGGAGCAGGCCGGAGGACGGCCTGCTGCGGAAGAACGGCACCCTGCGCGTACGGATGGCGAAGATGATCAGGCTCTGGGTGGCTATCGACTCAATGAACCACCCGGCACGGAATTCGCCAGGAGCCGCGTGGAAAATAAACAGCATCAGCGCAAATGTAGCGAAATCGAAGAGCGAGCTGATAGGCCCGAAGGTGAGCATGAACCGGCGGATGAACGCAATGTTCCAGTGTGAGGGCGCCCG
Source organism: Arthrobacter terrae (assembly GCF_015708085.1). Lineage (GTDB taxonomy): Bacteria > Actinomycetota > Actinomycetes > Actinomycetales > Micrococcaceae > Arthrobacter_M > Arthrobacter_M terrae. The sequence goes on along the minus strand of NZ_JADNYM010000019.1, from coordinate 59,938 downwards.
TAGCTGCTCCGGATCCACTTTGTCCCCCGGAATGGCCAGCTGGCCGGTATCGTAGAGCAGATTGTTCAGCAGGATCTGGCCCGGGAGCATCGGCAGGAAGCTCAGCACAACGGACGCTGCCGCGGCGCTGAACATGTTGCCGAAATTACTCGACGTGCCCATCAGCACGTACTTAATGGTGTTCGCGAAGATCCGCCGCCCCTCCCTGATGCCGTCGGCGAGCACGCCGAGGTCCTTGTCCATCAGCACGATGTCGGCGGCGTCCTTGGCCACGTCGGCACCGCTGTCCACCGAGATGCCCACGTCGGCGCCGTGCAGCGCCAGGGCGTCGTTGACGCCGTCGCCCAGGAACCCTACTGACCTGCCCGTGGTGCGCAGCATGCCCACCAGTCGGCCCTTCTGCTCCGGGGAAACACGGGCAAAAATCCCGGTCCCGCCCACTGCGGCACTGAGTTCGTCGTCATCCATGGCATCTATTTGCGCCCCCGTCAGGGTCCTCCCGTAGTCCAGGCCGAGATCTGTGCAGACCTTTTCGGCCACCCGCGCGTTGTCGCCGGTGGCGACCTTGACGGTTACCCCTAGTTTTGCCAGCTGCTCGAGCGATTCCTTGGCGCTGTTTTTTGGATTGTCCAAAAAACACAGAAAACCCGCGAGTACCAAACCGGTCCGGTCAGCACCTTTGAGGCTTTCCAGCGCCGGAGCAGGGCAACGGGCGACGGCGACAACCCGGGCACCGGCGTCGAACTGGGCGTCCAGCGCCGCACGCGCAGCCGCCGGTACCCCGGCACAGTATTTCAGCACGTCCTCCGGCGCCCCCTTGACGATCATCTGCCGGTTCCCGCCGCCGTCCTCGATCAGGACGGTGGTCATCCGGCTCCGGTGGTCGAAGGGAACCAGGTCCAGCCGGCGGTAACTTTTGGGCTCCCAGGACTGCCCCGCAGGCGATTCCCACAACGCCGCATCCAGGGAGTTCGCCCCTGCAGCACCGCTGCGCCCGTGCCCGAGGTCGGACTCGGTGGCAAGCAGGCCCAGCACATTGACCGCATTGGCAGTGAACATGCTGTCGGCAGGGATCGCTGCCAGGAAGCTGATCCGGCCATCGGTCAGGGTCCCGGTTTTGTCAGTGACGAGCACATCCATGTCGCCCAGATCCTCGATGCAGACCAGGCGCTTGACCAGGACTTTCCGCTTGGCCAGTGCCCGGCTTCCGGCAGCAAGGCAGGTGCTGACGACGGCGGGCAGCAGCTGCGGGGTGATTCCCACCGCGATAGCCAGCGAAAAGAGGAGGGACTCGATCAGGGGCCGGCGCAGCAGCAGATTGGCGATCAGGATCAGGGTAGTCAGGACCGTGGCAACCTGCAGGAGCAGATAGGAAAACTTTTTCAGACCCCGCTGGAATTCCGTCTGCGGCTGATGTTCCCCGAGCCCGAGGGCAATCCGGCCGAATTCTGTGCGGCCGCCCGTAGCGGCCACCACACCGCTACAGGTCCCGGACTGGACGATCGTGCCCATGAAGATGCACGACGTAAGGTCACCCAACGCTGCCGTTCCGATGACCGGCGCCGGGTCCTTGGCCGCCGGCAGGGACTCGCCTGTCAGGATGCTCTCGTCGCAAAGGAGATCTGTGGCGGTGAGGAGCCGCATGTCCGCGGGAATGACCGCGCCAAGGGTGAGCCGGACAATGTCCCCGGGCACTAGTTCCACGACGTTCACGGTTTTCTCCGCTCCATCGCGGACGACGACGGCCCGGTGCCGGACCGAGGAATGGAGCGCCTCGGCCGCGAGTTCGGCCCGGTACTCGTTGCTGAATCCCAGGCCGACGCTGACCAGGAGGATCACGCCAATGACGATGGAATTGGTTGCGTCGCCCAGAAACACAGAAATTCCCGCCGTGATGATCAGCAACAATAGAATCGGACTGGCGAGTTGCCGCAACAGTACTTTCCACGGGTTTGCCTTGTGGGTCCGCAGGGCATTGGACCCGTAATCCAGCAGGCGCCGCCGCGCCTCGTCAGAACTCAGTCCGCTCGAATCCGTTTGCAGGGCATGCAGGGCGTCCTCGCTGCCGGCGCGGGCCAGATCCTTCAGGGGCAGATCCTTCAGGGCCGGATCCTTCAGGGCCGGAGGCGCACTGGTATCGGGACCGGTGAACGTACTGTCGGAATTGTCCGGATCCAAAAGGAATGTCCAATGCTTTCAGGCGGTCCCCCGGAGCACCTGCTCCGCCAGCATTAGTGTAGGCCCCGTACCTGCGTCCGGCTGCGGCCAAAGGTCCCCTCATGGTCGTGGTCCAAAATTGGTCGCATTCATGACGGCGAATTCACGGCTCAAGACCGCGGCCGGTCTTAGATTCAGCGCGGCCGACGTCTGCGCAGCGCCGTCCAACCCAGGTAGGCACCCAGGCTCCCGACGGCTCCGAGACCGGAACCGAGCAGCGGCCGTTGCCATTGCTGCCAGCGTGAGGTGTCGGCGGTGGTGAGTTCACCGATCCCCCTAATGAAGGCTGCGGTCAGCATGCCGACGACGAGCCGGTTGCCTATCCGTTCAATCCGACCCACCAGCGGTTCAAGTTCAGCGGCCCGGAGATGAACTTCGACACCGTCGCGGTCCACGATGGCAAGGAGGCGGCGCAGCTGCCCGGGAAGATCCAGGCCAAGCTCCACGGCCTCACTCCCGGCCTTACCGAGCTTGCGGGCGAAGGCAGCCACGGATATCCGTTCAGCAGCCAGTTTCTGGACATAGGGACCGAGCACTTCTCCGAGTTGAAATGCCGGGTCCAACAGCACCCCGAGTCCCTCCAGCATGAGCACCATTTTCAGCAGCATCGCCATCTCGCGGGGCAGCTGAAGGTGATGACGGCGCAAAATGGCCAACGTTTCCTGAATGAGCCGGACAACCGGGACCTCCGCCAGCGGCTTGCCTTCATAGAGGCCGATCAGCGACACCACATCGCGGTGCAACCGGACAGATTCGGCACTTCGACGGGATGCGGCCAGGTCCAGCAGCGCGGCAGTCACCCGCTCCGGGTCGTGCCGGACCAAGGCCAGCAGCAGCATTCCCAGCTGCGCTCGCAGCTTCTCGTCCACCTGGCCAACCATGCCGAAGTCGATCAGGCCAATTCGTCCGCCGTCTTGGATAAACAGGTTTCCCGGGTGCGGATCGGCGTGGAAAAAACCGTCCTCGAAAATCATTTTCGCAGCGGCGCCGGCCGCACGCTTGGCAAGGTCCCGCCTGTCTATGCCGGCGGCGTCAAGGGCCGCAAGATCGCTGACCTTGATTCCTCGGATCCGCTCCATGGTCAGAACACGTGAGGTAGTGAAGTCCCAGAAAATCTTCGGGATATGAACACCGTCGTCACCGGAAAAGTTGACGGTAAAGCGCTCGGCGCTTCGGCCCTCCTGCAGATAGTCCAATTCGGCCCGCAATGTCTGCGCAAATTCCGCAGCGATTCCCATGAGATCGTAGTCTTCGGCGATGGCCCAACGGCGGCTTGCCTGAGCGGCAAGATTCTGCAGAATTTCCAGATCCTCTTCGATCTGGCGGACGGCACCAGGACGGCGGATCTTCACCACCAGTTCTGTTCCATCCATCGCGGTGGCGGTATGGGCCTGGCCAATGGAGGCGCAGGCGAGCGGTTCGGAGTCAAAGGCCGCAAACAAGGTGGTCGGGAGAGCGCCCAGTTCCTGGACAATCAGCTCTTCTACGGTCCCTGCAGGCAAAGCTGGAGCATCGTCCTGAAGCTTGGCCAATTCATTTCTGAACTCCGGAGGCAGCAGGTCCGAGCGAGTGGACAGGACCTGGCCGAGCTTGATGAACGTGGGGCCGAGCTCCGCTAAGGCAAGACGCAGGTGTTCGGCATTGCTCAGTGGTGCCTGCTCCCCGCCCCCGACCCCGCGTGGGAAGGGGACAAGCCTTTCAAGTCCGGTGGCACCGAGCAGCCAGGCGAGACCGTGCCGGGAGAGCGTTTCCGCTACCTGGCGATAGCGCTCAAAGTGGTTGGCCAATCCCGTCCTCCCGACGTAACGTAACGAACCAGGGCAACGATAGTCATCCCAGCGTATCGGACTTCCTCGTGCTTCGGAGGGGATGGCGCGGCAGCTGGCTGCTGCCGCCAAAGCAGTTCCGTTCCTGTATTCTGGCGCCACCAACAGATAGGGGAATGTGGATGATACCGATGCTCACGCTCGCTTTCGCGGTGCTGCTGATCCTCGGCGTTCTCATTTCCGAACGCGCCAGCCGGACGGTGCTTTCCACCGCCGTGCTGTTTTTACTGGGCGGATTCGCCCTTGGCCAGGGCATGCTTGGCGTCATTCCCATCCAGCCCAGTGATCCCGTCGTGGGCGTACTGGCCCAGCTGGCCCTGTTTTCGGTCCTGTTTACCGACGGAATGAAAGTGCCGCTGTCTGGTCTGAGGAGGGCGTGGCGATTACCCGGCCGTGCGCTGCTGCTGGGGCTGCCGTTGACACTTCTTATCACCGCGCTGCTGGCCCATTTCATTGCAGGTCTTCCTTGGCTTCAGAGCTTCTTGCTCGGTGCGGTGCTGTCGCCGACTGATCCGGTGTTCGCGGCCGCCATTGTGGGGCGTAAGGAAGTTCCCGGACGCCTACGCCACCTCCTCAACGTCGAGTCAGGGCTCAATGACGGATTGGCCCTGCCTATAGTCCTCGTGCTGCTGGCCCTCGGTGACGGAATGGAGGTCGGGATCGGCGGCCTTGCCGAAGAAATCGGCCTTGGTCTGCTGATCGGAGTCCTGGTGCCGCTGATCGTCATCTGGCTTGAGCGGCTTCCCTTTTTGATGGCAACGAAAGGACTCCAACCGCTGGTGGCGGTTTCCATTGGGCTGCTCGTACTCGCCATCTGCCTGGTAACGGGAGCCAACCTCTTCCTCGCCGCTTTCTCAGCCGGCATCACCGTGGCTAACGCGGGCCCGGGATTCCGGGAGGAATTCGAACAGTTCGGGGAACTGGTGTCGGAACTGCTGAAGCTGGCGGCAATCCTGGTCTTTGGCGCGCTGATCACGCCAACGTTCCTGTTTTCAGAGATCTCGTGGACAGGCTGGGTCTTCGCCGTCCTGGCCATCGTCGCGGCCCGCCCGCTGGCCCTGCTGGTTTCATTCCTGGGCACACGGCTGCCCGCCAAAGAACAGCTCGCTGCTATGTGGTTCGGGCCCAAAGGGTTCGCTTCGGTGGTGTACGGGCTTCTGGTCCTCCAATCAGGTGCCGCGCGCTCCGATGAGCTCTTTCACCTCGTCGGGCTGGTCATTGTGCTGTCCATCCTCGCCCATTCGTCAACCGACGTCATCGTGGCCAGGCAGTTCGAAAGCCCTCCTCCCCCAGCAACGCAATGATCCCCCGACGTGGCCCGCCCGCGTCGGTGTCCCGGCAGTTCTGCTGATCCAACTCCGCCTCCACTGCCATGCCAGTCAATTAGCTATTAGCGCAGAATTTTGTTGACTATTTGGTGGCCTCTAGCGCCGGGTAAGTCCGACTCCTATGGTATGAGCATGGTTACTGAACGGATCACGCCGGGACTTGACGGACCCATTTCGGACGCAATGCTCAAGCTGGGCCGTTTCTTCACGAAATGGGACCAGACGGACGACTCCCGGGCGGTGTTCCGCGAGGGAGGCCGCAAGGGCGATATTTTCTACCGGGACAGGTGGAGCCATGACAAGGTGGTGCGCTCCACGCACGGGGTGAACTGCACCGGGTCCTGCTCCTGGAAGGTCTATGTCAAGGACGGGATCATCACCTGGGAGTCGCAGCAGACGGATTACCCCTCCGTCGGGGCGGACAGCCCGGAGTATGAGCCGCGGGGCTGCCCGCGCGGGGCTGCCTTCTCCTGGTACACCTATTCGCCCACCCGGGTCCGGTTCCCCTATGCCCGCGGCGTCCTGGTGGAAATGTACCGCGAGGCCAAGGGCCGGCTGAAGGATCCGGTGTTGGCGTGGGCGGACGTCGTCACCGACCCGGAACGACGGCGGCGCTACCAGCAGGCGCGCGGCAAGGGCGGGCTGGTGCGCGTCTCCTGGCAGGAAGCCATCGAGATGGCGGCCGCCGCGCACACCCATACGATCAAGACCTACGGGCCGGACCGGTGCTCGGGCTTCTCCCCGATCCCGGCAATGTCCATGGTCTCCCACGCCGTCGGCAACCGTTTCATCCAGCTGATCGGCGGGGTGATGACCTCCTTCTACGACTGGTACGCGGACCTGCCCGTGGCCAGTCCGCAGGTATTCGGGGACCAGACGGATGTGCCGGAATCCGGTGACTGGTGGGATTCCACCTACCTGATGATGTGGGGTTCCAACGTGCCGGTAACCCGGACGCCGGACGCGCACTGGATGACGGAGGTGCGCTACCGCGGGACCAAGGTGGTCGCGATCAGTCCGGACTACGCGGACAACACCAAGTTTGCGGACGAGTGGCTGCCGGCGCAGGCGGGCACCGACGCCGCCCTGGCCATGGCCATGGGTCATGTGATGCTCAAGGAATTCTTCGTTGACCGCGAGGTGCCGTACTTCTCCGGCTACGTCCGGCAGTACACGGACCTGCCGTTTTTGGTGCGGTTGGAGGAGCACGACGGCGGCGGCCTAGTCCCGGCAAAATTCCTCACCGCCGCTGACCTGCCGGCTGAGGCGGGTGCGCAGGACCCGGCGTTCCGGACAGTGCTCTTTGATAAGCTCACCGCCCGCGCCGTGGTGCCCAACGGGTCCATGGGGTTCCGCTACAACGAATCCGGCAAGGGCAAGTGGAACCTGGACCTGGAGGGCATCGACCCGGCGCTGTCGCTGCTGGAGGTCTCGTCCGAAAGTGCTGAAATCCTGCTGCCCTGCTTCGAAGATCCGGCCGGTGCCGGCAGCGTGCTGCGCCGCGGCGTGCCGGTGCTGCGGGTGGACGGGCATCTGGTCACCACCGTATTCGATCTAATGCTGGCGCAGTACGGAGTCGGCCGGCCCGGGCTGCCAGGGGACTGGGCCGCCGATTACGACGACGCCGGCACACCATACACACCGGCCTGGCAGGAGGAAATCACCTCCGTCCCGGCGCAGGCCTGCATCCGGGTGGCCCGGGAATTTGCCCGCAATGCCGAGCAGTCCAAGGGCCGCTCGATGATCATTATGGGCGCGGGCATCTGCCAATGGTTTCACGGCGACGCCACCTACCGCGCGGTGCTGTCTTTGGTGATGCTCACCGGCTGCATGGGACGCAACGGCGGCGGCTGGGCGCATTATGTGGGGCAGGAAAAAACCCGGCCCACGACGGGCTGGATCTCCATTGCCAATGCCCTCGACTGGGCCAGGCCGCCGCGGACCATGATCGGCACCGGCTACTGGTACATGCACACCGACCAGTGGCGGCAGGACGGCTACTCCGCGGATGCGCTGAAATCCCCGCTCTCCACGGGGGCACTGGACGGCATGCACACCGCTGACACTCTGGCCCAGTCTGCCCGGCTCGGGTGGATGCCGTTCTATCCGCAGTTCGACCGGAACCCGCTGGACATAGCGGACGAGGCCGAGGCCGCCGTCGCCGCCGGAACCGCAAAGGACACGCCGACCTATATTGCCGCTGCCCTTAAGAACCGGACGCTGACGCCGGCCATCGAGGACGTGGATGCACCGGAAAACTGGCCGCGGACCCTGGTGCTGTGGCGGTCGAACCTGTTTGGCTCCTCGGCGAAAGGCAATGAATATTTTCTGCGGAACCTGCTCGGAACGCACAACAACGTGATGGGCAGGGACCATGCGGAGGGGCTCAAACCGCGGGACGTCAAATGGCATGAGCAGGCGCCGGAGGGCAAGCTCGACCTGCTGGTCTCCGCCGATTTCCGGATGACCTCCACCACGCTGCTCTCGGACATCGTTTTTCCGGCCGCCACCTGGTATGAGAAACACGATCTCTCCTCCACGGACATGCACCCCTTTGTGCACGCGTTCACCCCGGCCATCGATCCGCCGTGGGAAACCAAGACCGACTTCGAAACCTTCCATCTGCTGGCCGAAGAGCTCTCCCGGCAGGCCAAGACGCACCTGGGTGTGCGCCGCGATTTAGTCAGCGTCCCGCTCCAGCACGATACTCCGGGGCAGGTGGCCCAACCCGGCGGCATCGTCCGGGACTGGCGCGAGCCGGACATCCCGGCCGTGCCGGGGCAGAACATGCCCGTCTTTTCCGTGGTGGAGCGGGACTATACGGCGATCGCGCAGAAGCTTGCCGCCGTCGGCCCGCTGGCGGACAAGCTCGGCTTCACCGTCAAGAACGTTACATATAAGCTCGACGGCGCACTGAACCGGCTCAGCCACGCCAATGGCGTAATGCTTGGCGGCGTAGCCAACGGGCGGCCGGCGATCGATACCGATGCAAAGATGGCCGAGGCGATCCTGACGTTTTCCGGCACCACCAACGGCCAGCTGGCGGTGCAGGGATTCAAGGATCTGGAAATACGGACCGGCCGGAAACTGGCCGACCTCGCCGAAGGATCCGAGGAAAAATTCATCACCTTCGCCCAGACACAGGCCGGCCCTGTCCCGGTGATTACCTCCCCGGAATGGTCCGGATCCGAATCCGGCGGCCGGCGGTACTCCCCTTTCACCATCAATGTGGAACGGCTCAAGCCCTGGCACACCCTCACCGGAAGGATGCACTTCTTCCTGGACCACGACTGGATCCGCGACGTCGGGGAGGCGCTGCCCATCTATCGGCCCCCGCTGGACATGCAACGTTTGTTCGGCGAGCCGAAGCTGGGGCCGAACGGGACAAAGGAGGTGGTGGTGCGCTACCTGACGCCGCACTCGAAGTGGTCCATCCATTCCGAATACCAGGACAATCTGCTGATGCTCTCACTCTCCCGCGGCGGACCTACCGTCTGGATGAGCCCGGCGGATGCGGCTTCCATCGAGGCCAAGGACAACGACTGGGTGGAATGTGTGAATATCAACGGCGTCTACGTGGCGCGGGCGGTGGTCAGCCACCGGATGCCGGAGGGCGTGGTGTACGTCTACCACGCGCAGGAGCGCACCATCGATGTTCCCAAATCGGAGGCGACCGGCCGGCGCGGCGGCATCCACAACTCGCTGACGCGGCTGCTGGTGAAACCCTCACACCTGATCGGCGGCTACGCCCAGCTGACCTACGCTTTCAACTACCTTGGCCCCACCGGAAACCAGCGGGACAACGTAACCACCATCCGCCGTCGTTCCCAGGAGGTGCAGTACTAATGCGTGTTATGGCTCAAATGGGCATGGTGATGAATCTGGACAAATGCATTGGCTGCCACACCTGTTCGGTCACCTGCAAACAGGCTTGGACTAACCGGGCCGGCACCGAATATGTCTGGTTCAACAATGTGGAGACCCGGCCCGGACAGGGATATCCGCGCCGGTACGAGGATCAGGAAAAGTGGCAGGGCGGCTGGTCGCTGAACAAGCGCGGGAAACTGGTCCTGAAAGCGGGCGGGCGGGTCAGCAAAATGTTCGGACTCTTCGCCAGCCCGGTCCAACCCGAGCTCAAGGACTATTACGAGCCGTGGACCTACGACTACAAGACCCTCATCGATGCACCCCTGGGCGACGATTTTCCGGTGGCCCGGCCAAAGTCCCTGATCACCGGCAAGGACACAAAAATCACCTGGTCCGCGAACTGGGACGATGACCTGGGCGGCTCCCCCGAAATGGGCCACCTGGATCCGGTCATTGAAAAGCTCCGGCGCGAATCCGAGGACACGATCAAGCTCGAATTCGAGAAGACCTTTATGTTCTATCTGCCGCGGATCTGTGAGCACTGCCTGAACCCGTCGTGCATGGCGTCCTGTCCCTCCGGTGCCATTTACAAGCGGGTGGAAGACGGCATCGTGCTGGTGGACCAGGACAAGTGCCGCGGCTGGCGGCAGTGCATTACCGGCTGCCCCTACAAGAAGATGTATTTCAACCACAAGACCGGCAAGGCCGAGAAGTGCACCTTCTGCTACCCCCGGATCGAGGTGGGGCTGCCGACGGTGTGCTCGGAAACCTGCGTGGGCCGGCTGCGCTACCTGGGGCTCTTCCTGTACGACGCCGACGCGGTCACCGAGGCGGCGTCGGTGACCGATCCGCAGGAACTCTATGACGCGCAGATGGACGTGCTGCTGGACCCGCATGACCCCGCCGTAATAGCCGCGGCCCGGGCTCAGGGCATCCAGGACGACTGGATTGACGCCGCGCAGCGCTCGCCTGTCTATGCGCTCGCCAAGGTCTACAAGGTGGCCCTGCCGCTGCACCCCGAATACCGGACCATGCCGATGGTCTGGTACGTCCCGCCGCTGTCCCCCGTGGTGGACCTGCTCAAGGAACAGGGCCACGACGCGGAGGACTACGGAAACCTGTTCGGGGCCATCGATGCGTTGCGGATTCCGGTGGAGTACCTGGCGGAGCTTTTCACCGCCGGGGATGCGGACCGGGTCACGGCTGTGCTGAAAAAGCTCGCAGCCATGCGCTCCTATATGCGCGGCATCAGCATGGGCAACGATCCCGACGATTCCATCCCCGCCGCGGTGGGCATGGCGGGACAGGAAATGTACGAGATGTACCGGCTGATGGCAATCGCCAAATACGAGGAACGCTACGTCATCCCGCAGGCGCACATGGAACAGGCCCACGATCTGGAGGAAATGGGCTGCTCGCTGGATTTCGACGGCGGCCCAGGCATGCAGGATTCCCCGTTCGGGGAAGCCAGCGGCAAACCCGCTCCGGTAGCGGTGGAGACGTTCAATGCCCTGCGCGACCGGCAGACCTCCGACAACGTTGCCGGTGAAGAATCCCTGCGCGGCCGGGTCAACCTGCTCAATTGGGACGGCAACGGGACACCGCGCGGGTTGTTTCCGGACAAGCGGGACGCGCCACGGATGAGCGCGGATTCCCCCGCGCACAGCGGCGGCCGCGCCGGTCCCAGCCCCGACGCCGGCGGACCCAGCGCATCGGCCTCCGGCGCCTCGGGGAATCCGGCGGACAACGAACCCAATGCCATTGCCCTGGAGGAGCCGTGAGGGATCGCAAGCTGTCCAGGAGCAAGCCGGCCGGCAAAAAAATGGGTGCTAAAAAAGCAACGGCGGTTCGTGAAGCTGCGAGCCGTGACAGGGCGGTTTATCTGGCCGCTGCCTGGTGCCTTTCGTACCCGGACCAGGACGTCCTGGAGCGGCTGCCGCTGATCAGGTCGGTGCTGGCGGAGCACCCGGACGCGGCCGAGGACTTTGCGCCCGTCCTGGCGCAGCTGAGTTCCGTTCCACCGATGGAGGTGCAGGCCCGGTACGTGCAGGAATTCGACCTCGGCAAGCGGCACGCTCTTCATCTGTCCTATTGGACCGACGGTGACACCCGGCGCCGCGGCGAGGTTTTGGGCATCTTTAAGCAGGTCTATCGGCGCAGCAACTTCCTGGTGGATACCCATGGCGAACTGCCGGACTACCTTCCCATGGTGCTGGAATTCGCCGCGCGCGTCGATCTGGATGCCGGCCGGGAACTGCTGATCCAGTACCGGCCCAGCCTGGAAATGCTCCGGCTCGGCCTGCTCGATGACAAACTGCCCCACAGCCTCATTCTGCGCGCCATCTGTGACACCCTGCCCGGGAAATCCCCGGCGGACCAACAAGCGGTCATGAAAATGGCCGGCTACGGCCCGCCTACCGAATCGGTGGGACTGGAACCCTACGATCCGCGGCTGCTGCCGCTGGCAAGGAGCTGAGATGGACATCCTGCTGTGGGGTGTGCTGCCGTACGTCATGATGGTCATACTGGTTGGCGGACTCATCTGGCGGTACAAGTACGACCAGTTCGGCTGGACCACCAGGTCGTCGCAGTTGTATGAATCCAGGCTGCTGCGCATCGGCTCACCGGTCTTCCACTTCGGCCTGCTGGCCGTCATCGCCGGACACCTATTCGGTCTGGTGATACCGATGTCCTGGACCCAGGCGGTGGGCATGAGCCAGGACTTCTACCACTTCAATGCGCTCTTCGTGGGCGGCATCGCCGGTATCGGCACGCTGGGCGGCATCATTTTGCTGATTTACCGACGGCGGGTGACGGGTCCGGTGTTCATGGCGACGACCCGCAACGACAAGATGATGTACGTGGTGCTGACCGGTGCCATCGTGTTCGGCCTCTGGACCACACTGGCGAGCGTCTTCCTGGGCGGGGAAGGTCACAACTACCGCGAAACCGTCTCCCCCTGGTTCCGTTCCCTGTTCATCTTCCAGCCGGACATTACGTCGATGGCCATCGCCCCGTTCTCCTTCCATTTGCACACGCTGGTGGGCATGCTGCTGTTCACCATCTGGCCCTTCACCCGGCTGGTGCACGCCTTCACGGCGCCGCTGCATTACCTGTTCCGGCCCTACATCGTTTACCGGAGCCGGGACAAGGGCCGGATCGCAGGCAGGTCTGCTGCCGAACCGGTGCGCCGCGGCTGGTCCGCAGTCGGTACCCGCGATCGCGACACCCGGAACCGGTGAAAGGGCAGCCGACGGAGCGCTAAGGAGTACCGGCTGGCCCATAGTGGCCCCGACCAGCCTAGGATGGCCCTATGGACGCCAACGACGAAGTTAACGGAATCGAGCACCTCTCCATCCACGAGTGCTGGGACGCCCTGCGCAGCGCTGACATCGGCCGGCTGGCCGTGATCATCGACGACCATCCGGAGATCTTTCCGCTGACCTACATGGTGGACCACGGGACGGTGGTTTTCCGCAGTGCTGAGGGTTCCAAGGTGGACGGGGTGCGCTCCGGCCACCCGCTGGCCTTTGAAGTGGACGGCTATGACAGGAGCACCAACCGGGCCTGGAGCGCTGTCATCAAGGGCACGGCGGAGGAGCCGCGGGACATAGATGAGGCCGCGGCCGCCGCCATGTTGCCGATTTTTCCCTGGCAGGCCGGGGAAAAAAACCACTTCGTCCGTATTGTTCCGGACCAGATCAGCGGGCGCCGCTTCCCTGTCCAGCCGCGTGGCCGTCGCTTGAGCAGCATCAGTGGAGAGCCGGACGTAGAGTAGCCGCCTGGCCGGGAGAAGACTGGCTTAGAAGATATCGGCCAGGTCCTCGTTGGCCTGCTCCACGTCGAAGGCCTTGGGGTCCAGAGTCTCCCCCGGCTGCAGGCCCAGCCATTGCCGGTACTCTTCGTGCTCCTCATGCTCGGGATCGTTGACGGCCTGCACAATATTGGTCCAGCCCAAGGTTCCGCCGCTGTCCTCCGCCGGCGCGGCGCCCCTGCCGCCGGTGCACCGCGGAAGCTGCCCGCCGTCGTCGACCGTCAGGATCTTTTCCACGACGATGGTGTGCTCCCAGTCATCACCGAAGTCATAGGTGTAGACCATTTTGCTGCCCACCTCCGCAAGCAGTTCGCCGAGCCTGACCGTGGACTCGTCGATGGAAGGTTCGCCAAAGGAGTCCAGCACGTCATCCGGATCCGCCGGCGCGTAGCTGGGCCCGCGGAAACCACCGGTCTGGAAGTTGTGCAGATGGTAGTCCAGCCACCCGAACAGGGTCTGAATGACGGTATGCAACTCATCCAGCGGCATGCTGGCCGGAACCAGGACGCGCCGCCAGATGGGCGGTTTGGCATTTTTGAGTTGGATCTTCAGCTGCAGGATGGTGCCGGCAGCAGAACCCTTCTGCGCCGGGGAACCCTTCTGCGCCGGGGAACCCTTCTGCGCCGGGGTAGCCTTCTTCGCCGGGGTAGCCTTGGGTGCCTTTCTGGCGGGGCCCTGCTCCTGGGCCGTCGTGTGGTCAACGGCTTCGCCAAGCTCCAGCCGATCAATCACGTCATCGTCGAAGGCATCCACAATACAGCCGATTAATGCCGGTGGCACCCGGAAATGTGTATCGATGGTCAACAGGCCCAGCTCAGCGAGCCTCTCCAACCGACCCACAGTCATCCGGCCGATGATATCCGCCATCATTTTTTCCTCTTCCGGCGCCTGGTCAGCCAGGGCCAGGACGCGTTCCACCGGCGGAGGCTCAGGAGTCGACGCAGCGATCAGGATCGACACCTCCAACCCGCTCAGAATTGCCGATACGTCGGGAAAAGCCGGGTCCATGCCCAGCACGGTCTGCTCCAGGAACCGGGTGCTGAAGTAGCTGTATTCTGCAAGGCGCTCGGGCGAAGTGCCGGACAGGAAGCCGACGGCGTCCTTGGACGGCACCGCCTTCGTTGCCTTGATTTCAATCAGCTCTGCAGCTTCCAGCGCAGCCCAGATCTGGGGCAGAAGCGGCACATCCTGCATGGATCTGACGGTCGGAACCGCTCCGTCTGGCTGTGCTCCCTTGACGGCGCCGCGGACTGAAATCCCGACGCAGGCAGCCGCCTCGTGAAGATCTATCAGGCGCAAAGCTCCGGTGCCGGTAACCGGCCGGCCGGCACCGATCCACTTCAGCAGTGCTGTTGTCCGCTGAATCAGCGGCAGGCCGGCGAACACCTCGAGGGCTTCATCCTCGGCCAGATCCGGTATATCGATCCGGCCAAGGTCGTCGTCCGCCTGAACCGTTTCGAAGAAGTCCATGATCTGCGCCAGCTGTTCAGCGGACCCGGCCCACCTGCCCGTTTCGGTGAGGAAACTGATGTACGCGGCCATGGCGTCCACGATTAACGCGGCATCCGCTTCCTCGTCCGTGGACACCAGAACGTCGGTGATCGCTACCGCCAACGGTATGGATTCGAAGGCCGTCACCTCCGCCGCGGCCGTACCTTCCATATATCGGCTTATGACCTCCTTGATGTCCGCCAGGCATTCCAAAGCCGCCGTGGCGGTGCCGGCTGAACCGTCGTCGAACCACTGCACAAATGCAGGCGTGAGCGCATCAATGGCGCGGCCCGCGCGGAACGTACTCATCGAGGTCGACGCCGAACCGGCGGCACCCTTGCTGGCCTTACGGCTTGTGGTGTCTTTGGCATTGTGCCGGTTTCTGCTGTTCCTGCTCACGGTATCCCTGCCTGGTCGCGGAAATGGTCTTACGACGACGCTACGTTCCAGTCGGCCAGGATGCCAGTTTATTGCGCGGCAGAGCGCTGCCAGGACCGGTATGCCCAACGGATGCCGCTCACCGTTGCATTGGATCCGGACCACGTTGCCGCCGATCGTGCCCGCTGTGGCGCCCTGCAGTTCTGCCCCGCTGTGGCGCCCCGCGGTGCTGCCCACGGCTCGCCGGGATGGCACGCCTTCTGCCGATTTGCCGGACTTGCCCGAACCTCGTGGAGACGGCGTCATGGGCGTAGCATGAGCCTATGTCGGATCTGACCGACGCGCAGTACAACGTACTATTAACCTTCCGCTGCGCACTGCGGGAATTTCTGGTCTGGAGCGAGCAAGAAGCCGCCAAGGCCGGCTTAACAGCGCAACAACATCAGTTGCTGCTGGTGATCCGCGCCCGTACGGGTGTGCCTCCCGCAAGCGTGGGAGACGTGGCTTCGGCGCTGCAGATCAGGCATCACAGCGCGGTCGGGCTGGTCCGGCGCGCCGAGACCATGAAACTGCTGGAGCGCTGCCGCGACCTTCATGATCACCGGGTGGTGCGGCTGGTCCTGACCGACAAGGCACGCGTGATCCTTGCTGATCTGAGCCGGGTCCATCTGGCTGAGCTTGAGCGGGCAGCGGAGATGCTGCAGATATCCGAGGAGTTCCTCCAGCACCTCTCGGCCAATTTTCTTGGCGCAGCCACAAAGGGCTACACATAGTCCGGCCAAGCAGGTAGGCTCATGCCACGAAGGCTCGCAACGCGATAGAAGTTATGGCAGGTCGAGCGATTCTGCAGTTAAGCAAGAGGCTGCTTTTCGTGACGTGCGGAGGATCAGCATGAGTATTCTCAACGACCTGAGCGGTCCGATGGACTTAAGCTCATTTGACAATGCACAACTGTCCGAACTCGGCGAGGAAATACGTCAGTTCCTGATTGCCTCGGTTTGTTCCACAGGCGGCCATCTGGGGCCGAACCTTGGTGTCGTTGAGCTGACCATCGCCTTGCATCGGGTATTCGATTCACCGCTGACGCCGATTGTCTTCGACACCGGGCACCAGGCTTATGTCCACAAGCTGCTCACCGGACGTCGCGCGGGATTTCCGTCTCTGCGCACCGCCGGCGGCCTGTCGGGGTACCCCAGCCGCGCGGAATCCGTGCACGACGTGATCGAAAATTCCCATGCGTCCACGGCATTGTCCTATGCAGATGGACTCAGTAAGGCGTTCGAACATGCCGGCAGCGATCGGACCGTGGTTGCGGTTGTGGGTGACGGCGCACTCACCGGTGGTCTGGCGTGGGAAGCGCTGAACAATCTGGGGGTCTCCACCCGCCCGGTCATAGTCGTCCTCAACGACAACGGACGGTCCTACGCGCCGACGGCCGGCGGGCTGGCCCGGCACCTCAAACGTCTGCAGGACCGCAGCGGGTATGCGGCCGTCGTTGAACTTCTTGGCGGGACAGCCGTGCCGGCAGCGGCAGGAGTGGACTCCATCTTCACCGCGCTCGGGCTGGATTATCTGGGCCCGGTGGATGGCCACGACATAGCGGCAGTGGAATCCGTCCTGAACGAGGCGCGGGGCCGCCGGGTGCCCGTGGTGGTCCACTGCCTGACCAGCAAGGGCCGTGGCTATGCTCCGGCGGAAAACGATGCGGTCGACAAGCTGCATGCGGTGGGCATTGTTGATGTTGCAACCGGACGCACACCCCGGAGCGCCCACACGACCCACACGCCCGTTTTGACCTGGACGGATGCTTTTGCCGATGGGCTGCTGAGTGCCGGCGAGGTATTCCCCGAGCTGGTGGCCATCAGTGCAGCGATGCTTGACCCCACCGGACTGCAACGATTCGCCGATCGCTTTCCGGACAGGTGCTTCGACGTCGGCATTGCCGAACAGCATGCGATCACCTCGGCCGCCGGGCTGGCGATGGGGGGTGCGCATCCCGTCGTCGCCCTCTATGCAACCTTCGCGAACCGGGCGTTCGATCAGCTGCTGCTCGATGTAGGACTGCATCGCCTGCCGGTGACTCTGTGCCTGGACCGGGCGGGTATCACCGGGCCGGACGGCCCCAGCCACCACGGAATCTGGGATCTGTCGATGCTGGCCAGTATCCCGGGAATGCGCGTCGCTGCCCCGCGGGACGCCCAATCCCTTGCCGAAGAACTGCATGAGGCCGTCGGATACGCGGACGGACCGACGGCGCTGCGTTACCCCAAGAGTGCTCTGGGGCCGCCGATCCGTGCTGTGCAGCAGTGGGATGGCATGGACGTGCTGCGCACAGCAGATCAAGCCACGGTACTGATCGTCGCCGTCGGTTCAACAGCTCAGGCAGCCCTGGCCGCGGCGGGGACACTTGCGGAGGGCGGCGTGGAATGCACGGTGGTGGATCCGCGCTGGGTGCTGCCCGTCAACCCGTCCATTGTGGATCTTGCCGACCGCCATCTGCTGGTAGTGACTGTCGAGGACGGAATCCGCAGCGGCGGCGTCGGCTCCCACGTGCGCCATGCACTTTCCGCGGCCGGGACCAGTGTGCCGGTCACGAACGTGGCTCTACCCACCGAGTATGTGCCGCACGGCAGCCGGGCCGAATTGCTCGCGCATTACGGTTTGGACGCCGCCGGAATCACCGGTGCCGTCCTGGCGGCCGTGCGCGGGATTAATTCCGGCGCTTCCGGCCCCGTCCGCGCTGGCCTTGGCATGTCCGGACTTGATGCGGCGGAACGCAGCGGCTCCGGAGTTAGCGGCTCCGGTCTTAGCGGCCGCGGCCTTGGCGCAGCCGCACGTGACGGGGGCGGCACCGGCGGTGGGACGCGCAACTCGCCTGCGCTCCGCCCCCTGCAGCGTAGCCAGCGGACCCGGTAAGTGAGAGCCGGTGAGGATGCGATGACCGAGCCGCGATGGCAGGAATCGGCGGACCGATCGGTGGCAATGGAACCGGCCGCTGCCCGTGCTGCCATGCGCAACGAGAATTTCCCGGTCGCACTGGCGGTGTTACCCAGGCATATCCGCCGCCATCTCACCGCCGCCTATAACTACGCCCGTTACGTTGATGATCTCGGCGATAAGGCGCCCGGAGCACGCATTCCGCGGCTGGAGCAGGTGGCGGCGGAGGTCCGGCTCCTTTACGCCGGAGGTATTCCCGGGGACCCGGTGGTGGCAGCGCTCAGGCCGCTGGTAGCGGACACAACCGTGCCGATGGAGCCGATGCTGCGTCTAATTGAGGCGAACATTGTCGACCAACGGGTAGTGCGCTACGAGACGTTTGACGAGCTGGAAGGATATTGCCGGCTTTCGGCGAATCCGGTGGGCGAGATTGTGCTGCATATTTTTGACCGCGCGAGCGTTGAATGCATTGCCTTTTCCAACCGCATCTGTACGGCGCTGCAATTGCTGGAGCACTGGCAGGATATTGGCGAGGACTATGCCTCCGGCCGGGTCTATGTCCCGCAGCGGGACCTGCGCCGGTTCAAGGTGGCCGAGCCTCTGCTGGGCAGCGGTGAAGCCACCGATGATGTCCGGGCCCTTATCGCGTTTGAAACCGACCGGGCGCTGGCCTGGCTCGACGCCGGAGCACCGCTGGTCTCAACGCTGCACGGCTGGTCCCGGCTGGCGGTTTCCGGTTACATTGCCGGCGGCAGGGCGGCCGCCCATGCACTGCGGCTCAGTGGACACGACCCCATGAAGGCGCGAAAGCCCTCGACCCGGCAGATTGCTGTGGCCTGGGCCGTGGCAACGGTGCGGTGGCCGGGATGAGTGTCGAGGCGGCGTACGCCGTGTGCGCGGACATAACGCGCCGCGAAGCCCGGAACTTCTCCTACGGGATCCGCTTGTTGCCGCCCGTCAAGCGCCGGGCGCTGTCCGCCGTCT
Organism: Arthrobacter terrae; assembly: GCF_015708085.1. Lineage (GTDB taxonomy): Bacteria > Actinomycetota > Actinomycetes > Actinomycetales > Micrococcaceae > Arthrobacter_M > Arthrobacter_M terrae. The sequence goes on along the minus strand of NZ_JADNYM010000019.1, from coordinate 41,096 downwards.
ACGCAGTCGCCAGACGCATTGACGATATTGGCGACGGCGATCTGCCGGCCGGGCAGAAGACCGTCCAGCTGGGCAGGGTCAGGGAGAGCCTGCGTGGCATTCGTGCCGGAATCACCGCCGAGGCACACGCAGCCGCTGCGAGTGGCGCCGCTGCCGGCGTGCTGGACCGGCATGGCGTTATAGACAGCGCGGATCCCGTCCTCGTGGCCCTCGCCGACGCTGCCGGCCGTCTGCCGATTCCGTTGGAGGCACTTGAGGAGTTGATCGACGGATGCCAGGCCGACGTCGACGGTGTCCAGTACCGCACCTTCGAGGACCTGGTCGTGTACTGCCGCTGCGTCGCCGGATCGGTAGGCCGAATGTCCGTTGGTGTGTACAATCCGCCGAAACTTCAGCGCGCAAACCCGCTCGCGGACACCCTTGGGGTTGCGCTGCAGCTGACCAATATTCTCCGCGACGTGTGCGAGGACAGGCGCAATGGCCGGATCTACCTTCCGGGCGAAGATCTGGAGCGCTTCGGCTGCACGATGGAGCTCGACGCCGACGGATGCCTTGTGGATCCCCCGGAACGGTTTGCGGCGTTGATCAGGTTTGAAGCCGATCGCGCCGAGTCCTGGTACCGGGAAGGTCTGGCATTATTGCCCCTGCTCGATCACCGCAGCGCCGCCTGCACCGCGGCGATGGCAGGTATCTACCGCCGTCTCCTGGCCCGGATCGCCGCGGATCCTGAACCGGTCCGCAGCCAGCGGCTGTCCTTGTCCGCGGCCGGGAAGTTGCAGGTCGCGGCGCGCGCATTGGTCAGGGGCCGGGCATGAACCGGGTTGGCACGGTAGTGGTTGTTGGCGGCGGTCTTGCCGGGATCACCGCCGCCCTCCGGCTCGCCGATCGGGGCAGTGACGTGACGCTTCTGGAGTCGCGCCCGCGGCTGGGCGGTGCCACCTACTCATTTTCACGCGGCGGCCTGAGCGTTGACACCGGCCAGCACGTCTTCCTGCGCTGCTACCTGCGGTACCGCGAATTGCTGGACCGCTTGGGCGTGGGCCATTTGGTGACTATCCAGCCACGGCTGGACATTCCGGTCCTGGTGCCGAGACGGTCGGATATCGGTTTGCGGCGATCTATGTTTGGTCCCGCCCCGCTGCACCTCCTGCCGGCTCTGGCCGGGTACCGCGCGCTGTCACCGTCGGAGCGTTTCCGCGCCGCTCTTTGCGCAGCTGCCCTGCGCAATGTAGATCCGGACAATCCGGCAAACGACGCCACGACGTTCGGCGAATGGCTGCACCGCCACGGCCAGGGACCCCGCGCCGTATCCCGGCTCTGGGGTCTGCTGACGGTCGCCGCACTGAATATCGATCCGTCCGAAGCGTCCCTGGCCCTGGCAGCACGGGTTTTTCGAACCGGACTCCTGGACCATGCCGGAGCCGGTGACATGGGAATTGCGGACGTGCCGCTGGCACTGCTGCACGACGGCCCCGCAAGGACCGCCTTTGCCCAAAGCGGTGTTCGGCTGCATACCGGCGAACGGGTGCGGGCGGTTGCTGGAAGCGCGGCCGGTCACGGACTGGTGGTCCGCACGGATTCCGGTGAGCTGGCTGCGGATGCGGTCGTGATGGCGGTTCCCCATGCGGCGGCGGCCCGCCTGGTCCCTACGGACGCCAAAACGGAGCCCGGCTGCTGGGACCAGCTCGGCGATTCCCCCATTGTCAACGTCCATGTGCTCTTTGACCGCAGGGTTATGGATCTGCCGTACGCTGCAGTCCTTGATCCTGCCACCGGCTGGATCTTCGACCGGACCGCTGCGGCCGGGGTTAATAGCGGTCAGTATCTGGTTTCCTCGCTATCTGCCGCAGATGCACAAATTGCCCTGCCGGGGGCGGACATTAGCCGCAGCCACCTTGCCGCCCTGAACCGCGTCCTTCCCAAGGCCCGTAGCGCGAAGGTTATTGATGTTTTTGTGACCCGCGAACCACGGGCGACGTTTCGCCAACGGGCCGGCAGCGCTCGTTTCCGTCCACAACCGGGCACGAAGTGGCCGGCCTTGGTTTTGGCAGGCGCGTGGACCGCCACCGGATGGCCGGACACCATGGAGGGCGCAGTCCGCAGCGGCCTGTCGGCCGCTGATGCCCTCAGTCAATCCGGTCCCGTCCGATCCGCATTAAGGGAAGTGATTGTATGAGCACGACCATTGACAGCCTGGCCGACAGCCAGCGGCGCATTGAGGTCCCGCTGCGGTCGGCGTTGGACCGGCTGGACCCGCATACCCGCCACTGCTGTGGCTATCATCTGGGTCTGTGGGACCCGGACGGCGTGCCGACCGGGAGCATGGGGAAGGGGATCCGGCCCACCTTGGCGCTGCTTTCCGCCCGGGCGGCAGGTGCCGGCGACGAGATTGGCGTTCCGGCCGCCCTCGCCTGCGAACTGATCCACAATTTCTCCTTGCTGCACGACGATGTGATGGACCATGACACCGAGCGCCGGCACCGGACCACTGCGTGGGCGCAGTTTGGCATTCCCGCTGCGATTCTCGCCGGGGACGCGCTGTGTTCGCTGGCCAGCGAACTGCTGGCCGAGGCGCCGTCCAGCACTGCCATCTGGGCGTTAAGGTGCGTCGGTGCCAGCACCAGACGGCTCATTGCCGGGCAGGCCGCGGACCTCGACTTCGAAACGCGCGAGGACGTCAGTCTGGTCGAATGCCTGAAAATGGCAGACGACAAGACCGGGGCGTTGATGGCCTGCAGTGCCTCGCTGGGAGCGGTGCTGGCCGACGCTCCAGCGGAACTTGCGTTGGGCCTGGCAGATTTCGGCACACATTTGGGCATGGCGTTCCAGCTCAGCGACGACATTCTCGGGATCTGGGGAAATCCTGAACGCACCGGTAAACCAGTCCTGTCGGACCTGCGTTCGCGCAAAAAATCGGTGCCTGTGGTGTATGCACTGCAATCAGACACCGACGCCGGAACGCGCTTGAAGTCCCTTTACTTCCGTCCCGGCGAGCTTAGCGAAACCGAGTTAAGCGAGGCAGCGGAACTGGTCGAGACGGCCGGCGGCAGAGAATGGACCGAACAGCGGGCCGACCGTGAGCTACAGGAAGCACTCGCGGCCATCGAGGCCCTGACAATACCGGCGCCGATCGCCCATGAATTCATCGCCCTGGCATATCAGCTCAATCACCGGGATCACTGAACAGACCACCTCCAAGCAGGGTACGCACCGAATACGCACCGAAGGAGCAGAGACGAAAATGACTACCGTTGACAAAAGCCCCTCCGCGTCCGGCTTCGAAACGGCGACCCGGCGAGCAGACACAGGGGTGCCATCCGCGGACCTCAACACCGACACCGATAGCGACGTCAGTACCCATACCCGTGCGGACGTCGACACAAACGCGCTGGCTGCCCTGGACCGTGCCCTCCACCGCCTAAAGGAACTTCAGCACGACGAGGGCTGGTGGCAGGGCGAGCTGGAGACCAATGTGACCATGGACGCCGAAGACCTGCTGATGCGCCAGTTTTTGGGTGTGCGCACCGCCGAACAGACAGCGCAGTCCGCACGCTGGATCCGCTCCCAGCAGCGTACGGACGGGTCCTGGGCCAACTTCTACGGTGGCCCGGCCGACCCCTCCACCACGGCGGAAGCCTACCTGGCGCTGCGCCTGGCCGGCGATGAGCTGCACGAAGCCCATATGCAGTCCGCCAGGAAGGTTATTCTGGAGCACGGCGGTTTGGCGGGCACCCGCGTCTTCACCAGAATCTGGTTGGCGCTATTTGGCGCGTGGAGCTGGGACGAGGTGCCTGCGCTGCCGCCGGAACTGGTGTTCCTGCCACCGTCGGTCCCGCTGAATCTCTATGATTTTGCCTGCTGGGCCCGACAGACCATCGCCCCGCTAACCGTCCTATCTGCTCTGCGCCCGCAGCGTGACCTTGGTTTTACCGTGGAGGAATTGTGCGCGCCGGCTGCCGCGGTAAACCCGGCCCCGGTAAACCCCGCCCCGGTAAGCGCCGCCGCGGGGCCTTTATGGTCGTCCAAGTCCGGTACCTCCCCGTCCCGGTGGTCGGCGAAGGCTGCCCGCGGCCGCCTGGCCACCCGCGGCTTCGGCGCTCTCGATGCGCTGCTGCACCGGTATGAAGGGCTGCTGCACCGGCATAAGAGGTTTCCCGGCCGGCCGCTGCGCACGGCCGCGCTCAAGCGCACCGTCGGATGGATTCTGGGCCGGCAGGAGCACGATGGTTCCTGGGGAGGAATTCAGCCCCCATGGGTCTACTCCCTGATGGCCCTGCATGCCAGCGGCTATGCCCTTGATCATCCGGCGATGCTGGCCGGGCTGGCCGGCTGGGACAGGTTCACGATCATTGAAGACACGCCCGCAGGCCGGCTGCGCAGGATCGAGGCCTGCCAGTCACCGGTCTGGGATACCGCGCTCGCACTCGTGGCGCTGGGCGATGCCGGGATTCCCCCCGGTGATCCCGCCATTGACCGGGCCGCGGAGTGGTTGTGCCGGGAAGAAATCCGCAGCCGCGGCGACTGGGCCGTGCGCCGGCCAGGCACTGCGGCCGGCGGCTGGGCCTTTGAGTTCGACAACGACGGCTATCCGGACATCGATGATACCGCCGAAGTCGTGCTGGGGCTGGCGTGCGCCGAAGCCGTTCCGCCCCGGACAGCGGCCATGTCCCGCGGCGCCGAATGGGTGATCGGGATGCAAAGCCGGGACGGCGGCTGGGCCGCATTCGACGCCGACAATACGCGCGAACTCGCCTACCGGCTGCCGTTTTGTGACTTCGGGGCGGTGATTGACCCGCCCAGCGCCGATGTCACCGCCCACGTCGTCGAGATGCTGGCGCGCCGGGGCATCGGCGACCAGGCCATGCAACGCGGTGTCCGCTGGTTGCTGGAACATCAGGAGGCCGACGGGTCGTGGTTCGGCCGCTGGGGAGCCAATCATGTGTATGGTACCGGGGCCGTCGTGCCGGCGCTGATAGCCGCAGGCGAGTCCGTGGACAGCCCCGCCATTCACCGGGCCGTCCAGTGGCTGTACTCCCACCAAAATACCGACGGCGGCTGGGGGGAAGACCTTCGCTCGTATGCCGACGCATCCTGGGTCGGGCGGGGAGAGTCGACAGCGTCGCAGACGGCGTGGGCACTGCTGGCACTCCATGCGGCACAGCACGACGACGGCGGACCCGCCCGCCACGGCATTGGCTGGCTCGTCGCGGCTCAAAAGCCCGACGGAGGCTGGGACGAGCCGCAGTACACGGGGACCGGATTTCCCGGCGACTTTTACATCAATTACCACCTGTATCGCCTGGTGTTTCCCATCAGTGCGCTGGGCCGCTGCCTGAGGAGGTCGCCACAATGACACCGCAGAAGATGACGAAACTGATGATTTGCGCACCGAGTTGGTTCGAAGCCGCGGCGCTGAGGCGCGTTGTCACGGAGGCGACGGTCTTCCAATGCGGGACCGGGACGAAGGCAGGGGCCCGGGCAGGCGGCTCCCCTGCCGTGCGCGGGGCCGGTGCGCTGGTGGTCGCGGGCATTGGCGGGGGCCTGCGCGCCGACCTGGTTGCCGGGGACGTCGTCGTCGCCTCGGAGGTCCGGGGCGCGGGCGTAACGTATCCGTGCCCCGGCGCCGAGCTGCTCGCGGCCGAACTGCGCAGCCAGGGGCTACGCATTCATACCGGACCCATAGTCAGCACGGACCATGTGGTGACAGGGAAAGAACGCGGGGCCCTTGCGGCCACCGGCGCCCTGTGTGTGGATATGGAATCGGCTGCCGTCCTGGCGGCGGCCCCGGGTACCGCCCGCGCCGTCGTCCGGGTCATTGCCGATGTAGCCGCCAGCCCACTGCTGCGCCCGGCCAGTATGGGACGGATGGGCACGGCCATGCGGGCCCTGGCCCGGCTCGGGCCTTCGCTGGAAATCTGGGGACGGGCTGCCGGACCGCGCCAGGTACTGCTGGCCGGGCCACGGTCCTTCTGCGCCGGCGTCGTTCGAGCCATCGATGTCGTGGACAACGCGCTCGCGCAGCGCGGCGCACCCGTTTATGTGCGTAAGCAGATCGTGCACAACACCCACGTGGTAAAGGATCTGGCGAGCCGAGGCGCGGTCTTTGTCGATGAACTCGATGAAGTACCCGCCGGGTCCACTGTCATTTTTTCAGCGCACGGCGTCTCGCCGGCGGTCCGCGCCGAGGCGCAGCGACGCGGCCTGGACGTCATTGACGCCACCTGCCCGCTGGTCCGCAAGGTCCATACCGAGGTGCGGCGTTTTGCCGACGACGGCGATACTGTCCTTTTTCTTGGTCACGCGGGCCACGAAGAAACCGAAGGCACGATGGGTGAACGCCCGCAGAACACCGTGTTGGTTGAGACCGCCAATGACGCGCGGACGGTGGCGGTGGCGGACCCGGACCGGGTCTCATACCTTATGCAGACCACCTTGGCCGCCGATGAAGTAGCCGAACTCGTCGACATACTGCAGGCCAGATTCCCCGAACTGCGTGAGCCTCCGTCGGACGATATTTGTTTCGCGACCACCAACCGTCAGGAAGCGCTGCGGCAGGTGGCCCGTGAAGCCGGTCTTGCTTTGGTGATCGGCTCAACAAACTCCTCAAATTCACTGCGGCTCGTGGAGAAGGCTGAGCGGATGGACACCCCTGCCCATCTGATTGACGATGTCTCAGACATCTCGCTGCAGTGGCTTATCGGCGTCGACGTTATTGCCCTCACGGCCGGTGCATCGGCCCCGTCGGCAATGGTCGACTCGGTCATCGCCGCTTTGCGCGGCCTCGGACCGGTTGACGTTATCGAACGGCAAATAGCAGAAGAACAAATCCAATTCACCCTACCGAAGGAGGTGCGGTAACCATGACCGTGCCAATGCGTCAGAATCTACGGATGGCCGCTTATCTGGCGACTCAGAAGATCAAAGGCAACAAGAAGTTTCCGCTGCTGGTCGAGCTAGAGCCATTGTTCGCCTGTAACCTGGGCTGCGCCGGGTGCGGCAAGATCCAGCATCCAGCGGACCAGTTGCGTCGTAGGATGCCGGTGGAGCAGGCCCTCGGTGCGATAGAGGAGTGCGGCGCCCCGATGGTCTCCATTGCCGGCGGTGAGCCGCTGATGCACCCCGAAATCGACACGATCGTCAACGAACTGGTGGCGCGGAAGAAGTTCGTGTATCTGTGCACCAACGCGCTGCTGGTGCGCAAATGGTGGAATAAGTTCAATTTCACCCCCTCGCCGTATTTTGCCTTCACCATTCACCTCGATGGTCTGCGCGAACGGCACGACAAATCCGTTTGCCAGGATGGTGTCTTTGACGAAGCCGTGGAAGCTGTTCGATGGCTTAAGGAGCGCGGGTTCCGGGTCACCACGAACACGACAATCTTCAACACGGATACGCCGGCCTCCATCATCGATGTGATGAACTTCCTCAATGACGATCTCAAGGTCGATCAAATGATGATCTCGCCCGCCTATGCTTATGAGAAGGCCCCCGACCAGGAGCATTTTCCAGTGGTGGCCGAAACACGGGAGCTGTTTTCCAAGGCGTTTGCCGGCGGTAACCGCAAGCGGTGGAGGCTCAATCACACGCCCCTGTTCCTGGACTTCCTGGAGGGCAAGCAGGATTACCAATGTACGGCGTGGGGCATTCCAAGCTACTCGCTGTTCGGCTGGCAGAAGCCGTGCTATCTGATGTCGGATGGCTACGCCAAGACGTACAAGGAACTGATCGAAGAAACCGAGTGGGAGAAATACGGCCGCGGCCGCGACGACAGGTGTGCAAACTGTATGGCGCACTGCGGCTACGAGCCAACCGCGGTGATGGCGACGATGGGATCTCTGCGCGAATCCCTTCGCGCCATGCGCGGCTAAGCACTGCGCAGGGAGCGTGTTTGTGGTCCTGTCGTAAATCAGCCCCAGCGCCCGGCAAAGCGGGCATAAGTCTGCGGCGCGCAGGCCTGGACCACGATCGGCAGGCGAAGCCAGCCGGGGACCACCACCTGCGCCCGGTTGTTCTCCAGCGCAAACTTCACTGCAGCGGCAACTCTCGACGGCGGCACGGGACGGGGAAAGCGCCGCTGGTAGGCAACGCCGCGGCGGTTGAAGAAGTCGGTGTCCACCACCCCGGGGATCACCGTCGTGACGCCAATTCCACTGCCGGCCAGTTCGACGCGAAGACTTGAGGCATAGGTGCCAAGGGCGGCCTTGGACGCAGCATAGGCCGATTCCCCCGCTACCCCGAGGACGCCCGCAATCGAGGTCACGAAGACCAGCTGACCGGCGCCCTTGCGCAGCATTGCCGGAAGCAGCGCCTGCGACAGGCGCATGGGCGCCACAAGGTTCAGCCGGAACAGCCGATTGTACTCCTCCTGCCCACCATCGTCCTGACGTACGGCGGCACACCGGTTCCCGTCGCCGGGGACCTGGCCGCCGCCGTCGCGCCGGGTTTGCCCGAGCACCGTGCCCACCTTGCCCATGCCGGCGCAGTGCACCACCACGTCAGGGTTCCCGGTGGAGATCGCGGCGCTGACAAGCCGCTCGACGCCGCCGGCTTCGGCGAGATCGGCGGCGACGGCTTCTCCTCCGGTCAGTGCGGCGATCCGACTGAGCCGGTTGGTATCCGTGCCGGTGAGCAATAGGCTGCAGCCGGCGTGCGCCAGTGCCTGCGCCACAGCCCAGCCGATACCCGAAGATGCGCCGGTGACAAGTACCCGTGCTCCATCGAGTTTCATCGGGCGATCGGTATCTTCACTGGACCTCCGGCGTGTCGGAGTTCTCCCCGCGCATGTTTGCCCCGACCTCCTGGGATCGCTTGGCCAGGAGGACTATGCCGGCAACCATGACCAGCAAGGCGAGCACTTCGATGGTGATCCGCCAAGGACCGCCGCTCAACGACTCACCCAACCACATTGCACCCACAATGATGGAAACGATGGGGTCTCCGACGGTTATGACCGTCACCGCAATGGAGCCGACGACCCCGGCCTGGAAGGCATTCTGGTTGAGCAGGAAACCAGCCGGGCCAAGGACAATGACCGCATACAACTGCCATTGGCTCAGCAGTGTTGACACGTCGCTGGTGACGATGCTGCGGACCAGTCCGGCGGTCACTCCGTAGCAGACTGCCGCCGCCACGGCGAGCGCCAGTGATCGCATGGTCGAGGACAGCCGGGCGGCCAGCAGCAGGCACAGGGCGATAATCCCGGCCAGGACGGCGGCGAGCGGCCACACGGCGCCGGTGAAGTGCGACTGCCCCTGACTGGGGCGGGCCGCTAACAGGAAGGCGCTGATGCCCGCCATCGTCAGCAGCGCGGCGCCCACGAGCGGCCAGTCCGGGGACCGGTGCATTATTTTCGCGGCGATGGCCAGGTAAAACAACACCTGGCTTGCGAGGATCGGCTGTACCAGGCCCAGCGGACCAAAGCCAAGGGCGGTGACCTGCAGAGCGAAACCGAGTGCCCCGAGAATCACGCCCCAGCGGAAGGCCGGGATACGGATCAGATCAAAGAGCAGCTGCGGGCGCAGCGGACCGCTCGGGGGCGCCTGGCGGCTGGCACGGTGCTGGAGCAGACCGGCTGCGCCAAACGATGCCGAGGCGCCGATGGCGGGGAGGATGGCAAAGAGTTCGGCGGTTTGCATATCAGCCCTTCCTGGATCCCGGTGCGGGCGCCCCATTGGAACTTCCGCTGGGGACCGCTGCGGCGGCCTGCACCGCCGACTCAAATGCGTCCGCCATGGAGGCTGCGACGACGGTACGGTCCAGGCCCAGTGCCGGATCGAAATATACGCCAACGCCGATGGTGTCCCCGGCGAGGACCGCGCCAACGGTAAGCGGTACGCCGTCCGTCAACGGCAGCACCGGGTACATGGCCCGCACGCGCGCGCCCGCACACCACCGCGGACCTCGTGCCCCGGGCATATAAGTGACGATGGAATTGAAAAATCTGCGCGTGTAGGCCAGTCGGGCGAACCGGGCGTGCGCGGCGGCCGGCAGCCGTCCCGCCAGCTGCATGACCCACTGGGCCGCCTCGGCTTCGCCGTGCCGAGCGCTTCGGCGAAGCTCGGTTTGCACCAAGGACACCCGCTGCGGCGGCGTCATTGGCTCCACCGGGAGATCCAGTGCGGCAGCGCCCGTCCAGTTGCCGAAAACCCGGTCCAGCCGGGGCGCCCGCATGGCGACCGGAACCATTACCCTTAACGTCGCAGTGTTTTCCGGCGTTCCGTTACGCGCCGTCCCCGCCCGCAGCGATTCATCCCGTGGCCCTTCCGGTAACCCTCCGGTCCGCAACAACCCGGCTGGTCCCAGTACCCGGCCAAGTCCGTCGGCAATGATGGACAGCACGAGTTCGTGCGGATGGGCATGCAGGGAACGTGCGGTTCTCCTTAACTGGGCCGCAGGCAGCGGAACCGCAACGAACTGCCGGCCCTGCCCGGCAATACCGTCCCGGTTCAGGACAGCATGAGGTGGGCCTCCACGGCTTGCCAGGCTCCACAGCCCGCGGGCCAGCAGCCCCGCAGCGTGGAGGGCCTGGGCCGGTGTCCGTTGTGTCGAGGAGGGAATCGCGCCGGTGCGCTCGCGCAGCCTGTCCTCCGGCGCCGGAGTAAGCAGCCGGTCAAGCAGGCTAAGCGCGGACACCCCGTCCCCCAGGGCATGGTGCATTTTGACGGCAAGCACTGCAGTGCCGTTGGCCCGGCCACGGACCAGGAGCATCTGCCACGCCGGCCGGTCCGCGGGCAGAGGTCCGGACCAAAACCCATCGACCACCTCCGCTATTTCTGTTTCCGTTGCCGACGGAGCCACTACAGTCTCGAAGATGTGTTCGTCGATGTTTAGACTCTCCTGCAGGGTCCAACCGGCCCGTGGGCTGCGCTCCAGCCGGCGGCGCAGGGAGGGCAAGCCGCGGGCCGGCCCGGCCAAGGCCCGGCGGAGCGTGTGCACGTTGAGTGTCCTGTCGGGTCCGACGGCGTCCAGGGTGAGGACCGCTCCAATTTCCTGGCGCACGTCCTCGGATTCCACATGCGTAAAAAACTCGTCGGCGGCACGCATCGGCCAGGGCCGCCCGGGCCGGATTGGAGCCGAACGGGGTGCAGCCAGTCGGGTCAGTGCCGCGGGCAGATCCCGCACCTTTCCGCGTTCGCCGGCCTTACGTTCCAGGTCTTCAAATGCCTCCCGATCGGCCACGCCGGTCCGGATGTAGTCCCGCAGGCGTTCCTCATTGGCACAGATATCGGCGAGTCCGCTGACCACCATGAGTTGGGCATTTGCCGCCCCGTGCGCGGCGATCGGGCGGCACATCAGGATCGGTCTGGCGCAGGCCAGTGCTTCAAGCGCCGAGGCGCCGCCGGCGTTGGTCAGGACCAGGTCCGCCGCACGCACGTAGTCTGCCATGCTGTCCGTCCAGCCCAGTGCCAGCAGACGTTCTGCCGGCATACCGAGGTTTTCCAGCCGGATCCGGCTGGCCGTGTTGCGCCCGCAGGCAGCTACCACCTGCACATCCGGGGCGGCTTCGAGTAATGTCCGGACAATCGCCTCCACGTCACCGAAGGCATAGGCCCCGCATGTCACCAGCACCACGAAGGCATCACGCTGCAGGCCCACTTGTGCGCGGGCTGCATTCCGGTCCCCCGGCACGAACGCTCCGATCACCGGCGGAGAACATGCCTCCACGACGGCGCCCGGTGCAGCCGCCTGGCCATGCGGCACGGACACCTCATGCATCACGAAGTTAGCGTCGATGTCGCGGTAAATCCAGAAGGGATGCGGGGCAAAATCGGAGACCCAGGCACCGCAGGGTACGGCCAGGCCACGGTGCCGGCGCAACCATGCCAAGCCCGAAGTCGCCAGCGGGTATGTCGACAGGATCAGGTCCGGATCGAATTTATCGATATGCCGCGCCAGGCGGACCGCGCACCAAGCGCCGGTGAAGGCCTTCGAGGCGCGGGCGAACCACTGATGCCGCCACAACGAAGAGTAAAAAAATTCGTAGAGCCAGGGCGTCGTCTCAACATTCGACACATAGATACCGCGAAAGAGCCGCCCGATTCCCGGACCCAACAAATCATCCAGGGTGTCCAATCGGCGGATTTCACTTCCCGCCCACAGCTTGCGTACGGCCTCTTCCAGTCCTGCCGCCGTGGCATCGTGCCCGCCGCCCATGCTGGCCGATAAGGTCAGGACCCGCCGCGCCGAACTCCCCCCAGCGATCATCTCCAGGGGGTCGGAGTACCCGTGTAGTTCCGCCATGGTGCGATACTATCCCTTCGCTCCGGCCGCCGGTACCCGTCCCCGCCGTTGACTCGGAGCCCAAGTCGGGGCAATATCCAAAGCATGGCGACGAACCCGCCTGGCCACAAGGACGCTTCGGACTCCGCACACGAGCCCGGGAAATCCGCGCGGTCCGGACGATACACCCGGCTCAGGCTCTCGATCGGCCGGCACCCCTCCGATCTGATCCGAATCGTGGTCGCGGGCGTTGTCCTGCTGGGGTGCAGGTACATTGCCCAGACACCCGGCACCAACCCGGTTGAGGCGGCGATCGCGTCCCAGATCCAGCAGTTGCCCAGCCGGCTGGTCTACGGTGCCGAGGTGTTCAGCTGGCTGGGGTGGTGGCCCGGGATCGTCGCCGGAGCGGCGGTGGCCCTGTATCTGAAGCGCCTTCGGTTGGGCCTGGCCTTAGCGGCATCGGGCGCCGCCAGTTGGGTTCTCGCCGTCGTTCTCGGCTGGACGCTGCTCCCGCGCCCCGTCCCGGGTGGTCTTTTGCGCGGCCCCGGTCCCAATGGCTTCGATTTTCCGGACGCCCGGACGGCGGTTGTTGCCGCGCTTGCGTCGGTCGCCGGGCCATATCTGGGCCGTTTCACGCGGAACTTCGGCTGGGTCCTGGTAGTACTGGTGGCGGCGACCGATGTATTCCTCGGACATAGTCTGCCGGTGGATGTGTTTGCCGGTGCCGTACTGGGCTGGGGCACCGGTGCACTGTTCCACATTTTGCTCGGAGCTCCGGGGCGCCGGACCTCAGAGCCGGTGGTCCGGCTTGCGCTGGAGCAGGCCGGCATCACGGGAGCGCAGATTCTCGCGGTTCACACTGGCATGCTTCGCCCCCGGGAATATAAGCTGCTCACCCCGGACGGAAACCGGCTGCAGATGAAAATTGTCCGGCGGCTGAACCGGCGCGCTGGACCGCTGTATAAGCTCCGGCGCACCCTTGCGTCCCTGGAGGTGGAGAATGATCCACGCCTGTCAACTCCCCGGCACGAGGTGGAGCACGAGGCGTATATCACCCTGCTCGCCGAGCGTGCCGGGGTTGGCACGCTGCCGGTCGTTTTGGCCGGCGAAATAGAGCACGGACCACCGTATCTGATCCGCCGTGACATTCCAGGGCGCCAGCTCTCCAGCCTCGAGGCCGGTGACGTCAGCGATACATTGCTCGATGAACTCTGGGCCAACGTCCTGGCAATGGGAGACGCCCACATTACGCACCACGACCTGCGGGCGCAGAACATCCTGATAGACAATGAAGGCCACCCGCACATCACCGACTTCACGTTCAGCCGGATTGGCGGACCCGGCGAACAGCTCTGGCAGGACGCCGCGGAGATGCTGGTATCCGTGGCCTCAGTGGTCGGCACCGGACGCGCCGTCGCCAGCATCCAGCGCTGTCTGCCGGCGCCGGTCCTGCGCGGCACCCTTCCCCATCTGCAGCGCCTGGCACTACACCGCAGACTTCGCCGGCAGCTCCCTTCCGAACGATACTCACTGGCCCAACTGCGTGAAACACTCGCCGAGCGGATCGATGCGCCGATTCCGTCTTTTCGATCGCCAATCCGCCCGACCACTGTCCTCGTCCTGCTCGTGGGTGGCTTAGCCATCTACCTTGTGCTCCCGGAGCTCTCCAACATTGACCAGGTGCTGGTGCTGGTGGACCGCGGCGACCGGCTGTGGCTTAGCATCACCGTTGTGATCGGCTTTTTGGCCATTCTGGCCTCGGCGATCTCGGTGCTCGGCTCCAGCCCCCGGCGGCTGCCGGTATGGAAAACGGTTGCTGTCCAGGTCGCGGCGGCTTTCACCGGCCGGACGACGGCGGCAGGCATCGGCTTCTTTCGGATCAATTGGGTTTTCCTGGAGCGTACGGGTCTGCGCGGCACACACGCGGTGGCCGTTATTGCCCTGAACCGGGTGGCGATGGGCCTGGTGAGCGCCGTGGGCACAGCCCTGGGAATTGTCATCATCGGAACCGCCGTTCCCATCAGCACTGACGCGATTCCGCTTGGCTGGCCGGTGCTTGCCGGCGCCGCGGCGCTGCTGACCGCTGTGGTGCTGTTCCTCGGATCCCCGTTCGGGCAGCGCCGGATCCTGCGGCCCGGGATGACGCGTGGCCGCGAAATCCTCAGTGAGCTCCTGCCCACTCTCCGCCAGCCGCTTAGAGCCGTCCAGCTCCTGGGCGGCTGCAGCGCGTATCTGCTGCTCTCCGCTGCCGGTCTGGCCACAACGTTGGCTGCCTTCACGCCCGACTTTCCCCTGCTTCCGGTCCTGGCCGTCTTTGTCGTTGGTTCCACATTGGGTCAGTTGGCCCCCACTCCGGGCGGTCTGGGAACTGTCGAGGCGGCCGTTATCGCCGGACTGACGGCAATAGGCATCGCGCCGACCAATGCGGTGGCGGCGGTACTTACCTCGCGGGTGCTGACCTACTGGCTCCCCGTGCTGCCCGGAATTGTGGCCTTTCGGATTCTTCAGCACTATAAGGTCATTTGAGGAGGACACAACCGCCGGACGAAACGAGGAGCCATGCGGGTCAACAAGGCGCGGAAGTCACGGATTGGCCTGCGCGGACAGGCCCGGACGCAAACCACGGCTACGGCGCCGGCGAAAACCGGATGGCTCTCCATTGTGCAGCAAAAGACGTTCCGGACGGGTCTGGTCGGCACCCTGGGCGTTGGCGTCGGTATTCTCATCTGGGGAGCGGTCTCCTCCCTCAGCACCGTCCTGAGCTATATCGGGATTTCCCTATTCATCGCCCTCGGGCTTGACCCCGTCGTCAGGTGGCTGGAAAAGCGGCGCCTTCCGCGCCCCGCAGCCGTCGTCGTCGTCCTTGCCGGCCTGTTGGCTGCCGTCGCCGGTCTCCTGGTTCTGGTCATTCCCCGCATTATCGAGCAGACCCGGGATCTGATCGAGCAGGTTCCTGCCATTGTGGCCCAGATCTCCGCGAGCGGCTGGGTCCGGCAACTTCAGGAACTGCTAGGCGGCTTCCTGGACGTAAACTCCCTCGTCAGCAGTGCGGGCACCTTTCTGAGTGACCCGGCGAATCTGGTAGCCATTGGTGGCGGCCTGCTGTCGGTAGGTGAAGGGCTGGCGAACGGCGTGACCGGCCTGCTTATCGTCGTCGTCCTCACCCTCTATTTCGTCGTCTCACTGCGCGGTATGAAAAGATCTCTGTACCAGCTGGTGGCCGCCAGCAAACGGAAAAAATTCGCTGAGGTGACCGAGGACATTTCGGACGCGGTGAGCAGCTACGTCATCGGGCAACTCATTCTCGCCGTGCTCAACGGCGTCCTCTCCGCGATCGTCCTGACCATTGTCGGCGCCCCCATCCCGTTGCTGCTGGCCCTGCTCGCCCTGATTGGTGCTCTCATTCCCCTGGTGGGGACCGTCGTTTCCGCGGTGATCATCACCTTGGTCTGTCTGATCGCATCGCCGCAGACGGCACTAATAGTCGGTATCTACTACTTGATTTACATGCAGGTGGAGGCATACATTCTCACTCCGCGGATTATGAACCGGGCCGTTTCCGTGCCGGGATCATTAGTGGTCGTCGCCGCCATAACCGGCGGCACGCTGGCAGGCATTCTCGGCGCCCTGGTGGCCATACCGATTGCCGCGTCCGCCCTGATCATCATTCACAAGGTCGTCATTCCGCGGCAGAACGGGCGCTGAGGACGGAGGACAACCCGCCGGCACTTTCCCACTACTAATAAGCGCCTCTGCAGCCGTTGGGCTCCGGGAAGATGACGGTTCTCAGGTTGCGGCCACGCGGTTTGGGCGCCGCCTCTACTAGGATAAAAACCCAGATCCCGCGATGAAAGGCTTCCAGCGAATGAGTGACCCGGCGCGGCGCAAGCAACTGGGC
Organism: Arthrobacter terrae; assembly: GCF_015708085.1. Taxonomy (GTDB): domain Bacteria; phylum Actinomycetota; class Actinomycetes; order Actinomycetales; family Micrococcaceae; genus Arthrobacter_M; species Arthrobacter_M terrae. The sequence continues at coordinate 24,979 of NZ_JADNYM010000019.1, read as the reverse complement.
GAAAGCGATGCCCCGGTCGAAGACGAAATCCAGGACTCGTTTAAGCGAATCGTGGATGAGGGAGCCCAGCGGCTTAACCGCACCTGGGCCTCCGTCCTCATTACCGGAACCTTCGGTGGTCTGGAAATCGGCTCCGGAATCATGGCATACCTGGCGGTTAAGCATGAAACCGGCAACTCCCTGTTGGCCGGCCTGGCTTTCAGTATCGGCTTTATAGCCCTGCTGCTGGCCAAGAGCGAACTCTTCACCGAGGGCTTCCTGGTGCCGATCGCTGCCGTCGCCGCCCGTGAGGCAAGCATCGGCAAGCTGGCAAAGTTGTGGTCGGGCACGCTCGTTGCCAACCTGGTCAGCGGCTGGGCCTTCATGTGGCTGGTTATGCGGGCCTTCCCGGAGTGGACCGGAACGGTCACCGAGTCCGCGCAGCATTTTGTCGGTACACCGATTTCCGTGCAGAATGTCTGCCTGGCCGTCCTGGGCGGCAGCACCATCACGCTGATGACCCGGATGCAGCACGGCACCGAGTCCGCCGTCGCTAAGATAGTCGCCGCCATTGCCGGCGGCTTCCTGCTCTCCGGACTGCCGCTGTTCCACTCGATACTGGATTCGCTGCTGATCTTCGGCGCGCTTCACGCCGGCGCGCCCATCACCTACCTCCAATGGCTGGGATGGTTCGGCTACACACTGGCCTTCAACATCGCCGGCGGCCTGCTGCTGGTGACCGCGCTGCGCCTGCTGCGCAGCAAAGACCTGATTGAGGACCGGCGACGGAAGTCCCCAGAGGACCCGGATGCGCCACGGTAAGAAGAAAGAAATGCCCGTCACAGCCGAGCTGAACAAGAAGACCGGTCGAAGCGTCCGCTTCGGCTTTGCCTTTATCGGCGTCATATTAATAGCGGTAAACCTGCGGGTTTCCTTTGTCAGCGTCGGGCCTCTTCTAAGCGACATCAGTGCCGACCTGGGCCTCTCCAGCACCGCTGCCGGCTTCCTGACCGGTCTACCGCTGATCGTCTTTGCTCTGTCCTCTCCTATCGCTCCGGCTTTTGCACGGTGGTTGGGACTTGACCGCGCGCTGTGGGCCGCGTTGTTGATCCTCGCCACCGGGATTGTGCTTCGTTCGGTCCCTGTCATGGGCTACGTATGGATCGGAACCGGACTGGTGGGGGTGGGCATCGCTTTCCTCAATGTCCTGGTGCCCTCGCTGGTGAAACGCGACTTCCCGGACCGGGTCAGCCAGGTGACAGGGAGCTACACGGCCGTACAAGCAGGGGCGGCAGCCATCGGGACTGCGCTCGTTGTGCCGATTGCACAATCCTCTCCGGGTGGTTGGCGCCTGGCCTTGGGTATCTGGGTTGGGCTCGTCCTGCTGGCGATGGGGTTCCTTTTGCCCTTCCTACGGCGCCGCCCGGCACCGAAGCGGGATTCCGGCCCGCGCCGGGCCGCATATCTCTCGCCCTGGAAATCGGCGCTCGGCTGGCAGGTCACCGCGTTCATGGGGCTGCAGTCCGTCTCGTTCTACGTCTTCATGGCCTGGCTGCCCAGCATTGAACACAGCCAGGGAGTTTCCGAAGCCGCGGCAGGGACACATTTGTCACTTTTCCTGCTGATCAACGTCGTGACGAGCTTCGCCGCGGGAGCCGTGCTGCACAGATTTCACGATCAACGGCTCATCGCTGTGCTAAGCAGCATCCTCGTATTTATCGCCTATGCGGGCATGGCGGCGGCACCTGGTTTGATGCTGCTCTGGATTATCTTCGGTGCCCTCGGCTGCGGAAGCCTCATCGTCGTCGCCCTGTCGTTGTTCAGCCTGCGCACCGTGCATCACACACAGGCCGCAGCCCTTTCCGGCATGGCCCAGTCGGTGGGGTACGCCGTCGGAGCGGCCGGTCCAGTCCTTTTTGGCGCGCTGCACGACTGGACCGGCGGCTGGACGCTGCCATTGGCCGTCATCGCCGCGGGTATGGCGCTCCTGTGCGTCGCTGCCGTGTACTCCGGCCGCGACCGGATCATCGGGCCCGCGACAGCGAGCGGAGTCCCACTGACACGCTAAATGCCCAGCCGAGGATCCCTGCAAGCGCCACCCGCTCAGCAAGCCCGAGAAACGCCGGGAAGAATCTAATGGACAGCCCCAGTGCTGCGAGGCCGACGGCGCCGACGCCGGCACATACGACGGCAGCCCGGGATGTCCGCAGCAGCGATGGGCAGCGCCGGAGCCATTGGGTCAATACTGCGATTCCAGCCAGGGCACTGGCAAACCCGGTCCCCGCCACGACCAGATGCACCATGCCGCCGGGCGTCGCCGTCGTGAGTCCGGCAGCCGCAGACTCGGCGCTGGGGATATCGGTGGGGAAGAAAGCCAGCACCGCCGAAGATACTCCACCGATACCCAAAAGGGTGGCTCCGGCGGTTTTCCTCCGCGACGCGCCGCCGGTCCCCAGCACGGCCCGCGTCACCGCGAACGTGGTGACCGCCCGGCCCAAAAAATTCAGATTCATCACCCAGCCGTATGGTCCCACCGCCAGATTGCTCTCGGCATCGCGGATCGGGCTGTAATGCGGCGGCAACCGCTGCAGTACGACGTCGACCGCTATGTACGTCACGACGCCCGCCATCGCGGCAGCGCAGTACCGCCGCCGTGCCCGGATGACGGCCGCCCGGGTAGCGGCCGTCTGGGTTACAGCCGGGATCGTTACAGTCGGGACCGTTACAGCCGGGAACGGTGGCACCGGAACGCGTCGAAGGATTTTCAGGATGGCACCTCAGATAGGAGCGACGGACTTATTGCTGGTGTTCCCCACAATATCCGGCGCCTGCGGGCTAATGACCCGCCCGGGCCCGCTCCGCCCAGTGCCGATCGGCGCCGCGGCGTGGAAGACTGGGATCGTCGAGCCGCTGCCGGAGGATAGGCTAGGCGAATAGCCACCTGGGGGAAGACAAAACATGACACAAACGGCGACCGCGTTCTCCGAGGCCGACTGGGAAGGCCTTGCTCTCGAGCAGCTGGCTGAGCTTGGCTGGCGGCCCAAGCATGGCGAGGACATCGCGCCGGGTACCGGTGAACGCGATTCGTGGGACGAGCTGCTGATCCGCCCGCGGCTGCTGAACGCGCTGCGGAAGTTCAATCCGTCCGTCCCGGAACAGTACCTGCAGCAGGCCGCGGCGGAGATCGCGGTGCCCAAGTCCCAGGATGCGGTCACCGAAAATCATCGGCTGCACAGCTACCTGGTGGACGGCTTCCGTGGGATCAGCTTCATCGACTCCGACGGCAGCGAAGTTAATCCGACCCTGCGGCTGATCAGTGCGGACGAGGACGCCAATGACTGGCTCGCCGTCAGCCAGGTGACCATAGTGCAGGGCGACTACCGCCGCCGCTTCGATTTAGTGCTGTACTGCAACGGCATGCCGGTGAGCATCGTGGAACTGAAGAAAGCCGGCAGCCGGCAGGCAGACGTTGCCGGCGCGCATGCGCAGCTGCAGACGTACCTGCGCGAATTTCCCATGGCGTTCCGCTTCTGCGTCTTCACCCTCGCCTCGGATGGAATTCTGGCCAAATACGGCACGCCGTTTACGCCGCTGAACCACTTTTCGCCGTGGACCGTGGACGACGACGGCGTCCCGGTTCCGCCGGGCTTCCTCATGGCCGGGGAAGCCGTCACCCCGATGCAGACCGCGCTGGACGGTCTGTACAACCTGACCCGCTTTGGGCAGCTGCTGCGGAACTTCACAGCCTTCGACGAGGGTTCCGCGGGACTGACCAAACGGATCGCGAAACCGCACCAGTACTTTGCGGTCACGCGCGCCGTGGGCAGCACGGTCCAGGCGGTCCAGAGCAACGGCAAGGCCGGCGTCGTTTGGCACACCCAGGGTTCGGGCAAGTCCATGGAGATGGAGCTGTACACCAATCAGGTGGTCCGGCACCCCAAGCTGCTGAACCCGACCGTCGTCGTCATAACCGACCGCAATGAACTCGACGGCCAGCTCTATGAGACGTTTAAGCAGAGCCTGCTGCTGCCGGAGGCCCCCCGGCAAATCCGCAGGCGCTCCGAGCTGCGCGGGGAGCTGAGCAACCGGACCACCGGCGGCATTTATTTCACCACTTTGCAGAAGTTCGGCCGCAGCCAATCGGAGAAGGATGCCGGCACGGACCATCCGCTGCTCAGCGCGCGGCGGAACATTATCGTCGTCGTCGATGAGGCGCATCGCAGCCACTACGACGACCTGGACGGGTACGCACGGCACCTTCGCGACGCCCTACCGCACGCGACGCTGATTGCGTTCACCGGTACGCCAATTTCTTTCGCCGACCGCAACACACGGGACGTTTTTGGCGATTACATCGACATTTACGACCTTTCCAGGGCGGTCGACGACGGCGCCACCGTTCCGGTGTACTTCGAGCCGCGCTTAATAAAAGTAGGACTGGCGGAGAACGTCACCGAAGAGATTCTGGACGTCGCCGCCGATGAGGCGACCCTGGGGCTGGACGATACGGAACGTGCCCGCCTTGAGGCGAGCGTCGCCGTCGTCAATGCCGTCTATGGCGCGCCGGAGCGCATCGCGGCCCTGGCCGCGGATTTGGTGGAGCATTGGGAAAACCGGCGCGCGCGGATGCATAAGTTCATCAATGCGCCCGGCAAGGCGATGATCGTGGGCGGCACGCGGGAGATCTGCGCCAGGCTTTACAGCGCCCTCGTGGAGCTGCGGCCGGACTGGCACTCGGCGGAGTTGGACAAGGGTCGGATCAAGGTTGTCTATTCCGGTTCCGCGTCGGACCTGCCGCCCGTGTCCGAGCATGTGCGCCGGGATTCCGCCAACGCCGTGATCAAGGGCCGGCTCAAGGACGTCGATGACGAGCTGGAAATCGTGATCGTCAAGGACATGATGCTCACCGGGTACGATTCCCCTCCCCTGCACACCCTGTACTTGGACCGGCCGCTGAAGGGCGCGCTGCTGATGCAGACCCTGGCCCGGGTCAACCGGACGTTCCGCGGCAAGGAGGATGGCCTGCTGGTTGCCTATGCGCCGCTGGCCGAGAACCTGGCCAAGGCGCTGGGTGAATACACCGCCGGCGATCAGGCCAACAAGCCCGTGGGGAAGAACATCGACGAGGCCGTGGCCCTGACTTTGGCCTTGGTGGATACCCTCGCGGCGCTGCTGGCCGGCTACGACTGGCGGAAGGTGCTCAACGCCGGCGGCAAACGGCCCTTCCTCAACGCCGTCAGCGGCGCGACCGCCTACCTGCGCGATCCCGCCACCTTCGGAAACCAGCCTGCTGCCGGCGAAGAGACCTCGGCTGCCAAATACCGTCGCTTCTCCAGCCAACTCTCCCGTGCCTGGGCGCTCTGCTCCGGCTCCGGGACCCTGGCCGCTCTCCGGCCGGACATTGCGGTGTACGAGGAAATCCGCGTTTGGATGGCTAAGTACGACGCCGCTGACAGGCAGGCCAGCGGGGAACCTGTGCCCGCGGAGATCCAGCGGCTGCTGGGTGAACTGATTGCCACGGCAACGTCTTCCGGGGAAGTACTGGACATTTACGATGCCGCCGGGATGCCTAAACCGTCGCTGGATGACCTCACGCCCGAGTTCATCACCAAAACGCAGCAGGCGCGCAACCCGCAACTGGCTATCGAGGCGCTGCGCAAACTCATTGCCGATGAAACCGTCGCATCCACCCGCAATAACGTCATCCGGCAGCGCGCCTTCTCCGAGCGGATCACCGAGCTGATGAAGAAATACACCAACCAACAGCTCACCTCCGCGGAAGTCATTGCCGAACTGGTGGCGCTGGCACGTGAAGTTGCCGCCGAGTCACAGCGCGGCGAACACTTCACTCCGCCGCTCAATACCGACGAACTCGCGTTTTATGACGCTGTGGCGCAAAACGAATCCGCTGTTCAAGTGCAGGGCGAAGGCATTCTGGCGGACATCGCCCGCGAACTGGTTGCCGTCATGCGCCGGGACGTCCGCACCGACTGGACCGTCCGCGACGACGTCCGTGCCAAGCTCCGCTCCTCCATCAAGCGGTTGCTGGTCAAGTTCGGTTACCCGCCGGACAAACAGCCCGAAGCAATCAAGCTGGTCATGGAACAGATGGAATCCATGGCCCCCCGCTTCGCCCAAGCGCGCGGATAATGTCGATCGGAACAAAACGTTCGGTGCTGATGGTCAGCATCCGGCCAGCCTACCTTCGGCTGTAAATCCCGGCGAAGGTCATTGGCCCGAGTAGGTGTTCCGCAGCTCCCGCTTGAGGACTTTTTGGCTGGGTCCCAGCGGGATTTGGTCGATGAAGCGAATGACGCGCGGGTATTTGTGCTTGGCCAGATGTTCCTTGCTCCAGGCAATAATTTCCTCCGCACTGGGCGGATTCTGCACATACTCCTGCTCCAGCTTGATCACAGCGCAGACTTCCTCGCCTCGCAGCTCGTCCGGCAGCCCGATGACCGCAACCTGCATCACCGCTGGGTGGCGGGCCAGTACTTCCTCCACCTCGCGCGGGTAGACGTTGTATCCAGAGCGGATAATGACGTCCTTGGTGCGGTCCACGACGGTGATGAAGCCGTCGTCGTCCTTGGTTCCCAGGTCCCCGGTATGGAACCAGTCCTCCGTCATGGCAGCCGCGGTGGCTTCGGGATCGTTTAAATAGCCGGCGAAGACATTGTGGCCGCGCACGACGATCTCGCCGAGCTGGCCATTGGGCACGAATTCCAGCCGCTCCGGAAGTGTGTGATCGGCGATTTGCACTTCCACGCCCCAAATCGCCGGCCCGACAGTTCCGGGCTTGACGCCGGAAGCGGGTGAATTAGTACAGACCACCGGTGACGTTTCGGAGAGGCCGTAACCCTCGTAAATAGTGACGTCGAAGGTTGCGTTGAATTTCTCCATAACGGCGACGGGCATGGAGGCACCACCGGAGACGCACAGCCGCAGCTTCGGCAAATCTTCCCGGTCCTTGGCCGCGGCCAACAGCTGCATGTACATGGTCGGCACACCGTGAAAAACGTTCACGTTTTCCGCGACCATCGTTTCCAACGCCGCTTCCGGGCTGAATTTGGGCAGCAGCACCAGCGTTGCACCGAGCCGGAAAATCGCGTTCATGCTGGCGGTTTGGCCGAAGACGTGGAACATCGGCAGGCACCCGAGAGCAATGTCATCCGTGCGGACATCATTGGCGTCCACGGCCGAAACGGTGGCATTCATGACCATATTGAGCTGCGTCAGGACAGCGCCTTTGGGCTTGCCGGTGGTGCCGGAGGTGTAGAAAATGACGGCCGGGTCCTCCGGGCTCCGGGGCGCGTAACTGTCTGCCTCCTGCGGCGCATCCGGATCCAGCACGGTCAGGCTCACCCGCTCGTTCTCCGGCAGCGGCCCGGCGACCAGCAGCGGAATCCGTACTTCGCGGGCGGCCGCGGCGCCGACTTTGAGGAAGGCACTGTGGCAGATGAGCAGCTTTGTGCCACTGTCGCGCAGCACCTGGACGATCTCTTGGACAGTGAGCAGCAAATGCACAGGAACGACGACGGCGCCGACGGCCTGCACGCCGTAATAGGCCCGCGGAAACTCCACTACATTGGGAGACATAATGCCCGCAACGTCTCCGGGCGCCAGACCGGCGTCCTTGAGCTGTGCGGCGTAGCTGCGTGCCTGCTGCCAAAGCGCGGCGTAGGAATAATGCACGCCGGCATCAATGACGGCCGTCTTCTGCGGGTATTTCCGGGCTGATTCAGCCAGGATTGCGGCCAGTGATAAAACGCTCATGTCTGCTGTTCCTTTTCATTGTCCTGGCATAGTCCCTTGTGTGTAGGCGCCTGTCTGCAGGCGCCTGCGGTCATCCCGGACCGCTCAACGCAGCGCCCTCCCGCAGGGTAGCCCCGGGCGCGGTGACCCCGGGCGGGGCGGGCGGGGTGGGCGGGGCGGTACCGGGCACGGTGGCCCCCTGCGCTGCTGCCCCGGCAACGTGGGTCAGCAGCGCGGTCAGAGTCAGCTGCAGCACCTCGCCCGCCTGCTCCACACCCAGCCCCAGCTGGTCCCGCAGTAATTGCCAGCTGGCCCAGTCCGCGGCGGCACAGGCTGCGAGGGTGAAGCGTTCGCGGTCCCCCGGCGCCAACGCAGCAAGCTCCTTCATAAAAAGAGCTTCGAAGGCGGCGCGGATCCGGCGCAGATTCTCCCGCAGGTTTTCCTGTAGTACCGGGGAAAAGGGGCGCTGGAGATCTGCTGCGCGTGCCAGCGGGGCCACCGATTCGAGCAGCGCGGCACGCTGCCGGCAGTAGCGCTCGATCCGCTCCGGCAGGGAAACGTCCGGTTCGACGGATATGAAGGCTTCATCCTGCCGGTCCAGCTGCTGCCGGGCAGTACCTGCCATCAGGCTTTCCATGTCCTTGAAATTGTCCCAGAGCGCGCGCTGGGACACACCCGCCCGGGCGGCGATCTGTTTCGCGGACGGCCGAAGTTCGCCGTCGTTAATCAAGGCGATGTGCGCATCGGCAATGATCTGCCGGGTCCGCTGCGCGCGGGCGCTTCGCCCGTCCACGGCAGCTGCACTCACCGGCTGTCCCCGCCAAAGGTGGTGCCGTCGTCGGCCAGCTGCCCCAACAACGGCGACGGCTGCAGCGACTCATCGCCCGTCAAAAGCGCATAATGCTGCAGGCGTTCCGCGACGTGCGCCAGCCCCACCTGGTCCGCGTACCACATTGGTCCGCCCCGGTAGGCAGGCCAGTTGTAGCCTTTAACCCAGATCACGTCGATGTCCCCGGACCGGTCCGCGATGCCCTCGGCCAGGATCCGCGCACCTTCATTGATCATCGGGAAGGTCAGGCGATCCAGGATCTCCTGGTCGCAAATGGGCCGCCGCACTATGCCCAGCTCCGCCGAGACCCCTTCGATCAGCTCCGCCACGAACCTGTCATCCTGTCGATCCCGGCCCTCATAGGCATAGAAGCCGGCGCCTGTTTTCTGCCCGAACCGACCTGACTTGCAGATGGCGTCGCTGACTGGCGCTGTAAGGCCCTGCGCCTTGCGATTACGCCAACCGATGTCCAAGCCGGCCATATCCCCCATGGCGAACGGGCCCATCCGGAAGCCGAAATCCGTCAACACCCTATCCACCTGTCCGGGAAGAGCTCCCTCGACCAGCAGCCGCTCGGCTTGTGCAGACCGGACCTCCAGCATGCGATTGCCCACAAATCCGTGGCAGACCCCGACGACGACGGGCGTCTTACCGATGCGGCGGACCAGTTCGAAGCCGGTGGCCAAAGCTTCGGCGTCCGCTTGCGCACCGCGGACCACCTCCACCAGCGGCATCACATTTGCGGGACTGAAAAAGTGCATACCGAGCACGCGCTCAGGATGGGCGGTTCCGGCCGCGAGCACATCAATGTTCAAATATGAGGTATTGGAGGCCAGCACCGCATCCGGGCGGACATGGCGCTCCAAGGTGGCAAAGATGTCCTTTTTGACCTGCAGATCCTCAAACGCCGCCTCTATGACAAGATCTGCCGCAGCGAGTGCGCCGTAGTTCAGACTGGTCTCAATCAAAGCGCGCTCGCTGCTGGCGGCCGCTTCGGTCCGGCTCCCATGGGCGACCGAGGTGGCGAGGTTATCCACGATCCGTGCCAGGCCGCGATCCAGCGCATCCTGCTCCGCTTCAACGATGGTCACGGGAATTCCCGCAGCTGCCAATGCCATGGCAATACCGCTGCCCATGGTTCCAGCGCCGACGACGCCTGCCCGGGCCACGCGCCTGCCGACCCCGGTGCTGAGGTTCCTGGGTTTGCGGGCGGCACGTTCAGCGGTGAACAGGTAACGCTGGGCCGCCGACTCGGGGCTTTGGCGCCGCTCATCGAACTTTTCCCGCTCCAGCTGCGCCCCGGTCTCGAAGGAGACTTCAATGCCGGCGGTGATGGCATCAACGGCGGCCTGAGCTGCGTAAGGATCCTTGGCCTTGTGCAGCGGGACCGCCGCCAGCTTTGCCACAGTTCCCGGGGCGGCGTGCGCCACCTCGACCTTTTCCTGCCGGTCCCGCGTCCGCGTCCGGTCACCCTTCAGCGCGAAGTGGGCTACCCATCGAACGCCGTCTTTCGCGGCAGGGTCGGCAAATACGGCGTCGACGAGTCCGTCGTGGTGGGCTTGGGCAGCGGAGACTGGTTTTCCGCTGAGGATCATGTCAAGGGCGCGTGCGGGACCAACCAGCCGCGGCAAGCGGCCGGTTCCGCCAGCGCCGGGGAGCAGACCGAGGGTGATCTCCGGCAGGCCGAGCCGGGCTTCCGGGTCGGCAATCCGCGCGTTGGCCGCCATTGCCAGCTCCAGGCCCCCACCCAGCGCCACTCCCGTGATCGCCGCGATGACCGGCAGCGGGAAGTCCTCCACCTTGGCGACGAGCTCGCGCAGATCCGGGGAGCTTGCGGCCGCATCGAACTCGGTAATGTCCGCGCCGGCGGAGAATGCTTTGGCTTGCCCCGTCAGCAGTACCGCCGTTGCCTGCGGATCGTGGGCAATGCCGTCAAGTGCTTCCACCAGTGCCTTGCGCAGCGGCAGGCCCAAGGCATTGACCGGCGGGCCGAACATGGTGACCCGGGCGACGCCGTCGATCATTTCCACCGTTACCGGTCCGGTTGAAACTTCACTCATTATGCACAACCCGCTTTCGTGTTTGCTCTGCCCATCCCGCTGCTGCCCGCCGGGCTGCTGCCTGGTAAAAAACAGCCTGGTAAAACTGCCCCGCCAAATACTGTCTACTTGAACGCGGAAATACCGGTGATGTCCCGGCCCACCAGCAGGGACTGGATGGAATCGGTGCCCTCGTAGGTACTCACCACATCCATGTCCGTCAGGTGCCGTGCCACGTGCCGTTCCAGCAGCAGACCGTTGCCGGCCAGGATGTCCCTGGCCTCGGCGCAGATCCACTTCCCTTTTTGTGCCGTGGACATTTTGACCATGGAGGCCATAGGTCCGGTCAGCTGGCCCGCCTCGGCGAGCTCCGCCATCCGCGTGCACATCAGCTGCATGGACGTCAGCTCGCTGAGCATGTTGGCGAGCCTGCCTTGCACCAGCTGGAAGGAACCGATCGGCTTGCCGAACTGCCTGCGCTCAAGGGCGTAGGCCGCGGCGATCTCGTAGGCCGCCATGCCGTGCCCCACGGCCTCCCACGCAGCGCCGCCGCGGGTTGCCGTCAGCACCAAGGACACGTCCTTGAAGGAATTGCAGAATTCCAAGACATTCCGCGCGGGGATCCGCAGATCCTCCAGCACAATGTCCGCCTGCATAATGGCACGCTTCCCGATCTTGCCGGTGATCACCGTCGGACGGTACCCGGCAGGGTAGGCGCCGTCGCCGCTCGTCGCGGGGACGTCGTCGCCCTGCACCAGGACGTCGTCGCCCTTCTCCAGCACAAAGGCCTTCACCTGGGAATCCGCAACGTCGCGGGCAAAGATCACCACGACGTCGGCCCGGTCTCCGTTCCCGATCCACCGTTTGTGCCCATTGAGCACAAAATCATCCCCGTCCCGACGTGCGCTGGTTTCCAATGCCACCGAATCCGAGCCGTGCGCCGGCTCCGTCAGCGCGAAGGCGCCAGTCTTTTCCAGCGTGGCCAGGGGCGGGAGCCAGCGCTGCTTCTGTTCCTCGCTGCCCAGCATATTGATGGCGCCCATGCACAGACTCGAATGCACGCCCAGAAAGGTGTTGATCGATCCGTCGCCCCGGGCCATCTCCCGCGCTACGATTCCCGCCGCCCGCCGGCTCAGCCCCGGGCAGCCATATCCGTCGATGGTACTTCCGATGACGCCCAGTCGGGCCAGGCCCGGGAGTAGTTCCGCAGGGAAGTCCGCGCGTTCCCAATAATCGTTGATCATCGGCAGGATATCGGAGGCAACGTAGGCCCGAATCCGGTCCCGGAGCGCCCGCTCATCATCCGTCAAGGCGTCGTCAAGCCGGAAATAGTCCACATTCACTTCGCGTTCGGCCATGGTTTCATCCTCTTCCTGCGCTGCGCAGCAGTGGTCCAGCTCACCTTCACAAACAATTTGCACACTATCTGCAAATTGTTTACGATTCAAGCACGGCGGTGCGACCCGGCAGCAGAATTACTTTGCCTGCGGCGACCCGTTGCTAAACTAAGCAGTAGATGGTAACTCACCCCGATTGACCGGAAGAGGTTTTCCCCTGCTACGAGTCATCAGTTATAACCTCCGGAAGAACCACGCGAGCGATGAACTCGTTGAGCTGGCCAAGGATGCCGGAATCGATCTGCTGTGCCTGCAGGAGTGCGACGCTGCCGAACTCCCGGAGACCGTAGGACACCTGCACCTGGCGGATTCAACCAAGGGCAACCGGCTGGGCCTGGCAATGTACTACCGCAGGGACCGCTTCACGGCATTGGAGACGAAGGCCTTTGCGCTCAAAAAGTCCATGCACGATCGGATGCTCGCACCGGCCCACGAGCGGCTGATCGCAACCCGGCTGATCGATCGTGAGACCGGGCGCAACCTTGCCATCGCGTCGTTTCACGCCGCACCGCTGACGGCGTCTAATTCGCTGCGCCGCAAGCAGATCCACGCCGCGCACGTTGAAATGCTCAGCATGGGTGGCGAACTGGTCACTCTGATGGTCGGGGATTTCAACTACCCCTTCTTCAAAAAGAACCTCACGGAACAAGTGAACAAGACCGGCTATGACCTCACAATGAGTGACAGCAGGACGTATACCCGATACAAAGTTTTCCGGGGCCACTTTGACTTCGCTACCTCATTGGGCCTGGATATCACCAATGTGGAAACTTTGCCGCGCGGCAAGTCCGACCATATGCCGATCCTGATCTCCGCCGAATACCTCTAACCCTTCGGCATGCGTGAACTCGTCGTTCTCGGCACCGCCTCGCAAGTCCCGACGCGAACGCGCAACCACAACGGCTATCTGTTGCGCTGGGACGGCGAAGGCCTGCTCTTTGATCCCGGCGAGGGCACTCAACGGCAAATGATCTATGCCGGGGTCTCAGCCGGACAGGTCACGCGCATCTGCCTCACCCATGTCCACGGTGACCACTGTTTCGGCCTGCCGGGCGTGCTTTCCCGGATGGCCCTGGACGGTGTGGCACACCCGGTGCACCTGCACTACCCCGCATCCGGCGAGGACGTGGTCCGGGCTCTGGTGTCCCTTGCCACCCCGGGGATCGACCTGCGGCTGCACCCGCATGGGAGCGCCGGGGCGATCGCGCCAGGCTTGGAAGTCCAGCCGCTGCATCACCGGATTGAAACGTATGGCTACCGGCTGGTGGAGCCCGACGGCCGCACCCTCCTGCCGGAACGCCTCACGGCTGCCGGCATTGCCGGCCCGGATACCGGGCGCCTGCAGCGCGAGGGAACACTGCGCGGCGTCCGGCTTGCGGACGTCAGCATACGGCGGCCGGGCCAACGCGTCGCCTTCGTCATGGACACAGCGCCGTGCGCGGGTGCCGAGGAGCTTGCAGAAGGCGCGGACCTGCTCGTGGCCGAATGCACCTTCAGCGACGACGATGCAGACCTTGCCCGGCAGTACCGCCACCTCACCGCCGGTCAGGCAGGCGCCTTGGCGGCCCGGGCCGCCGTCGGCACTTTGGTTCTTACGCATTTCTCGTCCCGGTACGCCAACGTATCCCCGCTCGCAGGCCAGGCCCGCATCCGCGCCGGCGGAGCAACCGTTACGGCCGCAAATGACTTGGACCGCATCGCCTTGCCCAAACGGCGGCAGAGTCCGCCCCGACCGACTTAGGTTTCGGCTCTGTCCCTCGCCGCCAACAAGCGACGCGCCGCGACCCCGGCGCGGCGCATCGTGTAACACTTATTACATGGATCTGGACGTCTCCCATGCGCTCACGATTCCCGCATCGGAACTCGGCTGGAGGTTTTCGCGTTCGTCCGGGCCCGGCGGTCAGCACGTGAACACGTCGGACAGTCGCGTCGAGCTCTCCTGGAACATTGCCGACTCCGCTGTGCTCTCCGAAACACAGCGGATGATGTTAGTTACTCGTCTGGGAAGGCGTCTCATTGCCGGAGTGATCACTGTGACCGCCTCCGAGCGTCGCTCCCAACTCCGCAATCGCGAAATCGCCCTGGGCAAACTCGCCGAACTCATCAGCGCCGGTCTTGCTCCCGATGCGGCGGACCGCCGTCCGACTAAGCCCACGCGGAGCTCGCGGCGGCGGCACCTCGCCGCAAAGCAGCAGCGGTCAGCAACAAAACGGCAACGCCAGCGGCCGTCCGCCGAGTAGCTTCTTACCGGCCGATACCTCCCAACTAGCTCGATAGCGTTGCCGTTGTAGATGACCAGCGCGCGGATGGAGACCAACAATCCGGACGCGGCCATCACATAAGTAGCCGCCCGGCCACGAAGTGCGATACCGCGTAATCAACCAGGAACGATCCCCAGATGATCGTCATGAACCATCCGGCCACGTCTGTGACCGCTCCAGATACCAAGACCTGGACGGAGTAGGCCGCCAGGAAAAGGACAGAACTTAGGATTAGTGGCCACTCTGCTGCGCGCTCGCACGCGGGGAATTCGCTAGGCGCGGTTACGGTCGGAAAAAGAAAGTGCGCTCTTAGCGGTCTGCAGCTGACGGTCCCTGCCCAATTGCCGGTATTCCCACAGTTCGCGCCGGATCCGGCGAAATATATCGACAACGGCCAGGCAGAGGGCGATGGGTGACCCCACGATCAGCACCAGCACGGCATATAGCCACGTCAGCGTTTCAAGGGGTGCACGTCCGGAGCGCAACAGAGCCAGACCGCCGAGCACTGCGACAGTCCAGAAAGCCAGAACGAGCAGCAGGACGATCACCGATGGGTAATATTGCCGGTACCGGGTAGAGTGCTGCATTGGTCCTCGACGTGTTTCGTAGCCATTCCCCATGGTCCCAGTATGAACCTGGGGACCCAGACGTGCCGGTGCCGCCCGCCGTGGCGTGGCAAATAGTGATGCAGACGTTATAAAAAATGTGCACCAAGTGCGGGGACGCGCAGCGGTTGCTTACCGCTGGAGGTCAGTGATCTCTATCCGGTAAGGGTCTGCCCCGGGCATCACCGGGCCACGCCTCGATCATGTGCTCGAACCCGGTCAGCACCGACGCCCAATACCGAAGTCGCTGTCAGCCCTTAACCGGTCGAAGAAGACACTGCGATCGACGTGCGTGAATCGGGTGCGCTCGTCGATCGTGTCGAACTCCAACAACGCCATCGGCGCCGACGTGTGGATCCTATCGAGCCACATGTCGTATATCGTGGCGATGCGGCTGTGCTCCACAATGCCGGTGTCTGTGGCCTCGTACCGAGAGACGGGACCGTTGTGAAATTTGCCCTTAGCTATGTCCCGTCCTCCGACGCGGACGTCGAAGGACCAGTCGCGGGCCTCCATGCTGTTACCGCCGCCCACCAGCCCAGCTTCTGCTTCTCGTCAGCGAACGCGCCCCAGAGGCACTCCACAGATGCTGGGTAGTCACGGGTCCGGGTGAAACCAGAGCGGGCGAGTCGTCGTTGGATGGTCATGAGTACGTTTCTATCGCGTCAGGGTGAGGTGGATCGTGCCGCTTTCAGCCACTTCCGTCGTTACTTGGTAGGTCAGTTCGAAGGCGCGCAGGTCATCCCACAGCCGGTTGCCCCGGCCGAGGAAGATCGGGGCCACTGTAAGGTGCAAGTCGTCGACCAGGCCGGCGCGCAGGAAATCACGGGCTGTGCTGTAACCACCGCCCACTCGCACGTCCAGGTCGCCTGCGGCCTCGACCGCCTCCGCGAGCACGTCCTCAATTACGGTGCTGCGGAAATGGAACGTAGTCCCGGCCTCCATCGGGATCGACGGACGCGGCGCGGTATGGGTGAGGACGTAGACCGGGGTTCCGAACGACGGCATGTCACCCCACCAGCCTTTCCAGTCCGGGTCCTCTGGAAAGGCGTGGAGCCCGAACATGCCGGCCCCCATGATCTCGGAACCGACGCCCTCGAAGAACGCGACGGCGTATCGATCATCGACGCCGGTCGTTCCAGCGCCGCTGGTCTCGCCGAATACCTTCTCCCGGAACGTTCGGGTCGCGCCATACGTCTCCGTGAGGCGTCCCCAATCTCCGCCCATCGGATCGTGCGGCGTCGGGTTGGCTGGCGTGTATCCGTCCAATGAGGTGAACAGGTTCATGCGAACGCGGGTCATATCAGATTTCCTTCGGGTTAGTGAGGGTGAGGAGGATGCCAAGCCGGTCGGCGTGCTGTTCGATGCTCACCGAGCCACAGGTGCAGAACGTCGAGGGCACCCGGTCGCAGGCTCACGGTGCGGGTCCGTCCAAGTTTCTCCGACGTGACTACTCCCGCGTTCTCGAGGACGCGCAAGTGCTGCATGAGCGACGGCAACGCCATCTCGAACGGTGCCGCGAGTTCGGACACGACCGCTGGGGACTTCGCCAATCGCTCTACGACGGCTCGGCGTGTGGGATCCGCGAGAGCGCGGAGCACAGAGTCGAGCTCTTCGTAATAGTTAGGCACAAACCTTAGTGTTTGTGATGGAGGAAGAGATTGTCAATCGATTCCCGCAAGAGAGCGCTGCGCCCAGCCCATTGGTTCAATGTGTCTTGCGGACAGAGGTTGTGCGAAGTGCTGACGGGGTGCCGACGGAGTCGCTGACGCTGGTGCCGACGCCGGCGAGCCTGTAGGCAGCAGGACCCGTCCCCCTGGCTCTAGACATAATTATGACCACCATCGGCACGGTCACCGCAAGGGGCAGCCCTCATGCGGGTCGAAACTCAAACAATCCACTGTGAGTCGCTCCGACGGCGTGTCCGGGCGCTATTCGGCGATCACCACCGGGTCCCGCCGGAGCAGTTTAGGCCGTGTCAGACCGTATTTAAGCGCCGCGGCCGCGACTACGCTACTGACAAAATGGGGACCGGCCCAGGACCCACCCCCGAGGCGATTGGCGCATAGCCTCTGGTGGTAGGACGTGTCCGGGTATCTGCGTTTGTGGTCCCGCTTGTTGGTTGTTCGTGGTTTTCTGTCATTTACGGCGGTGCGTTGAGCGCCACCGTTTCTTTGCAAGGGGGCAAAGATTATGGCCGATTACCGCGCGATTATGGCCTTGTTGTTGCAGGGCCGGAGGAAGACCATCGATGACCGGGGTTTGACACCGGCGGCTCTGCGCCAACGCAGACCACCACTACCATCCGAGGCAATGCGCCAGCGATCATGAACGACAAGGCGTATTCATCCCTGACCAACCGAGCCCTGTTGCGAAGAAGAGGTTCAAGGGCGCCATGCCCTACCCGAAGGACCAGATCGCCACCCATAAAAGCAAAAGCGCATGGGACGACCGGCCCGTGCGCTTTGATCCCCGTGGCTGAGCGTCGGGACATGGCTGCCCGGCACGGCATCGAGGTCTTGGACTTCTCCAGCGACGTGGCTGCAGAACTGCAGGAGATGACCCACCGCGGGCCGGATTCGATTCTTGATGCCGTTGGCATGGAAGCCCACGGAACGGCCGGGGCAAAGGTGATGCAGACAGCAACCGGCCTGCTGCCCGACAATGTGGCGCAGAAGGCCATGGAAACGATATCGGTAGATCCGACCTGGGTCCTGCACAACGCCATCTCTGCGGTTCGCCGCGGCGGAACGATCTCACTGAGCGGTGTATACGCCGGCGCGGCTACCTTGATGCCGCTGGTGGAGATGCTCGATAAGCAGATTCAATGACGCGAGCGGCAGTGCAACGTCCGGAGCTGGACAGAAAAGCTTCTCCCCTTCACCGAGGATGCCGCCTACCCACTGGGACTCGACGACCTCGTGACCCATACCGCTCCCCTCTCACGAGGGCCCGAGTTGTACGAAACGTTCCAAAAAAAGCAGGACGGATGTATCAAGGTCGTGCTCGAGCCTTAATATGGTCGTACGCCGTCACCAGACTGACCGGTGGTCCGCGGCTGGTTGCCGCGGACCACCGGCTTCGTTGCCGCCGTCGGGTGTTCCCAGCTTATCCGCGCGTGTCAGCGCAAGTATTCCACCAGCGCCGGTGCCACCATCTCCGGTGCCACCGCATGTTGCTGACCGTCAATGACGTCCTGCCTGCCGTTCTGGACCGCCGTAGCCACTGCCGATGCAGAAGCCTGTGCCCATGCGGCGCTCGCACCGCCGTACAAGGCCAAAGTCGGGGCGGAAATGCGGCCCAGCCGCTGCACCGGAACAACACTGTCCCCGGTGAGCGTCAGGTCGTACCGCAAGGTCGACGCCAAAGCCACCAGCGCCGGCCACCAAGGCGATTGCTTCATTCCCGCATCGAAGTCTGTGCCCGTGTGCCGGATGAATTTTTCCACTGCCAGATCCGCGTTGCCCTCGTCCACCAGCGCCTGTACCTTGTCAACAAAGATCTGCCACGGCTCGTCCCCTCCCTCGGTCGTGAAATAGGGCGGCTCATACACGGCCAGTCTGCTGATCCCCACCCCCGCGGCCGCCGCCTCAAGAGCCAGGATGCCCCCGGATGAATGGCCGTACACCCCCGCGGACCCGCCAACAGCTGCCACCAGTGCGCTCAAATCCTCGATCTCGCGCTCGACGGCGTACGGCGGCATATCCGTACTCTCACCGCGGCCACGGCGGTCGTAGACGACGACAGTAAAATCTGCCGCGAGCAGTGGCACCAGGCCCCCGGGGGACTGACGGGTATTCAGGGCCCCGCCGACCAGAATGAGCGGCGGACCGCTTCCGGCTGTTTCGTAGACAATAGTGGTTCCGTCGGTGGAGTGGACAGTTTCGGCCATGAAGTTTCTCCCAGGTGATTTGCACGCCGGTCCGGCAGTTCGCTTCTACGCGCTCTCGGCCGGAACTTCAAGGGCTCACTGTCATGCGGCGGCGGTGCTCCTGCGGGTGAGGAAATCTTCGGATCGATAGGGCGGCGCAGCCGCGTGGCTAAAGCGTAGTCTGAGTACATAGTTCCTGCGCCATCGATTGGAGCGTTCTCATGAAGGCGATCGCATTTGCCCGTGGATTTGCCGCCGGTATCCGAAAAATACCACTGGCGAGGGAAAAAGATTTCAGGGCTGCTCAGACGGTGCGGAACATGCCCGCACAAGTCTCGGAACATCTTGCCGCAATCAGGATGCACCGGCACGGCCAATACTCTGCGCTGCTTCGCCAGCACCTCGCGATAACCACCCTCACCTCCGTCGTCGTGATCCGGATGAGTCTGATGGATACGACCGGCGACCTGCACTCCTCGGATGAGCCCACTGTTGCTGAACTCGTCGCCAGGCTCTCCGAACAGTCCTCGCATCTGCTCCGGGATGAACTGCGGTTGGCTCAAACGGAGCTCACCGACAAAATCAAGCGCGCAGGTCTGGGACTCGGCTTTTTGGGCGGCGCGGGCCTCCTGGGGTTTTTGGGAGCAGCTGCAGCGCTCACCTCGGTGATCCTACTTCTCGCCCGCGTGGTGCCCTCTTGGCTCAGCGCCCTGATTGTTTCCGTAGTGCTTTCGACAGCGGCCGGGGCGGCGGCGCTCAAAGGCCGGAAGGAAATCGCAGCTGCCGCTCCTCTGGTTCCCGAGCGTACCGTTGAAAGCCTAAAAGACGACGTCAACGCGGTAAAGGAGCACGGTCAGCCATGAGCATGTCGACTTCGTCTTCAGGACCCGATTCCTCCGGGCCCGGCCAGGACGACGCAGTGTCGCAGATTCACAGCGACATCGAGAACACGCGGGAAGAGCTCGAGGAAACGATCGAGGCCCTGACCGGGAAATTCGATGTCAAGGCCCAGGCCGAAAAAAAGACCGAAGAACTCAAGTCCCGGGTTGGGGAACGAATTGAAGCCGGGAAGCATAACGTGGTTGATGCTCTCGGATCTGCCGGACGGGAAGTGGTCGCTGAATCCCACAGGAGCGGACAAAGACTTTTGCGATCTGACGTTCGTGTACTGGCCCTCTTTGTGGCCGCGGGTGTTGCCGCCGCGGCCGTACTGATCTCCCGCAGCCGCAGGAAGCGCCAATAATTCCAGCCCCACAGCTGACTACGGCATGCCCACTGCCGGTAAGGCACTCCAGGCCATCAACGCCGCCGCCAACCTCGCAAAGGAGATCCGCAAGTACAGCGGTTACGCCCGCGAAACTGCGAGGGCGCAACCACCACCTATCTGTCCCACAGCCGGCACTCCTGTGAGACTCATCATTACCTGGCGAAAAGCGCCAGATGCGGACCACCGTGATTCTGCGGTTTTGGTGAACTACCGCCCAGGTCAGCTCACCGACCTAGTTGGCGAGCCTAGTCGGCGCTTCCGTTTCCGCAGTGGGGGCAGGCGGTCCTACCGTCGGGCTCCCCTTCAACCGGGGTACTGGGAAGCGCTTCCTGGCAGCCCTCACAGGTGTTCTTGAGAGCCCTTTTCGCCAATGCGGTCTGTATGTCGAGAACCAGCGGGGGAACGACGACTGCGGCAAGAGCGGTGACGGCGACGATGTTCCCGATCAGCTCAAGCTTGGCGTTTCCGCCCTGAATTCCGCGCCCGCCGTTGCGCAGCGGACCGTTCCCCCACCAGGCCCTTGCCGCGTTCTCAGCGGCGATGCCCCAGTGCTTGGAGATCCTCACGCCGGACCCGTCGACGGCGAGGTTCTTGGCGCCCAGCAGGAGCGTGCTCTGCGTTGCCTCGTTCAGCTTGCCTGCCCCTTCCATCAGGTGATGTGCCACGGGAAGGACAAGCCTAAGAGTGAGGCTTTTGCTTTCGTTCTCGCCGGGAGACTGACTGTTCACGCTCTACCTTTTTCTGTACGTCCGCAACGCGGACCGCACCGGTGCTGTCGATTTCCGCCGGAACCGCTGTCGTCCCGATGATACCCACAGATTCACTTTCGTTTCGAACTCGCTGATCATAGGGTCGGGATTAAGTAGTCCGGCGGCCGAAGACGCGGGAACGGCTGCCATCGTGGCTAGGTCCAGGTATCCGATCTTGGTCGCGTCCCGAAAGTTGACGGACAGCCGGCGGGGCTCCGTCAGCTTTCCGGGGTTGTAGACAAACGCGGGCGCCTCGTCGGGTGTGGGCTGAGGTTCCGGCGGCTCAGCAACTACGACCGACGAAGTTATCACCGGCTCAGCCGGTGCCGTCGGTGTCAACCTGGCCATCACGTCCATGCCGTTCTCTTTCTTCATGGCGCTTCAAGGTGGCCCGTGCCGCGGTCCTTCCATCCCCGCAATCATCGTCTCTGGCCTTTCACAACGGGTGCGTCAAAGCCCATCGGCGCTGCTGCCCGCACGCATCATCATCACCGTTTCACCCGACGTAGTGAATGTAGGCAGACCTAATTGGCGAGCCCTTTGTTGTCTCAACTTGGGTTGCGCATCGTAACTTGGGTGCGTATTATACACATGATTATCCAACGTATATATACTTTGTGACTTTTCTTAACCAAAAAGTTGCGCTACGCTCACCATCAGCCAACGCGTCGATCGCGACAGGAAAGCGCCGTGGCAGGCCTTCCAAGGATGGAGAACAGTGGAAAAGTACTGCAGTGTAGAGGGCTGTGGCCCGGCAGAAGTTCTAAACCGGGGCATGTGTCGCAAGCACTACCAACGCTTCATGAAGAACGGCCATGTGGAACTGGCCGGGAGGAAGCGACGTTCAGCCCCCGAGATCAGTCTTGACCAATCCTTTCCCGCGCTGGCCAACGAGTGGCATCCCACATTAAACGGGGATCTCACACCTGACGCAGTGTCAGCGGGATCGTCGCAGAAAATCTGGTGGCTTGGCGTCTGCGGTCATCCTTGGGAAGCGACCATCCATAGCCGCACTATCGGCTGCGGGTGCCCGTATTGCGGGAACCGCAAAGTTGGCTACGGCAACGATTTGGCGAGCCAGTTCCCGGAGGTCGCGGCCACCTGGCACCCCTATTTGAACGACGACCGGACCCCCGACCAGGTCGCGCCTCGCTCCAATTCGAAAGCATGGTGGCTGGGTGCATGTGGCCATCCATGGGAAGCTGTGGTGGCGAACCGCACCAACAAGATCCGCTCCGGGTGCCCCTACTGCGCTAACCAGAAGGTCGGCTACGGCAACGATCTCGCCACGCGCTTTCCCGACCTGGCCAAGGAGTGGCATCCGACGAGGAACGATGACGTCACACCCGGCCAGGTGACGTCGGGGGCCAGAAGCAACGTGTGGTGGCTGTGCAGCAGCGGCCACGAGTGGCGGGCGATGGTGTTCAAGCGGTCCTGCGGTGCTGCCTGCGAGAAGTGCAAGCTGGTGGGCCTGTCCGAGCTCGAGATCGGCTTGTACGCAGAACTCAAGGCTGTCCTCGGCGAGCACCTGGCTCCGGTCCAGCACGACTGGAGGATCGCAACAGCCGGCGGGGTGAAGATTCGGGTGGATGTCATTGTCGGCACCATCGCAATCGAATTCGACGGCTCGTACTGGCACAAAGGCAAGGAAGACAGGGACCGGGAGAAGACCGACCAGCTACAGGAGCTTGGATACAGCGTCATACGGGTACGCGAGCACCCGCTGGAGGCTCTTTCGCCTCAGGACGCGCTGGTGCGGCGCGCGCCTACAGGCCACGACGTCGCGTCGGCAGCACTCGAAGAGATGCTGGAAGGTGGTCTTATCGAGAACGAGGCGGCAGAGTCTGCACGGAGATACATCCTCAACGGTGTTGCCGTCGCGGAAACTGAAGCAAGACAGATCATTGCTGCCCTACGGCTCCGAGAGTACGGGGAGCTGTCGCTGGCCGACAAGTTCCCTGCGGTGGCGGGCGAGTGGCACCCGCAGTTGAACGGAGATTTAACTCCAGCCCAGGTGATGGCGCACTCAGGGAAACCGGCATGGTGGCTGTGCCCCGCCGGCCACGCGTACCTGACGCCCATTGTGCAAAGAACGACTGACGGGACGGGCTGCGGGCAGTGCTCGGGGCGCTACGTCACCCCGGCGACGTCGCTTGCCGTCATCCGCCCCAACTTGGCCGGCCAATGGCACCCCACACTCAACGGTCAGCTTACGCCGGAGGACGTGTTGCCACACTCAGGCCTGACCGTCTGGTGGCTATGCGCCGAGGGTCACGCCACCCAGGACAAGGTGAAGGACCGGGCCAAGGGGATGGTCTGTCAGGAATGCCCGAAGTCACGCCGCCGGGCAGAAACATCGCTCGCGGCGCGCTTCCCGGAATTGGCGTCGCAGTGGCACCCAACCCTGAACGCCGAACTGACACCCCACGACGTGCGCCCCTATCTGAACCAACTGGTGTGGTGGCTATGTCCTAACGGCCACTCCACGCAGGACACGCTGAACGCCCGGTCGCGGGGAAGGGTATGTCAGGACTGCCCTGGAGCGCGCCCACGCAAATCAAAACGGAGCTAGACTGCACAGTCGAACCGTTCCGGAGGGATCGGCGCCCACCAAGACCTGCTGGATTGAGTAATGCTGGCGCCCGCTTTGGAGCCTGCGGCTCGGTTTCCAGAGCTGTTAGGCTCCGTGACGGCTCCCAGATTACTCAAGGCTCGGGAATCGCGCTCATACGGTCATCCACCCAGTCCTCGACAGCCCATAGCTCCCGAAGGCCGTTATCCAGCATTTCGGCCAGGACCGGAAAATCGATGCGCGCCGCCTCCGTAGGCTGATTGACCGTCGAGTACCTAAAGCTGGTGCCAGGTTTATCCGTAAGGTGCCATGTCTCGATCAACGCCGCGAGATCTGTGGGGAACTCCTCACCAAGATCAAGGGCATCATAGTGTTCCCGCAGTTCTCTGGACAGCTTATGAAAGTTATGGCCGTGGACATTGCGGATGCGGTCTTGGACTACTGAGGATTCAAGATCTGGGTTTCCTCCGTCGACCCACTTCCGCCGCCAACGGGCAAAATCAGCCAGACAGGACTTCAGAGCCAGCTCGTATGCCTGCCGGTACAGCGTAAGAAATGGGAGGAGGATCATGTCATCCTGCGGCTTGCCGCCAAAGGTGCCCGCCAATCGCTTGGCGGCAAAGGCATAGTGCGCGGCGAAGTTGCGATCGGTCTCGTAAGGAGCCTTTACGACAAGGTCTGCGTAGTTCGTCGAGTCGGTCGCGGCGACAGCTTCCAGTAGCTTCCACTTGATCGGATTCTGTACTGGTGGCGGGATGCTGGGAATCATGTTCATGGACCGACCTTAGCAATGCCTCGGAGTCACACTCCTTCCACGCCCCACGGGAGAACTAGTGTTTTGGAATCTTGGCATTGGGCGGCGCCCGTGAGTTGCGTGGGTCACAAGCGAGTCCCAGTAATTTACGGCCATCCCCGGTCTATGACCCCGTCGGCCTCGGGTGCCGGCTCGTCGCCATGTCGGTGACCGTCATCTTCGTGAGGAAACCGGCTGCACGGGGCTCTGACCTTGTCAGGCTCCCTCGGAATGTCCCCTGGCCGGGACCGTCTGGGAGGCGCTAGACCTTTAAGGCCGTGTCCCAGTCCGCTGCCGCATGTACCCACGCATCAGTTGCCAATGACTACGCCTCACACGTTGCACAAATGCCCGCGGGCGTGAGGACCATATAGCAGTCGGGGCAGACACCCGGAGGCATTCCAGCCTTTCTGGGGATCCGGAGGCCAAGGCGATCGGCTAGTACCTTCGCTTCGGGGATAGCTTTGCTAAAGGGTCCGTGGTTGACTCTGAACCGTCCGCCTTCAGAAGACTGCATTGCTGCAAGAATCACGTTCAACGACTGCCTGGAGCGGTAGTGAACCCAGCGGTCTCTGTCGTCGATTTCGATGCAGTACAGGTCAGGATCGGACCACAACGCGATGGCCGATTTTCCCGTCGTCTTTGACGTCGCTATCACCCCCAGCGGGACTTTGGAGGCGGTCAATACTTTCAATGCGGCCGGAAGGGGTTCCTTCGCCCGGACCGAGATCTGCAGGCTCAGGACTCCGGATATAGCGAGTTAATTTTTTCGAGATGATGCTTTGTCTTTGACTTGATAACGCAGGATGAGATTGGTGCCGGGATAGCGGGTTTTGGTGGTGGTGAGGTGGTTGCAGAGCTCGAT
>NZ_JADNYM010000018.1 GCF_015708085.1 Arthrobacter terrae | reverse complement strand
AGTTACGGCGGTCATAGCGTGGGGGAAACGCCCGGTCCCATTCCGAACCCGGAAGCTAAGGCCCACAGCGCCGATGGTACTGCACTCGTGAGGGTGTGGGAGAGTAGGACACCGCCGGACAACCATTCAAAGGACCAGGCCCCGCACACCGTGCGGGGCCTGACCCCTTTAACACCCCACAACCACAACCAACCACCACCCTCCCACACCCCCTCGACGCCCTGCGGGAAAACGCCGCACGGCTAGGCTGAAACTATGACAGATCTTTTTTCTCATGCGGCCCCGACAGCTGGACCGCAGTCTCCTACGCAGGCTGTTATCTGCTGTGACGTGACAGTGCCGGTGGGTTTGAATGACGCCTTTCAAGGTTTCACCGACAACATTCATCTGTGGTGGCCGGTGGATGATTGCAGTGAATTTGGTGCGGAGTCCCACGTCGGATTCGATGACGGGGAGCTTTTGGAGGAATCCGTCAAAGGAGAGGAATGTCTCTGGGCCCGCGTCAGCGAATGGACCCCGCCGTCGTCGATCGGACTTGCCTGGCTTGTGGACCTCGCTCCGCTAAGCGCAGGCCGAGTAGGTATTACTTTTGACTCGCTGCCCGATGGAACGACTGTGGTCAGGCTTAGCCAGCAGGCATCAGTGCCACACAGTGCCGCAGGAGAAGCGGTTCCTGACGCCAGAGACAGTGATTCAGTGACGTGGAAACAGCTCCTGCAGCGGTACGCACGCTTCATGGGCTCGCGGCCGGACCTCGACTAGAATAGGTTATAGGGTCACTGGACCCGGAGGATTTGTGCGCATCTAGTAGATCAATAGTGAAGAGCGGCTGTTACTGTGCCAGTTGGTCAGCTCATGAACAGAGGAGTCCGGCATGGCTGAATTTAACGGCAGCAATCGTGGAGACAAGTCAGCCGGCGGGCGGTCCGGCGACGGCAATCGCGGCGGACATGCCGCCCGTGGCGAGATGAATCAGCGTCACGACGGCGGGGATACGCCGCGCGGGGCAACACCGTTCAGGGGAACCAGCAACTCCGGAGGCGAGCCGCGCGGCTTCCGATCCCGCGAAAATGGCGCCCCGCAGGATCGTCCGTACGGTGATCGTCCGTCGCGTGAGGGGGATCGTAAGCCCCATGGTGATCGTGCTCCGCGCAGTGACCGGCCCTCAAGTGAGCGTCCGTATGGTGATCGTCCGTCGCGTGAGGGGGATCGTAAGCCCTATGGTGATCGTGCTCCGCGCAGTGACCGGCCCTCGACTGAGCGTCCGTATGGTGATCGTCCGTCGCGTGAGGGGGATCGTAAGCCCTATGGTGACCGTGCTCCGCGCAGTGACCGGCCCTCAAGTGAGCGTCCCTATGGTGACCGGTCCGCACCGCGAAAGGAATGGCAGCCGCGCGGGGCGGGTTCACCGCGGAGTGACAGGCCCTCGACAGACCGATCCTACGGCGACCGTGGTGCCCGTGTGGAACGGCCCATGCCAAGCCACAATGCGCGCGATCTGAGGAGTTCTAATCGTCCCGATCGGGACCGTTCACCACAAATTGATGACGACGTGACCGGTACCGAGCTGGACAAGGTGACGCGTGCGCAACTGCGGACGTTGGAGGAAAAGAGTGGTGAGTGGGTGTCGCGCCATCTGGTGATGGCCGGCAGGCTAATGGACACGGATCCGGAATTGTCCTTCCAGCATGCTTTAGCCGCGAGTCGCCGCGGTGGCCGGCTGGCCGCGGTTCGGGAGGCAGTCGGATTGACCGCGTATGCCGCCGGACACTACGGCGAGGCCCTGCGGGAATTCCGCACCTACCGGCGGATCAGCGGGTCCAATGAGCATCTACCGGTGATGGCGGACTGCGAACGCGGGATGGGCAGACCAGACAGGGCTTTGGACTTGATCCGGTCAGAGGACGCGCAAACACTCGACACCGCGGGAAAGGTGGAATTGGCGATCGTAGCGTCCGGTGCGAGAGCGGATTTGGGGGAGCGGGAGGCAGCCGTGGCGGCGTTGGAGATTCCGCAGTTGGATATGAACCGCGCGTTTTCCTTCAGCCCCCGTTTGTTCCGCGCCTACGCGGACGCGCTGGACGCAGTGGGCCGCAGCACCGAGGCGGCCACCTGGCTGGGCCAGGCCGTTAAGGCCGAATCTGCGCTGGGGATAGACGACGACGCCGATCCGTTCATCGTCGACCTCGCCGAAGAGGACGAAGAGGAAGAACGCAAGCCGCGAAAGAAGCAGGACACCTCGATGTTCAATGCCGACGGCGAAGCGATCGTGCCCGAGCCGAAGGTGCCGGTAAAGCGCACACCCGCAGTGCCCGTCGAAATCGACGACGCCGAATCGGATTACTTCGAGTCCGACGACGCCGAATCGGACGAGTTCAGCGCCGATGACGCTGAGCCGGAAGGCACCGAAGCGGATGACGGAAATTCCACCGACGCCGGCTCTACGGACGAGCACGGTAACGACACCGAAAGTGACGACGAAAATGCCGTCCGGGATGCTGGCGCGATCACATCCGGCGGCAGCGCAGCCAACGGCGAAGGAGCTCCGCTGCATGACTGAACAGGCTCTGGTTGCACACTTTGATGCCGTGTTGGCGGACCTGGACGGTGTGGTCTATCTGGGGCCACATGCGATCCCCGGCGCGACCGATTCGCTGAAGCGGCTGGCGGACTTCGGCGTGGGGTTGGCCTATGTGACGAATAATGCGTCCCGTACGCCCGCCGCCGTCGCCTCCCATTTACGTGATTTAGGCGCCCCGGCCGAGGATCATCAGGTCGTCAGCTCGGCTCAGGCGGGGGCGGCATTGCTTGCGGAGAAGTATCCACCCGGTACCAAGGTGCTCGTTACCGGAAGCAAGGCGTTGGCCCGTGAGGTGGAGCTGGTGGGCATGGTGCCGGTGCGTTCGGCGCAGGAGGGTGCCGTCGTCGTCATTCAGGGATTTGAACCGGCCTTGAGCTGGAAAGAACTCGCCGAAGCCTCTTATGCCATCGCTGATGGCGCTGCCTGGGTGGCCACCAATACTGATATGACCATCCCGCAACCGGGCGGAATTGCGCCCGGGAATGGCACCTTGGTGGCTGCCGTCCAGACCGCCACGGGGAAGGAGCCGCTGGTGGCCGGAAAGCCGGAGGCGCTGCTGTTCCACACTGCGGCGGACAGGATTGGATCCACACATCCGTTAGTGGTCGGCGATCGGCTGGATACTGACATTCTGGGCGGCAATAACGCAGGCATGGCGACCGCCGTCGTATTGACCGGCGTTGATACGTTTATGACGATCCTTGCCGCGCGGACAGCCGAACGTCCCCGCTTTCTGCTGGCCACCTTGGCAGAGCTCTTCGAGTCATATCCGGAAATCCTGCGCGAGGGTACAGTCTTCAGCTGCGGTAAGGCGTCGGCGTCGGCCGCCGACGGTACGGTGACGATAACGGGAGCGCAGGAGGACACCGACAGCTGGCGCTGTGCTTGCGCGGCGTGGTGGAATGCACAGCCGCACGCCACTGTGGCCAAGGCTCCCGAGCTGCGCTGGCATAGTGGATCAAAAGGCTAGAGACAGTGGCCGAAATTGACGCCGATTCCAACGCTCAGCTGCGCTGGCCGGAAAAAGTCACGAAAACCACCGATCCGGCGGTAGATGCCGTTATCTCCCCGCTGGCCGGGCTGTCCCGGTTGCCAACGGCCGAACACGTTGTGGTCTACGACTCCATTCACGGGAAACTCAGGCAGGAACTTGATGCCGGGCCCGACGGCGACGCAGAATTTCCGGGCGGCACAAAGGAAGGCGGCGCTTGACTGTGGCACGGCTGGATCAGGAGCTGGTGCGCCGCGGGCTGGCGCGTTCGAGGACCCAGGCGGCGGCACTGATCGCTGCCGGCCTGGTCAGTTCCGGCGGCACCGCGTTGGTCAAAGCAGCAGTTCGGGTCTCACCGGATCGGGACCTGGTCGTCGAAGAAAACGAGGTTCCTGACTATGTTTCCCGGGCCGGGCACAAACTTGCCGGCGCTTTGGCGGCGTTCCCCGGCATCACTGTGGCGGGAAAGCGTTGCCTTGACGCCGGCGCTTCGACGGGCGGTTTTACCGACGTGTTGTTGCGCTGCGGGGCGTCGATGGTGGTGGCGGTGGACGTGGGGCACGATCAGTTGGTGCCGGCGCTGCGGGAGCACCCGCGTGTGCAGGTGCATGAGGGCCTGAATATCCGTTATCTCCAGGCGTCGGAGGTGGGGGGCCCGGTGGAACTGATTGTCTGTGATTTGTCCTTTATTTCCCTCACCCTCGTCATGGTTCCCCTGGCCTTGGCCGCAGCAGAAGGGGCCGATCTGCTGCTGATGGTCAAGCCGCAGTTTGAGGTGGGCCGGGAACGGTTGAGCCGGACCGGTGTTGTCGGTTCCGAACAGGAGCGACGGCGGGCGGTGGGCCAGGTTGCTGCAGCTGCGGCTGCCGCCGGGCTGGTGCTGCACGGTTTGGTAGTCAGCCCGCTCCCCGGGCAGGATGGCAATGTGGAATATTTCCTGTGGGCGGTCCGCCCCGTTGCCTCTGCGGTGCCTAAGATCGAGGAGCAGCAGGCGAACGTCCAGCAGCTGCTGGCGGAAGTCTGGCCTCCTACCACGAACAGCTGACCGGAAAGCGAAGCGATATGAGCAGGCGAGTGCTGATCCTGGCCCACACTGGGCGTGAGGAGGCGATGGCCGCTGCCCTTGAGGTCTGTCTGCAGTTGCAGGCATCCGGGCTGATTCCGGTGATGTCGCAAAATGAAATTGCGGACATGTCGTCCCATTTGGGTCTGATCGATGTGCACATTGAGATCCTCGACGTCGACGTCGCGCTGGCCGGGATTGAGCTTGTGATGGTCCTGGGCGGCGACGGCACCATTCTCCGTGCTGCTGAGGAGGTCCGTGGAGAGGATTTACCCCTGCTGGGAGTGAATCTGGGGCACGTCGGGTTTTTGGCCGAGAGCGAGCGTGCGGAGCTGGCCCGGACGGTGGAGTGGGTGGTCCAGCGCGAATATGTGGTTGAAGAGCGGATGACCATCGATGTCACCGTTTGGGCCCAGGGCCGGAAGATTCTGCATACATGGGCGTTGAATGAAGTGGCCATTGAAAAGGGAAACCGCGAACGAATGATCGAGGTTGTGACCGAGGTGGATGGCCGTCCCTTGAGCTCCTTTGGCTGCGACGGCGTGGTTATGGCCACCCCGACGGGATCCACGGCCTACGCGTTTTCCGCTGGCGGTCCCGTCGTCTGGCCGGAGGTCGAAGCACTTTTGATGGTCCCGATCAGTGCCCATGCGCTGTTTGCCAAGCCTCTGGTGGTCTCACCGAACTCGAAGCTTGCCGTCGAGGTCCTGACCCGTACCGAAGCGCACGGGGTGATGTGGTGCGACGGCCGGCGGACCATCGACCTTCCGCCCGGATCGCGGATTGAAGTGACCCGTTCGGACCGCCCCGTCCGGCTTGCCCGGATCTACCAGACGCCCTTCTCCGCGCGGCTGGTGCGCAAATTCGAACTTCCTATCGAAGGCTGGCGCGGCCGTCCCGGTGAGGAAGCCGCCGCGCGTACCTCGCAAATGCCAATCGTCAGCAGCCCGAAACCGAGGGCGCCGGTCCTGATGCAGCCGCGCAATCTTGGATCCGTGGGCAGCCAGCCGGAAAGTGGCCGGCCGTGGAATCACGAACGAAGTGCCGCCGACCGCACCGAGGCGCCCGGACCGCCCGGAGGAGCTCCAACACACCATGAGTGAAGCCATATGATCGAGGAAATTCGCATCCGGGACCTGGGCGTCATTGCCGAAGCGACGCTGCCGCTGGGCCCGGGGCTAAGTGTTGTCAGCGGCGAGACCGGCGCGGGCAAAACCATGGTGGTCACCGCCGTCGGCCTGTTGTTGGGTGCGCGCTCCGACGCCGGCGCCGTTCGTACCGGCGCAAAGTCAGCCTCTGCGGAGGCATCCGTCCGGCTGCCGCTCGGACACCGGGCCCTGGCGCGCGCGCTGGAAGCCGGCGCAGACATTGACGAGTTCGATGCCGGCGGCACGGGCAGCGGCGGCGAATCCGGCACCAGCGGCCAGGGGGGCAGCGGCGGATCTGATAGCGATGCCGGAAAGGCCTTTGCCGGTCTGGTGCTGGCCCGAACCGTCGGCGCAGACGGCCGCAGCCGCGCCCATGTGGGAGGCCGGCTGGCGCCGGTTGGCGTGCTTACCGAGCTGGGCGAACAGCTGGTCGCGGTGCACGGGCAATCGGACCAGATCCGGCTCAAGAGCAACGCAGCCCAACGCGATGCCCTGGACAGGTTTGCCGGGGATTTCCAGAAGACTTTTGCCGCCGGGCTGGAGCAGTACCGGACCTTGTTCCGCCGCTGGCAGCATGCTCAGACGGAGCTTGAGGAACTGCGGCACAACGGCAGGGAGCGGCTCCGGGAGGCCGAGGCCCTGCGGCTGGCCCTGGCGGAGATTGACGAGGTGGACCCGCAGGCCGGCGAGGACGACGTGCTGAAGGCGGAGTCCATCAAGCTGGCCAATCTGGAGGAACTGCGGCTCGCTTCGCAGCAGGCACGCGAGGCGCTGATCACGGACGATTTCGGCGCCGGCGCGGATGCCACCACCCTGGTCGATACGGCCAAACGATTGCTGGAGGGGGTCGCGGACCATGACGAGGAACTTGGATCGGCCGCCGCACGACTGACCGAAGCAGGCATCATTCTGGCGGACATTGCCCGTGACCTGGCGGGCTATTCCACATCCTTGGATTCAGACGGTCCGGGCAGGCTCGCCGAAGTGGAGGACCGCAGGGGCGCTCTCGCCGTGCTGGTGCGCAAGTACGCTCCATCCGTGGACGGCGTCTTGACCTGGGCCGAAGAATCACGCGTCCGGCTGGACGAACTGCAGGACGATTCCGGCCGGATCGAGGCGCTGGAGACGGAGGTGGCGGCGGCCGCGGTGGAGCTGGCGGCTCTCTCCGCACGGCTGACGGCATCGCGGACCAAGGCTGCAGCTGAATTGTCCCGCCGGGTCAGCGCCGAGCTGACGGCCCTTGCCATGCCTGACGCCAAACTCGTAATCGATATTTCCGCTGCGTCCGCACCGGGAATCAACGGTGCGGACGAGATCGTCTTCCTGCTGCAGCCGCACACGGGCGCAGCACCCCGGCCGCTGGGCAAGGGCGCCTCCGGCGGCGAACTGTCGCGGGTGATGCTGGCCATCGAGGTCGTGCTCGCTGCGGTGGACCCGGTGCCCACCTTTGTGTTCGACGAGGTCGACGCCGGGGTGGGCGGCAAGGCAGCCGTGGAGATCGGCCGCCGGCTGGCCATGCTGGCCAAGCATGTGCAGGTGCTGGTTGTTACGCATCTGCCGCAGGTTGCTGCCTTCGCAGATCAGCACATCCGGGTCATTAAGACCTCCGGGGGCGGGTTCACGTCCAGCGACGTAACCCTGCTCGACGACGCCGGCCGGGTCCGGGAGCTGGCCCGGATGCTGGCGGGGCAGGAAGATTCCGCCACGGCCCAGGCCCATGCCCGCGAACTGCTGGATGAGGCGCGCAGCGGCCGCTGAACCCATGGCCAACGGTGGCGGCTTCCCGTTCCCGGTGCGGAAACTTTCATCCTGTCGGTGAGCGGCCGTAGGATCATGGCATGACGGATTCCACGAAGGACAAGCTGGTTCTGGTCACCGGAGCCACCGGATATGTAGGCGGAAGGTTGGTGCCCCGGCTGCTCGCCGAGGGATACAAGGTGCGGGTCCTGGTGCGCTCGCCGCAAAAGCTGGATTCGGTGCCGTGGCGCGCAGATGTGGAGGTTGTCCAGGGAAACCTGACGTCGGAGGCGGACACCGCCGCGGCGTGTAAGGGCGTGCATACGCTGTTCTACCTGGTTCACGCGATGGGCTCGGGACCCGATTTTGTTAAGCAGGAATTGGAGACAGCACGTACGGTAGCGGCGGCTGCAGAGTCGGCAGATGTTAACCGCATTGTGTACCTCGGTGGACTGCACCCGGGGACCGGAAAATTATCCCCCCATATGCGGTCCCGCAGCGAGGTCGGCAAAACACTGCTCGCCGGTGCGGTACCGGCTGTGGTGTTCCAGGCAGGTGTGGTGATCGGATCGGGTTCGGCCTCGTTTGAAATGATCCGCCACCTCACGGACAACCTCCCTGCAATGCCGTCACCGAGCTGGGTGCAGAACCGCATTGAGCCCATTGCGATCCGGGATGTGCTGCATTATCTCGTGGCTGCTCCGGGCATGCCTTCCGGGATTAACCGGACGTTTGATATTGGCTCCCGGGAAGTGCTGACCTATGGAGCATTGATGTATGGCTATGCTCATGAAGCGGGGTTGAGCCGGCGCTACATCTATGCACTGCCGCTGCCGGCGCCGACGCTGGCCGGCTGGTGGGTGGCGCTGGTCACGCCCATTCCCCACTCCATGGCGGTTCCGCTGGTCGGATCCCTGCAGCACGAGGCCATTGCGCAGGAGCAGGACATCGACACATTCATCCCGTTGCCGTCGGATGGCCTCACGCGCTACCGCAAGGCCGTGCAGCTTGCACTGGGCAAACTCGCCAGTGATGAGGTCGTAACGAGCTGGGCCAGTGCCACCAACAGTCCGCCTTCGGATCCATTGCCCAGCGACCCCGATTGGGCGGGCCGCACCTTCTTCGTCGACCAGCGGGAGAAACCGACAGCGGTGGCACCACAGTATGTTTGGCGGGTCATTGAGGGTATCGGCGGGCAGAACGGCTGGTACTCGCTCCCCGCCGCGTGGGCCATCCGCGGTGTGTGGGACAAGCTGGTCGGCGGAGCCGGGCTGAACCGTGGACGTCGGAACGCACAGCGGCTTTTTGTCGGGGACGCCGTGGACTGGTGGCGGGTGGAGAAGATCGAGGACGGAAGGATGCTGCTGCTGCACGCGGAGATGCGCGTCCCCGGCGAGGCCTGGCTTGAATTTACCGCGGAGCCCGACGGCGCCGGGACCGTTTACCGGCAACGGGCCATTTATTTTCCGGCCGGACTGGCTGGAAAACTGTATTGGTGGGCGATTTTGCCGTTCCATGGTTTCATTTTTCCCTCGATGGCCAAGAACATCATCGGCCGGGCCGCCGATCTGGAACGGGAGGACAAACAGGTGGGAGCGGAACCGGAACAGCAGCCAGATCGGGTGCCGGGAAATGGTCACGGCCAGGACGCAAGCGCGGGCGGTGCGGCCGCAGCCGGGAGTCAAAGATGCTAGGCTCGAACCCCGTGGTGCATCGATCAAATTCCCGGTCCAGTGGTCAGTCCAAGACGACCAAACATATCTTCGTCACCGGTGGTGTGGCGTCTTCCCTGGGGAAGGGGCTGTCGGCCTCCAGCCTCGGTCATCTGCTGCGGGCCCGCGGGCTTTCGGTCACGATGCAGAAGCTCGATCCCTATCTGAACGTGGATCCCGGGACGATGAATCCCTTTCAGCACGGCGAAGTTTTCGTCACCGATGACGGTGCGGAAACGGACCTCGATATTGGCCACTATGAGCGTTTCCTGGACGAAAGTCTTGAAGGTTCGGCGAACGTGACCACCGGGCAGATCTACTCGACGGTGATCGCCAAGGAGCGCCGTGGTGAGTACCTGGGGGATACCGTCCAGGTCATCCCGCATATCACCGATGAGATCAAGCGCCGGATGCGCTTGGCTGCGGACGGCGGAAACGCACCGGATGTGATTATCACCGAAATCGGCGGCACCGTCGGGGACATCGAGTCCCAACCGTTCCTCGAATCGGCCCGGCAGGTCCGCCAGGATGTCGGCCGCAATAACGTTTTCTTCCTGCACGTTTCACTGGTGCCGTATATCGGGCCGTCGCAGGAGCTCAAGACCAAGCCCACGCAGCATTCCGTGGCAGCACTGCGGTCCCTGGGTATCCAGCCGGACGCGATCATTTTGCGTTCGGACCGTGAGCTGCCCGATTCCATGCGGGAGAAGATCGGCCGCGCCTGCGACGTTGATGTTGACGCCGTGATCGGCTGCCCGGACGCGGCCAGCATTTACGACATCCCCAAGACCCTGCACTCGCAAGGACTGGATTCCTATATCGTCCGGGCACTGGACCTGCCGTTCAAGGACGTGGACTGGACCAAGTGGGACGCGCTGCTGGAAGTGGTCCACAACCCGGCCCATGACGTCGAAATTGCCTTGGTAGGTAAGTATATTGACCTACCCGATGCCTACCTTTCCGTCACGGAGGCACTACGTGCCGGCGGCTTTGCAAACCAGACGCGGGTGAAAATCCGCTGGGTCCCTTCGGACATTTGTGCCACTCCCGCGGGAGCTGCGAAGGCGCTCGATGGCGTTGACGCCATCTGTGTTCCGGGTGGCTTTGGAATCCGCGGCCTGGAAGGGAAACTGGGTGCGCTGACCTTTGCGCGCGAAACACAGCTGCCTTCCCTGGGTCTCTGCCTGGGCCTGCAGTGCATGGTGATCGAATACGCCCGCAATGTGGTGGGCCTGGACGGGGCATCATCGAGCGAGTTCGAGCCGGACTCCAAATATCCGGTGATCGCGACCATGGAAGAGCAGCTGGACATCGTGGAAGGCCGGGGAGACCTGGGCGGAACCATGCGCCTGGGTCTGTATGAGGCCAAGCTGGACGAGGGCTCGGTCATCGCGCAGACCTACGGCAAGACCACCGTCAGCGAACGTCACCGTCACCGTTACGAGGTGAACAACAAATACCGCGACCAGATTGCGGCCAAGGGACTGGTGTTCTCCGGGACCTCACCGGATGGCAAGCTGGTTGAATTTGTGGAACTGCCCCGGGACGTGCACCCGTACTATGTTGCCACTCAGGCGCACCCCGAACTGAGCTCGCGCCCCACCCGCCCGCATCCGCTGTTCGCAGGCCTGGTGGCCGCTGCACTGGAACGCCAGCGCTCCACCCGGCTGCTCGAGGTCTGAGCATGATGGTCAATCCGGACGGTGCACTGGGTAGAACCGTGGACGATGGCGAGGACCTCGCGGACTCGCTGAGCCCGCGTGAACTTGTGTCTTCCGAAACGGTCTACCGCGGCCGGATCTGGGATGTAGTCAGTGATACTTTCGTTTTACAGGATGCCGGAAAGCAGCTGACGCGGGACTACATTACCCATCCCGGGGCAGTGGCTGTGCTGGTGATGAATACTGCCGGTGAAGTCTTGATGATCAGCCAATACCGGCATCCGGTGGGGATGACCCTGTGGGAGATCCCGGCCGGGCTCCTGGACGTTTCCGGCGAGGACCACGTTGCCGCCGCTGCCCGTGAGCTGGCCGAGGAAGCGGATTTGGTCGCTTCCGCGTGGCTGGTCCTGGCGGATGTTTTCAATTCGCCCGGTTCCTCCAGCGAAGCGATCAGGATTTATCTTGCTCGGGGGCTCACCGAAGTCGACGCGGGGAGCCGGCACACCCGCACCGAGGAGGAAGCGGAGATACGTTTCGCCTGGGTCCCGCTGGAGGACGCCGTCGCCGCGGTCCTGGACGGTTCCCTGCATAACCCCTCTGCCGTTGTCGGCATTCTCGCCGCAGCCGCCGCACGCGCCAGCGGTTTTTCCACGCTGCGTCCGGCTGATGCTCCCTGGCCGGCGCATCCGGACCAGCGCCAGTAACGTGAATCCACTCCCGCCGGCGTTGGAGCGGGCCGTGACCGACTACCTGCAGCATGTGGGCGTTGAGCGCGGTCTGGCGCCCAATACTCTCAGCGCCTACCGTCGGGATCTGGGAAGGTATCAGCGTTTCCTAACTGCATCCGGGGTGCAGGCACCGGGGGAGATTACCCGGCACCATGTCACGGGCTTCTCGCTGACCATTGCCGAGGGCACGGACGGCTCCGCAGCGCTGGGCGTTCGGTCTGCGGCGCGGACCATCGTCGCCGTCCGGGGCCTGCATAAATTCTGGGCGCTGGAAGGGATGACGGCGACGGATCCTGCCGCGGATGTACACCCGCCAATGGCGGGCCGGCGCCTGCCAAAGGCTATCAGCGTTGCCGAGGTCACCCGATTGCTTGAGGCCGCCGGAGCGGACACTGCCACCGGATTGCGGGACCGCGCATTGCTGGAGTTCCTCTACTCCACCGGTTCCCGGATCAGCGAGGCCGTAGGACTGGACGTGGACGACGTCGCGGTCGATGCGGGTAACGGCGGCGACGAATTGTCCGCGCTGGCTGGTGCGCCCGCGGTGGTGCGGCTCTTTGGCAAGGGCTCCAAGGAACGCATGGTGCCGCTGGGTTCCTACGGCGCGCGGGCCGTGCAGGCTTACTTGGTGCGCGGCCGGCCCCTGCTCGCGGCCAAGGGCAAGGGCAGCCCGGCGCTGTTCCTCAATGCCCGGGGCGGGCGAATCAGCAGGCAAAGTGCGTGGACCATTCTGAAGGTAGCGGCTGGGAAGGCGGACATTAGTGCCGACGTCTCACCGCACACTTTGCGGCATTCCTTCGCCACGCATCTGCTGGAGGGCGGGGCCGATGTACGCGTTGTCCAGGAACTGTTAGGCCACGCGTCGGTGACCACGACGCAGGTCTACACGCTGGTGACAGTGGAAACGCTGCGGGAGGTCTACGCCGCCGCGCACCCGCGGGCCCTGGGGTAACGTGGCTCTTCGAATCGACTGAGCCGTAGATGCTCCTTTGAGGCTCCTAAAGGACACCTGCGGCTCAGTTGATGAGCCGCAGGAGACGTAGGCTGGGACGATGACTGCTGCCGACGTAACCCTGTGCTTCCTGCTCCGTGATGTGGATGGGCGCCGGAATGTGCTGCTGGGGCTGAAAAAGATCGGCTTCGGCACCGGTAAAGTGGTGGGAATTGGCGGTCATCTGGAGCCCGGAGAGAGCGCCGCACAGGCGATCTGCCGCGAGGTGGCCGAAGAAGTACATGTTCACGTCGAGGAATCCAACCTACTCTATGCCGGGACGGTGGACTTTGTTTTCCCCGCAAAACCTGAGTGGGATATGCACACCACGGTGTTTCTCAGCAGGCAATGGGAGGGCGAGCCCACCGAAAGCTCAGAGATCGCCCCGCAGTGGTATCCGATCAGCGCACTGCCGCGCGAGTTGATGTGGGCTGACTCCCTCCGGTGGCTGCCGCCCATGTTGGCCGGGGAACGGCTGGCGGTGCGGGTAGTGCTCAATACGGACAACGAAACCGTGGCCGACTACCTGGCTGAGCCCGTGGTTTGACCGGTCGTCAGCCAGGGGCACCGTCAGCGGCTCTTGGCCACCGTCAGCAGCACGCAGGCCGCTTCGATGGCATGCAATGAATGCCTGGCCTCCGGCACGATCAGCAGGTCTCCGGGTGAGCCCTCCCACGTTGTCCCGCCGGATGCCAGCTCAACCCGGCCGCTGAGAACATAAACGGTGGCTTCGCCCGGATTATCGTGGTCATCGAGCCGCTGCCCCGTATCCAAGGCGATGACTGTCTGGCGCAGAATGTGCTCATGACCCCCGTAGACGGTCTTGGCGCTCCGACCGCTGGAGGATGCCTGCGCCGCGGCGAGCTGTTCTCTGGCCAGGGCCTTGAGTGAGGATTTTTCCATGCTGGTGCTCCAACTTCTAGTGGTTTTCAGGGGAACTGGTTTCTCAGGGCAGCTGGCGTTCGTCCACGCCGTTGTATTCGCTCAACGGACGGATCAGTGAATTCGCCTCCAGCTGCTCCATGACATGCGCGGTCCAGCCGGTGATGCGGCTGGCCACGAATAGTGGGGTGAACATCTCCGTGTCGAATCCCATCAGGTGATAGACCGGCCCGGTCGGGTAGTCCAGGTTCGGCTTGATGTTCTTTTCCTTGGCCATGGCCGCTTCCATGGCAGCATAAAGCTCACCCAGATCAGGTCGGTTGTAGTGTTCCACCATTTTGTCCAGCGAGGTCTTCATGGTGGGAACGCGGGAATCACCATTCTTATAGACACGGTGTCCAAAACCCATGATCTTCTTTTTGTTGGCCAGTGCGTCCTCGAGCCACTTTTGCGTCGCTTCGGTGACATCGCCGCCGTCGGGCAGGGCCTTGATGATCTCGTCAAAGGTGTGCATAACGGCCTCATTCGCGCCGCCGTGCAACGGACCCTTAAGCGCACCGATGGCTCCTGTCACGGCGGAATGCAGGTCCGCCAAGGTGGAAGCAATCACTCGGGCCGTGAAGGTGGAGGCATTGAAGGAGTGCTCCGCATAGAGGATCATCGAGACATTAAACGCCTCCACCACCTCCGGTGCGGCCTCCTCACCGAAGGTCATGTACAGGAAATTGGCGGAGTAACTCAGGTCCCCGCGGGCGGGCACTTCTTCCAGCGAGCGACGGCGACGCTGGTCATAGGCGACGACGGCGGGCATGGCCGCGAGCAGGTCAATGCCCTTCTTGAGGTTGGCTTCGCGGGAGTTGTCCGCCGCCTGCGGATGTGTGGCGCCGAGGATGCTCGCGGCGGTCCGGCAGACGTCCATCGGGTGCGTTGTGGTGGGCAGCAAATCAATGGCTTCCTTGACGATCCGCTCGAGCCCCCGACCGTCACGTTCGGCCTTCTCAAACTCGGCCAGCTGGTCCGCCGTCGGCAGTTCGCCGTACCACAGCAGGTAGGCGACCTGTTCGAAGCTGCATCTGGCTGCCAGCTCCTGGACGGGATAGCCGCGGTACAGCAGCGAGTTGGTCTCCGAGTTGACCTTGGAGATCTTCGTGGTGTCCGCCACCACGCCCGCAAGACCCTTGTGGATGGTGGTTTCAGATGTCGGTGTCATAGCCGTCCTTAGTGCTTGCCGGGTATCTGGAAGTTGAAGACTGAAGTATCGAAGTGATTGTAGGATTCATAATCCACCAATTCATACAAACGCGCACGAGTGAGCATCTGACCAACGGCGGATTCCTGCGTTCCGTTGGCTTTGATGGCATCCAGCGTCCGCTCCGCCGCGCCCATGGCGCTGCGCAGCAGGGTCACCGGGTAGATGACCATATTTACGCCCACGGCGGCCAGCTGATCCACGGTGAAAAGTTCACTCTTGCCAAACTCGGTCATGTTAGCCAGGACCGGCACGTCCACCGCCGCCCTGATGGCAGCGAATTCCGTGAGGTCTTTCATTGCCTCGGGGAAGATGGCGTCCGCGCCGGCATCCACGAGCGCCCGTGCGCGGTCCTGCGCAGCCTTCAGCCCGTCCACTGCACGGACGTCCGTGCGGGCCATGATCAGGAAGTTCGGATCCCGGCGGGCGTCGGCGGCGGCGCGGATCCGCTTGCTGGCCGTGTCAAGGTCGACGACGTTCTTGCCGTCCAGATGACCGCACCTTTTGGGATTGAACTGGTCTTCGATATGGCAGCCGGTCAGACCGGCGTTCTCCAGTTCCTGGATGCTGCGGGCGACGTTCATCGGTTCGCCGAAACCGGTATCGGCATCCACAATGCACGGCAGGTCCGTCATCCGGGCGATTTGCCCTGCACGGACGGCAACTTCGGTAAGGGTAGTCAGGCCGATATCCGGCAGACCCAAATCATTGGCGAGTACCGCGCCGGAGATGTAGACGCCGTCGAAGCCTTTTTCCTGGATGAGCCGCGCGGAGAGCGGGTTGAACGCGCCGGGGTATTGCTGAAGGGTGCCTGAGGACAGCCCGGCCCGAAAGGCAACGCGTTTCTGCTCGGGTGTGGTGGCGGAATACAGCATTAGAAGAGTCCCTTCGGTGTATTCGCCAGGTTGATGACACCGGCTGAGGCCCGGATGTTCAGGCCATCCAATTCTCCGGCGCCCAATTCGGGTAGTCGCTGGACGGTGTCCAGGAACCGGGTAATTTCCGCCTCGTCCACCAGCCGCTGGCCGTTTTCCCCGGCAGCCAGCGTGCGGAGTTTGTTGATGTACTGCGCACGGGCGAAGGGCCGCGCACCCAGCGGGTGGGCGTCGGCAACGGCGATCTGGTCGGTGATGGTCCGGCCGTCCGTAAGCGTGATTTCCACCGAGCCGCCAAAGGCCTTTTCCTGCGGGTCCAAGGAGTGGTAGCGCCGGGTCCATTCCGGGTCCTCTGCCGTGCTGACCTTGTGCCACAATTCCACCGTATCGGCACGACCGGCTCGCTCCGGGGCATAGGAATTCACATGGTGCCAGGCACCATCCTGCAGGGCAACGGTGAAAATATACGGAATGGAATGGTCCAGCGTCTCGCGGGACGCCGTGGGGTCATACTTCTGCGGATCATTGGCCCCGGAGCCGATCACAAAGTGTGTGTGGTGGCTGGTGTGGATGACAATTTTCTGCACCAGGTCATTCACCCTCGCCGGATCTGCCAGCTCCGGGTACTCGCCGTGCAGCTTCCGCGCCAGGTCAATCAAGGCCTGTGCCTGATATTCCGCGGAGTGTTCCTTGGTGTAAGTGTCCAGAATGGCCAGTTTCGCTTCACCCTCGGCCGGCAGCGGGACCTGGTAGGAAGCGTCCGGGCCGTCCAGCAGCCAGGCGATGACGCCGTCTTCGCCCTCGTAGATCGGGGTGGGGGACGTCTGCCCGCGCATCGCACGGTCCACCGCTTCAATGGCCATTTTTCCGGCAAACGCCGGTGCATAGGCCTTCCAGGTGGAGATTTCGCCCTTGCGCGACTGGCGCGTCGCCGTCGTCGTGTGCAGTGCCTGGCCCACCGCCTGGAAAATCGTTTCCGCATCCAGTCCGAGCAGCGTGCCGATGCCTGCCGCTGCGGACGGTCCGAGGTGGGCCACGTGATCAATTTTGTGTTCATGCAGGCAGATTGATTTCACCAGATCCACCTGAATCTCATAACCGGTGGCGATGCCTCGGATCAGATCCGCGCCGCTGCTGC
This sequence comes from Arthrobacter terrae, assembly GCF_015708085.1. Lineage (GTDB taxonomy): Bacteria > Actinomycetota > Actinomycetes > Actinomycetales > Micrococcaceae > Arthrobacter_M > Arthrobacter_M terrae. The sequence continues at coordinate 83,189 of NZ_JADNYM010000018.1, read as the reverse complement.
CGACGTGCTGGCCCACGGCAAGGATCGGGGGGATATTGTCCCCGGGGTGGGAATATTCCGCGGCCAGAAACGTGTCGTGGTAGTCCAGCTCGCGCACTGCGACGCCATTGGCCCAGGCCGCCCACTCGGGGGAGACGCGGTCCGCAATACCATAAATGCAGGAGCCCTTACCGTTGCTGCTTGGTCCATGTGTCAGCGCCTGCGCCCGGGCTGCAACAATGGGGGCACGGTTCAGCGAGGCCACGGCCACGGAGGCGTTGTCGATGATTCGGTTGATGACCATGTCGGTGACTTCATCGGTGACTGCGACCGGATCCGCTGCCACCTTGGCGATCTTACAGGCGAGCTGTTCTTCGCGGGGGAGGTTTTCCTCGCTTTTATGGACGCGGACGTGATGGGTGAGCACCATGATTTCCTCTCGGGTTTGCCGGCTGCCGGCCGATTAGTGGTTGTTAGGGCGTGTTCGTTGAAAGTAGATGGTCGAGGCTGTTGTCCAAATGGACGGTGGTGGCGGCACTGGCGACTCCGGCATTACCTTTCGCGATCGCCGCCGCGATGGTGGCGTGTTCCTTGGCCGCCTCCAGCAGTCGTGCCGGGTTGTCCTGCGAGAGCCGACGGACCCGGACCAGGTGCACACGGAGGTTTCTGAGCGCCTGCGCCAGGTAACTATTGTCGACGGCGGCATCGATCGCGGCGTCGAGGCGCCCCACCAGTTCGTAGTACGCAGCGCGGGAGGGATCCGCTTCGTTCAGCAGTCCAGACGCGCCTACGAGTTCCTGATGCAATTGCCGGAATACGTCGCGGTCGCCGCGCTCGCAGGCAAGTTCGGCGGCTCGGCACTCCAGCGCGGCACGAAGTTCAAAGAGTTCCCGCACATCGGCCAGGGAAATATTGCTGACAACCACACCCCGGCCCCGCTGTGCCGCCGTCAGTCCCTCCGCCGTGAGCCTGGCCAAAGCTTCCCGCAGTGGCGTCCGGGAAACGCCCAGCCGTTCGGACTGCTCGACCTCGGCCAGCACGGATCCGGGCGGGAGACGCCATTCGACGATGTCGGATCGAAGGGCAGCATAAGCACGGTCGCTGGCGCGCATGTTGCCTCCTTGCCTGCGTTTACCTGATTAGCCCCGGCGGGCCGATGTTCTCGACCACGGCCAACCTTTTGATCAAGTGTATACAAAGACCGGTGAAAAAGAGCGCTGAAAGCAAATAATTTCTCAAATCTTAATTTTATGTATACATAACCATTGCTTTGCGATACGGCTTGCGGCTACTATGACAGACATCACAGCTTCGTGAATGGGAGAGTTGCCATGACAGAAGAGAGCTACAGGGCCGTTTATGCGCGCAGTCTGCAAGATCCGGAAGGGTTTTGGCTTGGCGCTGCCCAGGCCATCGATTGGGACAAGGAACCGTCGCGCGCGCTGGACAGTTCCGCCGCACCCGTCACCACTTGGTTTCCGGGCGCCCGGCTGAATACCTCATTCAATGCCTTGGATCGCCACGTGTTGGCTGGCCGTGGGGAGCAGGATGCGCTGATCTATGACTCGGCCATGCTCGGCATCAAACGGCACTACAGCTACGCGGAGCTGACTGATCTGGTGGCCCGCTTCGCCTCGGTGTTGCGTTCACAGGGTGTCGGGAAGGGTGATCGGGTAGTTATTTACCTGCCGATGATCCCCGAAGCCGTCATCGCGATGTTGGCAACGGCCCGCCTGGGCGCGGTGCACTCGGTCGTCTTCGGTGGCTTTGCCGCCGCCGAACTGGCGGCCCGTATTGCCGATGCCAAGCCGGCCGTCGTTGTGACCGCATCCGGAGGGTTGGAACCGAGCCGGAAAATTGAGTACCTGCCTGCCGTGGCGGAGGCCCTGCGGCTGGCGGACGCGGACCATACGCCCGTTATCGTCAAGGCGCGGGACGGCTTCGAGGCGGCCGTCGGCGGCCGCGGGACCGAATACGAGACCTGGCTCGACTGGGATGCCGAGCTGCGCGGTGCCGGGCGCGCGGAACCGGTGCCGGTCGCGGCTTCGGATCCGCTGTACATCCTGTACACCTCGGGAACCACCGGTGCGCCTAAGGGAGTTGTCCGCGACAACGGCGGCCATGCTACGGCGCTGATGTGGACCATGACCAACCTTTACAACATTCATCCCGGCGACGTGATGTGGACCGCCTCCGATGTGGGCTGGGTTGTCGGCCACTCCTACATCGTCTACGGACCACTGCTGGCCGGCGCCACCACCGTGCTTTACGAGGGTAAACCCGTCGGCACGCCGGACGCCGGAGCCTTCTGGCGCGTGGTCAGCGACCACCGGGTCCGAGTGCTCTTTACGGCGCCCACCGCGCTGCGGGCTATCCGCAAGGTGGATCCGGAAGCCACCGAACTGGCAAAATACGACGTCTCTTCCCTGACGACGCTTTTTGCGGCTGGGGAGCGGCTGGATCCGGAAACGTATCACTGGGCCGAAAGGGTGCTGAACGTTCCCGTGGTGGATCACTGGTGGCAGACCGAGACGGGCTGGGCCATCTGCGGCAATCCGCGCGGGCTTGAACCGCTGCCAATCAAGGCCGGTTCGCCGTCGATCCCGATGCCGGGGTTTGATCTGCGCATCGTCGACGGCATGGGCGATCCGGTACCGCCAGGCACCGAGGGGAACATTGTGCTCGGCCTGCCGCTTCCGCCCGGCACCCTAATGACGTTGTGGGGCAGTGACGAACGCTATGTCTCCTCTTATCTGAACGCTTTCCCGGGATATTACACAACTGGTGATTCCGGCTATGTGGACGCGGACGGATACGTCTTCGTGATGGGTCGTACCGATGATGTGATCAATGTGGCCGGTCACCGGCTCTCCACGGGCGCCATTGAACAGGTTCTGGCCCAGCACCCGGCAGTGGCCGAATGCGCCGTCATCGGGCTCGTCGACGCGCTCAAAGGTCAGCGGGCCAGCGCCTATGTTGTGCTCAAATCCGGCGCCGAGATGGACCAAGAGCAGCTGGTGAAGGAGTTGGTGGCACTGGTCCGCAGAAAAATCGGCCCGGTAGCGGACTTCAAGCAGGCGGTGGTGGTCGACTCGCTGCCCAAAACGCGGTCCGGGAAGATCCTGCGCAAGACCATGCGCCAGATCGCTGACGGCGAAGACTATAGTGTCCCATCGACAATTGAGGATGCCGGCGTCATTGACTCGCTGCTGCCTATTCTCCGTCCGGTACAACCGGGTTGATCCGGCCACACCTGGACATTGCCGCGCGCGGCCGGATAGCCGAAGGGGCTCGAATAGATGGAATAAGCGCAGGAAAGGCCCGGTTAGCCCACATATGAGAGCCATTACCTTTAGCAGCTATGGAAACCCCGACATTCTGGAACTGACGGACCAGCCGATGCCCAAGGTAGGCCCGGGCATGGTGTTGGTCAAGGTCAAAAGTGCTTCTGTGAATCCGGTGGATTGGAAGGTTCTCGCTGGCGGCCTTGACGCCATGATGGACATCCAATTTCCTGCCACTACCGGCTGGGATGTCGCTGGAGTGGTGGAGTCCGTCGGAGTTGACGCCCCGGAGTTCAAGACAGGTGATGAGGTGATTGCCTACGGCCGCAAGGACTACCTGCACGGGGGCAGCTTTGCTGACTACATCGCCCTGCCGGTGCGCGTGCTGGCACACAAACCGCAAGCCCTGAGCTGGGAGCAGGCCGGCGGGCTGCCACTGACGGGGCTGACGGCCTTCCAGGTACTTAACCGGCTCGAATTGGCAGCGGGGGAAACCATACTCATCCACGGCGGCTCCGGCGGTGTCGGCTCAGTGGCCATCCAGCTGGCGGCGCACCGCGGCGCACGGGTCATTGCCACGGCGTCGGAAAAGAACCATGATTACCTGCGTTCCCTCGGCGCCGAACCGGTCAGTTACGGGGACGGTCTTACCGAGCAGTTCCGTGCGCTGGCTCCCGATGGTGCCGACGTCGTTGTGGACTTTGTCGGCGGCGTCATGGATGTGACGCTGGCGGTGCTTAAATCCGGCGGCCGGCACGCATCCATCGCCGATCCCGAAGCCGAGCAGCACGGCGGAACCTGGATGTGGGTGCGTCCAGACGGGGATGACCTGCAGGCGCTCGCCGACCTTGCCGACGCGGGCAAACTCACGGTGGAGATTGCGAAGACGTTCCCGCTGGAGCAGGCGGCGGACGCCTACCGGCTCAGCATGGAGGGCCACACGCGCGGAAAAATCATAGTCAACATCAGCTAAACAGTTGGCTAACTCCGCCAGAGATATTCATTTTCGGGCCTGCCCGGCGTCCCGTAACGGGCTCTGCGGCGCACGGTCTGCTGATCCGCCAGATACTCCAAGTAGCGTCGGGCGGTGACGCGCGATACGCCCAATTGATCCATAACTTCGGACGCTGAAATCGGACCGGCGTGGGCTTTCAGCAGGACGACGACGGCGGTCAGTGTGCTCTCGGACAGGCCTTTAGGGAGTGCAGCCGCCGTGGGTGCCCGTAAACTCGCAAACGCCAGATCGACGTCGGTTTGTGAGGCATGAGCGGTCGGAGAGGCCAGCTGCTGCCGGAAGTCACGGTAGTTAACAAGCTTTTCCGCAAACATCGCATAACTGAACGGCTTGATGAGGTATCGGACCACGCCGCTTGAGATGGCAGTCCGGACCACTTTTAGATCCCGCACGGCGGTGATGGCGATAATGTCCACGGTCAGCCCCGCCGAGCGGACGCGACGGGCAATATCGAGCCCGTGCAGGTCGGGAAGATTCATGTCCAGCAGCATGAGATCGATCGGCGCGCCGGCCTCGGCGCCCTGCTGCAGGGCACGCAGCGCAGACTGACCGTCGTTGACGATGCCGCCGACAGAAAAACCGCCGACCCGTTGCAGATAGATGGCGTGCGCGTCAGCGGCAATCGGTTCGTCATCGACCACGAGGACGCGGATGGGCTGCGGGTCAACGCTCATCCGCGCTCACCGACGGGGTGTTCGCTAAAAGGGCGTCCGCCAACGGGGTGTTCGCCAACGGGCGCAAAAGAGTCCGGGTCCGGGGCTAAGGGAAGAACGACGGTGAATACAGCACCGGCTGTCCCGTCGGCACCGGCTGTCCCTGCTGCTCCTGCCGTGTCAGGCACGCCTGCGCGTCCGGCAATGATCAGCTGCCCGCCCAGGCGCTGGACCGTCTGCCGGACCAGCGCCAGCCCGATTCCGCGACCGGCGCCGCCGGACTGCTTGGTACTGAAACCCTTGGCGAGGATGCCGGCGGTCTGTACCGGATCCAGACCAGGCCCGCTGTCGGAGACCTCCAGCTGCAGTCCGTCCACGGTAGGCCCGAGGTGGAGGGCAACCCAGCGCGGCTCTTCCCCTTCAGCCGCCGCATCCATCGCATTGTCCAGCAGGTTACCCAGAATTGTGACGGCGTCGTGTGCGCGCAGACCGGAAAACCGGGTTCGCGTTTCGGTGCTGACCCGCAGCTCAATCCCACGTTCGTTGGCCTGGGCGATCTTGCCCATTAACAGGGCGCTGAGCACCGGCTCGTCCGCCGCATTCAGAACCTCGTCCGCGAGCCGCTGGCTTAACTGCAGATCCGCCGTGGCAAATTCCAGCGCTTGATCCGTCCGGCCCAGCTCCAGTAACGACACCAGCGTGTGGATTCGATTCGCATGCTCATGGGTCTGTGCGCGCAGCGCATCCGTTAGCGTCTGGGTCGAACGGAGCTCGTCGCCAAGCTCGGCGATGACGGTGTGGTCCTGCACCGTGGTCACGGTCCCGATGCTGGGCGCGCCGGAACCGGCGGATGTCCCGGATCCGGGAGCGCGTGCCGGTTCCTGGCTGACCACCAGCAGGCGCTCCTGCGTCAGGTGCAGCTCGTCTTTGGCCGTCCGTCCGCTATGAAGCAGTTCCGCCAGCGAGGGTGGCAAATCCAGTTCCGCCAGTCTTGGGGCCTGCCCGTTCCCGCCGGGCGCCGCAATCCCCAGCAGCTGCGCTGCCTGGTCGTTGTACATCACCAGTTCGCCCTGGTGATCCGTCAACACCAGCCCGTCACGGACCGAGTGCAGCACGGATTCGTAATAAACAAAAAGCTGTCCGAGCCGTTCGGGCCCCCATCCCAGAGTGACCTTGCGCAGATAGCGCCCGAGCAGCCAGGAAATCAATGAGCCGCCCAGCAGCAGGGCTGCGGCGATACCGATGACGGCCGGGAGTCTTGCCTCCAGCGCAACCTCCACGGTGGGAACGGTCACCCCGGATGCCACCAGTGCGCGGATCTTCCCGGTTGAGTCCTTGACCGGGACTATTGCGCGCACGGAGGGGCCCAGAGTCCCGGTGGTCACTTCCGTATACGTATTTCCGGCAAGCGCCTGATCGATCGAGCCGATGTAGCGACGGCCGATTTCTGCCGGGTCCGGATGGGTCCAGCGGGTGCGGTCCGGTGCCATGATGGTGACGAAATCCACCCCTGCGTCGGCCATTACCCGTAGCGCGTAGGGCTGCAGCAATCCGGCCGGATCGGCCGAATCGGCGGCCGTGAGGACCAGTGGGTTGTCTGCCACCGTTCCTGCTATGGACACCATTCGCTCCCGTGCCTGGCTGTATGACTGGTTGCGTGCTTCGGTGAACAGCAGCACGCCCAGCACCGCGGTGAGCAGCAGCACAAAAAGGACGTGCGCGGTAAAGAGCCGGCGTGCAAGGCTCCAACTACGGATCATGAGTATTGACTCCTCCCGGTGCGGGCACCTGCGCGGCTGACAACTGACAAATCGGAAACTGACATATTGAAAGCTGCCGGGATAAAAACTGTGAACAATATGAACGCAACGGTGATCACAATCACATCAGCGGCCATGCTGGTCAAGACGCGGTGCACACACCGCCCCTCAAGACTAGCTAAAGGAACACGCGATGAGCTCACGGCAGGAACATTCGTCTCGAGCAGGATCAGCTAGACCTGCGGTCCGCCGCAAGGGACTCGACAGGACCCACTGGTTGTACATTGCCGTCGTCGTTGCGGTGATCCTGGGCGTCGTTGTCGGATTGGTCTTCCCGGGCAAAACCGGCGTGGCGGCCCAGCTGAAGCCGCTGGGCGACGCTTTCATCGCATTGATCAAAATGATGATCGCGCCGATTATCTTCTGCACCATTGTGCTCGGGATTGGCTCGATAGCCAAGGCCGCAACGGTCGGCAAGGTGGGCGGCCTGGCACTGATCTACTTCATGGTGATGTCCACCTTCGCCCTGGCTATTGGCTTGTTGGTCGGAAACATCATCCAGCCCGGTGCCGGCCTGCACCTGCAGGATGCCGTCTACAAGGCACCCGCGGAAAGTGCTTCCAGCACCGAATTCCTGCTGGGTATCATTCCCACCTCGCTGCTTTCATCACTGACCGGCACTAACATTCTGCAGACGCTGCTGGTGGCGCTGCTGGTTGGGTTTGCGCTGCAGAAAATGGGCAAAGCAGGGAAGCCGATCCTCACCGGAATCGCGCATATCCAGGCCGTGGTGTTCCGCATTCTGATCATGGTCATGTGGCTGGCCCCGGTAGGCGCCTTCGGTGCCATTGCCGCCGTCGTCGGACTGACCGGCTGGCAGGCGGTGCTGAGCCTGCTGTCCCTGATGGGTGCGTTCTACCTGACCTGCGCAATCTTCATCGTGTTCATCCTGGGGACCATCCTAAAGCTCGCCACCGGCGTGAACATTTTCAAGCTGATGCGGTACCTGGGCCGGGAATACCTGCTGATCGTTTCCACCTCCTCCTCCGAGGTGGCGCTGCCAAGGCTGATCGCCAAGATGGAGCACCTGGGCGTTTCCAAGCCGGTTGTGGGCATCACCGTACCCACCGGCTACTCCTTCAATCTGGACGGCACAGCTATTTACCTCACCATGTCCGCGTTGTTCATCGCTTCGGCGATGGGTAAGCCGCTGGACATCGGTTCGCAGATCGGGCTGCTGGTTTTCATGATTATTGCGTCCAAGGGTGCGGCCGGGGTCAGTGGCGCCGGACTTGCCACGCTGGCCGGCGGGCTGGCCTCGCACCGGCCTGATCTGGTCGGCGGCGTCTCGTTCATCGTCGGCATTGACCGGTTTATGTCCGAGGCGCGTGCCCTGACAAACTTCACCGGCAACGCGGTGGCCACGGTGCTGATGGGCACCTGGGTCAAGGAAATCGACCGGGGCCGCGTTGACCGGGTCCTGGATCGGCTTGAGCCGTTCGATGAAGCGACAATGATTGCGCACGAGGACGGGGTACGGCAGCCTGCGCAGGTGGCGGAAGCCGCTGTGGAGCCCCTTCAGGAAGTCCCAGCGGGAGGGTCGCTGGCGCACAAAGAAAAAGTCGGCGTCTAGCGGATCGAGCGTGCGGTTCGGGCCCATGTTCGCGGGAGAACGTGGGCCTCAACTGTTGATCGGGGCCGACGGCGGCAACTGGCTATCACCGGACAGCAGGGTTTTCGCGGACCCGTACCGCGGGACGACGGTCCGGCGCCGGGCCCCGTTGCCCTCCTGGTACTCCAGGGTGCTGACGCCGACGCCGTAAAGGCCGCTCAGCTGGGCGGCGGTCAATAATTCCGCGGCACTCCCGGCCACTACGCCGTCCCGGTGCATCAGGACCACAGAATCGGCCAGGTACAGCGCATGATCCGGCTCGTGGGTACTGAGCAAAAGGGCCATCCCGTCCGCTTTCAAATCCCGCAGCAGGGTCAGCACACGCACCTGGTTCTTGAGGTCCAATCCGGTGGATGGTTCATCCAGGACAAGCAGCGGGCAGCCCGTGGCGATGGCGCGGGCAATGAAGACCAGCTGCTGTTCGCCTCCGCTGAGTGTGGGAAAGAGCCGGTCTGCCAGGTCCGCGATACCGACCCGCTCCATGGCCCGCAGCGCTGCGAACCGATCGGCCGCACCCGGGGAACGAAAAATGCGGACCTGGCGCGCCCTGCCCATGAGCACCATATCCAGCGCACGGTAGGCGAAGGAGCTGCTGTGGGCCTGCGGTACATAGCCCACCGTTTCCAGCCTGGTGATGGTGCCCTCGGTAGGCGCCAGAAGCCCGGCCGCACAGCGGACCAGCGTGGTCTTGCCGCTGCCGTTGGGCCCCAGGACCGCCGTCGCGGTACCCGCCGACACCCGGAAACTGACATCGCGGAAAATGTGTTCGGCCGCCCGGTATCCATAGGCAACGTGGTCCAGCTCAAGCACTGTCCCAAATCCTGTCCCGGTTATGGCGCAGCAACAAAAAGAAAACCGGCGCACCGATCAGTGCGGTCAGCACACCTAACGGGATCTCCCCGGCTGTGGCGGTGCGCGCCACAGTGTCTACTGCGATGAGGTAGCACCCGCCCAGCGCAAAGCACACCGGCAGCAGCACCCGGTGGTCGGGCCCCACCCACATGCGGGCCAGGTGCGGGATGACCAGTCCCACCCAGCTGATCACTCCGCTGACGGCCACCGCGCCGGCCACGATGAGTGCGACGGCGATCAGGACCACCACACGTAAGGTGCGGGGCCGCAGACCCAGTGCGGCGGCATCCTCATCACCGAGGGACAGCACATTGATCCGCCAGCGCAGGGCCAACAGCACACCGGTCCCGGCCAGAATCGGGATAACGGCGATCAGGACCTTTGCATAATTCGCCGTCGCTACACTTCCCAGCAGCCAGAAGACGATCGCAGGCAAGGTGGTGAACGGATCGGCGATGTAGGTGATCAGTGCCACCAGCGCGGAGAAGAACGATCCCACGACGACGCCGCCGAGCACGATCATGAGCATCGGTGTGCCGCCGCGACCGGAGGTAATCAGGAAGAGCAGGCCAAGCGCCGCTAACCCGAAGGCAAAGGATCCGCTCACCAGCACCAGGGAGCCCAGGCCAAACAGCAGGGCCAGTGCACCGCCAAAGGACGCCCCGGCCGATACGCCGATGATTTCCGGGCTGACCAGCGGATTACGAAAGATGGCCTGCAGCGCGGCGCCGCCAATGGCAAGGCCGCCGCCCACCAGCAGCGCCAGCAGAACCCGGGGGAGCCGGACCAAGAGCACTACGGTTTCTTCGGAACTGTTCATGGGCGTATCCAGCGGAAGTACCCGGGAGGCAAGGATCTGTACTACATGCCAGAACGGTACGTGGTAGCGGCCTACCGTCAGCGCGAGCACTGCCAAGGCGAGCAGCAAAAGTGCCGTGCCTGCCATCGGGCCGATTATCCGCGGAACAGACCGTACTGCCGGTGCACCGAGTCTCTTAGGCCTCAGCTCCCGGACCTCACGCGCCACGGAACTGTTCGTAGTCAGCTGACTGGCTGTTCACGCTCATCCACAACATGGTGTCTATTTCCGCCGAATCGGGAGCCCGGCCATACAGGAAGCGGTAATAGTCCGGGATGGCACCGCGCAGCGGGGAAGGGACCTGGCCTGGAAAGCTGATGTCCGTGAGCCACTGCCACATGAGCGGCGATTCCTGGCCCGGTGGGTCCCAGCGGTATCCGCCGAGGGGAACCTTATAGACCCTCCGATGACGCACCGCCGCAACGTTCTGCCAGACCGGGTCTGAATAGAGATCCTGAGGCAGGGCGCCATCGAAGTTGCCCAGCAGGATGACCTCGGGATTCCATGCCAGGACCTGCTCCACGTCCACGCCCACCATGCCGGAGCCCTTGACTCCGGTATCCGCGGTGGCGGGATTGCTGCCGCCCACCAGTTTGATATAGAAATCGTTGTAGCTCCCGTTCGCGGCTACCTTGAGACCTCCCGTGAAGCGGTTGAAATACAGAATCCCCGGTCCTGGGCGCGACCGGCCGGACGCCAGAGCCCGGATCCTGGTGAGCTCATGGTCGCTGCGGGATTTCATCGCACTGGCCCGCTCCGGCTTGCCCAGCATTTCCGAGAACAGGGTGACCCAGGTGTCAACGTCCGACTGTTGTCCGGTGTTGGTCAAGCCAAGAACCTTCAGCCCGGCGTTCTCCAGTGGTTCGGTGAGTTGGGAATCGCTCCACTGCACCACGACATCCGGGTTCAGCGCCCGGATGCTTTCCACATTCGGGGTAAAGTCCGCCGTGGCAATCTCGTGCGGGACCTTCAAGGCATTCGGAAATAATTTGCCCATGGTGCCGTCCCGCATGGCCAGCCACGAGGCATTATGCATCCCGCTCAGATGGTCAGCGCTCTGATCAACGGCGACCAGCAAAGACGCGGCGGGCATCGGAATGGTCACCACGCTGGTAACAGGCCTGTCGAACGTCAATGTCCTGCCCCGCTGGTCGGTGACACTGATGCGTTGGGCCAACGCCGGAGTGCTGCTTCGCGCAGTGGTGCCTTCCGGGGCCGCAGCGCTGTTATCCCCGCACGAGGACAGAAGAACCGCGCCGCCGCCGAGCATCATCATGGACAGAACCGAACGGCGGCTCATGTCGGGGTTGCTCACGGGCTGGCCTCCTTATGGGAAAGATCAGCAAAGTATGTTCTCTTCGATTGCTCACAGCATCCGCCCGAACGGCAGGGCTGTCAACGGCACTGCGAGATCTTCTCCGGCTCCGGCTCCGGTACTGATCCTTGTGGGCTGCGGGTGGTGGTGCTAGCGTCAAAATCACCTGTTGTGGAGCGAGGCCAAATCATGGTTATTAACGGTGCCCAGCTGTTTGTCCGTTACGCGTATCCGCCCAATTCGCGGGGTAGTTGCGGGCCCGAAGACAGCGATGCCCTTCTGCACTATGGTCAGTCCGGAGTGACGGACCGGGGATTGAAGGAGCTGGCAAAAGGATTCGCCGGCGCGTGGCCGTATCTTGAACTGATCGCCGGGGCCACCAAAATAGCCGATCCACTGGATTACCGGGTGGTGGAGGCCTACTGGGTCGGTAACACGCTGCTGGACACTGTCGGCGTGCGGAACATCGGCAACTCGATGGAGGACCGCTTCCGGGCCCGGACGGGAATGCAGTTCCCGCATCTGGTCGAGGGGGTGCTTGCCGGCGGGGTGCCGCACCACAGTTTCCACGTCTTCGAGATCTATCCATGGCTGGGGCTGCTCCGCGATGACCGCAGATACCCGACAGCGCTGAACGTGCTGGACCAGTGCCGGATCCGCTGGGGCGAGGTGTTGGCCGTGACCGGGGATGAGGCATTGGTGCGCTCGCAGCCGCTGGTCTGGGACGGTGCGGTGCTCAGCCTGGGCCCGGCAATCGTGGAGACCGCCAAGCATGCCGTTGCGGGCACCGGCTTTGTCACCGATCTGGCCGTCGGCGATGCGGTCTCGCTGCACTGGGATTGGGTCTGCGACAGGCTCACCCCGCTGCAGCTGCAGCGGCTGCAGCACTTTACCGTCCGGCATCTGAAGATCGCCAACACCGGCGTCGAACACCGCGGCACTGCCGTAGCGCTGGAACATTAGCCTGGGGCTGACGCGTCCTCGTCCGGACCGGAACCCATGAGTTTCAGGCCCCCCATCGCCTGCTCGGCGCCGGCAGCGTCCACCCGCTCCAACGCGAAGCCCATGTGGATAATCACCCAGCTTCCGGCCTTCAACGGGCCCTCATCCAGCAGGCCGATGTTGATTTTCCGCCGTACACCGGCGACGTCCACCAGAGCCAGCTGATCACCGTAGCCGGCGAGCAGCTCAATCACCCGGCCAGGGATTCCCAGGCACATGATCCATTTCTCCTTATCGCTGGAAGACGTTCAGTAATTTCCTCGATTAGCTGCCCGATTGCGCTCAGCGCTTCCGGGATGGCGGCTGCCACGGCAGCGGAAAGTCCGATTCCTTCCGCCAAGTCACCGGGCACGCAACCCACAACAAATGTCAGGGGAACACCGCCGCCCAGTGACGTCAGCCTGTCCAGCACAGCCACCGGGTCCATTCCGTGCGGGTCCAGGGCCGCTGGCCCGCCGCCGTGATTGTTCTGCAGATCCTCGGAGCGGACCTGCAGAACACGGATGGCTCCGTACGTTTCCGCCGCCGGACTTGAACTCCCGGATCCGTTGCCGCCACTTGCCCGCCGTGCCGGCACGGTGTCGACCAGGATCAGGGCATCCACGCCGTCAAGCAGATCATAGGCCAGATGCATTCCGCGGATGCCATAGTCCACCGCACGGACGCCGGGCAGGAGCATCGCCGCATCTGTTGCCATCAGACGCGCGACCTCCGGACCGAACCCGTCATCGCGCAGGAACATATTGCCGACTCCGGCCACGAGTATGCAGGCGGGGGCAGGATCGATGCCGCTCACATCCGGCTGATTTTCACGTAGCGGACAATGTCCGGAATCGAGCGCACCATCACCGCGATTCCTGTCAGGGCGGTCAGTGCCAGCATCACGGCGGACAGCTTTCCCAGGGTTTTCATGTTCAGGTTTCCTTTCCATTTCCCGTAGCGGGTACCGGGTCGAGAGGCTCCAGCTCGTCCGGAGAGAAGTAGAGGTACCGTCCGTACCACTCCTGCAGTTCCGCGGCCGGATCCGCTTCAATGACGACCGCGACGTGAGTGCTGCCGTCGACGTCGAAATGAACGCCAGTGACGCGCGCGCTCTGCCCGGCCGAAAACAGGTCCTGCGCATCCGCCCGGCGGCGCGGCATGACCACAACGCGGCTGCCCCTGGCAACGGGCACCCCTTTGATCACGACAGCGTCGGTTTCCGGCCTGACACTGGAATCTGCCGCAGGATCCCACCAGGGAGCCTCCGTGAGGGGACTATCGCCGAGGGCCGGGAACGCAGGGGTAAGGGCAGCGCCGTCCCGGGGTCCGCCCAGGATTCCTGCCCCCCGTTCGAAATCAGGCTCAAGTGCTACCTCCGCATGGGGGTTGCGGAGGATGCCATGCAGGGCCTGCAATTGGTCATCGCTCATAGCCTCGCAGCGGTCAATGATCGCCGCAGCCCGCGGATCCGTGGCCCTTGCCTCGGCTTTTTCATCCTCGGTGAGCGTCAGCACCCGCAGCGTGAGGATCTCATCAATTTCGGTTGAATCGTAGAGCGCCACCGAGCTTTCCGGCGCCACAGCGGGATGGTCATAAAGAATGATCGGGGAGATCAGCAGAACGTCGCTTTGCCCCTCTGGCCCGGCCAGGACGGGCCAGCAGCGGTGCTGGCTGCAGGCTGCCGCTGCGGCACGTGCGTTCTCCGGCGGGTCCAGCAGCGAGATGAAGTCCGCGTCCTGCACGCTCAGCAACAGGTGCGTGCCGATGAACGACAGCGCGATTGCTTCCTGCTTCTGAACCGTTCGGCCCGCTGCGGTATTTACCGCACTCACCCGAAGGCGCAGCAGCCCGGAGACGGATTCGCCGCCGTCGGCAGAGTCGTGGAGAGCGCTGGCGCCCAGCCGGACTTCGCCCAAAAGGGGCTGCCGTCTGCGCACGAGCCGTCCTGCCGCCGCCCCTGCCGCATCGTAGAGCAGCTCGGTCTCTTCGGCGCCGGGAACCCGGACGGCCGTTATTAATCCACCGGCCAGTTGATCGAGCGTGAACGGGCCCAGGGTGATCTCCTGTTCGGTCGCCTCGTCCCATGTCAGCCATCGTGCAGCGCCGATCTGCAGCGCAGGCACCGGGCTGAAGGTCCCGTCGTCGAACTTTTCACAGGTCCGGGACTGCAGCTGCAGGAAACGCAGATGCACCTCCAGCCGGGCATCCGGGCCGGAACGCAGCAGGGTGTCCGCGAACATGGTTGACTCTTCGCCTGCTCCCGCGGCGGCCGCACCGGGCGGGCCCAGGATGCCGAACTGCCAGCGTGACTGATTTTTCTGCGACGAGGCACGATAGGGATAGAGGAGGTAGCCCTCGTAAAGGACCGCATCCGCGATGGCCCTGGCCAGGCTTAGGGTCGGATTCATCATCGGACCGGGTCACCGGCCGCCGCCAGTAATCCTTCGACAGCCGCTTCCCAGGTGGTCAGTCCGAGACTTGATTTATAGTGTGCCAGCGCTTTGATGACATCCCGGTCAAGCCGGAGCCAGCCGCTGTTGGGGAAATGCTGGTCCATTAGTTCGGTCCAGGTAGCAACCGGCAGTTGGAACGACGCCTCGCGGTCCCACGGCACCGGTTCGACGCCGAACCCGGTGACTCCTTTGGTGAAGACGGTTCCGGAGAACAGCAGTTCCACCGGAATGCTGCGCTCACGGAGCGCATGCAGGTATTTCGCCGCGGCGACCTCGAAATCGAACGTACAGGGAAGGGCGAGATCCACCGTGGTCGTACCGCGGAAGCCCTGCACCGTGGTGCTGCACTGCATCCAGAGGAAGGGCTTCAGCGTCGAGGGCCAGCGCACGCGGGTGCCGAAGAGATCCAGGAGACCGGCTTCCTCCTCCGGAGTGTAGCCCCGGCGCTGCGGCTGAATCCGCACCTGGCAGCGCAACGCTATCGCGTGGATGGCCGTACCCGTGGATTCTGTGAGGCACAGCCGGGCAGTCAGCTGTGGGGAGGCGGCGTAGCGTTCGGGAATAATGTCCACAATGCTGAAGCCAAGTTCCGTCATGGCCAGGGCCCGCTTCCGGTCCGGGCCGCTGAAGAGGAGGTGCCGACGTAGGGCCTGCTGCGATTGACTACCCGCTCAAAGAAAGCGGCTAGTTGGGCACGCGCGTCCTGGCCGCCGTCGAAGCCCCGCCAGACTTTGCGCAGCTGACCGACCAGTTCGTAACAGGCATCAATCGGTACCAGATGGCAATCGGCCTGCAGACGCTCCCGCCCAGGAGCACGGATCAGCAAAGCCTCCGTGTCCGGCACGGCAGTGCCAACGGCAGGGTTGCGTGCCAGCACCGGTTCCCACGCACCCAGCGGCAGCTCCGACTCGGTGGCACCGGCGGGGCCGGGATAAAACGCCACGGTCCGCGCCATCCGGGAATTGGTGAAGAAGAATGCCAGCCCAACTGGTATCTCCAGTTCATCCCACACCCCGGTCCCCAGCTCGAATGCCGGAAAGGAGAGGTAACGCTCGGGCACGGAACGGTACCGCAGGTGTGCCGTTGAATCGGTAAAGAGCAAATAGCACGGGCGGCAGGTGCACATCAGGGCGCGGCTTTCCACATCCACCACGTGCTGGTGCTTTTCTGCAAGAGGCTCAGCGCACATCTCGCAGCGCTCGCCGTCGGCCGCGGCGGAACGGCTGACAGCGATGCGCCGGAGCATGGCTACCGGCCCCGCGGCCGAGGTGCTGCCTGTTCGGGGGGTCATGAAACAGTCCCGACGGGAATGGCAACGGAAATCACGCCGCCGCGCACGAGCAAGGGAAGCGGATCCAGATGCAGTGACTTGTCTTCCAGGCACGCACCGGCCAGCCGTACATCAAAATGGGCCCGGCAGGTGGGGCAGCGCAGCAGACCGCCACCGGTCGGGGCCGCGAGGGCGCGCTGCAATGACGCCCCCGCCATAGACTTCGCGCACCGCGGACAGTAGTCCAGGTAAGCGAAAATATCCTCGCCGATCCGGCAGGTCAGCAGCCGGGCCCCGCCGACCAGGAAGCCTGCCACCTCGCCTGGCTGAAGTCCGCCAAGCTCCGCCGCTGGCTCCCAGGACCCACCCGCTGGGCCGGGAACAGCGGGTTTGGCCTGCTGATCCCGATCAGTTTGCTGATCCAGGCGCAGCCGCAGCGCATTCACGGGAATGACTGCTGCGGAATGGATCGGCTCCTGCTCCACCACCTGGATGGATGTCACCTCGGGGGCCGCCGTTTCAATGGCATCCTCGACGGCGAGCTTGAGAGTGACGGACGATGACGGGCAGCCATGGCAGCTCCCCAATAAACGCAAACTCACGATCCCGTTCGCGCTGATGCCCAGCAGCTCGACGTCGCCGCCATGGGAGCCAAGGTACGGCCGCACACTATCGAGTGCGGCGGCGACTCTGGTCGGCACGTCCTGTGGATGCAGGCCGTGGACCAGCAGCAAACCGGAGATCAGCTCGTCCTTGACCAGGGCCTCCAAGGTGCCATTGGTGCCACCTCCCCGGGCCGAAATAACGCCGAGCATGCGCTCCAGTCCGGCACCGTAGAGGTCCGTGACCTGCCGGACCAGCTCCTCGGCACGCTCACGGGCCACCGCACCGTTGGAGGACAGCGCATCCAGCAGTGTTCCGATCCGTGTCCCCGAATTCCGCAGCTGGTCGGCGCCGGATCCGGCCGCTGCTGCCTGCTGCGCTGCTGCCCACGGCGCAGCAGCTACAGGCGCAGCAGCTACAGGCGCAGCGGCCCCGCTTTCCTCCAGCAAACCGTTCTGCGCGTTCATGGCGGGTTATTCTCCGGTGAGTGACTGCGTGGGGGAGTGCAGCATATCCAACGTTTTACCCTCGCCCAGATACATGTGCACGCCGCAGGGCAAACAGGGATCAAAACTGCGGACCGTGCGCATAATATCGATCCCCTTGAAATGCTCCCGGTCGTTTTCTTCGAAGATGGGCTGCCCCTGCACGGCGTCCTCGTAGGGTCCGGGAGTTCCGGAGGCGTCACGTGGGCTGGCATTCCACGGGGTTGGCGGATACGGATGGTAGTTGGCGATCTTGCCGTCGCGGATCACCATATGGTGTGAAAGAACGCCGCGGACCGCTTCGGTAAAGCCACAACTGACCGCCTCGTCCGGGACCTCAAACGATTCCCAGGTCTTGGTCCGTCCGGCCCGGATTTCCTCGAGCGCCTTCTCCGCGAAATGCAGGGCCGCTGCCGCCGCATAGGCCTGGAAATAGGTGCGGGCCCGGTTGCGTTCGATCGTATTGCTCCACTGCGGAATCTTCCATTCGAGTGAGACTGGTCCCTTGAGGGCCGTCTTGGGCAGGTTGATCTCCACGCTGTGTCCGGTGGATTTGACGTAGTCGATATCGACCAGTCCGGCCAGTGCCGTCGACCAGAGCCGCGCCAGCGGGCCGCCGCCGGTATCCAGCGCCAGATTGTCCTGTCCGTCAAACCAGCGCGGCGACATCACCCAGCTGTATTTGTCCGCGAGATCACGCTTTTGCGGGCGGGGATTGGTGTGCTGGTTCCACGGATGACGGCGGTCCACCGGGTTCCCGAGCGGGTCGTTCGTGACGAACATTTCCTGATCGTTCCAGTCCTCGTAGTAGGAGGAGCCCAGCATGATCCGGATGCCGAGGTTGATCCGCACCAGATCTGTGGTCACTAGTTTTCCGTCGACGACGACGCCCGGGGTGACGAACATCTTCCGGCCCCAGTCGGTCATGTCCTTATAGGCGAAGTTGCAGAATTCCGGATCCTGGAAGGAGCCCCAACACCCCAGCAGCGTCCGCCGCAGCCCGACCTGCTCATAGCCCGGTAGCGCGTCGTAGAAGAAATCGAAGAGATCATCGTGCATGGGCACGACCTTCTTCATGAACTCCACATAACGCATCAGCCGCGTGAGGTAATCCGTCATCAGCTGGATCGTGGCGACGGTGCCGACCCCGCCGGGATAAAGCGTGGAGGGGTGCACATGGCGACCCTCCATCAGGCAGAACATCTCCCGGGTGAGCCGGCTGACCTGCAGCGCTTCGCGGTAGAACTCGCCGGTAAAAGGATTCAGCGAACGCATGATGTCCGCGATGGTCCGGTAGCCGTGTTCGCCTTCATGCGGGGCCCGGGTGTTTTCCGCCCTGGCCAGTACCGCCGGGTTGGTCTCGGAGACCATTTTCTCGCAGTAGTCCACGCCCACCAGATTCTCCTGGAAGATATTGTGATCGAACATGTACTCCGCGGCTTCACCGAGATTGACGATCCATTCGCCCAAATGCGGTGGCTTCACCCCGTAGGCCATGTTTTGCGCATAACAGGAACACGTGGCGTGATTGTCGCCGCAGATCCCGCAGATCCGGCTGGTGATGAAGTGCGCGTCGCGCGGGTCCTTGCCGCGCATGAAGATCGAGTAGCCGCGGAAAATCGAGGAAGTGCTGTTGCACTGCACCACCTCTTTGTTTTTGAAATCTATTTTGGTATAGATGCCAAGGCTGCCGACAATCCGGGTGATGGGATCCCACGCCATCTCCACCAGTGAGTCGTCTGCGGCGTTGCCCGATGCGGGTAACGGAATCGTGGAGGTCATTGCCTTGCCTCTTTCTCGTGCCGTTCTTACCAGGTGCGGGTGGCGCCGGTGAGCAGTTCGGGGCCGGTCCTGCGCCAGCGTGGTTCCTTGTCGAGGGTGTTCATGGTGATGTGCCGCAGCGTCCGCACGGCAGCGCCGTAGGGCCGCACGGCATTCGTGGAGAGAATGCTGCCCGGAGGCTCATCCATGAACGGCATGAACTTATCGGGGAATCCCGGCATGGTGCAGCCGATGCAGATACCTCCAACGTTCGGGCACCCGCCAATTCCATTCATCCAGCCGCGCTTGGGCACATTGCATTTAACCACCGGGCCCCAACATCCCAGTTTCACAATGCACTTCGGGGAGCCGTATTCGGTGGCGAAATCGCCCTGCTCGTAGTACCCCGCCCGGTCGCATCCCTCATGCACCGTCTGGCCGAAAAGCCACGTCGGCCGCAGCGCGTCGTCCAATGGAATCATGGGTGCCTGCCCGGTCGCCTGATAGAGCAGGTAGGTGATGGTTTCGGAGAGATTGTCCGGTTGGATCGGGCAGCCCGGAACACAGACAATCGGTATTCCGGCCTTGGACCTCCAGTCATATCCGAGGTAATCGGGAACGCCCATCGCACCGGTGGGATTGCCGGCCATGGCATGGATACCGCCATAGGCCGCGCAGGTTCCGGCGGCAATAATCGCAGTTGCCTTCGGTGCAAGCCGGTCCAGCCACTCGCTTGTCGTGATGGGCTGCCCCGTTTCCAGATCGTTGCCGAACCCCGACCAGTATCCGCCGGCGTCATGCAATTTCTCGTTGGGAATGGAACCCTCAACCACGAGGACAAAAGGCTCCAGTTCCCCACGGTCCGCCCTCCGGAACCACTCGAGGAAGTCATCTGCTCCCTCCTGCGGGCCGCATTCAAAATCAATGAGCGGCCAATGCATGGCAACCTGCGGCAGACCGGGCAGGGCACCGAGCGCTATTTCCTCTACGCTGGGCTGCGTAGCCGCGGTCAGCGACACCGAGTCGCCGTCGCAGCTGAGGCCCGCGTTGATCCACAGGACATGAATAAGGGTTTCTTCGGCTTTAATCGAAGCTTCTGTAGGCATCGTTGCCTCCTTTGGGAGTCCTGCTCACCGAGCCGGGCCCATTATGCGTTTGTCTACACCTGCGACGCGGACGTCATCGGATGCGGTTGGGCGCCCGCGTGCGACGCCGGCGTTTGAGTGTTCTTGATCAGCCAGTCGTACCAGCTGTCCAGACCAGCACCGCCCGTGGCGGAAATGGCGAGCATCTCGACGTGCGGATTCAGCTGTCGTGCCTGGCGGAAGCATTCATCCACGTCGAATTCAACATAAGGGAGCAGATCCGACTTATTGATAATCACCAGATCTGCGGCCATAAACATGTGCGGATACTTTTGCGGCTTATCATCACCTTCCGTGACCGAAATAATCACTACCTTGGCTGTTTCTCCGAGATCAAAAAGTGCCGGACAGACCAGATTCCCGACATTTTCAATGAAGAGCGTTGATCCCGGATCCGGGTTCAGGGCATCGAGCCCCCGTCGGAGCATATCGGCGTCCAAATGGCAGCCGGCTCCGGTATTAATCTGAACAGCTGGACGCCCGGCCCTTCTAATGCGGTCGGCATCCAGCGACGTCTCCTGGTCACCTTCGATGACCGCGATGCTCAGCCTTTCTCCCAGCTCTTCAATGGTGCGGACCAGCAAAGTCGTCTTGCCTGCTCCGGGGGAACTCATCACATTGAATGCCTGGATGGCACGCCCGGCCAGCCAACCCCGGTTTCGCGCGGCCGACAGGTCGTTCCTGGCGAGCAGACTCTGCTCCAGCGTGATAGTGGTCACCGGAGTATGGCTGTGCTCCTGACCGCCGTCGTGCGCGCCGTCGTGCGAGTGCGCCTGGCCACCGCCGTGGTCGTGATCGTGCGGGTGCTGGCGGCCGTCGTCGTCGTGCTCATGTTCGTGCTGGTGCCCGTCGTGGTGTTCACCGTCGTGTAGATGCCGATGCTGATCTCCGTGGACCGGCTCCGGAACGGCAACACTGCCGTCAACGCTTGACACCCGGACTCCGCCGTCGTCGCTGCAACCGCAGGTGGAGCACATTTTTTACCCCACTTCCACGGACGCAAGCATCAGCTCGCGGCCGCCTGTGATTTCGACGTCGGCGCTGCCGCAGGTGCACAGCGGGATCGTATCCGGGAGAATGAAACTCTGCCGGCACGTGTGACAGGTGGCCCGGCCCGCCGGCTCGTCGATGCGCAGATCGGCTCCGGCCAGCGGTGTTCCCTCGGCCAGCAGCTGGAAACAGAACCGCAAGGCATCCGGCAGAACACCACTTAGCCGTCCGATCCGCAGATTGACGCCGGTGACAGTGCGATCGCCGGTGCAGTCAAGCACCGCGTCGACCAGGCTTTGGGTAATAGAGAGTTCGTGCATGGGCTATGCCACCTCGTGAGATCAATGTAGGCTTACCGCCCGTGATCCGCAAGAGGTCGCGGGCGGTCAAGATCCGGCGCTGTCCGCTGCTCCCGGACGCTGCATCTCCGTGGTCCACTTTTCTTCGATCCGGCCAAACTTCCAGATGCCGACGGCGATGATCCAGGCGAGCACGAAAATGGCCACAATAGCGTAACCGACGTTGTTCAGATCCAAACCACCGATGGCCGCCAGCGGACCGGTCCGGATCCCGGTTTTGTCCACAAGGATCGAGATGAGCTCGATGGAACCAATAATCAGGGCCACGGCCACAGAGAGTCCGGTGATCACGAGGTTGTAGTAGATCTTTCGGACGGGCTTGGAGAACGCCCACCCGTACGCGAAGTTCATAAAGCATCCGTCCAGCGCGTCGAGCAGACTCATTCCGGCGGCGAAGAGCACCGGCAGGGTCAGAATGGCGTACCAGGGCAGCGAAAACGCAGCCGCACCGCCGGCCAGCACCAGTAGGGAGACCTCCGTGGCCGTATCGAAACCCAGGCCGAAGAGCAGACCGACGACGTACATCTGCCAGGGACGGGTGACTAGCCGGTTCACGCTGCCGAACAGCCGGTTCATCAGGCCGCGCTTGTTCAGCTGTTCCTCCAGCGCCGGCTCGTCGAGCTGGCCGTGCCGCATCCCGCGGAAGATTTTCACAATGCCCAGCAGGATCACCAGGTTGATGATTCCGATGATGTAGAGAAAGATTCCTGAGACACCGGTCCCGATAAGTGCCAGCACCGCGGGCACGGTGGAGGAATCGCTCTCCATCTGGGCCGCCAAAGCCCGCACGCCCATGGCCAGCAGCAGACAAAGGCCGAAGACGATGCTGGAATGCCCCAGGGAGAACCAGAACCCGACGGATAGCGGCCTTTTCCCGTCGTTCATCAACTTGCGGGTGGTGTTGTCAATGGCGGCAATGTGATCGGCGTCGAAGGCATGCCGCAGGCCCAGGGTATAGGCGGTGATGCCCAGGCCGAGCCCGAAAACGGCGGCCGGCCCCGTCTGCAGATGTTCCGGTTCCACTATGCCCGCCAATACGCCCCATCCCACCAGGTGCAGGAAGGCCACGAAACCAGCCATTGCGGCGATCGACGCCCATTCCCGGGGAGTCAGGGCCCGCCGGATACGACCGATCCGGGACCCTGCAGCCCGTTCCATGGTGCTCATCTGCGTGTTTTCATCAGGTGGCCAAACCAAGCGCCGGCCGGTTGATGATGCTGCGTTCGAACATGCTGCAACTGTGCTCCTGCCACGGGTCAAGGCGCAATGCTCTTTGCCGAGAACTTGGCGACGTTGCTGGTGTAACAACGACGCATCATCGACGTTGCCATCGGCATGAAGCCAAGAAGCGTCGGTGTCAGTGCCCATCTGTTGCCCCCCGGGTGCCGGGGATAGAGTGAAATGCGCACACCCGGCATCGAGGGAACGAGTTTTACATGAGTCAGCAGCAAGCCCGGCAACAACCTGCGGACAAGGAGGGATCCCGCGCACTGGTCTACGCGGTCAGTATTATTGCGGCGCTGGGCGGTCTGCTCTTCGGCTACGACACCGGCGTCATTTCCGGTGCGCTGCTGTTCATCGGCGACGAATTCCACCTGGATCCGCTTTCCGAGGGCGTCGTGGTGAGCTCGCTGCTGATCGGCGCCATGGTCGGCGCCATCGCGTGCGGACCGCTGGCGGACAAAATCGGCCGTCGTTTATGCATCACCGGGGCTGCAGCGGTCTTTGCCATCGGCGCCATCGTGGCGGCGCTTTCCCCGAACGTGGAAACGCTCATCACCGCCCGCGTGATCCTGGGCATCGCCGTGGGCGCCGCCTCCGTCCTGGTGCCGCTGTTCATTGCCGAGGCGGCGCCACCGGCCATCCGAGGCAAGCTGGTTTCGTTTAACCAACTGATGATCACCATTGGCATCCTGGTCGCATACCTGACGAACGCGGCCTTCGCCTACGACGGCGGCTGGCGCTGGATGTTCGGCCTGGCACTGATTCCGTCGGCTGCATTGGGCATCGGCATGCTGTTCCTGCCGGAAACTCCGCGCTGGCTAGTGGAAAAAGGCCGGATCGAGGAGGCCAAGGCCGTGCTGCTGCGGCTGCGCGGTCCCCGCATTGCGGCCGCGGAGCTGGGGGATATCCGACGGACCAAATCCGAGCAACAGCATAAGTCCACGCTCCGTGACCTGGCCAAACCCTGGGTGCGCCCGGCGCTCATCGCCGGCATCGGTGTCTCGGTGATCGGCCAGGCCAGCGGCATCAACACCGTTATCTACTATGCTCCCACGATCTTCAATGCCACGGGTCTGGGGCCATCAGCGGCCATTCTGGCAACCGCCGGAGTGGGAGCCGTGAACGTGGTGATGACGCTGGTAGGGATGTCTCTGGTGGACAGGGTGGGCCGTCGGCTGCTGCTGATGATCGGCTTTGCCATCATGACGTTAAGCCTTCTGGTTTTGGGACTGGTTTTGCTGCCGGATCCGCTGCCGGCCTCCGCGGGCTGGATCGCCATCATCTGCGTGGCCGTCTACATCGCCGCTTTCGCGGTGAGCGTCGGCGTCGTCGTCTTTGTCCTGCCATCGGAGCTGTACCCGCTAAGCATCAGAGGCTCGGCGATGAGTACCACCTTGCTGTGCAACTGGGGGATGAACTTCATCGTTTCGCTGACGTTCCTGTCCCTGTTCCACAGTCTCGGGAAATCTCCGGTGTTCTGGCTGTACGCGGTGATCTGTGCCCTGGGCTGGTTCTTCGCCGTTAAGCTGGTACCCGAAACGAAAGGCCGCAGCCTGGAGGAAATCGAGAGCTGGCTGCGCAGCAGGGAAAAAACCGCGCCCTAAAAACGGCAGCGCACTAATGAAGACCCCGACCCCGACCCCGGCTGGCCGGCACTGGTGGCGCCAAGAGGGGCATAGCGGTGCCACCAATGCTGACCGGTGGGGGCGTGCGAACGTACTTCAGTTCCCGGCAGGCGCCTGGGCGTCTGCGAGGGCGTTCTTGTCCGACTGCAGCTGCTCCTGGAAGCGCGCGTACCGTGCCAGGTGACCGGGCCGGCGCCGGATAATCAACCACGCCACAGCCAGGAGCGCAAACCAGATGGGTGTCACCAGCAGAGCCTGCAGCGTATCCGCCTGCTGCGTCAGGGCCCAGATTATGAACGCGAAGAAGGCCAGCACCACGTAGCACATGACAACACCGCCGGGCATCTTAAATTTGGACGCGGTATGCAGGTGCGGCCGCCGTTTGCGGAAGACCAGATAACTGAGAAGGATGATGGTCCAGACGAACATGAACAGCAGGGCCGAGATGGTCGTCACTACCGTGAACGCCTCGATGATGGATTGACCCGCGTAAAGCAGCGCCACCCCAGCGAGCAGGAACATGCAGGAGAAGATGAGGGCGTTGGCCGGCACATGGTTGCGGGTGAGTCTGCCGAACTTCCGCGGGGCGTCCCCCTCCTGCGCAAGCCCGAACACCATCCGCGACGTGGAGTAGATACCGGAATTTGCCGATGAGGCCGCACTGGTAAGGACCACGAAGTTGATCATACCTGCGGCAATGAGCAGTCCCGCCAGCGAAAACATGGCCACGAACGGGCTCTTGTCCGCCGTAATTTCCCGCCACGGTGTCACCGAGATAATGACAATCAGCGCCACGACATAGAAGAGCATGACGCGGACCGGAATGGAGTTAATGGCCTTGGGCAGATTCTTTTCCGGGTCCTTGGCCTCGGCTGCGGTGGTGCCCACCAGTTCAATGCCGACAAAGGCAAACACGGCAATCTGGAACCCTGCCACAAAACCCATCGGCCCGGTGGGGAAGAGACCACCGTCGCTCCACAGATTCGTAAAGCCGGCCTGCTCACCGCTGGGCGCGTGGAAAGCGGTGAAGATCATTACCAGACCCACGATGATCAACGTGACGATGGCGACGATCTTGACCAGAGCGAACCAGAATTCCGTCTCCCCGAAGGCTTTAACCGTAGGGAGATTCAGCCCCAGCAACACAGCGATGGCGGCAAGCGCCGGAATCCACAGTGGAACAGCGGGCCACCAAAACCGCACGTAACCGGCGATCGCTATGATGTCCGCGATGCCCGTGACAATCCAGCAGAACCAGTATGTCCAGCCGGTGAAGAATCCCACCCACGGGCCGAGCAGATCAGCCGAGAAATCGCTGAAGGACTTGTATTTGAGGTTGGAGAGCAGCAGTTCCCCCATGGCGCGCATGACGAAAAAGAGCATGAAGCCAATAATCATATAGACGAAAATGACCGAGGGGCCCGCAAGGCTGATGGTTTTCCCGGACCCCATGAACAGGCCGGTGCCGATAGCGCCGCCGATGGCGATCAGTTGGATGTGCCGGTTGGACAATGAGCGGGTCAGATGCGGGCCTTCCGCGGCCGGCTCTGGGGTGCGGACCGGCGGTTGAACCGTCGTGCTTTCAGACATGGAACTTCCCTTGAAAATGGATAAAGCGCGCCAAAAAGGGCGGCGGTGGCGGGGCTTGCCCGGAGTTGATGTTGCCGCTTTGGCCGCGGCTGCCTGGGTTTTCAGTGTGCTGTCGCTCACGCAATAAAGTCAAACGCGCACCGCTTTGCGAGCCGCACTGCATCCGGTAGACTGGTGAGCCGAATCACCACAATTTAATAGCCTTTGAACTGCGGCGGGAGAGTCCTGCCGGTGTAACACCCAGCAGGCGCCGTAGGAGCAAATCCTCCCCAGGAATCTCTCAGGCACCTGTACCGCTGCGGCAAGGCAACTCTGGAAAGCAGTCAGGCGAAAGCCCCGGCTCACCGACGGTGCAAGCGGAAGATTCCCGCGGAAACTCTCAGGTCCAATACAGAGCGGGGAGGAACTCGGTCCGCATCCGGCGTCTTTTGGCGTCGGCCAACCTTGGAGTTCCTCATGACGGTTCAGTCTTCGCCCACCAATTTCGCCGACCGCCACATTGGCGCGCGCCGGCAATCCGACATCAACACGATGCTCAAAGCCATCGGGTACGACAGCCTCGAGGGCCTGGTGGATGTGGCGCTGCCGGAGAGCATCCGGGCGCCAAAGCCGCTCGCTCTGCAGCCGGCCATGACCGAGGCACAAACGCTCGCCGCGCTGCGCGGGATTGCGGGCAAGAATAAGACCGCCGTACAGATGATTGGCCAGGGCTACTACGACACACTGACCCCTGCAGTGATTCGCCGCAATATTCTGGAAAACCCGGCCTGGTACACCGCCTACACGCCGTACCAGCCGGAGATCTCGCAGGGCCGGCTGGAGGCTCTGCTGAATTTCCAGACCATGGTCGCTGATCTCACCGCGCTGCCTGTGGCAAACGCGTCGTTGCTCGACGAAGCCACCGCTGTGGCCGAGGCGGTGCTGCTGATGCGCCGGGCCAATAAGGCACCGGGTGCCGGAGCCGGCAAAACGGTGCTGGATGCGGACCTGCTGCCGCAGACGCTGGCCATCGTGCTGGGCCGCGCACAGGCTCTGGATTTCGAGGTTGAGGTAGCAGACCTGTCGGCCGGATTGCCGGCGGGTGCCATCAACGGGATCGTGCTGCAGCAGCCGGGTGTCTCCGGTCGCGTTTTCGATCACGCCCCGGTCATCGCCGCCGCGAAGGAACGTGGTGCCATGGTCACCGTCGCCGCTGACCTGCTGGCTTTGACCCTGATTGTTGCGCCGGGGGAGCAGGGTGCAGACATCGCCGTCGGTACGGCCCAGCGTTTTGGCGTTCCGCTGTTTTACGGTGGACCGCACGCGGCATACATGGCGGTCCGCAAGGGTCTGGAGCGTTCGCTTCCGGGTCGCCTCGTGGGCGTATCCAAGGACGACGCCGGTCTGCCGGCCTACCGCTTGGCGCTGCAGACCCGCGAGCAGCACATCCGCAGGGAAAAGGCGACCTCCAACATCTGCACTGCGCAGGCTCTGCTGGCCATCGTCGCAAGCATGTATGCGGTTTATCATGGCCCGGACGGCCTGAAAGCGATTGCCGAGCGCGCCCACGCCCACGCCCGCACCTTGGCTGCGGCGCTGACGTCCGCCGGCCTGGAACTGGTCAGCGGGTCATTCTTCGACACGCTCACCGTCCGCGTCCCAGGCAAAGCGGCAGAAATCATTGCCGACGCGGAGGGCCGCGGCATCAATCTGCGCGTCATTGATGCGGACACCGTGGGCGTCTCGACGGATGAAACGACGACGGCGGACACCATCGCCGCGGTAGTGGCCGCCTTCGGCGCCACTGCAACAGCCACAACCGAAACCGGAGCCGACGCCGGAACCAACGACGGCACCGCAGAGCCTGGCTTCGAGCTGCCCGCCGACGTCGTCCGTTCCTCCGGTTACCTGACCCACCCCGTTTTCCACAGCCACCGTTCCGAAACCGCGCTGCTGCGCTACATGCGTCGGCTCAGCGACCGGGACCTGGCGCTGGACCGCACCATGATCCCGCTGGGTTCGTGCACCATGAAGCTGAACGCGACGGTGGAGATGGAGCCCATTTCGTGGCCGGAATTCGCCTCCATCCACCCGTTCGCGCCCGATTCGCAGACCGAGGGCTGGCGGGAGCTGATCGCCGATCTGGAACAGAACCTGGCGGAGATCACCGGCTACGATCAGGTTTCGATTCAGCCCAACGCCGGCTCCCAGGGCGAACTCGCAGGCCTGCTCGCCATCCGGGGCTACCATCGGTCCCGCGGGGATGAGCAGCGCCGCATTTGCCTGATTCCGGCCTCCGCGCACGGCACCAACGCGGCCTCAGCTGTGCTCGCCGGAATGAAGGTCGTCGTCGTCGCCACCGCTCCCGACGGCAGCATCGACCATGCGGACCTGCAGGGCAAAATCGACGCCAACAAGGATACGCTGGCGGCGATCATGATCACCTACCCGTCCACGCACGGGGTATTTGACGACGACGTCCGGCTGGTCTGCGACGCTGTACACGCCGCGGGCGGCCAGGTCTACATCGACGGCGCCAACCTTAACGCTCTTGTGGGACTGGCGCAGCCAGGCCAGTTCGGCGGCGACGTCTCGCACCTGAATCTGCACAAGACGTTCTGCATTCCGCACGGCGGCGGCGGTCCCGGTGTTGGACCGGTGGCGGCCAAGGCGCACCTGGCACCCTTCATGCCCGGCGACGCCGCAGCCGCCCTGGATTCTGCGCAGAGCGGGTTGAACGGCGCTGGCAGCGCTGATTCCGCAAGTGCGGGGGTGCCGATCTCGGCGTCCCGCTTTGGCTCCGCCGGTGTGCTGCCGATCTCGTGGGCCTATGTGAAGCTGATGGGCGGGGACGGTCTGACCGAGGCGACCAAGTCGGCGCTGCTGGCGGCGAACTATGTGGCATCCCGGCTGAACGAGCACTTTCCGATTCTTTATACCGGCACCGGCGGCCTAGTGGCGCACGAATGCATCCTGGATCTGCGGGAGCTGACCGCCCGTACCGGCGTGAGCGCCGAAGATGTGGCCAAACGCCTGATTGACTACGGTTTCCATGCGCCCACCCTCGCCTTCCCCGTTGCCGGAACCCTGATGGTCGAGCCCACCGAGTCGGAGGATCTGGCCGAAATGGACCGATTCATCGATGCGATGATCGCCGTCAAGGGTGAGATTGATCAGGTGGCCGCCGGTGATTTCACCGCGGAGGAAAGTCCTTTGCGCAAGGCTCCGCACACAGCGGCCGCTGTTGTTACCAGCAACTGGGACCGCCGCTATAGCCGCGAGCAGGCCGCCTTCCCGCTGGCTTCGCTCCGGACGGATAAATACTTCCCGCCGGTCGGCCGGATTGACGGCGCCAATGGCGACCGCAACCTGATCTGCTCCTGCCCGCCGATCGAAGCGTTCGAAGACGCACCCGCCGCGTCGGTGGAAAAGTCCAACACAGCGGTCCCCGCTGCAGCAGCCACTTCCACACAGAACCGGTGACCGTCATGACTGAACCAACTGTTTCGCGGCACACCGCACTCTACGCCGAGCATGCAAAGCTGGGCGCGTCCTTTACCGACTTTGGCGGCTGGCAGATGCCGCTCAAATACAGCAGCGAACTTGCCGAGCACCACGCCGTGCGGAAATCGGCCGGGCTCTTTGATCTCTCCCACATGGGCGAAGTCCAGGTTACCGGCCCGGATACCGGAGCGTTTCTGGATTTTGCCCTGGTGGGGAAGCTCTCCGCCGTTGTGGACGGGAAGGCCAAATACTCGCTGATCTGCAATGCCGATGGCGGCATCATTGACGATCTGATCAGCTACCGCCGTTCCGCGGACAACTACCTGGTGGTGCCGAACGCGGGGAACGCCGAGGTGGTGGCCCGGGAACTGGCACAGCGCTCGGCCGGATTCGACGTCCTCGTGCAGGACCAGTCCGCAGCGACCTCACTGATTGCATTGCAGGGCCCGGACGCCGAGGCGATTCTGTTGACACTGGTCCCGGCCGAACAAGCCGATACCGTGCGCGGTCTTAAGTACTATGCCAGCACCAACGTGCAGGTACAGGCAGGTGGCGGCACAGAAGGCGGCAGCGGCCTCATGGATGTACTTCTTGCCCGCACCGGCTACACCGGCGAGGATGGCTTCGAGCTGTACATTCCCAATGCCCAGGCCCCGGCATTGTGGAAGGCACTGCTCGCGGCCGGCGGCGAAAAGCTGATTCCGGCCGGCCTCGCCTGCCGTGATTCGCTGCGTCTGGAGGCCGGAATGCCGCTCTACGGCAACGAGCTCAGTATCGACGGTGACCCGTATTCGGCCGGCCTCGGACCGGTCGTCGCGCTCTCCAAGGAATCGGACTTTGTCGGCCGCCCGGCGCTGGAGGCAAAGAAAGCCAGCGGCGCCGGTAAAACCACCGGGCGCAGGCTGGTCGGGCTGCAGGGAATGGGCCGCCGCGCGGGACGCTCGCATTACCCCGTCACACTGGACGGGGCCGTCGTCGGAGAAGTCACGTCCGGAGCCCTGAGCCCCACGCTCGGCTACCCGGTGGCTCTGGCCTATGTCGACGTCGAACACATAATGCCCGGCACCGAGCTGAGCGTGGATCTGCGCGGCAAAGCCGAACCCTTCAAAGTTGTGGACCTGCCCTTCTACAAGCGGGAAAAGTAAACCATCGCCGGCGGGCCCGGTTCTGCCGTAGCTGCGCACTTTTAGCGAAAGAAGACATCATGAGCAAGGTAGTACCAGGGCTGCAGTACTCCGCAGAACACGAATGGATTGCGCGCAATGGATCAGCGCACGCCACGGTCGGCGTGAGCGCCGTGGCCACAGACGCACTCGGAGACATCGTCTACGTCGACCTGCCCGAGGTTGGCGCCACCATCACCGCGGGCGAGCCGTGTGGTGAAATTGAATCCACTAAATCCGTCTCGGAACTGTTCGCGCCCGTCAGCGGGGAGATCACGGAAGTCAATAGCGCCGTCATCGACGATCCCGCGCTGGTCAATGGAGACCCGTACGGCCTCGGCTGGCTTTTCAAGGTGGACGTCAGCGCCGACGGCCCGCTGCTGAGCGCCGAGGACTACGCAGCAGCCAACGGCGGCGCGTTGTGAGCGCGCCAGCCGGAGCCGAGCCAATTACGGCGTCCCTGTCCCCGGCCGTCGTGGAAATGATCGCCGTCGAAAACCACCCGGCAGAACTCCTGGCCTAGGCCCACGGGCCAGACCCGCACGCATGTTTATCCCGCAATAGATAAGGACCAGTCATGGCAGTAGGAGTTTTCGACCTATTCTCGGTCGGCATCGGACCTTCCAGTTCACACACAGTAGGCCCGATGCGGGCAGCGGCTGTTTTCGCCGCCGAACTCGCATCGCAGGGCATCGTCGATGCTGTCACGGGTTTGCGGGTGGACCTCTACGGTTCGCTGGCGGCAACCGGCAGGGGACACGGAACCATGACAGCGGTTTTGCTGGGGTTGGAGGGCCGGGAGCCTGAACTCATCCTCCCGCAGGAAGTTCAGGACCGATTGGCCTTCTTTGAGAGCAACGGCGAGTTGGACCTCTGCGGAGCGAAGACGCTCAGCTACCGCGTGGAAGATATGATTCTGCACCCGCTGACCGTGCTCGAAAGACACACCAACGGCATGAAGTTCCAGGTCACCGATCAGGCCGGCGGTGTGCTCCACGAAGCCACCTTCTTCTCCGTTGGCGGCGGCTTCATTGTCCGCGAGGGAGAGCAAGACGCAGCGCAGCAGGAGCTGGCGGATTCCAAGCAGCAGCTACCGTACCCGTTTCGCACGGCAGCTGGACTACTCCAGCACTGCACCGCATCGGGGATGGGCATCAGCGGCGTTATGTTCGCCAATGAGTTGGTCAGCCGCTCCAAATCGGAGGTCCGCGATGGCCTGCTTCACATTCGCGACGTGATGGAGGAATCCAAAAACTCCAGCCTACAGCGCACAGGTTTGCTGCCCGGCGGACTCAAGGTCCGCCGTCGGGCACCCGACTGGCACGCCAGACTGCGGCTCGAAGACACGGACAGGGACCCGAAGTTCTGGCAGGAGTGGGTTAACCTGGTGGCCTTGGCCGTGAACGAGGAAAACGCTTCCGGTGGGCGGGTCGTCACCGCACCCACCAACGGCGCGGCGGGGATTATTCCGGCCGTCATGTTCTATGCAACCCATTACACCGACGGTATGCGTGACGGCACGCAGGAAGCCAAGGACGACGTAGTAGTGAAGTTCCTGCTTACCGCCGGCGCCATCGGGGTGCTGTACAAGGAACAGGCCTCAATCTCGGGAGCCGAAGTGGGGTGCCAGGGCGAGGTCGGCTCGGCATCCTCAATGGCTGCCGGCGCACTTGCCGAGGTCATGGGCGGGACACCTGAGCAGGTCGAAAATGCTGCCGAAATTGCGATGGAACATAACCTTGGTTTGACCTGTGATCCAATTGGCGGACTGGTCCAGGTTCCCTGCATAGAGCGCAACGCCATCGCCGCCGCGAAAGCAATCAACGCCGCCAAGATGGCCCTGTGGGGGGACGGACAGCATCGTGTTTCGTTGGATGAAGTCATCATAACCATGCGCGAAACGGGCAAAGACATGAGTTCGAAGTATAAGGAAACGGCAATGGGTGGTCTGGCGGTCAACGTCGTCGAATGCTGAGCTGACCCGTCGCACGTAAGCTCTGCTTCCCGGGGCGCCCCGAGGGCGGGGCCCTGGTTCGCAGTGCGGGCGGTTAGCGGGTGGCTTTGGGGCGGATGGTGTAGGTCTGGGCGCAGTGTGCTGTACAGGTGCGGATGCCGTTTTCCGGTTTGGACCTGGCACGCGGGGAACACGGTACGCGGTGAAGTCAGCGGCTCGTCATGGACGGGGTTTTCTCAGGTTGTATGACAAGCAGCCACCGGCGTTGACCATTTTCGGCGGCAACCGTAGCGTGGGGAATAGCCCAGCGGGTCTGAGGAATGCTGACCCGGCGCGGCTGGGTGTCGCCGGGAGTGGTTGAGCATGCAGGGATGGTTCGGATGGCTTGGTGCCGGCGGATATGAGTTCTCCCGCCAGGTGCTGCAGCGCGGAATCGCCGCGATCTTCGTTATCGCGTTTCTCTGCGCAGTGGCCCAGTTCCCTGCTCTGCTCGGTGAGCACGGCCTGCTGCCGGCTCCGAAGTTTCTGGCCCGCGCTCCCCGCCGCAGCTATCCGTCACTTTTCCACTGGCGCTACTCGGATAACCTGCTCCTCGTCGTTGCCTGGACGGGGGCCGTCCTGGCCTTTGCGCTGGTCCTTGGGCTGCCGCAGGCCGGCCCGCCGTGGGTACCGCTGGTGGTTTTCCTCTTCATCTGGGCGATGTATCTGTCGATCGTCAGCATTGGCCAGACGTTCTACGGCTTCGGCTGGGAGAGCTTGCTGCTGGAGTCGGGGTTCATCGCAGCCTTCCTCGGTTCGGACTCCGTTGCCCCGCCGGTGACCATCCTTTGGCTGCTGAGGTGGCTGGTCTTTCGGCTGGAGTTCGGTGCCGGCATGATCAAAATCCGGGGCGACACGGCATGGCGCGACCTGACTGCGCTCTATTACCACCACCAGACGCAGCCGATGCCTAATCCGCTGAGCAGATACTTCCATCACCTCCCCAAGCCGCTGCACCGCTTTGAAGTCGTGGGGAACCACTTCGCCCAGCTGATCGTGCCGTTTTTCCTCTTCGCCCCGCAGCCGCTGGCCAACATCGCCGCAGCGATCATTGTTCTCACCCAGGCGTGGCTGGTCCTGTCCGGGAATTTTGCCTGGCTCAATGTGCTCACCATGCTCCTGGCTTTCTCCGCGATCAGCAACGACGCGGTGCGCCTGGTCATTCCGGCGGTTCCGGCGGGGGCGGTCGAGTCCGCGCAACTGCCCGCCTGGTTCGCCGTCGTCGTACTGGCAGCGACAGCGTGGCTGATCGTACTCAGCTACAAGCCGCTCCGCAATCTTTTTTCGCGTCACCAGCTAATGAACGCCAGTTTTAACCGCTGGCATCTGGTGAACGCCTATGGCGCGTTCGGCAGCATTACCCGGGAACGGCATGAGGTGGTTGTGGAGGGGACGGACGACGACGATCCGGCTCAGGCGCGCTGGCGGGAGTATGAGTTTCGAGGCAAACCGGGGGATCCGCAGCGCCGGCCGCGTCAATACGCGCCCTATCATCTGCGTCTGGGCTGGATGCTGTGGTTCATGGCGTTGGGCTCGCCAAGCGATCACTGGTTTGTTCCCTTGCTCGGCAAATTGTTGGTGGCGGACCGCAGGACACTGAAACTGCTGCGCAGCGATCCCTTTGACGGTACGGCTCCGCGCTGGATCCGCGTGCGGTTGTTCTCCTACCGCTTCTCCACGCGGGTGGAGCGAAAGGCCACGGGGCTGGAGTGGATCAGGGAGCCCGCAGCCATACTGGTGGCGCCGGTGTCCCTGCGCAGAAGTTAATCCCTGCCGGGCACTCGGGCTGCCGTCTGGTGCTCCGGTTCATGCTCTGCCACACCCCTAACGCCCACTGCGCCCGCCCCTGCGCAGTGGGCGGCTGGCTTGGTGTGCACGGGCCGCGGCGGCTGGATGTCCATATTGGGGTGTGGCCAGCAGCCGGTTGGCTGCCGGCCACACCTAGAGCGTCACTTGTTGTTCGCCCTCGGCGCCCCGATGCCGGGATCGATCTGGTGCGGACCGGCGGCCGAAGGCCGGACATCAAAGTCGAAGATCGACGTCGGAATGTAGACGGTGGAACACGAGTTGGGAATATCGACGACGCCGGAGAGCCTGCCTTCGATCGGCGCGGCACCGAGCATCAGATAAACCTGCTCGGGGCTATAACCGAATTTCGTCAGGTAATCGATGGCGTGCAGACATGCCCGCTGGTAGGAGAGGTGGGAGTCCAGGTACTTCTGTTCACCATCTAGGGTGACGGAGGTTCCCGAGAACGCCAGCCACTGGCTGAATTGCGGCTCCACATTGCCCGGCAGGAAGATCGCATTTTCACTCACGCCATAGGTGTCCATTCCACCCTTGATAATGTCCACCCTCAGGTCGATAAACCCGCCCATCTCGATGGCACCGCAGAACGTGATCTCGCCGTCGCCCTGGGAGAAGTGCAGATCCCCGACCGACAAGTTCGCGCCGTCAACAAAGACCGGGTAGAAGATCCGGGAGCCCTTGGACAGGTTCTTGATGTCCTGGTTGCCGCCGTTTTCCCGCGGGGGAGCGGTACGGGCAGCCTCCCCGGCAACCCTGTCAAAGTCCGCGGATGGCAGGCTGCCGAGCACCGCGTGCCCCGCTTCCGGGGGAAGCGCCAGTGGCGGCATTCGGTTCGGATCAGTGGCGATCAAATCACCCTCGCGTTTGTTCCACTTCGCCAGCAGCGCCGCTGATGGCGCGGTACCCATCAGACCGGGGTGAATCAGGCCCGGGAAGGAAACATGGGGTACATGCCGTGAGGTGGCGATCTGGCCATTGAAGTCCCA
Source organism: Arthrobacter terrae (assembly GCF_015708085.1). Lineage (GTDB taxonomy): Bacteria > Actinomycetota > Actinomycetes > Actinomycetales > Micrococcaceae > Arthrobacter_M > Arthrobacter_M terrae. Next base: position 47,877 of record NZ_JADNYM010000018.1, on the reverse strand, counting down.
GATTGCCTTATAGGCATCCGGGAACTGATCCACCAGGAAGCTGCCGCCGTTGTTTTTGGCAAAAATACCGGTGTATCCCCACCCCTGGCCGGCCAGGGCGCCGGTGTCTTCCTGCGGAATCGGCCCAACATCGAGGATGTCCACAATCAGGAGGTCGCCGGGCTTGGCGCCCTCGACGGCGAACGGCCCGCTGAGCTTATGCACCGTCAGCAACGGTGCGTTGAGCATATCCTCGGCGGAGTCATCGTTGACGATTGCACCGTCAAACCATTCCCGGCAATCCACCCGGAATGACTGGCCCGGTTTGACCGTGGCTACCGGCGGAATTTCAGGGTGCCATCTGTTATGGCCGATCTTCTCCTGGTCTTCGAACTTCTTACTGGAATCCAGTGGAAACAGTACTTCGGGCATTTCATCTCCTGTGACTCGTTGCTGCGTACGTTACGGGCGCGGCAGTTTCTGATGCAATGGATTAGATGTAATACGACCAGTGGTACGGGAAGGGGATCCGGGCAAACGCGAATCGATAACCTGCGGCTCGGCAGCGCTGCGTTTGGTGGAGTCAATTAATTTAAATGCGGACGAACCGGTCCTGGACAGATTCGGTGCGCTTATCCGGCGGCGCCCAGGGCTCTGACAGGTGGGGCAGAGTGCAGAATCCGGCGCATCAGTCATGGGATAGAAGGCGTCAAAGGACGAACAGTTCGGACACCGGAACTCATAAAGCGGCATAGACGCGCCTTTCGCGGTTGTGGTGGGAGGTTTAGACGGTCTGCAGAGCTCCTTCCGCTTCGGCGGGCTCCATATCCCGCGGCGGACGGCGGCCCAGATACAACGCCGCGCCGAGGGCAATTATGGAGATGACCGCGAGTCCAACGGCCAGCCCGGCATTTGTTTCGTATTTGCCGACCAGCAGGAAGAACGCCGGGATTGTGGCCGTCAGATGGCTGATAAAAATGGTGAACCACCCGGTGGCACGGGTCAGTGAGTCCTTCCCGAGTCCCATCAGAAGGAAGAACATGAACCAGAGAACGGCCCAGACAAACCAGATGACACCGAAGACCGGATCGTTCACCATGGTGAACTGCAAAGTGCCGATGACGACGGCGCTGGCGGCCACGAAGAGCGAGAACCAGCCCAGCCCCTCTGCGGTTATGCCGGTGAACTGCAGAATTCCGACATAGAGGTAGGTGAAGCCAAACAGATAGAGTCCTGCGGCGGCGAAAATCATCGCTAGGTCATTATTTGCCTGCAGGATGATGATGGTAGGAAAAATTACCTGCATACCGCCGACAAATAAATTCAAAATACCCGCCGATTTCCCGGGGATACGTCCAATAAGCATCAGGCCATTGATGAAGAGAACGGCCCCTACGTACAGCAAACCGACACTACTCATGACGCTCCAGAGTTCAAAAAATAATGGAACATGACGGCTGTGAAAAATATCCGTCACGGCAATAAAAGCAGCACCGCGGAGAAATTGTGCGGTGCAAATAAAATTGCTGTACGGTGAATTATCGATAGCCTAACCCGGCCGCATTTTTATGTCAACGGATCATTCTTAATGATTGACGGAGGCGCACGGAACCCCGGCCGTCAGCTGTTCTGCTCCGGATTTTCCGTATGCGGCACAAACCGTACGGCCATGGCCTTATACCCGGGAGTATTTGATTCACGGGCCACGAGCTCCCGGTGCATCAGCGCATTGGCTTCCGGGAAATAGGCCGCCGCGCAGCCCTGCGGCGTCGGGTAGGCCACCAGGTGGAATTTATTGGCCCGGCGTTCTGCACCCTGAAACGTGCTGATGACGTCCACCAGGTCACGGTCCCGGAAGCCCAGGGCTTTGATGTCCTCCGCATGGACCAGGATGACGCGCCGGCCGTTGGAAATACCGCGGTAACGGTCGTCCAGTCCGTAAAACGTCGTGTTGTACTGGTCGTGGCTGCGGAGGGTCTGCAGAATAAGGTGCCCGGCCGGCGGAGTCAGGTATTCCAACTCACTGACGGTGAACCGCGCCCGGCCGATGTCCGTGGCAAAGCTGCGCGTATCGCGCGGTGGATTCGGCAGGACAAAGCCGTTTTTACTCCGCAGCCGGCGGTTGAAGTCCTCGAAGCCGGGCAGGACCTTGGAAATGTGGTCGCGAATGACGTCGTAATCCTCCGCCATCGCCTTCCAGCCGACACAATGATCCTCGCCCAGGGTGGCAGTGGCCATCCGGGCAACGATGACCGGCTCGGCCAGCAGATGGTCGGAGACGGGAGTCAGCCTGCCCTGGGTGGAACGGACCACCGACATTGAGTCCTCCACGGAGAGGATCTGACGTCCGTCCGGGTGCTTGTCATCGGTGTCGGTGCGGCCCAGCGTCGGCAGGATCAAAGATGTCATCCCGTGCATAACATGCGAGCGGTTGGGCTTGGTCGAAATATGCACCGTCAGCCCCACCCGCTGCATGGCGGCCTCCAGAACCTCCGTGTCGGAGCAGGCCAGCGCAAAGTTACCGCCCATCGAGACGAAGACGTCGACGTCGTCATTCTCAAACGCCGCCACAGTGTCCACTGAGTCCAGTCCATGCCGGCGCGGGGCTTGGATGCCGAACTCCTTATCCAGGGCCGCAAGCATCCACTCGTGCGGCTTCTCCCACACTCCCATGGTGCGGTCGCCCTGCACATTGGAGTGACCGCGGACCGGGCAGGCGCCGGCTCCTGGTTTTCCGAAGTTCCCCTGCAGCAGCAGGAGGTTAATGATTTCTTTGAGCGTGTTCACCGAATGCGGCTGCTGGGTTAGTCCCAGGGCCCAGCAGATGATGGTCGCTTTGGACTCCACCAGCATTTTGGCAACGCTGGAAATCTCCAGCCGGGAGAGCCCGGTGGCCTGTTCCGTTTCGGCCCAGTCGATGGACTTGCGGGCCGCCCGGTAGGCATCGATTCCATCGGTATTGGCGGCAATAAATTCATGGTCGACGACGGAGCCTGGGACCCGCTCCTCCTCCTGAAGAAGAAGGTGACCGAGGGCCTGGAACAGCGCCAGATCGGCCCCCACCTTGATCTGCAGGAACTCATCGGCGAGCGGTGTTCCACCGCCGAGCAGCCCCGCTGGGGTTTGCGGATCCTTGAAATTGAACAGCCCGGCCTCCGGCAGAGGATTGACCGCCACGATCCGGCCGCCGTTGTCCTTGCATTCCTTCAGTGCCGACAACATGCGCGGATGATTGGTCCCGGGATTCTGGCCCACGACGAAGATCAGCTCGGCGCGGTGAATATCCTCCAGGGACACCGTGCCCTTGCCGATTCCAATGGTGGGGTTCAGCGCCGATCCGGACGACTCGTGGCACATATTGGAGCAGTCGGGGAGGTTATTTGTCCCAAGTGAGCGGGCAAACAGCTGATACATGAACGCCGTCTCGTTGGCCGTGCGGCCGGAGGTGTAAAACACGGTGCGCTCCGGGGTGGAGGCGCGGATATGCCCGCCGATTAGTTCAAAGGCCTCGCTCCATGGAATGGGCTCATAGTGTGTACCGCCTGGGCGAATCACCATTGGATGGGTGATCCGTCCTTGGTTGCCCAGCCAGTATTCCGTGCGCCCGGCCAGCTCTTCGACGGAGTGCTGAGCCCAGAAATCCGGGGTAACGGTGCGTAACGTGCTTTCTTCGGCCACCGCCTTGGCTCCATTTTCGCAGAACTCGGCCGTTTTCCGGTGGCCCTGGGATTCCGGCCACGCACAACCGGGGCAGTCCGTACCGTCGCGTTGGTTCAGCCGCAGCAGTGCCCTGGCCGTTCGTGATACGCCTGCCTGGGCTATGCCGCGGTCCAGGGCGACACCCACAGCGGTCAGTCCGGCTGCGCTCGTCTTGGGCTTTGTAACGGTCAGTTTGGTTTCGTCGATGTCCTCGACGGGGGCTCCGCGTGTCATTGACCAATAGTGCCGGTTTCCGGCCCGTAAAGCGAAGCGGCGCGGTCCGGTTGGGGCGCGGTCCGGTTGGGGCGCAGGGCCCGGTGCGGGACCCCGTGCGGGGTCTGGTGCTCCGTGGGCATACGGGACTTGGCGGCTTTAGCTGCGTTCGGGCACCAGCATCAGCGCTTCGGTGCCGCAGCAGGCAGGCCGAAGATGCCGCCGTCGCCCTTCTTTTTCGGCTTGCGTACCTTGGTGCCCCAAGCGTAGGCAATCAGGGTCAGAGCCAGCTGGATGGGGAAGGCCAGCAGCGGTACGACGCCGGAAATCAGGCAAATCAGCACCGGAAGCAACGAAATGAGGGTCAGGTCGGGGCCGATCAGGAAACTGCGGATGGCACCTGTCGGTATTGGACCCATCGCGGTGGCCACAGCGGGCATGTTCCAATCCGGTGTGGGGCGGAAGGCAGCGCGCAAGGTGGCCCCACCCAGGCCGGGCCCGGCGAGCACGGCAAGGATGATCAGCGGCCACGAACCAACGCCCAAAACATGCAGCAGTGCAAAACAGATGATCACCCAGAGCGTCATGCCTACCGCCGGGATCACATAGTGCACTCGCCGCACCGTCTTGGCAGGCAACGGCATCAGCGCATCCACGCTGGGATTACCGGCGGCGAAGCGTGCCACCGAGCCCAGGCCGGTGACGGCAAAGTGGGCGCAGAAGTACAGCACCACGGCGATCAGCGTGGCATTGCCGAGGAACTGCACGGACGCCAGGCTCGCAGGAATAGCGGCGAGGACCAGCACCCGAACCAGGGTGGCAGGCTGACGTAATTGCATCGTCAGGTGAGCGCTGAGCATCGTCAGTACGGACCGTCTGGTCAACGTGCCGCGGTGAAAAACCAGCGGCAATCTGATCCACGAATGCCCGCTGCGCGAACCGTTGCTCAGCGAGCGGGACAGCTCGCTGGCGTCCATGGACAGCACCGAGCCGGCCACGTAAGCACTCGCCACCGCACTGGATTTCAAGCTGGCGGAGCTGAGCCGCTCCAAATTGGCGTAGACGACCGCGAGCATGGCCACGGCCACGGCGGTCACCAGCAGCGGCCACAGCTGCCCATCGGCCACAAGCAGGGGCCAGCTGGTGGGCAAGTACTGCAGCCAGGACATGTCGACGCGGGTTTTTTCCGCATTGTTAATCAGCGCGGTCGCTACCAGCGACAGCGGTGCGATGACGGTGACGGCGCCGGTCAACGGGCGCAGCCAGCGTTCGCCGCCAACGATCTGCACCCAGCCGGCGATTCCGTAGAGCAGGAGCGCCAGAGCCGCCCCGCAGAGGGTGGCGAGGGCTACCAGTGCAGGGGAGCTGTCCGCGCCGATACCCAAGGACAACGGAACGACGACGGCGACGGCGCCCGCCGCCGGCCAGATCATGGACCGGAAGAATCCCGGTTGAATAAAACCTCGTCGGCGCACCGGTAGGCCGAGCCACCAGAAAGTCTGCGGCACCGTCATGGCGATGGGGCCGATATTCATTTGCACGCTCAGCAGCGCTGCCGCCAGCGTCAGCATCAGCGTAGCGCTTGCCTGCAGCGGTTCCAGACTGGCGAAACCGGGGGCCAGGGCGCTGGCTGACCATGCCGGTTCAGATCCGAGTCCCAGTGAGTGCCGCAGCCCGACGATGATGGCCCCGGACATGACAATCAGGACGACGGCGCCGAAAACGTAGGTGTAGATCTCCGAGATGAGCTCCATGATGCCACCCTCGGAACGGGCCAGGCCGACCTTAAAGGTATAGCGGCGGATCTCCTTGGCGCTGAGCGTTGGCCCGTGCGCGGCTGCCGGCTCTGAGGTGGACGTCGAATAAGACATAGCGGCCGTTCAGCCCGCGTGCGGGTTCTCGGAGGAGATGGCCAGGGCAGCCTGGTCCGGAGTCATTTTCTTTACCACGTCGTCCACAAAAATCGCCCGGGTGGCCACGATGGACAAGAACTCAGGGTCATGGGTCACCAGCAGCAATCCCAGACCGGCGTCGACCTCGCTGCGCAACCGCTCGGCCAGCCGTGCCCGCATTCCGGTGTCCAGGCGCTGCTCGGGCTCGTCCAGAACGAGCAGGGAGCGCGGCCGGACGAAGGCCGCAGCGAGGAGCATCCTCCGCCGCTGTCCGGAGGAAAGGTTGTGCGGCAGCGCGGCACGCTCGCCGGTGAGACCGAAGAACTCCAGCTCCGTGTCGATGAGGTCTTCGACCACGGTGGATCCGTGGCCCGCGGCCACAATGGCCAGGTGCTCCTCCACCGTCAACGCAGGAAAGAAGGCGTCGTCGTCGAAGACCATCGCTACCTCCCGGCGGAAGTCCAGCCGGCGGTCATCGGCCTCCTGGCCGCGAATATGCGTCGTACCGCTGATCGCTTCCAACTGGCCGACGACGGTCTTGAGAACCGTCGACTTTCCGGCCCCATTAGGGCCGACCAACGCGATAGCCTCGGCCTCCCGGAGGGTGAAGGCGATCTCACCGCAGACAGGTTTTGTGCCATAGCCGACCCGCAGCCTGTCGGCGCGGACCAGCTCGGGGCGCACGGCGGTGGCGGAACCACCACCGGCGGCAGGCTTGGCGGGTTTATGCGGTTTACTCATGTCTTTGAAAGTATAGAGGTGCGGAGCCTGGCCTTCCGTGCCGGAATGTCAAAGAAAGCACAAGGATGGCGAAACAGGGAACTTTCAGCCTCAACTTGAGGTTCAAGGCTCAAAACCCTCCGCGCGTCAATGTGCCGAATCCTACCGGTAGCGGGCGGTAACCTAGTAGAGGCGGACCGGCGACCTTCGCCAGGAATTACACGGACGAGAAAGCGTGGACTAATACGTGAGCAACGATCAGAGTTCAACAACTCTGGAAGGCACAGACCGGACGGGTAGTGCCTCCAGCGGTACGGAACCGGAGCCCACGGACCTGGACCTTAGCGGCACCGTAATGGGTCCCACCGGCCGTCCGCTGAGGGAATTCCCGGAGCCACCCGTCCTTTCCTCGCACGGCCCCGCCCGTGTTATCGCCATGGTCAACCAGAAGGGCGGGGTGGGTAAGACCACCTCCACCATTAATCTCGGTGCCGCGCTGGCGGAGGCCGGCCGGCGCGTGCTGCTGGTGGACTTCGACCCGCAGGGCGCGCTGAGCGCTGGCCTCGGGACGAATCCGCATGAGCTCGACCTCACCGTCTATAACGTGCTGATGGACCGCAAAGTGGATATCCGCGATGCCATCCGGCACACCGGGATCGAGAATATCGATCTGCTTCCTGCCAACATCGACCTTTCCGCCGCCGAGGTGCAGCTGGTCAATGAAGTAGCGCGGGAACAGGTACTCGACCGTGCGCTGAAAAAGGTCGAAGATGACTACGATGTGGTCTTGATCGACTGCCAGCCGTCGCTGGGCCTGCTCACGGTCAATGCCCTCACCGCGGCGCACGGCGTGATCATTCCGCTGATCTGTGAATTCTTTGCCCTACGGGCGGTGGCCCTGCTGGTGGAGACCATTGAAAAAATCCAGGACAGGATCAATCCGGGGCTGCAGATCGACGGTGTACTCGCGACGATGTACGACGCCCGGACGCTGCACGGCCGGGAGGTCATTTCCCGTCTGGTCGAGGCCTTCGGCGACAAGGTCTTCGAAACCGTCATTAAGCGCACCATCAAGTTTGCCGATGCCACGGTCGCGGCGGAGCCCATCACCAGTTACGCCGGAAACCATCAGGGTGCGGACGCCTACCGCCGGCTGGCCAAGGAACTCGTGGCCCGTGGCGGCTCGCCCTAAACCGGCAGAGTCTGCGGGTTTTGAAGTCAGACTGGAGAACTTCAGTGGACCATTCGACCTGTTGCTGGGCCTGATTTCCAAGCACGAAATGGACATCACCGATGTGGCGCTGGCCCAGGTGACGGATGAGTTCATCGGATATCTTCGACGTCTGCGTGAGGCCGGCGCGGATTGGGCACTGGATGAGGCCAGCGAATTCGTGGTCCTGGCCGCCACCTTGCTCGAGCTCAAGGCGGCGCGGCTGCTGCCGGCCGGTGAGGCGGAGAATGACGACGACCTGGCGTTGCTGGAGACGCGTGATCTGCTCTTTGCGCGGCTGCTTCAGTACAAGGCCTTTAAGGAAATCGCAGCCATCATCGGGGACCGGCTGGAGAGCGAGGCCGAACGCTTTCCGCGGCTGACTGCCCTGGAGCCGCACTTCGCAGCTCTGCTTCCTGAGCTGCTGTGGCGGCACACGCCGGAAAAGTTCGCCGCCCTGGCGCGGGCAGCGCTCACACCCCGGGTTCCGGCGCCGACGGCGGTCGGCCTGGGCCATCTGCATGCTCCTACGGTGGATGTGAAGGAGCAGTCAGAGATCATCGCAGCGATGCTGGCGGTTGGTCATGCGATGTCATTTCGCGTGCTGATAGCGGATGCAGCGACTACTTTGGTGGTGGTTGCACGGTTCCTGGCTTTGCTGGACATGTTCCGCGATGCCGTGGTGGCCTTCGAGCAGGCCGGTCCGCTGGGCGAACTGCAGGTGCACTGGACGGGCGCCTTCGCATACAAGGAATTGGACAGTGAGTCTGGAATGGATCGGGAATGAGCCGGGAGAATGAGTTGATGGATACCGGGTCGATGGACATTGTGAACTTGCCTGGCGGTGCCAAGGCGGCACTGGAAGCGGTCCTGATGGTCACGGACGAGCCGGTCGCCGAAGCACAGCTTGCCGCCGTCGTCGGACTTGGGGTTGATCAGGTGGGCGCACTGCTCGTCGCTCTGCAGCGGGAGTATGACGGCTATACTAGTACGTGCAATGATGCATGCCCGGTCTCTGCAGCACCTGCAACGGCAGCACCACGGGGATTCGAGCTGCGCAAGGTCGCGGGCGGCTGGCGCATTTATTCGCGCACGGATTTTGCCCACATTGTTTCGCGTTTTGTGATGGACGGCCAAACGGCCAAGCTCACACAAGCCGCACTGGAGACTTTGGCCGTTATCGCGTACCGGCAGCCCGTATCGCGTGCGCGGGTTTCCGCCATTCGCGGGGTCAACGTCGACTCCGTGGTCCGCTCCCTTGCTCAACGAGGTCTGATCGAGGAATCGGGAACCGATGCCGAGTCGGGCGCGGTGCTCTACCAGAGCACACATTACTTTCTGGAACGGATGGGAATCAGCAGCGCGGAGGATCTTCCGCAGCTCGCTCCACACCTGCCCGGACTGGAAAATCTCCAGGATTTTGAAGATTCATCGTACTGACCAGCTATTCGATTATTAATATCGATTTTTATGAGGAAACGCAATGACACCGTCGCACCGCTCAGATGATTCCGGACGCGGCCCTTCCGGCCAAGGACGGGACCAGGACCGGAACCAGCCGCGCAACGGGGGACCGCGCGGCGGCGCGCCCCGATCGGTTGGCTCCCGGACAGGTGGCTCCGGGACGGGTAGCTCCCGGTCAGATCGGTCCGGATCCGATGCACCACGTTCACAGGGCGCGCGCGGCGGAGAACGGCGCACCAGCACTCCATGGTCCGGGGATCGAGAGTCGGCAGCTCCGCGCTCGGATGATCGCCGCGCCGGTGCTCCGCGGTCGGACGACCGCCGGTCTGCTCCGCGCTCGGATGATCGCCGCGCGGGTGCGCCGCGGTCGGATGATCGTCGGTCTGCGCCGCGGTCCGATGACCGCCGCGCGGGTGCTCCGCGGTCGGATGATCGCTGGTCTGCTCCTCGTTCCGATGATCGTCAAGCCGGCGCGCCGCGCTCGAATGCACCCTATGCGCGCGCTCCCGGCTCCGGTGCACCGCGGATCGGCAATGGCACCGGCGGACCTTCCAAATTCGGTGCTGCGCGCAACTCAACCAGCCCCGGTCCGGGAAAATCAGGTGCGGCGAAATCTGCCGGCGTAAAATCCGGGGCGCCAAAGTCAGGTGCGCCAAGGGGGCCACGTGCTTTCGGCAACGAACGATTTGGCGGGAATCTCGGTCCGGTTAAGAACCGTCCCACCGAGCAGAATCGGCGTCGGGAGGATCAGGGCCCGTATGTGGATATGCATGACCCTGACGGCATCCGGCTGCAGAAGCTGATGGCATCGGCCGGTGTTGCCTCCCGTCGCGTCTGCGAAGACATGATCGAAGCGGGCCGCGTCGAGGTGGACGGGCAGATCATCAACGAAGTCGGGCTGCGCGTCGATCCTAAAAAGGTTGCTATCACCGTGGACGGTATTCGACTGCAGCTGGACGAATCCCAGGTCTATATGGTGTTCAACAAGCCCAAGGGTGTCGTTTCAACGATGGACGATCCCGAGGGCCGTCCTTGCATTAGTGACTTCCTGAAAAACCGACATGGCAACGAACGCCTTTTCCACGTCGGACGCCTGGATACGGCTACCGAAGGGCTGCTGCTGCTCACTAACGACGGTGAGCTGGCCAACCGCCTGTCGCATCCGAAGTATGAGGTTCCCAAGACCTACATGGCGCAGGTTCGCGGGCCGATGGGCCAGGGAGTCGGTGCCCGGATGCGCGACGGGATCGAGCTGGAGGACGGCGTTGCACGGGTGGATTCGTTCAAGCTGGTGGACTCTACCCCTGGACACATCCTTGTCGAGGTTGTCCTGCACTCCGGCAAGAACCGCATTGTCCGCCGTCTCTTTGACGCGGTGGGATACCCAGTTGAGCGCCTTGTCCGCGTCCAGGTGGGGCCGATCCGAATGAACGATCAGCGCCAGGGCAGCATCCGGGTCCTGGGCCGGCAGGAAGTAGGGCACCTGCTCGCTTCTGTGGGGCTCTAACAGAGGATGAATCCGTCGCATCTGACTGGACCGGTGCTGGTCATTGGCACAGGTCTTCTGGGCGCCAGCATTGGGCTCGGGCTGCGTGCCCGGGGCATTGACGTTGTTTTAAGCGACACATCACCTTCGGCCCAGGCCGTAGCGGTGGATATCGGCGCCGGACGCGGGCTCGTGCACAGTGAGGCTCTGGAGCCTGAGCTGATTGTAGTGGCCGCACCGCCGGACGTCACGGCGGACGTCGTGGCAGCGGCACTGGCAGAGTACCCGGGCGCCGTCGTCGTCGATATTGCCAGTGTCAAAGCCGGAATTCTAGCCAGGCTGCGGCGGCTTCCCGGTGTCTCTGCAGCTGAATTAAGTCGCTACGTTGGTACACACCCGATGGCCGGCAGCGAACGTTCCGGCCCGGTGGCAGCACGTGCGGAACTGTTTTCCAGCACGCCATGGGTGCTTTGCCCGTCGGAGGAGAGCTCGGCAGCGGCCATCAAAGTGGCCCATTCGCTGGCCATTGACCTGGGATCAGTGGTCTTTCGGTTCACCCCGGACGACCACGACGAAGCGGTGGCGTTGGTCTCCCACCTGCCGCAGATCATGGCGTCCCTGGTGGCCTCGCGTTTGCAGGACAGCCCCGCCCACGCGCTCTCACTTGCAGGAAACGGCCTGCGCGATGTCACCCGGATTGCCGCCAGTAACCCCGCTATGTGGGTTCAGATCCTCGGTGCGAACGCGGCGAAACTGGTCGAGATTATGCGCGGCGTTCGGGCCGATGTGAACCGTTTGATCAGCACCCTGGAGGCTCCTACCGCTCCTGGCGCCCATTTGGATCTGGCCCGACTGATCAGTGAGGGCAATGCCGGCCAGACACGAATTCCCGGTAAACACGGTGGTCCCGCGCAGGCATACGCATGGCTGACCATACTGGTGGAGGACAAACCCGGTCAGATTGCGCGGCTGCTGACAGAAATCGGGGACATTGGGATCAACGTCGAAGACTTACGGCTGGATCATTCGGCCGGCAGGGAAGTGGGCATGGTGGAACTCTCCGTAGTACCCAATAAGCGGGTAGCTCTGGTGCAGGAACTGACGGATCGCGGCTGGAAGGTCATATTGTGATGGAAACCCAGGACCGTGCCGGTGGACAGACGCCGGACTCGGCGGCACCGGATCTGCGCCATCTGCGCCTGGGCAAGCCCCTGGTGGTGGCGATCGACGGTCCGTCCGGATCCGGGAAATCCAGTGTCAGCCGGGAGGTCGCCCGACGGTTAGGGCTGGCCTATCTTGATACCGGCGCAATGTACCGGGCCCTCACCTGGCACTGCCTGGCTTCGGGTGTGGAGCTTGACGACGCCGTTGCCGTGGAGGCATCTGCCCGGGCCTTGAAATTGGAGCAAAGCACCAGCGTTGAGCACGAATTTGTCAAAGTTGGTGACTTGGACATCACAGAGCAGATCCGCGAACCGGCGATCTCTTCCGCGGTCAGCGCAGTGGCAACCACGTTGGGCGCCCGTACCGAGCTCGTGCGACGGCAGCGCGAAGCAATCACGCACGCTGCCAAGAGAATGGTGGTGGAAGGCCGCGACATCACAACGGTGGTTGCGCCGACCGCGGAGGTCCGGCTGCTGCTGACCGCCAGTGAAGAGGCCAGAATGGCACGCCGCGGGATGCAGTTGGGCGGAACGCAGACGGCGGAGCAGCTCACGTCCCAGGTGCTGGCCCGCGATGCCCAGGATTCCACCGTCGTGGAATTTCAACGTGCGGCCGATGGCGTGGTAACGGTGGATTCCTCCGACCTCGACTTCGAACAAACTGTGGCCGTAGTCCTGCGCGTGGTGCTCGAGGCGGTGGAGGGAAAACACTTCCGAAGCTCCGCTGCCGAAGGTTAGGCCAAACCCGGCACACGACAGACGTGTTTCAATGGATAAACGTGTTTAAAATAATCCAAGCAGCCGGTCACCCAGATATCCGGCCATCCGCACACGTCCAGGCCGCGTTTGCCGCCGGGGGAAACATATTTTTTGCGGACGATGACCTTACAAATCAGCATGAAGGAAAGCAACCATGAGCGACTCTCAGTCCACCGGCCGAAACGATGCAGGTGACTTTGGCCACGGTGACGAAGAATATACGCCCACCGGCACTGACCGGGTTGCTGAGCACCTGGCCACCCTCAATGACGAGGACGCGGAGGTTCGGGCGGCATCACTGCGTGCCGGGTTGTCCGACTACGAGCTCGACGACGAGGATGCCGCACTGCTGGACGGTACCTTCGAAGACGCTGACGACGACGGACTAGTCCGCCAGGATCCGGTGCTCGCCATTGTCGGACGGCCCAACGTAGGGAAATCCACACTGGTGAACCGCATCCTTGGGCGCCGTGAAGCCGTGGTGGAAGACACCCCCGGAGTCACCCGCGACCGCGTTAGCTATGCCGCGAACTGGAGCGGACGCAAATTCACCCTGGTGGACACCGGCGGCTGGGAGCACGACGCACGCGGAATCCACGCCCGGGTGGCGGACCAGGCCGAGGTAGCGGTCGGAATGGCCGATGCAGTGCTGCTGGTGGTCGACTCCACCGTGGGCATTACAGCCACCGACGAAGCCGTTGTCAAGATGCTCCGCCGGTCCAAAAAGCCGGTCATCCTGATCGGCAATAAGGTAGACGATATTGTGCAGGAATCCGACGCCGCCATGCTGTGGGGTCTTGGCTTGGGGCAGCCGTGGCCGGTCTCGGCTGTGCACGGCCGAGGTGTTGCGGACATGCTCGACCGGGTCATGGAAGTACTCCCGGAATTCTCCGCCGTTGAAGGACTGGAACGCTCAGGCGGTCCGCGCAGGGTGGCCCTGATTGGCCGTCCCAACGTCGGCAAGTCCTCGCTGCTGAACAAGCTGGCCGGGAGCGAGCGCGTGGTGGTGGACCCGATGGCCGGCACCACCCGCGACCCGGTGGATGAATTCATCGAGCTGGGGGATCGTACCTGGCGCTTTGTGGACACCGCCGGCATCCGCCGCCGTGTGCACATGGCGCAGGGCGCGGATTTCTACGCCTCGCTGCGGACCCAATCCGCACTGGAGAAGGCAGAGGTCGCCGTCGTCCTGCTGGCCGTCGATGAAGTGCTTAGCGAGCAGGACGTACGCATCCTGCAGCTGGCCGTCGAATCCGGCCGTGCACTGGTGCTGGCATTCAATAAATGGGACCTGCTGGACGACGAACGCCGCCGCTACCTGGAGCGTGAAATCGAGCAGGACCTGGCCCATGTGGAATGGGCGCCGCGGGTCAACATCTCCGCCAAAACCGGCTGGCACAAGGACCGACTGGTGCCGGCGCTGGACCTGGCGCTGGAGAACTGGGACCGGCGTATCCCGACCGGCCGGCTAAACGCGTTCCTTGGCGAGCTCGTCGCCGCACACCCGCACCCCGTGCGCGGCGGTAAGCAGCCCCGCATCCTCTTCGGCACACAGGCCTCCAGCCGGCCGCCCAAGTTCGTCCTCTTCACTACCGGTTTCCTCGATGCCGGCTACCGCCGCTTTATCACGCGCCGGCTGCGGGAAACCTTCGGCTTCGAAGGCACCCCGATTGAGGTCAGCATGCGGGTGCGCGAAAAGCGTGGAAAGACCGCCCGGAAGTAGCGCACGCAGCAGGTACGACGACGACCGGCAGGTGGCGCCGTCGTCGTACCGTTCGCCCAGCGTTCCACGCTCGATTCCGCGCAAATCCTGCGCAGCGTTCCGCGCAAATCCTGCGCAGCGATGCTCCCTGCGCAACGCAGCGGGCCAACGCTGCGCAGAAGTGACCGCCCATGACGTCTGCTGGTCGGCACGTCACGGTTTTTACGGTAAGCTTTTTGAGGTGGTTCGCCCGGCCGTATTTTGGCCGAAGCGGAACTTTCGGGCTGTAGCGCAGCTTGGTAGCGCACTTGACTGGGGGTCAAGGGGTCGCAGGTTCAAATCCTGTCAGCCCGACAGAAATAAGGTACCTGATCAGAAGGTATTTTTGTAAAGTCGTCAGATCGGTCTTTGCACCGATTTTGGACCCAATTTCGTACCCACTGGACCCCTTGACTCGACATGGTCAAGGGGTCCAAACGTCTCTAGCTGTCCATCGTGGCCTCCAGCAGGTGTTCGTTAATTCGTACTGCCGCGTTCTGCAGCGTTGTGTTGTCAGTGTGTAGGTACGCCCGCGTCGTCTCGACGGACGCGTGTCCAAGGATGTCGCTCACGACGTGAATCGGGACGCCCGCATTTGCGAACCAGGTTGCACCCGCATAGCGGAGATCGCGACGACGCAACCCCGGCAACCCCAGCGATGCAACCAGTGCGTCCCAGTCGGTTGCATTTCGCAACGCTGCACTCGTAATGACGCCGCCGCGAGGCCCGCGCAACAGCGGCAGGTTGCGCGCGCGTCGCATCGTGAGCCTGCGCAGCAGTGGCTCGAGTGGCTCAATGATCGGTACGCGGCGTGCTCGATGACCCTCGGAGGTTTGGTGCTCAGGCCACCAGCACCGGGGAAGCACTGGCGTTCGATCGTGACGATCCTGTTCGTCCAATCGATGTCGCCAACAATGAGCCCGGCCACTTCTGAAGTGCGCGCCGCAAGAAACTCGCTGAGCATGACGTGGTCGTCGTAGCTCTGGTGGGCCTCGGCGCATGCGGCAGCGATCAGTTTGACACCGGTGAGTGAAGGAATGCGTATTTAAAGTTGCGGTGCCTCCCGCGTCCGATTCCGCCGATGAGCTCGGTCTCTCACCGGATTTCGGATGATGATTTCGTCGCGAACGGCCTCGTCGAGAACTCGTGTGAGTGCAGCGATCGTGTTCTTCAGCGTCGAGCGGGAGTGCTCGACCTCCCAGCGGTCGATGCTTCGGTCCACGATCCCGGCCGTGATGTCCCGAATGCGTAGACGCCCGAGCGCCGGTAGGACTCGGAGCCAAAGACCCGCCCGGTATCCGGAGGCAGTGGAGGTCATATCCACTCCCCGGAGGAACCGATCTCCGATCCGATCTGCGCAGCCCGTCAGCGTGATGAACGGGTCGAGGTCCGCGCCGACGTGGGTCCCCAACGCGCTGAAGAACTCGCGTGCGGACGGTTCGCTGTCAACGGTGAACGATCGACTTTTGCGAAAACCTGACATCGGGTCAGTCCACCTCGCTCGTGCGCGAATACGTTCTCCGCGGGGCAAGGTGTCGGTGTTGATGCGGACTCCGACAGGAGGGATGAGGGCAAGGGGACTTTTCATCCTTTGAGCCTCCTCGTTGTCTTCCTAACTCATTACAGATAGCCTTCATGTGTAGAGAGTTGGGAGGTGAACGTGTTGGTAGCAGATCTCGCACCAGTGTTCACGCTCGGCGACGCTCGCCACGCAGGCCTGCGGAAAGACCAGGTTTACGACCTTCTCGCGAACGGGGAGATCGAACGCGTAGGCCGCGGCGTATATCTGCGTCCTGACAGGATCGAGCCCGCCTTCGCCTCGCTCGCCGCAGCAACGGCTGTGCGTGAAGAGGCGACGTTGTGTCTGACTAGTGCGCTCGTACACCACGACCTGAGCGACGCCATCCCGTTCGAGTCTGATATCGCCCTCCCGCGAGGCACCCATCATCCCGTTGGACTCGCTCACGTTGCATGGCACAGCTTCGACCCGACGACCTTCCACGTCGGACGCGACCACATCGATGCCGGAAATGGATTAACGCTTGCCGCCTACTCGGCCGAGAGAACGATCGTGGACTGCTTCCGGCTCATGCATCAGGAAGGCAGCGACGTCGCCTACGAAGCACTCCGACGGTGGTTGCGTCGCCGAGGGAACTCGCCGGCAGCCCTGTTGAAGGTTGCATCATCGTTCCCGAAGGCACAGCCGCGGATCCGCCAGGCGCTCGAGGCGCTCCTATGACTCCGCCAATACCGACACGAGACACGCCTGCCGGGCAGGCATACAACGATCTGCGCAACCTCGCTCGCCGCGATGGACGCGATCCTGCCGAGTACATCACCTTGTACGCGCTCGAAGGTTTTCTCGCCCGGTTGGCCGTCTCTGAGCACGCTGGAAAGTTCGTGCTCAAGGGTGGTGTGCTCATGGCAGCATTCGCTGCGCGCCGACCGACCCGCGACATCGACTTCGCAGCGACTGGATTCGCCAACGACACCGCCGATGTCGAGCAACGGGTGCGCAGCATCATCGAGGTGCATCTCGACGATGGGTTGGAGTTTGATCCGGACTCCGCTGTGGGGGAGCCGATCCGGGACGACGCCGACTACAACGGCGTCCGCGTCAAGGTCACGGCGCAACTCGCGACAGCGCGAGTAGCTCTGCACGTCGACGTGAACTTTGGCGATCCGATCTGGCCGGCCCCAACCGAAGCGGTGCTCCCACTCCTGCTCGGCGGAACACTTCGATTGAGGGGATATCCCGACCACATGGTGCTTGCCGAGAAGATCGTCACCGCGATCGAACGAGGTGAGCAGAACACCCGGTGGCGCGACTTCACCGACATCGCGGCCATTGCCCGCACCCGGAGAATTCGCGGCACGGACCTGCGTTCGGCGATGGACACCGTTGCGCGCTACCGCCAAGTCGAGATCGAACCGCTTGGTCCATTGATCGCAAACATGCCCGACCTCGCGCAACGCAAGTGGGAGGTCTGGCGACGGAAGCAACGGCTCGAAGGGACGACGCCCGTCCGCTTTGGTGAGCTTCTCGACACATGTTTTGCACTTACCGAACCGATCCTTTCTGAGAGCGCCACCAACCTGTCATGGGACCCGCGAACCGGGTTATGGAAAGTGCCCACTTTCGAACCGGGAGAAAGCCCTTGGTGACTTCGACGGGCAGGAATTCGAAACCGATCCAAGCATCGTGGATGGACATTGACTCTACGGAAACTCCAGCGAGCAACGGTTCAGCCTCGGGGAGAACAGCTAGCTGTGGAATCATGCGAAAAGCAGGTCTACTGATAGTTTCGGGACTTCTGGGTGCGTCACAGGTCGTCAATACCATCGAGATATGACCCGTCGAGACTCAGAGGGCACGACAGCCGAAGCGCGCCGACGGCGTGCCGCGCAAGAACGCCGCGGTAAGCAAAGGGAGACTTTGCCATCTCCCAGCCCAGCGTCTTTGCCTACGGAGCCACAGGCTGCGTTGTGGGTCGCATCTCGAGCCGGTGCGCGCGCGGGGCGAGGTTTTCGTTTTCAGAATCTGGTCGCCACGCTCGTTGTATTGAGTCTGTGGAGCGAAGGTGACGCGACAGCGGTGGTGACACCGGAAGGGTACGACGACATTTCGGTGCAGTCGTCGAGCGGGTCATTATTCATCCAGGTCAAGTCGCGACGCGAGAGCGTGGGCGATTTCGAGGCTACAGACCTGCGAAGGGACTTGCGTTCCGTCGCGAAGGCTTGGGTGAAGCGCAGGGACGCCGGACTCTCAGCCGCGACAATCCTCTTGCTAGAGCGCCCGGTCGCCCGAATTCCAGTACCCGAGTGGGGGAGCGTGGCCGCACAGCCTGCCTCCAGCGGCCGTGTGTACCCAGGTAGGAGAGGCTAGCGATGCCAATGCCGACCCGGATGTAGCGAGTCGCGCAGCCGTGGATATTGCAGGCATCGATGTCCTCAATGACCAGGTCCTTGCGACCGTTGACCTCGAGTTGCTCGATGAGGCAAGGTCGGTAGGGATCTGCGAGGCAATCGACTGGAGATCGCCTGCTGATGACTCGGACATACGTCAGGGCGTGCATGTGGGGGCTCCTCATGTCGCTGCCGGATTGCTCGTGCCCCGTGTTGAACTCACCCAGCAGGTGATCGAAGTCGCGGCGACCCGGCGGCTGGCGGTCATCGCCGGACCTAGCGGCAGTGGCAAGAGCGCACTCGCCTACGCAGCTTTGTACGAGACCCGGAGGCTGTATCGCTGGCAGCAGGTTCACTCGCTGACACCAACGGGGCGCACCGGACGTGATGCCGTCGCGCTGCTCTCCGCACGCATCGAGTCTTTACATCCGAGTGCATATGCCCCGGTGGGAGTCCTCATCGACGACTCTGGGCGCCACGACCCGGATCTGCTCGATCGACTGCTGAGACGGCTCGCGGATCTGTCGAATGTGATCACCATTGTTTCGATCCGGGAGGAAGATCGCTTCCCTGTCCCGCTACTATCGACCGTCGCCACGATAACGCCCATGCTTGACGACACCTTCGCAGAGCAACTCTGGCGCGACTACCGGGCTGACAATCTCACCGAATGGGCTGGATGGCGGGAGCCAGCCGAGCGAGCAGGCAGCCTCCTACTGGAGTACATCACTCTGCTTACCGAAGGCGTGAATCTCGACACCGTCGTCAGTGCGCAAGTCCGCGCACGCGAAGCGGACCCGAGTCGACACCTTGAGCTTGATATCCTGCGGCTGGCGTCGTGCGCCAACCAATACGGCGTCGCCATACCTGCGCACGCGATCCAAACCGCCCTGGACGCCGACCGCGGCGCATTCATCGCCGCCAGCCGCCGCCTCATCGACGAGCACCTCATCGTTGAGGACTCGGGCAATCTCATACGAGTGCTGCACGATATCCGCTCCGCCGCACTCGCCCGGGCAGCCCACCCCTTCGGACAGCAAGAGACCCTTGAGCGCCTTGTTCCACTGGTGACCAGCGGCGAACTCGCACGATTCCTCCGACGCGCACTCGAGTCCGGGGCTGACCCGACCGTAATGATCCCGGCCGCAACCGAGCGCATCACACGCGATCGCACCCTCCAGACGCTCATCGCAGTCGCATCCGCATTCCGCGCCGATGGACTGCGACGGCGGGCCGACGACTGGAAGCTTATCCTCGATGAATGTGACGTTGATGCTGGCAACGCTGTAACTGCGTTCACGATGTCCCGCACAAAGCCACGCCCCGACACAGAACAGCTCTTCAAACCCGAGATTGTGGCAGCCGTCGAGCGACTCCGCAGTGCGGTCCCCGACGATAACGCAACTCGACTCCTTTTGCAGGCCATCACGGTACTCCGCGGCTTTGATGTCACCGGCCTGGAGTCCACGGCGGTCGCAATCGGCGCACGCCTGACAGTATGGCCGCTGCGCGACGCAGCCGACATGACGGAAGCGTTGCGCCGCGCGGCGCCCGAACTTGCGGAACGCGCCGTCATCACAGCCGGCGGCGAGCAGCTCCTCCTGCGCAGGATCGCGACAGAAACACCGTGGCTAGCCTCGCTGGAACGCGTAGACGACGGGGTGGACGGCAGGTGGATCTTCATCGACGAGAAGATACAACCGAACCAGAACGAGGCTGTCGTTGAGGTCTGCCGACTGGCCCTCGCTCTTGCGCCGACAGCGGTGATCGCCAGAGTAGGCGCGGTCGATGCCCTGGGGCGTTTGGTAAAGCTGGGCGACTACCCGCTCGTTGACAAAGCGATCCCGCGGGAGAATCTGCCCCATGCGCTCGAAGTCTCCGAAAACAGAGCCCAGGCGCGAGCCTTGTCCCGTAAGTACGGGGCGGGCACGCTGACCTCCAAGCTTGCGGCTGAGGCTAAAGCGCTCGGGGCAATCATCGACCTGCTCCCCGAAATCACGATCGCCCACCTCGGCGATCGGGCTCTGTCACAAGCTACTGTTCGTCGGTTCGAATCGGTGAACGCGCTGCTTTCCAAGATGGACTCTCCGACAGATGAGGCCTACACGGACGAAGTGCCTGGCGCGCTCGGTGACTATCCCGTCGAGAGCGATGCCGTAACTGTCGTGCGACTGCTGCTCCAGCAGGTCATTCCGAACCTTGCACAGGCAGACGTCGTCGAGCGGCGTCCCATCCCGACAGTCGGAACGCTCGACAGCCTCATCCCCAAGGTCGGGGCCTTGATCGAACTCGACCGATACCGCTTTCTGCCCAACCCGCCGGATTGCGCTCAGCTACTTGACTGTCTCCGCCAATTGCGAATGGTCGCGTCCGCCAGCGCAGGATCGGACGCATCAATCCGCGTATCGATGCGAGCCGCTGCTGGGCGACACGCGGGAACCGCTCGGGTTGCCGCTGCAGCCACCGTCGCGACCGAACGCTCCTCCGCAGCCCTGCAGAAAGAGGCCGAAAAAATGCGACTTGCACTCGCTGACTCGGGGTACGCCGTCACCGTAGTGCCAAGCTCCTCCGACCAAACGATGATGAGTTGGCTGCCCGGAGACCTAGCGATCAGTGTAGAAGGAGAGAGCGTCCTCACTCATCTGAACGCTCTCGCGGCTCTCGCGGATGCCGCGCGAGATGCTGCTGAACAGCCAGCCCGGCGCGTATGGATTGGACTGCGCTCAGCCGGCGGTTACTTGCCCGCCTCGATCTTCCAAGTCGCACATCAAGGGGCGCTCCCACTTGGCGATCGCAGAGCGCCTTCCGCATTCGCAGGGTCGATTGCTGCGACACCAATTTCCGGTCCCTATGGGGCCTATCTTCAGCAAGCTCGTCGTCTCTCGTCGATCGCGGCGATCATCGCGGTCCGCGGGAGCACTCTGATCTCCGACGAGAAAGGCCGGGTACTTGAAGAATCGTGGGACCGCCTTGTCGGCCTCAAAGCGCAACTCGATGAACTGACCTCCGCTCACGCTGGAACCGAGTATGTTTCCACGCTCAGCAACATTCTGACGGTCATCGGCTCGGCGATCACTGATGATCTGTCTATCGCAAAGGACTTGGCGGAGAAGGGGCGATCTGGATGGGACGAGATCGCGAGCTTGCAAAGCCCGCTGATGCTCGACGCCGACCAAGCGGCTAAACCTGGCGCCGATGCTGCGGTCGTCTACGGCACGGCCGTTGTCATCACGGACATCGAGGACGATTTTGAGGATGCGGATGACCGCGTTGCACACATGCAGGAGCACGGTCCGAGTTCCTAAGAGGGCAGTAGTCAGTTATTGGATGACTGGCAAAGCCTCGGTAACGTGTCCTTGGCGTACCGCAGGAGGGGGACCAAAAGGGGACCAGAATCATGCAAACCGTGTATCTTATGACGTGCCCTGCATGATCTGGCCCGCGGAACTATGCAGTTGCTAACTCGAATCGAACGGTTCGGACGCCTGGGGGTCAAGGGGTCGCAGGTTCAAATCCTGTCAGCCCGACAGAAAAATGCCTGATGAGGCTCAAAGTTTCATCAGGCATTTGTCGTCTCCGGATGCTTCGATTATCGCCGCGGGCTGCCTCACCGTCTCATGCGCGACGGACCCCGACGGCGGCCCGGGCGGGCGCGCTGCTGGCCGCGGGCTTGTTCGCGGGCGAGATCCCAGAGGTAGTGATCGAAGTCCACCTCCATGGTGTGTCGCGGGGAGGCGTAGAACTGCCGCTTATTGCGTTCGTGTTCCTTGGCCATCTGCCTGCGGACTTCCCCTTGGGGCGGGAGCGCGTAGCGCCCGCTCAGTGTCTGGGCGATCCACGCTCCCTGCGCTTCGGCCAGCGGCATCACCGCGCCGATCGGTTGCATCAACCCGACAAAGAACAGACCGGGCAGGTCCGGATGCACCGTCCGCTTCCAGAGCGGCAAATCGTTATCATCCGTGGCGGCCAAGGCGGGGTCAAGGAACGGGAACGTCACCTTATATCCCGTCGCCCACACGATCAGATCGGCCTTCGCACGGTTGCCGTCGACGAACACCACCCCATCGCCGTCGAAACGTTCGATGCCCGGGCGCACGGTGACTCGGCCCGCGGCGATGCGTGCGCGGATCTGGTCCGATTGAACCGGATGCGATTGGCCCGGCTTGTGCGCCGGCTTCGGCAGACCGTACTTGTGCAGACCTCCGGCGGTCATCGCGCCGATGCGCAGCCGCAACGCCGTCGCCCACCACGGCAGCCAGGCTGGCAATGTGATCTGGTCGCTGGGGTGCCCGAACAGGTATTTCTGCAGCACCCTTTGGCCGCGGCGAATTGACAGGGCGACGCTCTTCGCGCGGTAGGAGCCCTCGACCGCGATATCCATGGCAGAGTTGCCGGCACCGATGACGAGAACGTCGTGGCCCGCAAGCTGATCTCCGGATCGGTAGTCGTGGGCGTGAATCTGCCCGCCGTCGAATGAGCCGGGGTAGGCGCAATCAGGCCATCGTGGATCCCAGTGATGTCCGTTGGCGACCAGCACCGCATCGTACCTGCCCACCCGTTCGCGATCCGGCCCGCGAGTGCGCACCAGCCAGCCACCACCGAGATCTCGGGTGACCTCTTCAACAACGGTGTCGAAGGTTATCTTGTCCCGGAAGCCAAAGTAGTCCACGTACTTCTCGAAGTAGGCGTGCACCTGGTCGTGCCGGGCATATGGCGGATAGTCATCCGGCATCGGAAAATCTGAAAATGCCATCCGCGGGCAGGAGGTGTTGATCTCCAGCGTCTCGTAGCACGCAGATAAGCCGTTCGGGTTATCGAAGAGCCAGTTGCCTCCGATAGCGCTGCCGCGTTCGAAGCAGTCGAACGGTACACCGGCCAGGTACAGCGCCTTGGCGGCGGCGATCCCGGAGGAGCCGGCACCGATGACGCAGGTGCGGGGTAAGGACTCGTTCACGGGGATGGCGGCCGTCACTGCAGCACCTAGATGTTCGGGCTTCACCAAGTAGGACATGGAGGGAAGTATCACAGTACACATAGGTATTTTCAATGGCGGGATGGCGGGATGGCGGGATAGCAAGATCGCGGGGTGGTGAGATGGTGACCTGCGATGCCGGAGATTTGCTGGACCGTCCGGCTGGACCCTCCTGCTGTCGGTGGCCGGCGTCCGGTATGCCTATACTTTCTGCGGCGGCTTGTAATGCCGGCCACCGCCCGAAAGACTGGACGAAAGCAAGTCCCACCCGCGAAAGGCACCAAATGAGCAACATCCCAGCAGACCTCTCCTACACGGCCGAGCACGAGTGGATTACCGCGCCGGACGCGGACGGCGTTGTCCGGGTGGGTATCACCGATTTCGCCCAGGACGCGCTAGGCGATGTTGTCTACGTGCAGATGCCGGAGGCCGGCACGCAGGTCGGTGCCGCGGCCGTCGTCGGAGAGGTGGAGTCCACCAAGAGCGTAAGCGACATTTACGCTCCGCTTTCCGGTGCGGTATTCGCCCGTAATGAAGCCCTGGATGCTGATCCTGCGCTGATTAACTCCGATCCGTACGGTGCCGGCTGGCTGCTGGAAATCAAGCTCGACGACGTCGCCTCGGTGGACGCCTTGCTCAGTGCCGGTGAGTACGAACAACAGGTAGGCTAGAGACACGCGTGCGGCTTGGTTGCGCGTCCGGCTGATCCAGCCCGTAAACAACATAGACGAGAAGGAGTACCGATGGTTGAGAACTCAAGCAACGCCGTGCCCAGTGGTCAGGCGGAGTTTGCGGATCAGCCCGGCGCTTCAGAGACCACGTCCATCCACCTGCCGCCGTCCAGTACGGAACCGGCGGTTGAATACAAGCTGGCCCCCGGGGAGCGCGTTGCTGTTGAGGCCCTGCCCGCCGGATCGGCGCTGCTGATTGCGCACAGCGGCCCAAATCGTGGAGCCCGGTTCCTGGTGGATGCCGATACCACGACGGCGGGACGTCACCCGGGTGCCGATGTGTTCCTTGACGACGTCACCGTGTCCCGCCGGCATGTACAGTTCCGCCGCCTGCCGGGCGGTTTCGAGGTCGTCGATTCCGGCAGTCTTAACGGCACATATGTCAATGGGGACCGGGTGGATTCGGTTCGGCTGCGCTCCGGCGACGAGGTTCAGATCGGGAAGTTCCGGCTTACCTATTACTACAGCCCTGCGGTTCCCGTCGGGCCCGCCGTTCCCGTTCAGACGCAATCCTGAGGGCGGCGATGGCAAGCAGCGCAGCGTCGGCGCGCAGATCCCTGCCGGACGTCCGCGTCCACCGGGGGAGAACTGCGCCGCAGGTCATCTTTAATATCGGCGAGGTATTGGCGCAGTTGACCGAGGATTTCCCGTCAGTTACCGCGTCCAAGATCCGCTTCTATGAAGAGAAGGGGCTGATCACACCGCAGCGCACTCCGGCGGGCTACCGGCAGTTCCGGGAGCCCGACGTCGAGCGCCTGCGCTTTGTGCTCGCGCTGCAGCGTGACCATTATCTTCCGCTGAAGGTGATCCGCGGTTATCTGGACGCCATTGATCGAGGCGAGGGGCCCGAAAACCTGCCTCCGGGGGTATCCATTGCGCCCCGGATGGTCTCCGATGAACTCGCGTTGGAGCTTAAGAGCCGGGCGCGCAGACTCACTCCGGAGCAGCTGCGTGTCGAATCCGGTGCCAGTGCTGAGCTGCTGTCCTCGCTGGTCAGTTTTGGGCTGATCGCGGCCCAGGAAGACCATTTTGATGATCACGCGCTGCGGGTCGCGAAGGCATGCACTGCGTTATCCGCGCACGGTTTGGAGCCGCGTCACCTGCGTCCGTTCCAGGCCGCAGCAGAGCGGGAGTTCGGGCTGGTGGAAAGGGTGGTGGCGCCGCTGAGCTCCCGGCGGGACGGGGCCTCTCAGGCCAGGGCCGCGGAAACGGCCCGGGAGATCAGCGAGCTCTGCCTCGGTCTGCACAGTGCGCTGGTGCAGGACCGGATCGCGCGGATGGACCGCTGATGCCGGCTGAGCAACCTATGCCTGCGAAGGATGACTGACCGGACATGATTGAGCTGGAGATCGTCGGGGTGCGGGTGGAGATGCCCTCCAATCAGCCGCTGGTGCTGCTCAAAGAGATTGCAGGGGTCCGCCACTTGCCGATTTGGATTGGTACAGCGGAAGCGACCGCGATTGCGTTGGCGCAGCAAGGCGTCGTCCCCCCGCGGCCGCTGACTCACGACCTGCTCTGCAGCGTGGTGACCGCTTTGGGCCGCAGGGTCGCGAGCGTGACATTGACAGCTGTGGAGGACGGTGTTTTTTATGCCCAGCTGACGTTCGATGACGGAACGGTGGTGGGCTCGCGGGCATCGGATGCGCTGGCGATCGCGTTGCGCGCCGGCTGCACCATCTGGTGTGCACCCGAGGTGCTGGAGGATGCTGGCGTGCAGGTCACGGACCACGATGAAAATGATCCCGATGCGATTGATTCGCCGGAGGCAGAAGAACGCGAGTTGCGGCGGTTTCGGGAATTTCTCAATGAGGTCGAACCCGAGGATTTTGATAAATAACGACGACGGTCCGGTGCGGTTGGGTACGGCTAAGGTTAAACCTGAACCTTAAAGTTCCGACACGGTCAAATTCATAGGTCCCGCGTCTTTGACCAAAAGCCTGTGCGGCTCTAACGTCGATACTGACAGCCCCCATTGCCGGTGGGGAATCCTGCGGGCAGAATGAGGGGTAGGCGCAGAGCTGAAGACTATACCCCGGTCTTTTCAACGAATTTCCCAAAATGAATTTCCGGTCTGAATCTTATGCCGTATTTTTTGCCGTTTTTGCCGTAGGTGAGAGCTGCAGCAGCTGATATTGGTTCCGATGAAGGAACAACGATAAGGAGGGTCCACGTGAGTCCGAAAGGCGACGCCGGCGAACTAAGGCAGGCTCCCGTCCCGGGTGCCGTCATGGCGGCCGGGGCACAGGGGCTGCTGTTCACCGAGGATCTGCCGGTCCTGGACGTCGATGCCGGTTACCGCGGGCCCACTGCCTGTAAGGCCGCGGGCATCACTTACCGCCAGCTGGACTATTGGGCCCGGACCGGACTGGTGGAACCGGCGGTGCGCGGCGCTGCCGGCTCCGGGTCGCAGCGCCTGTATGGTTTCCGGGACATCCTGGTGCTGAAGGTGGTCAAGCGACTGCTGGATACCGGAGTATCCCTGCAGCAGATCCGTTCTGCTGTGGAGCACCTGCGCGAACGCGGGGTCGAAGATCTGGCACAGATTACCTTAATGAGCGATGGAGCTTCGGTCTACGAATGCACCTCCGCTGACGAGGTAATTGACTTGGTCCAGGGCGGTCAGGGCGTCTTTGGCATTGCCGTGGGCCGGGTCTGGCGCGAGGTGGAGGGAACTCTCGCAGCGCTGCCCAGCGAACACGCCGAGCAGTCTTTTCCGGACGACGAGCTGACCAAGCGGCGGGACGCGCGTAAAATATCCTGACCGGGACTAATGCAGACCTTCTGGAGCAGGCCTATACTCTCGAAGAGGATAGGCCTGAACCGGGTCGCTGCCTGCGCTGGGCCGTTAAACAGTGCCCGTTAGCGACGGACCCGATTTCGCACGGAACCCTGCGCCAGCAGGCCGCTGAGCAGCTGGTCGAAGAGCCCTGAGGCGTTCTTGGCGGATTCGCCCGGCCACTGATGAATCGGATGTGCCGCGCCCTGGATCTGCTGCCAGTTGGCCTGCTCGGGGATTGTCGGGGAGAGCAGCAGGGGGCCGAACATCGTTTTCATTTCAGCCAGGCGGTAGGTATGTTCATTGGATCCGCTGCGCACACGGTTCGCGACAATGCCGGCGGCGGTCAACGCGGGGGCGAACTCGGCGCGGAACAGCTCGAGCGCGCGAAGGGTGCGCTGCGTTCCGGCGACTGAAAACAGCGCCGGTTCGGCAACTAACAGCACCCGGTTGCTGGCGGTCCAGGCGATTCGGGTCAGGCCGTTCAGCGACGGGGGGCAGTCGATGAGAACCAGTTGATAGTTACCGGCACTGCTGCCGGCTGAATTGGCGGAGTTGTTGAGCAGGGTGACCAGCCGCCGCAGGTCTCTGCGGCCAAGATCCGGCCGGTCGTAGATGCCGGCGAACGCCGAACCGATAGCTACGTCCAAAACGGCTGTGCCGCCGTCGGCCCTGGCATTTTCGACCCAGCCGCTCGGCAGCACATTAGCCGCGAGCCGGGCCTTGCGTGCATGTTTCAGCATCCGGCCAATGTCCAGCTGACCGTCGGCGCGCACGCCCAGACCGGTGGTGGCATCCGCATGTGGATCAAGATCGATCACCAAGGTCCGGATGCCGGCAGCGAGGGCCGCAGAGGCAAGGCCCAAGGTGACGGATGTCTTGCCGACGCCTCCTTTGAGGCTGCTGATGCTTACTACTTGCACGGGGTGAACCAATACCCTTTCGTCGCGTCGTCGTTTGCGTGGTGTGGCTGCGTAGCCTGCTCCTGCCGGCCATTCGTCCGGTAAGTATGTGGCGCCGCCAGTTGTCCGGACGCAAATAGGCTCCGGATTCATCATATGTTGATGGCCCGCGGTTTCAGCCCTCGGGCTGGCGTCGGTCCGATGTGTGCCCCATTACGACGTAAAAACGTGATTTGAAACACGTCGACTTGTCCAGACCTCACACCGTCGCACAGACTGGGCACTAATAGACTCAGCAACAGACCGGCACTGCTTTGAGGTAGGACTTCGAGGTGCGGCCGGGCGCTGACCGGTAATGCCGGGCATGGCTGGGCTGTCCCGCTTTCACGACCAGTTCCCCAGGAGCACAATGTTTTCAAAGATTCTGGTAGCCAACCGCGGCGAAATCGCGATCCGGGCTTTTCGCGCCAGCTACGAACTCGGTGCCAAGACAGTGGCGCTCTTTCCGTATGAAGACCGTAATTCCATTCACCGGCAAAAAGCCGATGAGGCGTATCTGATCGGGGAGGAGGGTCACCCGGTCCGGGCCTACCTTGATGTCGCTGAGGTAATCAGGGTCGCCAAGGAAGCGGGAGCGGACGCGATCTACCCCGGTTACGGTTTCCTGTCGGAGAACCCTGGGCTGGCGGCCGCGGCCGAAGAAGCCGGAATCACCTTTGTTGGGCCGCCGGCGGATGTGCTGGAACTGGCCGGCCACAAGGTCCACGCGCTTGACGCCGCCCGCCGGGCGGGTATCCCGGTCCTGAAGTCCAGCCAGCCGTCCTCGGACGTTGCTGAGCTGATTGCCGCCGCCGATGAGGTGGGGTTCCCCATTTTCGCCAAAGCCGTGGCCGGCGGCGGCGGGCGCGGAATGCGCCGGGTGGAGAAGCGGGAGGACCTGCCCGAGGCGCTTAAAGCGGCCATGCGTGAGGCCGATGCCGCCTTCGGCGACGACTCCATGTTTCTGGAACAGGCGGTGCTGCGTCCGCGTCACATCGAGGTGCAGATTCTGGCCGACGCCGCCGGCAATGTTATGCACCTGTTCGAGCGCGACTGCTCCATCCAGCGCCGGCATCAGAAAGTGGTGGAGATCGCGCCCGCTCCGAATCTTGACGAAAATATCCGGCAGGCGCTGTACCGCGATGCCGTGAAGTTCGCGAAGGCCCTGGGGTACGTCAACGCCGGCACGGTGGAGTTCCTGGTGGATACCGTGGGTGAACGGGCCGGCCAGCATTTCTTTATTGAAATGAACCCGAGAATCCAGGTTGAGCACACCGTCACGGAGGAAATCACCGACGTCGACTTGGTACAGTCGCAGCTGCGGATCGCTGCGGGGGAGACGCTGGCGGATCTGGGTTTGAGCCAGGACTCCGTGATGGTCAAGGGTGCCGCGCTGCAGTGCCGCATTACAACGGAGGATCCGGCCAATGGGTTCCGGCCCGACGTCGGAAAGATTTCCGCCTACCGTTCGGCCGGCGGTGCCGGTGTCCGGCTCGACGGCGGAACCGTTTACGCGGGCGCGGAGATCAGCCCGCACTTTGACTCCATGCTGGTGAAACTGACCTGCCGGGGACGCAGCTATCCCAGCGCCGTGGCCAGGGCCCGCCGTGCGCTGGCGGAATTCCGCATCCGTGGCGTCTCCACGAATATTTCGTTCCTGCAGGCGGTGCTCGATGACCCGGACTTTGTGGCCGGCAATGTCGCCACGTCCTTTATCGATGAGCGCCCCGAGCTGCTCAAAGCCCGCGTCTCCGCCGACCGAGGTACGAAACTTCTGACCTGGCTGGCGGATGTCACGGTGAACAAGCCCCATGGTGAGCTGACTGTGCACGCAGACCCGGCACGGAAGCTTCCCTCCGTCAGCATTGAGGACCTGCAGCCCGGTTCGCGCCAGCGGCTCCAGGAGCTGGGTCCGGAGGGCTTCGCCGCCGCGTTACGGGCGCAGACTGCGCTGGCTGTCACAGATACCACCTTCCGCGACGCACATCAGTCGCTGCTGGCCACCCGAGTGCGTACCCGGGACCTGGCGGCAGCCGGACCGGCGGTCTCCGCGCTGACGCCGCAGCTGCTGTCCGTCGAAGCATGGGGTGGTGCCACGTACGACGTTTCGCTGCGCTTTCTGGGCGAGGACCCCTGGGATCGGCTGACCGCGCTGCGCAGTGCCTTGCCGAATATTTGTCTGCAGATGCTGCTGCGCGGCCGGAACACCGTGGGTTATACCCCCTATCCCGCAGAGGTTACGGAGGCCTTTGTCACCGAAGCGGCACGCAGTGGGATCGACATCTTCCGGATTTTCGATGCGCTCAATGACGTGGCTCAAATGGCACCGGCCATCAAGGCCGTCCGGGCCACCGGAACGGCCGTGGCCGAGGTGGCGCTCTGTTACACCGGCGACATGCTGGATCCGGCGGAGACGCTTTACACGCTCGACTATTACCTTGCACTGGCCCGGCAAATCGTTGCAGCCGGCGCTCATATCCTGGCCATCAAGGACATGGCGGGCCTGCTCCGCCCGGCGGCCGCAGCCAAGCTGGTCGCGGCCCTGCGGTCCGAATTCGACCTTCCGGTGCACCTGCACACGCATGACACGACCGGTGGGCAAATGGCCACCCTAGTCGCCGCCGCTAATGCAGGTGTGGACGCTGTGGACGTGGCATCCGCCGCGCTGGCCGGAACCACCAGCCAGCCTTCGGCCTCGGCGCTGGTGGCAGCGCTGGCGCACACCGAGCGGGACACCGGAATTTCACTGCCGAATGTCTGCGCGCTGGAGCCGTATTGGGAAGCCGTCCGACGCGTTTACGCTCCTTTTGAGTCCGGGCTGGCCGGACCCACCGGGCGTGTCTACCGGCACGAAATTCCCGGCGGACAGCTCTCAAATCTCCGGCAGCAGGCCATAGCGCTGGGCTTGGGTGAACGCTTTGAGGAAATCGAAGACATGTACACCGCCGCTGACCGCATCCTGGGCCATTTGGTCAAGGTGACGCCGTCGTCCAAGGTCGTTGGCGATCTGGCCCTGCATCTGGTCGGCATCAAGGCGGACCCGAAGGATTTTGAAGAAAATCCGCAAAACTATGACGTCCCGGATTCAGTCATCGGTTTCCTTTCCGGCGAGCTGGGGAATCCGCCGGGCGGCTGGCCGGAGCCGTTCCGGACCAAGGCGCTGCAGGGACGGGAAATCAAGGTCCGCGATGCGCAACTGACCGCCGAGGACAGCGCGGCCCTGACATCAGAACCAGGCACGGTCCGCGAAACTTTAAACCGGTTGCTCTTTGCCGGTCCCACCAAGGACTATTTGAAGGTTAGAGACACCTACGGGGACGTGTCTGTATTGGACACCCGCGATTATCTCTATGGTCTGCAGCGCGGTCAGGAACATGTCATAGCGCTGGAGAAGGGCGTGCGGCTGATTGCCTCGTTGGAAGCCGTTTCAGAGGTTGATGAGAAGGGCATGCGCACCGTAATGTGCACGCTCAATGGGCAATCCCGCCCGGTGCTGATCCGCGACAATAGCGTCATCAGCGACGTTAAAACCGCGGAGAAGGCCGATCCCGCGGTGGCGGGCCAGATTGCCGCTCCATTCGCAGGTGCGGTGACGGTGACGGTCGCTGTCGGAGACACCGTCGAAGCCGGCGGGACAATCGCGACCATCGAAGCGATGAAGATGGAGGCGTCCATTACCAGCGCGGTCGCCGGCACGGTTTCCCGAGTGGCCGTCTCCGCTATCGAACAGGTGCAAGGCGGTGACCTGCTGGTAGTGGTGGGGTAGCAGCTTTTTCGGTGGCAGCGGCACGCCTGCGCTTGTCCGACTGCGCTAAAATGAGGGTTGATCGGCGGGCCGTAGCTGCAAAAAGTGGCTGCGGCCCGCTTTTGACGAGCGGGAGTTATGACGCAGGAGAATGAAAACCGGACGAATATATCCTCCGGAAGTAATGCCGCCAACAACGGGCCAGGGGGCGGAACGGACGCCCGGATGAGCGCTATGCCAACCAGCGCCATTCCGACGGGGACACTTCCGGCGACTGTGCCTGCCCGGTCGGTCCCCAGCGCCGCGCCGGTTGAACCCGCCGCTGTGCTGGTCGACGAAGTGCAGGTGGGCTAAGGGATGGTGCATTACGATCTGGCAATCCTGGGTTCGGGCTCCGGCAATTCCCTGCCGGGGCCACAATGGGCGGGCAGAAAAATTGCCATCATTGACGGCGGAACCTTTGGCGGCACCTGCCTTAACGTCGGGTGCATTCCAACTAAAATGTTTGTCTATCCTGCCGATCTTGCTGCGGGCGCACGCGAGGCGGGAAGGCTCGGCGTGCACGCGGAGGTCAACGACGTGCACTGGCGTGCCATTCGGGACCGGATCTTCAGCCGGATCGATGCGATCTCCGCCGGCGGGATGGAGTACCGTGCGCATGGGGAACCGAACATCACACTATACGCAGAGCACGCGGAATTCACCGACCCTAAAGCGCTGCTGACCTCCGGCGGTACCGAAATAACTGCTGATCAGATCGTGGTCGCTGCCGGTTCCCGCCCCGTGGTCCCGGACTTCCCCGGCAACGATCACCCACGGGTGCACACGTCCGACACGGTCATGCGGGTCGACGAGTTGCCGGCCAAAGTTCTCATTGTCGGCGGCGGTTTCATCGCGGCGGAGTTCGGCCATGTTTTTTCCGCACTTGGTTCAGAAGTGGTCATGCTGACCCGCTCACCGGGGTTGTTGAAGACTCAGGATGCTGAAATTTCGCGGCGTTTCGAAGAGCAGGTGAGCGGCCACTGGGACATCCGGCACGGCTATCAGGTGGCGTCCGTCCGGTCGGTCGAGAGCACGCCTGAGACGCACGGGCGCGAACGGGTTTGTGTGGAGCTTGCCCCGGTATCGGGATCGGCCAATGCGCGGGCGTCTATTGAGGTGGACTTGGTGCTGATGGCCACCGGGCGCCGACCGAACACCGATTTGCTCAATATTAAGGCCACCGGGTTCGACCTGGCGGTGAACGGACGGCTGCGGGTGGATAAATATCAGCGGGTGCTTACCGGTGGCCGTCCAACGACCGGCGTCTGGGCGCTGGGCGACATCAGCAGTGACTTCCAGCTCAAACATGTGGCAAATCACGAGGCCCGGACGGTGTCGCACAACCTGCTGAATCCGGAGCAGCTGCGCGCCAGTGACCAAAGATTTGTCCCGGAGGCAGTTTTCACCCGCCCGCAGATTGCCAAGGTCGGCATGACGGAGGCGCAGGCGCTGGCCGATGGGGCGCGCCGCGGAATCGAGGTCGTCACGGCCATCCAGGACTACGGGTCGACGGCGTACGGCTGGGCCATGGAGGACACCTCCGGCGTCGTGAAACTCATCGCCGAAAAAGACAGTGGATTGCTCCTGGGGGCCCATATCATGGGCCACGAAGCGTCACTGTTGATTCAGCCGCTCATCCAGGCCATGAGTTTCGGCCTCGATGCCCGTACCATGGCACGCGGCCAGTACTGGATCCATCCGGCGCTGACGGAGGTAGTGGAAAATGCCCTGCTGTCGTTGAAAGTGAGCTGACGTTGGGCGGGCCTTCGGTACCTAAACAGGTTTCTTCGCGGCGTAGATCTCCTCTACCAGCGCGTCGAAATCCTTGAGCACCTGGGACCGCTTAATTTTCATAGACGGCGTCAGATGCCCGGAGGACTCGGTAAAATCGGTCGGCACAATACGAAAGGCCTTGATGGATTCGGCATGTGAGACGGATTCATTGGCCTTGTCCACTGCTCGCTGGACTGCACCAACGACCGTATCGTGGACAATTGCGTTCTGCATGCTGATTCCGGCGGGGAGGCCGTGGGCTGCGGCCCATTTGGGCAGCGCTTCTTCGTCGAGCGTTACCAGAGCTGAAATGAACGGGCGCTGGTCCCCGAGCACCACACACTGTGAAATCAGGGCATCGGCACGTATCTGGTCTTCCAGCATCGCCGGAACCACGTTTTTGCCGCCGGCGGTAACAATGATTTCTTTTTTGCGCCCGGTGATCCGCAGGAAACCGTCAGCATCGAGTTCGCCAATGTCGCCGGTGTGCAGCCAGCCGTCGGCGAACGCTTCCGCCGTCAGGTCATTCCGGCCCCAGTAGCCGCGCATGACGCTGACACCCTTGGCGAGGATTTCGCCGTCGTCGGCAATTTTCACCGCATTCCCCGGCAGCGGCGCGCCGACGGTACCGATCCTGATCAGCGCCGGGTGGTTCACGGTCACGGGAGCTGTGGTTTCCGTCAGGCCGTAGCCTTCCAGGATCTGCAGACCGATTCCCTGGAAGAAGTGGCCCAGCCGTTCACCGAGGGGTCCGCCGCCGGAAACAGCGTGCTTGATGTGTCCGCCCATGGCCGTGCGGAGCTTCACATAGACCAACCTGTCAAAGACCGCATGCGAAACCTTGAGCAGGAATGGCACGCTCCCATTTTGCCTGGCACGGGAGTACGCGATGGCGGTGTCCGCGGCCCGGGCGAAGATCTTGCCTTTCCCCTCGGATTCGGCCTTGAGCGCAGCCGAGTTGTAAATTTTCTCGAACACCCGCGGCACGGCCAGGATAAACGTCGGCTGGAAGCTCTGCAGGTCCGAAAGGAGGTTTTTGATGTCAGGAGTGTGCGCCACCTTGGCACCGGCTGCCACGGCCAGCACGGAGATGAAACGCGCGAAAACGTGGGCCAGAGGAAGGAACATGATGGTCTGGGAACCTTCCGGAACAACGTCGGAGAGCACGCCCAAAGCGTTGTCCGAGAGTTCCACGAAGTTTCCGTGCGTCAGTTCGCAGCCCTTGGGACGGCCTGTTGTACCGGAGGTGTAGATGATGGTGGCGAGGTCACTGAGTCCGCTGGAGGTACGGCGCTCCTCCAGCTGGGCATCTGGAATGTCCCGACCGGCGGTGCGCAGTTCGTCCAGCCCGGCGCCCTCCAGTCGCCAGACATGGGCCAGGGCAGTGAGGGATTCAGCGGTTACTGCCTGCCGGACCATGTTTTCATGATGGGCGGTCTCGGCGAAGACCGCGACCGCGCCGGAGTCCCCAAGATTCCATGCCACCTGGCTGGGGGAGGAGGTTTCATAGATGGGTACCGAGACTGCGCCGGCAAACCAAATGGCGAAGTCCACCAGGGACCATTCATATCGCGTCCGGGCCATGATTCCCACCCGGTCTCCGGCGTTGATACCGAAGGCCATAAGCCCCTTAGCCAGAGCGCTCACATCGTCGCGGAACGCCGTCGCGGTGATGTCCACCCAGTGCTTCTGCGCGTCCAGCCGGGCAAAGAGAGCCGGGTTGGATGCCTTGTTGGCCTGCCGCAGGACCAAGTCCGTGGTGTTGGTGTTCCGGGGAACGTCGACCACTGCCGCAACGGAAAATTCTCGCACTGTAGCTCCTTCGATGCCTGAGGACCACTGGGGTTTGCCCTTACTCTATCCGGCAGCACGTGCCGGCTGGGCCACGAATTGTTACTCGTCAGTAACTTTATGGCGGCTTGCCGGGTTTTCCAAGCCGAGCGGCGTCTGCCCGGGCCCTTAGGCCGTTGAGCTGCGGGGCAAAGCCAAGGCAAACAGCGCCGGCATGCGGACACTAGAATGGCCGTGATGGTTGAATATCTGCCCCGTGAGTCCAAAGCTGTTCCGGTGCCCGAAAACGTTGCCGCGCTTGGCGGGACCGGTACGTCCGCGCTGAAGTCGAGCTGGCACCGGCGTGTCCCGGTGGCTGTTCCACGCGGTCGGGAACGACGAGCGGAACGGTTCCCCCAGCGCTTGGGCCGCCGCGGTCTGGCGATTGGTATTGACATCGGCGGCACGAAAGTTGCGGCAGGGGTGGTCGACCCGCGGGGAGTGGTCCTGGATCAACGTCGCCGGCTGACCCCTGGAAATGATCCGCGGGCCGTTGAGGCAACCATTGTGGAACTCGTCCAAGAGCTCTCCGCCGGGCACCGCGTGCTGTCAGTGGGGATCGGGGCCGCCGGCTGGATGGACCTGAGCTCAAGTACGGTGCTCTTCAGCCCCCACTTGGCGTGGCGCAACGAGCCGTTACGGGCAAACCT
Organism: Arthrobacter terrae; assembly: GCF_015708085.1. GTDB lineage: Bacteria > Actinomycetota > Actinomycetes > Actinomycetales > Micrococcaceae > Arthrobacter_M > Arthrobacter_M terrae. The sequence goes on along the minus strand of NZ_JADNYM010000018.1, from coordinate 12,185 downwards.
GGAGAGGCTGCTCCGACGACCCGTGGTGCTCAGCAACGATGCCGACGCTGCCGGATGGGCAGAATGGCGTTTCGGTGCCGGCCGTGGACAAAGCAGGCTGGTCTGCGTCACTTTGGGCACCGGAATCGGCGGTGCCATGGTGATGGACTCCAGACTGGAACGCGGCCGTTTTGGGCTTGCCGGCGAATTCGGGCACCAGGTGATTATGCCGCAGGGCCACCGTTGCGAGTGCGGAAACCGTGGATGCTGGGAACAGTACGCCTCCGGGAATGCACTCGGGCGCGAAGCCCGCGAACTGGCGCGGGCAAAGTCCCCGGTGGCGCAGGAGCTGCTGCGTCGTGTCGACGGCGACGTGGATGCGATTACCGGAACCGTGGTCACAGAGCTGGCCCTGGCCGGGGACGCGGCCTGCCGTGAATTGGTGGAGGAGGTCGGTGAGTGGCTCGGCCTTGGCCTGGCGAATCTGGCCGCAGCCCTGGACCCGGGCCTATTCGTCATCGGCGGGGGCCTCTGCGAGGCGGGGGAGATGCTCCTGGCACCGGCCCGCCGGTCGTTTGCGAGGAATCTGACCGGCCGTGGTTTCCGTCCGGCGGCGCCCATCAGCTTGGCTGCGCTGGGGCCAGGGGCAGGAATGATCGGTGCCGCCGATCTGTCCCGGGTCAGCAGCCGTTCGCGGCCCTGAGCATCATCAGCAGCGGGGCCGGCTCAGACCACCGCGCCGTCGTCGCCGTCGTCGTCCCGCTGTGCAGGCAACCGAAACATCAGGTAACCCGCTGAGACGACGAAGGCCGCAATCATGGCGAGGATGGCCGTCAGCGGCGCGCCCCGCCACAAGAGGGCGGTGAACAGCAGCGCGATAGGGCCACCCACAGCCCCCGTCCAGGCGAGCATCAGGGCCGGCTCGACGGCGGACAGCGGCGGCGGATCTTCAGGTACGAAGTCATCACCGTCCGGCCAGGGAACTTCCGCCGCGTAGTCCCGTGGCCCGGGCGGGCCCGTACCGGGAGCGGGCCCGGTATCCTCGTCCGCTCCGTTGCCCCGAGGGCTCGAGTGCGGCGCTCGGGAGATACCCAAGGGGTCAAAATCGTCAAAAGACGTAGGCTTCCCGATCGGTGCAGCACTGTCGGAATCAATGCCGGCCCCGGCCGGGGATGAGGGCTCATCGAATCCATCGAGGGAGTAACCCGCCGCCGATGGGCCTTCCAAACGCGCCACCAGATCCCGCCAGATCGCGTCGTCGTCATCGTTGGCATTGGTTTCGGATGGATCCTGCTCTGGTTTACTGACCACCGGAGTGCTCCCGGAAGAATGCTGCGGAACGCTCAAAAATCAGCGCCGCATCGTTGTCCATGGTGGCCACATGGTAACTGTTCTCCAGCCGGACGACCTCGAAATCAGTGCTGCCGATCCCGTGTGCAAGGACCTCCATGCTGCTCTCCGGCACTACTCTGTCCACGGCGGAACGGAACACGATCGTTGGCGCTTTGACCCGGTCCAGCCCTGCAACAGTGTCCTTGAAAAGTCCTGCCAGCTGTTGGACGGCCGCAACTGGTGTCCTCTGGTAGGCACCCTCACTGACTCCTGCGAGCTTAATGTCGTCGCCGATCGCGGGGACGCTTTTGAGCACATATTTGAGAAATCGCGAATAGCGTGCCCGCTTGTCCGAAAAGGTCAGACCGGGGTTGACGACGGCGACCCCGGCTACGCCGTGATGTTCTGCTACCCGCAACGCCAGTGCACCGCCCATGGACAATCCGGCGGTGAAGACTACGTCGCAACGTTCCGTCAGTTCCAGATACGCCCGCTCGAAATCCTGATACCACCGGATCCAAGGGGTGCGGGCGAGCTCCTGCCAGCTGGTACCGTGGCCCGACAGTAAGGGAAGGCTGACGGCGAATCCCTGGGCAGCCAGATATTCCGCCCAGCCCTGTATGCTCACCGGGGAACCGGTAAAGCCATGGCTCAGTGCAACCCCGACCCTGGCCATGGGCCCGTGGCCGCTGCTGGAAAATGTCATTGCCGACGGTATCCGCTCAGGATTTCAACGTCCCGGGCGGGATTTGTGAAGATCATAGGGCAATCGTGCCACTCCTTGGCGGTTTTCTCACTAGCGGGGACTTACTGGCCGTACTCTCATTAGAGTAACGTCTTAGCAAAAGTGCAGGGCGAAAAAGCAGCATCGGGTGTGTCCCGTGTGTGAAGACACCAGAAGGGAAACACTGCGTGTTCTATTGGATAATGAAGCGGATCTTCATAGGCCCCGTCCTGAAGCTGCTGTTCCGTCCCTGGATCAAGGGGCTGGATAACATTCCAGCGGACGGCGCCGCCGTCTTGGCGAGCAATCATCTGTCCTTTTCCGACTCGATTTTCATGCCGTTAATGGTTCCCAGGCCGGTCGTCTTCCTGGCGAAATCCGAGTACTTCACGGGCAAAGGCATCAAGGGTAAGCTCACGGCTGCTTTCTTTAGGCTGACCAATCAGTTGCCGATGGACCGTTCCGGCGGTGCGGCATCGGCGAATTCCCTGGAGTCCGGTCGGCAGATTCTGAACCATGGCGGACTGCTGGGGATCTATCCGGAAGGCACGCGAAGCCCCGACGGGAAGCTATACCGGGGCAAAGTCGGTGTTGCCAAACTGGTGCTCAGCGCCGGTGTTCCGGTAATTCCCGTGGCCATGATTGGTACCGATAAGGTGCAGCCGATTGGCCGCAGGATCCCGAATATCCGGCGGATTGGCGTGATTTTTGGCGAACCCTTGGACTTCAGCCGGTATCAGGGCCTGGGGAACGACAGATTTGTACAGCGCTCGGTCACGGACGAAATAATGTATGAGCTCATGCGGCTGTCCGGTCAGGAATATGTGGACGCCTACGCCAGCACCGTCAAGGAGAAGCTGGCCGCTAGAAAGGCCGGTAAGGAAGCTGCGAACCCAAAGGCAGCTGCGGCCGTGCGGCTGGCGGCGGCGGAAAACAACATCAAGCCGGGTGCCGTCACTGTAATTGGCGGAACCGCCTCCGCCGCGGCAGCAGGTGTGGCCCCCGCTGCCGCAGCGGAAGCCGGGCCGGGTAGGTCAGCGGCAGACAGATTGCATTCCGGCGATAGACCGGAAGTGATAGTTGCGGTTCCCCCGGACGTCGCAGAGGCGATCCTTCTCCCGGAAGGTGAGCACTTTGACGACACAAGCCCCGCCGGCCCATCCGACGGCACCGACCATAACTCCGGGGCGGGTTCGACCAGCACAGTGGCAGCCCACGGATCACCGGCCTCCGGTGTCGGGCCCGCGGAGGCGACGGTCCCGAGGGAACGCACCGGTGGCAGGAAAAACACTAAACCGTAGGCAATCGCTGCCTACGGTTGGTGCCGTGCTGACTTCGCTATATGACGGCGGCGGACTCGTCATGACCGCGGCCACAGCCGGAGGCGGCAAAAGCAACTAGGCTAAAGCTGTGACTGATCTTTCAACACCTGCTCCGATCCTCCCGCCAGACTTCGCTGCCGCCCCTACGGCTGCCCCCGCGCCCGGCGCTGTCTCCGCGGCTGCCGCGGCCCCCGTGCCCGGCGCTGCCACCGGAGGCGCCGTCGCTTACCCTGGTCTGGACGATTGGCGGAAACTGCCGATTTCCCAGCAACCGGTCTGGTCGGATGTGTCCGTCTATGAGTCCTCGGTCAAGGAACTGTCGATGCTGCCGCCACTGGTATTTGCCGGTGAAGTGGACGACCTGCGTGATCGCTTGGCCTTGGCTGCCCAAGGGAAGGCCTTCCTGCTGCAGGGGGGAGACTGCGCGGAAACCTTCGCAGGTGCCACCGCGGACAAAATCAGCGCCAGGGTAAAAACAATTCTGCAGATGGCTGTGGTGCTCACCTATGGCGCTTCCATGCCGGTCATCAAAATGGGGCGGATGGCGGGACAGTTCGCCAAACCGCGTTCGTCCAATGATGAAACGCGCGACGGCGTTACCCTTCCGGCCTTCCGTGGAGACATCGTCAATGGGTTCGAATTCACCCCTCAGTCACGCGCGCACGACGCCTCCAGAATGCTCAAGGCGTACCACACCTCCGCTTCCACGCTGAACCTGATACGTGCCTTCACGCAGGGCGGCTTCGCCGACCTGCGCCTGGTGCACCAGTGGAACCGTGGCTTCACGCAGAATCCCGCCCATGCGCGCTATGAGTCCCTGGCGAAGGACATTGACCGGGCCATCAAGTTCATGGCCTCCTGCGGAGCGGACTTCGAAGCGCTCAAACGAGTCGAATTCTTCGCCAGCCACGAGGCGCTGCTGCTGGATTATGAACGGGCACTGACGCGCATCGACTCCCGCACGGGCCTGCCTTACGACACTTCGGGACATTTTCTGTGGATCGGCGAGCGGACCCGTGAACTGGATCAGGCCCACATCGACTTTCTCTCCCGCGTCCGTAACCCCATCGGCGTCAAATTGGGCCCGGGCACCACGGGGGAGGACGCATTGCGGTTGATCGATAAGCTCGATCCGGACCGGGAACCGGGCCGTTTGACCTTCATTACGCGGATGGGTGCACGGAATATCCGCGAGAAACTGCCTCAGCTGGTCCGGAAGGTCACGGACTCCGGGGCTCAGGTCCTCTGGGTCACGGATCCCATGCACGGGAACACCGTCACGTCCCCCAACGGGTACAAGACGCGCAACTTCGATGATGTCATCGACGAAGTCAGGGGTTTTTTCGAGGTGCACAAGTCGCTCGGAACATTCCCCGGCGGCCTGCACGTGGAGATGACGGGCGACGACGTTGCTGAATGTCTGGGCGGTGCTGATCCCATCGATCAGGAAGCCTTCCTGGAGGGCTACGAGTCGGTCTGCGACCCGCGGCTAAATCATAAGCAGTCCCTGGAAATGGCATTCCTGGTTGCTGGAGCCCTGTCCAACCGGTCCTAGTCGCTCCAAGGGTTGCTCCAGATTTCGGTACCGGGGTCAGACTACGGTCAAAATAATGACGGATCCTTCGGGCACATCCTTGTTGACCGGGTTCTGGTCACGAACGGTGCCGAAAAACCCGCCCAGAATATTGTTGACCTTGACCTGAAAACCGAGCTGCTGGAGTTCCTGGACCGCCTTGTCCACCTGCTTGCCGATGAAGCTGGGGACGGTGATCAGCTTGGGGCCCTTGGAAACGGTCAGCGTAACCGCAGAACCCTTGGACAGCGTCCCGCTGGCCGGATCCTGCGAGACTACGGAACCGGCGGGAACTTGTTTGTCGAAGACCGTATCCGGCGCCAGCTGCGGGACGAGTCCAACGTCATTCATGGCCTTACGCGCAGCGTCCTTGTCCTTACCGACCACGTTGGGCACCGGGATAGGCGTCGGGCCCTTGGAGACGGTTAGGTCCACGGGCGTGGTCCCGCGCTGCTGCGTGTTCGACGTCGGGCTCTGACTTAGGACAACGCCAGCGGCCCTTTCTTCGTCATATTGTCCGGTGACGTTGCCCAGGGCGAGCTTGGCGTTGTTCAGCGCCGTCTTTGCGGCGTCCAGAGTACCGCCGGTTACGGCTGGAACCGTGTACAGGACCGGCCCCTTGGAAACCAGCAGGGTTACCGGGAGAAACCGACGTCGCTGCGTCCCCGGCTCTGGGTCGCTCGTCACCACCAGGCCCTGTTGCACGGTCTCATCATTGACGTCTTTGCTCATGGAACCGAAACCCTGATCCTGCAGCAATGCCTGGGCCTGTGCCACCGTTTTGTCCTGGACGTTCGGGACGGCTGCCAGTGCGCCGGGACCGAGGCCGAAAAACCAGCCTGCACCGCCGCCGAGCAGCGCCAGCACCAGCAGCACGATCAGCCAGATCAGGAAACGGCGGCGGGGCCGGCCGCGGCGCAGAGTCTGCAGGGGATGTTCGGCCGCTCGAATCCGGGCGTGCTCCGCGCTGCGGACCGCACGTTTAGCCTCGCGCCGGCTGGGTCGCAGAACCGGGGCTGGTTCTTCGGGTGGGGAGAGCGGTCCGGCATATCCCTGCCGGGCTGCCGGGTTGCTCCCCGCCGGTAGTACCGTCGTGTGATGTATACGTCCCATCATTTTGGTCTGCTGGGTTCTGTCATCCGGTAACAGAGAGTTGTCGATCAGCACGGTCTGCTGCGCCTCGGTGCGGATTGCCTCAGTAGCCAAGTGCACGACCTCGGTCCGGCCGTTCCCTGTGCGTCCCCACGGTGCCCCCGTTTCCGGCGTCCCTGTTTCCGGGGTCCCGGCGATGTGAGAGGGAGCTTGGAAATCTAATTCCGCGTCGCTGAGCGTCGTTCGGATGTGGCGCAGGTCTTCCAGCAGTGCGTAGCCGTCCGCGGGTCTGGACTCCGGGTCTTTCTCGGTGCAGCAGCGGACCAGCTCATCGAGGTCTGCAGACAGCCCCGGCAACTCGGTCGAAGGTGCGGGGACGGGAGTCGTTAGATGCTGCAGGGCCACTCGGACCGGCAGCTCGCCGCGGAATGGTTGGTGTCCGGTCAACAGCTCGAAAAGCATGATGCCAATGGAATAGATGTCGCTGCGCGCGTCCGCCGGAGCGCCATCGACGAGTTCTGGTGAGAGGTACCCGACGGTCCCGATCAGCATTCCCGTGTTCGTCGTCGTCGTCACAGCTCGGGCCAGACCGAAGTCGCCGACCTTGATGCGGCCGTCGTCGGCAATGAGCACGTTTTCGGGCTTGATATCCCGATGGACAAGGTCCGCGGCGTGGGCAGCCCCAAGGCCCTCCACGACGGCGTCCAGGTAAGCCAGCGCGAGCCGCGGCGGGAGCGCCCCGCGCTCGTTAAGCACATCCCGCAAGGTGTGGCCGGGAATGTATTCCATCACCAGGTAGGCCAGCGGGCCGTCATTGCCGGTGTCAAACATTCCAACCACATGCGGATGCGACAGACGCGCCGCCGCCTTGGCCTCCCGGCCCAGCCGATCGAGAAAACTATTGTCTGTGGCCAGATGCGGGTGCAGGACCTTCAGGGCGACGTTGCGGTCCAGACGCAGGTCCGTTGCCAGGTAGACGGTGGACATGCCGCCGCGCGCCACCTTCGACAGAACGAGGTAGCGCTCCCCAACCGTGGTCCCTACCAATGGGTCTACCGAAAGTTCTTGCACCCTTCGATCCTAGGCGCTCAAAGGAACAGGGCCGCGAACAACACTCGTTCCGGCCCTGTTCGTTTATGGCGGCAACATCCGGCCAAAGGTAGGTACTAGCCGAATGTCAGCTGATTCTCCTTGACCGAAGCGACGTAATTGGCGGTGTCAGGGTACATCCCGTACAACGAGACCGAGTACTGCCCCTGGTAGTAGCCCGCGATCGCGTTGTCCAGGGAATCGCTGGTGGAGACCAAAGCGCGGATTATGGCCACCCCGGCCGTAACATTGTCCTGCGGGTCGAGGAGGTTCAGATGCCGCCCCACAAGCTCTGAGGCCCATTCGCCGGCCTGCGGGATGATCTGCATGGTGCCGATCGCATTTGCGGGGGACACCGACTGGTGGTTGAAGCCGGATTCCTGCAGAGCAAACGCCAGGGCCAACGAGGGCGGCACGCCCATCCGGGCCGCGGTCGTGGCAACGAGGTCCTTGATCTGGTCCTGAGAGGGGATGGGCGCAGCCAGCAGCGCGGCCTTGTTGACATTGGCCTGGCTTACGACGGCTTCCGGGTAGGTGTAATGCAGGAAGGTGTTGGGAACCAGCTGCGTCGGTGCTTCGCTGGAAGCCACCGAGATGGACCCCGGCAGGGTGAGACTTTGGCCGGGATGAATGAGAGTGTTCGCAGTGAGGCCGTTGGCCGATGCCAGAGCCTGCACAGTGACATCGTTGGCCGCGGCGATGGCGGATAAGGTGTCGCCGACCTTGATGACGTAACCAGCTGCAGCGGCGACTGCCTGCGTGGCACCCTCTGTTGCGGCGGCCGGCGCGTCAGCCGTTGAGCCGCCTGCGGCCAGCTTAATCGGCTGGCCCGGGCGGATAATGGAGACGGCCGAGAGGCTATTGAGCGTCAGCAGATGACCAACCGATAAGGAATGAGCGGCAGCAATGGCGCTGATCGTGTCCCCGGCCTGCACCGTATAGTCGGACGCTGCAGACGCAGCCGGGGCGGCAGACGCAGCCGGGGCGGAACCGGAGTCCGTCAGGCGCAGTGTTTGTCCCGGATGGATCAACGATGTCGCGCCCAGATTATTCAGGTCCAGGACCTGCCGAACGTCCAGACCGAAGCGTCCCGCAATGGCACTGACAGTGTCCCCGGTCAGCACGGTGTAGTCCGCCGGCGCGGCGAACATGGTTGCTGCAAAGCCGGCCGGGAACGCGGTGGCGACATTGCTGGTCGGCATTTGCGCATAGCTGGCGGTACTCATGCCTGCGGTACTCATGCCTGCGGTGATCGCCGCGCTGCGCCCCGCAAGCTGGCCGGTCAGGGAAAATGAAACAGGGATGCTCTTTGCCGGAGCCGAGGCAGGCTGTGCGGCAGTTGCCGGCAGTGCCAGGGCCAGAGACGAGAGCATGACCACAGGAAGCGCGGCAGTGGACACTAGAGCCAGCTGCCTAACTGATTTCCGGCCGGGTCGTGGCGGGATTGCGGGAGTCATGGAGATAATTCCTCAACGTAGATGGGGTGATACCGGTGTTTTTTGTACTGCCGTTGTTAGTCATGATGCAGAGTACCCAAAGACAACAAATGTTAATCCTGTGACGTATGTGACTCATGTGACTCATGTGAATTTACACGAGAATTTCCATAGCACAGTCATTTACAAAATCCATTAGCCTGCTTGCCTGGAGTGTCGCAACGTTTTAGGCGGACGGGGTGTTGTGCGAAGTCGGCAAGCGTCGGAGCGAGCTGATGCTGGGAGTAGGACGGCGGCTACAAGGTGTGGCAGGCTTACCGGGTGAATAACGTGGAGAATCTTGTCAGTGAATGGTTGCCCTTGCCCGATGTCAGCGAGCTTCTAGGTGTTTCGGTCACCAAGGTTCACAGCCTTCTGGAGGGTCGCGCGCTGCTCGCCCTGCGGATCGGGGAGCGTAAAATCCGCTCCGTGCCTGCAGCCTTTTTTATGGACGGCAAGATTCTGGACAGCCTTAAAGGCACTCTTGTGGTCCTTGGCGATGCGGCATTCAGCGATGAGGAAGCAATCGCCTGGTTGTTCACCGAAGATGATTCCCTGCCCGGCCGGCCGGTGGACGCTCTGCGGGAGGGCCGCAAGACAGAAATCCGCCGCCGCGCACAGGCCCTCGGCTGGTAGCCCGGCCCTCTGGCCGGCCCTGGCCGGATCAAGACTTTCTGCGGACGGCGGCCGTGGCCAGCGCGCGCAGTGATGCCGCGGCCTCGTCGGGCACGTCCAACGAGTCCAAGGCTGCAAAGGATTTTGCGCTGTAGGCCTCTATGAGTGTTTCCGCTTCCGCCAAGGCTCCGGATTCAACGATGATCGCCCGGATGCGCTCAATCTCTGCATCGCCAAGCTCCTGGCACCCCAGCCGCTCATCGACGAACCGTGCTTCCCGTTCGCCCGCGGCTGCCAGCGTGAGCCCCACGAGGACCGTGCGCTTTCCCTCTCGCAGATCATCCCCGGCAGGCTTTCCGGTAGTGGCCGGGTCGCCGAAAACCCCCAGTAGATCGTCACGCAACTGAAAGGCCTCGCCCAGCGGCAAGGCGAACGCCGAGTAGCCTGCCAGCAGTTCTTCGTCGGCGCCGGCAAGGGCGCCGCCTAGGACAAGAGGATGTTCGGTCGAATATTTGGCACTCTTGTAACGGATGATGTCCTGTGCCCGCTGCACGGCTGTTTCGACCGGCCGGGCAGGCCCGGAGACTTCCTCGAGAATGTCCAGATACTGCCCGGCCATGACCTCCGTCCGCATGAGATCGAAAACCTTGCGCGCCCTGGTGCCTGCCGCCGTCGGCCGTCCTATCGAGGCGAGGACTTCTTCGCTGAAGGACAAACAGAGATCTCCGGTCAGGATGGCTGCCGCATGACCGAACCGCTCGGCGTCCAAGGACCAGCGGTTCGTGGTGTGAAGTAGGCTGAATCGGCGGTGCACACTGGGACCGCCGCGGCGGATGTCCGATCCATCAATGATGTCATCGTGGATGAGGGCTGCCGCTTGGAAGAGTTCCAGCGCGACGCCCGCGCTTACAATTTCTGAGCTGTCCGCCTTGCCACCGGCACCGCGCCAACCCCAGTAACACATTAGGGCACGGAGCCGCTTTCCCCCGGTCACCAGTGTGCGAACGGAGTCCAGCAGCACCAGCGTATCCGGGGAGATGGCCGTGAGTACGTCACGTTTGGAATCGAGGAAGACTGCGAGCTCGCGGGCAACGCCGGCAATGAACAGCTCCTGCTCTGTGAGGACGTTATCCGTTTGCGGGATCACCAGACGCTCATCGGCGCGGCTGCTGTTGGTGCTCACTTGAGGGAGGCCGGAAGGACATTGGCGCTTACCGTGAAGGTGACGCCGGGTTCGGACGGGACCACCGAAACCTGGACGGTTTCTGTCCCGTTCGCACGGCTGAAATCCTTGGCGGCGACCGAGCCGACTGCGTCTCCTGGAAGCGCCGTGAAGCCCTGATCCTGGAAAACCTTGGTGTAGTAGGCCAGCACATCGGTACTCGTCGCGCTGATGGCTGCGGTGAAAGAGGCCGTGGCGGGCGTCTTGGTTTTATCGAAGCTTGACGCTTTTACGTTGGCGCCGGGCATGACGGGGAGCAAGGTGGCGGGAAAGTCCGCGACCAGCGCGCCGACCGTCGAGGTGGTGCTCGACGTCGGACTAGCGGACGAAGTCGACGACGGCGACGGCGACGGCGACGTTGTACCCGACGTTGTATTACTTGAAGTGCTGGATGCTGCTGGTCCCGCCGATTGCTGAGCCTCTGAAGCGCCGGCCACGCTGCTTGGCACCGCGCTGGTAGTTTCCCCGGAGCCGTTCGACGATGTGCAACCGGTCAGGAAAAGCGCCGCGGCCAGAACCGCTGTCACGACGACAGGGGCACGGTCTCCGTGCGTCCCTGTAGTGGCCCGTTGGACTGTCGGAAAGATTCCCCGAGGTCGGTTCGGGCGTACGTGTCCGTTCAACATCACTAGCTTCCTTACATGCGGCGGGGTCTCCAACAAGTCGTTCCAGTTTAGCGGGGTGCGGCGTAGCGCAGTCCACGGGGATCCGGGCGAGTGCTTTTAGCCCGGTCGGCGCACGGAGCCTGGAATGTTTTTCAAAATACTTTTCCACAGGGGCCGTTTTTGGGGTCTTTTTGTCCTGGTGATGTCGGTGTCTCTTCGTAGCCTTGGAGTAGTTGGAGATCAGGAGGATTTCCAGGTTTTCTTGCCAGGTTTTCTTTCGGTGAGGGTTGCCGGGTTCGGGTGTTGAGGGGTGGTGGGTGGTGTGGAGATTGATCGGGAGAATCTGGCTCGGGTGCTGGCTGCGGTCACGGCGAAGTATCCGCATCGGCTCGAGCGCGCGGGCCTAAGCACCGGCCCCGGTCCTGGCACTGGTCCCCGGACCGGCCCTGCCACCGGCTCCGGTCCTGTTCCCGTCCCTGGCACTGTTCCCGGGACCGGCCGGCCCGACGACGGCGCCGCCAGTACCGGCGGATCAGACGCCGGCGGTGCCGCCGGCCCGGGTGTTCCCGCTGGTTTGCCGGTTTCTGGGGTACCGGTTGATGGTCCGGTTGGGGAGGCTCTGTTTGTGGTGGGGCCGTCGGCGGGGATCGTGGGACGGTTGGAGCAGGTGAATGTGTTGTTGGCGGAGGTTTTGGGGACGGATCCGCAGGCTGTGTCGCAGGAGGCGTGGCTGTCGATTATTGGTGCGGCTGAGAGTACGCGGCGTCGGTTGGACGCGGTGTATCTGCACAGTGTCGCGGCCGCGGATCAGTGCGGGGCTGCGGGGTTGTCCGGGATCGGGACGAAGAATATGCGTGAGTATCTGGTGCATGGGGTGGGGGTTGAACCGGGGCGGGCGAAAGCCGATGTGGAAGCGGCCCGCGCCATCCACACCAACAGCAACGGCAAGGGTAAGGGTAGGGGTTCTGGTTTTTTGGTCCGTGAGGTGGTGTTGGGGGCGGGGCCGTTGGCGTCGTTGGGTTCCCGGTTAGCGGTGGGGGATGTTACGGCCGGGCATGTGCGGACCGGGGTGCGGGTGTTGGAGAAGGTCCCGGCCCGGATCGTTACGGTGGAGACGTCGGAGCGGATCGGGGAGTATCTGGCGCGGCAGGCTCCGA
>NZ_JADNYM010000017.1 GCF_015708085.1 Arthrobacter terrae | reverse complement strand
CTTCCTGCTCCGCCAACCACTCACCCGCAGCAACAACCCCCGCAGCAAACACCGGATCCAGAACCCCGCCATCCCCCCGCACCGGAAACCCCGGATGCGGCCGAAACACCCCACCACCACCAGACCCCGTATCAGTCCCGGAACCCGACCCAGCACCAGACCCCGGCCCGGTCCCCGACAGAGCTTCATCCGGCAGGACCACAGCAGCCAGCAGCGCCGCCGTCGTCGGCTCCGCCCCCAACCCGCCCGCCGTCGGCTCCGCCCCCAACCCGCCCGCCGTCGACTGCGTCCCCGACCCGCCCGCCGTCCCCGATGCTCCCGTCAAACCGTCCATAACCCAACACTGCCACCACCCACTGACATTCAGTAGGACAGTGCGTGCGCTGGTCGAGCTAACCGTTCGAGAGCGCTTTTCCGTTAGCGCTCGGCGGTAGCGATGGCTAGGTTGTGTTCCAGCTCTTCGAGCGAAGCGAGTGCCGCCTCCTGATGCGTAGGATCGAACGGACCCACAGTGAGGCGCTCCAATTGCTGCCAGATTTCGTTGAGTTCCGTGCGCAGGTGCATGCTGGCCGGGGTGGGCTCGATCAGGGAGGCCCGGGCGTCGGTGGGGTCTGGTCGGCGGCGCACGAATCCCGCGCGCTCGAGCCGTTGAATCGTACGCGTCATTGTCGCCGCGTCGGAGTCGAGTACCTTGACGAGGTCGACCTGCCGTTGCTCCCCCTGATCCCAGAGATGCATCATGACCAGCTCCTGGCCGGGGTACAGCCCGGTGTTGCGCAGGAGAGAGCCTGCCAGCATCCGGTGCAGGCGCGCCACACGGAAGATCGCATGACTGATCGGGCCGCCGGCCGCTGTCGAGGGCTGCCGCAGGACCGCACGGACCGTTGGGGCAGTTTCGGGGCCGCCGTCCATTCGATCCGTGTGCTCTGTCATCCGCGTCCTCCTCGACGTCCCTACTGAGTTTAAGGCATAGCTAACCGAACAACGAATGCAACGTAAAAAGATTTGAGCCGTCCAGGAATAAACCCAGTCAATTTACTTGTTTGAACATGTAACTACGGCAAGGAGATCATTATGAAGATTCTGGCCACCGGTGCTACCGGTCAATTCGCAGGGCTGGTTGTACCGGCGTTGGTGCGTGCCGGGCACGAGGTGAGGGGCGTCGTGCACGACAAGAACAAGGCAGGCATCCCACGAGGCCTCGGCGCGCAGGAGACTGTCCAGGCAGACCTGCGTGACCCCGCCAGCCTCGATGCTGCGCTTGATGGCGTCGCCGGTGCGTTCCTGATCACTCCGGCGTTTGCGCCCGACGCGACCGAACTTGGCTTGGCGCTGATCGATGCTGTCCACCGATCCGGGGTGCGCAAGCTCGTCTACTCCGGCGTCTACCATCCGTCTTTGTCCCTTGAGAACCATGCGAGTACCCGCCCGATCGAGGCGGCGCTGTACGCGTCGGACCTCGATTTCACGATCCTGCAGCCAGCCATGTACATGCAGGGTCTCGATGGCGCCTGGCAGCAGGCTCGCTCAACCGGTGCCCTCGTGATGCCCTGGTCCAAGCGCTCCCGGATGACTTACGTCGACTACCGTGACGTGGCCGAGGTAGCGGCGCTGGCATTTAACGACGAGCGGTTGTCCTACGGCACGTTCGAACTGGCCGCAGGCGGCATGATCGACCGGATACGACTGGCCGAACTGTTCGCCGCAGCGTCCGGCATCCCGATCGCTGCCGAAGACGTGCCCGCAGGTGCGTTGCCTTCGGGGCTGCCCGAGGGGTTGCGGGCCATGTTCGCCGACTACGACCGCACTGGCTCCCACGGCGGGAGTTCTCTCGTGCTCCGTTCGATCCTCGGACGATCGGCGCGCACGATCGAGGATTACGTCGCCGAACTCGTGAGTTCATCATGAGCCAGCGAGAGGACTTCATCGCTTGGACCATCAGGAAATTCTGAGCTAACCACGGCCAAACCGGTGGGCCGTTGACCGGCACAGATAAAAACCCTGCGTGCTACCACAACCTTCTCGCATACCCGACCTCCGTTAGCGAGGTAGGAGATACCCGCACCGAGGTATGGCTACCGGGTTGCACGACGCAGAGCGAGACCGCCTTTTCGAAGAGCAGGCCAGCCGCTTCCCTGGCTTCGCCGGCTGCCAGCGCACGACCCAGCGCACCATTCCCGTCATCACGCTCACCCCCGTGCGTTCTGACGCCGTCTCGCAACAAACCGATGAGGAGAACTCCATGACAACGAACAACCAAACTATCGACCCCGCCGCACTTTCCCCGCTGTGGCAGCCGATCCGGGCCGGAGAGCTGCAGTTACCGCATCGTCTCGCAATGGCGCCGATGACGCGCGACCGCTCGCATGAGAATGGCACCCCCAACGAGATGAATGCCCGCTACTACGCCCAGCGCGCGTCCATGGCGCTGATTATCACCGAGGGCACCCAGCCTTCCGAGGATGGCCAGGGTTATCTGCTCACGCCGGGTATCTACAACGACGAGCACATCAATGGTTGGCGGATTGTCACCGACGCCGTGCACGAGGCTGGTGGCCGCATCGTGATCCAGCTGATGCACGTAGGCCGCGTGTCACATCCGCAGAACACACCGCACGGGCGCCAGGCTGTGGCGCCGTCACCGGTCGCACCGGCGAGCCCGATCTTCACCGCGTCCGGCATGCAGCCGATCGCCGAGCCGCGGGAACTGTCGACTGACGAGGTGCGCGGTGTCGTGGAGGAGTTCCGGGTCGCGGCCAGAGCGGCGATCGCGTCAGGCGCCGACGGCGTGGAGATCCACTCGGCGAACGGGTACCTGCTGCAACAGTTCCTGTCGAGCAATGTCAACCGCCGCACCGACGAGTATGGCGGTTCGATCACCAATCGGATTCGGCTCAGCGTGGAGGTCGCCGCCGCTGTTGCCGAGGAGATCGGCGCCGGGCGGACGGGCATCCGTATCTCACCAGGAAACCCGCTCAATGACATCGTCGAGCACGACGTCGATGAGCTCTACAGTGCACTGGTCTCGGCTCTCGCTCCGTTGGACCTCGCGTACCTGCACGTGGCATCCAGCGGTAACGACGCTGCGCTGCTGCGCGAACTGCGCAGACTGTGGCCGACCACGCTGCTGCTCAACCGCGGCCGGACCGACCTCGTTACCCGGGTGCATGATATCGAGGACGGCCTCGCCGACGTCGTCACGGTCGGAAGCCTGGCGCTGGCCAACCCCGATCTCATCGAGCGGCTGAGAGTCCGCGCGCCGCTAAACACCCCGGATCGGAGCACGTTCTACGGCGGAGACGAGCACGGCTACCTCGACTACCCGACACTCGATCTCGCTGCCGCCGCGTGAGCGGCAGCACGGCGGTGTAAGTGACCGGAGGTCATAAGGTAACGACCCCGGCAATGTGAATATGGTCAAAACGGAAGGACCGACATGTCACATGAACAGCAGTCCATCGCGGACCGACTGGCACGACAGCTTCATGATGTCACAGTGCTGCGCCGCGGCAGCGAAGAGTATCGCCTTTCGACGATGCCAGAAAACTCCAGCGTCGTACAAGAGCCACTCGTCGTTGTGCGACCGGACTCCGCCGCCGCCCTGGCAAAGACCATCGCGGCGACGGGGAGGCTCGGGGTTCATATCGAGGTGCAGTCCACAGGGCACGGGGCCGGTTACGATCTGGGTCCCGATACCTTGCTCATCGACACCCGCGACCTTCGACGGATCGATGTCGACGCGGCCGCGGGCGTCGCACGAGTGGGCGCTGGAGTCGTGTGGAGCGAGGTTCAAAGTGCGGCCAGTCCGCACGGACTGCTCGGATGATCCGGTACCGCCTCGAGCGTCGGCGTGGCAGGCTACACCTTCGGCGGCGGGGTCGGATGGCTGACCCGTCCGCACGGATTAGCAGCAGGGGCACACAGGAGCGTTAACTACGTCGACGGGCTAGGGCGAATCCGACGTGCTTCAGACCAGGCCCCCGACTCGCTCGACCGCGACGCTATCTGGGCGTTCCGAGGCGGTGCACCAGTGGGTATCGCGACCGAACTCGAGTTCGACCTCGTCTCCGTTCCGAACCTGTGGGCAGGACTGTTGCTCTGGCCTGTGGAACACGCAGATGACCTTCTGCGGAGATGGGCAGCGATGGTGCCCGGAATACCCCAGACGGTCACCAGTACGATCGCGACGCTGCAACTGCCGCCTCAGGGACCATTCCCCGACGAGTTGCGCGGCAGGCCAGTCGTTCACCTGTCCTATGCCTCTGTGGACGGCGAGAAACCACTTACCGCGCTTCGAGAAGCACTGGGCACCGTCGCTAGACCCACCGTCGACACCACCGGGCCCGCAGACGCTACGCGGCTAGCCCAAATTCATTTGGATCCTTCCGTGCGCGTGCCTGCCCGCGGGATTGGGCAATGGCTCACCGCGGATGGGGCGCGGGCAGTCCCGCAGCTGTTCGAAGCAGCACTGGTCGGGCAACCCGATGGGATGGTGATGGTGGAACTCCGCCACGTTGCGACGACGGCCGTGGCCCGGTCCGGTGCGCGCAGCACAGTCGCGGGTCCCTTCCTCCTCCTCGGTGTCGGCATCGGTGACCGTGCACATCTTTCCGGTACGCAGGCCGCACTCCGTCGAGTCGAGCGTGCCGCAGAATCCGTCGGCACAGGACTGGACACACCCTCGTTCCGGGAAGGTCAGCCCGACGCTGGCCGCGCAGATCTCGCCCTGTCTGCTCGCGTGGCCGACATCTCCGAACGGCTCGACCCACACCATGCCTTCCGATTACAGCGCGATCAAGGGGTGCCGAATGGATAGGACACCCGTGGGTGCGCCCGATCGAAGCCGCCCTTATCCGGGATCCACCGAACCTTCTCGCGTTCAGGTTCCCCCAACTGACACGGTGATTGCTACGCGGCGTCGAGTGGATGGGTGCGGATTCTGTATGCGTTGCGGCCCCCGTGCTCATCCTCTTTCTGTTCTGTAGTTACCGCTCTCAGCCGTTGATGGTCGGCTGGGCGGACGGCGACGCGGTGATTTTGCTCGAGGAGCGACCCGACGCTGTTCCGGCGAGAATGAGGGCGATACCGCAATATCCGACAAGGCCCACGTTGTCGTGAGCGATCGCGATTCCAACGATTGCGGCCCAGATGGGCTCGATTCCGAGGAGAAGGCTGACTCTCGATGGCGGTGTGCGCCGGACTGCCCAGGTTTGTACCAAGAAGGCGAAGACGGTGCAGGCGAGTACGAGGTAGAGGAAGAGCATTCTACGTCCGGGGTTGAGCGTCGCAAAGAAGTGCGGGATTGAGTCACCGTATGACAGGGAGGCCGCCGAGAAGATTGCTGCGCATGTAGCCAGTTGCACCGTGGTGAGGTGAAGCGAGTCCATCGGCCTGTCGGTAGTGAGCTAGTGCGTATCCGGTTAGATCAGGTTCGTTTTCTCGCGCCGGGGCCTTGCGCCACGATTTCGCGGTAGGTTGTGGAGTCTTGGTGCGATTCAAGCCGAAGATGGTCTGGAATGCCGGCAAAGGTGAGCGGCGCCGGTTGTAGCGGAAGACGAACTCGTCCAGGTAGATCTGGAGATGCTCGTTGCTGACGGAGCGTTGGGTGCCGCGCAGCCAGGCCTTGAAGTTGCTGATGGCCCGGTGAACACGGGGACGGTGCGTTAAACCTGTTAGATGAAGTGTGTAAACGACGTGGTCACCATCTGATTGGAACATAATTGTGACCGTGATAGAAAACAAGGATTCGGCAGTGAAGGTGGCCGCCTCGGCGGCGGCGGAGCAGATGGCAGCCGTGGGGAACATGGAGGCGTTGAAGGCCTCGAGGGCCTTCGATAAGTTGATGGGGCAAATCGATCGGGGCGAGATCGAACTTGATGGCAAGGACGGGTTCATCCAGCACTATGCTGACGGTGCAGTACGTCAAGGCGTTCCCTGAGATGCGCATTAACGGTGCCGACCCCGGATACAATGAGACCGATTTCAACGGACACAATGGCACACAGTCCGTGCAGGAAGGGACGGATGCCATCGTGGAGCTGGCCACCCGTGGCGACCAAGCTCCTACCGATACGTTCATAGACCGCTCCGGCATCGCCCCCTTCTAACGCTTCCGGTTGCGGACCCGCTACAGGCAAGCCGCCTGGATTCGATGCCCTGCCGTCAGGACGGCTTTTTACCTCACGAACAGTCAGCAACGGGTTCCGCTTACGGACACGAAAGTGCTGTGCAGACTACTGCTGAAATCTGTGCAGTCGTCTTCTGGAAATGACATTGCTGTTACTTTACCCACGTTGGTGAGCTCGGCACGTTGACCATGCCAGATGTTTTATGGGATCGGACGAAATCGATTTCG
The DNA here is from genome assembly GCF_015708085.1 of Arthrobacter terrae. Lineage (GTDB taxonomy): Bacteria > Actinomycetota > Actinomycetes > Actinomycetales > Micrococcaceae > Arthrobacter_M > Arthrobacter_M terrae. Next base: position 103,921 of record NZ_JADNYM010000017.1, on the reverse strand, counting down.
GCGGTGATCGCCTACGATGATCGCCAGTCAAACCGGCCCTGACTACTGGGCTCACGCACTGCCAGACCGAGTCGCGGCAGACTCCATCGTCAACCGGCTTGACAACAACGCCAGAACCATCAAACTCGGCGAGGTCGACATGCGGCGCCAACGCAGCCAAGAAGCACGCCAAACCGGTGGATTCTGGGAATAACCCACAACACAAATACCGACAACAGAACTGATATCCGGGTAGCCCCGTAACACGAGCGCTACCCGGTCGTCAGAACCCCGCTACCAACAACGTCGACTAGTGCTACTATCCGGGGCTATCCGGGGCTATGCGCCAGAACGCCTCTCGGAGCTTTCCCGACAGCAACGGCGGAAGGTGAAACTCCGCTCGTGCTTGGAGATCGACTGTGCGCACAGGCCTGCGTCCATCGCAATGCCATCATTGAGGAAGCCTTTTAACGAACCTTAGGCCCGCAGTAACAGGCTGAACGCATCCCTGCAAATTGCTTTCGTCTCCGCACGGTCAGCTAGGTTCAATTGAATAACGGCGTTGACCCTGTCCCGGCGGCCGGCAAGTTAGCCACCGAACAGAACGCCAAGCAAAGCTGTGATGGCTGGAATAGCTGCACTCGGTTCCATGCGGCAAGTGTACGGGCGTAGTAGACCTACCCCAACGGCAGGCCCAACACTCCGAAGCACGGCGGCGAAGCCGACGCCGCCCCCGTCGTCCAGGTCCAGCCGACTACGCCCCGGCTATGTCCGCAACCATCCGACAAACAGACCACCCTGCACCGTACCCGGCTAGCGCTTCCCATGATTCCGAAGGCACAGGCGCCAAATAAACCCATCCACCATCCACCATCCACCATCCACGGAAAAGGATGGATTTTGAGGGAAGACTAGAGAAAGGAGGCGTATCCAAAACGTGCCCAGACACAAAACAACCCCCAGAAATCCGCTGATTCTAGGGGTTGTTTACTGTAGCGGCGGGGAGGCTCGATCTCCCGACCTCACGATTATGAGTCGTGCGCTCTAACCAACTGAGCTACGCCGCCATGAGATGAGTGTGGCCCGTGCTTAGTCGGCCAAAACCGTCTTGACACGAGCCCTCTCACTCAGAGCCCCCCACCGGAATCGATCCGGTGACCTCGTTCTTACCAAGAACGCGCTCTACCACTGAGCTAGGGGGGCAACGAAAGAAAACTTTACCAGCGGATTTCCCAACTACGAAATCGGCTCCTTCGGCTCCTGCCTGCCGTTCTTGGCGCTATTGCCTACTGTGATCGGCGCCACCTGCTTCTGTCGTACTCTTCGCAGCGGCGGGGGTTGCGGATCCGGTCGGATCAACCGCTCCGATGACAGGTTCGACGACGGCGCCGCGACCGTCCGGTAAAGCCTCCCGTTCGTGATCGGAGTCGGCAGCAGGGCCTGCGCCGTCATGCGTGTCATTGCTGCGCCGGCTGTCGCCGTGTCATCCAACGTCGTCCGCGTCGTCACCGGAGCGCTCGAGAGAGGACTGAGTCGACGGGTCATCGGGATCGCTTTCCTTAGTTTCCTCGTTGTTGTCCGTCGACTCTGCGTTTGTCGAATGCAGAGCATTCTTCACGTTCTGTTTCGCGTCCTCTAAAAAGCCCATCGTGGGTCCCTTCCTCTCAGCAACCCTGCGCTGCACGGACCGGTCTCCTGGCCGCACTCTGATGGTACGTCTCATGCCGCCCACGACCAATGGGCAAGAGCGCTTTGGTCGTGACAATTCCAGGATGATCCATCTCCGGCCACCAACTGACCGCTATCTTGTGAAATGGCATGCGGACCGCGCCTCATTTCACGGGGCAGGCGTCCTTTGGCGTGAAACCATCAGCCGGCAGTCCAAAGCGCAGTACGGTGCACGTGTTATGTTCCACTGACACAGTTACCTGCAGGACAGTTACCTGCAGGACAGTTACCTGCAGGACATAGTGAAGTAGGAAGGGGACGGATGAGCGAGGAACCGCTGCCGCGCAGCAGCCAGAGTGTTGCTGCCGCGCTGGCCGAAACAGGGGTCCAGGGGCAGGTCCGTGTGCTCCCGGCCTCCACCCGGACGGCTGTGGAGGCGGCGCAGGCATTGGGCAGCGAAGTCGGTGCCATCGCGAACTCGCTCGTGTTCATCTGCGACGGTGTTCCGCTGCTGGTCATGACGAGCGGCAGCCACCGGGTTGATACCAAGGCGCTTGCGGACCGGCTGAAGCGGGGGAAGATCCATCGCGCCAGTCCCGAGCAGGTCCGTGCGGCGACGGGTCAGGCGATCGGCGGCGTGGCACCGGTGGGGCATCCGGCACGAGTTGAGACAGTGGTCGATGAAGCGCTGGCAGACTACCCCGTCCTTTGGGCCTCCGCAGGAACGCCGAACAGCGTCTTTCCGACCGTTTATACGGAACTGCTCGCGCTGACTCAGGGCCGCAGCGTCAAGGTCGACTGACTCAGGGCCGCAGCACCGAAATCGATTGGGTGAAGGCCGGCTGAGAGCTTCCAGTGCCCAGTGCCGGAAACGCACGGAAGCAAGAGTTAAAAGCACTAGGGCGCCGGAACCTCTCGGTCCCGGCGCCCTCAGCTCAACGAGCTACTCAGTCAGCGACTGATTTAAGCAGCGACTGATTGAAACAGCGGCCTGCTCAGCCCACCTAACCAGTGGGCCGCCGGTTTTACCATTTGCCCTTGCGGTTGAAGTCGGCAGCGCCGGTCTCTTTGGCACCGTGGCGCGGTTTGCGGTCTCCGGCACCGTTCGAGGTGTGCCCGGCATATCCGGACTCGGAGGTGCGGTTGTGGCTACGCTCGCCGCCTCCCTGGTAACCGCCCTGACCGGAGCTGCGGTCGCCGTCGTACTTCTTCTTGAAGCCGCCCTGTCCGCGGTCGTTTCGGTCCCCGCCCTGGTAGCCGCCCTGGCTGCGGCCCTTGTAACCGCCGCCGCCTTCACGCTCGGAACGCGGGCTGCGGCCCTTGTCCAGTTCGAGGTGGATCAGCTCGCCGCCGATCCGGGTGCGGCTCAGGGCACGCAGCTGATCGGCTGAGAGCTCGGCAGGCAGCTCGACCAGGGTGTGGTCCGAGCGGATGTCGATGCCGCCGATTTGTGCCGAAGTCAGGCCGCCCTCATTGGCAATGGCGCCGACGATGGAGCCCGGCATAACGCGCTGGCGGCGCCCTACGGCGATCCGGTAGGTGGCATTACCCTCGGTCAGCGTACGGGTGGGGCCACGGGAGCCGAAGCCGTCCTTGGAACGCTCGCGCTGCTGGTACTCCGGTGCTGCCGGCAGATCGTTGACGAGCAGCGGCTGTCCGCCCTGTGCCATCACGGCCAGCGCGGCGGCGATCTCCGCGGCCGGGACGTCGTGCTCTTCCTCGTAGCGGGAGATCAGGTCACGGAACTTGGAGACGTCCTTGGAGGAAAGGGTATCGGTGATCTTGTCCGCAAACTTGCCAAGACGCAGACCATTGATGGTCTCAGCGCTGGGCAGGTGCATCTGTTCCACCGGCTGGCGGGTGGCCTTTTCGATGGAACGCAGCAGGTACTTCTCCCGGGGGGTCATGAACAGGATCGCGTCTCCACTGCGGCCGGCGCGGCCCGTACGACCGATCCGGTGCACGTAAGACTCGGTGTCATGGGGGATGTCGTAGTTGATGACGTGGCTGATGCGCTCGACGTCTAGGCCGCGGGCGGCGACGTCGGTAGCGACGAGAACGTCAATCTTGCCGTCGCGCAGGGCCTCGATGGTGCGCTCGCGCTGCTGCTGCGGGATATCACCATTGATGGCCGCCGCCAGGAAGCCGCGGGCTTTGAGCTTGTCCGCGAGTTCCTCGGTAGCCATCTTGGTGCGCACAAAGGCGATGACGCCGTCGAACTCCTCAACCTCAAGCACGCGGGTCAGCGCGTCCAGCTTGTGCGGGCCCATGACCTGCAGGTAGCGCTGGCGGGTGTTCTCGCCCGTGGTGGTCTTGGATTTGACGGAGATTTCCGCGGGGTTGTTCAAGTACTTCTTGGCAATTCGGCGGATCGCTGACGGCATGGTCGCGGAGAAAAGCGCTACTTGCTTGTCCTCCGGGGTCTGCGAGAGGATCTGCTCGACGTCCTCGGCGAAGCCCATCCGCAGCATTTCATCGGCCTCGTCGAGGACAAGGTACTGCAGGTTGGACAGGTCCAGCGAACCCTTGGACAGGTGGTCGATGACGCGGCCGGGGGTGCCGACGACGACCTGGGCGCCGCGGCGCAGGCCAGCCAGCTGAGGTCCGTAGGCGGAGCCCCCATACACCGGGAGCACGGTGAATTCGTCCAGGTGCGCGGCGTAGGAGGAGAAAGCCTCGGCGACCTGGAGCGCCAGTTCGCGGGTCGGTGCCAGCACCAGAATCTGAGTGGCTTTGGACGGACCGTTGATGGCCATCAGATCGGCCATCCGGGACAGTGCCGGGACGGCGAATGCTGCGGTCTTACCGGTTCCGGTCTGCGCCAGGCCGACGACGTCGCGGCCTTCCAGCAGCACCGGAATGGTTGCCGCCTGGATGGCAGAGGGCTTTTCGTAGCCGACGTCGCTGAGTGCGGCGAGGACGCGGGAGTCGATTCCCATGTCTGCAAAGCGCACTTCGTGCTCTTCGGACTCGGTCTTCACGCTGACGTCGGGGTTGCTGGTTGCGGTGGTGGTTTCGGGCAGGTTTTCGGGCATGGGGAAGATTCCTCATTCACATAGGGCCAGGCGGCTTGGATGCCGCATTACAAAGAAATCCAGCCGCCATAACCATCCCGTGGCAGGACCTCTCGCCATAGCTGCGTACCGCTTGCGCGGTCACGGGCATCAGCTGTGAGCCGATGCCGTATGACGTTTTCTTTGCCGGCGATCCCCTAATGAACTGAACAACCCCGCTTGTTGCCTGCGGGACCCATACACTGCGACTTCTGCCTCAAGAATTGGGCAGAAAGATAAAGGAGATACCGAAAGTGGGGGATGTTTCAAGTGTACTATATGGCCGTTGGACGTGAAAGCCCGGTGCCGAAATCAGGCCGTGAGGTTGCGCACACGCCTGGACGATGACGGCAGACCGGTTCCGACGGCGGCGGCGGCTGTTCGGGCAGCGCCAGCCGGTCAGGATCCGGCGCGGAGAACCTTGTCGAAGTACGCCCGCAGCTCGTGCGCGAGCCGCAGTTCGCCGTCGTCGTGCAGCTTTGTCAGCGTCCGGACATCCGCCGCCGTCGGGTTGCTGAAGAACTTGCCGACCGTGATGCCATGTGAGGGCCGGGCTATCACCGTGATGTTGTCGCCCGCCTGGATGACACCTTTAGTAATGACCCGCAGGTAGGTGCCGATCATTCCGGCGGCCGTAAAGCGCTTGACCCAATGGGGCTCGCGAAGGCGACGTTGAAAGGTGGCGCAGGGCGTCCTGGCCATGGTGACCTCGGCGACGACGGTGGAACCGATGGCCCAGCGTTCGCCGATCACGGCGCCCGTAGTTGCCATCCCGTCCGTGCGCAGGTTCTCGCCGAAAAGGCCCGGCGGCACCGCTTTGCCCAACCGCGCCGCCCAGTGCTCGGCTTCATGCTGGGCATACGCATACAACGCCTTGTCTGCCCCACCGTGATGCTGCCGGTCCGCCTGCACATCACCGAACAGCCCCAGCTGCCTGACTTTAACCGGGCCGGCCACTGGCCGTTTATCAATGGCGGTTACCCCGGCGCCGCCGGCATCCGCATGCAATTCGTGGACACGACAGACGGCGAGCAGGGTTCCGGTAGTCACCGTGCCAGCTTAACTCCCTGACCATAGAATCTGCTCACCGGGACGCCGCCGCCGATCAGGGCGAGGGAGAATTAGGGACCAGCGAAACGACCGCAAGGGGCGGCAGCTAGACGAGCGAGGACTCGGCCGTCTGCGCGGGCTCACCCGCGCCGTCGCCCTCTGGCGACTCCATCGGGTCGGACCGGTCAGCTTCCAGCAGGTCAGCTTCCATCGGGTCAGCTTCCGACGCCCAACGCGGCAGGAACGAAGCGACGATGGCGGCAAGCACCATGGCGCCGGCCATGATCCACATGGTGCCTGTGTACGCCCCTTCAAAGACGGCAGACCTGCTGGTTCCGGTACTGGTATCCAAGGCGTTGAAGAAGATGGTGCCAACGATCGCCACTCCCAGGGCACCGGAGAGCTGGGTGGTGGTGTTGAATAGCCCGGATGCCGAACCCGCACGCATGAGGGGAACTTCGGAGAGGACGAATATTCCCACCGGTGCCACAACCATGCCAAAGCCCGCGCCGCCCAGTGCCAGCCCGGCAATGAGCTGCCACGGCGTGACGCCGGCACCGGCGGCCTGGACGGTCAGGATGAGGACCACAAAGCCCGCCGCGATCACCAGCGGACCCAGTTGAAGCACCACCTTGCCAATCTTCTTTGCCAGGATGGCTGCGGAGAGGCCTGCCAGAATCGGCACCATAACCGAGAACGGGATCATGGTCAGCCCGGACTCGAGAATTGGGTAATCCAGCCCCAGCTGCAGGAACAGAGTCTGGATCAGGAAGAAGCCGTTCATCGGAATAAAGAAGAGCATCATCAGTGCGATGCCGGCAGCAAAGGAACGGTTTTTGAACAGCGAAACCGCCACCAGCGGTTCGCCGCCGCCGCGCTCCTCCCGCCACTGAAGGAGAACAAAGCTGATCAGAACAAGCACGCCGGCCGCCATCATCAGGAACGTCCACAACGGCCAGTCCTGCTCCCGGCCCATGGTCAGCGGATACAGTATCCCGAGCATTCCGGCGGCGAGCATCAGCACGCCCGGAATATCCAACCGGTGTCGCACCGGGGCGGCGGATTCGGGGATAAACCGAATGGCGCACAGCACGGCAAAGACTCCGACCGGAACATTCACAAAGAAAATTGTCCGCCAGCCCCAGCCAAAGAGATCCGCATCGGTGAGGACCGCACCCAGAATTGGACCGGAAACCGCGGCGACTCCGGCAAGTGCGGAGAACCCGGCCATTGCACCTGCCCGCTCGCTTGGCTTGTACATCACCTGGATGCTGGAGAGCACCTGCGGAATCATCGCCGCCGCTGCGAAGCCCTGCAGCCCCCGGGAGGCAATCAGCATTTCGGGATTCATCGCCAGCCCGCAGAGCACGGAGGAGAGAGTGAAGAGAATCACTCCGACGACGAAGAGCCGTTTGCGCCCGTAAATGTCGCCCAGCCGCGAGCCGGTGATCAGACCGATTGCCAGGGCAAGAGTGTAGGACGCTACCATCCACTGCAGTTCGCTGTTTTCGGCGCCCAAGGATTGTTCGATCTGGGGCAGTGCAACGTTGACTATGGTGGCGTCGAGAAGCTCCATGAAGGAGGCCAGGAAGAGCGAGACGAGCGCAAAGGAACGTGCTCTGCCCGTGGGCACGGCGTGCGTCTTCATGATGTGTGTTCCTCGGGATCAGGATGTTCGTCGGGTTTTTCAAGGGTGAGTGAGAGCTCGGCCGGGGATTCCCTGCTCCAGTCCATGGCGCCGCTGTGCAGATCGGCCAGCACGCTCTCGATCCAGCGCAACTCGGTGCGCCGGGTGTGAAAAATGAGTTCGTTCTTCAGCAGGAACAGCCGCGGCAGCCTATCCTTGACCGCGTCGAACTCCGCGGAGGTCTGCCCGATCTCCGCGGTGAACTCGCGATATTCCGGCTTGGGCGCGGAGATCATCTGACGCATCCAAAGGCCCGCCGCTCCGGACGCTGGCCCTTGCGGTTGGTTTCCATCAGCTGCACCAGCCCGTCGCGGGCGAGCCGGTCCATGGTGTTATACAAGCTGGCCCGTGCGGTGACGTTGATACCCTCGCTCTTGCCCCGGGAGGTGATGAGCCGCGGCATCCGGTAGGGGCGCAGCGGCTGCTCCGCGAGCAGCGCCAAAACTGCGAGCGCAAGAGCGGATCTTTTGGGCATCCATCCAGACTAGTAGCCTTAACATGACTAATCAGGAATTACTAAGTGACGTCCAGCACGTCGGTCACCGCCTGCTGCGGCTCAAAGCGGTACCCCATCCCGGCCTCGGTGAGCAGGTGCTTCGGGACGGCCGGATCCGGCTCCAGCTTGCGTCGCAGCTGGGTCATGTAGACGCGCAGATAATGGGTAAGCCGGCATAGGCGGGTCCGCAGACCTGAGTGAGGATCTGCTGCTGGCTGACCAGCCTGCGCGGGTTGCGCACCAACACCTCGAGGATCTTCCACTCCGTGGGCGTCAGCCGCACATCGCCGTCAGCCCGCGTGACACGCTTCTGGGCCCCGGCATCCAGTGCGAGCACCTTGTCCTCGGAGCCGTGCCGGGCGGAGAGCACAATGCTGGGCACTGAGGTCCAGCCGTGTAGCCCCTCGAACCTGCACGCCGTCCAGGTCCGGCAGGCCCAGGTCCAGGTCCAGCACCACCACGTCCAGCGGGTGCTTCTGCGCGGCCAGCAGTGCGGAGGCGCCGTCATTCGCGGCAATTACCTGGTATCCGTGGGCATGCAGATTGATCTGCAGGGCGCGCAGAATTTGGGGTTCGTCGTCGACAATCAGGACCCAGGTCATAGGACTCTCCGTCGGCTCACACCTGTTGAAATAGGCAGTCGCACCACCATGGTCAGGCCGCCACCGGGGGTTGGCTCGGCCTCGAATACACCGCCCATGGTCTCCATGAAGCCCTTGGCCACAGCCGGGCCCAGCCCGATTCCTGGGCCACCGGCAGCTGAATAGGAGACGTCGTCCAGGCGCTGGAAGGGCTGGAACATGGCGATGACGGCGGCCGCGGGCACACCCCGGCCGCGGTCGATGATCCGCAGCTCGCTGGCCGGCTGTCCCTCAATGGTGCCCCAGCCGGACCCGCCCACGGCCCCGACAATGAGGATCTTCGAGTCTGGCGCGTTACTTGAGCGCATTCTCCACGATATTGGCCAGCACCCGGGCGGCCCCACCGCCGGCGCGGCCGACGACAGGTCCCCCAGTGCGACGGTGGTCGCCGTGCCTGCCAGGACGAGGAAGGGTGTCATTAGAATGTACAGCGCCACCAGCGTCATCTGCCGGGCGCTGATCTTCTTGCCCAGGAATTCCGGTGTGCGCCCCACCATCAGCCCGGCGATGAACACCGTGACGATGGCCAGGACCAGCATCCCGTAGAGACCGGAGCCGATTCCGCCCGGGGCCACCTCGCCCGTCATCATGTTCAGCATCAGCAGCGCTCCCGCCAGCGGGGGCAGGGGGTCGTGGGCCACATTGACCGCACCGGTGGAAGTCAGCGTGGTGGCAGTGGCAAAAAGGCTGCCCGGTGCCACGCTCAGGCACTGCTCAAAGCCCTCGCCCAGGCCTACTCCGGCGCCGGCCGACACGGCCCAGACCATCAGGGACGAGGAGATCAGCCAAAATGCACCCAATACCGTCAGCACCGTGTGGCCCTGGCGTTTGTCGCCCACCATCCGGCCGTACATGGCCGGGAGGGCGGATGGAACCAGCAGGATCAGGAAATGAGAGCACGTTCAGTTGCACGGCGGCGTCACCACTTGTCCGGGCCGGTCAGGGCGGCGAACAGATGGACCAGCATCACCACTGCTGCCACCAGCAACACAGCCAAACAGACCACGTCAGCCGTTTCCACGACCTACTTTCCAGCGGAGTTTTTAGTTCTTCCCTTATCGGACTCCGTTGGATGAGCACCGGCGGTTGCCTTGACGTTTCCTTGACGGGTTGGCCCCGGGTCTTGACGCACTCTTTACGCCTTGGGGGGGGGGGGGGGGGGGGGGGGGGGGGGGGGGGGGGGGGGGGGGGGGGGGGGGGGGGGGGGGGGGGGGGGGGGGGGGGGGGGGGGGGGGGGGGGGGGGGGGGGTTTGTGGGTGGGGGGGGGGGTTGTTTCCCCCTTTAACACCTGCCCCCCCCCCCCCCCCCCCCCCCGTTACCCCCGCACGCGGAAGCGACGCCGCTGACGCTGCGGGCATACCCCTGCGGCACGCCAAAGTGTCATGGGCCGCTATCCCAGCAGTGGTTGTTGAGAACCGGAGTTGAGAACCGGTGTTGAGAACCGGTCTTAAGGAGGTTCGATGAGTGGCGTTTTTTGGCGGGAATTGTCCGGCCGTGCTCAGGCGGAGAAGCCGCCGTCGGCCTTAATCAGCTGCCCACTCACCCAGCGGCCGGCCGGAGAGAGCAGGAACGCGGCTGTCCCGGCAACGTCGGCCGGGGTGCCGAGCCTGCCGGTGGGCTGCATGGCGGTCAGCTCGGCGCGCAGTACGGGGTTCATCCATCCGGTATCCACCGGGCCGGGATTTAGCGCATTTGAGCTAATTCCCAGCGGACCCAGCTCGCGGGCGGCGGCCATGATAATCCTGTCCAACGCGCCCTTCGAGGCGCCGTAGGGCAGATTCTGTACGGTATGGTCACTGGTCAGCGCAACTATGGCGCCGCCGTCGTCCGGAATCTGCCGGGCAAAGGCGGCCACCAGCTGCCAACTCGCGCGGGTGTTGACGGCGAAGTGCCGGTCAAAGCTTTCCAGCGACGTGTCGAGGATGGAAGAATCCACCGACTCACAGTGCGAGAGCACCAGGCCCTGCAGCGGACCGGCCTCCGTGGAAAGCCGCGCCATAAGCGCATCAACAGCACCTGGATCGGCCAGATCGGCGGGCATCGCGCTGACTTTCGCCCCCGCCGCTTCCAGCTCCGCGGTAAGTCTGCCGACGTCCTCCGGCTGTACGCCCCAGGGCATCCGTGCGTCGTACTCCTGCCAATAAGTTAACACCAGGTCCCAGCCGTCAGCGGCCAGTGCCCGGGCAATCGCGGCACCAATGCCAACGGTGCGTCCAACCCCGGTGATTAAAGCGGATTTACGCATCCTGTACTCAGCCATCCAGCCAGCATAGCGGCCCTCAGCCCCGCCCCTTTCGGCACTCAGGCCTGCCCCTTTCGGTGCATAGTCGGGCGCCGCCGGACGCGCGGGGTAGGTTGGAAATCACCCTACAACGACCGGTGAAAGGTTCATTCATGACTACCGCTCCCGTTTCCCGCAACAGCACCCGCACGCAATCGGCGTTCGCCATTACCAACGCCCACGTGGTGCCGATCAACGCCGAGCCCTTTGACGGAACGCTGGTGGTCAAGGATGGCAGAATTTCGGCGCTGGGCCCGATGGTGGAAGTCCCTGCCGGCGCCGCCGTGGTCGATGCCGCAGGGGCGTGGCTGCTGCCGGGCTTCATCGATGCGCACGTCCATCTCGGGATGCATCCCGAAGGTGAGGTGGGTTCCACCAGCGATGTGAACGAAATGACCGATCCGAATATGGCAGCCGTCCGCGCTATTGATGCCGTGGACCCTTTTGACCCCGGCTTCGACGACGCGCTCGCGGGCGGAATCACCGCGGTGAATGTGAATCCCGGCTCCGGAAATCCGATCGGTGGCCTGGCGGTGGCGCTGCACACGCATGGCCGGTACATCGAGGAGATGGTGCTCCGCTCCCCCAGCGGCCTGAAATCCGCCCTCGGCGAGAACCCTAAAAGGGTCTACGGCGACAAAAAGCAGACCCCGTCCACGCGACTGGGCACCGCCATGGTGATCCGCAAGGCCTTCATAGACGCGCAGAACTATATGGCGAAGGCAGACGAAACCGCCCGCGACCCCCGGATGGAAGCGTTGGCGATGGTGCTGCGCCGGGAGATCCCCTGGCGCCAGCACTGCCACCGCGCCGATGACATCGCCACGGCACTGCGGCTGGCGGACGAATTCGGCTATGAGCTGGTGCTGGACCATGGTACTGAAGCGCACGTGCTGGCCGACGTGCTGGCGGAGCGCGGCATTCCGGTCCTGATCGGTCCGCTGTTCACCACCAAGTCAAAGGTGGAACTGCGCGGGCGCTCGCTGGCGAATCCCGGGAAGCTGGCGGCGGCGGGGGTTGAGATTTCCATCATCACGGACCATCCGGTGGTGCCGGTGAACTTCCTGGTCCATCAGTGCACCCTGGCCGTCAAGGAGGGGCTGGACCGCGAAACGGCGCTGCGGTCCATCACTATCAACCCCGCCAAGGTGCTGGGGCTGGCGGACCGGATCGGTTCATTGACGGAGGGTAAGGATGCGGACCTGGTGCTGTGGAGCGGCGATCCGCTGGACGTTATGGCGCGGGCGCTGACTGTGTGGATCGGCGGGAGGCAGGTCTACGAGTACGACGGCGAAACCCGGACAGGCGTTGTGGCTCCCCGTTAGTGGGGGATCTTATCGGTTCCGTAAGAGTGCCAGTGGCAACGAAAGCACCCCGCCTGATGGCCGGGGTGCTTTCGTTTCGGGAGCTTTCCTCCCGGCAGCGCAGAGATATTAGGCAGGCAGCTGCAGGACCTGACCGGTCATGATGAGGTCGGGGTGAATGATGGTGCCGGTGTTGGCGCTGTACAGCGATTCCCAGCCACCAACGACGCCAAGACGCTGCGCGATGGTGCTGAGCGTATCGCCGGAGACAACGGTGTAGGTCTCCCCGCTCAGTGCAACCTGGACCGGAGCCTGAGCTACCTGGACCGGAGCCTGTGCTACCGGCGCCTGGACCACCGGGGCCTGGGCAACCGGAGCAGCCCGCACTACCGGAGCCTGAACCGCAGGCTGGGCTGCGATAGGTGCTATTGCCTGAGCCTGGGCCTGAACCGGTGCGGGGGCTGCGCCGCCGCCGCCGGACAATCCCAATCCGGCCGAGCATGCCGGCCATGCGCCCCAGCCCTGACCGGCCTGGACACGCTCAGCCACAGCGATCTGCTCGGCCTTGGAAGCGTTTTCCGGCGATCCCGTTCCGCCAAATGCGGCCCACGTGCTCGGCGTGAACTGCAGGCCGCCGGAGAAACCGTTGCCGGTATTTATGTTCCAGTTACCTGAGCTTTCGCACTGTGCCAGCGCGTCCCAGGTGCTTACCGGTGCGGCATTTGCTGCTGTTCCGGAAACCGCCAGACCTGCTCCGGCGATTGCGGCTACTGCTATTCCCCGGCGAAGGCCGCGGCTGATCGTCATTTTATTCATGGCTTACTACTCCGAAGGGCCACCTGCGCTCCGCCCGTCCCCGGACTTCTCTGCGTCGCCGTCGAACCTGCTGATGTGGAGGTTACTTCCGGTACCTGCCGTTGTGACGGCGTTCGGTGTGGACAGGCCCGGGCATTAAGTTAGATTGCGCGGCACGCTGGGCGACCGCCACCCCGCAGGGCACGTACCACGCTAGAGCATTTCAGAGTCGATGCCAAATCGATATCGAAGCAACATGATTGTTATATTGTTGTGACTGCGGGCAACCATCGGGTAATGTAGGGGAAATTTCCATCCGAATCCCGGCTTGGTCCCGGCTAGCCGTCAGATTCCGTCGAGGGCCTGCGCGAGGTCAGCCAGCAGATCCTCCAGGTCCTCAATACCCACGGAGAGCCGGATCAAATTCTCCGGTACGGCCAGTGCGGTGCCCTTCACTGAGGCGTGCGTCATCTCGGCGGGGTAGTTCATCAGGGACTCGACTCCGCCAAGGGATTCGGCCAGTGTGAACACCCGGGTGGCTTCGGCCACGCTGCGGGCGGCAGCTTCCCCACCGGTCAACTGCACCGAAATCATCCCGCCGAACTTGCGCATCTGTCGAGCGGCCAGCTCGTGCCCGGGATGGTCCGGCAGCCCCGGGTACAGCACGCGCTCCACCTCGGGCCGGGTCAGCAGCCACTCAGCGATGTGCTGCGCATTTTCGCAGTGCCGGTCCATCCGCACCCCGAGCGTCTTCAACCCGCGCGTGGTCAGCCACGCCTCCATTGGCGCGGACACGGCTCCGACGGCGAACTGCACAAATCCGATCTTCTCCGCCAGCTCCGTGTCGTTGAGCACCACGGCTCCGCCGCTGGCATCCGAATGCCCGCCGATGTATTTGGTGGTGGAATGGACGACGACGTCAGCCCCCAAAGCGAGGGGGTTCTGCAGGTACGGGGAGGCAAATGTGTTATCCACCACAAGCACGGCCCCGGCATCCCGCGCAATCTGCGCCAACGCGGCAATATCGGTGATTTTCATCATCGGATTAGAGGGTGTTTCCACCCAGATCATCCTGGTCTTGCCCTCGGGGCCGCCGGCGGCAACCGCGGCACGGACGGCATCCTGATCGGACATGTCCACCGCGGAGTTGCTGATCCCCCAGCCGGACAGTACCTTGTTGATCAGCCGGTAGGTGCCGCCGTACACGTCATTGCCCAGCACAATATGATCCCGCGGCGCCAGCGCCGCACGGATCAGCGCATCCTCAGCCGCGAGCCCGGACGCGAAGCTAAACGCGTGCCCGGCGCCTTCCAACGCGGCGAGCTGGGTCTGCAGCGAGTCCCTCGTCGGGTTGGTTCCCCGACCGTATTCGTAGCCGTTGCGCAGCACCCCGATGCCGTCCTGGGCGAATGTTGAGGTCTGATACAGCGGCACAACGACGGCGCCCGTTGTGCCGTCCGGCTCCTGGCCGGCATGGACGGCTCGTGTGTTGAATCCCTGGCTCATGAGTTTTCCTTGCCTTCAGTCGTTGAGGTAGTTCAGCAGGTCGTGCCGGGTCAGCACTCCGACAGGGGCGCCCACAAACGTCACCATCAATGCGTCCACGTCCTGCAGTTTGTTCCGTGCAGCGGCGATCGGCTCGAGCGAACCGATGATCGGCAGTGCGGGCTGCATGTGCTCGGTGATCCTGTCCGTCAGCTTTGCCTCGCCGCGGAACAATTTTCCGGTCAGGGTCCGCTCGTCCACGGCGCCGATCACCTCGCCCATCACCACGGGCGGTTCCTGGGTCAGTACCGGAATCTGCGAAACACCGTACTCGCTCATCAGGGAAATCACGTCGCGGACGGTCTCATTCGGATGGATGTGCACCAGCGCCGGCAGCTGCCCGTTCTTGGACCGCAGCACGTCGCCAATCGCGGGTTCATCGTCGGCTTTGAGGAAACCATAGGACTGCATCCATTGATCATTGAAGATCTTGCCCAGGTAGCCGCGGCCGCTGTCCGGCAGCAGAACGACGACGACGGCATCGGCTCCCAGCCCCTTCGCCGCCTCCAGCGCGGCCACCACAGCCATCCCGCTGGATCCACCGACCAGCAGGCCTTCCTCACGGGCCAGCCGCCGCGTCATCGCAAAACTGTCGGCGTCCGAGACGGCTATGATTTCGTGCGGGACCGCCGGATCATAGGAGGAGGGCCAGATGTCTTCACCGACGCCTTCCACCAAATACGGCCGCCCGGTGCCACCGGAGTAGACAGAGCCTTCCGGGTCGACGCCGATGATCCGTACCTCGCCGCCGTTCTCCGCTGCACGGTCGGCCGAGACCTCGCGCAGATAGCGCCCGGTGCCGCTGATGGTACCGCCCGTGCCCACGCCGGCCACGAAGTGCGTGACCCGCCCGTCCGTGTCCTTCCAGATCTCCGGCCCGGTGGTCTCATAGTGGCTCAAGGGACCGTTGGCATTGGAGAACTGGTCGGGCTTGTAGGCACCGGCAATCTCACGCACCAGACGGTCGGACACGCCGTAATAAGACTGCGGGCTGTCTGCGGCCACCGCCGTAGGAGTCACCACCACCTCGGCGCCATAGGCAGTCAGCACGGCGCGCTTGTCCTCGCCCACCTTGTCCGGCACCACAAAGATGCACCCGTACCCGCGCTGCTGGGCCACCATCGCCATGGCCACGCCCGTATTGCCGCTGGTGGGCTCGATGACGGTGCCGCCGGGGGCAATCAGGCCTGCCTTGGCCGCTTCATCGAGCATCTTCACCGCGATCCGGTCCTTCGCGGAACCGCCCGGGTTCATATACTCCAGTTTCACCAGGACGGTGGCGGCCAGGCCTTGGGTGATTTTGTTCAGCTTGACCAGCGGCGTATTGCCGATCAGGTCCAGGACGGAATTGGCGTACTTCATACTTCCTAGGTTATGGGTTGGCCAACCATAGGGCGAACGGAGACCACAATGCGTTCTGCCCACGTTCCGGAAGGACGCTCCGTTGGCCGGAGGAGGCACCGTAAAAGGCGTGAAAGTCCAAAACGTGGGCAGATATTACAGTTCCGATCCGGACAGCGGCTAGATCAGCGCGTCCGAGAGGTGGTTCGGGGTGCCGAAGCGATGGGCGGTGATGCTGATGGCCTGTTCGCGCAGGAACGGCAGCAGTTCGATCCGCCCGGCGGCGGTCACCGGGCCGGCATACACCGCGACGTCCGGCCGTCCGCCGAGGGCACCGGCCAGAGCCGCAGGATCGCCACCGATGAGCCGGACGCGCCCCGAACCGAGCCGTACCCCCCTTGCCAGCCAGCCGCCGTCGTCCTCCACATGCACATCCACACCGTACTCTGCCAGGACGGCAGCGACGGCAGAGTCGAGTACGACGGCGGTGGAAACGGTCAGCGCCGAGCCGGCCAGCAGGCCGGCGGCCAGCACACGGAGCAAGGACACCACAGGCTCGCCGGCACTGAGCCGGACGGTCACGGGCACCGGACGGTAGCGGAAAATATTGCGCTCGGCGATGAGGCCCGAGACGTCCTTACTGGTGCCGAATTCCTGCGCCCAGGCCGCGGCATCGCTGTGCAGCGCCGTCGCCAGTGCTTCGCTCTCCGCCTCCGACACTGCGGTCTTCGAATCCCTCTGTACCGCGGTGAGCAGCGCGGCTGCCACGTCCGGGAGCTTCCCGCCGGGAGTACCGTCGGTGCCGGTCGAGGGAGCGGGTTCGGCCGGAACCCAGCTGCCCAACCCCATCAGGTAGTTCGGGCCACCGGCCTTGCCGCCGGCGCCGACGGCGGATTTCTTCCAGCCACCGAAGGGCTGGCGGCGGACAATGGCGCCGGTGATTCCACGGTTGACATAGAGGTTTCCGGCCTCGATAGTCTCCAGCCAGGTGCCGATCTCCACGGAGTCCAGCGAATGCAGTCCGGAGGTCAGTCCGTACTCAATCTGGTTGGTCATCGCGATAGCCTCTTCAAGCGTTGCGGCAGTCATTACTCCCAGCACCGGCCCGAAGAATTCCGTGAGATGGAAGTACGAACCGCGACGCACGCCGGAGCGCACTCCCGGGGACCAGAGCCGGCCGTCCGCGTCGAGCTTCTCCGGCTTGACTGCCCAGCTCTCCCCTTCGCCCAGCGTGGTGAGGGCGTTGAGCAGCTTGCCCTTGGCCGGTTCAATAATGGGTCCCATCTGCACGGTGGCGTCCGCCGGGAAGCCCACTTTCAGCGAGCGCACGGCATCCACCAGCTGATTATGGAAGCGCTTGGAGGTAGCTGCGCTGCCCACCAGAATCACCAGTGAGGCGGCGGAGCATTTCTGCCCGGCGTGACCAAAGGCGGAGTAGACAACATCCTTGGCCGCCAGGTCCAGATCGGCGCTCGGCGTGACAATGATGGCGTTTTTCCCGGAGGTCTCGGCCAGCAGCGGCAGGTCGGTGCGGAAGCTGCGGAACAATTCAGCTGTTTCATAGCCACCGGTCAGGATTACCCGGTCAACGCTGGGGTGCGCCACCAGCTGCTGTCCCAGCTCGCGCTCACCCAATTGCACCAGCGCCAGCACTTCACGGGGCACGCCGGCTTCCCAGAGCGCCTCCACCATGACGGCCCCGGAACGACGGGCCTGGGTTGCGGGTTTAATAACGACGGCGGATCCCGCGGCGAGCGCTGCCAGCGTTGAGCCGGCCGGAATGGCCACCGGGAAGTTCCACGGCGGGGTCACCACGGTGACCCGCGCAGGAACGAACGTGGCGCCGTCGACCGCGTCCAGGTCCTTGGCGCGCTCCGCGTAGAAATGTGCAAAGTCAATGGCCTCGCTGACCTCGGGATCACCCTGGTCAATGGTCTTGCCGGTTTCTGCGGCCATCACCTCGATCAGGTCCGCGCGCCGGGCTTCCAGCGCATCTCCGGCGCGGTGCAGAATGGCTGCACGCTCGGCGCCGCTGAGCGCCCCCCAAGCCCTGCCGTGCTCCACGGCAGTCTTGAGCACAGCGTTCAGCGCCGACGCATCGGTGATTGTCGCGGCCTGCACCGCCGCGTTCCCCAAGGTGGAGGACGGAATGCGTTCCAGGATGGCCCTGCCCCACATCCGGTTTTCGGGCAGGGCGGGGTCAGTGTCGGGGGTGTTCCCGAAACCGTCTGACGGCGCCGCGGCGGCGTCCTTGTTGCGGTCCTGGGTGCGGTTGGGCCCGGGAACGGTGTCGTCCAGGTTTGCCAAGGAGGCCAGGAACCGCTGCTTCTCGCGTTCGAAGAGAGCCTCGTTTTCCGTGAGCTCGAAGACGGCGGACATGAAGTTGTCCTGGCTGGCGCCCTCCTCCAGGCGGCGGATCAGGTAGGCAATGGCGACGTCGAACTCCGCCGGGTGGACCACCGGCGTGTACAGCAGCAGCCGGCCTACGTCCTTGCGAACCACCTCCGCTTGGCCCGTGGCCATCCCGAGGAGCATCTCAAACTCAATGCCGGCTGTTACCCCTCGCTGCTGTGCCAGCAGCCAGGCGAAGGCAACGTCGAAGAGATTGTGGCCGGCCACGCCGATCCGGACCGCGTCAATGTGCTCAGCGGTCAGCGCGTAGTTGATGACGCGCTTGTAATTGGTGTCCGAATCCTGCTTGCTCCCCCAGGTTGCCAGCGGCCAGTCATGAATGGACGCCTCCACCTGCTCCATCGGCAGGTTCGCGCCCTTCACCACGCGCACCTTGACCGGTGCGCCGCCCCGTGCCCGGCGCGCCGTGGCCCATTCCTGGAGCTGCATCATGGCGGCCAGGGCATCAGGCAGATAGGCCTGCAGCACTATGCCCGCCTCCAGGTTCTGGAATTCCGGCTGGTCCAGGATCCGGGTGAAGACCGCGATGGTCAGGCTCAGATCCTTGTATTCCTCCATGTCCAAATTAATGAATTTGGCTTTCGGGAACGATGCCGCCAGCCGGTACAGCGGGGTCAGCTTGTCCACCACATGCTCCACGGCCTGGTCAAAGGCCCAGAGCGAATGCGGCGCGACGGTAGAGGATTCCTTGATCGAAACATAGTCCACGTCCGGCCGGGCCAGCAGCTTCAGCGTGCCCTCCAGCCGGCGCTGCGCCTCGTGCTCGCCCAGCACGGCTTCTCCGAGGAGGTTGATATTCAGGTCCACGCCGTCCTTGCGGATTCCCGCGATGGCCGGGCCCAACTTGGCATCGGTGGCATCCACAATCAGGTGGCCGACCATCTCGCGCAGCACGCGCCGGGCAACGGGAATCACCACCTGTGGCAGCACCGGGGCCATTACCCCGCCCAGACGGACCGCAGCACGCATGTACCACGGCAGGAATGCGGGCACCTTCGGGGCCAGCGTGGCCAGATTACGTCCGGCCACGGCCAGGTCCTCCGGCCGGATCACGCCGTCCACAAAACCAACGGTGAAGTCCAGCCCGTTCGGGTCCTTCAACACACCGGCCAGCCGGCTCGCGGAGACATCCACCGGCACCTTTGCGGCCTCGGTCAGCCACCGTCGCACGACGGCGATGGTTTCTTCCGCCAGTTCCTGTGGGTTGGGCCCTGAGGTACCGATGGAAGAACCTGCGGCCTTCCCGGCCGGCATTGCTGCGTCCTCGGCTGAAGCTGCGGCTTCGTTGCTGGAGCTGGACTCCTGAGTTAATTGGGGCATGCTGGATTCGGTTCCTTCTGGGCGGGTCTTGAGAGGCACTTTTCTTTTAGTATGTGACTAGAATCAGATGAGGAAAAGCGATCTTTTCTGACTAATAATCATCAGTTCTGCCGATGATTCCCGTAACAGTCCCGCGCCGCCCGAACGGCACGCTTCGAAGACGGAGGAAACCGCTTATGTTGGACGTACGCCGGCTGCGTCTTCTGCGGGAATTGAAGATCAGGGGGACCCTCGCCGCAGTGGCCGAAGCGCTGAACTTCAGTCCGTCGTCGGTCTCGCAACAGCTCGCATTGCTGGAGAAGGAGGCTGGCGTTGCACTGCTGCGCAAATCCGGCCGCAGGGTGCAGCTGACGCCGCAGGCGCAGATCCTGATCGATCACACCGCGGAGCTGCTTGAAACACTCGAACGTGCGGAGGCCGACCTTGCCGCTTCGCTGACCACCGTCACTGGAACCGTCCGATTAGCCGTTTTCCAGTCCGCCGCGCTGGCGCTGATGCCCGATGCGCTGACCATCATGCGCAATGAATATCCCGATGTCCGGCTGGAAATGACTCAGAAGGAGCCTGAGACTGCTCTCTACGAAACGTGGGCCCGCGACTTTGACCTGGTCATTGCCGAGCAGTACCCCGGGCACGCCGCGCCCCGCTACCCGGAGCTCGACCGCGTCACCTTGACCAGCGACGCCATCCGCCTTGCGACTCCCCCTGATGGTTTGGGCGGCCAGCGCATTACGTCGCTGTCCGATACCGCTGCACTGCCCTGGGTGATGGAGCCGCGCGGAGCCGCTTCTCGGCACTGGGCCGAGCAGGCGTGCCGGCAGGCCGGCTTCGAACCCGATGTCCGGTATGAAACTGCCGATTTGCAGGCACAGATCCGACTGATCGAGTCCGGCAACGCCGTCGCCCTGATGCCGGACCTGGTCTGGACCGGGCGTCCCACCACGGTCCGGCTGCTCGATCTTCCCGATCTCCCCCGCCGCACCGTTTTCACCTCTGCACGCCAGGCCAGCCGACGCCGCCCAGCCATCCTTGCCTGCCGCGAGGTGCTCCAACGCGCCGCTGAGGCAACCGGCCAGGGCGGCGCCGGCTAGTCGCGCGGCTGCCACCGCCGCACCCACTAAAGACCAGCGCGGCCGGTGTAGCAGGTGCGCTCGTGCGCGATTGGCGGCATCAGGACGTAATCCGCTCCGGCATTCGTGGGACCATGGATGGATGACAGCCGCCACCACCGAGACCAGCGCGCTGGAGCTTGTGTGGGAACCGGCCGGGCCGCTGGACCTGCAGCAGACCCTCGGTACACTTCCCCGCGGAAGTTCGGACCGGACCATTATGCTCGCGGGTAACCAGGCGTGGCTGGGTCTCGCTACTGACGCGGGCGTCGCCACTGTTCAGCTCACCGTCCGCACCCATGACGCCGGACAGCAGACCGTGACGGCGAGGGCCTGGGGCCCGGGTGCATCCGCTGCGCTCGCCGGTGTGCCGGCCCTGCTCGGTGCTAACGACGATTGGTCCGGCTTCGACCACCCGGACTTCCATGCCACGCTGCCTCGTTTGGTGACGGAAGCACGACGGCGGAACCCCGCCGTGCGTCTGCCCGCCACCGGGCGGATGGTGGACGCCATCATCCCGGCCGTGTTGGAGCAGAAGGTGACGATGAAGGAGGCACGGCACAGCTTCCGGTTCCTGGTGCACAAATATGGTTCGCCGGCCCCGGGCGCGGCCGCGGCGGGTCCCGTTCCCGCTGGATTAATGATCGCCCCCAGCTCGGAACAGTGGGCCAGAATCCCGTCCTGGGAATGGCACAGGGCCGGGGTGGGGCCGCAGCGCTCTGCGACAGTGATGCGCCTAACCAAGGTGGCGTCGTCGTTGGAGCGCCTGGCAGCGCTGCCGGCCCAGGAGGCGGCAGCGAAACTGCAGACCATCCCGGGCATCGGACTATGGACGGCCGCGGAGGTTACCCAACGCACCCACGGCGACGCTGACAGCGTTTCGTTCGGTGACTACCATCTGGCCGCATTCGTTGGCCGCGCCCTCACCGGACGACCGGTCGATGACGCGGGAATGGGCGCGCTGCTGGAGCCATGGCGTGGACATCGTCAGCGCGTGGTGCGGATGCTGGGTCTGAGCGGATTCCGCAAACCCGCTTTTGGCCCCCGGATGACTATCCAGGACCATCGCTGGCATTAACTCCGCCCGTGATGCGCCGGCCGACTCCCCCGCAGACGAACGGCGCAACGCGATCGGCAACCGGCGGTTAGGCTGGTGGCATGAGTGAAATTATTGACCTGACCGCAACGTTCATCCCCAGCCCCGGCGAATACCTCCGCGTGAAACTGGCGTTGGAGATTGCAATTGAGCAGGTGGTGGCGGAGCCCGGCTGTCTGCGCTATGAAATCACTCAGGACAGCGAGGAACGAATCGTCCTGACGGAGCAGTGGGCCGGTGCACAGGAGCTGGATCGGCACAGCAAGGGCACTGCTGTCCAGGATCTCAATGAATCGCTCAGTGCCTTGCTGGCCGAACCGGTGAAACTGGACCGCGGCTGATCCCGCCGGCGTACCTTCCGGCGGTTAGATAATCTCGCCGGTTATGGGAGCATCTCCATCAGCTGCGGGAGCCTGCGCCTGGGCCTGCTGCCGCGCCACATGCTCGTGGACTTCCTTCATGTCCAGGGCCTTTACGGCGGTAATGACCTCGTCAAGCTGGGGGCCGTTGAGTGCACCGGGCTGGGAGAAAACCAGTACTTTTTCACGGAAGGCCATCAGCGTTGGGATCGAGGTGATGTTCGCCTCCGCGGCCAGCTGCTGCTCGGCCTCCGTATCCACCTTGCCGAAGACGACGTCATCATGCTGCTGGGACGCGGCGTCATAAGTGGGTGCAAACCGCAGGCACGGCTGGCACCAGGATGCCCAGAAATCGACGAGCACAATGTCGTTGCCCTCGATGGTGGTTCCGAATGAATCTGTGGTGATTTCGACTGTAGCCATTCCTTAACGCTACGGCAGGCCATCCGCCGGCACCAGTGACAGCGGCCGATTCCGCTGACCGCGTGAGCGGGAATAGTGCGTCATGAGGGCATCAGAGCAACCGGGTGAACCTGTCGACGACGACGAGGGCTCTACCGTGCACGGCGCACGGTAGAGCCCTCGTCGTGTCTGCGGCCGATTAGACGCTGGCTCTCTCACACACCCTGCGGTGCATGTGCCGAGAGGTACTTGCGACCGGTTGCGATAATCAGCATGCCGATCAGCAGCGCGACGGCGGCGGTATAGAATGTCACCGGCGCACCGAAGTGCTCGGCCAGTTTGGCAGCCGCAAACGGTGCGATTGACCCACCCAGCCAGCGGACAAAGTTGTACCCGGCGCTGGCCACGGGGCGCGGCGAGTCCGAGACCTCCATAGCGAGTTCCGTGAAGAGCGTGTTGTTGATGCCCAGAAGCGCACCGCCAATAATCACCAGCACCACGATGGTCGGAATGGAATGTCCAGCGGCCAGGCCCATACCAACCAGCACCAGCATCAAGGCACCCAGGGAACCCAGCAGGGTTTTCACCGGGCCGAAGTGTCGCTGCAGTACGGGAGCAACGAAAACGGAGAATACGGCGACTGCTACGCCCCAGCCGAAGAAGACAGCACCGATTCCGTAGGCGTTCATGTGCAGAATAAACGGCGTGAATGCGAGAATCGTGAAGAAGCCGTAGTTATAGAAGAGCGCACTTCCTGCTGTGGTCCGCAGCCCGGGGTGGGCCAACGCCAGCAGGGGGTCGCGAAGCCTGGTGCGCTTGGCCGGTGCTGCTGTCTTCGGGAGCAGAGTAATCAACGCAATGAACGCAACGGCCATTAGTGTGGCAGTGCCGAAGAACGGGGCGCGCCACTGCCAGCCGCCCAGCAGGGCACCCACCAGCGGGCCAAGCGAAAGGCCCAGGCCAAGGGCTGCTTCATAAAGGATGATCGCGGTGGCGCTACCGCCGCTGGCCACGCCAACCATGACGGCAAGCGCCGTGGCGACGAAGAGCGCATTACCCAGGCCCCAGCCGGCGCGGAAGCCGACCAGCGTGGAAACATTCCCGGCGGTCCCGGAAAGCGCGGCGAACACCACGATAATGCTCAGCCCGATCAACAGCGTTTTCTTGCCCCCGATCCTGGAGGACACAAATCCGGTGATGAGCATGGCGAATGCGGTAACGAGGAAGTAGCTGGTGAAGAGCAGGGAAACCTGGCTGGGTGTGGCCTGCAGGTTTTCCGCAATCGCCGGCAGGATCGGGTCCACCAGCCCGATTCCCATGAAGGCGAATATGGAGGCGATGGCTACGGCCCACACGGCCTTGGGCTGTTTGAGCATGGACGCTTTTTCCGCCCGGAAAGTTTCTTCGATTTCTTCAACTTCGCCCGCTGCTCCGGCCGGTCTGGTTGTTTCTGCCGTATTAGCTGCCCTAGTGGCTGCCACGGTTCCTCCTCTTGTTTGCTGCGCTAACGCTTGCTGAAATACTGTTGTGGGGTTTATGGTGTTGAACCCGTGAGGGCACTGTTGAGCTTGTTCATCGGGCCGATGGCGCCGGCAATAGCGTCCCGCTCAGCTTGTGTCAGCTGGGCCAAACCGTCACCGAGCACAATGTTTCGCGCATGATTGGCGGACGTCAGCGCAGCATCCCCTTTGGCAGTCAGGCTAACCAGCACGGCGCGGGCATCCTTATCGTCCTGGGTCCGCTGCACCAGGCCCGCGTTCTCCAGCCTGATGATCTGCTCCGTTGCGCTGGGCACCCGGACGCCGGCCTTGCGTGCGATCTCGCTGACGCGGACCGGCCCTTCCGCCACGATGTTCAGGGTACTGACCTGTCCGGTACTCAAATCATCATCAACATCCAAGGACCTGATCAGGTACACGGCCCGGCGCAGACTTTCCCGGTAGCGGCCCGCCAGCTCATGCAGCGCTTTTTCACTCATACTTAGGTAGCCTAATAGTTAGGAACCCTAAGTGTCAATTATGCACGGAAATGGTGCAATGAATCATGCCCAAAACCGAAGAACTCAATGGCACCGGGTTCCCATCCCGGCAACCACTCCTCCATCGGTTGACAGCCGCGGTTGCTGCCCCATATCAGCTCTGGCTCGGCGACGATGGCCAGCTTCGGCAGCTTGGGGCACAGGGCGCATATCTGGGTGACACACGGATTCTGTCCTGTGCTGTGCTCACTGTTGACGGTGCGGAGCCGGAAGCAGTTTCCGTACGCGTCCGCCCAGCGGCCGACGGTCAGTTGATTGAAGCACGCTTCATCTTCCGCGGAACGGGCTCCACTGTGCTCTCACCCCCATGCCAGCTGACCCGGTCCGTGTTGGTCAGCCGGGAAGGTATCGGCGAAACCATCAGCATCGAGTCGGCCCTGCCTACGGAATTGACCGTCGATCTTGGGCTGGAGCTGGCGGCGGATCTGGCCGGCATGGACGCGGTCCGCGGCGGAGCGGTGACAGCACCGCTCCGGCCCGGCAGCACAGCAGGAACCTACCGCTGGAGCACGTCCGACGGCGTAGAATCAACCCTTGCGCTGAGCTCACCTGCCGCTGACTCAAGCGCCACCTCGTCAACCGCTACCGATAAGGCAACTGCCGCCGTCGTCCATTCCGTCACACTTCAGCCGCACGGCACGGCTGAGTTCCGCTGGCACCTGACCGGTATGGACCCGCTGTCCCCGGTGTCCGCGGCACCCACTTGGCAGGCACCGAAACTGACCGCCGGCACCGAACCGCGGCTCGTCGCACTCGCTGCACAGTCCTCCTCGGACCTTGCCGGGCTGCGCCTGGCCCTGCGTGCATCGACCGGGAAACGCCATCTGGAAGCAGCGGGACCCAGGGCGGCCTTCCTCGCCGCCGGGGCGCCCTGGTACTTCACGCTATTTGGCCGGGACTCGCTCTGGGCGGCACGACTTCTTCTTTCCCGCGATCTGTCCTTGGCCTCCGGCACCCTGCGCACGCTCGCAGCTTTCCAGGGCAGCGCATCCGACCCCGCGACTGCGGAGCAGCCGGGAAAGATTCCCCACGAGCTGCGCAGGGGCAGTTTTAGCATTCCCAGTGAGAACCAGGGAAAGGGTCTGCACCTGCCCCCGTTGTACTACGGCACCGTCGACGCGACACCGCTGTGGGTCTGCCTGCTGCACGACGCCTGGCGTGCCGGGCTGCCGCATGAAGAGGTTGAGAGCCTGCTCGATTCGTGCGAGGCGGCGCTGGAATGGATGGTGGAGTACGGTGATTCCGACGGCGACGGTTTCCTCGAGTACATGGATCCGACCGGGACCGGGCTGGCCAATCAGGGCTGGAAGGATTCCGCGGACGCTGTCCGCTGGCCCGACGGGACCTTGGCCGCAGGGCCGATCGCACTCTGCGAGGTTCAGGCCTACGCGTATGAGGCAGCGATGGGCGGATCCGCGCTGCTTACGGCTTTTGGCCGGAGCGCCTCGCGCTGGCGCGCCTGGGGCACCGACCTGCAGCGGCGCTTCCGGGAGAAGTTCTGGTGCGCGGACGCAGCCGGCCGGTTCCCCGCAATAGCATTGGATGCTGATAAACGCCCGGTGTCCAGCGCGGCCAGCAATATGGGCCACCTGCTCGGGACCGGACTACTGAACGCCGCGGAAAGCCGGGCTGTTGCCGAGCGGCTGACGGCACCCGATCTGTTCACCGGCTTTGGGATCCGCACGCTGTCACAGACGAATGCCGGCTACTGGCCGTTGAGCTACCACTGCGGGTCGGTCTGGTCCCATGACACGGCTATCATCGTCGCCGGGCTGCGCAAGGATGGGCATGCCAGTACCGCGCACCGGATCGCCTCCGGTCTGCTGGATGCGGCGGAGGCCTTTCACTATCGCCTGCCCGAGTTGTTCGGGGGCTACTCACGGCGCCAGGCTCCCGCCCCGGTGCCCTACCCGATGTCCTGTTTCCCACAGGCATGGGCCGCTGCCGCCGCCGCGCCTCTTCTCGATGCCTTGGCCTGATACGCGTTGCGCGGCCGGCCAGTCATGCGGACCGGGCACAGACCATGCCGCCCAAATGTGTCGTCCACAGCTGGTTAACCGCTGGTTCACTGGCTGCACGCACACTGGGACTGTTAGCTGGTCATAAGGCCAAGAGGAGAGGGCATTATGCGACGACGCAGCAATAACATGACGACGGGGGCAGCGCCCGGGGCACAGTGGCCGGCGCTGCAGCGGGATGAGGCGATCTGCCTGATCGATCCGTCCGGATGGCCGCTCAGCGGACGCGTGGATGCGATGACGGAGGATCGCAGCACATTCTGGATTCAGCTCGACGGCGGAAGGGGCCGCCGGCTGGTGCACCATCAGGACGGTTATGTTGTCTGCAAACTGCCGCCGGAGGATTCCCCACAGCTTGCGCCGTGACGGCTCGTACCGGCTTTGCCAAAAATCAACCATCTGCTGACGGGAACCGGGCTACGGGTATCCGGCCGCTGCCCAGATGGCCAAGACTGCCAGCGGCAAGGTAATAATGACTGCCGCCAGCCCGGCCAGGGCGTACCGGCCCCAGGAGACATTAACTGCCAGAGCCTTGAGCCGTTCATGCCAAAGCAGCGTCGCCAGCGATGCCCAGGGCGAAATCAGCGGACCTAGATTTACTCCGATCAACAGCGCCCCAAGCCGCAGCGGCGAGCCCGCAACAGGTTCAAGGGCCAGATACGCGGGGAGATTATTAACCCCGTTCGAGGCCACGGCACCAACAGCCGCCAGCTGCAGCAGGGGCACTAGTCCTTCGCCCGAACCGGATACCCGGGCCAGCAGGGCGCCGAGCCCATGCGAGTGCATTGTCTGCACCACGAGAAAAAGCCCGGAAGTCAGCAGGAGCGGAAGCCACGGGAACATGGACCAGCGCAGTGCCTGGCGCCGACGGAACCCAAAGACGGCCAGGAGCAATAAAGCCGCAAGGCCTGCGGGGATCACCACAGGCACGCCCGAGACCAGCGCCGGCAACAGCAGCAGCACCGCGACACCAGCCACTATAAGCAATAACCGGTCCGGTGCCGCCCCGGTGTCCGCTGGAGTGTAGGCACCGCGCAACCGGCGGCCAAACGTGATCCACAGCAATGCCGCCGGAACAACAACGCCCACTAGTGCCGGCGCCCACATCATGGCCGCGAAAGCTGCAGGGGAAAGGCCCAGCCGCTGCTGCGCCAGCAGATTAGTCAGGTTGGAAACGGGCAGCAAAAGGGACGCAGTATTAGCAAGCCAGACTGTGGTTAGTGCGAACGGCAGCGGAGGTATGCGCGCGTGGATGGCCAGCAGGACGACGACGGGCGTGACCAGAACCGCCGTCGAATCCAAGGACAAGAACACCGTGCTGACGGTCGAGAGCGCCACCACAAACAGCCACAGCAGCCAGACCCTCCCGGTTCCTGTGCCGGCTTCCGCGCCGGTGTCGGTGCCTGTGGCGCGTGGGCGGGTCCCCAGCCGCGCGAGCGCCCCGGTCACCAGGCGGAAGACCCCCGCTTCATCGGCCAACTCTGTCACCACTGTCATCGCCACCACGAACAGCAGGATCGGCACCGTCCGGTCCGCCAGGGCGACGAAGTCCGGCCAAGGCAACAACCCGCTGATCAGCACCCCCACTCCGGCGAGAAACAGTGCCGCGGGGAGTGCTGCGCGGCGGAGGATTTTCACTTAGCTATCTTCGCACCCACGCTCGTCGCTCCTGGTTAGTGCAGAACTTTCAGGCCCACCACGCACGCTACAATCCCCAGCAGCAGCGCGACCTTGAGCACAGATACCGGCTCGGCGTCAAAGATCATTGCGTACGTTATGGTCAGCACCGCCCCGATGCCAACCCACACTGCGTACGAGGTTCCGGTGGGCAGCTGACGCATGGCGAACGCAAGGCCGGCCATGCTGAGCAGCAGGCCCACGCCGAAAACGACCGTCGGCCAGAGCCTGCTGAACCCCTCCGACTTGCCTAGCGCCGTCGCCCAGACAGCTTCGAAAACGCCGGAAATTACCAGAATCAGCCAGGACAAAATGATCTCCTTGACGCCGTCTTGTCGCTGTCCGGGTACGGCGTACTCGTCCGGGTGCCGTCGGCACTGTGGAAAATTGTGGCCTCCTAAAAATCTCACGCCGAAGTTCCCACCGCAAGCTCGTACCCGTCAAGATGGAACTATGTCCAAACCGCTGTTGCCGCCGCTGGGAACGCAGTCACTGATGACCGCCGCGTATGTTCGTCGGCCCGGTCCCGCCGCCGGCATCGAAGTGGGGAGCCTACCCAGACCCAGCCCCGCAGCGGAGGACGTTCTGGTCGCCGTCGAAACCGTAGCCCTGGACCCCGTCGACACTCTCGTCAGGTCCGGCCGTTACCGTACAGCCCTGCCGCTGCCATTCGTTCTCGGACGCGATCTCGTCGGAACCGTCGTGAGCTGCGGAAACGCGGTGCGGGGCTTTTACGCCGGCGACCGGGTCTGGTGCAACAGCCTCGGACACGACGGGCGGCAGGGTTCCTTCGCGGAGTTCGCTGTGGTCCCTTCAGAGAGGTTGTACCGGCTGCCCGACGGCGTTGACCCCGACACCGCCGTTGCCGTAGCCCATCCGACGGCGACAGCCTACCTGGCCTGGTTTGTGCACGGCAGATTGCGGCCCGGACAAACGGTGTTCGTCGGTGGCGGCGCCGGCAATGTCGGCCTGGCCGCCATAGCGACGGCTGCGCTGGCAGGTGCGCGAGTCGTGACCAGCTGCCGGCCGGAGGACTTCGCCCGCTGCCGCCAGGCCGGTGCGGACGCCGTTGTCAATTACCGCGACCCGGAGCCGACGGACCGCCTGATCGAGGTGGCGCCGGAAGGACTGGACATCTTTTGGGACACATCCGGACACACCGATTTCGCGGCTGCGGCCGGCGCGACGGTTCCCGGCGCCAGGATCCTCATCACGGCAGCTACCGGCCCTGCAGGCGCAAAAACAGAGATGCCGTTGGCACAGCTCTACACCCGGGATATCAGCGTGCTCGGCTTTGTGATCAGCCGCGCCAGCGTGGCAGATCTTGCCGGCGCCGCGGTACTGATCAACCGCATGCTGGTCCGGAATCAACTGCACCCGCGGATTACAGAGCGGCTGCCGCTGGAGCAGACGGCTTCCGCTCACGAGCACATGGAGGCCGGGACGGTGAAGGGCAGGATCCTGCTGCGCCCTTGACCCCGGCTCGAAGTTTGTCCTGTACGTCTTACACTGGACGCCAATTGTGAGCTCAGTTGTGGAGCGAAATCGGCGGCGTGAAATAACCCCTGGGCGAATTGCTCGAAGGGTTGCCGGACTACGTCACGGACCGTATCGCCAGTCGGCGGGAATCGTCCAGCGCTTCCTCATAAGTTATAAGTGGGCCATCGTCGAGGAAAGAGTCGGTCATCATCTGTGCCGCGCGCTTCTCGATCTCAGTGACCTGGTGATCCGGATTTATCACGGTGAGAAACTTTTCATCCTCGCGGATGGTGATGCGCATATGCACTCGTTGAGCACAAGATATTAGATGGCCAAGGAATGCTGCGGCGTCGTATGAGCGATCCCGTGCCGGAAGAACGAATCCTCCCCCGCGCAGGAGAACATCAACGCAAACACTGATATCGGGTTGACTCATGGCTCGTAGCCTCGCAGAGAATAACGGCGAGCAACTGGCTCCCGTGACGGCAGGTTTTTTCACTACCCTGAAGCCGCGTCTTGACTCTCCGTCAGGCTATACAGGTAACCGGCAAACCACAACGTAGAACCAGTTACTCATTTGTGCAGAACGTCGCCACTGGTAACCAGATGCTCCGCGACCTCACGGAGCTTTACGTTTGATTGTGAGCTGGCCCGCGCGAGGATAGTAAAAGCCTGATGTCCAGTAATTTTGTAGCGCTCCATCAGAATGCCTTTGGCCTGCCCGATCAGGTCCCTGGTGGAGATAGCCTCACCGAGCTGATCGGTTTTCAACTCTCCGGCATAGGCGACGGCGGCATGGGCCGCTACCAGCAATCCGACATGCTCGGATTCGTCGGTGAAAGCGCCGACATCGCCGTAAAGATTCAACGCCCCGAGGTTATCTTCCTGGACGTACAGCTGAAAGCACAGCATGCTGCCAACACCGGTCTGCACCGCTTTGCGGATAAATTCGGGCCAGCGGGTCTCGCATGTCATGTCCGGAATCCGGATCGTCCGTTCTTCGTAGATCGCCGACAGGCACGGTCCCTGCCCGGTCTCTTCCTGGAAGGCATCAATGCGGCGGGCAAGGTCACTGGACGCTGCCCGGGACTGAACATGCTTCCGGGCTGTGACTACGCTGATGGATCCGTTGTTCACGCCGGGAATCAGGTCAATGGCCGCAAGCACCGTGTCCGTCATCATCTGCTCAGCGCCGTCATCCTGCTGCAGTGCCCGGGCCAATTCGCCGAGTCTGATGGCCAAATCATCCGTGGCCACGGTTGCCGCACCCTCCTGAGCAGCTGGTTCACCCTTGGTGTCTTTAACATGCTTGTCTACATCCGTCACTACAGTGGCCTCCAACTCCGGGGCACGGTCAGGTAGTCGAAGTCTAATCACATTCTCTTCTGATCCCTTAGGGGCAGCAGCTGCTGTTGTCGTCTGCGTCGTTCATTTTCTGTTTTTACAGCAGTTGCCAAGAGGCGACAGGTACCCCTGATCGCTCCGAAACGGCGTGAAATAGCGCGGCCGGCGCCTGAAGGCCCTGCCCACCGTTGCCGCGCTCTGCTTGACGTCAGCGATGGGAAGGGGGCAATGGCGTGCAGCGTCCGGATTCTGTGGCCGAGTATTGAAAGCCTGGATTTAGTTTAATCGAAATGCGTGTGGGCGGCTTCCTGGTTGATGGACTGGACAAGGGCGGTCGCGACATCGCGGAGTTTAAGGTTCCGGGCGCTGGAGGCAGATTTGAGAATTCCAACTGCGGTTTCCTGGCTGCACCGGTTTTGCGCCATGATGATGCCCACAGCAAGATCAATGATGGTCCGTGACTCCAGTGCTGATTTCAGATTGGATGCGGTATCGATGTGCTGGGCGAAGCGAAGTCCAAGCTGCAAAGTGGTGGTTACCTCCCTGGTGTACCTTTGGACGGTCTCCTGGACGCGGGCATCAAATTTGCCGGCACGTGCCGAATACAGATTCAGCGCTGCCTTCGCGTCTCCCTCGAGGTTGAACGGGATGGCCAGGATAGAGCGCATACCGCTCTGGTGCACGGTCGCAGAGTACTCGGGCCACCGGTTTTCGGTTTCCAGATCGGGTACATGGACCGTGACCTGGTCCCGGGATGCCGTCATGCAGGGACCGTCCCCGAAGCTGTACTGGATTTCATCCATATGGCGTGCACGGTCACTGCTGCTGGCAACGGTCCCAGCCTTCCGGTCCCGCAGGAGAGTGATGCCACACAGCACTTCATCATCTGCGCTGGAGAGAATCTGTGCAGCATGACAGGCGAGGCCATTGAGGAAGGCATCGATGTCTTCGCTTTGAAGAATCAGTGTGTGGAGATATTCGCCGATCGAGGATTCGGGTGTGCTGGTTCGAGCTGTCGCGTCAATGGCCACGTTGTCTTTGCCGTTCCGGTTGTGCCGGCCGACACCGAACGTAGCCAAACGCCCGGGGATCCGCGGCCGGGTTTCCCGGAGATCCTGGAGCAGTCGGCGGCGTTTTGTCCCGATAAGCATGCCAACGGCTTTTTGCTAAACCGTAAGTCCTTATCATAGAGGCCCGCAGCAATCCATGGGCGGTCCCGAGCAGCAGCCCGGAGGTCGGGCCGGCGCCAAAACCCTGGCCGGATCACAGATATCACGTGGTGTTACCGTGCCTCTTCGCACCATTTGATAATCAGGTGTGCCGGGAGCTTGTTGCTTCCCATTGGAACCTATAACATTATCGAGGCTTAGCAGTGAGCCATGGAACCTTCATCTTGGAGTACCCCCATGGATCATAAACTGCGCGTAATCGTCCGTTTGGACATTGAAGCGACCTCCGCCGTTCTTGAAGTAAACGGCTGCCTCACCGACAAGAGCTGCCGTGCTCTTCTTCCCATTATCCGTCGTGCCGGCTCCCTGATTCAGGGACTGAACGTCGTCGTTGATCTTTCCCTCGCCCGCCACATTGATGCGTCGGCGCTGGACATTCTGTACCACCTCAACGACGGTCCCGACGTGGATGCGGACTTGGCGCCCTTCGGAGGATCCAATCCGCACGTCAGTGTCAGTGCTCCCGCAGTCCTGCCGGAGTGCCCTGCGTGGCAGGTTTCCTGTCCGCCCACAGCTGCGAAGGTGGCCGCGTGAGAACTTCGTCAGTGGCTTCTGCGCTACCGCAGGCGGGTCTGCCGGCGGATCTTTCCAGCGTCCCCACCCTAGATCTGCTTGCCTCCTGTGATCGGATGTACCGCCTGCTGGATCAGGACTTTCCCAGCCCTGGTGTCTGCGCCCTCTATCAGGACGTCGCGGCAGAACTTGACGCACGCGCGGGCCGGGAAGCTGTACCGGCAGGGGTGACCAATGCAGACCATTCATAACAACCTTGACTTGTCCCGTTTCGAAATTTACGACGATGGGCGCTTGGCGGGCTGCGTGTTCTACCGCATGAACGGTCAGGAAATCTGGTTCCTTAACACGCAGATGCTGCAACACGACAATCCTAAACTGACCACGCTGCTGATCCGCAGCACGGTGGAGGAAGCCTCCCGACGTCGTCTCGCCGTACTGCCCTTTTGCCTCGCCATCCGGGCGTTCATGCGCACCGATCCCCGATACCTTGCCCTGATTCCCGCTCAACAACAGGCCCGCCTGCAGCTGACGGACCTCGGAGACCCTTTACAACGCACCACCGGAGAAAGAACCGTGAGCGCCGAAAACAAGAGACCGTTCTCAGTTCCGGCTGAAACGATCCGGCACTGTCACCTAACTACCTGAGGGAGGGGCCTTGAGCCCACGGACCGGCGACCACGCGTACCCGCCGCAGATAGCTGCGCTCCCGCTGCAAACCGGGAGCACGCTGGTCAGCGATTGGACGCTGCTGAGACGCGGAGACAAGGTCTATCTAAAAAACAACGGGTATCGGACGTACTCGGGGTATATCGACGAGAAAACGGTGGACTCAACCATTATCTGGCTCTCCAGCAATGGCGCCTTCGGCCGCCGCATGGCCTATCACAGTGACACCGAACAAGTATGGCGGGTCGAATAACAGGCAATCACCACAGCGTCCCAGGGTCAGTCAGGCAACAGTATTTTTTCAGGAGAAGACAACGCGGTGATTAGTCAGCAATATTCGCGGCCACCCTACGATTGGCGTTCGACCGTAGCAGAGAGGACCCCAACATCCTGGACCTTGAAATCTGCTGCACCCATTGCGAAGAAGCCTCGATGCGGCGATCCCAACCTATATTGAGCCGTTCATGGAGCACCCGCATTTCGGGTTGCACTCCGGCCAAGGAACTCTCGACCTTGACCACGGCTTCTTTCAAGCGCGATGGCAGCGGGCCACACCAGCAGAGCCTGTAATCTTCGAGCCATGGCTCACGGTGAGAACCCAAATCGAGGGCTGAAGGTGGGGCGAAAGGTTGTTCATCAGGCGTCCATTTGGGCGTCGACGCCCTTTCACAGATCCTGAGCGTGAACTCGAGCCTCGTCGTGCAATGGCAAAACGAGGACATGAAAAAGATCTCGGGATGAGCGGCAATCCTCTTTGCACCCACACTCATCGGTGCTATCTACGGCATGAACTTCGACAACATGCCCACCCGAGCTCCACTGGGCGTTCGGCTACCCCATCGCATTGGGCGCGATGATCACCTTTGCCCTCGTGCTCTATATCGTCTTCAGATCCAGGAAATAGATGTAACGCTCCGGGCAGGGCTGAACCAGAAGCCCCGGGCATAGCTGACGGGGAGGGATCCAGCGCTGGCCCCGCGTCGCATGCCACACTGCCCCAAGAGGGGCATTATCAGGTTAGCAACGACCAGTAATACCCGGTCTCAAGTATTTAGGAGCATAAAAGTCAGTTGGCTTAGTTTTCGTCGTAGTCTGGATAAACAAGCTCTAAAGGAGACCATGATGCCAACAATAAGAATTTATGCTCAGGGCTCGAAGGGTCCGCAGATCTTTGATGCTGATCAGGAAGCATCCAGTTATTCATCAGCCCTGTATGGCCAGGTGCAGCCAGGAGTACTGGTACTTCTTGACTCCGAATCGCACGTTTATGCGCAAGAGGAAGAAGACGGAACTTCCGGAAAAGTGCCCGGATTCGACATCGGACTTCAAGATGGTGTGCTTCGGATCAGTACCGCTGAGGGACGTCTGATCCGGGCTTACGGCGTCGGAATGTGGCAGCAGGTCTATCAGCATCCGCACCAACAGCAGCCCTCCGGTACTAATTCCAGCAGCGCCGACGACCAGTAACTTTTTGGATTCGAGAAAAGGAAACCATCATGGCCGGCAACCTGATCGCCCGTTCCGTCCACGACCTCACCGCTGCCGCCTGGTTCGGGGGATCCCTGATGGGCGCCATCGGCCTCAATGGCGCAGCGTCACAGGCCAAAGACTCCACCGAACGGACCAGGCTCTCCGCTTTGGGCTGGAAAAGATGGGCCCCCGTCCAGGCTACAGCCCTGGTAGGTCACGTGATCGCCGGGATCTTCGTCATCAGTGACAATAAGGGGAGAATAGCAAGCCAAGACGGTATGACCGGCGTGACGGCCTTCAAGACGGCTGTGACCCTCACTGGAGCCGGATTTACTCTCTACACGGGGCTCCTGGGCAGGAAAGTTGAACAACTGGCGGGGGAGGGTGCCGAGGGTGCAACGGAACCGGGCCCGAATGCTTCCAAGGAACTGGAGCCGGCCCAAAAGAAACTCCGTCTCCTGCAGTGGGCCTTGCCCTTCTTCGCCGGCACGGTCATTATTCTGGGCGCCAAGCACGCAGAGATGCAGCGGCCTCGTAACGTCCTCAAAGGCTTCGTGAGGTAGAGGGCCGGAATCATCCCATCAGTATTAATAGCAAGGAGAAGAATCATGGCATCAGGTATAGCGGCAGTGTGGGTTCCCGTCAGCGACATGGAACGGGCGGTAAGGTTTTATCGTGATTCCCTTGGCTTCAAGGTCACGAAGCAGGAGTCAGACTGGAGTGAAGTCGATGCGAACGGCCTAAAAATTGGGCTAAACGCCCGCGAGGACGCGTCAGCACATGCCAGCCGCGGTGCGGTAATAACTTTCCAGCCGGATGGCGGCGACCTCGAAACGGAAATTGACCGGCTCAAGGCAAACGGCATCGAAATTACCGGCCAGGTCAGCGATCATGACTGGGGTCGCATCATGCCATTCAAGGACTCTGAGGGAAACGATCTTCAGCTCTATACCCCACCGACGGACTGACCTGCCGGCTAGCTGATTTTTGCCGGCGGTGGGGGCTCGATCGCCAGGATGCTGATGTCTACCTTTCCCACGGTCAGACCGGTGTGGCCGATGTTCCCGCGGACGCGTTGCTGCACTGTTTCGGCAACGTTGAGGGCGGTGTAGGCGATATCCGTGGCTATATCAAGATGGACGACGGCGACATTGTCGTTGATGGTGACGCGAACGCCGTCATCCCGGTAGGTGCCGTTCTGGCCGGCGGAATTGGAGAGGCGCTGCAGTGCGGCAGGACCGAGCCGGGCCAGGAACCCCTTCACGGTGGGCTCGAGTCTGAGGACCCCGGGGGTCTCCAACGTTGTGCGGGCGGCCAGGGAGGCGATCAGCTTACTCGTGATGAGCTGGCTTTGGAGCGGATTTTCAGACATCGTAGAGGTCCTCCACTGTGATGTTGATGGTCCCGGCGCTGATGCCGATGCCTGCGGGAATGGCGGTGATGATCCGTTGCCGCAGCAACTGGACGGTTCGGGGGATATTGATGTCCGGGGCAACTGCAGACCGAAGACCGATGACGAGGTGCGGGCCGATGACGCCGGACTGACCGGAGGGGGGATCGTCGACGGAGCTGTCGGAAGTGGCAGAAGATATTTCGATGTGGCATCGTCGGGCATGAATACCGGGAACCTCGGCAGCGGCCGCCCGGATGACGGAGCTCAGGGCCTGCTCACTGATTTCGGTTGTGCCGTTGCCATTGCTGGCCAGGAGGATTCTTTTGCTGCGCCGGATCTCTGCCCGGGCTACGTCCATGATGGCGGTTTTGACTCCGCTGCGCGGGGTCAATGCCTCATCGTGAAGGTCGGCTTCGCGCAGTGCTTGGGTTGCTTCATTGAGCCTTTTCAGCTGTGCCCTGGCGGCCTGGCATTGTCTGCACGTTTGTTCGTGGGCGTTGAGCGGCTGATCAATGGTGGTCCAGATCCGGTCGATGCTGCGTCCGCAGCCCAGGCGTGGTTCGTCGTCTAGCGCCATTCGTTCATCCCTTCCGCAATCTGGATCCGTGCCCGGGCGAGGCGTCCGCGCACTGCCGTTGGGCTTATCTTTAGTGTTGCACCGATTTCGGCATAGCTGCGTCCATGCATTTCCCGGAGCAGCCAGCAGGCACGCTGTTCCGGCGGGAGGGTGTTCAGGACGGCAGTGAGGCCGTCGTCGCGGGCGGTCCTTTCGGCCGCGTAGGCGGGGTCGGAAAGCTGGTCCGATCCAGCACCATCGGTGCTGATGGAGAGAATATCCTGCGGATCTGTTATGTGCTCGGTTCTGGTGGAACGTTTCCGCAGAACATCCAGGCATCTGTTGGTGGCCAGCCGATAAACCCAGCCGCCGAAGGCCTGCACGTCCTGCAGCCTTGCCAGTCCGCGCCAGCTGGCCGTCAGTGCCTCCTGCACCACATCCTCGGCATCTCCGCGGTCATTGAGCATGCGGTATGCCAGCCGGAAAAGACGGCCCTGATAGGAATTGACCAGATGTTCGAAGGCCCTGAGGTCCCCGTCCTGCGCGCGGGCAACGATACTTCCTTCATCCAGGCCCGGTTCCGCCTCGAAGCCGGATCCGTAATCCTCCATCGGCCATCCGTTCCGTCCGGCAGTGTACCGGCGCATTGCCCTCACTGTGTCATAACGCTGCAGGATCTGCAGCTTCTAACGGGCGCTTCACGGGAAAACTTTTCGAAAAAGATCTACCTTGTGCGTGACGTTTGGCTGTGGGCTTCGTCTTTATCTTTGTAAGCACGATTACTATTCCCCTTCAGAAGGAGATGTTTTCCATGTCAGAGGCAACGAAGACCCCCGGAAGTTCCAGCGGCGTTATGGCCACGCCCGAGGAGCAGAAGCGAAGCGCTCCGCAGGAACAGCCGAAAAAGACCGGCCCCCTGCACACCGACCGCGGGGATACCACCATCGAGGAAACCGTGGTGCAAAAGCTTGCCGGCATGGCGACCCGCGAGGTTCCCGGCGTATATGCCATGGGTAGTGCCGGGCGCCGTGCCTTCAGCGCGCTGGCCGAGCGCATCCCCGGTTCCCAGACCAACGTCAGCGGCGGTGTGTCCGTGGAAAAGGGTGAGCGGCAGACTGCCATCGACGTCTCCATCGTGGTGGAGTACGGGGCCTCCGTGGTGGACGTCAGCCAGGGAATCCGCCGCAACGTCATTCAGTCGGTGGAACGGGCCACTGGGTTGGAGGTCATTGAAGTGAACATCAATGTCACCGATGTACATCTCCCCGGCGAGGACCAGCAGGACAAGCAGAGCCAGCAGGATCAGAAGACCGAACTTCAGTAAGTCCACAGCACCGGGCGGGGCATCCTGCCCGGTGTGTCCGTAAGACCGGGAAGGAAGAGGATGGCTATGTCTACTACACGTTGGTGCTTGACGATAGGTCTGGTACTGGGAATTGTCTTGGCTTTCGGCGGGTGGTGGGCGCTGGTGTCCGCGATCGTCCTGGGCTTCATCGGTTTGGTGGTCGGCCGGGTGGCGGAGGGCAAACTCGACATGGCAGCCCTGTTCGGTAAGGCAACAAGCCGATGAACCGGCAGGGCGCCCACCAACTGCCGCCCACTGCAGCTGAGGACGCCGCCAGTGGCAGTTATGGCGGTGGCGATGATGACATCGGCTCCCGGGGCCACACGGTCCTGGCAAATAGGGTGATCGAGAAGATTGCCGGTCAGGTCGCCAATGATGAATCCTCTGCCGGGGGCTCCTCCGGAGGGTTTCTCGGGATTGGCGCGCATGCGGATTTGTCTGCCCGGCCGAAGGCTTCAGTTGAGCTGAACGGGAACATTGCCACGGTCAGTGTCGAGGTCGGGTTGTTATATCCGGTTCCCTTGCGCCGTGCGACCGAGGATTTGCGGCAGCGGATCAGGGGACGGGTCACGGAATTGACCGGGGTCGAAGTCCGGCAGGTCGATATCAAAGTCGCGTGGTTGACAAGTGAAGGAGCTGCGCCTGGGCGGAGGCGGTTATTGTGAGCCGGCATGACGGACGGTCAACGAGTTTGCGGCGCCGGCCCAGCCGCACCGTCCCGGCACTAATCGTGGGCATCCTGCTCTTGGCAGCCGGTGTCGCCTTGGTGTGGCTGACCATTGCCAGATTGATGAACGGTACGTGGTCCATGGTCCTGCAAGGACCCAGGGACTGGCTGACCGGGTTGACCTGGAACAGTGCCGGTGCGTGGGGCGTAGGAGTCGGCGCCGTCGTCGTGGGCGTAATTCTCTTGTTGTGTGCGATTGTGCCCGGCGGTTTCAGTGCCCTCCCGGTCCGCAGTCCCGACGGTTCGGACCAGGCACCGGTACAGGAGCAGGAGACCGTGATGACCCGACGTGCGGTGGCCCAACTTGCCCGGGCGCGGTGCGGGCAGATCGACGGCGTCAGCTCGGTCACCGCGACGGCCACCGGTAAGCGCGTACACCTAAACGTCAAAACGTCTCTGCGCGAATCCGGCGATCTGCGGGCGAGGGTCACCGACACGATCAGCGAGCACCTCGAAACTGCGGGCCTTGACCCGGTTCCGCGCGTGAGCGCCACCATCCAATCCAACGCCTGACATCATGGCCGATCCTGCGCACCACCTATGGAAGGAATGTTTCTGATGAGGCAAACAGCCGGAACCCTGAACCGCACTTGGCTGACAATTCTGGGCATCATTGTCCTGGCCGCCGGCATTGGACTGCTCCTGCAGGCCAGCGGACAGCTGCACAGCCTGGCCAACACTGCTCCTTCCTCAGAGCGCGTCGTTACCGGTGACCTGCACGCCGTCACGTCCCCGCAGTGGGTCGTGGTCGTCATCCTGATTGCAGGCATCATTGTGGGTGTGCTGGGCCTGCTGTGGATGCTGGCGCAGGTTCCGCGGAAAAACGCGGCGGACACCTACCGGCTGCACGACGACGGCGCGCAAGGCTTCACCGTCTGTGACCCGTCTGTCCTGGCCACTGCCGTTGAAAACCAGGTCAATACACTCCCCGGCGTTGTCACCTCCTCGGCCCTGCTGCGTGGCACAGCCACCGATCCCGACCTGACCCTGAAGGTGACGGTCAATGACCGCACAGATGTTCAGGACCTCATCCACCGGATCCAAACGTCCACACTGCCGGATCTGTCCAACGCATTGGAGACACCCCTGCAGAAGAGCCGTCTTCAAATTGATGTCAGCGGCCGTACCCAAGGCACCGGCACGGTTGTCCATTCAACCGGAACCGTTCTGCAATAGATCATGGAAGGTACTGACATGTCTGACGGCTTCGCATCCGGCGCCGAGGATTCCATGATCCGCTCCGAGGAGCGGGTCCGGGTGGACACCGGGACCTATGAAACCGGCAAAGTCCGGCTCGGCAAATACATCGTGACCGAAGAGGTCACGCTGACCGTCCCGGTGAGCCACGAAGAGTTCCGTCTTGAGCACGAACCCATCCCCGCGGGAAACCACACTCAGACCCCTGAGGATGCTGTTCTAAATGAAGAAGAATACGACATCGTTCTCCATGCCGAGCGGCCGGTGGTCCGGATGGAAACCATTCCGGTCGAGCGGATAAAAGTCCGCAAGGTCATCGTCACCGGGGAGCAGGACATCACTGAAGAAGTCCGCAAGGAACGCATCGAGGTAGACCTGACTGAGAACAATCACGGGTAGCGCACCGCTTCCTGCCCGATCCTGACAAAGAAGCCGGCAGAGGCGAATTGCACACGTTTGGTCGACGGCGGCCCTTACACCCCACACTGAATCCGGACCCATCACCACACCCCAGGGGCCACTCGGGCCCCGCACAGAAAAGGAGAATCCTTGTGATTACTACAGAACAGATCCAGGACCTGCTCGGCAGCGGCGGCACCGTCGTCGGCGGCGAAGGGGACAAGATCGGAAAAATCGGCCAGGTCTACATGGACGACGAAACCGGAAAGCCCGAATGGGTCACGGTCAAGACCGGCATGTTTGGCGGTGCGGAGACCTTCGTTCCGTTGGCCGAAGGCACTGTCGAAGGTGACACCATCCGGGTTCCCTATGACAAGGACAAGGTCAAGAACGCACCGCGGATGGACGACTCCGAGGGACACCTGAGCAAGGATCAGGAGGCTGACCTTTACGAGTACTACGGCCTGGCCTATTCGGAACGGACATCGGATTCCGGCCTTCCGGCCGGCGGTGCTCCGCAGCACGGCAAGGAGAAGCGTCCGGATCGTGCCGGTGAGTCCGGCGTTCAGGGGCGTGACACCTCCGGACCCACCACCGATGACTCGATGACACGTTCAGAGGAAGAGCTGAGGGTCGGGACCGAGAAAGTTGAGTCCGGTAAAGCCCGGCTGCGCAAGTACGTGGTAACGGAAAACGTCTCCAAGACGGTACCCGTCAGCCACGAGGAAGTCCACGTCGAACGTGAGCCGATTACCGACGCCAACCGTGGAGCTGCTACCTCCGGTCCGGACATCAGCGAAGAGGAGCACGAGGTCACGCTCCACGCCGAACGGCCCGTAGTGGAGAAGGAAACCGTTCCGGTGGAACGTGTCCGGCTCGGCACCGAAACCGTGACCGAGAACCAGGAAGTGAACGAGGAAGTCCGCAAGGAACAGATCGACACCGACGCCGGCACGGACACTGCCAGGGGTGAAGAAGGTAGAAAGCACTGACGGACCGTTCCCACGCTCTTGAGGCAGGACGTCACCACCCCATGGATAGCCTCAATCAATCCCCGAAAAACCCCGGGTAACCAGAAACAGAGGAGAATCAGATGCAGATAGACAAGCAGCAAATCATTGACCACCTCAAAGGCAAGGGCGATCAGGACAAGACCGACCAGGCCCAGTCCGACCTTCCCGACAAGGTCGACACGGATAAGGACTCGGGACTGCTGAGCAAGCTTGGCATCAATCCCCAGGACCTGATGGGCAAACTCCCCGGCGGTCTCGGCGGCTAGCGGGAGTTTACCCGCATG
Organism: Arthrobacter terrae; assembly: GCF_015708085.1. Classification (GTDB taxonomy): domain Bacteria; phylum Actinomycetota; class Actinomycetes; order Actinomycetales; family Micrococcaceae; genus Arthrobacter_M; species Arthrobacter_M terrae. Next base: position 62,032 of record NZ_JADNYM010000017.1, on the reverse strand, counting down.
GCCCGCTACGATGCTGCAGCCGCTCCAAACGGCGACTCGCCCCCGCTTCCTTGAACGGAGCGGGGGCGAGTGCGTCGGCAGACTACCGCTGGGCACGGACCCGCATCAACAGTCCCGTCGAAGCCGGGAACTGATCAGGTTCTCCCGTCCGGAAATCAGACGCCTGCTGGGTTCGGCTCATCTGGTGCCGGCCGCTTCGCGCCGAGCCTGAAGCATCCAATCAGGCGGCAAAAAAATCAACCGCGGGCACAATACTGTCATTACCCTGCCGCTGACATCCCCCCAAAGGCGACCGCAGTACCAGGACCATAACGCCAAAAAGGCCCGGAACCTGGCGATCTCCCGCCGTGTTCCGGGCCTCTCATAGTGTGGCAGATGAGGGATTCGAACCCCCGTAGGCGTTGCCAGCTGATTTACAGTCAGCCCCCTTTGGCCGCTCGGGTAATCTGCCGCAGGCCTGCCGTCCCGAAACTCCGGACCGGCATTTGCTCCCAATAAGTGGAAGCACTAAAACGATACTAGGAAAGTGGCCAGGAATCGAATCGAGGACCCAAGGCCCTCGTGGGGAGACAGGCTGGCCTACGCGTCCGACTGGATTCTCCGGATGAGCTGTTGCTCGAACCGCCCGGCCTGTTCCTGCGTCACCTGCCGTAGAGCCACGGCACGGGCCAAGTCTGCATGCACGCCGTCGATTCGGGACGACGCTGCCGCAGTTGGTGAAGTTGTGGTGCCCGTTGCGGAAAACGCTGTGGAGGCGGCCAAGGTGGCAGCGGCGATCATGGTTCCCGCTGCAATTTTTGCGCCCCGGACAATGTATCGGCGCGGTTTTCCGGTGGACATGCTGATCTCCCTCGTCAATGATGGGTTCGTGGGCCCTCTACCATTCCAACTCTGCCGGTTCTGTTTGTGCTCCCGCTTTGCGTCCGCTTGGAGCGAACTGAGAACCCATGGCCGGGAGCGGCAGCCGTTCGCCGTCGTCGGCCTCCGTTCGCCGCCGCACGCTGGCCAACACTGGTTAGCCGGATAGGCTAGAAGCCGAAGCGTATTTTGCTCATTTTCAATTATCTGGAGGGCCTCATGGCAAGCGAATCAACATTCGACGTCGTCAGCAAAGTCGATAAGCAGGAAGTCGCCAATGCGTTGAACCAGGCGCAGAAGGAAGTTGCCCAGCGCTACGACTTCAAGGGGATTGGGGCGGAGATTGACTTCAGCGGCGAAAAAATTCTGTTAAAGGCAAACTCGGAGGAACGCGTTAAGGCAGTCCTGGACGTTTTCGAGAGCAAATTGATCAAGCGCGGTATTTCGCTGAAATCCCTTGATGCCGGCGAACCGTTCGCCTCGGGCAAGGAATACCGGCTGGAGGCTTCCATCAAGGAAGGGATCGAGCAGGACGTCGCGAAGAAGATCAACAAGCTCATTCGCGACGAGGCGCCCAAGGGTGTTAAGTCCACCATCCAGGGGGACGAGCTGCGGGTCAGTTCCAAGAGCCGTGACGATCTGCAGTCGACCATGGCTCTGTTGAAGAACTTCGAGGATGCCGACCTCCAGTTCATCAACTTCCGCTAGGGCGTCCGCGGCCCTCTGCGCCGACGCAGCGAACGGCTAGCCGGCCGGCTCGACCAAACCGGTGTCGTAAGCGAGCACCACTGCCTGCACCCGGTCCCGCAGCGAGAGCTTGGTCAGGATCTTGCTGACATGCGTTTTAGCGGTCTGCTCCGCGATATAAAGCTCCGCGGCAATCTCCTGATTGGAAAGCCCGCGCCCCACCAGAACCATGACTTCGCGTTCGCGTTCGGTCAATCCAACCAGCCGGTCTGCACACGGCACGGACCGGGGTTGGCTCTTGGCGAACTGCTCAATCAAGCGCTTGGTCACGGAGGGAGCCAGTAATGCCTCCCCGGCCGCCACGATCCGCACGGCTGCCACCAACTCGTCCGCCAAGGCATCCTTGAGCAGGAATCCGCTGGCACCGAGCCGCAATGCGTCGTAGACGTAGTCGTCAGCGTCAAAGGTTGTAAGCATCAACACGTGCGTGGTTGGTGCGCCGTGGCCGGGATCCTGCCCGCCCAGAATCTCGCGGGCCGCCTCAAGTCCGTTCATGACCGGCATGCGGACATCCATCAGCACAACATCCGGCAGCAATGCGGCCGCCAGATCGACCGCTTCTGCTCCATCGCTGGCCTGCCCGACGACGTCAATGTCGTGTTGCGCGCCCAACAAGGCCGCAAACCCGGCTCGGACCATGGCCTGATCATCCACCACCAAAACGCGGATTGTCATGGGGTTCCTCCGGTTCCCACGGTGACCAGCGGCAATGTTGCGGTGACCGTATATCCTCCGTTATTCGATGGCATGCACAGGACGGAACCGCCGACGATGCTGGCCCGCTCACGCATTCCTATCAGACCCTGTCCGGGATGCGTGCGGTCCAGCTGTGCCAGTACCGCACCGATTCCGGAAGGGCCATTACTGATCTCCAGCTGGAGGGTCCGGGCGATCGCGCGCAGGGAAACGGTAACCTGGGCCCCCGGTGCATGACGAACCACGTTGCTCAGTGCCTCCTGTGCAATTCGATACGCCGTCAGGCCAATCACTTCGCTGACATCCACTGCCGCATCGGCCCCAATACTGTCCGAGTCCAGATCGATCGAAACGTCAACTCCGGCCGTCCGGGCAGCCGCGATCAGCTGCGGGATATCCGTCAAACCCGGTTTCGGCGAGAGGTCCCGGACTGCGCCGTCACTGCGCAGTGCTCCCAGCATGCTGCGCATTTCCGTCATCGCACGCCGGGAATTCGCAGCGATGTCATCAAATTCCTGTTTGAGGGACCCGTCCAGATCCGGGTGCCGGTACTGTGCCGTCGTCGCCTGCACCACCACAATGGACATGCCATGGGCGACGACGTCATGGAGTTCGCGGGCGATTCTGGCCCGTTCTTCGGCCAGCCGACGCATCGACTGCTCTTCCGCGGAGAGGGTCCGTTCGGCCAGCAGCTGCTGGCGGATATTTTGCCACTGCTGGGTGATCACGGCGGCTACCATCAGGCCACCGGATACCGAGGCGTAGACCACCACGTTCATCTCCGCCGCCAGCGGAACCTGCGCCGGCTGGCCACGATAGTTTACGGCTACACCAATGAAAGTGCTCAACAGCCAAGTCACCGCGGGGAGCGTCCAGTGGGTGCGCAGACCCGCCACACACATGACCAGGATCTGCGTCACCATGGCGACGATGCTGAAGGGCATCGGGGCCGAACCTACGGGCGAGGACACGAGCGGCATGATCCCCAGCGGCACCAGGGACAGGAGCGCCCCCGGGACCGGACGGACAACTGTCAGCGCCAGAGAGCCGGTATGCAGAATCGTCATGCCCAGGGCGAAGGGCAGCATCATTCTGTACAGATTCACGTTCAGCGAAGCGCCTACCGCCATCAGTGCCACGCAGGCGGTGATAAACCCGAGCCAGGCCCAGCTGATCTTCTTCAATCTCAGCCGCGGCAGCGCCGCCATCTGGGTGGCCAGATCGAGGCGTTTGGCCGCTGTCACCGGTACCGCCCCTGAGCATGGGCGGGATGACGGAATCCGTCAGCGGGCCCCTCCGCGTCGCCCATCGGTCCGTCCGCGTCGCCCATCGGTCCGTCCGCGGAGCTATCGGCCAGCTCCGGGCCGCCGGCTGGCTGGCTCTGCCAGCTGATGATCTCCCAGGTCCGCTCACCGTTGCGCTGATTGGCCGATCCGTCCTCCGGAACAGACCCCTCCAAGACAACAATGCCGGTATTGCTGAGCCCGTAATTCTCCACGTGCGCCGGATCAATATTGCCGGCCCGGCAGCCCACCCAGCTGCGGATCATGGCGCCATGGCTGACCATGACCGCCGTCCCGCTGCCCACCGCTTGGCTGGCCTCGCGGACCACGGCATCGAAGCGTGCCAGGGTTTGCGTCCCCGTCTCAGCGGCACCCGGAATCCGGCTCTGCTGCCTGCCGGTGAGCCAGCTGCGCACGACTTCCACGTACTGCCCGACCGAGACCGGATCCCCCTGCATCTCCAAATCCCCTGCGTCGATCTCACGCAGCCCGTCCCGGATCTGCAGTTCAAGTCCGGCAGCTGCCGCCAGTGGCTCCGCCGTCAGCTGTGCCCGGGTCTGGTTGGAAACGTAAATCGCGGCCAGCGGCGGTATCCCGGCGAGGCGGGCCAGGACCGCCGGAATCGCGCGCGCCTGGCGCCGGCCCAACTCAGTTAGTCCGGGTCCGGGCACCGCCGTGTCCAGGAGGTTACGAACATTGGAGGAGGTTTGGCCGTGCCGGATCAGGATAAGTCGCATGTTTCAATTATCCCTGAAAACCATCATGGGCGGCCCGCCATTCGCTCAAGCCGGGCAATGCGGTCCGGCATGGGCGGGTGGGTGGAGAACATCCGCCCTGCAGCGCCGCGAAACGGGTTGGCGATCATCAGGTGGCTGGTGTTGACCAAGTCCTGCTTGCGGGGCAGCGGCGCCAGCTCTACTCCCTGCTCCAGCTTGCGCAATGCGGATGCCAACGCCAGCGGATCACCCGTAAGCGTTGAACCGTCCTCGTCCGCATGGTATTCACGAGTCCGGCTGATGGCCAGCTGAATCACGGAAGCGGCCAGCGGCGCCAGCAGTGCCATGGCAATCATGGCCAACGGATTGGCGTTCCTGCTGTCCCGGCCACCGCCGAAAAAGAGCGCGAATTGGGCCGCCGACGTAATGACACCCGCGACGGCAGCCGCCACGGAAGAGGTCAGGATGTCCCGGTTGTAGACGTGCATCAGTTCATGCCCGAGCACGCCCCGCAGCTCGCGTTCGGTGAGAATGTTCAGAATCCCCTGAGTGCAGCACACTGCGGCGTTCCGGGGATTGCGCCCGGTGGCGAAGGCATTCGGAGCCAGGGTAGGGGAAACATAGATGCGCGGCATGGGCTGATGTGCCTTGGTGGAGAGTTCCCTTACGATCTGGTAAATGCCCGGCGCCTGCTCTTGGGTGACGGGAAAGGCCTGCATGGAGCGGATAGCGATCTTATCCGAATTCCAGTATCCATACGCCGTTGTCCCCACGCCGATCAGCGCCATGATCCAGATCGGGGCCGAACTGCGCATCCCCGTTGCCAGGATTCCTCCGATGATCAGCAGGACCAGCCACAGCACACCAAAGAGCGCGGCGGTTTTCAACCCGTTGAAATGCCTGTGCACGATCACTTCTCCTTTAGTCGCCGACTTATCGGCCGACCGGTGGTAAGGGAAACTTCCGGCCGTAAAGAAAGCGGCTTAGTGGGCTCTGGTGTTCCCGCGGTCCCGTCGGCGCACCGGTGGCACCGGAACGTCATACGTCTTAATAAAAGATCGCCGTGCCACGACGTGCCGGTCTAGTGTTTTCAGCTTAGCGCTAAGGCGCAACGCTGCCGGTGAAAATCCGCTGGAACTCGTTTAGCTGTAAAGGACTTGCCAATGCCAATCACAGGACTCCTGCTTGGGACCGCTCTAGGATTCGCGATGCAGCGAGGACGCTTCTGTGTCACCGGAGCCTTCCGGGACGTGTGGATCAGCAGGAACACGCGGTGGCTCACGGCGTTCATGATGGTCATTGCCATCCAAAGTGCAGGAATCTTCGCCTTGGCTGCCCTCGGGGTGATCGATCTGCAGTCGAAGGCCTTCCCGTGGCTGGCCACCATAGTCGGGGCTTTCATCTTCGGATTCGCCATCGTCCTGGCCGGCGGATGCGCCACCGGCACCTATTACCGCTCCGGTGAAGGGCTCGTCGGCAGCTGGCTGGCGTTGGTCTTTTACGCCCTCTTCAGCTCGATCATGAAGACCGGTCCGCTCGCGCAGCTGACAGCCTTGCTGCGTGGCATCACGGTTCGGCAGGGAAACATTTACCAGACGTTAGGGATTTCTCCATGGGTCCTCGTCGCCCTGCTGGCCGCCGTCGTCGTCATTATGGCCAGGCATCACCTGGCCAGGCCCGGCTTTAAGATGGCTGCCCTGCCGCCGGAAAAAACCGGTCTGGCACACTTGCTCTTCGAGAAGCCATGGGGCGCCTTCGCATCCGCCGCCGTGATCGGCATTATCGCGATCGCAGCATGGCCCCTGAGCTCGGCGACCGGACGTAATGACGGCCTGGGTATCACCACTCCGTCGGCCAACCTCATCGGGTTTCTGACCACCGGGAACATCAAGCTGGTGGACTGGGGCGTTTACCTGGTGCTCGGTCTGCTGCTCGGATCTTTCGCTGCGGCAAAGACCAGCGGGGAATTCCGGGTGCGGGTGCCCGATGCCAAGCAGGCCGTCAAGAGCGTTGCCGGCGGGGCGTTGATGGGCGTTGGGGCGTCCCTGGCCGGTGGCTGCACTATCGGCAACGCCATGGTGCAGACCGCGCAGTTCAGCTTTCAGGGCTGGGTGGCGTTCGGCGTCATGATTCTGGGAACCGGAGCGGCCGCTAAACTGACCATCCGCCGGACTGGTTCCACTGCACCGGCTGTGGCGAAGCCCGCGCGCAGCAGCGTCGGCGTGTAAGCAGACCCGGTGTGTAAGCCGCGCTGAGAAGTCGGCAATGGACCCAACAGAAGAAGAAGTGAGACACCATGGTGAAAACGCTGGAAACCGACGGACAAGTCTGCCCCTTCCCCTTGGTCGAGGCCCAGAACGCCATCCGGGACCTGAGTGCCGGGGATGAGCTGATCATCAACTTCGACTGCACCCAGGCCACGGACGCGATTCCCCGCTGGGCTGCGGAGAACGGCTATCCGGTGACCAACTTTGTCAAGGTCGGCGACGCTCAATGGTCGATTACGGTGCAGAAGGCCTGATCTCCCACGCCCCGGGTCCTGTCGCTACGGCTCGGGGTGGCGCGCGTCGTAGTGCAGGAACTTAGGTTGCCAGCGGGCCAGCAGCCCCACGGCCGCGATACACAAACAGCCACCGACGACTGCGGCGAGCGCCTCCCCAAGGACCTGTCCGGCGCCGCCGGCAAAGAGATCCCCCAAACGTGGCCCACCTGCGACCACCACCACAAAGACCCCCTGCAGCCGACCGCGGAGGTGGTCTGGCGTAGCGGCCTGCAGAATAGTGGACCGGAACACGCTGCTGACGGAATCCGCAACACCGGAAACCACCAGGGCGAACACGGCGGCAATGATCCACGGGGAAGTTCCTTCTCCGCCGTGCCGTCCGCCAAGAGCGACGGCGGCACCCATTGCCGCTATGGCCGTCCCCCAGACAGTCACGGACCACACCACAGCCAGGCCCTGCCGCCGCACATGCCCGAGGGGTCCCGAAAACAGTGCGGCAAGCAAGGAACCGGCGGCAATCGCCGACAGGAGGACACCTGCTGTTTCCTCACCACCGCCCAGCCAGACGGCTCCAATGGCCGGCAGCAGCGACCGCGGCATGGCGAAGACCATGGCGCAGAGGTCCACCAGGAACGTCATACGCACATTGGGCCGGGTTCCCAGAAATTTCAGCCCCTCCAGCACGGAGCCCAGCCCCGCCTTACGCACTTCCCCCTCCGGCAGCATCGGCGGCAGAGCGAACAAGGCCCACATAGAAGCGGCGAATGTCAGCACGTCGATGGTATAGGTCCAGGCGTAGCCGATATTGGCCACCAGGACACCCGCGAGCAGCGGTCCAACGGTAGTGCCGAGTCCGAAGACGATCATGCTGAGGGCATTGGCTGCCGGCAGCAGCTCCAAGCGCACCAAGCGGGGAATAATTGCGCTGCGGGCCGGCTGGTTGATGCCTGCCGCACCGGATTGAATCGCAATCAGCAGATACAGGATCCACGTCTGGTGAAGGCCAAGCCAGGCCTGCAGCGCGATGCCGATGGTCACCACCCACAACACCGCAGCGGACATCAGCGCCACCTTCCGGCGGTCCAGCGAATCGATGATCGAACCGCCGTAGAGGCCGGCGAAGACCAGCGGAAGCAGAGCAAATATCCCCAATAGACCCACCGCCAGGGTGGACTGAGTCAAGCTGTAGATCTCAAGGCTGACCGCGACCACTGTCAGCTGAGTGCCGATCGAGGACAGTCCGAGGCCAAAAAAGAGCCGCCGGAATTCCGGGCTTTCACGAAGCGGGGTGAGATCGGCCAGCAGATTGCGCACCGGTCAAGGATACCGGCGCACAGCCGGCAGACGCTCCTGCGCGCCCGGCAGCAATGCTTATTGTGAATTACTCAGAATAAGTGGTTAACTAAAACCATGACCACGGACACAACGACGGAGTGGACCTCCGGACCTACAGCGGAGCACCAGTGGGAGCAGCAGCTGCATTCCCACGACCGCCGGGTGACCAAACAGCGGCTCGCCGTGCTGGCCGCCGTCGCCCGTTCTCCGCATGCGACGGCGGAAGCCGTTACCGACGTTGTCCGTGCCGAGCTGGCAAACATCACCCTGCAGTCCGTTTATGTGGTACTGGCGGACCTTACTGGGCTGGGTATGCTGCGGCGCATCGAGCCGCCCAACTCCGCGGCCCGCTACGAGACCCGGACCGGCGACAATCATCACCATGCCATCTGTACCGGATGCGGGCGGATCGAAGACGTGGATTGCGCCGTCGGCCATGCTCCCTGCCTGACTCCGGGCCTGGACGCCGGCGCGACCATCGGCCGCATCGTCATCGCGGACGTCCTGTACCAAGGAACGTGCAGCGACTGCGCGGCCAAGGCCGGCCTGGTCGAGGCACCTGCCCCCGCGCCTGCCTCCCACTGATTTTTCCTCAGCCAACCCGAACCACTATCAAGGAGAGATATGACTACCCCTTCCACAACTACCCCTTCCACGACGCCGCATTCCACCACCCAGTCCGGTGCCCCCGTCGTCAGTGACGCGCATGCCCAGTCAACCGGTGCCGACGGCGCCATCGCGCTGACGGACCACTATCTGGTCGAAAAGCTGGCCCAGTTTAACCGCGAGCGTGTCCCGGAGCGCATCGTGCATGCCAAGGGTGGCGGCGCTTTCGGTACCTTCAAGACCACCGAAGACGTCTCTGCTTACACCAAAGCTGCCCTGTTCCAGCAGGGCGTGGAGACGGAGACGCTGACCCGCTTCTCCTCCGTGGCCGGCGAGGCTGGCTCTCCCGACACCTGGCGGGACCCGCGCGGCTTCTCCACGAAGTTCTACACCACCGAGGGCAACTACGACTTGGTCGGCAACAACACTCCGGTGTTCTTCATCCGCGACGGCATCAAGTTCCCGGACTTCATCCACAGCCAGAAGCGTCTTCCCGGCTCCAACCTGCGCGACGCCGACATGCAGTGGGACTTCTGGACCCTCTCCCCCGAGTCCGCCCACCAGGTCACCTGGGTGATGAGCGACCGCGGCCTGCCCGCCTCCTGGCGTGAAATGCAGGGCTACGGCTCACACACCTACCAGTGGATCAACGACGCCGGCGAGCGGTTCTGGGTCAAGTACCACTTCCGCTCCAACCAGGGCGTCAACGCAATGACCGGCGATGAGGCCGAGCGCCTGGCCGGCTCCGACTCGGACTACTACATCCGGGACCTGTACGAGAACATCGATGCCGGTAACTTCCCCTCCTGGGATCTGCACGTACAGATCATGCCGTACGCCGATGCCAAGGACTACCGGTTCAACCCGTTCGACCTGACCAAGGTCTGGCCGCACGCTGATTACCCGCTGGTCAAGGTCGGGACCATGACGCTGAACCGGAATCCGGAGAACTACTTCGCGCAGATCGAGCAGGCCGCGTTCGCGCCGTCGAACTTCGTACCGGGTATTGCAGCTTCGCCGGACAAGATGCTGCAGGCCCGTATCTTCTCCTACGCGGATGCGCACCGTTACCGCGTAGGAACCAACCACGCCCAGCTGCCGGTGAACGCGCCGAAGAACCAGGTGCACAACTACAGCCAGAACGGCGCGGCGCGCTACACGTTCAACGATGCGTCCACCCCGAACTACGCCCCCAATTCCAAGGGCGGGGCAGCTGCCGTTGAGCCGGCTACCGTCGGTGGCGGCTGGGAAAACGACGGCGCACTGACGCTCTCGGCACATTCCCTGCACGCCGAGGACAGCGACTTTGGCCAGGCCGGCACCATGTACCGCGAGGTGTTCGACGACGGCGCCAAGGCCCGTTTCCTGGACACCATCACCGGCGCTGTGGGCGGAGTCAAGGACGCCGGCATCAAGGAGCGTGCAATCGGCTACTGGACCAGCGTAGACGCGGATCTCGGAGCCAAGCTGCGCGCTAATCTGGGCGCCGGCGAAGAGACTAATTCGGCCTCCGAAGCGGCCATCAAGTACTAGGTTCCATCCGGCACCAAGCATAAAAGGGCGGGCTCCCATACCGGGAACCCGCCCTTTCTCTGTCCGCACGCGTTGATCCGCAGCAAGCCGCGTAAACCTGCGCAGCGTTGGCGCCGGACAATGCGCCGGATGCATCCCTGCGCATCCGTAGCGCCCAACTCTACGCAGAAGTCACCGGCACAAGAGCCTCAGGCGTCGAGGGAGACCTTGTCGTCGGCGTCGGCCTCCGCCGAAGCGCTGTAAAGTTCTCCGCCGGACCGCGCGCTCTTGAGCTGCCTGCCGAGCCGGGAATTCCACGCTCCGTAAGAGAAGTAGATCGCCAGCCCGAGAACCAGCCAGATCCCGAAAAAGACCCAGGTCAGCGTCGCCAGGTTAAACATCAGGTAGATGCAGAGCAGGGCGGAGGCCACCGGGATGACAGGGCCAAACGGTACCCGAAAGGATGGTTTGAGATCCGGACGCTTGCGGCGGAGCACCAGAATACCCAGGCTGACCATCACGAACGCGGACAACGTGCCGATGTTGATCATTTCGGCCAGCAGATCCACCGGGGTAAAGCCGGCCAGCAGCGCCACCAGTGTGCCGCACATGATCTGCGTACGTGCAGGAGTGCTGCGCTTGGCAGAGGTCTTGCTCAGCCCACGCGGGAGCAGGCCGTCCCGGCTCATCGCCATGGTGACTCGGGCCAGACCCATCAGGAGCACCATGATCACCGTCGTCAGGCCAATCAGGGAACCGAGCGAAATGACGACGACGGCCCAGTCCGCTCCGACCAGATGGAACGCGGTTGCCAGGGACGGATCCGTGGCCTTGGCCAGGTCCTGATAGGAAACCATGCCCGTGACCACCAAGGTGACCAGGATATACAGGACCGTGACGACCGCCAGCCCCGCAAAAATGCCGCGCGGCAGGGTCCTTTTCGGGTTCTTGACTTCCTCCGCGCTGGTGGCGACCACGTCGAAACCAATGAAGGCGAAGAAGACCAGCGCGGCGCCGGAGATCACGCCGGTGAAACCGTACATAGCGGGGTTGGCGCCGCTGAGGAAGGACAGGAACGGCTGCTCGGTCCAGGAACCGCCCGTTGCCGGCGCCGGCACGGACGCGGGCACGAAGGGTGTGTAGTTCTGCGCCTTGACGAAGAAGAATCCCACCACGATCACGAAGACAACGATCGCTATTTTGATCATGGTGAAGACGCTGTTGACCCGGGCAGAGAGCTTGGTACCTAATACCAGGACCGTGGTGAAGACGGCGACGACCACTAAGGGCCCCCAGTAGAGGGTCAGGGCTCCGAAGTGCAGCTGTGCGGGGATATCAATATTAACGGCCTGCAGGAAGTCGCTGAGGTAGACCCCCCAGTACTTAGCGATCACCGAGCCGGCCATGAGCAGTTCCAGAATCAGGTTCCAGCCGATGATCCAGGCCAGCAGCTCCCCCATGGTGGCGTAGGTAAAGACGTACGCGCTGCCTGTGACGGGCATTGCGGTGGCAAACTCCGCGTAGCACATGATGGCCAACGCGCACGTGACCGCCGCCAGAATGAAGCTGACGGTCACGGCCGGGCCTGCGTTATGTGCTGCGGCTTTGGCTCCCACGGAAAAGATGCCGGCACCCACCGCCACGGCAATTCCCATGATCATCAGGTCCCAGGTATTGAGCGAGCGTTTGAGTGTCCGCCCGGGCTCCTGGGCATCGCGGAGGGAGCTTTCAATGGACTTTGTGCGCAGTAAATTCATGGACATCCGTCGAGGTTGGGGCCAAAGGGACCCAACCACGATACCGAACCCGCATCTGCTTCGCCCGCCCGGACGCCATCACAGTCTCAGATAGTGGGACAACCCTCAGTCCCCGGGGACGTCCCGAGGACTGATTCCGGCGATGTACCGCGCGAAATGGAAACCATGTCCTCCCGCGGCACCACCTTTACCCGTGGACGCTTGCCGACGGTGTCCCCGGCGAGGCTGGCTGCGTCGTCGGCCCGAACGTACTCGGCGCCCAGTGCTGCCTCATGCGCGTCCAGCTTCAGCCAGCCTTCCCAGCTGGTGTACTGCACGCCGCGGGATTCGAGCAGATCAATGATGGCCTGCTCCTGCGGCTTCCCGGCCCGGGGCAAACTCAGGCGGTCCTCCAGCAGGCAGCCGATAGTCTCCAAGGCATCGCCCTTGGTGCTGCCGATCAGGCCGACGGGGCCTCGTTTGATCCAGCCGGTGGCGTAGATGCCTGGAACCGGTTTTCCGTCTGCATCCAGCACCCGGCCCGCGTCATTGGGAATGACGCCGTGCGTGGCATCAAAGCCCACCTCGGGAAGCTCTGAGCCGAAGTAGCCGATGGCCCGGTAGACGGCCTGGACCGGATAGTGAACAATTTCACCGGTGCCGCGCGCACGCCCGCTGCCGTCCAGCTCAGTACGTTCAAACTTCATCCCGCTGACTTTCCCATCCACCCCAGTGATCTCCACCGGACTGTGCAGGAAATGCAGGTGCAGCCGCCGGGACGCCGGCTTCTGCGCATGCGACGGCTCCTCCACCAGCCAGTTCGTCAGGGTGTTCACCATGGTCTTGACCTGGTTATTCGTCCGGATCGCCTCATCCGAGGCCGCGTCGAAGACAAAATCCTCCGGATACAGGACAATGTCCACATCCTTCGAATGCGACAACTCCCGCAGCTCCAACGGCGTGAACTTCACCTGCGCCGGCCCGCGCCGGCCAAAAATATGCACATCCGTCACCGGTGAAGACTTCAACCCCCGGTACACATTGTCCGGAATCTCGGTCACCAACAAATCATCGGCATGCTTGGACAGCATCCGCGCCACATCCAAAGCAACATTGCCGTTCCCGATCACCGCAACTTCCTTAGCCTCCAACGGCCACTCCCGCGCCACATCCGGATGCCCGTCATACCAGGACACAAAATCCGCCCCGCCAAACGAACCCTCCAACTCCACGCCCGGAATGTCCAGACCGGAGTCCTTGATGGCGCCGGTGGAGAAGATGACGGCATCGTATAAGTGGCGGATATCGGACAACGTCAGATCCCGGCCGTAGGTGACATTGCCCAGAAAGCGGATATCGCCCCGGTCCAGGACCTTATGCAGGGCATTCACAATCCCCTTAATACGGGGATGATCCGGAGCCACACCATAGCGGATCAGACCATAAGGAGCCGGGTAGGACTCAAAAAGATCAATACTGACCGCGACGTCGCCGCCGCGCACTTCTTGGGACTTAGTCAGAATATCGGCGGCATAGACGCCGGCCGGGCCGGAACCAATGATGGCCACCCGGAGAGGGCGGGCGGCTGCCGAGTTAGACACAGGAGAGTCCTTCCAAACGATCGATCAGCAAGAGCGAGGCTTCGTGGCGCAGGGACATCCCCATGGCCACCAGCTACCAGTCTAAATGGCTGTTTCACCTGCGGACCAAAGACGTGATGCGGAATACTGTCGGGAAAGCTGATGTTATGGAACTTGTGTCTGCCAGCAACCGTGCCCTCAACCCCGTACCCGGCGCTTCCACACCCCGGCGTGCACCGCGAAGCGACTCCACCTCGGGGGTGTTCTTCGGGATGGGTGCCTACAGCATCTGGGGTCTGCTGCCGGTTTACTTTATCTGGCTCATCCCCGCCGGCGCTGTCGAAATTGTGGCCAACCGGGTTGTCTGGTCGCTGGGGTTTTGCGCCCTTCTGCTGACTGTTACCAAGGCATGGCCGCAGCTGATCGCGGCCGTACGGAACAAACGGGTTTTGGGCAACCTCTCCGTTGCCGCCGTACTGATCGCGGTGAACTGGCTGACCTATACATTCGGCGTTACCACCGGCCAGGCCATTGAGGCGTCCCTGGGCTATTTCATTAATCCGTTGGTCTCTGTGCTGCTCGGCGTCATCTTCCTGAAAGAAAAGCTTCGCCCGCTGCAGTGGGCTGCCGTCGGCGTCGGGTTTGCCGCCGTCGTCGTCCTGACAATCGGCTACGGCCGACTGCCCTGGATCGCTCTGGTCCTGGCTTTCAGCTTCGGCCTGTACGGGTTTATGAAGAAGCGGGTCGGGCCCAGGGTCGATGCAGCGTCGAGCCTGAGCATTGAAACCGCGGTGCTGGCCCCGTTCGCCGCCGTCGTTATGATCGTCCTCTCGCTCAACGGACAGGACACGCTCGGCACCCTCGGCGCGGGGCATTTCTGGCTGCTGGCCGCATCCGGAATTATTACTGCGGTCCCGTTGCTGTTCTTCGGGGCTGCTGCCCGCCGGCTCCCGATGACGACCATCGGATTGCTGCAGTACTTTACCCCGGTCATCCAATTCATACTTGCCATCACTGTGCTCGGCGAGCAGATGGGCCCGGAACGGTGGATCGGCTTCTGCATCGTCTGGCTGGCACTGGTGCTGCTTACCGTTGATATGCTCCGCAATTATGGACAGAGCCGGAGCCTGCGCCGGGCCCGCTCCCTAATGCCGGCCGCGGCCCAGCCCCTTCCGCGGGACTGAGCACCCGGCCCGGTCCTTGACTGCATCAGAAGCTAGTCATCGATCCGCTCGTATTCACGGGGAACAACCACCATCGGCACCGGCAGCGCACGCAGGATTTTGTTGGCAGTTGCGCCCATGAACAGCTTCCGGCGTTCCGCCAGCCGGCTGGACCCCACGATGACAAGTTCGCCGTCCTCCCAGCCCAGGCTATCGACCGCTTCCTCGATGGTCCGGCCGTGCGCCAGAGTTACCGTTGTTGACCCGCCCGAGCGTCGCTGCGCGGCCTCGGTCAGCACGGTATTGGCATGCTGGCGCGCTGGGCTGAGCGCATTGTCCAGCTCGTAACGGCGCTGCGTCAGCTCATCGAGCTCGACGAGGGAGACCAGGCGCAGCGGCAGATGCCGCCGGTCCGCCGCATGGATTCCCACATTCGTCACCGATTCCCAGCCCTCCCGGGTCCCCACCATGGCGGTCAGCCGGGTGAGCGGCTCTGTGCGCTGATAGCCGCGCGGTGCAAGTGCCACCGGCACCGGCGAGGCGTGCAGAAGAGCATTAGCCACGCTGCCGACGGTGAAGCGCTTGAACAGCCCGCTGCGGGCGGCGCCGACGACTATGAGCAAGGCCGAGTATTCAACAGCTGCCTCAATCAACCCGCTCGCGTAGGAGTCCGAATGCCGGACGTGGAATTGGGCCTGCACACCCTCGGGAACGAGGTCGAGCGCGTCCCGCTGGACCGCCTCCGCATTCTGGACGGTGGCGGCCCGCTCCCCGACCACATACACCAGATCCAGACGTGCCCCTTGGGTCCGGGCAATGACGGACGCCAGATCAATGGCGTCCGCGCCGCTTTCATTTGGCGTGTATCCAACTACATACCGCATCAAAAGACCCCTCACCTAGGGTTGCCGGCATCTGCGCTGCCGACCAGTTAGCACAGACTCTACCCGCAGCGTCAGACGTTGGCGCGGATCGCTTCCACCAGCACATCCAGCCCGTCTTTGAGGAGTTCGTCGCTGATGACCAGCGGCGGCAGCAATCGGACCACGTTTCCATAGGTGCCGCACGTCAGAATGACGACGCCGGCCTGCAGGCACGCAGCGGCGACGGCCTTGGTTGCCTGGGCGTTGGGTTCCTTGGTGGTCCGCGCGGTGCCCGGCCGGACGAGTTCGACGGCCAGCATGGCACCGCGGCCGCGCAGTTCGCCGATGATGCCGCCGTCGCCCATCTCCGCCGCCAGCGCACCGAGCCGGTCCATCACGATCTTTTCAATCCGCTGCGCGCGCGCGTTCAGATCGAACGTGCGCATGCTGCCGATCGCAGCCAGTGCCGCGGCACAGGCCACTGGATTTCCGCCGAAGGTGCCGCCGAGGCCGCCCGGATGCACCGCGTCCAGCAGCTCCGCGCGGCCGGTAATGGCGCTCAGCGGCAGGCCGCCACCAATCCCCTTAGCCATCGTGATGATGTCCGGCACCACACCCTCGTGCTCGGACGCAAACCACGTACCCGTGCGGCAGAAACCGGACTGTACTTCATCAGCGATGAAGACGACGCCATTTTCCTTGGCCCAGGCAGCGAGCGTGGGCAGGAACCCCTCCGCGGGGACAATGAAGCCGCCCTCGCCCTGGACCGGTTCGATCAGGATGGCCGCCACGGAGTCCGCACCGATCTGCTTTTCAATCATGCTGATCGCGCGGCGGGCGGCGTCCTCGCCCTTGATCTCGGTTTCTTCACGATAGGGGTAGCTCATTGGCACCCGATAGATCTCGGGGGCAAACGGACCGAAATTTGCCTTGTACGGCATCGCCTTTGCCGTCAGCGCCATGGTCAGGTTCGTTCGGCCGTGATACGCATGGTCGAAGGCGACAATTGCGTCCCGGCCGGTCGCAAGCCGTGCCACCTTGACGGCGTTTTCCACGGCCTCGGCGCCGGAGTTGAACAGCACCGTGCGCTTCTCGTGATCCCCGGGGGTCAGTCTTGCCAGCTCTTCCGCGACCTCGATATACCCCTCATAAGGAGTAACCATGAAGCAGGTGTGCGTGAAATGCCCGGCTTGGTCCTTAACTGCGCCGACGACGGCGGGATCGGACGCGCCCACGCTGGTCACCGCAATGCCGGAGCCGAGGTCAATGAAGGAGTTGCCGTCCACGTCGACGATCACACCTCCGTCCGCGTCCGCGACGTAAACCGGAACACTGGAGGCCACGCCGGCCGCCACCACGGCCTTGCGCCGCTGCGTCAATGCTGCGGATTTAGGCCCCGGGAATTCCCCCAGGATCTGCCGCTTCTGCTCCAACCGGTACTGAATCTCCGCCATTTTTTCTTCTTTCTCACGCTTTTTTAGATAAGTCTGGGGCACGCCCGGCGCAGCCAGCCGTCGTCGTCTTCGTCGTCGAAACTAAGCGTCCAGCGCACTCATGACGTGCTTGATCCGGGTGTAATCCTCGACGCCGTACATCGACAGATCCTTGCCGTAACCGGACTGCTTAAATCCGCCATGCGGCATTTCCGCCGTCAGCATGATGTGCGTATTGATCCAGACGGCGCCGAAATCCAAATCCCGGGAGACGCGCATCGCAGTTCCATGGTTGCTGGTCCAGACGCTGGAAGCCAAGGCGAAGTCCACGTCATTGGCCAGCTCCACGGCTTCCTCTTCGGTCCGGAACGTCTGAACCGTGATGACCGGGCCAAAAGTTTCGTGCTGGACAATGTCATCCGTCTGCCGGACGCCGTCCACCACCGTTGGTTCGAAGAAGAAGCCCTTGTCCCCCACACGTTTGCCGCCGGTCACCACCGTCGCGTACTCCGGAATGTTCTCCACAACCTTGCATACTGCATTGAAATGGTGGACGTTGTTCAGCGGACCAAAGTAGTTCTTCGATTCATCTTCATTGCCTGTTTCCAGACTTTGAGCCGCTGTCGCCAGCGCCGTCACCAGCTCATCGTGGGCAGATTCTTCGACCAGAACGCGGGTAATGGCCGTGCAGTCCTGACCGGCGTTAAAGAAGGAGAATTCGGCGATAGACTGTGCGGTTTTGCCCAGGTCCGCGTCCGCGAAGACCACGGCGGGAGCCTTGCCGCCGAGCTCCAGATGCGCCCGCTTCACTCCGGCGGCTGCCCCCGTTGCCACGGCAATGCCGGCCCGCACGGAGCCCGTAATGGACACCATGGCAGGAATCTTATGCTCCACCATGGCTGCCCCGGTTGCGCCATTGCCCAACAGCACGTTGAAAACGCCGGCCGGCAGAATGTCCTTGGCAATGTCCGCGAGCACCAGGGTGCTTTCGGGAGTCGTGTCGCTGGGCTTGAGGACAACGGTGTTCCCCGCGGCCAAGGCCGGACCAATTTTCCAGACAGCCATCAGCAGCGGGTAATTCCAGGGCGTCACCTGGGCAATGACGCCCACCGGCTCGCGGCGCACAAAGGAGGTAAACCCGTCCATATACTCACCGGCGGATTTGCCTTCCAGCAGCCGCGCTGCGCCGGCGAAAAAGCGGAGCTGGTCCGCGCCGGCCGCCACCTCTTCATCAGCAATCATTTGGCGCACCTGTCCGGTATTGCGGTGCTGTGCCTCCACCAATTCGGCGCTGCGGGCCTCCATCGCATCGGCAAGCCGAAGCAGCAACGACTGGCGTTCCCTCGGGGTGGTCCGGCGCCAGGTCTGGAAGGCAGTGGCCGCAGCACTCATGGCCGCGGCTATATCGGCCTGCTCGGAGATAGGTGCAAGGGCAACGGTCTCGCCATTGGTCGGGTTGACGACCTCGATCGAATCCGAGCCCATCACGGGCACAAACTGCCCGTTAATAAAGTTCTGCAAGGTGTGAACCACGATGTGCTTGCCTCTCCTGTCGGATGTCTCCGCCGTCCGGCTGTACGGCTGGACCTATGTTGAGACTAGGCTACGCGGTAAAGGGCGTGAATGGACGGTTGCACGATTGGTCCGGGCGGGTTAAGTGCGATCATCCAAGACCGGTTCAGACGTGCAAGGGGCCGGTGGCCTACGAGTGGTCCAGCCGCATTCTAGGCGGTCAGCACCAGGCGGCGCTTGATAATGCGGTAGCCGGCCCGCTCGAACGCAGCCAGCATCGGTGCATTAGCCAAGTCGGTTGTCCCGACAATCCGTGGGGCACCCGAAGCTGCGTGTACGCGGGTGATTTCACCCAGCAGCTCATGGATATATCCACGGCCACGCTGGCCCGGATAGACCCCCAAGTAGCTCACGGACGCATCGTAGGCCGTGCGCGTCGGGATGATGAATCCGAGGGGAGCCCCCGATGGTAAAAAGGCCAGTCGCCAGGCCGCTCTGTCCCCCGGCAGGCAGAGATAGAAGTCCAAATCGTCCTGCGCTTGTCCGTCCGGTCCCATGACCGCCAGATTCCTCTTGGTCTGGGCATCCAGGCTACCTTCGGCTGCGCGGGCAAACGCGTCCTTAAACTCCTGATCCGTTCCGGACCTATAGTCCAGCTCATGGGCGGGAACAGGCAGGACGTTTCCTGGGGTCCATTCAAAATTCACCCGCTCAATAAAACTTTTCAACCCGGCGGACTGCGCGGCGCCCCGGCGCCATGCTACGGCTTCCCTCGCCCTCGGGTCCTCGTGCCACCCGACGGCAACGTCGATTGTATAGTCGGGCAATACCGTCGCCCCCGCTGCCTTGAAGGCGACATGCGCGGCTTTGAGCAGCCCCGCAGCGAGCTCCTCAGGTTCTCTGACGGAAGGCTTTACCAACAGGCAATCAAGCGCGGCAGGATGGTTGGCTCCGGAAGGTGCCCACCAAATCGCCCGGGCAATGGGGACTCCGTTGACCTCTGCGATCCAGGTCCAATGGTCGCGGTAGTTATTCGTGGCTAGTTCCCGCCGATACCGCCCGGCATCAATCCACCCCACGGGCCCGGCAGCAGCGAAAGTTAAAATGGTGCCGAGGTCGGCACTGATCGAAGGTCGAAACATGGAAAAGCGTCCTTCACAAGAAAGCGGAGGCGCTTCATCCCCGTCCAGGCCGCAGAAGAGCCAGCGGGAGAAGCGCCGGAAGACAGATCAGCACGGCAAATCCTCCTTGTCTCTTGGGACGCATCAGCGTCTGAGCTAAACCGTAAGACATGAATTACGTTGCCGCAATACGAACCCGTGGATATATACCCCCAAGGGGTATATTATATAAGCGAAGCCCAGGGAAGGAACCATCATGAGCGACACCACCATCAGCGAGACGGCCGACCAACACCTTGACCACGGCTACACCACGGACAAGGATGCATATCTGCGCCGGTTAAAACGGATTGAGGGCCAGGTCCGCGGTATCGCCCGGATGGTGGACGAGGACAAATACTGCATCGACATCCTCACACAGGCGGCCGCAATCAATAAGGCGCTCCACGCATTGAGCCTCGGTCTGATCGAAGACCACATAGCCCATTGCGTCGTGGGCGCAGCCCGCGAGTCGGACAAAACCGGGGATCCGGAGATTGTCCAATCAAAAGTCAAGGAAGCCACCGACGCCATTGGGCGGCTTTTGCGCTAGTTGCTACCGCTACCGACAGGAAAGAACCATCATGAATGCCATTACCACTACCGTCAGCATTTCCGGCATGACCTGCGGACACTGCGTCCGGGCCGTTACGGAAGAACTCACTTCGCTTAAGGGCGTCGACGACGTCACCATAGATCTGGCCGCCGAGGGGATCTCCACCGCCACTGTGATCTCCCACCTGACAATTTCGCCGGAGGAGATCGGCGAGGCGGTCGCCGAGGCCGGCTACCTCGTCGTCGCCAACGACGCCTAACCAACTGCTTCTCCCAGCCGCAAACGAGCCACCACCTCCGGAGGAATTGCCATGAGCACCGAAAAACTGCTGCACCAGCCGCTCAGCCGGGTCATTGACCTGGAGATTGAGGGCATGACATGTGCCTCCTGTGTGAGCCGGGTGGAGCGCAAACTCGGAAAGCTCGACGGCGTGCAGGCGGCGGTGAATCTGCCGCTGGAGTCAGCCCGGGTGACCGTTCCGGAGGGCGTGAGCGATCAGCAGATCCTCGACACCGTCAACGCCACGGGCTACAAGGCCACGCTGAAGGGCCTGCCTGATAGGGCGAGCGCAGCGGACGACGACGGCGCGATGCCGGATCTCTACGCGCCCGCGGGCGTCCCTGGTCGAGCGGCGGAGGAACCCGCTGTGAGCGTGGCTGCGCAATTACGGCCGCGGCTGATACTCGCCTCGGTGCTCAGCGTGCCGGTATTTCTGATCTCAATGTTCCCTCCCCTGCAGTTCCCCAACTGGGGCTGGGTTGTAGGCCTGCTGGCCCTGCCGGTGGTGACATGGTCGGCCTGGCCATTTCACCGCGCCGCCGCCATCAACGCCCGGCATTTCTCCTCCACCATGGACACCCTGGTTTCCCTGGGCGTAACGGCCTCCTACCTATTTTCCGCCGTCATGCTTACGGCGGATCCGACCATGACTGCGCACCCTGAAATGGGCGGCCATGCGGAACTGTATTTTGAGGTCGCCGCGATAGTTGTCACCTTCCTGCTCCTGGGCCGTTACCTGGAAGCGAAGGCCAAGGCGAAGGCCGGCGACGCACTGAAGGCACTGCTGAGTCTGGGTGCTAAAGACGCCACGGTGATCCGCGACGGCGCCGAGGTCAGCGTTCCAGCCGCAGACCTCGTGGCAGAGGACATCTTTGTCGTCCGGCCAGGTGAAAAGATCGCCACTGACGGCATCGTCGTCGAGGGCCGGTCCGCGGTGGACGCGTCCCTGATCACGGGAGAATCGATGCCGGTCGACGTGGACGTGGATGACACGGTCACCGGCGCCACCATTAATACCTCCGGGCGCCTGCTGGTCAAGGCCACCCGCGTGGGCAGCGAAACGACGCTGGCCCAGATGGGGCGTCTGGTCAGTCAGGCCCAGTCCGGCAAGGCGCCCATCGCCCGGTTGGCGGACCGGATCAGTGCCGTCTTCGTACCGATCGTGCTCGGCCTCGCCATCCTGACATTTATCCTGTGGCTGCTGCTCAGCGGCGACATCCAAAGCGCCTTCACCGCCGCCGTCGCCGTCCTGGTGATCGCGTGTCCCTGCGCCCTCGGCCTGGCCACTCCCGTCGGCCTGCTCACGGGGACCGGCCGCGGCGCCCAACTGGGCATCCTGATCAAGGGCCCGCAGGTTCTCGAAGACACCCGCACGGTCGATACCATTCTGTTGGACAAGACCGGCACCGTCACCCAAGGCAAACTCGCCGTCACCGGCATCGTGACACTGGGTCAGCGAGGGGAAGCCGAGGTGCTGCGTTTGGCCGGAGCCATCGAATCGGCCAGCGAACATCCGATCGCCCGCGCCATCGCGGCGGCGGCCGCGGAAGGACGGCCAGCTGGAGCGGGCCGCGCTGCGGTGAAGGGGTTCGAATCGGCTCCCGGCGGCGGCGTCCGAGGCACGGTTGACGGGCACGTTGTTGTGGCCGGGCGGGCAGGATGGCTGAGGGAAAACGGGATCGAAACCACTGACTCCCAGCAGAAAACACTGCTCAGCGCGGAGCAGACCGGCGCCACAGCCATCTGGGTGGCCGTGGACGGAACCCCGGAGGGCATCATCAGCCTTGCCGATACCATTAAGGACGGATCGGCGGCCGCCATTGCCAGGCTCAAGACGCTGGGATTGCGGCCCATCCTGCTCACCGGAGACAACGCCGCCGCCGCAGCCCAGGTGGCCGCCGTCGTCGGCATCGCGCCGGAGGATGTCTATGCCGGCGTACTGCCGGAAGGCAAGGTCGACGCCGTCAAGCGTCTCCAGGCAGAAGGCGCCACGGTGGCGATGGCAGGCGACGGCGTCAATGATGCAGCAGCGCTTGCGCAGGCTGATCTGGGCATCGCCATGGGATCCGGCACAGATGTCGCGATCGAGGCGGCGGACCTGACCGTAATGGGCAATGACCTCGCCCAAGTGGCGCAGGCCATCGAACTCTCCCGCAAAACCCTCGGGACCATTAAGACGAACCTCTTCTGGGCCTTTTTCTACAACGCCATCGGCATCCCGGTCGCAGCGCTGGGACTGCTGAATCCAATGATCGCCGGCGCCGCCATGGCCGCCAGCTCGGTGCTCGTGGTCACCAATTCCCTGCGGCTGCGGCGGTTCGGCAAGTAATACTGACAAGTACGAATGGCGCAGGCGCGCAGGGCAGCCGTGTGGAACCAGGACCGCGTGGACCAGGACCGCGTGGACCAGGACCGCGTGGACCGAAGACAAGGCGAAACCACGAAGGGGGACGGGATGGAATTCGGAGCAGCTCTGCTGGTCTTTGGCATCGCTGCGGTCATTATCCTGGCTGTTTGCGTCCTGTCGGCTTCGCTCCGAGTGATCCGCCAGCCGCGTTCCCGGGAGCCGTTCCTGTCCGGGATCGCGCCCAGCGAGCACGCCGTCTCCCGCTTCCATGTGCGTTGGTACCCAGTCGCCGTGCTCTTCCTGGCCTTCGATATGGAGATGGTTTTCATGTATCCCTGGGTGTTGGTGGTGGATCGGATGGGTGCCGGAGCAGTGGTGGAAATGTTCGCCTTCCTGGCTGTGCTGTTTTCAGCAGTCGTTTACGCGTGGCGGGAAGGAGCGTTCCGGTGGACTTGACCGCCCGGCTGCTCGCGCTCGGCGTTCCGCACCCTTTCGTGATCACGGCCCCTGGTTTCACGGCGGTGCGCCTGGCGGTGGAGCAGCAAATCCGCGAGCGCGGCTGGTCCGAGGCGCTGAGCCCGGCAGACGCGGACATGCTGGTGCTGTGTGGCTCTGGTGGCAAGGAGTTCGGTGCGGTGGCCGGGCGGGTGTGGGAGCAGTTGCCGGCCCCACGGACCAGGACCCTGGTTCCTGACCCGGACGCTGCGTCCGCCTGCCTGGACGCCGCCGTCGCAGCACTCCGGGATCTGGAGGGGCTACGGCGGCTCGAAGTCGATCGGCCGGATGCCGCGCCGATGGACATGGATATGGCCGGCTCAGACTCAGACAAGACCGGCATGGATATGGACATGGACATGGAACTGCCGGGCGGCCTGCCGATGGCGGACCGCGGCGCCGACCGCGATGGGCTAAAGCTTGACCAGTTGCATTTGGTCCTGGGACCCGCCCTATCGGATTGGCCCTCCGGGTTGGTGGTCCGGTTGGTCCTGCAAGGCGATGTGGCCCAAAGGGCTGGGATATCCGTGCTGGACGGCGCGGCGGATGGGCCCCCGATCTCCTCCTTCTGGGCAGATCTGATCGGTGAGGCTGCTCAGTCGGAGCCGATCGAACATGTCGAACTCGTCAACGCGGCCGCGGCGGCGGATTCACTGCAGCGGTTCCTGAATGTGGCCGGATGGCCGTCCGCTGCCCGCATTGTCCGGCGGCTGCGCGATGAACTGCTCGCTGGTGCCGCCCATCCGGCAGCTCGAAGCCGCGCGATTGATCCCCGGTCGAGGCGCTGGCTGCGAGCAGTTGGGCGTTCGCGGGTGCTGCGTTGGTCCGTTGCGGGTCTTGGCCAGCTGGGCCCTGGCCAACTCGATGACGGCGTTCCGCTGACGTTGGTCGGCGACGTCACCGCGCGCGTGCTGCGCTGGGTGGATGACATTGCCGTTGTCCTCGATCCCGTTTCCACAGATGCGCGGGAAGCTGTCGTTACCAGTCGTGCTGCAAGCGCCCGGGCCGCGTTGACCGTTTTGCCCCACTTGCTCGTCGGTCAAGAGCTTGCGGCGGTCCGGCTGATTGTGGCCTCGCTGGATCCCGACATCGAAGCGCTGCAGGCGCACGCAGCGGCGCCGAGGAAGTCAGATGGATAGCGCGCTGCTGTGGAGTATCATCGGCGGCTTCGTCGTCCTTGGCGTGCTGGCCTACGCGGCTGCAGCCTTGTCCGCTGCAATGAGCGCCCGCGAAAGTGGAACGTCAGCGGTAGCGGCGCTGACGTTGCCCGGCCAGGAGACGGCCCGGCTGCTGATCCGCCAGCGCAGCGTCACTCCCGGCGCTGACACCCTGCTCGCCAGGATCGGCACCGGGCTGCTGCCGCTGGCGGCGCTGATGTCCGTTCTGGTGATCCCGCTCGGACAGCACGCCATCAGTGATTTGTCCGTCGGTGTGGTCTGGTTCAACGCCATGGAGGTCCTGGCCTGGGCCGCAGTGTGGATGGTCGGCTGGGGATCCAATTCCAGCTGGGGCCTGGTGGGAGCCAACCGTTTCCTGGCACAGGGGCTGGCCTACGAACTCCCGCACATGTTCGCGTTGATCACGGCCGCCGTGGGCGCCGGGTCGCTGCGCGTCAGCGACATTGCCGCGGTGCAGGGACTACCCGGACACCTATGGTTCGTGGTGTACATGCCCGCGGCGTTCCTGGTTTTCCTGCTCTCGGCGCTGGGGTTTGCCTTCTGGGGCCCGTTCGATCAACCAATCGGCAGGGAGATCGCCGGCGGGGCGGCAGCCGAATTATCCGGAATCGACAGGTTACTGCTCCTCGCCGGCAGGTACCTGCTGCTGACGGCCGGCGCCGCCATGTCCGTTCCGCTGTTCCTGGGCGGTGGTGCCGGCCCGCTGCTGCCGGCCGGGGCCTGGATCCTGCTCAAAACGGCAGCGGTCCTGGCGGTCCTGGTCTGGATCGGCCACCGGGTGCCGGCGGTGCGGATGGAACGTTTCACCGAGGTCAGCTGGCTGGTCCTGTTGCCGCTGACCATTCTCCAGGCGCTGGCCGTATCGATTTTTGTCCTTGTCGGATGGATGTGAGGAGGCAACATTGCAGACGGTAATTTTCCTGATCTGCGCCGTCGGGGCGGTGGCGGCGGGCATCGCGGTGTTCCGGGTGGACTCTATGGCGCGGGCCACCCTTGCGCTGCTGGCATCCTTTATTTTCGCGGCCGTCCCGATCCTGCTGCTGGGCCTGTCCTACCTCGGGATACTGGTGATTCTGATGATGGTGATGGAAATGATGATCATGGCCGTCTTCATGGTCATGTACATGATGAACCCGGCCGGACTCATGCCGATGAAAATGGTCCACAACAACAAAATGTCGCTTGTCATAGCGGCGGCGGTCTTCGTCCTGCTCGCAGCCGGGGCTCTCTTCACCCCCTGGCCGTCGGGAACCGCGGAGGCGGCAGTTTCGGGATCGACGACGACGGGGGGCAGGTCGGCGGCTGATCCGACCCTGGCACTCGGGCTGGACCTGATGGGCCCGCATATGCTGGTGATGATCGTCATCGGTCTGGCCCTGTTCGCCAGCATGGTCGCCGTCGTCGTCCTCTCTACCCATCGCGGCCGTTATGACAGGTTCGGCGATGATCTGCAGCGCAGACCGGCGGACGACCCGGTGCGGGGAGGGCTGGGCAAATGACGCTGCAGTTGTTCCTCCTCCTGGCCGCGGCCCTGTTCGCAGTGGGCCTTTACGGCCTGCTGAGCCAGCAGTCAATCGTGATGATCTTAATGGGGCTCGAACTCGCCATCAACGGCATTATCGTCGCCGTCGCCGCATTCTGGTTCTTCGCCGCGTCCGGACGACCCGACGGACAGGTCCTGGTGTTGGTTGCCATCAGCGCGATGGCGATTGAAATGGCCATGGGGTTTGCCATCACCACTGCCATTTTCCGCGCCCGCGATGTGGACATGGCTGATTCCGCCTCGGATCTGGCGGGCTAACCGGCATGGTCCTGTGGCTGCTGATTCTTCTTCCCGCACTTGCCGGCGGAATCCTGCTGGTATTCGGACGGAAGGCCGACGGCGCCGCGGCCCCGGTGTCTGTGCTGGTCGCCGTTGTGCTGCTCGGACTTGCTGTGGCCGCTGCGCTCCTGCGGCCCGCCGTCCAAGTGCCGGGGCTCGAAGGCATCCCGGCGGGTCTGGCCGTCGATGGGCTTGCCGCCGCGGCGGTGGTGACGGTGGCAGGCATCTTCCTGGCCGTAATCGTCTTCGCCGGCCCCGACCTCGCCTCATCGGAAGCCAGAGCGCGCTTTTTCGGTCTCATGCTGCTTTTCGTTGCCGCCATGCTCATGACTGTCACATCGACAGGCATGCTGACGCTGCTTGGCTCGTGGGAACTGATGGGCGCCATTTCGTATGCGTTGATTGGATACTGGTGGCCGGACGCTGCCCGGGTCAGATCCGCGACCTTGGCGTTTATCACCACCAGGGCGGCAGACCTGGGCATGTATCTGGCCGCCGGAGCGGCCCTGGCCGGTGGGGCTGCGGGGCTGCGCCTGGATGCCCTCGCGTTGATGCCCGGTGGCTGGCGGGATGCTGCATTGGCCGGATTGGCCCTGGCCGCGCTGGGGAAGTCCGCGCAGCTGCCCTTTAGTTTCTGGCTCTCGCACGCCATGGCTGGCCCCTCCCCCGTTTCCGCCCTGTTGCATTCGGCCACAATGGTTGCCGCGGGGGGATATTTGCTGCTGCGGATTCAACCGGGGATGGCCGCCACCGGGTGGCTCGGGCCCGCGGTCGCGTGGGTGGGTGCGTTGACGGCCCTGCTGCTGGGCGCCGTCGCCTTTGCCCAGCGGGACCTCAAACAGCTGCTGGCCGCCTCCACGTGTTCGCAGATCGGCTTCATCGTGCTCGCCGCCGGCGCGGGAAGCGTCGCTGGCGGGGCCGCCCAGTTCGTCGCGCACGCAGCCGTGAAGTCCCTGCTCTTCCTGATAGCCGGGGCATGGCTGACCGCGCTGGGAACCAGGGACCTGCTGGAGCTGCGCGGCGTGGCCCGCGGCTCTGCGAACGGATCCGTCCTCGGGTACCGAACCGCGGGGGTCACGTTCACTGCCGGTGCCCTCGCTCTGGGTGGCCTGCCGCCGCTGTCCGTCTGGGCCGCTAAGGACGAGATCCTTGCCGGAGTTCTGCGGGAATCTCCGGCGCTCTACATAGTGGGGCTCGCCGCAGCCGCCGTCAGCGCGGCCTACGCTGCCAAAGCGCTCGCCGTGGTCTGGGCAAAACCGGCCCCATCGGTTTCCGGCCGGGCAAACCCGGCAGCATCCGTTTCCGATGCCGGCCCGGCTGCCGCCGCTGGGAAACGCCAACAACACCGCCTTCCTACCACGGCGCTACTGCCCCTGCCCGTCCTCGCCACCGCGGCGGTCGTATTCGGCGTCGCCGGCGTGCCCGCCGTCTCGCGTTGGTGGCAGGACCTGCTGGGGCTGCCGGAGACCGCCACCCCGGCGCCGTGGGAACTGGCCGTCTCGGCGATACTGGCCCTCGCCGTCATCGGGGGTATTTACGGTCAGCAGACCCGGCGGCTGTTGAGGGAGGGCATGCTGGTGGGTGCGCCTGCGGGTAACCGGCTGACGGCCTGGCTCGGTAATTGGCTCGGCCTGGAGCACGCGGCGTCGGTGCTCATCACCCGCCCGGCCATGTCGCTGGCGGTTTCCCTGGCCCGGTTCGACGATCGGGTACTGGCCCGCAGTATCGACGCGGCGGCGGTACTTGTCCTGAAAGCCGCTACGGGCACCGACCGACGCATCGAGCACGGCATCGGTGCCGCCGTCGCCGGTATTGCCAGTACGTTCCGGCAGCTGGCCCGCTCCGCCCGCCGCCCGCAGACGGGTCTCATTCACCAGTATTACGCCCAAGCCATCATTGCGCTGACTGTCCTTGCCGCCCTATTCGTCGTCCTGAGGTGACTGTGTTCTCTGAACTGCCGGTGTTAACCATCGTGGTTTTTCTTCCGGTCCTGGTCGGGATCGGTCTGTTGCTGGTGCCCGAAGCACGACGGCGGCTGGTGGCCGGCATCTGGATCACGACGACCGCCGTCGACCTCGCGTTATTAGTCGCACTGTGGATCGATTACGCGGCCGGCGGCGGCAGAAGTACCGGAGCGGGAGCCGTTGCCGGGCCGGCATCCGGGACCGGCGCCATCGGCTATGAGACCAACATTGCCTGGATGCCCACCTTGGGATCGGGTTATCACGTGGGTGTGGACGGTCTGTCGCTGCCGCTGGCGGCCATGACGGCCCTGCTGTTTCTGGCCTGCGCTATATACTCCGTCCGTCAGGACCACCGTCCCCGGGCCCACGCCGCGCTGTTTTTGTTCCTGCAGACCGTTTCGCTGGGTCTGTTCGTGTCCTTGGACTTAATCCTCTTCTTTGTCTTCTTCGACCTGTCGATCGTCGGCATGTACTTCATCATCGCCGTCTGGGGGCACGGAAACGCCGCACGCTCTGCCCTGCAGTTCTTTCTCTACACGTTCATCGGCTCCTTGGCCCTACTGCTGGGCTTCATCGTGCTGTATCTGGCCAGTGACCCGCACACGTTCGACATCGTCGAACTCATCCGGCAGGATCCACTAAAGAACGATCCACTGGTGGGGGGCCTGGCCCTGCTGACCATCAGCATCGGATTGGCCGTGAAGACGCCCACCGTGCCGTTCCATACCTGGCTGCCGCCCGCGCACACCGACGCCCCGGCGCCGGGATCCGTGATTCTGGCCGGCGTGCTGCTCAAAATGGGAGCCTACGGTTTTGTCCGGATCGCCATGCCGATTCTGCCGGGGCCTTGGCGCAGCTACGCGATGGTCTTCGTCATCGTCGGCGTGGTTTCGGTGCTCTACGGCGCACTAGTGGCCATGGCCCAGACCAACTTCAAGCGGATGGTGGCCTACACCTCGGTCAATCACATGGGCTACATCATTCTGGGACTCGGGGCTGCGGGGCTTGCAGCGGGAACCAACCCGCAGGCAGCCAATCTGGCCGTCACTGGTGCGGTAACGCAAATGGTCAGCCACGGACTTCTGACCGGAGCCCTGTTCCTGCTGGCCGGAGTGCTCTTTGCCCGTGGCCACAGCTACGAAATGGCCGAATACGGCGGTCTCGCCCGGACCGCTCCCCGCTTTGCCGCACTCACCGCCGTCGCCGTCTTCG
Organism: Arthrobacter terrae; assembly: GCF_015708085.1. Lineage (GTDB taxonomy): Bacteria > Actinomycetota > Actinomycetes > Actinomycetales > Micrococcaceae > Arthrobacter_M > Arthrobacter_M terrae. The sequence goes on along the minus strand of NZ_JADNYM010000017.1, from coordinate 32,476 downwards.
GCTCCCTGGGCCTGCCCGGCCTCTCCGGATTCATCGCCGAGTTCCAGATCTTCACGGGGAGCCTGGGGGCCGCACCCATCCCCACGGCTTTGGCTCTGCTGGGCATCCTGATCACCGCGGCCCTGCTGCTGCGGATGCTGGCCCAGGTGTTCCTCGGCCCCGAGCGGCAGCCCACCGCGGGTGCGGAGTTGGGGTCCGGAACGCTGGGTGATCTGCGCCCGCGCGAGTTGCTCTCGGTCGCTCCCCTGCTGGTGCTGGCCGTCGTCATCGGCGTCTTCCCACGGTTTCTGCTGGATCTGATCGAACCTGCAGCGCACGCGCTGATCACCCTCGTCGCGGCGGGGACACAGTGAACGCAAGACCCGGCGGGGACGCCATCAGTCTCACAGCCCTGGCGCCGGAGATCATCGTGGCGCTGGCCGCCGTGATCATCCTGCTGCTGGGCAGCTGGCTTCCGAGGCGTCGGCAGCATCTGTCCCGCTGGCTGGCGCTGGCAGCCGTCTTTGCCGCCCTGATCCTGTCAATTATCCGAATCGTCCAACCCGCGGAAGTGACCGCAGCGGCAACCTTTACCATCGACGTCTCCCTTGGCATGACCCGCATAGCGGTACTTACCGGCACCGCCGTCGTCCTGGTGCTGGCCGGCGGAAGGTTCGGCGTCCACAAAAGGAAATCGGAGTTTTACGTTCTGTTGCTGCTTGGGGCCCTCGGAACGCTGGTCCTGGCCGGCGCCAGCGACCTGCTGGTGCTGGGAGCGGGCTACCTGCTCGCCAGCATTCCGCTCTATGCCCTGGTGGGATTCACCAAAGACTCAGCTGGCACCGAAGCGATGCTCAAGTACTACCTGATGGGCGCACTGTTCGGCGTGCTGCTGCTGGTGGGGATCACGGTGCTGTTCGGCGCCGGCGGGAGCACCACCTATACCGATCTGTCCCGCGCCTTGCTCGGCGCACCCGCCGGCGCCGCCGCCGTCGGGCTGCTGGCAGTTGCCGCCGGGCTGCTGTTCAAAGCCGGCGCCGTGCCGGCCCATTTCTGGGTCCCGGATGCCATCGACGGCACCACCGGGCCGGCCGCCGCCTTCATCTCCACGATCCCCAAAATCGGCGCGCTCATTGCGCTATTCCGGCTCAGCTCACTGTCCGGCGTGCCCGTAGCCTGGCCGCTGATGCTGGCATTGCTGGCGGCATTGACCATGACGCTGGGCAATCTGGCCGCGTTTTTCCAGAGCACGGTGCTGCGGCTGCTCGCCTACTCCACTATCAGCCAGGTCGGCTACCTGCTGATGGTTACCGCCGCCGTCGGGCATTCTGAGCTGGCACTGCCCAGCCTGCTGTTCTACCTGCTCGGTTACACCATCACCAATCTCGGAGCCTTCGCCGTCGTGTGCGCGTTCCCCAGCCTGCGCACCCTGAAAGATTACCGCGGGCTTTTCCGCACGCACCGCTGGCTGGCGCTGAGCCTGATTGTCTGCCTGCTTGGGCTGGTCGGCACACCCCCCACTGCCGTCTTCGTCGGCAAACTCACCGCCTTCACCGCCGCGCTCGACGCCGGTCTCGGCTGGCTGGTGGTGCTTGCGCTGATAAATTCCGTGGCCAGCGTCTTTTATTACCTGCGCTGGATCTACCGGCTCTTCCAGCCGGGGCGCGGTCAGGCAACGGCGCACGACGACGGCGCCGATGTGCCGGGGGAAGGCGCCTCAGGCGAGGGTGCGGCAACGACGAATGCGGTCGTACTGAGTGGCACCCTGGTCGCGCCACGGAGTGCGCGAACGGCAATAGTCCTGGGGATCCTGTCACTGCTGATGGGCTTGTTCGCGAACCCAGTACTCGCTTTTCTGCAGGTCAATCCGTTCCCGTAGCCACGGCGGGAGCGTTGCGCTAAAGCTTTACGCCCGGTTTTCCGTAGCCGATTGAAGCATTCGCTGAGCTAAACGACCGGAGCCAACTGGACCCCTGCTGCGCGCGCCCCGAACCGAAGCTGCTGGTCCCACGGCGAACAGTGTTTCATCAACACCGATCACGGGGCCTGTCTTAGGTGGTGTAGGAGAAGAGGCCCATCATGCCGCGTTCGGCATGGAAGGCGTTGTGGCAGTGGGTGAGCCATTGGCCCGGGTTGTCCGCCTCGAACTGGACGGTGACGGTTTGCATTGGCCGGACGATGACGGTGTCCTTGCGCGCTCCGTCATCGCCTACCTGGAATGTATGGCCGTGGAGGTGCATCGGATGCCACATCATCGTGTCGTTAATGAACTTCACCTGGACACGCTCTCCGATTTTCAGGTCGAAGGCGTTCTCAAACGGCTTTGCCATATCGAAGCGCTTCCCGTTGATTCCCCAGTCGTATGTACCCATCCCGCCGGTCAGGTGCAGTTCGTGGACCCTATCCGGTGCCTTCAACGGCAGTGACACGGATGGGTCGGCCTTGAGCTGACCACCGTCGACGACGACGCCGTCGAGTTGAGCGGGCAAGTCCGCCGCCGCCGGCGGCGTCCCGATGCCGGTGGCAACGAGTCCGTATGTCAGCTGGCCCTTGCCCTCGGCCAGCGCCAGGACAGGGGTGATTCCGTCCCGGACCGTCAGAAGCGCATCGATCCGCTCCCCCATGCCCAGCACGACCGCGTCCACGTCCCGGTGCGTGACGGGGAACCCGTCGGTGTGCGTGAGTGTGAGCTTCTGCCCGGGAATACCGACGCGGTAGGCCGTATCGCCGGCGGCGTTGATGATGCGCAGCCGGATGACCTCTCCGGGTTTGGCTGTCAGCGTTTCGGGCTGCGACGACGGCCTGCCGTTGAAGAGGTGAAAAGGAAATTCCACGTCTCCGGCATCCCCTCCCAAGAAGTCGCTGCGGGCCCCCGTCAGCATGTGTCCCCTATCCATCCCGCCCTGCCCCATGTCGCCGGACATCGCGGACGTGCTCGTCCCCCCGGACATCCCGGACATACTCATTCCCTTGGACAGCTCCTGCAGCACCTCATCGGGCGTGCCTGTGACGCCGTCGAGCCAGTCATCAAGCACAATGACCCAGTCCCTGCTGTACTGCAGCGGCTCCTTGGGGTCTTCGATGATCAAAGCGCCGTAGAGCGCCCGGGCCCGCTGCAGTTCCACATGCGAGTGGTACCAGTAGGTTCCCGGATGGGGCAGCTTGAAACTGTAGGTGAAGTCGACCCCGGCAGCGACGGGCTGCTGCGTGACGTTCTGGACGCCGTCGTCGTTGTTCCGAAGCGCCACACCGTGCCAGTGCACCGTTGTTGCGTCCGTGAGCCCGTTGGTGACTTTTGCTTCCAGCAGGTCTCCGACGCCCGCACGGATCAGCGGTGCCACTAGGGCTCCGTTGTAGCCCCAGGTAGTGATCTCTTTGCCGTCCAGACTGGTTCTGAGCGCCGCCGGTATCAGTTGGGCGTTGACGGTCTTACCTGTGGAAGTGCGGTGCGACTCGTACTTAGCGACCACTGGACTGTCAGGCATGATTCGCTGCCCCGCAGCGCCGGTGGACTGGGTGGGAGCGGCATTGCCGCTGCATGCGGCAAGCGCTGCAGCCGCGGCGGCGGCGACGGAGAGTCCAACGAACGTGCGGCGGTTGACCTGAGTGGTCATGGTAACCATTCCTTACTGATAATACTGAGTTGGAAATTCCACACCGGAGTGAGGAACGCTCCCGAGCTGACCGTCGTGGCGAAATACCCTCCGATGTTCATGGAGCTAGCGGGAATCCGCGGGGCTGAAAGTCGTTCCGCCGTCGGTGGAGACCTGGACGCCGGTGCTGGTGGCGGCCCAGATCCGCGGCTTATCGGTTTCTCCCTCAGCGGCTGCGATCGCCTGCACCTGGCCGCTGATTTGGCCGGTTCGGGCCCAGCTCAGACCCGCATCGACGGAAAGGTAGACCGTGCCGTCCGGCGCGACGCCCACGGCCTCCGTCGTTGCTTTGTCCTTCGCAGCTGCAAAGGCCGCGTACTGCATAATCGGAGCTCCGGGATTGGGCTGCCACGTACTTCCGCCGTCGGTGGAACGTTGCAGGCCCCGTTCCGTGGTGGCCAAAACGACGGTGCTGGCGGGGCTGCCGGCCAGCGCTGCGGGGGCAAAGGACGACGGCGACGGAGTCCAGTTGACGCCGTCGGCGCTGGTCTGCAGGGTCCCGTCGTAGGCCACCAGGCCTGACTTGGTGGACGTCAGGGCGTGGAAGTCCGATTGACCCTGCCGCGAGACGGGAGACCAGGTTTTACCCGAGTCAACGGATTTGATGAGTCCCACGGGATCCGGCAAAGCCGATCCCGCGCCCGGGTGGCCCGAGGCATAGAAAACGGCGGGATCCGCCGTAGCTGTGAACCCCATCAGGTCAATGGTGCCGCTGATCTTGACGGGGTGTTTTTTGCCGGCGTCATACAGCCCCTCGTGGGTGGCCAGCAAGACGTCCGACGACGCCGGGTCCACGGCGATGGCGTGAATGTGGGTGTCGGGATTCTGGAGAGTTGGTGCGGGATCAGTTGAGGCGGATCCGGACGAGCAGCCGGCGAGCAGCAGGGCGACGGCGCCCAGCACCGCGGAGGTGAGCAATCGATGGTTGCGGAGAAGGAAGGTAGGCGTTTTCACAACGGGCTCCAAGGAAGGAAGGAAGGAAGGAAGGTGTCCCAGTGGCGACCCGGATCCCCGGAGCGCCACTGGCTGTGACGTTGTGCCCTGGCTTAGAGGGCCGTCAGCAGATCATGCATTTCCTTGATCTCGGATTCCTGGGCCGAGACGATGGACTTCGCCAGCGCGACTGCGTCAGCATTCCTGCCTTCGGTCACCTCAGTCTTCGCCATCTCCACTGCCCCTTCGTGATGGTTGACCATTTGCGAAAGATACAGCTTCGCGGCCTCCGCGCCCTGCGCCGCGTCGAGCTTACTCATCTCGTCATCACTCATCGTGCCGGTCATTGCAGACATTCCCGACATGGCTGCCGGTTCGTTCCAGGCCGCAAGCCATCCGGTCATCTTCTCAATTTCGGGGGCCTGGGCTGCCTTGATTTTGGTTGCCAGGGCACTGGCCCGCGGGTCGATGTCCTGCTTGGCCAGCAGCATATTGCTCATATCCACGGCCTGAACGTGGTGCGGAGCCATCATCCGGGCGAAGGTGGCGTCGGCAGAGTTGTACTCGGCGCCGCCTAACGTCGCGGACGTTGCCGCGCTCGTGCCGGTAGGGCCCGCGGAGCTGCCGCCGTGATCCATGCCGGGCATACTGCCGCTGTCGGTGCCGGCGGAGCAGCCCGCGAGAGCGATGGCCGCGGCAAGCGCAGTGGACGAAATGGTCAGAAACTTCTTCATTGGTAAAGTCCTTCACTAAAAGCTGGAGTCTCACTCGATAGCCGGCGCACTGTATCAGTGCGCGTCAATGAAGGCCGGCCGCTAAGCGGCGGCCACGTCATCGGTTTACGTTCGGCTAACGGAGAGCTGGCGTAGTGAGGGCCCATCGGGGATCCGCTCGACCGCGGTTCGTGCCGGCGTTCGCCCGGACACAATATCCCCATACCGGTGGGTAACCGTCTGCGGCGCCGGGACAATGACGCCCGCCGGACCGAAGGTGGGCACACAGGCATCATCCATGGCCATCGAACCGGGGCAGCCAGATGAACAGCTGCAGATGTCAGGAGCTTGTTCACCCGGCGCGTTCGGAATGGAGACCACGGTTTCCTGCGGAGCCGCACCTACATACGTGACGGCCTTAGCGGTCGCTGTGGGGGTGGTCATGGCTGCTGGTGCCATTGACTCAGGAGGCGCTCCGCCGATCACGTGCATACCCAGGATTCCCCCGGTGATACCCAACACAACGATGAGCAAGCGTCCCCAGCGCAGCATGGAACGGATGCCGGGCAGTGTCAGTGTGCTGCTCATAAATCCTTCCTCATTCGCTGGGATGCCGGCCATCTTACCGGCTGCTCTTGGTCATAATACCCGGGTGGGGTATCAGCAATCAAGGCTACAGCAGTAATGAGGCCTTTGCGTGCAACAATCTACGTATCGATGCAGATAAACGGATATGCGGTCGGGAACCGGACAGCCAGTACGTGGAACTGGCTGTCGAGGTGTTCGCAATGCTCGCCGACGCAACACGGGTACGGATTGTTCTCGCGTTGCGGGATGGTGAAATGCACGTCAATCAGTTGGCCGTGGTGGTTGGAAAATCTCCGGCAGCCGTGTCCCAACACCTGGCGAAAATGCGCTTGGGACGCCTTGTTACCACCAGACAGGACGGCACCCGGGTGTTCTACCGCTTGGAGAACGAGCACGCCCGCCAACTCGTCACCGACGCCATCTTCCAAGCAGAGCATTCCCTTGGGGGAGTCCCCCGTCACCATCACGTCGAAGGCATGGACGCGTTATGAGCGCTCACCCCACTGGCCACCATGTGCATCCTGACCAGCACGGGCACAGCCACGAAGGCTCCCACGGACATGGGCACGAACACAGCCATTCGCATGAGCATCCCACCGGGATCAAGGGGTTTTTCTATGGATTGTTCGTTCCGCACAGCCACGACGCCGCAGATTCTATCGATGATGCACTGGAAGCCAGTGAGCAGGGCGTCCGCGCGGTAAAGATCAGTCTGTTCATGCTCCTCGGTACCACCATCCTGCAATTCATAGTGGTCCTGTTCAGCGGCTCCGTGGCGCTGCTGGCCGACACCATCCATAATTTCTCCGACGCCCTGACGGCGGTCCCGTTGTGGATCGCCTTCATCCTGGCTCGCCGGGCCGCGACCCGCCGCTACACCTACGGATTTGGCCGTGCCGAGGACCTGGCCGGACTGTTCATCGTCGCCGTCGTCGCACTCTCGGCCATCATCGCCGGCTGGCAGTCCATCGACAGGCTGATCCACCCACAAGTCTTGACTAACCTGGGATGGGTTGCGGCGGCGGGTGTGGTTGGTTTCGCCGGCAACGAGGCGGTTGCCATCTACCGCATCCGGATCGGACAGAAGATCGGCTCGGCGGCCCTGGTGGCGGACGGCGTGCATGCCAGAATCGATGGCTTCACTTCGCTCGCTGTTGTCGCAGGCGTCGTCGGCGTCTGGCTTGGGTTTCCGCTGGCAGACCCGATCGTCGGATTGCTGATTGCAGCGGCGATTGTCGTCTTGCTTTGGGGAACGGTGCGAAGCATCGGCCGGCGCCTGATGGACGGAATTGAACCGGAGCTGCTGGACCGGGCGGAGTCGGCTCTGGCCAGCACCCCCGGCGTGCAATCGGTCCCGGCCCTGCAGTTACGGTGGATCGGACACCGGCTGCAGGGCAACGCCAGCATTGAGGTCAGCGACAGGACGATCTCGGCCGCGGAGGAAATAGTCACTGAGGCCCGGCACAGACTCAGTCATGCATTGCCCAATCTGGACCGGATGTTCATCCAAACGGTCAGCACACCGCTTGATCATCACCTCGACCCTCACACGAAAGTTTCGCAGACATGGACTACGCCGGCTTCTCCGGGCTCCGGGTCCGCTGACAGTCCGCCACGCGCCAGCTGGGGATAAGCTGACAGTGGACTCACAAGGTACGCCCAGCTGATTCCCAGCAACTAGTCGGAGACTGGAAGAGTGAAAAAGACCGGACCAGAAGCGAAGCTCCTCGTTGTTGACGATGAGCCAAATATCCGTGAATTGCTGTCAACGTCGCTGCGCTTCGCAGGTTTTGAGGTGATCGCCGCGGGAAACGGCCGTGAGGCACTCGCGGCCGCCGAGGAACACAATCCGGACCTTGCGGTGCTGGATGTGATGCTGCCGGACATGGACGGCTTCACCGTCACGCGACGACTGCGCGCTGCCGGCCGGCACTTCCCTGTCCTTTTTCTTACCGCTCGGGACGATACCGAGGATAAGGTCACCGGCCTGACCGTGGGCGGGGACGACTACGTCACGAAGCCTTTCAGTCTCGACGAGGTGGTGGCACGAATCCGCGCGGTGCTGCGGCGCACCCAGCCGATGGAGGACGACGATGCCGTAATCCGGGTGGATGATCTGGAGCTCGACGACGACGCACACGAGGTCCGCCGCGGAGGACGTTCGATCGAACTCTCCCCTACCGAATTCAAGCTGTTGCGCTACCTGATGCTGAACCCCAATCGTGTCCTCTCCAAGGCCCAGATCCTCGACCATGTCTGGGAATACGATTTCAATGGTGATGCGTCCATTGTGGAGTCCTACATCTCTTACCTGCGGCGCAAGGTCGATACCGATCCTGACTCTCCCGCGCTGATTCAGACCAAGCGCGGCGTGGGTTACGTGCTGCGGACGGCCGAAAAGCGCTAGCGGTTCGTTCTGTGATCCGTACTTGGAAGAACGCCTCGCTGCGTACGCAGCTGGTGGCGATCATCAGCGCCCTGCTGGTGGTGTCGCTGCTGGCGCTCGGGGGTGCCACATATATTCTGCTCCGCTCCTTCCTGCAGGAACAGATGGACAATCAGCTAAAAACCTTCCAGAGCTCAATTGCCCAAGCCGGTGTTAGCCCCTCCGATGCCAATGGAAGCTCACCGTTCGGATTCGAGTATTACGTTCAGTTCTCCTACCCGGACGGTACGGTCTATGTCCAGAACAGGCAGGAGAAAGACGACCCGGTGCTGGCCCACTATACGCTGCCGGAGGCTAACCATCTGGCGGACCGGCCATTCACGGTCCCAGGCGCGGACGGAGCCGATCCCTGGCGTGTCATCATCGTTTCTCCGGCAAATATCAGGGGGCAGAGTGGATCCGGACCTTCCACCAACTTTGCCGGCTACGTCGTCGTCGGGCTTCCCTACACGGATCTGAATAACACTATGGAACGGCTGGCTACGGTGATCGCCGGCGTGGCGCTGCTGGCAGTGGCGCTGGGAATCGTGATTGCCCGCTGGACAGTGACGAGGTCTTTCCTGCCGCTCTCGCGCGTGGAAAAGACCGCGGCCGCTATCGCCGCAGGGGACTTGTCCCGCCGGGTGGAGATCGAGAATCCTGCCACCGAAGTGGGTCGCCTATCGGGTTCGCTGAACGCAATGCTGGCGCACATCGAATCCGCGTTCGCCGCCCGGACGGCTTCGGAACGGCGGATGCGCCGGTTCGTTGCGGATGCCTCGCATGAGTTGCGCACGCCGCTGGTGACTATCCGCGGCTTCTCTGAGCTCTACCGCCAGGGTGCCCTGCAGAGCTCCGAGAACGTGATGACCGCGATGGGCCGGATCGAGAGCGAAGCCAAACGGATGGGCGAGCTGGTGGAGGACCTGCTGATGCTGGCCCGCATCGACGAGCAGCGTCCGCTGCAGCGCAAGCCGGTGGATCTGCTGTTGTTCGGGCACGACGCCGTAATCGATGCGCGCGCTGCGGCTCCCGACCGGGAAATTAAGGTCGTAGGGCTCGACGGCGGTCCGGGCACCAGCGCGCCCGCCAGCGGGGACGAAGCAAAACTGCGCCAAGTGGTGGCCAATCTGATGGGCAACTGTCTGCGGTACACCCCCGAGGGCAGCCCGGTGGAAATCGCCGTTGGAGTGACCGAAGCGGACGGCGGGAGGCGCTCGGTGCTGCAGGTGCGCGACCACGGACCTGGCATCTCGGAGGAAGAAGCACCCCGGATCTTTGAACGCTTTTACCGCGCTGATTCTTCACGCAACCGGGACACCGGAGGCAGTGGACTTGGCCTGGCTATAGTGACCGCCCTCATCGCCGCACACGACGGAACGGTCCAAGTGGAACCAACTCCTGACGGCGGCGCCACCCTGGTGGTCTCCCTTCCGTTCCAGCCTCCCGACGACTCCGACGAAAACGACAAACTGGCGTCAGACAATCAGATTCAGGCAACTCAGATTCAGGAAACCCAGATACAGGCAAACAATGCTGGCTCTTCCTCCACCGGTGCCTGAGACAAAGAGCTATTCACACTATCGCTGCCGCCTCTGGTAACGGAAAGCCCCGGCGCTTAGCCTCGAAGTGTCAGGTTGACGACCAAGCTTCAGGAGGAACCCCAAATGGCCGAATTTCATGTCAACAGCGACGATCTGGCGCTGAAAAGCCAGGCCGTTAGAGGCTCCATTGACCAGATCCGATCTGAGGTGGATGCCATGCAACGCAACCTAATGGACCTGCAATCGAGCTGGACCGGAGCCGCAGCCAGTAATTTCCAGTTGCTGCTCACGGATTGGCGGAGCACTCAGCTCCGGGTTGAAGCCTCGCTGGAGAGCATCAACCACGCCCTCGCCATGGCTGCAACTCAATATGCCGAGGCGGAAGACGCCAACACCAGGCTGTTTTCGGGTCGCTAACCTGCCCTTTACCTCGGCGATCGACCAAGGCCGCCTGCAGCCGCTTGGAGATTCGCTACCAAGGATCACCGGGCTTTCTATGCCTCGGGGGTGCCTTGATGGAAGCGAAGCCGCCACCGGCCGCCAGTCTGCCGCCACAGGGAGCTACGCAGCGCCGAGCCCTGCCGGCCGGTGGTCCGGTACGTCAGCAGAGCGGTGGCATCATCGAGCAGATCCAGGTTAAGCACATCCATCTCCGGGTTGGGTTCAATGTCAACCCCGATGGTGCCGAGCATCGCATCGCGGTTCCACATTCGACCCGACACGCCGAACTCTTCAAAATCAGGATGAAGAAGTACGGCGACGCGGCTGGCATCTCTACGGATATCCGGTCGCATTAGCTCCTGTTCCAGGGTCACAATATGATCCCGGACGGAGGTTGTCAGCGGGACAAAATCGTCCTCCAACGCACTCTCCTGCAAGGCAGAATCCTGCAATAAATCGTCATCGCGCATGAGCGAGAACAGATCGGGCTCCTCAACCGAATATGCAACCGTCCGGGCCGACGCCGCGGCCTCATTGACATCCGCCATGTTGTTGACGGCCATGACTGCGTCCTTGGCACCGTCGGCGGCTGGCGCGACGACGCCGGGATAGCCCGGTCCCGCCGGAACCGGCTTCTGTGATTGAAAGGCGATTGCCACGGCCCGCGCACGAACATCTGCAGCTTCATTCAGCTCATGCCCGGCATGGCCCTTCACCCATTCAAAGCTGTAGTCGCGACCAACGACTGCGGCGTCGATGTCTTTAAGCAGATCCACGTTCAATACCGGCTTGCCATCGGCTTTGCGCCACCCTTTACGCTTCCACCCTGCCATCCACTTGGTGATGCAGTTGATGACATACTGGCTGTCGCAAAGAATGCGCAGATGCTCATCCCGAACATGAACCGTGGACCGGAAGAGGTCAAGTACGGCCATCAACTCGCCTTGATTGTTGGTGCCGTGCGGCCACCCGCCGGCACGCCAGCAGGAATCGTCCACGTACCAGGCCCATCCGGCCGGTCCAGGATTTCCAAGGGCGGAACCGTCAGCGGCAGCAACAATTGTCATGCGTCCATACTTTCATTCCCCGGCACCCCCGCCGGACCATCTGCGCGCATCGATTGCGCCGCAGGTGTCGCCTTGCGCCCTCTAACCTGCACCTACTCCCCACTCGGCGCAATCCCGCACACTTAAACGCGCAAAGGCGCCCTTGCCGGAAGCGGGGATGGATTCCGAGCTCTTTTTTCGGAATCCTACTGCCCGCGTGGCAGGAGCGCCTTTGCGCGTCAAGGTGACGCTTGGGTGAGGCCGGAGTGGCTAGAAGCCGCCCATTCCGCCCATGCCACCCATGTCATCCCCGCCACCGGCGGCCGGAGCCGACTTCTGCGGCTTGTCAGCCACAACAGCTTCGGTGGTCAGGAACAGACCGGCGATGGAAGCCGCGTTCTGCAGAGCAGAGCGGGTCACCTTTACCGGGTCGTTGATGCCGGCCAGCAGCAGGTCCTCGTAGACGCCGGTTGCAGCGTTGAGGCCGTGACCGATGGGCAGGCCGCGGACCTTCTCGACAACGACGCCGGGCTCCATGCCCGCATTGAACGCGATCTGCTTCAGCGGTGCGTCGATGGCAACGCGGACGATGTTCGCACCTGTTGCCTCGTCCCCTGAGAGGTTGAGGTTGGCAAATGCCTTGACCCCGGCCTGGATCAGGGCCACGCCACCGCCGGGGACGATGCCTTCTTCGACAGCCGCCTTGGCGTTACGCACTGCATCCTCGATGCGGTGCTTGCGCTCCTTGAGCTCGACCTCGGTTGCGGCTCCGGCCTTGATGACTGCAACGCCGCCAGCCAGCTTGGCCAGGCGCTCCTGCAGCTTCTCGCGGTCGTAGTCAGAATCCGAGTTTTCGATCTCGGCACGGATCTGTGCAACCCGGCCCGCAATGGCATCGGCGTCGCCGGCACCCTCGACGATGGTGGTCTCGTCCTTGGTGACGACGACCTTGCGTGCGCTACCGAGCAGTTCGAGGGTGGTGTTCTCCAGTTTGAGACCGACCTCTTCGGCGATGACCTGTCCGCCGGTCAGGATGGCGATGTCCGCCAGCTGAGCCTTGCGACGGTCGCCGAAGCCCGGAGCCTTGACGGCAACGGACTTGAAAGTTCCGCGGATCTTGTTCACGATCAACGTGGCCAAGGCCTCGCCCTCAATGTCCTCTGCGATGATCAGCAGCGGCTTGGAGGACTGCATGACTTTCTCCAGAACGGCAACGAGATCCTTCACGTTGGTGATCTTGGAGTTGGCGATCAGGATGTACGGGTCCTCGAGGACAGTTTCCTGGCGTTCTGCATCGGTGACGAAGTACGCGGAGATGTAGCCCTTGTCAAAGCGCATCCCCTCGGTGAGCTCCAGCTCCAGCCCAAACGTGTTGGACTCCTCGACGGTGATGACGCCTTCCTTGCCGACCTTATCGAGCGCCTCAGCGATTAGGGCGCCGATTTCGGGGTCCCCGGCGGAGATGGACGCGGTAGCGGCGATCTGTTCCTTGGTCTCGATTTCCTTGGCAGAGGAGAGCAACTCGGCGATAACGGCTTCGACAGCCTTCTCGATTCCGCGCTTGAGGCTCAGCGGGTCGGCTCCGGCCGCTACGTTCCGCAGGCCTTCCTTGACCAATGCCTGTGCAAGAACGGTAGCCGTCGTCGTACCGTCGCCGGCCACGTCGTCCGTCTTCTTGGCAACTTCCTTGACCAGCTCTGCGCCGATCTTTTCGTAAGGGTCGTCCAGTTCGATCTCCTTGGCGATGGAAACACCATCGTTGGTGATCGTCGGAGCGCCCCACTTCTTTTCGAGCACGACGTTGCGGCCGCGCGGGCCGAGGGTGACCTTGACGGCGTCGGCGAGGATGTTTAATCCGCGCTCCAGACCGCGGCGTGCCTCTTCATCGAATGCAATGATCTTGGCCATGTAGGCTTCAGTCCTTTCGGGACAGTCATTTTTGGACTCAGACCCAGGCTGTGGTGCCCGCGACGGACGAGCCGTGGACCAGGCGATCTCTTTACGCCGGCCGGTAGGCTCTCACCACACTGGTTCATGCTTCACTCGCTCCGGCGCTTCCCGTTTTTAGCAGTCAGCACCGGAGAGTGCTAACTCAATAATTAGCACTCGCCCGCGGAGAGTGCAAGCGCATAAGTGCTCTTGCGCTCGGGGCGAACCCGGTAAGCGGACGGCAACGGCGCACTGCGCGTCAACCACTGGTCGTGGTGCCCCGGATGGCATAGCGTTGGGGATGGCAAGTACTCCCACTCGCAGCGGTGCAGATTCCTAGCCGCAGCATCCATCCATCCATCCAAGGACCGGTTATGAGCGACAACCCGCAGCACGGCATCCCCGCCGAGTCCAACGAGCCCGCGAAGAACCGGCCCTCGGAAAATAATCCCGGATATCAGTCACCCGATTCTCCCTATCCGGCCGACTTTCCCTACCCGGATGCATCCACTTACTCCGAAGCGCAGCCATACCCGCAGCAGCAGTATCTCCAGCAGCCTTATGGGCAGCAGCCCTCCGGTCAACAGTCTTATGGGCAACAGCCTTACCCCGAGCAATACGGCCAGCCCGGCTACGGCCAACCGGTCTACGGCCAGCCCGGCTACGTTGAGCAGAAGTCCAAGGTAGCGGCCGGTCTGCTCGGCATCTTCCTGGGCTCGCTGGGGATTCACAATTTCTATCTTGGCTTTACCGGAAAAGCGATTGCGCAATTGCTGATCACCGTGCTGTCCCTGGGTTTCCTCTCTTGGGCCAGCGCGATCTGGGGGATCATTGAGGGGATTTTAATCCTGACCGCTTCGGAAGGATTTCGCCGCGATGCCAGGGGCGTCCCGCTGCGGGACTGATAACGTTTCGGCTAATGATTCCCCAGTTTCCGGACCCGCCGGCTTTGGACCCGCAATTGAACGATCCTGGCGCCCCCTGCCAGAGCAACCAGGATCCCGCCGCCCACTGCAGCAATGAAGAGCGCTATGCCCAGCGCCAATGATCCTTCCATTCCGAGGAACCTGACCAGGACCTGATCCTGGTTCTGAATGAAGAAGATGATCAGCAGGACCAGCACGACCAGTGAGACCGCCACAGCGACCCATACAGCCGCCGCCCGGGTCCTGCTGTTCGCGCCGGGCGGTGGCGCGGCTGTCCGCTTCCGACCAACCGGGGAGTCCGGCGAATTAGCACCCGTGCTTCCCGATCCGCCGTCCTGCCCAAGTCCCGGTTTCGCCGGGACCGACGACCGCTTCCGATCAACCGGCTCACTGCCGGGCCTGCCCGGCTCCCTACCGGGATTAACCGACTCTCTGCCGGGATTGCCTGCCTGCGGTTCGCGTGGTTCGGTGCTCATGGTCCGATCCTCCTGTCTATTAATGCGCGAGCCCCTGTGGACTGCTGGTCTCCCAGCCGCGTTCGCGCCGACTATTCCTAGCTCTCATCCTAGAACGGAACCGGGCCCCGTCGGCCTTGCTAGCGGCACATGCCGACAATAGGCTTGCTAGTGATCAGCACACTTGCTTAGTGTGGCTGCAGCGGGTGAGGGAGTGCGGGATGCGGATAGCAGTCATCGGGGCCACCGGAAATGCCGGAACGGCGTTATTGCGGCGCCTGCACCGGGCTGACGGAGTCGATTCCATCCTTGGCATTGCCCGGCACCTGCCCGATCCGGGCAGCGGGCCGTACCTCGGAGTCCAGTGGCACTCCTTGGACATCGGCTCCGCCAGCGCAGCGCCCCAGCTGTCCGGCATCCTGGACGGAACCGACGTCGTCGTCAATCTGGCGTGGGCCATCCAGCCGAACCATGACGAGGCGGACATGTTCGCCACCAACGTCACTGGACTGGAGAACGTCCTCCTGGCAGCCGTGAGTGCCGGCGTTCAGCACATCGTTTACGCGTCCTCCGTCGGCGCCTACAGCCCGGGTTCGAAGATCCGCCGTACCGACGAGACATGGCCCACAGGCGGCATCCATACCTCCCATTACAGCCGCCACAAGGCAGCAGCGGAACGCTTACTGGACGCGTTCGAGGCCGAGCAGCCCGGCGTAATGGTGAGCCGTCTGCGTCCTTCGCTGATCTTTCAGCGCGACGCCGGCAGCGAAATAGGCAGGCTTTTCCTTGGCCCCTTTGTACCCAAATATGCCGGTTACAAAATTACGACGCCGTTGCTGCCGCTGCCTCGGGAGCTCACCTTCCAGGCCGTGCACGCCGAGGATGTGGCGGATGCGTATTGGCGGGTGATCGAGCAGCGGGCTCCCGGCGCCTTCAACGTGGCAGGTGAGCCGATAATTACCCCGGAGCTGCTGGGTTGGATCCTCGGATCCAGGCGGATCATTACGCTGCCGCTGGCCGTGCTTCGGGCCCTGGCCGCCGTAACCTGGCGGCTGAGGCTGCAGCGCTCGGACCCGGGATGGATTGACATGGCAGCGCAGTCGCCGGTAATGTCCACCGATAAAATCAGGGCGCTCGGCTGGGAGCCGCGGATCAGCTCCGTTGACGCGATGGTGGAGGTAATCCAGGGCATGGGGTACGGCGATGGGCTGCAGGGCTCGCCGAAGCTGCTGCCCCGGCCGAAGGCTGCGTCGAGGTGATTTCCACCGAGCTTGCCCGGGCGCTGCAAGTTGCCGGTCTTCGGTGGGCGCCCGTGTCCGGAGATGCCTTTTGCATCGAGCGGTTGAGCCAGAGCCAGGATGTCCTTGAGGCCAACGAGATTTTTGTGGTCAGCGACATGACCATTGAGGCGCACGCCTACGCCACCGGGACCGTACTGGGCATGAACGGCACGACCGAATGGGCCCTGGATTCCGTTGCCCTGGAAGAGTCGCTGTGGCTCCCCCGGGAGGACCAGTTGCGCGATTTGCTGGCCGGAACGTTCCGGGCTCTCCGCCGCCAAAGCGGACCGCCGGCCCTGTTCACGGTGGAGATTCACCGCTCGGACGGCAGCAGGCATTACACGGACCCTGATCCGGCCCAGGCGTATGGTAAGGCCCTCCTGGCGCTTATCACAGGCGGGACAACAGAACCAGCTACGGAGGCATCATGAGTGGGCATGGCGGGAAGAAGTTCGGCGTCCTCTTCGACGTGGACGGCACCCTGATCGATTCCAGCTACCTGCATACTGTGGCGTGGTGGCAGGCCTTCCGCCGGCAGGGCATCGACGTGCAGATGGCGTCCATTCACCGCGCCGTCGGCATGGGCGGGGATAAAATCATTGCCCACCTCTTGGGACCGGATCGGACGGTGGAGGATGACGCCGCGCTGGAAGCCGCGCACGGCGCCATCTTCTCCACCCATTGGCCGGCCCTGCGGGCCTTCCCCGGAGCCAAAGAGCTACTGGTTCAATGCGCGGATGCCCAGCTCGCCGTCGTTCTCGCCTCCTCGGCTCAGGAGGATGAGCTCGCGGTCCTGAAGTCAGCACTGGATGCGGACGCCAGCATTGACGCTGCGACCAGTTCCGGCGACGCCGAGCACAGCAAGCCCGCACCGGATATCCTCTCCGCCGCACTGCGTGCAGGGCAGCTGGAAGCGGCGAACGTGGTCTATGTCGGGGACTCTGTCTGGGACGTCCAAGCCTGCGCTAAGCTATCCATCCCCTGCATAGGGCTGACCTGCGGTGGCACCAGTGAAGCCGAGCTGCGGGATGCCGGAGCCGTCGCGGTGTACCAGAATCCGGCGTCGTTACTGCAGGAGCTGGCGAACAGTCCGATCGGGAACCTGGCCGCCCGCTAGGGGCACCGACGGCAAGGCCAGGGGCCCTTCCGTTTAGGGCGCGGTTGCCTTTTCGGTACCACTCATCGCGGGTCTATTGTCCGAGCCGTAGCTGTAGCTCACATAGTTGGCCGCTGTAATGTCGCCGTTTTGGTCAAAGTTTATTGGACCGGAGATCCCGTCGTAGTCAATGCTCTGCTTCCGCGCCAAGAGTTCCGAGCAGTCCGGATATCCGGTACAAGGGGTGCCCGAGGTGGTTTTGCCGCCGTTGTCTCCGGCACCTGATCCGCCCGAGACGGACACGAGCCGCGCAGCAATGGAGGATCCGGCGTCGTCATCCGCGGCCGTTGCCGCCAGAGCTGCCAGCATCACCGCATCGTAAGTTTCCGCAGCGAAAGTCATATCTTTTAGTCCCGGAGTGTGCGCCAGCAGTTGCTTCTGGAAATCCGCCGTTGGGAAAATACCGGGCAGGACCCCCTTCGCACCCTTCAGTGCAGCCGAGGCAAGCCCGGTGCCATAATCCCCTGTTGCCCCGTCACTGAGGACCAGCTTGGAGCCTGGGATGCCGGCGTTTGCGAGCTTGGCCAGGAGCAACTGGCCGCCGCCGCGGGCCACCACAATCACCGCATCGAACCGGGCGTTTTGGACCTCCCGGACAGCGTCCCCTTCCGCGCCCGGGTTCGCCTGAGCATCTGCAACAACGGTGCCCATACCGGCGTGGGTGCCGGCGCCGGCCTCTGGTCCGGTCTCTTTCAACGCCTCGGCAATGGCACGGGATATTTGCGATCCGTAGCTGCCGCTCTCATGAAGCACCGCGATCCTGGGGCCGATGTCCGCCGCCAGCTTCGCCAGTACCTGCCCCTGCATGGTGTAGGCGGGCTGTGTCCTGAAGTAGTACCCGCCGCTGGCAGCATTGCGCAGGCCCGGAGCACTATTGGCCGGTGAGATCAGCACAATCCTGGCTTTGCTGAGCACACGAATCGCCGCGGCTGCGTTCGAGGAATCGGTGGGACCGATCACCACGTCGGCCTTGGCCGCGGCCAAAGTGGTCGCCTGGGATGTTGTGTCCGCGCCCGGTGTTGCCGGCAACAGCTCCACCGGCTTTGAGTTAAGTCCGCCGCTGACGTTGATCTGGCTGACGGCCAGTTTCGCCGCAGCCTGCTCGGAGTCGTTGAGGAAGCCCTGGGCCCCGCTATTGTCCAGCAGCAGACCAACTTTCAGGACGCCGTCGCCGCTGGCCCCAACCGTGGCGGACCGGGCATTGCCGGAAGGCCCGGAACAGGCCGTAGCTACCAGAACGGCGGCCAGAACCGCAGCGCCTAAAGCCACGCCGCGGGTAGTGGCCCTGCCGCTGTTCCGGCGGTTTGTCACTGGGCCCCTGGGCCCAGCACCACGGCCAGCGGAACGGCCAGCTCTGCAGTTTGTACCGTCCGTGTTATTCCCAGCAGATTGCCCAGCGCCTCGGCGTCGGCTCTGTCATTGGCGGAGCTGTAGAAAATTACGGAACTCGGTTGGTCGGCTCCGGCCCAATTAGCCGTCTGGTTCACGGACCAGCCCGCGCCGGTCACCATGGAGCCATACTTAGCCGCCAGCCCGGCCAGGCCGGATGCATTCAGTACGCTGACCGGCGTCCTCTTGTTCACCGCGGCGGCTTCCGGTAACTTCTTCGCGGACGCGGCGGCTAACCCTGCAGAAGGTGCCGCGGTGGCCGGTGCGGCCGCCGGGCTGCTCGTTTCAGCACCGGATGAAGGTGCGCTCGAGGACGGCGCAGACGTCGTCGTCGAGCTCGAGGAGGTCCCGAACCCGAGCTTGGGGAGAACAAAGAACGCCACCGCACCGATGAGTAAAGCCAGTACCGCGAACGCGAGAATAGGGATAAGGCCGGATCGTGGCGCGTCATTGAAATTACGATGAACACCGCGACGGGACGAATTTTCGGGGACCTTGTCGAACTCGTCCCGCGGGAATTTACTCATATGGCAGTTGCGTCCTTGTGGTGTCTTGCGTGGCTTCGCGTCAGTTCCCCAGCCGGCGGGCCGTTCTGGCCCGCTGACGCGACGTACGTAGTCTACGCAACCTCTTGACCAACATGGGGTCATGCGCCAGCGCGGCTTCGGTATCGATCAGGACGTTCAGGATCTGGTAATAGTGCGTTGCGGAAATATCAAAAAGTTCGCGGATGGCTTGTTCCTTGGCGCCGGCGTACTTCCACCATTGCCGTTCCAGCGTCAGCATCTGAGCATCGCGTTCGCTGAATCCGTCATCGTGGTGCGGCATCTCGGGTACAGGTTCGGTCATGCACACTCCCCTTCGGGTTCGGGCAACGGCGCACGCAAGGCAGCGGCGCTGGGGCGGGGCAGTCGGCTGCTCTCCATAATAATCCGGAATCACAACGTTGTCATTTGGCGGACTAGGCGGATGGGATCGGTCAGAATAGTTGGGTGACCAATCCCGATGCTCTGTTCAACCTCCCCGAGGATGCGTCCGGCCCCGCAGAGGATTCAGCTGCGCTGAGCGTGCTCGCCAGCGACCCGCTGTCCCTCATGGCGCCGGATTGGGCAGCTGCACTCCAGCCCGTCGAGGGGCAGTTGCGGCGAATGGGCCGGTTCCTGATTCAGGAGCACGACGACGGCCGCGGCTTCCTGCCGCGCGCCCAGCATGTGCTGCGCACCTTCCAGCGCCCCCTGGCCGGAGTCAAAGTGTTAATCGTCGGCCAGGATCCGTATCCGACGCCTGGCCATTCGGTGGGACTGGCTTTCTGCACGGACCACCGCACCCGTCCGCTTCCCCGCAGCCTGGCCAACATATATAAGGAGCTGCAGTCGGACCAAGGCATCCCGCGGGCGCTGCACGGGGATCTGAGCCCGTGGGCGGACAACGGTGTGATGCTGCTCAACCGGGTCCTCACGGTGACGCCCGGGGTTACCGGTTCGCACCGGCGAAAGGGCTGGGAGGTCATTACCGATGCCGCCATTGGGGCCTTGGTGGCCCGGCATTCGCCTCTGGTCGCCGTCCTGTGGGGTAAGGATGCGCTCAAACTTGAGCCGCTGCTGGGCGGAACGCCCCTCGTTATTTCCGCCCATCCCAGCCCGTTGTCGGCAGCCCGCGGATTTTTTGGATCGCGGCCGTTTAGCCGGACAAACGAACTCCTACGCGCCCAAGGTGCCGAGCCGATCGACTGGTCGCTCCCCCCGTTGTAGGCTGGCAAGGTTGACCCGGGGCCCTGCGGCTGCCCTAAACTTTTGGCTGAAACCCTTGGCTGAAACCCCCTGTCTGAAACCCCCAGCTGTAACCCCCAGCCGGGCGTCCCGCTGGGAGTCCCGCAGGGAGCCCCTGCACCGATCCGAGGAGTCCCGCTGTGACCATTGCCCCTGCCGTGAAGCCTCGTCCGCAGGCCACCTTGGCCGTGTTGCGCAAGGAGTGGCTCGGGGATCATATGGTCCGGATCATCGCAGGGGGCGTCGGCCTGGCCCATTTCACGCCCAATGGGTTTAGCGACATGTACGTCAAGATCCATTTTCCTCAGCCGGGCGTAGAATACCGCGAACCGCTGGACGTTTTCGCCCTCCGCGATACCCTGCCACGGGAGCAATGGCCGGCCACGCGCACCTACACGATCCGCTGGATCGATGCCAAGGCGCAGGAACTGGCCATCGACTTCGTGGTTCACGGCAGTGAGGGCCTCGCCGGACCGTGGGCAGCAGCAGCCACCCCAGGCGACAGACTGATTGTCTCCGGTCCGGGTGGCGCCTATCGGCCGGATCCGGAAGCCGATTGGTACCTGCTGGCCGGCGATGAGGCGGCACTCCCGGCCATTGCTGCAGCCCTGGAAGCCCTGCCGGCCGCCGCCGTCGGCTCTGCCTTCCTGGAGGTGGACGGCGACGACGACATCCAGAGGATCGCCGCACCGCCGGGAATACAGGTAATCTGGCTGCTCCGCAGCGGCGAACCCGCTGGCACCAGCACTTTACTGGCCGACGCCGTGGCTGCTGTTCCCTGGCAGGACGGACGCGTTGACGTCTTCGCACACGGCGAGCGCGAATACATGAAGGCCCTGCGCAAAATCCTGTTCACGGATCATGGCCTGGAAAGATCCCAGGTGTCCCTTTCCGGCTACTGGGCCCAGGGCCGCAATGAGGACGGGTTCCAGGCCGAGAAGAAAACCCCCATCGGCAAAATCTAGCGCCTTCGGTTATGCCGCTTCTCATTGTTGCCGTGGCCGCGGGTGAGCGGGCGGGCCAGATTGTCTCCCAGCACCACGCCGGCCGCCACGGCCAGAATGATGATCAGTGCGTTGAAGAGTCCTACCGCGCCTTCCACGGAGGCAGCCGGAGTGATGGTCATGACGAACATGGCCCGGAAAATGGACAGGCCCACCAGCAGGAAAATGCTGGCCGGGACGGCGATCACCAGCTGCGGCGCCCCCATCCGCAGCGCCACGAACCGCGCCGCCATCCCTACGACCACGGCTGCAACGGCCGGCGCGAACCGGTCCCCCAGGCCTGCCGCGGTGGCCAGCAGAAGCACGCAGTACCCCAGCAATCCGATCAGACCGGTTGGCAGCAGCAGCTTGATTTTGGTTTGCTCGGCGATGCCGATGGCTACCGATGCCAGAATCACAAGAGGCAAAGCCGCCCATAACGGCAGGCCACCGGAAAAGGGCTGGGTGACATCCAGCCGGCCGGAGCGGAACAGGGAGCCAAAAACCAGCCCCACCGCTATCCCGGAGACAATGGCGCCGAAGGTCAGGAATGCGGAGAGAAATCGTCCCGCCGCTGTGACCGGGAAGCCATTGATGGCATCCTGCACGGCAGACACGAGGCGCCCGGAGGGCAGCAGCAGCAGGATCCCGCCGGTCACTACCGAAGCCGGGGTCAGCGGAACATCCAGCATTGCGCAGATCAGAGCAATCGCGGTCACCAGGAAGGAACTGGCCGCTGTAGTGAAAAAGTCCGGGACCCGCCATTTCCCCAGCGTTCGGGCCAGCAGCCCCACCAGCAGCGAGCTCAACAGCGCGACGAGGGTGCCGAAGCCCGTGCCGCCAATGACAGCCACAACGATGGCGGCAAACCCCGCCTCCGCCATGGTGACCATCCAGCGCGGGAACGGCCGTGGGCTTCGGAGAATGGTCTCCAGGCGCCGGTAGGATTCGTCCCGGCCCACCCCGCCGGAAACGATGTCCGTCACCAGCTCATGAACCAGCGACAGGCCGGCGTAATTATTGGTCCAGGACCGCACCACACGCAGCAACGTGATGGGCGTCGCATCCTTTTTCGCGTAATTGATGATCACGGACTGATTAGTGATGTCCACCTCAATATTGCGCAGCCCCAAAGCCGCAGTGACCGCGATGATGCTGGTCTCCACCTCCAGGGCGCCGGCGCCATAGCGAAACATAGTTTCCGCCAGATGCAGCGCGAAGTCGATGGTCTTGCGGGCTGAGGCATCCACCCCGCCGACCTGAATCGTCGGATTTGCGTAGGGGCTGCCCGCCAGGCGGTCCACAATACTCATCGGCGCCGTGGGCGGCGCCTCGCCCTGGACGAGTTTGCGCAACACACTGCGGGCCGCGTAATTCTGCTTTGCCGCCGGCACCAGGGGGATCATTCCGGCATGCGGCACCGGGCGCCTGGGCAACGGTGATTTCTCGCTCATGTGGCCTTTCCCGCCGGCCAGCGTCCTGCCGTCCTCGCGGAACACAAAACGCCAGCCCGACGGCGTTATACGGTGACGGATGTCTGCGTCCAGTCTAACGTCCGGCGGCTGTGCAACGCCTGAACGAGCACTCCCACGACGATCCGGCCAACTCACAGCCCGCTCCCAGCCCGGTGCAGGTACTTCCACGGTTCGGCCCGCAAATATAGAGGAGACCAGGCGCCGCGTGAGCGCCGGAAATCTTTGGAGTGAACATGAGTATTTTAGCCCGCAGCGTGGGCAATGCCTTCCGCAATAAGGTCCGAAGCGGCGCCGTCGTCATTATTTTGGCAGTCGCCATCGGACTGGCCTTGTCCATGCTGGTGGCCAATCAAGCCGTGGCGGATAAAATCACGTCGCTGAAGGCATCCGTGGGAAATAATTTGACCGTCAATCCGGCTGGTTCCCGTGGCGGGCAGGGCGGTGGAGAACCATTGACCACCGCGGACCTCAGCACCGCCTCTTCGGTAGCGCATGTCAGCTCGGTGAACGGGACGCTGAGCCTGCGGTTAAGCAATGCCAGCACCACAGCACCAGCCCCCGCGGCTCCGGAGGGGCAGGGCGGCAGCCGGACCGGCAGGGCCCTCAGCGGCACCACCAGCCTGGTGTCCGCCGTTGACCCGGGCACCTTGGGTAACCGGGAAAACGGCCGGACATCCACCAGCGCGGCTACCGCGTCCAGCGGGGCAACAGCGTCCAGCGGGGCAACAGCGTCCAGCGGGGCGGCCGTGGCCGGCAGCACCGCCGTCAGGCCCGCCTTCAGCATCCCAATCGAGGCGACGGGCGTCAGCGGCTCGGTCAATGCCGCCGCAGAGCCCATCAACATCACCAATGGCACGGCTCTTAACGACTTCGCCGCCACGTCAGCGCAAGCCCTGGTGGGCAGCACCTTGGCCGCTAAGAACTCCCTGACGGTCGGTTCCGCGTTTACCATCAATGACCGGACCATGACGGTCAGCGGGATCTTCGACGCAGGCACGGCGTTTGACAATAACGCCATCTACCTGCCGCTGACCGCTGCGCAGACCCTGGCCAACCAACCCAGCGAGATCAGCACCATGACGGTTCTGGTGGACAGCATCGACAATGTTAACGCCACCAAATCGGCGCTGGCCTCCGCGCTGGGCAGTACTCGCGTGGATGTTACGGCCGGTCCCGGCAGGGTCGAATCCACCATCGGTTCGCTCGGCAGCGTGCAGAGCATCTCGTTGATCGGCTTTATCGCAGCAGTGGGCACGGCCGGTCTGATTGTTTTGCTGATTATGATTATGGTGGTCCGGGAACGCCGCCGCGAGATCGGCGTTTTGAAGGCGATCGGTGCGTCAAACCGCAGCATCGGCGTCCAGTTCGTTTTCGAAGCGCTGGTCCTGGTGGTGATGGGCTCGGTTGTCGGCGCGGTGCTCGCGTCCGTCAGCAGCAATTCGATTGTCGGCGCGCTGGTTTCGACCAATATGGGCACGACGGCGGCGGTCGCCGGATCCGGACGGCAGGGACTGCTGGCGGCAAGGCAAGCGGCGGGTGGCTTCGGCGGCTCCGCCGCGCCAGGTGGCGGCCGGGGTGCGTTTGCCGGGGCAAGTCAGCTCATCGGCACCATCAGCACGTCCCTGGGGTGGCAGACCCTGGTCTTGGGTGTGCTGGGAATTCTGCTGATAGCCGCCCTTGGTGCATTGATCCCGGCGCTGCTCACGGCAAAGGTCCGTCCCATTGAAGTCCTGCGAGGAGAGTAAGAGATGCTGGAAGTAAAAGACGTCGTCAAGTCATTCAAGACGGACGATCACACCATTAAACCGGTCAACGGAGTGTCCTTTTCGTTGGAACAGGGAACGTTTGCCGCGATCCTGGGCAAGAGCGGCAGCGGGAAAAGCACGCTGCTTTCGCTGCTGGGTGCGTTGGATAAAGCCACGTCCGGGGACGTGCTGGTGGACGGGGTCAATATCAGCGCGCTGCCTGATTCGAAACTGACGGCCTACCGCCGGGACGACATCGGCTTCGTCTTCCAGCAGTACAACCTGATCCCCAACCTGTCCGCCAAGGAAAACGTTATGCTGCCGATGGAATTCGCCGGCCTGCCTCGGGCCAAACGAAGTGTGCGTGCCGCTCAGCTCCTCAACCAGGTTGAGCTGACCGAAGACATGCACAACCGCAAGGCCAACAAGCTCTCCGGCGGTCAACAGCAGCGTGTCTCGATTGCCCGTGCACTGGCCAACAACCCCAAGCTGATCCTGGCGGATGAGCCGACGGGGAATCTCGACGATGAAACGGGCGAGCTGATCATCGAGCTGCTGCGCTCGCTGTGCCATGAAAAGAACACCACCATCCTGGTGGTCACCCATGATCAGGCCCTGGCCCGGAAAACGGACCGCAGATTCCGGCTCGCCCGTGGAAAAATCAGCGAGATAACGCATCACTAGCGGCCACCTTGCCGGTCCGGCCCGCTGAGGAGGGGTGCCCCGGCCACGGCAGTCGCTGAGGACGGGGTCACGGCCGGCCTGCACTGGCCGTGCCGGTGCTATTGGCGGTAGCCCTCAACCTCTTCGACGGGGCGAACGGAAGCCTCATCAGGGTTTTGACCCGCATCGAGTTTGGCACGCCGCTGCCGAAGCAGGTCCCAGCATTGGTCCAGCTGTACCTCGAGTTGCTTCAGTTCGGCGCTGCGGGACTTCGACTCCCCTTCCGAGGGTGCGGTGTCCCGTAGCCCTTGTTCCTGCTCCACGAGTTCTTGAATCCGCTGATGTATCTGCTGTCCATCCATCGCTGTCTCCTTGCCTGACCGGGAACCGTTCCACCGTCCACGCTACTAAGCACAGCGCCCGGTGGCTACACCTTGGCAGCAGCGGGGATCCCTTGAGTTCCTCTGCCCGGCGGGACGGTGACGCCATATTTTAGGGAGCCTGCCCGGTGTTAACTAGCATGGAGCCATGACGTCCCCAGCAGAACCCGCCGCGATCGGTTCCATTGCCTACCAGGGCGAGCCCGGAGCGAACTCGCATATTGTCTGCCTCGAGGCTTACCCCGGCTGGAATGCGATCCCCTGCGCAACATTCGAGGATGCCTTCGCGCAGGTCATCTCCGGGGCCGCCCAGCTCGCCATGATTCCGATCGATAACTCGGTGGCGGGGCGGGTAGCGGACATTCACCTGCTGCTCCCGGACACCAGTCTGCAGATTGTCGGCGAGCACTTTCTCCGGATCCGCTTCGATCTGCTGGGCATTCCCGGCGCCACCATGGCGCAGGCACAGGAAGTCCACAGCCATGTCCACGCCCTGGCCCAATGCCGCCGCTTCATCCGCGCCCACGGCCTGAAACCAGTCGTTGCCGGGGACACCGCCGGGTCCGCCCGCGAGGTACGCGACTGGAACGATCCGGGAAAGGTTTCGCTGGCTCCTCCGCTCGCCGCCGCTATGTACGGGCTGGATACTCTGGCCAAGGATGTGGAAGACGAGCACCACAACACCACCCGGTTCGTGGTGCTCTCTCCCCCACAGAGTTATCCGGAGGCCGGTAGCGGACCGCTGGTCACCAGTTTCGTCTTCCGGGTCCGGAACATCGCGGCCTCCCTGTATAAGGCGCTCGGCGGTTTCGCGACCAATGGCGTGAACATGACCCGGTTGGAGAGCTACATGGTGGACGGTGAATTTTCCGCCACCATGTTCATGGTGGATGTGGAGGGCCATCCAGAGGACCGTGCCCTGAAACAGGCTTTGGCGGAGCTGACCTTCTTCAGCACCGAACTGAGGATTTTGGGCGTCTTCCCCGCCCACCCCTACCGGCAGACTAGAACGACGGATTAGTCCTCACTGCGGGCAGGAGGACGCCGGCGGTCAGGAACGGCGTTCGGCTGCCTCAGGCGTTCGTCTTCATGGTCCACAGTGACTGCATTTCCCGTACTGCACGGTCGGTAATACGCAGCATGGCGTCCCGGGCCTGGTCAGGGTCGCCGCGCTGAATGGCGCTGGCCACGTCCACATGCATCTGGAGTGCTTCTTCGTGCGGATGTTCCGGCATCAGACCATAGTTGGTCCGCCCGGTCAGCACCTCCGCCACCAGGGTGTGCAGGCGGCCAAACATTTCGTTCCCCGAGCTGGAGAGCACGAGGCGGTGGAACTGGATATCCAGGTCCAGGAACAGGCCCGTGTCCCCGTCCCGGCCTGCTGCCCACAGCTTCCCGGCTAGCCCCATCAGATCGCTGGCATCGCTCAGCGGTGCCCGCAGCGCCGCTAATTTCGCCGCCTCCGGCTCAATAGCGGCACGTAACTCGTACAACGAGCGCAACTGCGCGATCCGTCCCGCGGAGGCTAACCGCCACCGGATGATCTGCGGGTCGTACAGATTCCATTCCGACGACGGCAGCACAGAAACGCCGATGCGTCGCCGTGATGTCACCATGCCCATCGACGCCAAAACGCGCAGCGCTTCCCGCACCACGGAGCGCGAAACCTGGCAGCGTTCTTCAAGTTCTTCAATCCGCAGGATGGAGCCGCTTGGCAGTTCACCGGAGCTGAAGGCCAGCCCAAGGAGCTCCACGACCTGCGCGTGAAGGCCGCCTGTACGCACCGTATTTTCCCCTGCTGGCAGGTTCTTGCCGGCGCTCGTTTCGGCGGCAGCAAGGCGCAAAGATTTCCGGGGGTCCATGGCATTGATCATATCGTTACCGTTTTGCGGTTGCATAAGTATGATCTTACTCACTAGAGTTTCGGGATAAAGCAGATGTAAAGAAGCATCTGTTTCGGCTGCGCCGCCTGTGGCGCTGCAGTCCCACTGAAGAAATGGAGAGACCGTGAAACGAGCACCTCTTTTGCGATCCGTTGGGATAACTGCTGCGGCAGTGACACTGGCCGTCGGAACACTTGCCGGCTGCGGCACGGGCTCAGACTCGGCAGCTGGAAACGGACCGAGCACCTTGCGCGTGACGCTGGCGAACCACGTCTGGACCGATCAGATCAAGGCCGCTATCCCGGAATTTGAAAAGGCCAACAACGTAAAGATCGAGCTCACGCAGCTGGGCGAGGATCAGCTATCGGATCAGTACAACGTCAAGCTCAACGCCGGCACGGACGAGATCGACGTGATGATGTACCGCCCCTTGCAGGAAGGGAAGTTGTTCGCCAAGAACGGCTACCTGGCCGACCTCTCCGACAAGGTCAAGAGCGACGCGGACTGGAATTGGAGCGATTTCCAGGACGGCCCCGTTTCCTCCACCACCTACGAAGACAAGGTGGTCGGCGTCCCGACCATCACCGAGCGCGAGGTCCTCTACTACCGCAAGGACCTGCTCGCCCAGGCGGGCATTGAAGTCCCCAAGACCATGGATGAGCTCAAGGCTGCAGCGACGAAGATCAAGGACGCCAATCCCGGGATGGCCGGTTTTGTGGCCCGGACCGGGAAGTCCACTGCCGTCACCCAGTTCTCCAGTTTCCTGTACAGCTTTGGCGGCGACTTCATCGACAAGTCGGGCAAGTCCGCGGTGAACAGCGATGCAGCCAAGAAGGCCTACGCTTTTTACGGCGGCCTGATCAAGGATCAAGGACCGGCCAATGTCAGCACCGACATGAGCTGGCCCGAGGCGATGGCCATCTTCACGCAGGGTAACGCGGCGTTCTACACGGAAGCAGACAGTCTCTACAAGAACGCCACCGACCCGGCCAAGTCCAAGGTCTCCGATACTGTCGGCTTCGCGCCCCTGCCGGCCGGACCTGCAGGATCCAAGCCCTACAACGTGCCGTCGTGGGCCTTGGGCATCAACGCGGCGTCAAAGAATCAGGACAACGCCTGGAAGTTCATCCAGTGGGCCACCAGCAAGGACATGACGCTGAAGATCCAACAGGCAGGAGTCCCCGGACCGCGCAACTCCGTCTGGAATGATCCGGCGGGCATCTCCACCTATCCCAAGGATCTGGCGTCGGCAATCGCGGTCAGCGCCAAGAACGGCGTCGGTCATGACCGGCCGCTCGTGATCTCCGTGGCCAAGGCCCGTGAAATCGTCGGCGAACCGATCGTCACCGCCATCACCGGCGGCAACACCTCCGAGGCAGCGGATTCCGCAAACACGGCCTTCCAGAAGTTCCTTGACAGTGACAAGTAAGACCGGCAATTAATATCAGCCCCGGATAACTGCGGGCACACGCTGGCCGGTCGCCGTCCTGGCGGCCGGCCTTCCGCAATCTCCTCACCGCGCACACATTTTCCACCCAACAAACGATTCGACAGGTGAACGATGACCGTTCTGACCACGACCCGAAAGTCCGCGTGGCGGGCATATTCGGACTGGGCCAATACCCACCGGAAGTGGCTTTTTGCGGCCCCGGCCATGATTTTCGTGGGAGTCCTGATCGCCTTTCCTCTGGCCTGGACCCTCTATCTGAGTTTGACCGATGCGCACGGCTCGGTCCGTGCGGCGTCGCATTTCGTCGGCTTCGGCAACTACCTGGAAGTCCTCAAGGACACCGAAAGGTTTTGGCCGGCAACCGGACGCACCTTTGCCTTCACCCTCTCTGCCTTGGCCGTGGAAATGGTCCTGGGCATGTGCATTGCGCTGCTGCTGTGGCGTCCCTTTCGCGGTGAAAAATGGGTGCGGGTGGCAATCCTGCTGCCGCTGGTGGCGACCCCCGTCGCCGTTGGCATGATGTGGCGGCTGATTTTCGATCCAAACATCGGCTTCGCCAACCAGCTGCTGAACTTCCTTGGGCTGCCGTCCCAGCCGTGGCTCTCCTCCCCCGAGACCGCCCTGCCGACGCTGGTCTTCGTGGATATCTGGCAGTGGACGCCGATGGTCGTCCTGATCCTGCTCGCCGGCCTGACCGCACTTTCCGATGAGCCGGATGAAGCGGCGCGCATCGACGGCGCCAATGCCTGGCAGCGGTTCCGCTTTGTGACGCTGCCGCTGCTGATGCCCACGGTCATCGTCGCCGTCCTGCTGCGCAGCATCGACGCCCTGAAAACCTTCGATATTCTCTACGCCACCAAGGGAAAGGGCGGCGGGTCCTTCAACGAAGTCGAAACCCTCAACGTATACGCCTACGGCCTGAGCTTCGATTACAACAGCTACGGTCTGGCCTCGGCGGTCCTGATTTTGTTCTTCCTTATCATCGTGGCATGCATGTTTATCCTGACACGTCGCCGGAAAGGCAATAAATAATGAGCGCCACCACCCTTACCGACGGCAGGCCTGACACGAGGTCCGCAGTCCCGGCACGGCGCCGAAAGCCGCTGCGCTCCCGGGCCTACAAGGTTTTCCGCGTGGTCATGCTGATTCTGGTGGTCATCGTATTCATCGCTCCGCTGGCGTGGATGCTATTGGCCTCCTTCAAAACCAACGTGGACATCTACGACGCAGGGAAATCAATCATCTTCTCCCCTACGTGGGAGAACTACAACAATGTGCTGGGCCGCAATAACTACTTCCAGTTCATCTTCAACAGTTTCTGGGTGGCTTTCTGCTCGACGGCGTTATCCCTCGTTTTGGGCGTACCGGCGGCATACGCGATGAGCCGCTTCACCATGCACCGCTCCGCCCTGGTGGTGCTGATGGCGCGCATCATTCCCGGCGTGAGCCTGCTGGTGCCCTGGTACTACGTATTTTCCAATATGCGCCTGGTGGGCGGGTTCTCGGTGCTGATCCTCTCGCACATGTTCGTGGCCCTGCCGCTCATTGTCTACATCATGATGTCGTTCTTCGATTCGATGCCGCTGGAACTCGAGGAATCTGCCCAGGTGGACGGGCTGACCGCCATCGGCGCCTTCTCGCGGATCACCCTCCCGCTGTCCGTCGGCGGAATTGCCACGGCCGGCATCCTCTCCTTCATTTTTTCGTGGAATAACTTCATGTTCGCTCTGGTGCTCTCCGGCGCCCACACCAAGACGCTGCCGGTAGCGATCTTCAACTTCGTCTCCTACGCCAGCATCGACTGGGGCGGACTGATGGCAGCCGCCGTTGTGGTGACCATTCCCATCATGGTGATCGCCCTGTTTACGCAGAAATACATTGTCACCGGCCTCACTGCCGGCGCCACGAAAGGCTGATCGATGCCCCAGATGCGCATTACCCGAATCGAAACGTTCCTGGTGCCGCCCCGCTGGCTCTTTGTGCGCATCGAAACCGACAACGGCATTGTCGGTTGGGGCGAACCGGTGGTGGAGGGCAGATCCGAAACCGTTCGGACCGCCGTCGAACAGTTGGCCGAACTCCTGCTGGGTAAGGATCCGCTGCGGATCGAGGATCACTGGCAGGTCATGACCAAGGGTTCGTTCTACCGCGGTGGCCCGATCCTGGCCAGCGCCGTATCCGGGCTGGACCAGGCGCTATGGGACATCGCCGGCAAGCACTTGGGCGTCCCGGTGCATCAGCTGTTGGGCGGCCATGTCCGGGACCGCATCCGGATGTACGGCTGGGTCGGCGGGGACGAGCCGGCGGAAATTGCCGACTCCATTTGTGCCCAATTGGACGTTGGCCTGACAGCAGTAAAAATGAACGCCAGCGGCCGGATGCACCCGATCGGCAGTGTCGGGGAAATCGACGGAGTCGTGGAACGGGTCGCCGCCGCCCGGGACGTCCTCGGACCGCACCGGGATGTCGCCGTCGACTTTCACGGTCGCTTCACCCTTGCTAACGCGCGCCGGGTGGCACCGCTGCTGGAACCGCTGCGCCCGTTCTTCATCGAAGAACCCGTCGTGCCGGAGAACTCGCATTTAATTGGACAGCTGACCCGGTCAACCTCGATTCCCGTCGCCACCGGGGAGCGGCTGTACAGCCGGCAGGAATTCTTACCGGTCCTACAGGCCGGCATCGCCGTCGCCCAACCGGATCTTTCGCATGCCGGCGGCATTACGGAGGTACGGAAAATTGCCTCCCTCGCCGAGATCTTTGACGTCCAGCTCGCACCGCACTGCCCGCTCGGCCCGCTGGCGCTGGCCGCGTGTCTGCAGGTCGGCTTCGCGACGCCAAATTACCTGATCCAGGAACAGAGCATCGGCATCCATTACAACCAGGGTGCCGAGGTGCTGGACTATGTGCTGGACAAAACGCCGTTGAAGTTCGTCAATGGACATATTGAGCGGCTGACCGGTCCGGGTCTGGGCATCGAGATCGACGAACAGGCTGTGCGGAGCGCCGACAAGAACGGGCACGCCTGGCGGTCGCCACTGTGGCGGCACGACGACGGCTCGTACGCCGAGTGGTGACGGTAGCCTCCGGCAGTTGCACCGGACACCGAGCAAAGACGATGGTACGTATGTCCAGGTATGGAGAGGTATACCGATGAAGATCGTTGCTGCTGATGTGGTTGTTAGTAGTCCGTCGAGGAATTTTGTGACGTTGAAGATCACCACGGATGAGGGGTTTACGGGGTTGGGGGATGCGACGTTGAATGGGCGTGAGCTCGCCGTTGCAGCGTACCTGACCGAGCATGTGGTGCCGTTGTTGGTGGGGCGGGATCCGCACCGGATCGAGGACACCTGGCAGTTCCTGTACCGGAGCGCCTACTGGCGTCGGGGGCCGGTGACGATGGCGGCGATCGCGGCGGTGGATATGGCGTTGTGGGATATTAAGGGCAAGGTCGCGGGTCTGCCGGTGTATCAGCTGCTCGGCGGCGCCTCCCGGACGGCCCTGCGCACCTACGGGCATGCCTCCGGCCGGGATTTGCCGGAGTTATTCGACTCGATCCGCCAGCACCTGGAGGAGGGGTATAAATCCATCCGGGTGCAGACCTCCATCCCGGGCATCAAGGCCCTCTATGGTGTTGCGGCCCAGGCACAGGCGACCGGCGAGCGCTATGATTA
>NZ_JADNYM010000016.1:76789-110545 GCF_015708085.1 Arthrobacter terrae | reverse complement strand
GCGGCCGCCGCACAGATCCCCCGGATCGCCGTCGGGTCAGTGTCCTGCACGCCCGTGAAAAGCTCTCCCAACACAGCGAAAGGCCCATTCGCGTTCGCGGACACCGCAGCCAACGGCGGCCCCGCCGCAGCAGCCGCACAAACCAGGGCGATCAGGATCCGGCTCTCCCGGATCGAGGCCGCCGGCACCGTCCTGATCGAGACGGACCGATACATCACCTTCCCCACCACATATCCCGCGACCGCCGACGCCAGCAACATGATCGTGATCATCGCCCCGTTAAACAAGACCATGGTCCCCAGCAAAATGAATCCACTCACCCGCCAGCGACGCCGCCACATCGTGCCCAGCGACGCCGTGGACGCCATCGCAGCCCCCACCACCGCCAGTGCGGGACCGCCGAACCCGGTACCAGCCAACGCCGCAGCCCAGTCAGGAAAAGCGAACGACACAGCGCCCGCAACAGCAAAACCGCCCAGAACCCCCGTCAGGTGACCCGCCACCAGCGCCACAGCAAACCGGGACGTCCCCAACTGCCGCTCCGCGAAAATCCCCAGCCCCAACAACGCGGCAGTAGTCCACAGATACGTCCCCAGATCCGGCGCCCACAGCAGCGACAACACCACCGACCACGGATGGGAACCCGACGTCGAGGGATTCGCCAGCACCGCGCCCGCAAGATGGCCCCGCGGACCCCGGCTGACGCTGGTGGTCCCCAACGCGACCGCCCACATCAGCACCAGCAACCCAAACGTCAGCGGTGCATGGCGCACCCCATCGAAGGTCATCTCCGCGAACCATATCCAGACCCGGCGCCCGGCACTAAGACGTTCACGCACGTTCCGCGTCAAAAGTCTTTCCCCTTCGCCTCAACGAACGCCGCCCGGACGGACGCGCGCCTCACCGGTGAAATAGTGCACGAGCTGACACTCTACCTTCGGACATATTCCCTGAGAGGACCCTGAGACCTCCATAGCAGAGGATCTCCAGGAGAAAACGGAAATCCATCTCCTGTCAGCTGCGTGACTCCTTCCACGGGCCCACCACGTGGTTGCACGGGTAGGGACCGTAAAGTTACCGGTGTAGGCAGAAAGCATCCATCTCCAGGGTAGGTCCGACCCTCCAAACACTAATCAGGATGGCACCAGTGACTACAGAAGGACTCCTGCACTGCGGAACCATAGCCCGTAAAGCTGACCGTCTGCGCCGCGTCGCAGGGCCGGTGCTTGCGTGTGTGGTGACCACGCTGGCTCTTTCCGGCTGCTCCTCCCCACCCGCTCCCGTAGTACCCGAACATCACCGCATTGTCATTATTGGAGATTCACTGAGCACCGGTTACGGAACTTCTCCCGCAGATGCTTGGCCCAACCTCATCAATAACGACCCGGCGTTTCATCAAGGCCGCCCGGACCTGATCAATGCTGCGCAGAACGGCAGCGGCTACGTCAGCGTCGGAGACAATAATTCGACCTTTGGCACTCAGGTCACCGAAATGGTAACGGCCGAAACACGATTGGTGGTCTTCTTCGGTTCCGAAAACGACATCGGGGTTCCGCCGGCGCAAATCGGTGCCGCCGCCTCCCAGGCATTCGAAACGGTCAAAAACATTGCACCGCAGGCAGCCATCCTCGTCGTTGGACCACCCTCCTACACGCACAATCCCGAACCCGAACGAGTTCAGGTCCGGGACCAGGACAGGACAGCAGCCCTCCAGGCAGGAGCACAATTCGTCGATCCCATTGCCGACGGCTGGATCATGGACAACGCCGCTGAGCTGATCGGACCGGACGGGGACCACCCCAGCACAGCAGGACAACACTTCCTTCAAACTCAGATGGAAAGACTCATCGCCCCACTAATCCCGCAAAACCCGGTTTCGGCACCGCCAACGCCGACCCGGTAGGAATCCAAGTGACATTAGATCCGGCAAATTTCTGGACGGTGAACGGGAACCGGGCGGCTGGTCTCGCTGTACCTAAGTGCCGCCCCTGAGGCTATTCGGCGTCGTCGTCGATGGACAGGCCACGCACCCCGGCCACAGAACCGAGCCGATGGGTCAACACGCTGATCGGCGTGGTGCCGTTGATTTCCAGTTCCACCTCGACGGTGACGTCCCCTGCATCCGTCGTGCCGTCGTCGGCCGTCGGCGTTTTACCCAGCACCCGGGACAAGGTGCTGTCCTCGCCGGCGCGCGTGGTGAATCCCATGATCGCGAAACCAAGCTCGGTGCACGTGAGCATGATTACCCGCAAGGCACCGATCCCGTCCAGATATGTGACGTGGATGACGTGCTCGTTCAGATTCCCCAGCCTGGTGCGGCTGACGATGAATGGGTAGAGGAACACCACCAAAAAGTGCGCCAGCGTCACAAAGACAGCGGGGATGATCAGGCCGGCTCCTGCAGCGGTACCGACACCAGCGGTCAGCCAGATCGACGCCGCCGTCGTCAAGCCGCGCACCTTGTTCCGGCGGACGAAAACCAGACCGGCGCCAATGAAGCCGATGCCGGAGACTATCTGCGCGGCGACCCGGGACGGATCCAACCGGACCAGGTCCTTGACCAAAACGTCGTCAAAGCCGAACTTACTGACCACCATGAACAGCGCCGCGCCGGTGCCGACCAGCGCGTGCGTCCGCATTCCCGCGGATTTGCTCTTCAGCTGCCGCTCGAAGCCGATCGCGGTGGATAACAACAGAGCGAAGGAAAGGGACAGCAGTTGCGTTCCCCAGAGCGCTGCCGATGAACCGATCAATTTCCCGCCCTTTTCATTTTTGCCGCCAGTTCCGTCCTACCGACGTGACAGTAGCATGGCGCCGGCCCGGCCATCATGACGTCCCGCCCGCAAAATGATGCGTGGCGGGACGTCATTTCACGGGAAAGCCGTCATTTCCCCGGCGCAACCGGCACAAGTCCCGCAACCTCGGCCAACAACTCGTAGGAGCGCAGCCAGCTGTCCACACTGCTCGCCTGGGTGGCCACAATGAGCTCGTCCGCCTGGGCCACTTCGGTGAAGTCATCCAGGTACTCCTTCACTTGGGCGGGCGTCCCGACGGCGGAATATCTGGCCATCTGCAGCACCTGATGCCCCGCCGGGGATTCAAGCAGGAGGTCCGCTTCCTCGTCGGTAAAGGTTTTACCCTGGCCCACCATCTGGGCAATTCTGTTGCGTTTACCGGTCAGGAACTGCTGCTGCGCATCCTCCTCGGTATCGGCTGCGATCACATTGACACCGGCGATGACGTACGGCTCGGCGAGTTGGTCCGAGGGCTGGAACTCCCGACGGTAAATCTTCACGGCATCTTCAAGAGCATTGGGCGCAAAGTGCGAGGCAAACGAATACGGCAGTCCCAGTGCTGCAGCGAGCTTGGCACCGAACAATGAAGATCCCAGAATGTACAGCGGCACATTGGTGCCCCGACCGGGTATTGCGTTAATGCCGGGAATGCGGGTGTTGCCGGTGAGGTACCCCTGCAGCTCCATGACGTCCTGCGGGAACGTGTCTGAGGACATCGGGTCCCGGCGCAGGGCACGCATGGTCTTCTGGTCACTTCCCGGTGCCCTGCCCAGTCCAAGGTCAATGCGCCCCGGGTGCAAAGTTTCCAAGGTTCCAAACTGCTCGGCAATGGTCAACGGAGCATGGTTGGGCAGCATAACGCCGCCGGCACCGAGCCTGATCTTCGTCGTATTCGCCGCAACGTGCGCAATCAGTACACTGGTGGCCGAGGAGGCAATGGTCGGCATATTGTGGTGCTCCGCGTACCAGATCCGCCGGTACCCCCAATTCTCCGCGTGCTGCGCCAGTGCCACGCTGGCTTTGAAACTTTCGGCGGTTTCTCCCCGTCCAATATGGGCAAGGTCGAGGATGGAGAGGGGAACAGTCATGGAGAAGGGACCTTTCGTTGGGATACGCGCCGGCGAATCCGGTGGGCTCCTTAGTTCTAACCGCCGGCACGCCCGGCATATTTCACGCGGCGGACGCTGGGTGCGGCGATGGCCGCTGACCGGCGGCATTTCAATTGCCGCGCGGCCGGTCCCGCAGCAGGAGGGCGACTGCGATGCCCACCGCCGCACCGATGCCGGTTTCCACGGCCCGCTCCAGCATCAAAAGTCCCACATTGCCCGGCTGCCCCAGTTCCGTCATCAGCAGCGCCAGCGGCGTGATGAAAAGCAGGGCCAGCCCATAGTGCCGGGCGACGAATATTTCCGCCAGGAACTGCAGAACCACCACCAGCAGCACCACTTGCCATGGCACCAGCGACAGCAGCAATACCAGCCAGAGCACCACCAGTCCTGCCAGCGTGCCCAGCACCCGGTGCAATCCTCGAATCACTTGCTTGGCCATATCCGGCCCCATCAGCGGCACGGCGGCGCTCACCATCGCCCAGTAGCTGTGCCCCACCCCGGTGATCGTCGCCAGCGTACCCGCTGCCGCGATGGCCAGCGCATAACGCACCGCCTGCAGCCGGACGGCACGCCAGTTGACCGGCCGGCCTGCCGTAGCCACCCGGGGTCTTGACGGTCTGCGCAGTCCACGACGGATGAACCAACCGGAGACGCCGACGACGACGGCCAGCACCACGGGCAGCGCCGTGGTCAGCAGCGGTACCGTAAGCGGGACGGCCAGGGGAATGTAGGACGTGGCGGCGAAGGCAAAGATAAAGAAGAATGGGCCGACGGGTCCGAGCCGGAGACGCTCAGCGGCCACCGCACCGACTGCTCCCACCGCCGACGTCGTTGCGATGATCCACCACGGCGCTGCCCCGGCCAGGGAATTGAGTGAGCCGAGCGTTACGGCCGCAAGGATCAGGAGGCCGGCCTGCAACTGATGCACCATCCTAAGCCGGTAGCTTTCACCGCGGCCGAAGACCCCGGTGAAAGCACCAAAAACGGCATAAATCGCAAGGTCCGAACGCCCCAGGGACAGCAGCACCAGCAGCGGCACGGCTACTCCAATAGCGCACCGTAACGCAGGATAGTGGTCATCCCGCGCCGGTCCCAGCCGAAAGAACTCGCGGACTACCGCCATCTGCGTCTACCGCCTTTCGCTCGATGGACATTTTCCGCCGCCGCCAGGCATCGGCAGGGAAATTTCCGGCTTCAGGCTGTCAGGCCCAGCTGGCTCATCCGACGGGAGTGATTCTTAGTCAGCTGCGCCATCAGCGTACTGACCTCGTCGCGCGCGGCCGGAACATCGTCGTCGGCCATTAGCCCGCGCAGAAAGGTGTGTTCGGTACCCACCTGCCGTGCCTGGGTCAGCACCTCCGCGACCAACCGTCTGCCCCACAAGGCCAGCCGGGAAGCCAGCCTGGGATCGTCGGTCAACATTTTCTTCAACCGATCCTGCAGCAGCCTGCCGGACTCGGCATTCGTCTGGACCGCTGCGATGATTTCGCGTGTACGTGGGTCCAGAAACTCACTGATCGCACGGTAGAAGTCCTCGGAAATGGCATCGACTACGTATGCCTTCATGAGCGATTCGTACCAGTCAGCGGGCCGGGTACGGTCATGGAAAGCGTCAACAGATGTTTGGAACGGGCGTATCGCCAACTCCACGTCCATGTTCATTTCCGCCAACCTGGCCCGGACCACCTCAAAGTGCTCGAACTCGGCCACTGCCATCCGGCCCAGCGCAGCGCGGTCATGCAGCGTGGGTGAATACCGGGCGTCCGAGGACAACCGCTCAAAGGCAGAAAGTTCTCCATAAGCGATGACGCCCAGGAGGTCTACGACAAACTTGTCATAGCGTGCGTTCAGCTCACCGACGGAGACGTTCGGTGCGGACT
This sequence comes from Arthrobacter terrae, assembly GCF_015708085.1. Lineage (GTDB taxonomy): Bacteria > Actinomycetota > Actinomycetes > Actinomycetales > Micrococcaceae > Arthrobacter_M > Arthrobacter_M terrae. The sequence goes on along the minus strand of NZ_JADNYM010000016.1, from coordinate 104,761 downwards.
CACCCGGCGGAATACTCATAGAACCTAGGGTAACGGGTCCGGTACGCTACCGGTGGAGCGCAGGTCCAGCCGCGCGGCGGGGCCCTCGCAGCTAGCGCCGTCGCCCTACCCACCCGCGCAAAAAGCCGCGCGGCGGGGCCCTCGGGCTAGGCTTGGCAGGTGCCATACTCTCACATTGACGTGCACTCCAGTGCAGCGCAGCAGCAACTTGCCCTGGCGCTGGCGAACCTGAAGACGGAATTCAAGCTTCCGCAGAGGTTCAGTGAGGAGGTATTGGCGGAAGTGAGCGCCTCAATTGCCGGCCATCAGCTCCCCGAACTCGATCTCACAGCGCAACCATTTCTCAGCATTGATCCGCCGGGCTCGATGGACCTGGACCAGGCAATGTTTCTGGAGCCGTTCAGCGGCCAACAACCAACCCCGGGTGAGGCGTCCGGCCCGGTGCCTGCCTATTTAGTGCACTATGCCATTGCGGATGTCCCGTCGTTCGTTCCACCAGCCGGTGCCCTGGACTCGGAAACCCGGCTCCGCGGCCAGACGGTGTACACCCCTGACGGCCGCGTACCACTTCATCCGGCGCGCATGAGCGAGAATGCGGCGAGCCTGCTGCCCGGCCGCATACGGTCCGCGTTTGTGTGGCGGATTGCCCTGGACGACGCCGGCGAGGAGGTCTCGACGACGGTACGGCGCGCAGCAGTCCGGAGCGTGGCACGGCTCGACTACGCTCAGGCACAGGTCATGATCGACGACGGCTCCAGCCCGGTTTCAGGGACTGTGACCAGCGCTGCCATCACCCGAACGCTGGGTCTGCTCAAGGAGATCGGGCTTAAGCGCATTGAGCTGGAGCACAAGCGCGGCGGGGCAAGCCTGAATGTTCCCCGGCAGGAAGTGGAGTTCGACGGCGACCGGTACAAGCTGGTGTTCCGGCCGGCGCTGCCGGTTGAAGACTGGAATGCACAGATCTCCCTGCTGACCGGGATGGCCGCCGCGGCGCTGATGCTCGACGGCAAGGTCGGCATCCTGCGAACCATGCCGGAGCCGGATGCGGCGTCGGTGGATCGGTACCGGCGGCAGACCGTGGTGCTGACGAAACCCTGGCCCATGGACATGCCCTATGGCGATTATCTGCGCTCCCTGGATACCTCCGATCCCCAGCAACTTGCCCTCATGCATGCGGCCACGGCGCTGTTTCGCGGAGCGGCTTACACACCTTTCGACGGCGAGCTGCCGCAGCACAGCGTTCAGGCCGCGGTTGCCGCACCGTATGCGCATACGACCGCGCCGCTGCGCCGGCTGGTGGACCGGTTTGTGCTGGCGATCTGCTCCGCTCTGAGCGCCGGTGAATCCGTTCCGCAGTGGGCCCGCGACGCCTTACCCCAGCTGCCGGCCATTATGATGGCATCAGATCAGCTGGCCAACAAGGTGGACAGGGCCGCCATTGACACCGTTGAGGCTGCAGTGCTGAGCGCGCATGTCGGCGCCGAGTTTGACGCCGTCGTCATCAGCGGGCCCAAGAGCAACGGTAACGGCAACGCGCATGCCAGCCCCAAGAGCATCATCCAGCTCAAGGATCCTGCCGTTTCGGCATATTGCGCGGGCGCGCTGGAACCCGGCACCAACGTCCGCGTACGGCTGCTGCAGGCGGACATCAGAACACGCACCGTCCTCTTCACAACCCTCTGAGGACCCTCTTGCGTCGCTGGGGCGTCATTGGGAGAGCGGAAAACGGGCGGAAACACCGTGAAACCCCGGCCGACCGGTTAGACTGGCAGTGTAGACATGGATGCCCGGTCGTTGATTGTTTCCTTTTCGAAAGTTCTCTCAAGCCCGCCCCTACGCGATCTTATGATGTCAGCGCTGCGCAGGAAAACTGCAGCGGCAGCCGGCAAGCAGTTGTTAGCCCGCGATCGGCTTCCGCTGGAAGTGCCGCCTCTGGCTCCGTTCGACCCACACCGGGCCGGCGTCGAAGCCTTGGTTTGCGGCACCTGAATAGACGAATTGAACGGTAAAAACACTGTGAAGACTGATACCACGAACATCGACGGCGAAACCCAGTTGCGTGCGGATAACACCGACGACGAGCTCACCGTCGAGGCAACATTGACCACCACTGCGGAACCGCACCAGCAAGTGCCGCAGACTTTCGCCGACTTCAACGTCCGCGAGGACATTGTTGCCTCGCTCACCGCAGCCGGCATCACTCACCCTTTCCCGATCCAGTCCATGACGCTGCCGATCGCGCTGGCCGGCCATGACATCATCGGCCAGGCGAAGACCGGTACCGGCAAGACCCTTGGCTTCGGCATTCCGGCGCTGCAGCGCGTGGTTGCCCCGAAGGACCCGGGGTACGACAAGCTGCCCACCCCAGGCGCCCCGCAGGCCATGGTGATTGTGCCGACCCGTGAACTGGCTGTCCAGGTGGCCAACGACCTGGCGACAGCGTCGCGGCAGCGGGGTGCGCGGATCGCTACGATCTACGGTGGCCGCGCCTACGAGCCGCAGATCGAATCCCTGCACAAGGGCGTGGAGGTGGTGGTCGGCACTCCCGGACGCCTGATTGATCTGTACAAGCAAAAGCATCTGAACCTCAAGAGCGTCAAAATCGTCGTGCTGGACGAGGCAGACGAAATGCTGGATCTGGGCTTCCTGCCCGACGTCGAAACGCTGATCGCCGGCACTCCCGCCGTCCGCCAGACGCTGCTGTTCTCCGCCACAATGCCCGGCGCTGTCGTCGCCATGGCCCGGCGGTACATGACGCAGCCCACCCACATCCGCGCCGCCGACCCGGATGACGAGGGCCTGACCAAGCGCGACATCCGCCAGCTGATTTACCGGGCGCACAGCATGGACAAGGCCGAGGTAGTGGCACGAATTCTGCAGGCCCGCGGACGCGGCCGGACCATTATCTTCACCAAGACCAAGCGCACCGCCGCGAAGGTCGCCGATGAGCTCATTGACCGCGGTTTTGCCGCCGCCGCCATTCATGGAGACCTGGGCCAGGGCGCGCGCGAGCAGGCCCTGCGTGCCTTCCGCAACAACAAGGTCGATGTGCTCGTGGCCACCGATGTTGCCGCCCGCGGCATTGACGTAGATGACGTCACGCACGTAATCAATTACCAGTGCGTTGAGGACGAAAAGATCTATCTCCACCGGGTGGGCCGCACCGGCCGGGCCGGCAATAAGGGCACCGCGGTGACCTTCGTGGACTGGGACGATATGCCGCGCTGGGCCCTGATTAACAAGGCGCTGGGCCTGAACGTTCCTGAGCCGGTGGAGACGTATTCCTCCTCGCCGCACCTCTACGAAGACCTGGATATCCCCGAGGGTACCAAGGGCCGGCTGCCGCGGAACCAGCGCACGCATGCCGGAATCAATGCCGAGGTCCTCGAAGACCTGGGCGAGACGGGCAAACGCAATACAGCACCCCACGCCGGCGGGCGCGACGGCGGCCGTACGAGCGGGCGCGACGGCGGCCGGAAGTCCGACGCCGACGGCCGATCCGGCGGGCGCACTTCCAGCGAACGTTCAACCGACAGGGCGCGCACATCCGGAGGCGAGGGACAACGCAGCAGTTCCCGCACGGGCTCGGCAGGCAGCGGTGCGGAACGCAGCCGCCGTCGCCCGTCCACAGAAGCTCCTGCCGCCGCAACCAGCGGTCCCGTCACTACGACGGCAGTCAACGACGCGGACGGCTCCGCCCAGCCGGCACGCCCCCGGCGCAACCGCAGCCGCACCCGCCGGCGCAACGGTGAGGTCGTTGCGGGTGCCGAAACGTCCGCCGCGGAGTAGCACCAAACCCAACGAAGTGACGCTGCTGGCCCCCACACTGCAGGGCCAGCAGCGTCATTGAGCTAAGCCGCAGCAGCTAAGGGCGAATGACCGGTGAGCCGCTGGCAAGCTCTTCGATCCTGGCCAGTACGTGCGCAGCAGTGAGGTTTTCCCCCAGCAGGTTGGGCTTCCCCGCACCGTGGTAATCCGAGGACCCTGTCATCAGCAGACCGCGCCGCGCCGCCAGCGCCCGGAGCCAAACCCGCCCCTGCTCCGGATTATCCCGGTGGTCCACCTCGACTCCCAGCAGACCGGCGTCGATCATCTCCTCGAACGTCTGGTCCGCAACCACGCGGCCCCGGGCCGATGCGACCGGATGCGCAAAAACCGGTACTCCCCCGGCCGCCCGCACCAGCTCAATCGCCAGTATCGGGTCCGGCGCATAATGCGAGACGTAGTATCGCGAATGGGAGGAGAGAATACTTCTAAAAGCCTCGGTCCTGTCTTCGACGATTCCGGCGGCCACCAGGGCGTCGGCAATGTGTGGCCGGCCCACCGTGGCACCCGGTGCAATATGCTGCGTGACGTCGTCCCAATTCAGCGGATAATCCTCAGCCAGCCGCTCCACGAGGCGCGTTGCCCGCGACAGGCGGGCATCCTTGGCCTTGGTGATTTCCTCGAGCAGACCGGGATGGGATGGATCATGGAGGTAGGAGAGCAAATGAACGCTGATGCCCTCGGCCGTCCGGCAGGACACCTCCATGCCCGGGACCAGCACCACCCCAACCTCCCGTGCTGCCGCGGCTGCTTCCCCCCAGCCTCCGGTGGAATCATGATCGGTCAGCGCCAGCACATCCAGGGCCGCGTCTTTGGCCGCAGCCAGCAAAACGGCCGGTGGCTGGGTTCCGTCCGAAACATTGGAATGGGTATGCAGATCGATCCTCACCCTCACAGCCTACGTCCGGCTGCTCCCGCGTGCGTGCACTCAAGACGGACTGAGCCGGCCGGCTCAGCTGCGAGGAACCGCCGGTGGCCGGAGGCCGGGGCGCGGTGAGAGACTAAAGGGGTGAATGAGTCCCAGCAGAGCACCCCAGAGTCCGCATCCGCACAACAGCCCCTTGAGGACCGCGTGAACAACCGGTCCCAGAAGCCTCAATCGGAAGCTTTCCGCGCTTTTATGGCCAGTAATTGGGCGCCGGCCCCGCTCACCGTGCCGGAGCGTGCGGAGGTCGCAGACCATGCCGCGCGCCGCCGTCGTGCCGTGTCTGTGCAGTTCCCGGGCGAGCGCTTGGCGATCCCGGCGGGCCCGTTGAAAGTCCGCTCCAACGACACCGATTACCGCTTCCGCCCGCATTCGGGGTTCGCGCACCTTACGGGTCTGGGCGTGGATCACGAACCGGACGCTGTGCTGGTCATGGAGCCGACGGACGAAGGCGCCGGCGACGACGGCGGCAACCACCATGCGACGCTGTACTTCCGCCCGCTGGCCGGCCGGGACACCACACAGTTTTATGCCGACGCCCGCTCGGGGGAATTCTGGATCGGCCCGCGGCCGACACTGGAGGAATTCGCCGCGCGATTGGCACTGGCCACAGCACACCTTGATGAACTGGAAATTGCCGTTACCAAGAACGTTGGGGAGCCTTCCGTTGGCGGCGTTTCCGTCCGCCTGGTCCGCAAGGTGGATGAGAACATTGACGCCCTTGTTGACACCGCACGGTACAACACGGCAAAGGACCCAGAGCAGCTGGATCTGAGCGCCCTGGATGCCCTCGACGACAAGCTCGCAGAGGCACTTTCCGAGCTGCGGCTGATTAAGGATGACTGGGAAGTGCGGCAGATGGAGCTCGCGGTCGCAGCGACCGTTGCCGGCTTTGAGGAAATCGTTAAGGCGCTTCCCCGCGCCATCACCCATGCCCGCGGTGAACGCGTGGTGGAGGGCGCATTCTTTGCCCGCGCACGGGAGGAAGGTAATGAACTCGGTTACGACACCATTGCCGCGGCGGGCAATAACGCCACCATTCTGCACTGGACCCGCAACACCGGCTCGGTCAGGGCCGGTGAACTGATCCTGGTGGATGCGGGGGTCGAGGCTGACTCACTCTACACAGCCGACGTCACGCGTACGGTTCCCGTGAACGGCAAATACACCGAAACCCAGCGCAAGGTTTACCAGGCCGTCCTGGACGCTGCCGATGCCGCCTTCGCCGTCGCCGTCCCGGGGCGCAGGTTCCGCGACGTCCACACCGCCGCCATGGAGGTCCTTGCGTCGCGGTTGGAAGAGTGGGGCCTGCTGCCGGTCTCCGCGGAAGTCGCGCTCTCTGATGAAGGCCAGCACCACCGGCGCTGGATGCCGCACGGCACCAGCCATCACCTTGGCCTCGATGTGCACGACTGCGCCCAGGCCAAGCGGGACCTCTACCTGGACGGCATCATTGCCGAAGGGATGATCTTCACCATTGAACCGGGTCTGTACTTCAAGGAAGAAGATCTGGGAATCGGCGCCGAATACCGCGGTATCGGTGTCCGGATCGAGGACGACATCCTGATCACCGCCGAGGGTCCGGTCAACCTGAGCGAGGCACTGCCGCGCACGCCGGACGAGGTCGAATCCTGGATGGCCGGCATCTACGGCGCGGAAGCTGCCGCCAACAGCTGACCTCCCGGCCAAGGCACGCAGCCCTGCCCGGACCAGTACGACGACGACGACGGCGACCCGCATCGAAAGGTGCGGGTCGCCGTCGTACGTACTGGGCCACTAATACAAGGGCCAGGCCATGAAAAACGGGGGCAGAGTCCCGGCCTGACGGGAACGCCCCGGCTTCGCACGACCGGTTTCGCGCTGCCCCCGCTACCTGTCGGCAGGGGGCACAGGCTGCCGGGAATCTTCGGCAGGAACGTCCGCGGGGTCCTGCTGCGGAACAGGGGGTGCCTGCGGGGGCTGCGCGGCCGGCTCCGATGATGGGACTTCCGCGGCCTGTGGGGCTTCCGGGGAGGGCGGGACCTCCGCGGCGGGCGGGTTCTCCGGGTTCTGCGGCAGGCGGATGCCGTACTGAGGACGGCCGTCGGGCAGGTCGGAATAGGTGCCGGGAGTCTTTCCCGAGGGGGCAACCACGGCCCCTTCTACGGGCGCCTCGTTCCCGGGGCCGCCCTGGCTGTTGCCTGGCTTACTCTGGCCTGTTTCGCCGGACGCGCCGTAAGGGTCGGTCCACCCATTCGGCCGGGCCGGCGGAGTCGGCGTCGGCTGATTCTGACCCGGGTAGTTCTGACCGGGGTAGCTCTGCCCCGGCTGGTTGGGCGCGGCCGGCTGGTTGGGCGCAGCCGGTGGCTGATAAGTCCGGGCAGCCTGAGCCGGAAGCGCCGCGCCCTTGCTCATCGGGAGCTGGGAGAGCAGCCGGCGCGCCTCGGAGGACACGTCCGGGGCAACAATAACGTCATAGCTGGAAGCAAGAACCTGGCTGGTGGACGTGAAGTCCCGCTTGCCGCGCTGCATCGCATAGCTGGCAATACCGAACAGCATCCAGAAGGCGGCGCCCATCAGGATCGAGGTCATCAAGGAAACCCCGCCGCTGGCCGAGCCGGGGCCAAAAAAGGAGAGCAGTACGCCAACGAAAAGTCCGAACCAGGCACCCGTCAAAGCGCCGGAGAGCGCCACGCGGGGGTAGCTGAGCTTGCCGGTGACCCGTTCCACCATTTTCAGATCATTGCCGACAATCGAGACCTGTTGAACGGGGAATTTATGGTCCGCGAGGTAATCCACTGCCTTCTGGGCATCAAGGTAGGAGGTGTAAGAGCCTACGGTGTCTCCGACGGGCACAGCACGAGCTGAGTCCACGCCGCGGGTGCGTCCAAAAAGGTTTGCCATACTCCATTGTCTCCCATGATCCTGACGGCGCGCAGGGATATCGCTGGCAGTGAACCCGCACCCGCTCGTACACCCGCTCGTGCACCCGCTCGTGCACCCGCTGGGGCACCCGCTCGTGCACCCGCTCGTGCACCCGCTCGTACACCCGCTCCCGCCCCCCCCCCCCCCCCCCGTTCCCGTCCCTGCCGGGCGCCGCGAAAACTGAAAGCAAACGCCACATCCGGCCCGGAATTCCCGCAATCGGCGGCCCGCGACGTAGCCTGTACTAGTGAGCACCAATCCCTCGCGCGTCTTTGTTGCGCGCCTTCTCGGACTCGACGTTTTCGACCCGCTGGGTGACCGGCTGGGGCGGCTGCGTGACGTCGTCGTGCTTGCCCGCGGTGTCACCGGCGCACCGCACGCCGTTGGCATCGTCGTCGAGGTTCCCGGCAAGAAGCGTGTTTTTGTGCCAATGACCCGGGTGACGTCCATGGAGCAAACGCAGATCATCTGCACCGGGCTGGTCAATCTGCGCCGCTTTGACCAGCGCGGCGCAGAGATGCTGGTGGTAGGTGAGCTCTTTGACCGCAAGGTGACGCTGACCGACGGCACCGGGGACGCGGTCGTGGAGGACATCGCCCTCGAAGAGCAGCGCAACGGGGACTGGCTGATCCGCCAGCTGTTCGTCCGCCGCGGATCCTCCACCTCCAGGCTGCGGGGCCTGCGCCGCGGGCACACCATGTTGATCGACTGGTCGGATGCGAACCAGGGCGAGAATACCGAGCCGCAGGGCGCCGGGCAGTTTGTTGCCACGCACGAGGACCTCAAGCCCGCGGACTTTGCCGACGCACTGCAGGAAATGTCGGACAAGCGGCGCATCGAAGTCGCCAGCGAGCTCCAGGATGAGCGGCTGGCCGACGTGCTGCAGGAGCTCCCCGAGGAAGATCAGGTACAGCTGCTCTCCGCACTGGACAATGAGCGCGCAGCGGACGTGCTGGAGGAAATGGATCCTGACGACGCCGCGGACCTGCTCGCTGATCTGTCTCCGGCGAAGGCGGAGCAACTGCTGGCGTTGATGAATCCCGACGACGCCGACGACGTCCGCAGGTTGCTGCAGTACGACGACGACACGGCCGGCGGTCTGATGACGCCGGTACCGGTGATCCTCCCGCCCGAAGCGACGGTAGCCGAGGCGCTGGCGCATGTGCGCAGCGAGGAGCTCTCCCCCGCGCTGGCGTCCGCTATTTTCATCTGCCGGCCACCGCTGGAAACACCCACGGGTCGATTCCTGGGCGTGGTGCATATCCAGCAGCTGCTGCGCAGTGCCCCGCCTGAACAGCTCGGAAGCATTGTGGACACCATGCTGGAGCCCGTTTCGGACCACGCGAGTGTCAGCGAAGTCAGCCACACAATGGCCTCCTACAACCTCAACTCGCTGCCGGTGGTTAATAAGGCCGGCCGCTTGGTAGGGGCGGTGACTGTTGACGACCTCTTGGACCATCTGCTCCCGGACGACTGGCGAACCCACGACGACGGCGCCCCGATCAGAAAACCAGGAGGCCGCCTTGGCTGAGAAGCACCCCACCAAGCTCGGCGGTCTGGACACCCCCCGCGAGCTGCGTTCCCGGATGCTGCCCAATTTCGCCAGCGATCCGGACACCTTCGGCCGCTTTGCCGAGCGCTTCGCACGCTATATGGGCACCGCGAACTTCCTGCTCTACATGACAATTTTCGTCATCGTCTGGATCGCATTCAACGTGGTGGGGCTTTTCGGTCTCAAATGGGATCCGTACCCTTTTATCCTGCTGAACCTGTTCTTCTCCACTCAGGCCTCCTACGCCGCACCGCTGATCCTGCTGGCGCAGAACCGGCAGGATGACCGGGACCGCGTCACCATTGAGCAGGACCGCGCCCGCGACGAGCGCAACCTCGCAGACACGGAATACCTCACCCGCGAGGTGGCGGCCCTGCGGATATCGCTGCGCGAAGTAGCCACCCGCGACTTTGTCCGTTCCGAGCTGCGGTCACTGCTGGAGGAGCTGTTGACGGCCCAGGATCACGAGGTGGATGCCGAGGCCCAACCGGTCCGGGAAAGTTCCCGGGACAGCAAGGGCTCCCCGAAAACTACCGCACTTCCACGCATCCAGGCCGGCAGGAACCCCGGCACACGGTCCAGGTCAGGAAACTAAGATGGCGCCAGTTGAAGGTTTCACGACGTCCGGAAATGGGATTGGACCATCGGTTGCCGCGCTGCATGCCGCGCTGGCATCAGTGATCGATCCGGAGCTGCGGCGCCCGATCACCGACCTTGGCATGGTTAAAGAGGTAACAGCCGACGACGACGGCCGGGTACACGCCGTTGTCCTGCTCACTATCGCGGGCTGCCCGATGCGCGACACCATCCGCGCCGATGCCGCCCGGGCGCTTGCCGGTGTCGACGGGGTGACCGACGTTGAGGTGGAGCTGACCGCGATGACGGTGGCGCAACGGCAGGCGCTCAAGGAACAACTCCAGGGACCCGGCGGAACCCGCGGCATTGTTTTTAACGAACCCGGCTCCCTCACCCGCGTCTATGCCGTTGCCAGCGGCAAGGGCGGCGTGGGCAAGTCAAGTGTCACGGTGAATCTGGCCTGCGCTATGGCCGCCAAGGGCCTGCGGGTCGGCATCGTAGACGCCGACATCTACGGCTTTTCCGTACCTGGCCTAATGGGATTGACGACGAACGGTGTTACGCAGAGTCCTACCCGCGTGGACGAGATGATCCTGCCACCGGTGGCTTTCGGGGTCAAGGTCATCTCCATCGGGATGTTCATCACCGGGAACCAACCCGTCGCATGGCGCGGGCCGATGCTGCACCGGGCACTGGAACAGTTTCTGACCGACGTTTACTTCGGCGACCTTGACGTGCTGTTCCTGGATCTGCCCCCCGGCACGGGCGATGTGACGATTTCGGTCGCCCAATTACTGCCGAAGGCCGAGATCCTGGTGGTCACCACTCCACAGGCAGCGGCGGCCGAGGTGGCCGAGCGTGCCGGTGCTATTGCGCTGCAGACCGGTCAGAAAGTCGCGGGCGTGATCGAAAATATGTCATATCTGACGTTGCCGGACGGCAGCGCCATGGACCTGTTTGGCTCCGGCGGCGGCGGACTCCTGGCCCAAAGGCTGAGTCAGACCATGAACGCGCCGGTGCCGCTGCTGGGCCAGATCCCGCTGGAGATAGCGCTGCGCGAAGGCGGAGACAGCGGCGCACCAATAGTGCTGTCCACTCCGGATGCCGCCAGTGCGAGGGCTTTGCAGGGAATTGCAGACCGATTGGCTGTACGTCCGCGCGGGCTCGCCGGTCTCAAACTAGACGTCAGGCCCAGCTAGCGTGGACAGGTTTCGGGCTTCAGCGGACTTTTAGCTACAGCTGACTTTGGGTTTCAGGTGGCTTCAACATCGAAGGGAGCACGTTCTCCGGCGGCCAGCCGGTCAAGAACCCGGCCGTCAGCGGAGCCGGTACTGCCCGGACCACCCCACATGGGCGTGGATTCAGCGCTTTTCTGCAGGGACAGACTTTCCGATGCTGCCGTACCAAGTGCAGCCGCCGCCGGACCCGCTGCGCTGACGGGCTTGACCGGGGCATCGTCGTCGTCCATCAGCGCGTCGCGGATGATCCGGCGAGGATCGTACTGGCGCGGATCAAGCTTTTTCCAGTCGATCTCGTCAAGATCAAGGCCGGCCTCGTCCTTGATGGTTTCCCGCGCACCGGCAGCCATCCGGCGGACCTCGCGAATCAGATTCTTGAGCTTTTCAACGTATTCGGGCAACCGCTGAGGGCCGATCACCAGCACTGCCACAATGGCAATGATGAGCAGCTCCGGAGTATTGATTCCAAACACCCTAGGAAGATTACCCTCTCCGGCTCAATTGCGGCGACTTAGCGCCGCATAGCCTCCCGCGCCGGTTCTGCACGGCTAATGAATGCCGGCAATGCGCGGCAGCTTCAGCCTCGGCTTGGCAGCCTTCCGCGCGGAATCCATCTGTGCACCGGATGCGCCGGCGGGTGCACGGTGCGCCAGGGATTCACGCAGCATGGTCCTGCCGCGGTGGATGCGCGACCGCACCGTTCCAAGCTTTATCCCCAGCGCAGCGGCAACCTCATCGTAGGAAAGACCTTCCAGATCACAGAGCACCACGGCGGCACGGAAGTCCGGCGGCAGCGCCTCGAGCGCAGCCTGTACATCAATGTCCAGATTGTTGTATTCGAAGAGGCGTTCCGGGCCGGGTTCCCTGCCCGGCAGCCGCGTCTCGGCGTCCTCGCCCAGCGCGTCGAAACGAATCCGGCTTTTACGCCGTGCCTGGTCAAGGAAAAGGTTGGTGGTGATCCGGTGCAGCCAGCCGTCCAGGGTCCCCGGCTTGAAATTTGCCAGTGAACGGAAAACACGGACAAAAACTTCCTGCGTGAGGTCCTCGGCATCGTATCTGTTCCCGGTCAGCCGGTACGCCAGACGAAACACCTTCGCGGAATGGTTGGTGACGACCTCCTCCCAGGACGGTGCCACCCATTCGGGATCACCCGGGGACTCAAAATATCCCTGCTGCTCTACTGTTCCGCCGTCAGAGGTCCCGCCGGAAGTCCCGGACGCGGACGTCGATGCGACCGGTCCGTGTGCCGCAGCCGCTGCTATTGCAGTCATGGCCGCTCCTTTCTGTCCTTGCCCTCCCTTTTAAGCGGGGAGGCAGAGTCAAGCAAAAAACATGCCGCCGGAGGCTACCCTCCGGCAAAGACTCCGCCGGTGGCGGGGTCTCACTTGCTATTCGTTGCCGCTCCCCGGCCGGATGGTCCGCTGCCGTGTTTCGTCTGCCGGTAATATTCGACGAGTCTTAAGTATGCCAAATTAAGCTGGATAATCACTGACAGACTTACCCAGCGCGTAACAGGGCATTTTTCCGCCAGGCAGTAGGCTTGGATGCAATCCGTGCAACAGAGTAGGAAACCCAGAGTCATGAGTGCCGACAAGTCCACCAGCTGGTCCTATACCGAAGGCCTGCCGAACGAGGACGATGTTTTGCTGCGTGCCCGTGAGCGTTCCCATGAGCTTGGAATTTTTCCGGTCAGCCCCGGCGTCGGTTCAGCGCTCACCGTGCTTGCCGCCGCATCCAAGGCTCAAACGGCCGTGGAAATAGGAACAGGAGCCGGGGTCTCAGGGGTCTGCCTGCTGCGCGGGTTGAATCGACAGTCTGTCCTGACCACCATCGATGTCGACGTGGACCATCTCAAGGCTGCCCGTGAGGCCTTCGTCGAGTCCGGATCTCCCGCCAACCGCACGCGCACCATCTCTGGGCGGGCGGCGGACGTGTTGCCGCGGCTGACGGATTCCGCCTACGATCTGGTGTTCATCGACGCCGACAAACCCTCCTACCCGGGATACATCGAACAGGCCATCCGGCTACTCAAGCCCGGCGGTCTGCTGATCGTCAACGACGCGCTGGATAAAGACCGCGTCTCCGACCCTGCCATCCGCGACGCTGGAACAGTGGTCCTGCGTCAAGTAGGGAAAACTGTCCGGGAGGACGAACGGCTGATGAGTGCGCTGCTGCCTACCGGCGATGGACTGCTGCTGGCCGTCAAGCGCTAGGCTCCTCAGTCCTCGGACGGCGCGGTCCAGCAACACAGGCCCGGCAGGACCATCAAGCACTTCGGATCCCGATACCTCTTCTCCCTGTCTGTTCCCGGTGGTAAACCAGTTACATGAATACGCCACAGTCGGAGAACCAGGACACCCCCGCGCAGCCAGCAGACCCCGCCCAGCCTCCACAGACCGAACAGCCATTGGATCTGTGTGAGCTTCCCGGGAGCGAACGGACCGAGGTCAGGGGGGTGGCTCCGGCCGCGGAGCTGGCAGCGCTGCACTCTTCCGTCCAGGTTGACGCTACGCTCATCCTGCGGCGCCGGGCGGAGCCCGGCCAAGAGGCGTTCGCCACGCCGCTGAATCCTCAGCAACTCGCGGACGCGTTCGGTGCGGCGCCGGAGGATCTTGACCTCGTAATCTCAACGCTCACCTCGCTGGGGGCCACCGTGGTCGAATCCGACGGCCCTTCCCGGCGTGTCAGGGTCAGTGCCAGCGCCGGAGTCATGGACCGCATTTTCGGCACCCGGTTGAGGCAGAGTGACGTTGCGGAGGGCTCCGGCGGAACGCAGCGCCGCCGCACCGGCACATTGAGCGTCCCCGCCAATCTGGACGGCATAGTGACAGCTGTGCTCGGGCTCGACGACAGGCCGCAATCCCGTACGCTCTTTCGGATAGTGCCGGCCGCCGCGCAGTCGGTATCCTACACACCGCTGGATCTGGGCCGCGTGTATAAGTTTCCCATCGGCTACGACGGGTCCGGCCAGAGAATCGCCATCATCGAACTCGGTGGCGGCTATCAGCAGAGCGACCTGGATACGTATTTCGGGGACCTCGGAATCGCTGCCCCCGTGGTCCGCGCGGTCGGAGTCGATGGAGCGGACAATCGCCCCGGCCAAGACCCAGCAGGGGCTGATGGAGAAGTCATGCTGGACATTGAAGTCGCAGGCGCGCTGGCACCCGGGGCAGAAATTATCGTCTATTTCGCCCCTAATACGGATGCCGGTTTCCTCAACGCCCTCAGCGCTGCTTCCCACGCAGTCCCTGCGCCTGCCGCCATCAGCATCAGCTGGGGACAAAGCGAAGACGCCTGGACCGGGCAGGCGCGCAATGCCATGGATCAGGCGATGCAGGATGCGGCGATTCTGGGCGTTAGCGTGACGGCAGCGGCGGGCGACGACGGCAGCACCGACCGTGCGACGGACAAGAAGGCGCATGTGGACTTCCCGGCCTCCAGCCCGCACGCGCTGGCCTGCGGCGGGACCCGTTTGGATGCGACCCCGGCCACCGGTGCCGTGAAGTCCGAAACGGTGTGGAATAATGGCGCTTCCGGCGGCGCCACCGGCGGAGGCGTCAGTACAGCCTTCGGACTTCCGCTGTGGCAGGGCAGCGCAGGTGTCCCGGCTCCGGACGGGAAGAGCGGACGTGGAGTTCCGGATGTCTCCGCAGTCGCAGATCCGCAGACGGGGTACCGTGTCCGAGTGGATGGCCACGATATGGTGATCGGCGGGACCAGCGCCGTGGCACCATTGTGGGCTGCCCTGATCGCCCGGCTGGCGCAGGCAGCCGGACGCGGATTGGGTCTGCTGCAGCCGGCCCTCTACGGTAAAGCCAGCCAGGGTACGGTCCCGGCTGGCTTCCGGGATATCACCAGCGGAGACAACGGTGCGTTTACTGCCGGACCCGGGTGGGACGCGTGCACCGGGCTGGGCGTCCCGGACGGTTCAACCCTGTTGACAGTACTGTTGAAAGCGTTGATCCCGGATGGAGGGGCGGCCGCCTAGCGATTACTCCGTTGCGCCCGTCAGGCATTCCTTGAGGTTGACGGCCTCGGCGACCTTGAGTTCTACCACCAGGCGTCCTCCGCCTTCGAGTGGAACCCGCATAATCAGGCTGCGCCCCTCTTTTGTAACTTCCATTGGACCGTCGCCGGTTCTGGGTTTCATCGCCGCCATAAGGAATTTCCCTTCACATATTGCGGACGATGGTCTCTTGGCAGATCCCCCGACCGCGAGGTAACGTCGACTGCACGGCCGTAAGAAGGTCCGTGCAACCGGGGCAATCTTCGGCTGCCCTGTTGTTTCGCTCACACCATTATCCTGCAGAAATGGGTCCGGTGCTAATCGCAGCGCCGCGCGACGGCGTGCGCCCGCACCGCCCGGGGCGCGCCTCTACGGCGGATAGTCCCCTCCGCCGGGCAACTCCGCCCAGGACCACAACCACGCGACCCAGACAATCTGCAGCAGGATGAACAGGACCAGGATAGTGCCGCGGTACGCCCGCGAACGTGAGACGAAAGCGGCTGCAAGGGCCAACGGAAACAGTGGCAGCAGCATGCGGAAAGTGCTCGTCTGCGGCTGTAGGACCGCCAGGATGTAGCCGAAGTACCCAATGCACCACAACCGTAAATCGCTGCCGATGTTCCGCACGGCGCGTGAGCCCATGTACAACGCGAACAACAGCACCAGGACCAAGGGCGCCAGCGGTCCCAGCACCGGGCCGAAGAGTTGCCGCCCGGTGTCCAACCATGGAGTGAAAAGCTCGAGTGCAGTGCCGCGCCACGCAGTCTCGGTGTCCGTGTAGGCCGTCGGCTGACCTGTCGCAGCCCAAGCGATCAATGGCCAAGCAAACGCCGCCAACGCACTGACGAGCAACAGCGCCATACCGCTGAGCAGCTCGGCGGTCCGGAACTGGACGGTTCTTCGACGCAGAAACCGGAACAGCAGATGCGCTCCGACGACGGCTGCAAACGGAACGCCCGCCGGACGGCTCAGGCACATCAGCACGACGACCGGCATCGCCCACAGATAGCGCTGCCGGACCAACAGATACAGCGCCGCCGCCAAGAGCAACAAGCTCAGGGATTCAGCGTAGGGCACCTGCAGGACAGGAGAGACGGGGAAGGTAACGAAGAAGACGATGCCCCACGTCGCCGTCGAGGTTGAGGCAAAGCGGCGAAAGAGCCGGTAGATCAGTAAGGACGCAGCCAAACCGGCCGCCAGCGAGAGGGCCGGAGCCAGCACCAGCCAGCCGAGCGACGTAATAGCGCTCAGCCCACGGACCAAAAACGGATACAGCGGGTAAAACGCCCATGAATTTTCCCGCGCCACGCCGGCTGCGTCCCGGGGAATGACACGCGGATATCCATTGTCAAAGACGTCCCGGTACCACGTGCTGTCCCAGATTCCGACAAAGTGCAGGTAATCCGGATGCGCACCGCCCCAGGGGCTGATCCCCTGATGCAGCGAGACGGCTTCAAAAATACAATATGAAACAAACCTTGCCGCCAGATAAATCACCGCAATGCGGATCCACCACGGCCACCGCCGGGCGGTGTCAGCTCCGCGCAGCAGGCGTTGCCATAAGACATCGTTTAGTGTCACCGCGGTTCCCGAGCCGGCGGCTACTGGCTCGGACGTTTCGGGCTCAGGCATCTCCACGAACCCAACAACCAGCCAGATGGTCGTTGACCAGCCCTATTGCCTGCATCATCGCGTAGGCCGTGGTGGGGCCAACAAACCGGAAACCGCGCTTTTTCAGCGCAACAGCCAGGGCAGCGGATTCCACGGTTGACGATGGCACAGCTGGCCCTGGCCCGGTAGGCGAAGCGGCCTTCGGGGCAAATGAATGCACAAGGCCGGCGAGCGTTTCCCCGTCCGGGAGGTTCTCCACCGCTCGCGCGTTGGAAATGGTTGCGCGGATCTTGGCGCCATTACGGACGATCCCCGCATCACTGAGCAGGCGCTGGACGTCAGCTTCATCGAACGCCGCCACGGCAGCGGGCTCAAAATTGCTGAAGGCGCTTCGGAAAGCTTCACGCTTACGCAAAATGGTAATCCAGCTCAACCCCGACTGGAACGCTTCCAGGCTGAGCCGCTCGAACACATCGCGCTCACCAGTGACCGGTCGGCCCCACTCCTGGTCATGGTAACGCTCATAGTCCGCATTGGAACTCATACCGGCCCACCCGCAGCGTGCTTTACCGTCCGCTCCGACAATCAGGGCGCTCACGGTGCGCTGTCCTCGGGTGGCTTCGCTTCCAGCGCGGCGATCCGCGCATCCTTGGCCGCGAGCTGGTCCCGCAGCCGATCCAGGACGTCGTCAACCTGATCCATCCGATAGCCCCGCAAACCCAGCGAAAACCGCAGTCTGTCCACATCTTCGGGTTCCGGGATTTCCGGCAGCAGCACTGGCGGCAGATTGGCCACGGGCGCGGTAAACCCGTCCTGACCCGCGGCGCGCTCCCCGGCCGTCGAGTCACCGGGTGTCGAGTCACCGGCAGTCGAGTCACCGGGGGCAGGCTTGGCCAGCCCGACGACGTACAAAGCCACGGCCCCGGCCACCACAATGGCCAGAAAGATCAGGAAATAAGTCACTGACCCATGGTGCCAGATCCGGCTGGATCCTGACCGGTCTGCAGACACTACAGGCGATGCAGGTCGTGCCCTAGCGCCGGCCGGTCACGCCGCCGGCCAGCATCATGTTCACGGCTTCCTCAGCGGAGTCCGCCAATGCAACGATGTTCAGGTCTTTCGACGACACCAGTCCATCGGCCACCAACCTGCTGGAGATCCACTCCAGCAGCGGGCCCCAAAAATCTTTGCCGATCAGGACAATGGGAAACGAGGTGACTTTGTGTGTCTGCACCAGCACCATGGCTTCGAAAAGCTCGTCCAGTGTCCCTAGCCCGCCGGGCAGCACTATGAAGCCTTGCGCATATTTCACGAACATGGTTTTCCGGGCGAAAAAATATCGGAAATTAATGCCCAGATCCACCCAGTCGTTCATCCCCTGTTCGAAAGGCAACTCAATGCCAAGCCCCACCGAGAGCCCGCCTGCCTCGCAGGCTCCCCTGTTGGCAGCCTCCATCGAACCAGGGCCGCCACCGGTGATCACACCGATTCCGGCTTCGGCCAGTCTGCGGCCGACTTCGACGCCCATCTCATAGTGGATACTTCCCGGCTTGGTACGCGCCGATCCGAACACACTCACGGCCGGGCCAACGTTCGCCAAGGCACCGAACCCCTCGACGAATTCGCTTTGAATGCGCATCACGCGCCACGGATCGGTGTGCGTGAAGTCCCCGCCATTGCGTGAATCCAGCAAACGCGAGTCTGCCGTGGAGCCGTGCGCCTGGTCACGGCGGAGCTCGACGGGGCCCTTGCGGCGTGGAGACCTGTGGCGGTTCGATTCGGTTGGTGCGCTCATTCCCTAAGGCTATGCCACCATCAGCACGGCCCGGTGCCGTGTTTTAGGTCTCTTTCGAGTTACGATCGAAGCCAGTACACCCACAAACCTCCAACCGGCTGGGAAGATTAGGTAGATTCTCCTTATGACAAGTGAAGCTGCTGCGCCTGCGCTCGTGGAACTGACCGCGGTTAATAAGCACTACGGTTCGTTGCACGTTCTGCAGGACATTAATCTGCAGGTCAAAAGAGGCGAAGTCGTTGTCGTCATCGGCCCTTCGGGTTCCGGAAAGTCAACCCTGTGCCGGGCAATAAACCGCTTGGAGACGATCGACGACGGCGAGATCCGGATTGACGGCAAGAAACTTCCCGCCGAGGGCAAGGAACTGGCCCGGCTGCGTGCCGACGTCGGCATGGTTTTCCAGTCCTTTAACCTCTTCGCTCACAAGACCATTCTGGAAAACGTGACGCTCGGCCCGATCAAGGTCAAGGGCCTGTCGAAAGCGGAAGCGGACCGGCAGGCAATGGAGTTACTGGAACGTGTCGGCGTCGGACATCAGGCGCAGAAGCTGCCCGCCCAGCTTTCCGGCGGGCAGCAGCAGCGTGTCGCGATCGCGCGGGCGCTGGCGATGAAACCCAAGGTCATGCTCTTTGACGAGCCGACGTCGGCGCTGGACCCGGAAATGATCAATGAAGTCCTCGATGTCATGGTCGGTCTGGCCAAAGACGGGATGACGATGATCGTTGTCACCCACGAGATGGGCTTTGCCCGCAAGGCCGCGGACAGGGTCGTCTTCATGTCCGACGGCCAGATCATCGAAGACAGCCAGCCAGAGGAATTCTTCACCCATCCCAAGAGTGAACGTGCCAAGGACTTCCTCTCGAAGATCCTCACGCACTGACGCGGCCCGATGCAGCACGTGACAACCGGACCTCAGCAAGCGGAGCCGGCAGCCGTGCACGGGCCCCGCTCCACCACTCCTCATCCAGCCGCCTGCGTTCAGCCGTGTGGCGGCAGCAATGATCTCGCATCCAGGCCGCAGTTGCGGCCGAACAACGAAAGGAACATCATGAAGGCATTCTTTGCCAAAAAGCGGCTGGGGGCCGCAGCCGTTATCGCGGCGGCAGCATTGGCGCTGTCCGCCTGCGGCGGCGGTTCGGGGGACGCCGGCGCAAGCGGCTCGGGGGCCGACGCCGGGTCCGGCCCTTCCTTTGCCGTCGCCAAGGACGTCAGCCTCACCGGCAGCCCGACCTTCGATAAGATTAAGTCCAGCGGCACTGTCCGCGTCGGTGTCAAGCAGGATCAGCCCGGACTCGGGTTCAAGGATGCCGCCACCGGCGAATACACCGGGTTCGACATCGAGATCGCCGAGTGGGTTGCCGCATCGTTGGGCGTGGCCAAGGACAAAATCGAGTTCAAGCCTATCCCCTCGGCGAGCCGTGAATCGGCCATCACCAATGGCGACATCGACTACTACGTCGGCACGTACTCCATCACGGACAAGCGCAAGCAGCTGATCGACTTCGCCGGCCCGTACTTCGTCACGGGCCAGGGCCTGCTGGTGAAGAAGGACAACACCACTATCAAGAGTGAGAAGGACCTCGCCGGCAAGAACGTTTGCTCGGCTACCGGATCAACTCCGATCCAGAACATCAAGGCAAACTTCCCGGATACGAAGACCACGGAATTTGATACCTACTCCAAGTGCATCGAGGCACTCCGCGGTGGCCAGGTTGACGCAGTCACCACTGACCAGGCCATTCTGATCGGCTATGCCGCCCAGGAACCGGATACCTTCAAGGTGGTTGGCGAGCCGTTCACCACCGAAAAGTACGGCGTCGGCCTCCCCAAGGGTGACACCGCGCTGCGCACGTTCATCAACAAGATGTTCACCGACGGTTCAGACACCTGGACGAAGATCTACAACGATACGCTCGGCAAGTCCGGGACCAAGGTGGAACAGCCCAAGGTCGACCAGTACTAAATCCCTGATTGATAACCGGTGGTCCCGGCCGCATGCAGCGGCCGGGACCACCGGTTCCACCAGAACCGGACGGAATTGAAGAAGACAGGGCATTGTGGACACACTTACCGAAAACCTCGAGCTGTTCACGACGGGGTTTAAGAACACCGGGATACTTTTCATTGTCTCGGCTTTTTTTGCCTTAATACTCGGCACCGTCGTCGCGGCGATGCGCGTCTCCCCCGTTCCTGCCATGCGGGGCGCCGGAACACTGTACGTCAATACCGTTCGCAATATGCCGCTGACGGTAATCCTGGCGTTCTTTGCCCTGGGCTACCCCAAGCTTGGGCTGGTACCGGTTAACTTCATTACCGCGGCCATCATCGGGCTTTCCCTCTACACCGCCACTTACGTGGCTGAGGCGATACGCTCCGGCATTAACACGGTTCCGGTCGGCCAGGCTGAGGCGGCCCGGGCGATTGGCCTGCCGTTCATGCAGTCCCTGACACTGGTAATTCTCCCGCAGGCGTTCCGCTCCGTTATCCCCCCGCTGTTTAACGTTTTCATCGCCCTGCTGAAAAACACGACCGTTGCGGCGGGATTTTCCGTTTTGGAGGCCGGCGCCATTCGGGCGAATCTCAGTGAACGCGGCTTCCCCGCACTCACCGGGCTGCTCTGGGTAGCCCTCATTTTTGTCATCCTGGTCATCGGCGTCCTGTCCCCGCTGCAGCGCTATTTCGAGAATAAATGGAGGGTCGCACGATGACCTCGATTCTTTTTGATGCCCCCGGGCCCCGCGCCCGCTCCCGCAATGTGGTCCTGAGCGTCGTCACCGCGCTGGTGGTGCTGGCCATTATCGGTTTCATCATCCTGCGCTTTACCGAAAGCGGCCAGTTCACTGCCGCAAAGTGGAAGATTTTCACCTTCCCGCTGGTCCAGCAGACCATCGTGTCCAGTATTGGGGTCACGCTGCAGGCCTTCGCGGCCGCCGCCGTCGGCAGTCTGCTGTTCGGCGTCATCCTCGCCTTTGGGCGTCTTTCCGATCACCGCTGGATCAGCCTTCCGTGCTATTGGGTGACCGAACTGCTCCGCGCCGTCCCGGTCCTGATCATGATGATGATCCTCTACTATGGCCTCCCTCCGCTGGGCGTGCACGGAATCACCCCGTTTACCGCCGTCGTCGTCGCCCTCATTGCCTACAACGGATCCGTGCTCGCAGAGGTATTCCGCGCAGGGATTGAGTCGCTGCCCAAGGGGCAAAAGGAAGCCGGATTCGCCATCGGGCTCTCCAAGGGCAAGGTGCAGCGGCTGATCCTGCTGCCGCAGGCTGTGCGCGCCATGCTGCCGGTCATCATCGCCCAGCTGGTGGTCATTCTCAAGGACACAGCGCTGGGCTTTATCATCACGTTCAATGAAATCCTGTTCCAGGCCAATTACTTCGGCACGCAGGCCCAGTATGGATCTCCCGTACTTCCGGCATTGATGGTCGCCGGAGCTACTTACATTGTGCTGTGCCTGCTGCTCTCCGGAATCGCCAAGTGGCTCGAATGGCGCCTGCGCCGCGGACCGAAGTCGCTCAAGACGGCGACGCCCATCAATCTGGACATGGGCGCGGGCGCTGGTCTCTCTGCCGGCAGCTAGCGCCCGCTAGGACAGCCAACCGACAAGAGCCTCCAGGCAGGTCCTAATGTCGCCTGCGCGTACGTGTTCGTCATCGCTATGCGCCAGCAGCGGATCCCCGGGCCCAAAATTCACCGCCGGAATGCCCAGCGCGCTGAGCCGTGCCACGTCCGTCCAGCCGTATTTTGGTTTGGGCTCAGCGCCGACGGCGGCAACAAAGCCGGCGGCGAGCGGATGGTTCAGCCCCGGGCGCGCGCCAGCGGCAGCGTCCGTGCGGACAACGTCGAATCCGGCCAATACCGCGCGAACGACGGCCTCGGCCTGATCGGGGGTCTTGTCCGGGGAAAACCGGTAATTGATCTCCACCACGCACGCGTCGGGGATGACGTTTCCGGCCGTACCACCGGTAATCCGGACTGCGTTGAGGCCCTCCCTGTAATCCAATCCATCTACAGTGACCGTTTCCGGTTGGTAATTCCGCAAGCGGGCCAGAATCTCTGCTGCAGCATGGATGGCATTTTCCCCCATCCATGCGCGCGCCGAGTGTGCCGCTTTGCCCCGCGTACTGGCCTCGAGGCGGATGGTCCCATTGCAGCCGCCCTCGACGGTACCGTTGGTCGGTTCGAGCAGGATACCAAAATCAGCACGAAACCACTGCGGGTGGTCCCGAATTAGCCGGCCCAGACCGCTCCTGGATGCCTCTACCTCTTCGTGATCATAGAAAATGAAGGTCACGTCCTTGGCAGGTTCCGTCACCGCCGCTGCGATGGCGAGCTGGACGGCCACTCCGCCCTTCATATCCGTGGTCCCACGGCCAAAGAGCACGGCATCTTCATCCGGTTCGCCCGGGGAACGGTCCGTGTGTCCGCCGTCCGGCACGCCGCCATCCGGCTTTCCCCCGTCCCGCACGCCGCCGTCCCAACTGGACGGAACGGTGCCGCGGGAGCCTGCCGCCGTCGGCAGCGGCACCGTATCCAGATGCCCGGCCAGAATGACGCGCTCGGGCCGTCCCAGCAGGGTCCGTGCCATGATCGAGTCGCCATTGCGCAGCACCTCAAGGTGCGGCAGCGCGCGCAGTGCGCCCTCTACAGCGTCGGCCAGCGGGCCTTCGCCGCCCGAAACGCTCCTAATGTCGATTAGATCAGCCGTCAAGCGGGCAACATCCTGCTGCAGGTCCAATGCGTGAGTCATGAACCAAGCCTAGTCAACCCCGCCTCGCACCCACCCCTGACATCGATTGTGCCGCACCCGTCCATTTCGCGTCTTTATTGAGCATCTCCTCCTTACTCGATGGAAGGGAACGGGATTCCGGGCTCCTAAGCCAGCACCGAGTCAGCTCAACGACCGGGCAACCGGTAAACTGAAGTTATGACTGAGACCGCCCCCGTGATGCCCACTGTCCCGCAGCAGCATGCCCGCTCGGAACGTACTGCCCACGGCTTCGGCCTGGCCACGGTCACGGACAGCGGAATCGTTCTGGACGTCTGGTTCCCGTCCCCGGCGCTGGGGTTCGCCGTCGGATCCCTTGGTGACGCACCGGAGGCCGATCCGGAGCTGAGTGCCCTCGGGGAGCTCGGGAACGATCCGGATCGCGGCGTTGGCCAGAAGGTGGTCTTTGCACAAATAGACCTGGACCAGGCCCCGGCGGATACCGCTGACGCGTACCTGCGCCTGCACCTGCTCTCGCACCGGCTGGCGGAACCTAACAGCATGAATC
Organism: Arthrobacter terrae; assembly: GCF_015708085.1. GTDB lineage: Bacteria > Actinomycetota > Actinomycetes > Actinomycetales > Micrococcaceae > Arthrobacter_M > Arthrobacter_M terrae. The sequence goes on along the minus strand of NZ_JADNYM010000016.1, from coordinate 81,050 downwards.
TGGACGGGATTTTCGGCAAACTTCCCACCGTCGTGTGGACCAACTTCGGCCCTGCAGCGCCCGAAGACTTCGAACTGACCCGGGCCAAGCTGCGTCGACGCGGCCCCGTGACGGTTTACGGGTTGGATAAATTCCCCCGGATGCTGGACTACGTCGTGCCCTCCGGCGTCCGGGTTGCGGACGCCGACCGGGTCAGACTCGGTGCATACCTGGCCGAGGGGACAACTGTAATGCACGAGGGTTTTGTGAACTTCAACGCCGGTACACGCGGTGAGTCGATGGTAGAGGGCCGGATTTCCGCCGGAGTGGTTGTTGGCAACGGCACCGACGTCGGCGGCGGCGCATCCATCATGGGCACCCTTTCCGGCGGCGGCAAGGAGAAAATCACCCTCGGAGAGCGCGTTCTCCTGGGCGCCAATTCCGGCGTGGGCATCAGCATCGGTGACGACTGCGTCGTCGAGGCCGGGCTGTACGTCACGGCCGGTACCCGGGTCCGCATGGTGCCGCCGCGGGACAACGACGGCGGCACCAACGACGGCGGCCGGAACGGTGACCGCGCAGAAACCCCGCGGATCGTCAAAGCAGCCGAGCTGTCCGGCGTGGCAAATCTCTTGTTCCGCCGGAACTCCGGGACCGGTGAGGTCGAGGCATTGCCTCGCCACGGGCAGAACGTGGAACTCAACGCAGCACTGCACGCCAACTGACGCAGTTCACAAACGTTGAACTGATCCGGATATAGAACATGAACCCACACCGTCTCCGGGCTGCCCTGATCTGGCTTCTCTCGATCGGCGTGGTCATTGTGCTGGTAGTGGCTGCCGTCCTCTGGGCCGTCAGCTTCTTCAAGCCCGGGCCAGCGCCGCTTTCGGTGGGGTGCACAGCATCCTCTGCCGGTGGTTCTTACCCGCTTGCGGTGGACCAAACTCAGAACGCGGCCCTGATTACCGCCATCTCCGTCCGCCGGGGTCTTCCGGCGCGAGCCGCTTCAATTGGACTTGCGGTGGCCTTACAGGAATCCAAGCTGCGCAACATCACGCACGGGGATTTGGACTCCTTGGGACTCTTCCAGCAACGTCCCTCGCAGGATTGGGGCACGGCAGAGGAAATACTCGATCCGGTTTACTCCACGAATGCTTTCTTTAACGTCCTCGTCACTGTCCGCGGGTATGAAACGCTGCCCATCACCGAGGCCGCGCAGAAGGTACAGCGTTCTGCCTACCCCGAGGCCTACGCACAGCGGGAGCCCCAGGGACGGGCCTTCGCATCTGCACTCACGGGACTCTCGCCCGCCGCTTTGGATTGCACACTAAATCCGGTCAGCGGCACAGGCGATCCGGCTGCGGTGCTCAGCGGGCTGCAGCTCGGCTTTGGATCAGTCCAAGGAACCAGCGACACTGACAGTCTCACTATCGGCGCGTCGGGCACAGCCGGCTGGAGCTATGCCCAATGGGCCGTCGCCAACGCGGCTGCACTGAAAATCACCAGCGTTACCTTCGCGGGCAAGAGCTGGATCAGGGCGGACGTCGACGGCGGCGTTAACAAGGGCTGGCAGGTTTCCGATGCCCCGTCAGACCAGGTCCGCATCACCGTCAGCGTTCCCAACCAGTAGCCGGACCTATGACCTCAGTCATCAGCCATCAGTCAGACCAGCAGTTCCACTACTGGCTGCACGTAGCTGCGGAAATTGACTTGGTCTTCCAACAGCTGCGAACTCATCAACAGCCGGTCCGGCTCAAGGAACCATGCCCGGGGCTCGGTCAGCGGCAATTCAATAATAGTCAGGGTGAAGTCGCGGGCGTTCCGGCCCAGCTCCATTTCCCGGTCCTCCACGAGCTGCGTGAGGATGTCCGTCATTCCCATGGTTTCCCGCCCGGCCGCGAGCAGTGTGTATTCACTTTGCCGCTCCCGCGTCCAGCTCATTGCGGTGCCGAAATGCGCCTGCAGAAGCCGCTGCAGCGCAGGCGTTCCGCTGAACGCCTGGAATTGAGGCGGCAGGAGCTCGGGGTGGCTGGTGGGGTGGCTGCGTAACAAAAGTTCCCACCAATCCTCCCATTCCCGTCGGAGCGAGGCCGTTCCGCCTACCCCGGCGGTCAACTGGTGCGGATCCGCCGCGCGGGCCGGAGGCCTGGTGGCGCACAGCGCAGGGTTTCCGGCCCCGGCCAGCGAGGCCGTGTCCCGCAGATACAGCGCTACCATCAGCGCCGCCGAAGTGTCCATGGTGATACGCCAGCCCGGGCCGCCGGTGTGATGCATTTGCCGCCCTTCCGCCCTGTGCCTTCACAACAAACCAAGAATACTCTTCTCAGCAGCTCTTCAGCGAGGCCAAATGGGTCTCAACCACGGTCCGGCTTAATTCTTCCGTGCTCCACCCCGGTTGCAGCAGCATGTGCAGGCACAGGCCGTCGATCAAGGCCAGCAGTCGCTCGGCCTCCAGCACGGGGTCCAGCTCCATCCGCGTTTCGGGCGCAGCGAGCAGCACCATAATGATCCGTCCCACCAGTATCGCCGTGCCACGGTAGCCGCCATCGGCCTCATCGCCGAGCACCCTGTCGGTTCGGGCCGCCGTCACGAAGGAAAGCCACACGCTCGACTCCAAGCGGCGTTCCTGATCCACCGGCAGGAGTTCCATCAGGACATCGACACACGCCGCCGCCGCCGGCCTCTTGCTGACCACCGGTCTAATGGCGTCCTGCCCAACAGCATCGTCCCCGTCAGCGTCCTGCCCAACGGCATAGTCCCCATCCTGCGCCGCTTCCAGCGCCATCACGCGCTTTTCCACTCGACCGCGGATCCGCGACGAGACGGTTCGGAATGCAAAGATCATCAGCTCGGACTGGTCCTGAAAGTAATGCCGGACCGAGCCCACCGCCAGTCCCGCTTCGGCGGCGACGGTACGCAGCGATGCGGACTCCAGACCGGATGCGGCAACAACGCGGAAGAGGGCCTGAGCCACCTCTTCCCGACGAACCAACGAATCTACAACCTTGGGCATAATCGTTTTTAGCACATCCGGACCAAATTACGTGGCACGACCGGACCATGATCAGCAGGCCGGTAGGCTGATGCCATGAAAGTTTTGGTTACCGGCGGGACCGGCTACATCGGCTCACACACAGTTCTCTGCCTTTTGGAGGCAGGCCACGAAGTGCTCGTGGTGGACAATCTGGTGAACTCCAGCGAGGAATCGCTCCGCCGGGTGCAGGACATCACCGCCAGGACCGCCGCCTTCCACGCCGTGGACCTGCTGGACGAACCCGCTTTACGTACGGTCTTCGCCCGAAACAGCGGCGAGGCCGGCTCGGAAAGCAGGATTGACGCCGTCGTCCATTTCGCGGGGCTGAAAGCCGTCGGGGAATCGGTCAGCCAGCCGCTGAAGTACTATCACAATAACGTCGCCGGCACCCTGAACCTGCTCCGGGTGATGGACGACTACGGTGTGCGGACGATGGTTTTCAGCTCTTCGGCCACGGTGTACGGCGAGAACAATGCCGTACCGTACGTGGAGAAGATGGAGATCGGGGCCAATAACCCATACGGCCGCACCAAGGAGCAGATCGAGGATGTGCTCAGCGACATCGGAGCCGCGGACAGCCGCTGGCACATCGCCCTGCTGCGGTACTTCAACCCCGTCGGCGCGCACGAATCCGGAATGATTGGCGAGGACCCGCTGGGCATTCCGAACAACCTGGTGCCCTTCATCGCCCAGGTCGCCGTCGGCCGGCGGGAGAAGCTAATGGTCTTCGGCGGCGACTATGACACCCCGGATGGAACCTGTCTGCGGGACTATATCCATGTGATGGATTTAGCCCAAGGGCACGTTGCCGCCGTCAGTTATGTGGCGCAGAAGACCGGGGTATTCCGCTGGAACCTGGGCTCCGGGATCGGCTCATCTGTCTTTGACGTCCTGCACGCGTTCGAACGCGCCGTGGGCCATGAGCTGCCCTATGAAGTAGCCGCACGCCGGCCCGGTGATCTTCCGGCGTTCTGGGCCGACCCGTCCGCCGCCTTAGCAGATCTGGGCTGGTCCACGACCAAAAAGCTCGATCAGATGTGCCAGGACCATTGGCGCTGGCAGAAGAACAATCCCACCGGTTACGACTCTCCGACCCCATCGACTGTGCCGCAGATGTCGGATACACGCCCCTAACGTGCAGTTGCGGCGCACTCGATGAAGAATGCGCTGAACGGACGACGGCGGCGGGGGGCCCAAAACAGGGAGGGGTGACACCCCCCCCCCGCGGATGGGGGGGGAAACACACCC
>NZ_JADNYM010000016.1:0-76779 GCF_015708085.1 Arthrobacter terrae | reverse complement strand
CCCGCCTCCTCCGTCGCCCGGCGGCTCGCGGCGCCCGGCGCCCCCACCCCCCCCCCCCCCCCCCCCCCCCCCCCCCCGCCGCCGTGCTTAGGCTGCGAAAACCTAGCGCGAGGGGTACATGCGCTCTGCCTCGCCCGTGTACAGCTGGCGCGGACGGCCGATCTTTGTCTGCGGATCCTTCATCATTTCCCGCCACTGCGCAATCCAGCCCGGCAGCCGGCCGATGGCAAATAGCACCGTGAACATCTTCTCCGGGAAGCCCATCGCCTTGTAAATCAGACCCGTGTAGAAATCCACGTTGGGATAGAGCTTGCGGGAAATGAAGTACTCGTCCGTCAGGGCGACTTCCTCCAGCCGCATAGCAATGTCCAGCAGCTCGTCATTGCCGCCCAGCTTGGCCAGGATCTCGTGGGCCGTTTCCTTGACAATTTTGGCGCGCGGATCGTAGTTCTTGTAAACACGGTGCCCGAAGCCCATCAGCTTCACGCCGGCTTCCTTGTTCTTCACGCGTTCCACAAATTTCTCCACCGGTTCACCACTGGCCTGGATCTGGCGGAGCATATTGAGCACGGCCTCGTTCGCGCCGCCATGCAGCGGTCCGAACAGAGCGTTGATACCTGCGGAGACCGAAGCGAACATATTTGCATTGGAACTACCGACCAGACGGACCGTGGACGTGGAGCAGTTCTGCTCATGGTCCGCGTGCAGAATCAGCAGCAGGTCCAGTGCTTTGACCACAGTTGGGTCCATATGGAAGGGCTCCGCGGGCAGCCCGAAGCTCAGCCGCAGGAAGTTTTCCACCATGTTCATGGAGTTGTCCGGGTATAGCATCGGCTGCCCGAGCGACTTTTTCAGGGCGTAGGCAGCAATAACCGGCATCTTCGCCAGCAGCCGGTAAGTGGAAAGTTCCACTTGCTCGTCGTCGAAGGGATCCAGCGAATCCTGGTAGAACGTGGAGAGCGCGGAGACCGCAGAGGAGAGCACCGGCATCGGGTGGGCGTCCCGCGGGAACCCGCCAAAGAACCCCTTAAGGTCCTCGTGCAGCAGAGTGTGGCGGCGGATGCGCTGGTCAAAGGTGGCATACTCCGCCGGAGTTGGCAGGTTGCCGTAGATCAACAGGTATGAAACTTCGAGGAAGTTAGAATGCGCCGCCAGCTCTTCGATGGGATAACCGCGGTAGCGCAGAATTCCTTTATCGCCGTCGATGTAGGTGATGGCTGACGTAGTGGCCGCGGTATTCATGAAACCCGGGTCGTAGGTGACAGCACCGGTGGCCGTCAGGAGCTTGGAAACGTCGAATCCGTCGTTGCCCTCTGCGGCAGCAATCCGCGGCAGCGCAAGCTCCCCGCCGTCGTAGCGCAGAGATGCGCCCGTCGATTCAGTCATGGAGTCCCCTTCATGAGGTAGCCCAGCCCCGTCTGCAGCAATAGGAGCATCAGAGGCCTTGTTGATGTGGCTGCTGGTTACCCGCGCAGTCAATGAAAAGACTACCCCGGTCAGTTAAGAAACTACCGCGCTGTGGGCCTTGAGGACTAATCCTGAGGGCCGGGAACGGAAGCATGAGAGCCAAAATGAGAGCATCGTCACTCGACCGGCCGCCATCCTGGTACGACGGGTTTACGGACTACAGCGCTCATGAACGCAACCTCGCCGCAGCGGCTGCGATGCGTTCATCAGAGCCGGTGAGTGCGATGCGGACAAAGCCGCTCCCGGCTGCTCCGTAGAAGACACCGGGCCCGGCAAGGATTCCCCGTTCGGCCAACCGGCTAATCGTCAGCCAGGTATCTTCGCCGGCGGTACACCACAGGTACAGCCCGGCCTCGGAGTGATGAATGCGCAGCCCAAAGGCCTCCAGCGCCGGAATCAGGATTTCGCGACGACTCCGGTACAGATCCTTCTGCGTTTGAACGTGGCTGCCCTCCCCCAACGCAACCCGCATGGCCTCCTGGACGGGATAAGGCACAATCATTCCGGCATGCTTACGGCTGTTGATCAAATTCGCCATGATGGCGCAATCTCCAGCCACGAAGGCAGCGCGATAGCCGGCGACGTTGGATTGCTTACTGAGGGAATAGACTGCCAGCAGGTTCGACGTCGAGCTTTTGCAGACCCGCGGGTCCAGCACACTGGGCACCGGTTCCCCGCCACGCCCGGGATCCCATTGGCCCCAACCGAGCTCTGCGTAGCATTCATCGGCGGCCACCACGGCACCCAGCCCCCTGGCCTGGTCAACCAAGGCTTCCAGCTCGGCTGCCGTCCGGACCATGCCGGTCGGATTTGCCGGGGAATTGATCCATACCAGCCGCACGCGCGCCCGCGTGGCGGCGTCCAGGTCGTCCAGCGAATCCGCCGCAACCGACTCGGCCCCGGCTAATTTCGCGCCAATATCGTAGGTTGGGTATGCGACGGCGGGGCGCACCACGACGTCCCCCGCCCCTAATCCCAGCAGCAGCGGCAGCCACGCCACCAGTTCCTTGGATCCCACCGTGGGCATAACGTCCTCCGGGCTCAGTCCGGGAACGCCGCGGCGGCGATCAAACCAATCAACAATTGCCTGCCGCAATGCAGGGGTGCCGTGCGTTGTGGGATAACCAGGGGCGTCGGCAGCATCGGCCAGAGCCCGCATGATCACCGCCGGCGTCGGATCAACCGGAGTCCCGATCGAAAGATTGACGACGCCATCCGGGTGTCCGGACGCGGTCCGGAGGTAGGGTGCCATGGCATCCCAAGGGTACTCGGGCAGCGCCAGCCCTATAGTCCGCTCCGTCACTGGTTCTGCGGGGGGAGCACCGCAATGATGGGATGATCCGTGTGCGTATTGCCTATCTTCGCGGCTCCGCCCGGCGAACCCAGTTCATCGAAGAACTCTACGTTTGCTTTGTAGTATTCTGCCCATTCTTCCGGCGTGTCATCCTCGTAATAGATGGCCTCAACCGGGCAAACAGGTTCACACGCGCCGCAGTCCACGCATTCATCCGGGTGGATGTAGAGCGAGCGCTCTCCTTCATAGATGCAGTCAACGGGGCACTCTTCAATGCACGCTTTATCCTTGACATCCACGCACGGCTGCGCGATTACATACGTCACGTCCCGACCTTCCTTAGACTTAATGCGCCCGGTCATGCCATCTGCCCGGGAATTCAGTGGGTTGTTCCCATTATCCCCCACCACCGGCAAACCAACAGTCGTCCAAGACCTACTATGAACTGGTGGATACTGCAGCGAACAAACTCCAGCGTCTCCCGATCGGCACACGCGTGGTGGTTAGGTACAGAATTCCCGGCGGCCTTACCGATGCTTTGGGGTTCCTGAAGTCCATTGATGCGCACCGCTGCACGGTGAGCACGCGGGCCGGCGACGTCGATATTGCTTTAGCGGACATCCAGGCGGCCAAGTCCGTGCCACCGGCGCCCGAACGCCGGCCGCCGGCTCACTAACCCTCCTCAAACTCCGGGGCGTGCGCTCGATTTTCTGCGCAGGAGATTCGATGGGCTGCCCGCGCGCTGTGATTGCCTGCGCAGGAGATACACGCAGACGACGGCCGAGAGCGGGGTCACCACGGCGATGCCATAGAGCCACACGTTCCCTTGCACGTCCCCGATGATCAGACCGTAGTCGCCCCGGGGAATGGAGAGAATACCCGCGACGACATAAGCGAAGAATCCACTGATGGCGCTGAGCCACGCCGATCGACGCCACAGGCCTACGAAGAGAGTAAGGCTCAGGAGCAGCAGCAAGGCCAAGGCAGATCCCCAGGGAAGCACCGGGCCCGCCGTCGCAAGTGCGTGCCCATGCAGCGCCGTACCCAGCAGCCCGGCGAGCACTCCCAGTCCAATTGTCGCCACCGCGCCGGCCAGGCGGGAAGGAGCTGGCTGAGCAGGCTGGATCAGCCCACTGTGAGCAGGCTCGCCGATAACCAGACGTTGGCTCTCACCCTCGGAGGTTGCGGGACGGATTCCAGCCGGCGCTGCAGACTGGTGGAGCACCTGAAAGGTTTCCGTTGCAGAGATGTCTTTCCATACGCCGTCGGAAAGGGCATAGCGGTTCCCCTCGACGGAGACCTGGGTTCTATGGGCTCTCATCGCCGCGCGTTTGGCCTCGAAGTTACCGTGCACAGTGATCAGCGCGGCGTCCTGATCGAGGGGTCGTTCCGGCCGGTCGCTGACGATGGTGTAGACCGTGGGCGGCACCTCCAGGCCGGCAAGCTGCACAGCCCTTACCGTCAGTTCGTGGGCGCGGATGTGGTCCGGGTGCCCGTATCCGCCATCCGCCGCGTAGGTGATTACTGCGTGTGGACGGAGACTGCGGATGAGCTGCGCTGCATGGTTTGCTACTTCATCCAGCGGGGCCCGGGACAGTGAGCCGGGAAGGACCGTAGCTGCTGCCCTGGCCCGGCCATCGGGACCCCATGACATGCCGGAGTCCCGGTACACCGCATCCGGGCCGGGTCCTGCCTTGGCAAGGCCCCTGCCGAGCCAGAAAAGCTGCTGGACGCCAAGTTCTTCAAGCGCGGCCGCAAGCTCAAGTTCCCGCACTGCTGCCAGCCCGGCGCCGATGTTCCCCCGGTCGGCCAGCCCGTCGGCCGCGGCACGCAAACCGCCGGAGTCAAGGTTGCCCCCGCCGGCGGCGCGCTGCGCACCATCGGTGCTGCCGCCGTCGTCGTCCCCCTGCTGGCGGACCTGAAAATGCTGCAGGTCTACCGGAATTACCTCACCAAGTTCACCGCGGGTGCAGGTCAATAGTGCAACCTCGGCACCTGCGGCCCGGTAGAGCGCCATAGTGGCCCCGGTGACCAAAGTTTCGTCATCCGGGTGTGCATGCACGAAGAGCAACCGTTGACCGGCCGACTGCGTTAACGGCAGCAGCCCGCCCCTGGAAGATTCGGGGACGGGCTGCTGTGGGGTCATGATTCTATTTTGCCGGACTTTCCGTCGCTGGCTGACCGACTCTCCGGCAATGGTTCGCGGTGTCCGCGCGAAAGCTGCTACGCCTTGGCGCGGCTGCGGTATGCCTTGGCGCGTTCGCTGGCATCCAGGATGAGCTTACGGATCCGGACCGACTCGGGCGTGACCTCAACACACTCGTCTTCGCGGGAGAATTCCAGCGACTCCTCGAGCGTGAGGTTGCGCGGCGGGGTCAGGTTTTCAAACGTGTCCGACGACGCCGCCCGCATGTTGGTGAGCTTCTTTTCCTTCGTGATGTTGACGTCCATGTCATCGGCGCGGGAGTTCTCCCCGACGATCATGCCCTCGTACACCTCGGTGGTGGGCTGGACGAAGAAGGAGCCGCGCTCCTGCAGATTGATCATGGCGAACGGGGTTACGACGCCGGAGCGGTCCGCGATCATGGAGCCGTTGGTCCGGTATTCGATCGGGCCATGCCACGGCTCGTAGCCTTCACCAATGGACGCGGCGATGCCGGCTCCGCGGGTGTCGGTCAGGAAGCGGGTGCGGAAGCCGATCAGACCGCGGGCGGGAACGATGAACTCCATCCGGACCCAGCCGGTGCCGTGATTGGCCATGTTGACCATGCGGCCCTTGCGGGCAGCCATCAGCTGAGTGACGTTGCCGAGGTATTCTTCCGGCACGTCGATTGTCATGTGATCCATCGGCTCGTTGATCTTGCCGTCGATGACCCGGGTGACCACCTGCGGCTTACCCACGGTCAGTTCGAAGCCTTCGCGGCGCATCTGCTCGACCAGGATGGCCAGCGCCAGCTCACCACGGCCCTGCACTTCCCAGGCGTCGGGACGCTCGGTGGGCAGAACCTGCAGGGAAACGTTACCGATCAGTTCCTTGTCCAGGCGGTCCTTGACCTGCCGTGCGGTGACCTTGTGGCCCTTGACGCGGCCGGCCAGCGGGGAGGTGTTGATACCGATGGTCATCGAGATGGCCGGGTCGTCAACCTTGATCAACGGCAGCGGCTTCGGGTTGTCCGGGTCCGTCAGCGTCTCACCAATGGTGATGTCATCAATACCGGCGACGGCGACAATCTCACCGGGGCCGGCAGAATCGACCGAGACACGATCCAAGGCCTTGGTGGCCAGCAATTCGGTGATCTTGACGTTCTTTAGTTCGCCGTCATGACGGGCCCAGGCAACGGTCTGGCCCTTACGCAGGGTTCCATTGTAAATTCGCAGCAGCGCCAGGCGCCCCAGGAACGGGGAGGCATCCAGGTTCGTCACATGAGCCTGCAGGACACCCTCGGGGTCGTACGTCGGTGCTGGGATGTGGTCGATGATCGCCTTGAACAGCGGTTCCAGGTCGTCGTTGTTCGGCACCGTCCCGTTCTCCGGCTGATCCAGCGAGGCCGCGCCGACTTTGGCTGCGGCGTAAACGACGGGGACGTTCAGGACGGCGTCCAGGTCCAGGTCCGGAACTTCATCGGCAAGGTCCGAGGCCAGGCCCAGGAGCAGGTCCATGGACTCGTGCACGACCTCGTCGATGCGGGAGTCGGGGCGGTCTGTCTTATTCACCAGCAAGATAACGGGAAGTTTGGCGGCCAGCGTCTTGCGGAGCACGAAACGGGTCTGCGGCAACGGACCTTCGGAAGCGTCGACGAGCAGGACAACGCCGTCGACCATGGAAAGCCCGCGCTCAACCTCGCCACCGAAGTCGGCGTGGCCCGGAGTGTCAATGACGGAGATGGTGATGGTCTCACCGTTGGAAGCCGGTCCGTTGTACGCAACGGTAGTGTTCTTGGCCAGAATTGTGATGCCTTTTTCGCGTTCCAGGTCGCCGGTGTCCATGACCCGGTCCGCCACGACGCCGTGGGAAGCAAACGAATGGGTCTGCTTCAGCATGGCGTCGACCAGGGTCGTTTTGCCATGGTCAACGTGCGCCACGATGGCGACGTTACGCAGATCATTGCGTGAGGCTAATTTGGCGGTGGTTTCAGACATGCGCTAAGGCTCGTTTCAGTATGTTCCCGGTGGAAGACCCGTAGGCCGTCACGGTGTTAATCCCGGATATCGCACCATTCAACGCGGACATCGGGTGGCCCTCAAAACGGGCACATGACTTTAGTCTACTGGCTTCGGCTATCGATGGCCTAAATAGGCGTCCCCGGAACACTTTGCCCGGGCGGACCACCTGCCGGATCAGGTTCGGCAGATAAGCTGAAAAGTGCGGGCACACCAGCGTCCGGACGGGGCTGGATTTTTACCGGTCCTTGCCGGATAGTAACGCTTGGTAAACGAGTTCGGACAAGATGGAGTCAGAATGCGCGGAATCTTTGCTCCGCCCACCATTCAACCCCGCGATTCCCCTGCAGTCCCGCCCCGGTGCAGTACCTCACCCGTGGGCCGCGCCATCGGGGCCATGCAAAAAACAGCGATACCTCTCGTCGCCCTCTCATTGTTCTGCGCCGGATGCGCCCCGGCTCCAGCCTCCTCCACCCCCGCTGCATCACACGCAACCGGTTTGCCGGCAGCCGCTTTGCCGGCAGCCGGCGGTGCTCCCCACAGACCGTGGGCCAACGGACAGCCGGCGACCAGCAACGGTCCCAGTGCCGGTACAAGCCCGACGACGGGCGCCGCGAACCTGGCGGCAGGCACCTTATACCTCAATCCGGCGACCGGTAGGAAGGAACGGATTGTGGCCGCGATCGGGCGCACGGCTGTTCTGATTGGTGACTCCCAGTCCGAGGGTGCGGCGGGAGTCTCCGCAAAGGACACCTGGACGAACACGGGTCTGGCGAAGCTGGGCTACAACGTCGTCTTCTGCGGGCGCGGCGGAACCGGCTTTGTTGCTGCGAACGGTCCGGTCGGGAACTATCCGGACGCACTGGAAAAGGGCCACTGGAATGTGCCCTACGGTCCCGCTCCCTTGGTTGTGATCGAGGGGGGCGGGAATGATGCCGGCCGCGGAGCCACGGACGATCAGATCATTGCTAATGCGTCGCGTTTAATTCAGGATCTGAGGCAGACATACCCGGCTTCCCGGTTTGTCATAATTGGGACGCTGGCAAAGGGCGCGATGTCCGGCGGCGGGCGGCGCACGCAGGTGGATTCGTTGCTGGGAGCATTCGCAGCGAAAAACGGCATTCCCTTCATCTCCGCCGGCGACTGGCTGACTGCCTATTCCTTGACGGACAAAATGGCCGACGGCGTCCATCTCACCGGAGCGGGCCACCGGATCCTTTCCGATGTATTGGCCGGCAAGCTCGCGGCCTTGGGCGTCGCGGCTCCGTAAACGCCAATTGGCCGGCAGTTGTGGTTCCAAGGGATGTCCAAGGAACCACAACTGCCGGCCAAGAGGGATGTCCCGCTGGGTTTCTACGCCACCTCGGGAGGCAATTCAAGCCGGGACCCTGGGATCGCGTCCAGCAGAGCCCGGGTGTAGGCCTGGGCCGGGTCGTTGAAGACTTGGTCCGTCGTACCGGCCTCCACCACTTTGCCCTTCTCCATGACACACACATGATCGGCGATCTGGCGGACCACGGCCAGGTCATGGGTGATGAACAGGTACGTCAGCCCCAACTCCGCCTGCAGGTCCGCCAGCAGATTCAGGATCTGCGCCTGCACCAGGACATCCAGCGCGGACACTGCCTCATCACAGATAACAATTTCCGGGTCCAAGGCCAATGCACGGGCTACGGCCACACGCTGGCGCTGACCTCCGGAGAGCTCGTTCGGAAAGCGCCGCATTGATGACGCCGGCAGGGCAACCTGATCCAGCAACTCGCGGACCTTCGCCTCCCTGCTCTTCTTGTCCCCAATGTTATGCACGCGCAACGGCTCTTCGATGGTCCGGTAGATGTTGTACATCGGGTCCAGCGAGCCATAAGGATCCTGGAAGATCGGCTGCACGCGTCGACGGAAGTCAAACAGCGCCTTCTTGTCCAGCGCCGTGAGGTCCGTGCCGTCGAAGATGATCTTTCCACTGGTGGGCTTTTCCAGGTTCAGCACCATTTTGGCAACAGTGGACTTACCCGAACCGGATTCCCCCACCACAGCAAGAGTGCTTCCGCGTTTAATGTCGAACGAGACGTCGTCAACGGCCTTGAAATCCGCGCCGGCGCCTTTCCCGCCGCGAAGCTTGTAGACCTTGGTCAGGTTCCTGACCTCAATGACGTCATCGGACTTCGACACCGTGGCCTCGGACTTCGGCAGCAGAACGTCCGCAGACTCGACGCTCGATGTCTTGGCCGACTTGATCCGCTGTGAGGCCAGCGACGGCGCCGAAGCCACCAGCCGCTGAGTGTAGGGATGCCGCGGGTTCCGCAGGATCTCTAGCGCCGGCCCCGACTCCACCACCCGTCCTTTGTACATGACCACTACCTTCTCGGCACGCTCCGCGGCAAGGCCGAGATCGTGAGTGATCAGCAGGACGGCCGTCCCCAGTTCGGCGGTCATGGTTGCCAGGTGGTCCAGGATCTGGCGTTGAACGGTCACGTCCAACGCCGACGTTGGCTCATCGGCAATCAGCAACCGCGGGCTGCAGGACAGTCCGATGGCGATAAGGGCCCGTTGGCGCATACCGCCGGAAAACTCGTGCGGATACTGCTTGGCGCGCTGAGCAGCGTCCGGCAGTCCGGCGTCGGCCAGCACCTCAGCGACCTGCACATCAACGTCCTTACGCGCCAGGTTGTTCGCCCGAAGGGTCTCCTTGACCTGATAACCGATCTTCCATACCGGGTTCAGGTTGGACATGGGATCCTGCGGGACCATCCCGATGGACCGGCCGCGCAGCTCAATGATGCGCTTGTTGTCGGCCTTGGTCAGGTCCTCACCGTCGAAGAGGATCCGGCCACCGCTGACGCGGCCATTTTCGGGCAGCAGCCCGATGGCGGCCAGCGCCGTCGTGGACTTTCCCGAACCCGATTCACCAACAATCGCGACGGTTTCACCCGGCATGATAGTCAGGTTCGCATTGCGCACGGCCGGCACTTCTCCGGACGCTGTGTCGAACGTAATGGCCAGGTCCCGCAGTTCCAGCAGCGGACGCGGCACGGAGGAATCCTCTTCGGTGATCTGCACTCTGTCTTTACTCATCGTTTACGTGCCTTCGGATCAAGAGCATCACGGACGGCATCGCCGAGCATGATGAAACTCAGTACGGTAATCGACAGCGCCAGTGCCGGCCACAGCAGGGTTGTCGGGTTGTCCCGCAGGGAAGTCTGTGCGGAAGCGATGTCATTACCCCAGGACATCACCGTTCCCGGCAGGCCGATGCCCAGGAAGGACATGGTTGCTTCGGCAACGATGAAGATACCCAGTGACACCGTCGCGATGACGATCACGGGCGAGAGCGAGTTCGGAATGACGTGCGTAAGAAGCGCCTTCACCCGGGAAACACCCAGCGACTGGGCCGCCACCACAAAGTCCGCGTTTCGGACCTCAATGACGGCTCCGCGGGTGATGCGCGCAATCTGCGGCCAGCCCAGCACCACGAGCGTGGCCACCACCGTCCATACACTCCGGTGTTCGCGGACGTAGGGGAGGGAGTTGATCACGATCGCACCCAGGATCAGCGGCAGGGCAAAGAAGATATCCGCCAGACGGGCGAGAACAGCATCAATCCAGCCGCCGTAGTATCCGGCAACGGCGCCCAGCGTGCCGCCGATGATCACGACACCGATCGTGGAGAATACCCCGACCGCAAGAGATGCCTGCGCGCCACGGATCACACGCGCATAGACATCGCAGCCCTGCAGTGTGAAACCGAGGGGATGCCCACCTGACGGGCCTTCGTTGGAGTTAATCAGATCGCACTGCGTCGGTGAGACCTGCACAAAGAGACCGGGGAAAAAGGCGACAACCAGAGCCAGCAGAATCAGGAGCGCCGAAATTACGAACAGGGGCTGACGGCGCAGGTTCTTCCACGCCTCCGCCCACATGCTCAGTGGCGCCGCCTGTTCGTTAAGCGAATCGGTGGCCTGTAGCGGCGTCTGTTCCACATCTGCGACAAAGTGCTCAATCTTTGGCGCCGCGGGTGTGCTTTGGGTACTTCTAAGAGGCGTATTTTCAGGCATAACGAATCCTTGGGTCTAGCCAGGCGTACAGCAGGTCCACCAGCAGGTTGGCGAGCACGAACACAAGCACGAGAATGCTGACAATCGAAACGACCATCGGCCCCTCGCCCGAGAGAACTGCACGGTACAGGGTATTGCCGACGCCCGGGACATTGAAAATACCCTCGGTGACAATCGCTCCACCCATCAGGCCTCCGAGGTCGGCACCGAGAAAGGTGACGACGGGAATAAGGGAGTTCCGCAGGATGTGGACCATGACCACGCGGGGTCGGGAAAGCCCCTTCGCGGTTGCGGTCCGAACGTAGTCCGCATTCATGTTTTCCAAAATGCTGGTCCGTGTCAGGCGGAGGACGTAAGCGAAGGAAACGAGGCCCAGCACGACGGCCGGAAGGATCAGGTCCCCCCAGTTCGCGCCGGAGCTGACCGTGGGCTTGGCCCACTCGAGCTTCACTCCGACGACGAACTGCAGCAGGAAACCGAGTACGAACGTCGGAATCGCGATGACAACCAAGGAGGCGAGGAGGACGGTGCCGTCAAAAAGCTTTCCCTTACGCAGACCGGCGATAACGCCGGCCGTGACACCGAAAATAGCCTCGATGGCCAGGGCCATGACGGCTAGACGTGCCGTGACAGGGAACGCCCTGGCAATGATGGATGCGATGGGCTGGCCGGAAAAGCTCGGCCCCAGATTGAAGGTGAAGAGGTTCTTAATGAAGATGCCATATTGGGCAATGAATGGCTGGTCCAAATGATACTGGGCCGTAAGCTGGGCCACGACGGCCGGGCTAATCGGTTTTCCACCGGACAAGGCGTCGATCGGACTGCCGGACATGGAAAAAACGAGGAAGTAGACGAGCAGCGTAGATCCGATAAAGACCGGAATCACTTGGAGCACTCGCCGAATAATAAACCGCAGCATTACGAGATCCTTGTGGAATCGTGGTAAGTGACAGAGAGAGACATAAGTACCTTTGGAGAGATTTCTTACTAGCCCACTGATGGGGCCCGACCAAAAGGTCGAGCCCCATCAGTGTACGACTAGATTTATTTACCTGTGATGTTCTGGTACAGCGGAACGCCATTCCAGCCAAAGTCGACTCCGGTGACGTTGTTGCTCCAGCCACCTGTCTGCTCCTGGTACCACAGCGGGATAACCGGCAGATCCTTGAACAGAATCTCCTGCGCCTGGTTGAAGATCTTATTGCCTTCATCCGTGCTCTTGGCCGACAGCCCTTCCTTCAGCTTCGCGTCGAAGGCGGGGTTCGAGTAGTCTCCGTCATTGGAGCCGGCTCCGGTGCCGTACAGCGGCCCCAGGAAGTTGTACAGCGACGGGTAGTCGGCCTGCCAGCCGGCGCGTGAAGCTCCGGTCAGCTGCTTCTTGTTGACGTCGTTGCGCAGTTCCTTGAACGTTGCGTACGGCTTGCCCTCAGCCTTGATGCCGAGCGCGTTCTTGATCTCGTTCGTGGCCGCATCGACGTACTCTTTGTTGCCGGCGCCGTCGACGTTGTAGGCGATCGTGAAGGTCGAGTCATCCCATGGTGTGATGGCATTGGCCTGATCCCACAGCTTCTTGGCCGCCGTGGCGTCGAACTTCAGCACGTCCGAGCCGGGAATGCTGTCGGAATAGCCTTCAAGGACGGGCGCGGTGAAGTCCTTGGCGATCTCCTTGGTCTTGTTGAAGATCTTGTCGATGATCAGCTCGCGGTCGATCGACTTGGAGATTGCCTGGCGGCGCAGCTTGCCGGCCTCCCCCTGGAAAGCGGGGAGGTAGCTGGGAATGGTCAACGTTGCATTGCCCGCGTAGGGCTTGATGATGCTGCGGTCGCCGAGGTCCGACTGGAAGGACTTCAGGCTGGCCGCGGGGATGCCGTCCAGCACATCGAGGTTGTTGGAGAGCAGATCCGAGTACGCCGCATCCGCCGTGGTGTAGACCTTGAACGTGATGCCGGCGTTTTTGGGCTTGCGCGGACCGGTGTAGTTCGGGTTCGGAACGAGCTCAATGGAGGAGTTGTGGGTCCAGGTCTTGAGCATGTACGGACCGGTGCTGACCGGCTTCTCGCCGGAGGCCTTGGGATCCGCGATTGCGGCTTCGGTCATCGGGTAGAACGCGGTGTAGCCCAGACGCAGCGGGAAGTCAGATTCAGGCTGGGACAGTTTCACCGTGAAGGTGGTGTCGTCAACAACGGCAAGGCCGGACATCGTCTGCGCGGTGGGAGCGGCGGTCTTGCCGTCGGCGGACATGGCGCTTACGTCTTTATAACCGTCGATGGACTCGAAGAAGTAGGAGTTCAGCTGCGCATTGGTGCTCAGCGCGCCGAAGTTCCAGGCATCCACGAAGTTCTTGGCGGTAACGGGCGAACCATCGCTGAACTTTTCACCGGGTTTGATTTTGATGGTGTAGTTCTGCGAGTCAGTGGTTTTGATGGAATCCGCCAGCTCGTTCACGGTCTTTCCGGAGGCGTCATAGCTGACCAGACCGGAGTAGATCATGTCCATCACGCGGCCGCCGAACACCTCATTCGTGTTGGCCGGGAGCAAGGGGTTCTGCGGTTCTCCACCATAGGCATTAACAACCTTGCTGGTATTGCCGGAACCTGCGTTGGTGTCGGTGCTGCCGGAACCGCCGCCACTGCAGGCTGTAATGCCCATGGCAACTACTGCGGCAACGCCGAGAGCTTTGGAAATACGCGAAAAACGCATTCCGCCTCCTATTTTCTATGCGAGAGAACTCCGGCATTAGTTTGTACCGGGTTTTTTGTGCTGAGGTCGATCGCCACAGGTTTGTGGTCAGCATCACGTACACACGAGCCTAAACCCCAATCACATCCCGCATGACACGCAGATGCCCCTTGTGCTGATCTTGTTACCGAGATGTAACCTTTGGTTTCCTGGAGGATACAGCTGTACAGCGGCGCCTTGTCGGTGCGTTCCGTCGTCGTCGCCGGCTTCCGGAATCGGCGACGAGACCGCGCTAACGCCGCCCTGACGCCGCGACGGCGGGGAGTCCGGGTTTATTTCCGGGCCCACTGCCAGTAGTTCCACCAGACGCCTGTCAGCCCCGGCATCGGCTCCACGCCGAGGACCGCGGCATCGTGCGCTACAACGCGGGGATATTGGAACAGCGGCAGGCCATAATCGGACCCCCAGATAATCTTGTCCAGCGCAAGGAGCAGCTCTACCTGCTTGGATTCGTTGTCAGTGACGATCAACTGATCCATCAGCTTGTCCGCCTGCGCGTTGGAGAAGTTGTTGTAGTTCGAGGCGCCGCCGGTTCTGAACAGCTCCGGGACCGCGCTGACACCAACACCGGCTTTGTTCCAACCGAAGATTGCCGCATCATAGCTGCCGTCGCCCAGATGCTGGCTCCAGTGAACGCCCAGGCCGTCGTCGATAATTTTAAATCCTGCCTGCGACGCCGACTGCGCAATTAGCGTGAAAGCCTCCGCACGGTTCGTGTTCGCTTTGCTGTACATAATCCGCACCGTCGGCGTCGCGCCGTTGAGCAGTCTTTTGGCCCCTTCAATGTCCACACCGGCAAAGGCGGACGAACCGTTGTCCTTGATCGTGTCGGCGTATCCTGGCTGTTCGGGCAGTATGACCTCGGACTCCAACGGCTTGGCAAAGGCGTCCGTCTTTTGGACGGTCTTGCGCACTATCTCCTGGCGCGGAATGGTCTTCAGGAACGCCTGGCGGACATTCTGGTCGGCGAACACGCCGGAAAAGGTCAGGTCCAGGTGATCGTAGGAAAGCCTGGAGAACTGCTCAAAGGCAATGCTCTGACCGGCAAGTGCCTGCAGCGCTGCTGTGGTGTCCGCGGTGGGCTGGGGCGAAATAATGTCAACTTCGCCGTTCTTTAAGGCCGTGACCTGTGCGGATACATCTGCCATGAAACGTACGGTGATGCTGTCCAGTTTGGCGGCGGGTCCCCACTTGTAATCCGTGTTCCGACTCAGCGTAAGCGACTGCTCGGGGACCATGCTCGTGACAATATACGGACCATTGGACAGAAAAACCGAGGTGTCCTTGGGCATGGTCTTGGTGTCAAAGCCGGAATTCCAGTACTGAGCAACCTTGTTGAGGTCCGTATTCGGCGCAACAGGGGCGTCGGGGTTGCCTCTTGGCAGCGACTTGAACAAAGCACTGAGCGCGGCGGCATCTTTCAGCCCCGCCTTCTGGGCCACAACATGAGCCGGAACGTCCACCGGTGAACCAAACGCGATCTCCCAGTCAGCGAACGGCTTGGCGTACTTCAGCGTCAGGGACTGCCCGTTATCTCCGATTTCCGGAAGATCCGTCGTGGCCAGCGCAGAGCCGTTACCCAAGGCGGCACCACCGAAATCGAAATACTGCGTGCCTTTGACTACCTTCCCGCCGCTGTCTACGGAGGCATCATTGAAATAACCCGATTGGGCCGCCCAGGCGAGCATGAGATCGTTGGCGTCCACCGGGGCGCCGTCGGACCACTTAACGCCGTCGTTGATCGTGTACTTAATCGTCAGCGGATCATCCGAGACCTTCTCGTACTTGCCGAATTTGTCGTTCTTGACCACGTTGAGCTGGTTGTCGACGTAGTTGAACCCGCTGTGCGTCGCGTAGGCGATCTTGGAGTTAATGTCCGCACTGCCGGGACCGGTGCTGGGATTGAACGAGTTGAACGCATTCGTCTCGGCCACGGTGGCCTTACCCCCGACGGCGCCATCGGACGTGCCGGAACTAGTGCTGACACTGCTCGGCGTACCCGTACACCCACTGAGGATAAGCACCGCTGCTGCCGCCGCTCCCACGGCCTTGGAAATACGTCCGAAACGCATTTTCCTCCTTGTGGTTGTGGCACCGCGTCTGTACAAGCCTAAGCCGGGTTCTTACCCCGGCTTAGCCGAGAACAATCTGCGCAGGGAAGTCGTTATCCAGATGTAGTACATCCTGTCATCCACGGGACCCAACCGTCAGCTAGGCCATCAAAAGACGAACACGGCGATCCAGAAGGGGACGAGGCAGCCGTACCTTAACGCGGTCCCGGTGTTCTCACCGCCGATGCGCCTCGCTGCGCGGAACGAAGCAATGAAATACACGCGATCGCGAAGCCTGCGCCCAGCGCACCTAACCCTCCCAACGCCATATCGCCGATCGTGTCGTCATAAGCGGTGTAAATCCGATCGCTGATGTATTCGCGGCCGAACCATTCGATCATCTCCCAGAGTGCACTCATCGCCAGCCCGAATGTCGTGGTGAAAACAATGCCGGTAATCATAGTGGAAGCGCCCGACCGCGGAGCGGGTGCGGGGACAAACCGAAGCTGTGCAAGAAGGAGGTAAACCCCCGCGGACAGAACCCCGGTGCACATGAAATGAACGACCAGATCCCACCACGAGATTCTTGTGTACAAATCGAAGACGTTGCTCCAGGCAGCGACGAGGACGGTGCTTTCAAACACGATGTCTGCCCAGGGCTTCATACCGAGAAAGCGTGGAAAGAACAGCCCCGGCAGCGCAAACGCAATAATCCCGGCGTCCCGCAGGTCGAAGAACACTGCCGCAAGGACGACGCTGAGAGCACCGGCCCCACGCAGGACGTCTGCTGCTACCTCAACAGGTCTGCGTGCAGTACGCAGAAAGTTCTCAATCATCCGATCTCACCACTGCCAGGCAGAAGCATCACGGCTTGAACGGGAAGGTGATCCGATGCCCAGCCGCCGGCATGATGCTGGGCGTTAATCGCGGCACGTACGACGCGAAACACCGGCGAAGCCAGGATCCAGTCGATACGGCTGCGGCCGCTACGGGGTGGCCGGTAGTTCGAAAACGTGGCCCACTCCTGGCTGTCGTGAGCCTGCGCCAAACCCCAGGTATCCGCGAGCCTGCCGTCTGCGAGCAACTCACGCAACGGCGCGCTCGTGGATCCAGCATTCAGATCTCCCGTTAGGACTGCCGGCAACCCGCTCGTGGCCACGATGCGCCGAATCGCCCGGGCGGAACGCAGACGCGAGTGCGCGGAAAGCTGATCGAGGTGAGCATTGACGGCCAGGAAGCGCCTCGACGTTACACGGTCCTCAAACGTCGCTGACACCAGAATCCGGGGAATGATGTTCCCCCACGATGTTGAGCCCGCGCTGGTCGGCGTATTGGAGAGTGCAATCTGTTCCCAGTCAAGCAGCTCGAGTCTTTCGGCGTCGTAAAATAGTGGACAGCCTTCTCCTCGACCATCAGCATTCCTCCCGTGACCGACCCATCGGTAGCCCTCCCCCAACGCGCCACGAACGAACCGTGCCTGATCGGGGAGTGCCTCCTGCACGCCGAGCAGCGTCGGCCGCTCTGCTGTGAGCAGTTCCTGGACCCGGGAAGCGCGACGGTCCCAACGGTCTACCGGGCGCGGGATGACGTGCGCAACTCGTCGGCGGATATTCCAGCTCATCACGTGGAGAGCCGGTGCCGCAATGGGCCCGATCAGGTGTTCTTTTTCCGGCGCGGCCACCGGGATGGAGCCAGCACGCGGATGGTGCGCGTTCATCGGCTCGAACCCGCGATGACTACGCACACCATTGGTCTGCGGGGAGCAAGGCGCCAGCCCTTATTCTCAGCGCGCATATCACCTCTTGTCTCCTTGCCCTCTCGCTCTAGGCTAGTACGTTGACCGAGGATCGGCCTGTAACAGCGCGGGCATTGGAGTCCAGGTAGTAGTTCAATGATGCCCGCGAGCGGCATAATCATAGTAGAACTTGATCTCAGTGAAATTCCCTCAGGGAGCACTTCAATGCGCCCGTTGTCCTGGCAAGAATACGGACGAAGCGTTAGCGCATCGTTCATAGCCGGGAACGCCCGCGCTGCGACGTGGAGCCCAACCGCGTGCTTGTGACGTCAGATTGGTGGATGCAGACAATGACGTTTTGCCCAAGCAAAACTGGCCCCCGTTGGCCGCTCCATACTCCCAAACGCGACGTGCTGTTGGTGCATCCATTCATCAAAGACGACAAGCAGATTTCACAATGAACAACGGTGCAATAGGCAGGCAGGCTCCGCCCCTGGGCAGTGCTGCTATCCTGCGGCAGCGCTGGAGTGAGGTGACGTTTCTGCACTGGAGGGTCGATCCAAGTGTCGTCGAGCCTCACATGCCCGCAGGATGCGTTCCCGACGTGATTGACGGGAGTACGTGGGTGGGTCTCATAGCCTTCCAGATGTCCAGGAGTTCGTTCTTTGGCAGCCCGAATATTCCGTGGCTAGGCAACTTTCCTGAGGTCAACGTTCGTCTGTATTCGATCGACGAACGAGGTCATCGAGGAGTTGTTTTCCTCAGCCTGGAGGCGTCACATTTCATCCCGGTGCTCATCGCGAGGGCGGCCTTCGGCCTGAAATATCAGTGGGCTGCCATGAGGCTGGAGCAACGCGCCGGCAAAGTCGCCTACTTGACCAAGCGGCACGGTCAACCCGACGCCGCATCGCACATTATCGTGCGTCCAAGCCATGACACCGCAGACAACGCTGAGATCGCCCTGGACCCGATTTCAACGTTTTTGACTGCACGCTGGGGTTTTCACGAAAGTCATTTCGGTCATACCATCTACTGTCGCAATCACCACGAACCCTGGCCGCTCCAGCATGCTGAACTCGTGTACTTCAATGACGGTCTGCTGGCGGCAGCCGGCATAGAAGGACTCGCTGGTCGGGCGCCGGACTCGGTGCTGTACTCCCCCGAGGTCACGACTGTCTTCGCATCGCCGCAGCAGCGCAATCGCCTCCGCTAGCCAGAACTGAAACGTGCTTATGTTCTGCATGATTACGCATTTTTTGACCCAGTGTGGTCCACAACGAGCCGTCTAAGGACTTCTTGCGGACGCTCGACCGGCTGCAGCACATCCGGGGCTCCGAGACGTGACCCACATTAGTATCCGAAGATCGCCGTCAAGTGAGGTGCGTCATTGCGGGGAAGCAATGGCGCTCGATTGTGCGTAGTTTGCCTAACGCGTTCAAGGAGCCAGAAAATCCACAACAGTCCGGCCTGCGCGGTCTCCGGAGTTGAGTGCGCCCTGGATTGAACCCGTGCCCCGGTGGTCTCCTGCTACCAGCGTCCTGCTGCCTGTCCACTTGGGGCCGAGGTCCTCAAGCGGCGGCCGCTGGGCCGGTAACGCGTGCGGAACGACGTGGTGGGCGAGCACCTCCCAGTCACGAGTGGAGGTCTGATACAGACGCGCAAGGTCCCGGCGCACGTCGGCTTGTCCTGCGAGCCCGTCGGGACGGTCTAGCAAAGTCGTCGCTTCGACGAGATTCTCTCCGGTCGGCGCGTACGAGGGCGCAGCTTCGGAGACCACGGCAGTATGCCAAATTGGTCCGGCGGGCCCACCGCCGGGCCTGGTGGCGTCCACCATCAGAAACGGACCTGCCTGCAGGAGAGCCGGGGCCCGGAACCACCAGGTGGTCAGCCCGCGGGTGGCCGGAGTGGACAGATCTGTGAGATCAGCGACATTCTGAGGGCCGACGGCGACCACGGCGACGCGCGCCCGGATGGTTCCGCTGTCCGTCATGACCTGTACGCCGTCGGCCGTCTCCGTCAGGTCCCGCGCCGCAGTCCCCAACCGCACCGGCTTGACGAGCGAGGCTGCCATCTGCTCGGGCAGAGCCTGCATACCGGTGTGCGGCAGCCCCGGCACCCCGGCGGCAAAGAAGCGCATCAGCTGTCGCGCATAGTTCGCGGAGCTCTCCCCGGAACTATCGGCAAGAACCCCCGCCAGGAAGGTATCGATCACGTCGCGTCGGAGCCGCCCGGTAAACCCGGCCGCGTCGAATGAGGCATAGAGCGTTTCATCGCGTGCGAAAGTTGAGGCTGTGGAGCGACGCAGCAGGGCCGGTACCATCCAGCGGACAAAAGCGACGACGTCAGAGACGGGAGTGAGCTCACTATGCAAGGTGGCGAGCGCATGTCGCGGATGGCGAATCGGATGAGCAAGGGTGGTGGTGGTCTGACCCGAGCGGACGACCACCCCCACGCCGAACTTCTGCAGCTCGAGCGCGGGCACATCGATCCATTGGCGCACCGCCGGGTACGCCGGGTTCAGCAACTGAAAACCCCGGTCGCAGAGGAATCCGTCGACACGGTCGGTCCGAACACGACCGCCAACGGCGTCCTCAGCTTCAAGGACCATGACACTGTGGCCGCTCCGCTGCGCACGACGTGCGCACTGCAGACCCGCCAAGCCCGCTCCGATGACGATTACGTCCGCATCCATGTGTCTCCATCCGGTTTCGCCCAGTCTAGCGTTGGCAACAGTTCCGGGGGCGCTCGCGCCGCTTCAGGCCATAAGCCCACTACCCCGGACCCGTCACCCTGGCCGGAGGCTGGGTAGCACTTCAACATCCCGCGTCGTCAGCTCAGTATGCCTGCCGGCCTCAACGGCCATTTCCCATCGTGCCGGGCACCCATCTCAGACAGTTCCCTCATGCGACCTTCCGCGGGATGATGCGTATGATCTGATCGTTCAGCGCCCGACGTTCGATACGCCGCTCATAGCGCAACTGCAGGCTCATCCGGAACTCCTCACAGCGAAGCGGTGATTTCGCCGGCGTTGATGAACGGCAGGCCTGTCGCCGGCTTCAGGACGTCGCGGACGTAGCTGGACTTCCCGGCCCCTTTGGGTCCAGCGGGCAGATGCAGCAGCGGCAACAGCGGCGAGCCGGGTGAACTAGGAGGATGCCTGGATGATCGCACGGTCGTTCACCCCGGCGACATCTCCAGCTCGCGTCCTATGCACAAACTCATCCACATCCCGGGTGGCACTGTGCTACACGGCCGACTCAGGCGCTGAAGACCAGAATTGACCTACACATTGAATCTAAACTCCACCACGTTTCGTCACCGAGCAACCTCTCGAAGTGGTCACCAAGCACGACCACGGAGATCAACCACTCCGGTCGGCCAGTCGCTGAGAGACGAGGCGATGGGCAGGATCAAGAGGGGCTGCCCAGGTGGATCCTCCACCACACGCCCCTCACGAGAGACCGAGCGTTCGCACACTGAAATGCGCTGCCACCCACAGGACCGATAGAACGGAACGACTGTTTCTCGGCATCCGAGGTATCCGAATTGGATACCTTCGGCTTCGAGCATGGAGCGGTGCGCCGCACGCAGTAGCCGTTCGCCCAGTCCGAACCCACGAGCATTCTCCGACACCAGCATTCAGCCAACCTCGGCGATGTCGACCTCAGCACTGCCGGCTGCAATCCTCCGACGAGCCCACCCCACATGACCGACGATGTCCGTGCCCGCGCGCGCGATCAAGTGCACATCGTGGGGAGCATAGCCGTACGGCTGGCCCGGATCCCACTCGCCGAAGTCCGCGAGATACTGTCGATCGAACAGCTCTCGAAGCTCATCGACGAGCGCCGTTGTCAACGCGGAGTGCGGGACGACGTCGATAGAACCTGCCTTCACGCGACCTTGAGCGGGGTTATGGCAGCGATCTGCCCGGCCACACGATCCTCGGCGAGCTCCAACTCATAGTGAGTCTGCAGGTTCAGCCAGAACTGCGGGTCAATGCCGAAATAGCGCCCGAGACGGAGCGCCGTGTCAGCGGTGATCGCGCGCTTACCATGAACGATTTCATTGATGCGTCGCGGCGGCACGCCGATCGACACCGCGAGCTTGTTCTGCGTGATCCCAAAACCGTTGATGAAGTCCTCCATGAGCACCTCCCCAGGGTGGACGGGAGCCCACTTCTCAGTGGTAGTCGACGAGTTCGACATCTTCAGCACCTCCTTCTGTCCAAGTGAAACAAATCCGCCACTGATCGTTCACGCGGACACTGTACTGACCCACTCGATCCCCCTTCAGCTGCTCCAGCCGGTTTCCCGGTGGTACACGCAAAGATTCGAGGAACCGGGCCGCGTGGATCTGCGTCAACTTCCGGAGGGCGACCTTCTGTACACGGGGATCGATCGACGGCACCCGGTCCCGCTGCCACAGTCGCTCGGTCGCCCTGTCAGCGAAGGATCTGATCACGAGACCAGTCTATAACGCAGCGCGTCAATAACGCTAGACGTTAAAGCGGAACTCCACCACGTCGCCGTCGACCATCACGTACTCTTTGCCTTCAATCCTGACCTTGCCGCGGGACTTCGCCTCCGCCATCGTCCGGGCCGTCATGAGATCATCGAAACTAACCACCTCGGCCTTAATGAAGCCGCGCTGGAAGTCCGTGTGGATCACGCCGGCGGCTTGGGGCGCCGTATCACCGCGGTGGATGGTCCAGGCCCTTGTCTCTTTAGGCCCGGCGGTCAGGTAGGTCTGCAGGCCCAGGGTGTGGAAGCCGACCCGCGCCAACTGGTCCAGCCCGGATTCCTCCTGGCCGCTCATTTCCAGCATCTCGCGGGCTTCTTCCGGATCCAGCTCCACCAGATCGGATTCCAGCTTGGCATCCAGGAAAATCGCGTCCGCCGGCGCCACGAGGTCGCGCAGCTCCTGCTGGCGTTCCGGGCTGCCCAGCACCGCGTCGTCAACATTGAAGACGTAGATGAACGGCTTGGCCGTCAGCAGGCTCAACTCGCTGAGGTATTCGGGCTCCAGCTTGTCGGAGGTGACGGAGGAAAAGATGGTGTCGCCGCGCTCCAGGACGGACTGGGCCTTCTGAATTGCTGCCAGTTCCGCTGGCTCCCGCTGCTTGAGCTTCACAGCCTTCTCCACGCGGGGGATGGCCTTTTCAATGGTCTGCAGATCCGCCAGGATCAGTTCCGTGTTGATGGTTTCCATGTCGGAGCGGGGATCGACCTTACCGTCCACGTGCACCACGTCGGGATCATCAAACACCCGGATGACCTGGGCGATCGCCTCAGCCTCGCGGATGTTTGCCAGAAACTTATTGCCCAGCCCCTCGCCCTCGGAAGCGCCCTTGACGATGCCGGCAATGTCGACGAATGAGACGGTGGCCGGCAGCAGGCGCGCGGAGCCGAAGATTTCGGCGAGCTTGGCAAGCCGGGGATCGGGAAGGCTGACGACGCCGACATTGGGCTCGATCGTCGCGAACGGGTAGTTCGCCGCGAGCACGTTATTGCGCGTCAGCGCGTTGAATAGGGTTGATTTGCCGACGTTGGGCAGTCCGACAATGCCAATAGTAAGAGCCACGGTATGAAAGCTTACCGTCCCTGCACGGTCCGGCGATGTCCGCGCCGCCGTCGCTCCTGCGCCGCTGTTGATGTCAGGGGTGATGTCGGTGCCGCATGGGAAGGTAGTCAGATGAATGGATTTGTGGTTTTACTGGTGTGTTTGATGTTGCTGATTGGTCTGATTTCCGGTGCTGCCATTGCGGCGGTGTACTTCCGCCGGCGGCTGGCGGAGGCGGAGAAGGATTTCGACGGCGTCAGTAACCGGCTGGGGCAGGTGACAGCTCAGCTGGCGGGGGCCGACGCCGAACGCCGCCTGCTCGGCACGGCTAACCGCGCGCTGGACGAGCGGCAGGCCACTGACGCTTCTGTGCTCAACGCACTGGGTCCGGTGGCGGAAAAGCTCTCCGAGGTGCAGCGTCAGGTTGCGCTGCTGGAGCGGGACAGGGTGGAGCAGTACAGCCAGCTCTCCCAGCAGCTTCGCGATGCCAAAGATGCCGATGCACAGCTACTGCTGACGACGACGTCCCTGGCGTCCGCGCTCAGGTCCAACAGCGCGCGGGGAAAGTGGGGCGAGGTACAGCTGCGTCGTGTGGTGGAGGCCGCTGGAATGCTGGCACACGTGGATTTCACCGAACAGGTCCACACCGCCACCGCGGACGGGGTAAGCCGGCCGGACATGGTGGTCCGGCTGCCCGGCAATAAGGAAATTGTCCTCGATGCCAAGGTGCCGTTGTCAGCATATTTGCAGGCCCATGAAAACACCGCGGCGAGCACCGCAGAAGAGCTGCTGCTCCGTCATGCCAAAGCCCTGAAGGCGCACGTGGACGCGCTGGCAGGCAGGAAGTATTGGGAATCCGGCGCCAACACCCCAGAACTGGTGATTTGCTTCGTGCCGGCGGAGTCCATCTTGTCCGCGGCGCTGCTGACGGATCCAATGCTGCTCGATCATGCAATAGCGCGCAATGTGGTGCTGGCCTCCCCCGTCAGCCTGCTGGCGATCCTCAAGGCGGTGGCTTTCAGCTGGCGCCAGGATGTGCTGACCGAAAGCGCCAAGGAACTTTTTGAACTCTCCAGCGCCCTCTACACCCGGCTGGGGACTCTCGGGGATAACGTGGGCAAACTTGGTTCGTCGCTAAAGTCCTCGGTGGATCGTTATAACGCGCTGGTGGGCACGCTGGAGGCCCGGGTTCTCCCCACCGCCCGCAAGCTTAACTCCCTTGATCCGCAGACGCTGGCTACTCCACCGTCCGTGGAGGTCTCTCCGCGATCGGTGAGCGCGCCCGAACTGCTGTCCGCCCCGGCCGGCCCCAACTAGGTAGCAGCAACTGCACTCATTGAGGCTTTTGGGTGCATCTGCTGCTACCTAGTTGGGTCAGCTCGCTGGGCGGGTGCCTCGTCCGCCCAGCCCCCGGCTGGTATCGCCGGCAGCCTTCAGCGTGGCGCGTAGCTCCTTGGGCAAGGAGAACAGCAGGTCTTCTTCCGCGGTGACGATTTCCTCAACGTCTGCGTATCCGTAATCCGCGAGCAGGCGCAGCACATCCTGCACCAGAATCTCCGGCACCGACGCGCCACTGGTGACACCAACCGTTGCCACACCCTCAAACCAGCTTTCATCCACTTCATTGGCGAAGTCCACGCGATACGAGTTCTTGGCCCCGTACTCAAGAGCAACTTCCACCAGACGCACTGAGTTGGAGGAATTTGCCGAACCGACAACAAGCACCAGATCCGCACGCGGGGAAATGTTCTTGATGGCGACCTGGCGATTGGTGGTTGCGTAGCAGATATCATCGCTGGGCGGGTCCTGCAATGTGGGGAAGCGTTCTTTAAGCAGCCGGACAGTTTCCATCGTCTCGTCCACGCTCAGCGTCGTCTGCGACAGCCAAATGACCTTTTCCGGGTCGCGGACCTTGACGTCGTCCACTTCGTGCGGACCATTGACTATCTGAATGTGTTCGGGAGCCTCGCCGGCTGTTCCCTCGACCTCTTCGTGGCCCTCATGCCCGATCAGCAGGATGTCGAAATCGTCCTTGGCGAAACGCACGGCCTCGCGGTGGACCTTGGTCACCAGCGGACATGTTGCATCGATGGTGCGCAGTCCCCGGTCCGCGGCGGATGCTATGACGGCGGGCGAAACTCCGTGCGCCGAAAAAACGACGAGTGCGCCTTCCGGCACTTCCTCGTTCTCCTCGACAAAAACCGCGCCCTTGGCCTCCAACGAGCTGACGACGTGCACGTTGTGCACAATCTGCTTACGGACGTAAACGGGCGGTCCGTAGTGTTCCAGCGCCTTTTCCACCGCTATCACTGCCCTGTCAACCCCGGCACAGTAGCCGCGCGGCGCGGCCAGCAGAACCTTTTTTGGTCCGGCAATTGGCATTGCATCCGCGATCTGGGCGGGCGTCCGGCGCCTGCGCGGTACCGCAGGCATGGGGATGGAAACGGCAGTGCTGGTCATAAAGCCATTCTACGTGCTGCCCCGGGGCCGTCTGGAGGAACCACGCTCTCGGCGCAACACCCTCCCCAGGCTGCCCACCACTACCAAAAGTACAGCGACCAAAAGAGCGACTACGATCCATTGCCCGAAGTCCTTGGTGGCAGCGGAAACAAATTGTTCCTTGAAGAGTTCCGCGATCGCATTACCGCTGCTGCTCGCCAGCACTGCTGCGCTGATACGATCCAGGGCCAGCTTCCATAAACCGGCAACAACAGCGAGACCAAGCCCAGTCAAGACCAGGGTGCTCGATCGCCGTCGTGCAATCACCAGAGCAAGCAGCAGGGCAAGCCCAGCCCCGCCGGCCAGCCAATAGCCGAGGGGCGCGTACGTGCTCAACCGGACGATGGCAGTACGCTGGGCGGGCTGACCAACCTCGATCAATACCTGCTCAGGCGGCGTTACTGCCACGTCAAGGCCGGCCGCGACTTTATTCTCCAGCAGCGTCAGCAGCGGCGCGATATCCAATGTCAACCGGTCCGCTCCGCCGGAGCCGGGCGTGTCGGCAACCGTGAGCCGGTGGCTGCGGCGCAGGGTTTCGGTCCAGGCGGCAGGGTAGCCCGGGTCGGAACTGAGCGCCTTCGCAGCCGCCTCGATGCTGGGCTGGACCAGGGCCAGCAGCGCGGAATTGAGGTCCAGTTGCGAGGACACGGACTTTACTGTTGCGTCCGCCAATGCCTGCTGGAACTCGGTGTCCGAGCCCAAGGGTGCCGCCATCGCGACGAATCCGTCTTCCTGGACAACATTGCGGTCAGCCCAAATGGCCGGGACGGCGACCGCAGTCAAAACCAAGGCCAGCAACACCATGATGGCGGCGACAAGAGTGCGCATCAATCTCCCATAAGTTCAGCCGTCAGTGCGTATTCGTTCATGCCGGGGCAATTTAAGTCTGTTGGTGCATGCCGGTGCAGTTTAAGTCTGTTGGGGCATGTCAGTGCACAACTGTATCCGGGCGCGAGGTCTCCGCAGTCATCGGAGCTAAAGGACAAGGTGTCGGTGGGCTGGGGCATGATGTGGTTAGAGTGGAATTGTGACCGAATCTGGAGGTACTTCCCGTGGCTGAAATATCCTTTCCGCCCAGCGGCAGCCCTGCTCCGGGAACCTCTCCCGGAGTATCCGTCGGCGACGAGACCGGATGGGCCAACGACGCCGGTTCCGGTTCCGGTTCCGGAGGAGCAATGCCGGCGCAAATGGCTATCCCGGCGACGGCGGGTGAGACGACTGCCGAAAATCCCTGGCCGTTGCATCTGCTTTCCGAAAAGCTTAAAGCGCACATTGAACGCGCGCCGTCCGCTTGGGTGGAAGGGCAGGTCATTGAACTCAATCGCCGCGCCAATGTCAGTTACGTGACGCTGCGGGACATCGACGCTGAAGTTTCACTCAGCGTCACGGTATGGGGCTCTGTGATGGCGGCTATGGAGCGCCCTTTGGAGCGTGGTGCCCGGGTGGTGGCCCAGCTTAAGCCGGATTTTTGGGTCAAGACCGGCCGGTTGTCCATGCAAAGCCGCGATATTCGTCCCGTCGGGCTGGGAGACCTCCTGGCGAGAATTGAACAACTGCGGCACACTCTGGCTGCCGAGGGTCTCTTCGACGCGGACCGAAAAATGAAGCTCCCGTTACTCCCGCATTGCATCGGGCTGATCACTGGCCGCAATTCGGATGCCATGAAGGATGTCTTGCGTAACACCTCGCTTCGCTGGCCTGCCGTACAGTTCGAGGTCCGGGAAGTAGCCGTTCAGGGTGTCAACGCCGTTGCACGGGTAAGCGGTGCACTGGCCGAGCTCGATGCCAACCCGGCCGTGGATGTGATCGTCATTGCCCGTGGCGGCGGTTCCCTCGAAGACCTGCTCGCATTCAGCCATGAACGTCTGATCCGCGCCGTGGCGGCGGCACGAACCCCGGTGGTCAGCGCCATCGGCCATGAAGCGGATCATCCGCTGCTGGACGAGGTCGCTGACCTTCGAGCGTCCACCCCGACCGATGCCGCCAAACGGATAGTTCCTGATGTCGCGGAGGAACGTGCCCGCGTCCAGCAGGCACGGGAGCACCTGCACCGGAGAATCCATTCATTGATTGAGCGGGAAACGGAACGCCTCCACCAGCTGCATTCGCGCCCGGTGCTGGCTGATCCCGCCGGCATGGTCACGGTGCGGCAGGAGGACATCTCCCGCTTGCGCTCACACTCCTGGTCCGCCATGGGCGCCAGCCTGGACCGGCACACGGATAATATCAGGCATCTGTTAGCCCAGGTCACAGCCTTGTCACCGCAGAAAACCCTGGACCGTGGGTACGCCGTCGTGCAGTTACCGGACGGAAGCGTTGTCCGTGCACCGGATCAAATCTCCCGTGACGTTGCGCTGCGCATTCGCGTAGCTGCCGGTGAGTTCGCAGCGGTGGTTGCCGACCCGGGTAAGACACCTCTGCCCGCCTAAACCCGTTTGTCCCCCAGCACTGCCGATATCGAAGAACGGATCCCCATGAGCACCAACCAGAACAGCCCGGCTGCACCGGCACCGGACACCGACGTAGCTGCCCTAAGCTACGAACAGTCACGGGAGCAGTTAGTCAGCGTCGTCAGCCAGCTTGAGGCCGGCGGGGCCAGCCTGGAGGAGTCGCTGGCACTGTGGGAGCGCGGTGAAGCGCTGGCAAAAAAGTGTGAGGAATGGCTGGAGGGCGCCAAGGCCCGACTTGCGCGCAGCGCCGACTCAGCAGGCACGCCCGGCGAAGTCCAGAGCTAGGCTTCGGCGACCTTTCGACGTTCCTCGGCGAGGTTGAAATCACCTTTCGGCCACGTCAGCCCCAGGCCGGTAAGAGTTTCCAGCAGGATCTCCTGCACGGCCAACCGGGCATACCATTTCTTCCCCGCGGGTACCACGAACCATGGAGCAGCCGTTGAACTGGTCCGCTCGATCGCTACCTGGTAGGCCTCCATGTACTGCGGCCAGAATGCTCGTTCGGCCAGGTCGCTTTCCCGGTATTTCCAGTACTTCGTGGGATTCTGCAGGCGCGCTGCCAGTCGTTCCTTTTGAATCTCCGGATTGATATTGAGCATAATTTTGATGATGTGCGTGCCGCTGTCCGTCAGCCTTGCCTCAAAATCGTTGATGGCTTTGTAGCGGCGATCCAGTTCCGCGGGGGTGGCCCAGTGATGGACCCGATGAATCAGCACGTCCTCGTAATGCGATCGGTCAAAGACTCCGATCATCCCGGCCCTGGGCGCTTCCTTTTCGATCCGCCAGAGAAAATCGTGCCGTTTTTCCGCCGCTGTAGGCGTTTTGAACGCCTTCAGCTGCACCCCCTGCGGGTCGACGGATCCCACCACGTGGGAAACGATCCCACCTTTTCCGGCCGTATCCATCGCCTGCAGAATCAGCAGCACCGAGTTGACACCGCTGTACTGGCCTTGCGCGAACAGCTGCTCCTGAAGCACACCTAAGCTCTCCGCCCGGTCGGCCAAGAGCAGCCGGCCGTCGCGCTTTTTGCCGATGAATCCGGGGGCTGTATCCGTCGGCGCGTCTTCGAGCACAAAACCCGCTCCTGCCTTGAGCAATTTGACCGGATCCTTCACAAAACCGGAATTCTTTGCCTTGTGCCGCTTCGCCATGTCCCGTCCTTTACACGTCGTTTCTGCCGCCGATGCCACCGCCGCATCGGTTTGGTCCAGCCTAGTCCGCCATCACGGCCGGTAGTGGCTGAGAAATTCTGCAATGCGGCCAACTGCCTCTTCCAGATCCGTGACATTGGGCAATGTGACCAGGCGGAAGTGGTCCGGGCGGATCCAGTTGAAGGCGGTCCCATGGGAGATCAGAATTTTCTGCTCCTTCAACAGGTCCAGGGCGAACTTCTCGTCATCCTTGATCGGAAACACCTCCGGGTCCAGCCGCGGGAAGAGATACAGCGCGCCGTGGGCCTGCTCCACACTGACCCCCGGAATGTCGTTGAGCATCCGGTAGGCAACGTCACGCTGCTCCTTGAGCCGGCCGCCGGGAAGTATCAGATCCGTAATGCTCTGATGACCGCCCAACGCAGTCTGGATGGCATGCTGACCGGGTACATTGGCACACATGCGCATATTCGCGAGCAGATTGATGCCCTCCAAATAGTCCGCGGCCATCGACTTTGGCCCGGAAATCGCCAGCCAGCCGGAACGGTAGCCGCAGATGCGGTAGGCCTTGGACAGACCGCTGAATGTCATGCACAGTACGTCCTCGCCGGTGATCGTCGCGGTGTTAATGTGCACGGCCGTGTCGTAGAGGATCTTCTCGTAGATCTCATCGGAGAAGACCACCAGGCCGTGTTTACGGGCCAGCTCCAC
Organism: Arthrobacter terrae; assembly: GCF_015708085.1. Lineage (GTDB taxonomy): Bacteria > Actinomycetota > Actinomycetes > Actinomycetales > Micrococcaceae > Arthrobacter_M > Arthrobacter_M terrae. The sequence continues at coordinate 46,910 of NZ_JADNYM010000016.1, read as the reverse complement.
CATGCCGGAGAGGATGTGCCGCGGGTAGACCGAACCCGTCGGGTTGTTTGGATTGATGATCACAATCCCTTTGGTGCGCGGCGTGATCTTCGCTTCCAGATCGGCCAGATCGGGCCACCAGGCGTTGTCTTCGTCGCACAGATAATGCACGGGCTGCCCCCCTGCCAGGCTCACAGAGGCTGTCCACAGGGGATAATCCGGCGTCGGGACCAGCACTTCGTCGCTATTGTTGAGCAACGCCATAAGTGAGAGCGTGATGAGTTCGCTGACACCGTTGCCGAGGTAGACGTCGTCGACATCGATGGTGCTGATGCCTCGCGTCTGGTAGTACTGCACGACGGCGGTGCGTGCGGAAAAGATGCCGCGCGAGTCACTGTAGCCCTGGGCATGCGGCAGGTGCCGGATCATATCCACCAAAATTGCGTCCGGTGCCTCGAATCCGAATGGAGCAGGGTTCCCGATGTTCAGCTTCAGGATCCGCTGACCCTCGGCTTCCATTTTCTGCGCATGTTCCAGGACAGGTCCGCGGATGTCGTAAAGGACGTTATGAAGTTTGCTGGACTGCCTGAATTCTGCCATCTACCCAATATTGCATATCCGCCCGTGTGCCGACGCTGCTGTCACCCGCGCCGCAGACGCCAATACAGGAAAGGTGGCCCTGCGCCCGGCTTTCGGATAACCGAAGGGGCCGGGCGCAGGGACCACCGGTACTGACCTGCGCTGCTGACTGATCTGCGCTGCTTACGAGGCTGGGCTACTTACGAGGCTGGGCTACTTCGTGATGCCCTTATCCTTGAGCCAGGTTTCCGCGGCCGCCTTCGGATCCATCTTTTGCTCGCCGCTGACCTTGCGGTTCAGTGAGATCAGGTCATCGGTGGTGAGCAGGCTGGAGACCTTGTTCAGGGCCGCCTTGGCGGTGTCGCTGACCTTATCCGTCTTCACCAGCGGAATGACCTGCTGCGCCGCCCAATTGCCCTTCGGATCGGCAAGCACCACCAGGTCCTGATCGACAATGTCAGGGGTGGTAGTGAAGATGTCAGCAAACTGAACGTCATCACTGGTCAACGCCTTGACCGTCACGGGCCCGCTGGGGAGCTTCTTGAAATCAGCCGGGACACAGTTGTATTTGGATTTCAGTCCGGCCAGTCCATTGGACCGCTCGGCGAACTCCGGCGGCGCGCCAAGGGTGAGTTTGTCGCAGACCTTGGCGAGATCCTCGATCGACTTGAGGTTGTATTTCTGCGCCGTCACCTTGGTCACCACCATGGCGTCCTTATCCTCGGCCTTCGCCGGGTCCAGCACGCTCAGACCGGGATCCAGCTTGGCTTTCAGCGCCTTGACAATTCTGTCGGCATCTGTTGCCGTGTTGCTCGGATCGATTTTGGTCAAGAGGTTGCCGGTATAGTCCGGAATGATATCTATTGATCCGTCCAGGAGGGCCGGGTAGTAGATTTCGCGGGATCCGATATTGAGCTTCGTGGTAGCCGTGACGCCCGCGGCGTTCAAAGCGCCCGCATAGATCTCGGCAATGGTGGCGTTTTCCGGGAAGTCCGCGCTGCCCACGATCACTGACCCCCCGGATCCCGCTGCGGCGCTGGTGGCTGAGTCACTGAGTGGACTTCCGCCGCCACCGCACGCGCTTAGCGTCAGGGTCAGGGATATCCCCGCGGCGAGGCCAAAAACGGCACGGCGTGCAATCATCCGGCGCTGAATGTGCGTCATGAATTTCCTCCTTGTACGCCGGCTGTGATGGTTTCACGGCCAGTCGGTGAATCGCCCCTTTGACGTCGGGGTGCTTTAAGACCGGGTGATACGGCCAGGCGTTGGATGCCTGCCAGCACAATATCAAGACAAATGGCCAGTGCGGCGATCACCACGGCACCGCCGAGAACGCGGCCATAATCGCTGACAGATAATCCATCGATCAGGAATCTCCCCAAGCCACCCAGATTGATGTATGCCACCACCGCGACGGTTGCCACCACCTGCAGGACACCGGCACGGAAGCCGCCCAGGATGACCGGCAGGCCGTTGGGGACCTCTACCCGGAACAGGATCTGCGGCTCCGTCATCCCCATGCTACGTGCAGCATCGACCGTGTCCTTACTGACCGCCGAGATTCCCGCGTACGTCCCTGCCAGAATCGGCGGGACAGCCAGCAACACCAGCGCCCAGATGGGCGGCATCAGCCCCAGCCCGGCGAGCAGCACAAAAAGAGTCAGCATGCCCAGAGTGGGCAAAGCGCGCAGTACGCCGGCAAGCGAAATAACGACGACGCGTCCCCGGCCGGTGTGCCCGACGTACAGACCGATGGGCACGGCAATAGCGACGGCGATGGAAAGCGTCAGGGCGGTGTACCCCAGGTGCTCCAGCGCCCGCAGCGGAATTCCCTCAGGTCCCTGCCAGTGCATCGGATTCATTAACCACTCGTAGCCCTGAACGAGCGGGTTATCCGAGGAGTACTCCTCCACCAGCGCAGGCACGCTCATGCGCTCACCACCGCAGGCTCATCGTCGGAGTTGCTCTCAGCTGTGGCCTTCGTGAGTCCTCCGTCGTTCCGCAGCCACGGCGTCAGCAGCCGCTGGGCCAGCACCAGAAAAGCATCCATTAGCAGTGCCAATAACAAGGTGCCGATAATTCCGATCACGATCTCCGTCACGAAATCACGCTTGAGCCCATCGGTGAAGAGCGAGCCGAGACTTCCGATCCCGAGCAGCGCGCCAACGCTTACCAGGGAAATATTACTGACGGATACCACCCGCAGCCCCGCGAAAAGGACGGGCACGGACAGCGGCAGGTCCACGGTCAGGAACCGCATAAACGGCTTGTACCCCATGGCCACCGCCGCCTGCCGGATACCATCGTCAACTGATTCGAGTGCATCCAACGTCGATCGCAGCAGCAGTGCCACGGCGTAAATTACCAGTGCCACCATGACATTGGCCATGTCCAGGATCCGGGTGCCCAAAATGACCGGCAAAATCACAAACAGCGCCAGCGACGGAACGGTGTACAGGATGGAACCGGCGGAAAGCAGGAGGCCCCGAAGCGTCTTATTCATCCGTGCCAACTGCGCCAGCGGTACGGCAATCAACACGCTGATCAGCAATGGAACCACTGATTGATACAGGTGCAGTCCGGCCAGCGAAAGCACCTCACTGAAGTTGGCCACCAGCCAGGCCATCAGAGTCCGCCTTCGCGCTGCCGCCGCGCGTTTTCGATCGCGGCCAGCACTTCAGGGGCCTTAACCACACCGGTGACACTGCCGGCGTCGTCCACGGCGACGCCAAGCCCGGCCGGGGACGAAAGCACCGCGTCCAGTGCACGGCGCAGCGTCTGCCCCTCGTGGAACAGGGAACCGCCGGGCAGCAGAGCGCTTCCGTCTGCCGGGGAGATCCAGCCGAGGGGGCGATGGGCATCATCCACAGCGAGGACCCACCCGGCGGCGTCCGAAGGCGGCCGCGACTGCTGTGCAGACCGCTGCCCGCGTTCGGATTCGGTAGCGGTGCGCACCGGATGAATCGGGACGGAATCCGCTGTGGAGAAAGCCAAGTGCCTGAATCCCCTGTCCCGGCCAACAAAATTCGCCACGAAGTCATCCACCGGGGCCCGCAGGATCTCCTCCGCGGCAGCATACTGCGCCAGCCGGCCGCCGGTGGCAAAAACGGCCACCTTGTCCCCCAGCACCGTGGCCTCATCAATGTCATGCGTGACAAAAACGATCGTCTTCGCCAGGTCTCGCTGCAGCCTGAGCAGTTCCTGCTGCAGCTCCGCCCGCACCACCGGATCCACGGCGCTAAACGGCTCGTCCATCAGCAGTACCGGCGGGTCCGCTGCCAGCGCCCGGGCCACGCCCACACGCTGCTGCTGGCCGCCGGAGAGCTGGCTGGGGTAGCGCTTGCCCATTCGGGCCGAGAGCCCGACGACGTCCAGGAGCTCCTCTGCCCTGTGCCGCGCCTGCGCGCGCGGCACCTTATTGAGCCGCAGCACGGTTGCCACGTTGTCCGTCACAGTGCGGTGTGGGAGCAGCCCGGCGGACTGCATGACGTAGCCCATAGACCGGCGCAGCGAAGCGGCGGGAATCGTGGAAACGTCCTTACCGTCGACAGTGATGGTCCCGCTGGTGGGCTCCACCATTCTGTTGATCATCCGCAGCGAGGTCGTTTTACCGCAGCCAGACGGACCAACGAAGACGGTGATGGCACCCTTGTCGATGGTCATCGACAGGTTTTCCACCGCTGGCTGGTTCTCCAGGTAGCGTTTGGTGATTGAGTTGAATTCGATCATCGGCCTTGTGCCGGAGCCGGCGGCGGGAGCGGCTGATGCCGCATCGACCTGCGGTGTTGAGGTCCCGGAATCGGGCAGGGAGATCCGGGCGTCTGATACTGCCATCGTGGGGTTCCTCACTGTTGGCGGCAATCGCGGTCAGGATATGTTCCCGGTGCCTGATGATCATAAGCAGAGTGATTTTCCACTGTAAAGCCCGGTCAGAGGCTTTGGGTAAACATTCACTCCCGTACCGGTCAGCCAGCCGGCACGTCCAACTCCCCGTGGAACGCCACGCGGGGTGGACGTGCCGGCCGGATATGCCGACCTGACGGGCTATGTGGCCTGGCTATTTGGCCGGGCGTGCCGCAGGCTGGCGGATGAGCTTCTTATTGACGAACTCATTCATGCCGAACTTGGCCAGCTCGCGCCCCACGCCGGAGCGCTTTACTCCGCCGAAGGGCAGGTCCGCCTGGGTGCCGGTCACCGAATTGATCCAGACCATCCCGGTTTCCAGCTGCGCAGCGACGTCTTGGGCCTTCTGCGGGCTGGAACTGAAGACCGACCCGCCCAGCCCGAATGGCGAAGCATTGGCCAGATCCACGGCTTCCTCGGCGCTGGAGACCTTATAGATCACCGCGGCCGGTCCGAACAATTCCTCGGAGTAGGCGCGCATGTCCTCGGTCACGCCGGTGAGCACCGTCGGGGCAAAATAGGAGCCCTGCCCGTCCACCTTGCCGCCACCTGTGTGCACCGTGGCGCCCTTGGCGACGGCGTCGTCGATCTGCTCGGCCAGGGAATCGGCAGCACTTTGCGAGGACAGCGGGCCCAGCCTGGTCGCCGGATCCGCGGGATCCCCCGGCTGCAGCGCGGCAGCACGTGCCGTGAACTTTTCCACAAACTCCTGGTAGTAGTCCGCCAGTACAATGAAGCGCTTGGAGGCCGTGCAGGCCTGGCCTGCATTGCCCATCCGGCCCGCCACTGCCGCCTTGACGGTGGCGTCCATGTCATCGCTGTCCAAAACAATGAACGGATCGGATCCGCCCAGTTCCAACACGTAACGTTTCAGGTTCCGGCCGGCAATCTCGCCGATGGCCGAGCCTGCCCGTTCGCTGCCCGTCAGGGAAACCCCCTGGATGCGAGGGTCCGCGATCATATCCGCAATTTGTTCCTTGCTGGCAAAAATGTTGATGTATGCATCCGCCGGCAGCCCTGCGTCCCGGAAAATCTGCTCGATCGCCTGTGCGGACTGCGGGCAGTTTTCGGCATGCTTGAGCAACACCGTGTTACCCAGCATCAGGTTCGGCGCCGCAAACCGCGCCACCTGGTAATAGGGGTAGTTCCACGGCATGATCCCGACCAGCGAACCTATCGGTTCGGTGCGCACCACGGCATCCCCGCCGCCGGCCGCATCCAATGTTTCATCCTGCATGAAGCGGGGACCCTCGGTGGCGTAATAGCTGTAGATGCTCGCAACCAGGTCCACCTCGCCCTGCGCTTCACGGACGGGCTTACCCATTTCCAAGGTAATGATCGCCGCGAGCTCTTCCTTGCGTTCGGAGTAAAGTGTGGCGACCTGGGCGAGGATCCGGCTCCGCTCGGCCACGTCCGTGGTCCGCCAGGACCCGAACGCCGCATGCGAGCGCTGCATCGCATTTTGAATATCCGCATCCGTCGCGGAAGGAAATTCCTGTACGGTTTTGCCGGTGGCCGGGTTGACGCTCTTGTATGAAGTCATAGCTCTACCGTATCCACTCGCCCGCATTTTCCGCCACCATCGTGACCAAAAGGACAGCCCAGCAGCGGCACCGGGATGTACAAAGTGACCTGCGGCCCCGGTTCCCAATACCTGAAACCACGCCAGGTCCTTCCAAGAGGTAAAGTCCGGCCGGACTTTGGCGGGAATTCTGTGCGGCTACCCATTGCGCAGCAGTTGGCCGACGTGAATGGTCAGGGCCTGCTGGCTGTCATTGTGCTCCATGTTCCCTCTTCGAGGGTTGTGGCGCCCGGCGCCCGGGAAGATGGCGTCGGGCAAGCGGCCGGTCGGCTCAGCCGAAGGCGAGCTTCAGCACGCCAAAAATCGGATCCTGCGCCAGCACGTGCACGTCAGTCAGCCCGGCGGCGGCCAAATGGGTTCTGAAGGTCTCCTGCAGCGGAGGCTGATGCATTCCCAGGCCGCTGCCGAGGACTATCGGGCCCGAAATCTTCAGTTGAGCGGCGCACTGGGCTGCGAGCGCCGCCAGATCCTTGCCGGCACGATCGATCATCGCCAGGCTCTCGCGGTGTCCCTCGACCGCGGCCGTAAAAACCAGTGGCGACATGGCAGCCCAGTAGCGCCGCCCCGTCCCGCCGTGAAAGTGCGCTATCAGCTCCCCCGGATCCTGCAGCCCGCACTTGGTCAGCAGCGCGGACGTGAGCCGGTCGGGCGGCAGGTCAAGGTTCATCCGGTGCAGGCTGTGCCGGACGGCTTCGCGGCCGAACCAGTATCCACTGCCCTCATCACCGAGCAGGTAACCCCAGCCCCCGGCCCGGGACTGAGCACCGTCGGCGTTGACTCCCCAGGCAGCGGACCCCGTTCCGGCGATCACGGCAATCCCGGTGTCCGCGCCGCCTGCGGCCAGCAACAGGCGCGTGTCATGGACCACCGTAATCCTGGCTTCGGGAGCACAGGGGGCAATCAGCGCGGCCAGCGCCGCGGCGTCCTCGTCCGTATCCACCCCGCCGGAGCCGGCATAGACCCGGGACACTTTCTCAGCGGCCAAGGTGCCGAACAGCTCACGGAGATTAGCCGCGGCTTCAGCACGGCTGACGTTCTGCACATTCGCGCTGCCTGCCTCAGCGTCCGCCTGCAGCGCGCCGTCAACCCAGTGAATTCCCCTGGTCTTGGAACCACCAATATCCAGGCCGACAATACTGCTGGGGCTCTCCTGGTTGCCAGGTTCACAGACGGTGCCGGCTTGCTCAATAGTCACGTGATTAGACTAGCCACCCGCGCCCAAACTATCCGCATCCGCAGCGCTAGTGGCGAATTAGTTGCGTAGAGCGGAGTCAACGAAACGAGTGACGGCGGCGAGCACCTCGTCTTTGTTGGTCTCGTTGAAAACTTCGTGGCGGGCGCCGTCGAAGATGTGCTCGGTCAGTGCCGAACCACGAATCTGCTCAACGCCTGCGCGGCTGTCTACAAGCGGCACAAGCTGATCATCCGTCCCCTGCACCCAGAGGGTCGGGAGGGCGCCTAGATTGCCGGAACGGCTTATTAGCGCAAGGCTGGATTTCAGCGCCTGGAGGGTTGGGCGCCTGAAGGCGCCGTGCCATACGAGGGGATCTGCCACATATGAGTCGCCGACAGCAGAGTCGCGCGAGAGTGTCGCGGGGTCGATGGGCGTTTCAGGGACGGGGTCAAGCGGAAGCAGATTATCCACTGTTTGCCATCGGCCGAGCACGGGGCCGGAGAGCACCAAGGCCGTCAGCTCGTCACCATAGCGCTGGGCGTAACGGGCAGCAATCATGCCGCCCATCGAGTGGCCAATGAGTACGAGGGGCAGGTCCGCAGTAGCGCGGCGGGCCAGGTCTGAGAAGGTATGGAAATCGGTGACCACGTCTTCGTAATCGTGAATCACCACGCGCTCACCAGCGCTCTTGCCATGGCCGGCGTGATCGACGCCGTGCACGATCGCACCATGGTCAACCAAATAGTCTGCAACATATTCGTAGCGGCCGATATGCTCTCCGTATCCGTGTGCCAGGAGCGCGACGTAGCGGGGCGCGGGGGCGCTCCCGCGAGAGCCGGCTGCGCCCCAGGTTCGAGCTACGCGTTCTCCATCGGTCCCGTTGAAGGTCCATTCGTTCGAGGTTGTCATAGGCGTGAGTATACGTTTGACCTCAGGGACAGCGTGGACGTATCAGCAGCATTAGACGCAGCCCGCAGGTCTTTCTACGCTGGAAGGGTGAAGAACCTCCTGCATAGGTCGCGGAATCCGGCACCTGATTCGACGTGGCCGGGTCACAAGAAGGGCAGCCGGGGGTACCAACGGATTCTGTTGGCACTGCTCTGCGCTGGAGTAGCAACCTTTGCGCAGTTGTATTCCGTCCAGGGTCTGCTGCCCCTGCTGGCGCAGGGGCTGCGGATCAGCGCCCCGCAGGCAGGGCTAACCATCTCCGTGGCAACGATCGGGCTGGCGGTTACCGTTATACCCTGGTCCTTTGCGGCGGACCGATTCGGCCGGGTGCCTGTGATGGGGACCGCCATTATTGCAGCCACGATGCTGGGATTGCTGGCGCCGCTATCGCCAAATTTTTCCGTACTGCTGGTAATGCGCACGCTGGAAGGAATGGCCCTCGGTGGCATACCGGCACTTGCCATTGCGTATTTGAACGAGGAAATTACCAAGGTCCATGCCGCTATGGCGGCCGGGGCCTACGTGGCGGGAACCACAGTGGGCGGCCTGCTGGGCCGGCTTCTCGCAGGGCCGATCGGCGAACTTGCCGGCTGGCGGGTGGGAATTCTGGCCGTTTCGGTTGTGTCCGCCGCCGCGGCTGTGGGCTTTCTGGTGCTGGCACCCGAGCCACGCGGTTTCACTCCTGCGCCGCGGGTGGGGCTCGACCGGGCGTTGTCCCGGCTGCTGCCGGCCCTGCGGGACAGGCGGCTCCTGGCTCTTTACGCCGAGGCGTTCATCCTCATGGGCTCTTTTGTCAGCGTCTACAACTACATGGGATTTCGGCTGGAAGCACCCCCCTACCTGCTGCCGGTAGCCGCCGTCGCCCTGATATTTCTGGCATACCTGGCCGGAACGGTATCATCACGGTGGGCTGCAACACTATCGGTCCGGGCCGGACGCCGGAACATTCTGCTCGGCAGCATCGCTGTCATGACCGCCGGGCTGGCGATCACCGCGCTGGCCCCGCTGCCACTGATTCTGCTGGGGCTGGTGTTCTTCACCGCCGGGTTCTTCGCCGCCCACAGCGTTGCCTCGGGGTGGACCGGCAGTTTGACCCCGGTAAGGCCAGTGACGGACGAAGGGTCCGCACCGGCGCAGCCTGGACGGGCGCAGGCAGCGTCCCTTTACAATCTGAGCTACTACGCAGGCTCCAGCGCCATCGGATGGGCTTCGGGATTTGTCTTCCAATTTGCCGGCTGGTCCGCACTCGTGGCGGTGCTGGCCGCTCTCGGCGTGCTGGCCGCTGCGACAGCACTGCTCCTCCTGCCCGGCGGCAGACCCGGCTACGACGGCTAAGCCCGCAGGGCGGCCAGCTCAGCGAGCAGTGCTGCTTCCTCACGCATTGTGAGCCCCGCACTTCTTATTCTTCCGGCACCCGCTCTTCGCTCCCAGTCCAACGTATCGGCGAGCGTTTCCGCCAGTGGGCGCAATTTCAGGCCGGCTGCCTTCGCCCGGAGGTTCGACCGTGCATTCATCCCCTGCCACTGGGAATCGGCCAGCCACAGGGGAAGCGACTTCGGCCCGGCCCACTCCTGCACCCCGCGCCGCTGCAGCCATGAGGCCCCGGCCGTAGCGATCGGCCCCTCGTGACCGGCAACTTTTCGGGCGACGGCGATGTGCTCACCGAAGGGATGAGTCTCACCCATGGCGTTGAAAACTCCTCCGAGGCCCTCTTCGCAGCCATGGACCAGCCAGACCGCCAGGTCCCGCACGTCGATGATCTGGACGGGGAGAAGGGGCGCGTCCGGCACTAAGACAGTGCCGTCGTCGGACGCAGGCCGGCCGAAACGCAACGGCCAATATCCCGTGCGCCCCGACGTGTCTCCCGGGCCACCAATGAGTCCAGCGCGGACGATCATGGACCGCCTTGGCCCGAATTGCGCGAGGACGGCCTGCTCGCAGGCTGCCTTGGCCTGGCCGTAGTCCTCCATTGTTTCCATCACATCTGCCGCGAGGGGAGCCAGGAGCGGGGCATCCTCGTCCTGCCCAAGCGGACCCTGATCCGCGTACGCACTGCCGGAGGAGACAAAGACGTAGCGAACGGCATTAAGGTCCCGAACCGCCCGCCGCACTTGGCCGGGCTGCCGGGATACGTCCACGACTGCGCCCCAGCTGATCCCGGCCACCGCGCCGAGGCCGTTTTCCTCGTCCCGGTCAGCGCGAATAAACGCAGCCCCGGCAGGAACCCGCCCGGATTTGCCTCTGGCCACACAGGTTACGGCATGGCCGCGTTTTATGGCGCGGCGACCTACTTCGTGGCCAAGCCAAGCGGTGCCGCCAAGGATCAGAACCTTCATTCCGACAGCCAACCATCAGGAAGGGAGCGGCGGATAGCGGTTTCCCTGTGGGTGAACGCAGAAGCGATATTCCCGCCCGTGTGCCGGGCCGCCCGTGTGCCGGCCCGCCTGCGGCACTCGGGACGTTCCGCATAAAATTCGGATACTGATAGTGTTCCGCGGGTAATATTCGAATAGTGAGGGAGCTTCCATGACATCAGCGGCGAAACCCCCCAGACGCACGCCGCCGGCTGGCGCGCGGACCGCCGAACCATTGGACGCCGTCGACCGTCAGATCATTGATGCGCTGGTGAAGGATGCGCGGATCACGAACCGGGACCTTGCCGAGGCGGTCGGCATCGCGCCCTCGACCGCGCTCATGCGCACCCGCGCCCTCATTGACCGCGGCGCGATCGAGGGCTTTCACGCGAACCTGAATCTTGGCGCCATCGGCAGAAGCGTGCAGGCACTCATTGCCGTCCGGCTGCGCGCCCATGACAGGGACCAAATAGACCGGTTTACCGGCAGCGTTCCGCGGCTTCCTGAGGTGCTGTCCACCTTCCACGTCTCCGGGTCCGTGGACTATTTATTACATATTGCCGTGCCGAATACGGACGTATTGCGCGACTGGGTGCTGGATAATCTCACGACAGACCCGGTGGTCAGCCACACCGAGACCACATTGGTGTTCGCCCATCTGCCGGGCAACACGGGGCCACTTCCGTATTAGCGCGTTGATTCAATGGCCTGGATAAGATCCGCGATCAGATCCGCCGGGTCCTCCAGCCCTACGGAGACCCGCAGCATCGTGGCATGCGGTTTGGCTTCGGCGGCAACGGGGCGGTGTGTGAGCCCGGCGGGGTGCTGGATCAGCGTATCCACCCCGCCCAGGGAGACAGCATGGATTATCAGCTTCACTGCACCGGCAATCCTTTGCGCGTGCTCGGCGCTGGCCACCTCGAAGGACAACAGTGAACCCGGACCGGACATCTGCGTGCCGACCAAGGATTCCGGGTCACACTCCGGCAACCCGGGATACAGCACCCGGGTCACGAGCTCGTGCGAGGCAAGGCCGGGTGCCAGCTTAGCGGCCCCCTCCTGCTGGGCACGGACCCGGATGGGAAGTGTGGCCAGCCCGCGGTGCAGCAGGTACGCCGGCCACGGCGTCAGCAGGCCGCCGGTCACCGCACGGATCTGCCGCAACCGGACGGCCCACTCGGCGCTGGTGGCCACCACCCCGCCCATCGCGTCTCCGTGGCCGCCCAAAAACTTGGTGGCGCTGTGCAGCACCAGGGCCGCACCGTGGCGGAGGGGCTGCTGCAGCACCGGGGTGGCAAAGGTGTTGTCCACCAGAACGGGAACGCCGTCTGCGGCGCGTACCAGGGCGTTGATGTCCACTAACTGCAGGTCCGGATTGGCGGGGGTTTCCACCAGTACCAGGCCGGTATTGGGCCGCAGCGCCGCGTGGACTCCCGCTGGCGTGCAGAAGGTGACCTCCGTGCCCAGCATTCCGGTGGCAAGGATGTGATCCGAGCCGCCATACAGCGGACGCACCGCCACCACATGCGGACGGCCACCGGCTACCACCGCCAATAGAACCGCTGTCAGTGCGGCCATGCCAGTGGCGAAGGCGACGGCCTGCGGGGCATCTTCCAAGGTGGCAAGGCCGCTTTCAAAGCGCGCGACCGTGGGATTCCAGAGCCTCTGGTACACCGTGCTCTGACCGGGCCCGGGGATCCCTCCGGTTGCCATCTGTTCGTAGGCGAGACCTCCCTCTTCAACAGAGGTCAGCGGAGCAGTAGTGGACATATCCAGCGGAACGGCGTGCAGGCCCTGGGCGGTCAGGCCCTCCCTGCCCGCATGCACTGCGATGGAATCCGGACCAAGCATCTGCGCCGCCTCACCTCTGCCCCGGTTATCGGGGATTCTTTCGAAACTTTCCCTCAGTATGCCGCCAACGTTCGGTGTTTGGCTATAGAACCGAACATATGGACGTTGTATTTGAAGTTCCCGCTATAAAATGATGGTTCAACGGCGGCTTACCTGAAGTTTACGGGCGAATCTTTGCTGGCCTGCTCCTCCTCTGCTGGAGACATCTGCGGCGGCGGACAGAGTCAACCAGTGGAAGGTAACGGGGGTATTCTGCCCTGGAGAGCAGCGGCTCAACCGACGGCAGGCTGGCTAACGCAGTGGATTCGGGGCCAGGCGACGACGGCGAGCACGGCGGACGCTGCGGCGACGAGGACCGCGAATCCGGCCACCACGACGGGCAGCCCCCAGACACTGGCCGCGGCGCCCATCCCGATCACCGGCAGCGCGCTGCCGAGATAAGTAATGACGAATACGCCACTGATGATCTGTGCATGCCGGGCCGGTTCCACCTTGCCTGCCACCTCGTTGAAGACAACGCGGAAGGCTATGCCTTGTCCTGCCCCCGCCGCAATACTGGCCAGCACCAGCAACCACGGCGAGTGCGCTACGCCCGCTGCCGCGATCAGCAGCACGGACAGTCCAAGCACGATCAGACCGACGGGAACCAGCAACCGCCCCCGTACGCTCAGCAGCTGGCTCGCCGCAGAGGCACCAAGGGTCAATGCCGCGAGAAGCCCGATCAATGGGCGCGAATCCACCTGAACAACCTGGGCGAAGTACCCGGGAGCAAGGGAAAGGCAAAAGCCGAAGACCGCAAAACTAAGGAATCCGACGCTGGAGGCCAGCCAGAAAGCTCCGCGTGCCTTTCGTGAAACGCCGGGCCGGCGCGGCTTGAGCGCAGCCAAAGCCGTTCCGCCCGCTGCGGGCCGGATCGCCGGACGAGCGTCCAGCAGGTACAGCGGAACGAGCAGCAGCACGAGCACCACGGCATGGACCATGAACGGCGCCCGGGTATGGTCCGGCAGCAGTGAGAGCAAACCGCCGATGATTGGCCCGGCCGCCACACCCCCGGAGGAGGCCAGCAGGGTGAAGCGGGAGGCCCACTCCGGCCGGGACGGCAGCAGGTCCCGCAGCGCCGCGGCACTGGCGCCCGTGGCGAGGGCGACGGCGAGTCCCTGCAGTGCGCGGCCGGCGGCGAGCATCGGCAGGTTCTGCGCCGAGCCGAACACGAGGCCACCGGCCAATCCGATCAGCACGGCCAGCACCAGCGCGGCCCGGCGGCCAATATGGTCCGACCAATGGCCGAACAACAACAGCCCCAGCACCAGAGCCAGCACGTAACTGGCGAAGGCGGCCGTGACACCCAAGGGGCTCATTCCGAGCCGAACCTGCAGCAGTGGGTAGAGCGGGGTGGCCAGGTTGGCGCCAACAAGAAGCGTAAAAATGACGACACCGGCGAGGACCAGCCGCGCAGAGGTCGAGGCATCCCAGCCCCGTCGGCCGGCCATCACGACGGGACGCATCCGCAACTCACTCAGGACGCTCATACTGCTCACCTCTTCGACTCTCTCCGGCGGCGTGTTTGGCGATCGGAGAACTGTACTATTTCCCCTATAGACTGAAGCAGCGAAGATCAATTGAACGCTAAATTAGCAATGAACTGACTATTCTGCTCAAATTATCCCGCGCCAGCTGAAACGGAGTGACCCCAATGAGCAAACTTGATGCAATGGACCTGAAATTGCTGCTGGAGCTGGTCCGCGATCCGCGCGCCCAGATCGGCGAACTGGGCGAGACTCTCGGCGTTGCCCGCAATACTGTCCAGACACGGCTGCGGCGCCTGCTGCGCTCGGGAACACTGCGCGACGGCGGACGCGAAGTTGATCTGGCAGCGATCGACTACGACGTCGTCGCCTTCGTGACGATCGAGGTGACACACCGCGAGCTGGACGGCGTTATCACCGCCCTGCGCAAACAGCCGCAGGTACTGGAGGTGTATGAAATCTCCGGCCGCGGCGACGTGTGGTGCCGGATCGCCGCCACGGACGTTCACCATCTGCAGAATGCCCTTCGTGCGCTGCTGCGCATCCGCGGTGTCATCCGCACCGAAACGTCACTGGCCCTGCACGAGCACATCCCTTACCGGGTCCAGCCGCTGCTCGGCGGAATGGCCGCGGACCAGTGACGGGGCCGGATCGGGGCCCGCAGCCACACCCGTGGCAAAGCACAAGTTCCGGCATGGGAGAAGGATAATAAACCGGTGACTATTATCGACAACGCGGTTTACGTCAATGGCGTCCGCACAGCCGATCCGATCAGCCTGGAACGGACTCACGGCACGCTTGCCGAACGCGGCGGAATGGTGTGGATTGGCATGTTCCGGCCCACGGCGGCCGAGATGGATTCCGTTGCCGCCCAGTTCGGACTGCACGAGCTGGCCGTAGAGGACGCGATCAAGGCCCACCAGCGGCCCAAAATGGAACGCTACGATGACATCCTTTTCACCGTCCTGCGGCCGGCGCACTATATTGACGCCGATGAAGTGGTGGAGTTCGGCGAGCTGCATATCTTCACCGGCCGGGACTTTGTCATTGCCATTCGCCATGCCGAGACGCCCGGGCTGGCACGCGTCCGCCGCCGGCTCGAGGACAAACCCGCGCTGCTGGCGCTGGGCCCCGCGGCCGTGCTCTACGCCATCCTTGACCAGGTAGTGGATGACTACGCGCCGGTGATTGCCGGCCTGGAGAATGACATCGACGAGATCGAAGACCAGCTCTTTGCCGGCGACCCCACCGTTTCCCGCCGCATTTACCAGCTCTCCCGCGAGGTGATCCAGTTTCAGCGGGCCATTCATCCGCTCACTGACATGCTCACCAATCTGGAGCTTGGGTTCGAAGATGCCAACGTGCACCGCGAGCTGGAACGCTCGCTGCGCGACGTCCAGGACCACGTCCAAAACGTCACGGCACGCGCGGATTCCTTCCGCCAGCTGCTGCAGAACGCACTGACCGTGGATGGCACGCTGACCACTAACCGGCAGAACGAGGCCAGCGCCGCACAAAACGAGGAACTGAAAAAAATCTCCTCCTGGGCTGCGATCTTCTTTGCCCCTTCCTTTGTCGCCTCGGTGTACGGGATGAACTTCCACATCATGCCCGAGCTCTCCTGGACGTTCGGCTACCCCTTCGCGATCGGCCTGATGGTGATTCTGTGTGCCCTGATGTACACGATTTTCAAACGAAAGACGTGGCTCTAGCGGCACAATCTCCCCGGTGCTGCTGATGTTCAGTCCAAGCAACGCGCAACCGGCCGCGGGAGCAGTCCGCTCCCCTTTGGTTACGCTGTTCTTCATGACACTTCCCGCAGCCGATACTCTCGTTACCTACCCCGCAGCGCAAACAGCCGGCGCCGCCGTCGTCCTGCACAGCGAACTCGTCAAAAACACTGAAATAGGCAAAGACTTAGAAACGTCCGACGGCGGCAGGCTGGCGGTGCTGCTGGACGTCACCCCGTGCCACCCGGTGGACGCGGGCTGGCCTGACCAGGGTCCGGACCGGGCGGTGATCCGCGTGGCCGGTACGGATGGCGGGCAGGGGTGGCCGGTGCTGGACTGCGTTGTGGCGGCGACAAACGGCCAGGAGCTGTTCATCGGCGCCGCAATCCCGGTGCGCAAGGGCACCGAGGGCTGGAACTTCGTGGTGGCACACCTGCTGCCGGCCGATGCACACCTGCCGGAGGGGGCCGCCGTCGAGGTTGTCGTCGATGCCGGTCATCGCGCGGCCCTGAGCGCCGGCCACACGGCGTGCCACGCGGCATCGCTGGCGTTGAACCGCGCCATGGCGCCGCGCTGGTCCAAGGAGACCCGGGCCGATGCTTTGGGCAGCCCCGACTTCGACGCCGCTGCCATTGCGTCGTCGACGATTCAGGAACACGGCTCGGTGGACGTTTTCCGGCTGAACAAGTCGCTGCGCCGTAAGGGATTCAACACCGATGGCCTGGCCGGGGAATTGGCCGCCATCACCTCCTCCATTAACGCAACGTTGGCCAGCTGGGTCCTGACCGGATCGCCGGTACGGATAGAGCGCGACGGCGACGCCCTCACCGACCGCCGGTACTGGGTCTGCTCCCTGCCCGATGGTGAGGCCCGCATTGCCTGCGGCGGCACCCATGTTGCGTCGCTGGCGGAGCTCGGTGGCCTGCACGTCGAACTACTGACAGAGGAGGATCAGGGCACCGCGGTCCTGCGGATGGTCACCTACGCCGGTCCTGCTGATGAGGTGAGCTCGGGGCGCTGACAACCCGCTGCCGGCGCGGGACGGGGCCTATTTATTCAGGACCTATTTATTCAGGACCTATTTATTCAGCGTCTATTTATTCAGCGGCGACATGTCCGCGTAGCGGTCCCCCGCGGCGGCCGGCAGTCCGCTCAGCGCCGCCAGCTGGTCGCTGGTCAGCGTCAAGGCATCGGCGGCAACGTTTTCCTCCAGGTAGCTGATCCGCTTGGTCCCGGGGATGGGTGCAATATCGCCGCCTTGTGCCAGCAGCCAGGCCAGCGCCACCTGCCCGGGCGTGGCGCCGGCCTCGGCCGCCACCTTGTCCACCTGCTCCACAATCGAGATATTGGCCGTGAGATTCGCCCCCTCGAAGCGCGGATTCTTCCGGCGGAAATCGTCCTCGTCCAGTTGGTCGACCGAGCGGATCCGTCCGGTGAGAAAGCCCCGGCCCAAGGGTGAATAGGGGACAAATCCGATGCCCAGCTCCCGCACAGTCGGCAGGATTTCCTTCTCAGGGTCCCGCGTCCAGAGCGAATATTCCGTTTGGACCGCGGTGACCGGATGAACGGCATGGGCGCGGCGAATTGTCCCGGGCGCTGCTTCGGAGAGTCCGTAGTGACGGATCTTCCCCTCGGTAATCAGCTCCGCGAGGGCCCCGGCGGTTTCCTCAATAGGCGTGTCCGGATCCATCCGGTGCTGGTAATACAGATCGATGTAGTCCGTCTTCAGCCGCTTCAGCGATCCCTCAACCGACAGCCGGATGTTCTCAGCGCTGCCGTCCAACCCGGGCCCGCCCCCTCCGCGGTGCGCCATGGTGCCGAACTTCGTGGCGATCACGGCTTCATCCCGCCACCCCGTCAGTGCCTTGCCGAGCAGTTCCTCGTTAGCATACGGCCCATACATTTCCGCCGTATCAAAGAAGGTCACACCCAATTCCCTGGCCCGGTGAATGGTCTGCAGTGCACCTGCCTCGTCCTGTCCGCTGCCCGTATAGAACGCCGACATTCCCATACATCCCAGTCCCAGCCGGGAGACTTCGAGCCCCTGCGATCCCAATGCGATGTTTTTCATGGCGTGCCCTCTTCCCGTAGCGATTCCCCACCACCTACGCTAGGACCCGCAGGGCCCCTTCCGTCAAGGGACAGCCGTCCGCAGGATCAGGACCGGGGTGCTTCAGGATCCACTGGGCGCGGCCTGGGCACAGGCACCGCGTGGCCGAGCAGGTTCCTGATATGTTCCTCGGCGCCGGGATCGCTTTGGACGGCGGCGATGTTGGCCTGGCTGACCGCCTCGACCACTTCGGCGCGGGCAATAGTAATCCCGCGCGGGGCATCGATGCCCAGCCGGACGCTGTCTGAGCGCACGTCGAGGACGGTGATGACGATGTCCTCCCCGATGAGAAGCTTTTCACCGAGCTTTCGTGTAAGTACCAGCACTGTTTGACCCTATCTTGTTTTGGCCGAACGCAGCCTTTGCGGAACGGCAGGGGGTGTTACCGGGCGACGGCGGCGCTTCAGACACGAGGGAAGCTGCCGGAGTGCGCCGCTAGAGATCAGCACCGGTTCCCGGTCCACCGTCGATCCAGCCGATCGGCAGACCGAGCTCGTGCACCGTTCCCGGCGTGAGCGTTTCCATGCTTCCCAGCACCGCCAGAGCGTCGGCCGCCACCGCCCAGCCGACCCGGTCCACCCAAACGGCGGTATCGGCCTGTTTACGTGCCGCATCGACCACCACCCAGATCTGATCCGCTCCCACCTCGCTTAGCGCGGCTGAGGGGACGTGCCCGCCGGGAGTGAGGCCGAAGGCAACGATCACCGTGCGGCCGCCCGCAGCACCAGCTGCCCGGGCGGCGGCGAGGCCAAGACGCCCGGCCACGTGGTCCACGCTGACGGCTTTAATGGCACCTGCCGTCCTGATTTCCGCGGTTTTGAGCACTCGGCTCATGGACCGGGCAATGTCCATCGGATCCGTTGCCAGGCCGACGATCATCACCACCTTGCCGGCCCCCGAGAGGAGGACGGGTGCGTCCGGGGTCACCGGAGTGGCTGCTGCGGGGACCGTTGTCGCCAGGTCCGCCAGAAGCGCGGCAAAACCGTCTGAGGCCGTGGATACGGAAGGAAATTCCTTCTCCCCGGCGGCTTGCGTGCTGCCGAAGGATCCGTCGGCGTCGTCGGCATCCTGCAGCAGCGCGTCGATCCCGGACTCGGCCGGGATCCCGGCGGACTTCCCCCGCTGACCGGTACGCTTCTTCGCCTTAGCGGAGGCGGCCCGCCGGGAACCCGGCTCTCCCGGAGACTGCGCTGCCCCCTCCGGCGCTGCCCCCTCAGGCGCTGCGGCGCCGTCGTCCACCTCCACCACAACTTC
This sequence comes from Arthrobacter terrae, assembly GCF_015708085.1. Taxonomy (GTDB): domain Bacteria; phylum Actinomycetota; class Actinomycetes; order Actinomycetales; family Micrococcaceae; genus Arthrobacter_M; species Arthrobacter_M terrae. Next base: position 27,920 of record NZ_JADNYM010000016.1, on the reverse strand, counting down.
GAAAAACTGCCGGGCAAAGAACCCGCCCAAGCCACCCTCGGAGACCTTCTCCGCGGAGATGATCCGCGCTGTACTGCCGTGGCTGTTGAAGAGCCGCCATTCAATTCCCTCCAGCGACTCCCCCCTAAGCTGAAATCTGTTCGGCACTGCGCACCACCCCTACCGTTTCAATGGCCACATTGGCCGCCGACGCCTCCTGATACGACAGTACCGGCAAGCCGGCGGACTGTGCCGAGACGAGGCGCCGGATAGCCGGCCGCAACGCCGGCGCGCAGACCAGGACCACGTCCCGGCCCATCGCGCCCGCGGCGTCGACCGATGTTTTCAGCGAGTCCAGCACGTTTTCAATCCAGCCGGCATCCATCACAATCTGGGTGCCGTGCTCGGAGACCCGCACCGCCTCCAGCATGGACTGTTCCAGCAGCGGATCGATCATGATCACGGACAACGTTTGTCCGTCCAGGTATTTGGCCGCGAGCGCGGGGCCCAGCGCCTGCCGGGAGGCCTCAATCAGACCCTCGGGGTCAGTGCCCGCCTTCGCCCGCAGGGTCAAAGCCTCGTAGATTCGCGGCAGATCATTGATCGGCACCTGCTCCGCCAGTAGTCCCTGCAGGACACGTTGCACCTCGGCCAGCGACAGGGTCCCGGGGATAAGCTCCTCCACGGCGGACGGGTTGACCGCCCGTACGCCATCGGTCAGCACCCGGACGTCCTCGCGGGAGAGCAGCCGTGCGGCGTTGTCCGTGACGATGGCGGACAGATGCGTGACAAGCACCGAAACCCGGTCAATGACGGTGGCACCGGCCATCTCGGCGCTGTGCCGCATTTCCGCCGGAATCCATTTGCCGGCCAGGCCGAACACCGGCTCGGCCGTGGTGATCCCGGGCAGCCCGTCCAGATTATCCCCAAGGGCCAGAACCTTGCCCCCCGGCGCGCTGCCGCGCCCGGCTTCCACCCCGGCAATCCGGATCACATAGGTGCCCGAGGCCAGCTCCACGCTGTCGCGCGTGCGCACCGGCGGAACCACCAGGCCTAGCTCCATGGCAATTTTGTGCCGCAGCGAGCGCACCCTGGCCAGCAGGTCATCGGAGGCGCCGGAGACCAGGTCCACCAGATCCGGGGCCAGCAGAATCTCCACTGCGTGCACCCGCATCGCTTCGATCAGGTCCTCGGTGGTTTCCGACCTGGGAACAGCGGCTTCCAGTGCAGCCGCGGCAGCGCTGGCGGCCTTGTCCGCCCGGTCCTTGGTCTTGATCCGCTGCGATGCAATCAGCAGGCCCAGGCCCACCAGCATGAACGGAATCACGGGCATGCCCGGAATCAGTCCCATTGCAATGGCGGCCAGGCCGGCAATCTGCAGTGCCGTCCGGGACTGCCCCAACTGAGAGGATGCCGTGGTGCCCATGTCCGATTCGGCGTTTGAGCGGGTAACGATCATACCGGTGGAAACAGCCATGAGCAGGGCGGGAATCTGGGTTACCAGGCCGTCGCCGATGGTCAGCAGCGCGTAGGTATTGAGCGCATCGGTGATGGACATCCCGCGCTGCGCCATGCCAATGGCGATGCCGCCCACCAGGTTAATGACAATAATGATAATGCCGGCAATGGCATCGCCCTTGACGAATTTGGACGCACCATCCATGGCACCGTAGAAATCCGCCTCCGCGGAAACCTCCGCCCGGCGCTCGCGGGCCTGGACATCCGTGATGAGACCGGCGTTGAGGTCCGCGTCAATGGCCATCTGCTTGCCCGGCATGGCGTCCAGGGTGAAGCGCGCTCCGACCTCGGCCACGCGTTCGGCTCCCTTGGTCACCACCACAAACTGGATGACCACCAGCAGCATGAAGATCACAGAACCGATGATCAGTGATCCGCCGACGGTGACCTTGCCAAAGGCTTGGATCACCGCACCGGCGTGGGCCTCGCCCAGCACCAGCCGGGTGGAGGAAACATTGAGCCCCAGCCGGAACAGCGTGGCCACCAACAGCAGCGAGGGGAAGACGGAAAAGTCCAACGGCTTCTTCACGAACATGGTGGTCAGCAGCGTCACCAGCGCCAGCGAAATGTTGATGATAATCAGCACGTCCAGCAGCGACGACGGGATCGGTACGATCAGCAGCATAATGACGCCGACCACGCCCACCGGGACGACGAGCTTGGAGAAGTTGCGGTTCACTCTAGATTCCTTCTGAACTTAAGCGGGTGCTGGCTGTGCTGGCTGTGCTGGCTTGTGCTGCGCGGGACCGGGCCCGCCCGGCCGTACCGGATCTGCCGCGGGACTTCATCGCCATCACGAACGCCAGCACGCGCGCCACGGAATCGTAATGCTCCAGCGGAATCTCCGCGCCGATCGCGCAGCCGGCATGCAGCGCCCGGGCCAGCGGAACGTCACGGATCATCGGCACCCCGGTCGCCTCGGCCTCCTTACGGATCCGCGCCGCCATGTGTCCTGCCCCCTTAGCCACTACCCGCGGAGCCGATTTCCCTGCTTCGTAGGTCAGCGCAACGGCCAGATGCGTCGGGTTCAGCAGGACGACGTCGGCACCTGAGATGGCGGCGATCATCCGGTTCCGGCTCATGGCGAGTTGCCGGGAACGGCGCTGGGACTTGATCAGCGGGTCGCCGTCGGTGTTTTTGTTCTCATCCTTGACCTCCCGCTTGGTCATCCGGGTTTTCTTCCGGTTCCGCCGCATCACGACAATGACATCCGCGGCGGCGAGTACCAAACCGGCCGCAACAGCAAACTCGAGCATCGATGCGGCGCCGTCGCCCGCCGCGGACGTCAGGGCGCTGATGGACAGACCACCGGCGTTAAGCAGCACCGGCATGAGGCCCTGGATCACAACGTACAGCACCAGCGCCACGACGGCAGTCTTCAGCAGCGCTTTCAGTCCGCCCCACAACGCCTGGGTTCCCAGGACGCGTTTGAGCCCCTTCAATAGATCGAAGTGATCAAACTTCACCTCGAATTTCTTGAAGTGCACACCGCCCTGCAGCGCCGATCCCGCCAGCACCGCCAGTGCCACCACGATCAGCATCGGAGTCAACGAACCAGCCAGCGACGCACAGCCCGCGCCCAGGGCCGAAAGCGCCGCACCGGGATCCGGGCTGGACGCAATGGAGCGAAGCGTGAACAGCTGATCCGCCGCCGCGTCTCCTGCCCGGGCAATGGTGACCGGAAGCATGACGGCAGCGGCCCCCACGCCGAGCCAGGCGGTAACGTCCTGGGACCGGGACAACTGACCCTTGGACCGGACTTCCTTCATCCGCTTGTCGGTTGCGTTCTCGGTCCGCTCCTGGGAATCGGCCATCTAGCCGCCTCCCGACAACTGGCTGAAAGCCTGGCCGGCAAGGGCTGCAACAATCCGGGGCAGCGCGGCGTAAACCGCGCCTGCCAGGGTCAGCGTGAGGAAAATTTTCAGCGGGAAGCCCAGCGCAAAGGCGTTCAGCGCCGGGGCCACCCTTGTCAGCAAGCCCAGCCCGACGTCGGCCAAAAACAGCACCACCAGCAGCGGCCCGGCGATCTGCACGGCCGCCAGGAACATCTGTCCGGTGGCCGCAGTCATCGCCTGGATCGGGTGGCTGAGATTGATCCCGCCACCGAGCGGGAGTGCGGTGAAACTGCGGATCATGCCGCCAATGACCAACTGGTAACCGTCCGTAACGAACAGTAGAGCAAGAGAAGTCATCTGAAATAGACGGGTGAACTGGGCGCCATTAAGCATGGCCTGCGGGTCGAAGGCCTGCGCCATCTGGAATCCGCCGAACATGTCAATCAGGCTTCCGGCGGATTGGATAGCGGAAAAGATCAGCATGACCAAAAACCCCAAGGTCGCTCCGACCACAATCTCCAGGACCAGAGCCGTGATAAAACCGGCTGTATCCGGGGACTTGTACGTTGAGGCCACCCGCGGCGAGACGGCCAGCGCCAGCCCCAGTCCCAACATGGCTTTGATCCGGATTGGAAAGCCGTTGTAGGAGAACGGGGGGGCTACCACGAAAAACGCGATCATCCGCACGCTGGCCAGCATCAAGGCTTCCAGCCAGGCCGGATTCAGTGTCAGCGCCACGTTAGCCGCCGCCGTTGAGCAGGCCGGGGATCCGCGCAAACATTTCATGTGTGAAGGTCACCGTTTCGCTGATCATCCAATGCCCGGCGACCAGCAGCACCAGGGCCACCGCCACCGCTTTGGGCACGAAGGACAGCGTGACTTCCTGTATCTGCGTGATGGACTGCAGCAGCGAAATCAACAAACCCACGGCCAGTGCCGTCAACAAAACGGGTGCGGCCAGCTTGGCCGCCAACAAAAGCGCCTGCGCTCCGATGTCCATAACTGCACTGGTATCCATCAGCCGCCCCGGTAACTTTGGATCAGGGCGGTAATAACCAGGCCCCAGCCGTCCACCAGGATGAACAGCAGAATTTTGAACGGTAGTGAGACCATCACCGGCGGCAGCATCATCATACCCATCGACATCAGGGCCGAGGAGACCACAATGTCGATGATCAGGAAGGGAATGAAAATGACGAATCCGATGATGAAAGCAGCCCGCAGTTCGGAAATCATAAAGGACGGAATCAGCGTAGTCATCGGGACATCGGCGGCGCTGGCGGGGTTATCCATTCCCGCCGCCCGCGTCATAAGCGCGATGTCCTCCTGCCGTGTGTGCGCCAGCATGAAGGTCTGCAGCGGCTTGGACGCCGCCTCAATCGCCGCACCAAAATCGAGATTGCCATTCAGATACGGCTGGACCGCCAGATTATTCACGTCCGTCAGCACCGGCATCATGATGAAAAAGGACAGGAACAACGCCAGTCCGGCCAGCACCTGATTTGGTGGAATGTTCGGCAGGGCCAGGGCGTTCCTGGTCATTGCCAGCACCACGAAAATCTTCGTGAAGGAGGTCATCATCAGCAGCAGCGCCGGCGCCACCGACAACAGTGTGATGCCGATCAGCGTGACAACGGCGGACGACGGCGTGCCGTCCGGCCCGTTGATCTGGACCGTCACGCCGCCGTCGGGTGAGGAAGGGCTGGCCGGGTCAGTCGGATCAGCCGGAGCGGTGGGATCGGTCGGATCCCCGGGCGCCAGCGGAAGGTGCGCCTGCGGAGCCTGCGCGGCCTGAAGGTGCGCGGCCGGAAGGTGGACGGTCTGAGCGCTTATCTGCAGGGTCTGCACGGATTGAGTCTGCAGCTGCGGTGCGGCCTGGGCGCTGGCGGAGCCAACCAGCAACAGTGCCGCGGCGGCCAGCAGCGCCAGTACCAGCAGCACCACACGCCTGCCCACCCGTGCTGTGACGATGGCCGTCACCCGGTCAGTCCTTTCCGGACCGCGGCTGCGGCCTGCCGCCAGGTGGCAGCGGCGAGGATTGAACCGCCCAGGGCGCCCGCCGCCGGCACGTTACGGCTGGCCCTGCGCGAGGGGAAAGTCCCGGCGCAACCGTTCAGATCTGCGGTGGTCAGATCCGCAGTGACCAGATCTGCAGTGGTCAGGAATGGATCGGCTGTTTTGGCCTGCTGGAGGGAATGCTCAAACGCCGCTGCAGCCACTTCCTCTGCGGGTACTTCCAACTCATGGAGCACATTGACCGAATGCTCGGTCACACCGAGCAAAAACCGCTGGCCGCCTGTTTCGATGACCACTACCGAGGCCTTCTGGCCCAGACCCTTACGGGCAACAACCTTCAGCGGATCGGCAGCCCCGCGGACGCCTGCGCCGCGGCTGACGCGCCGCTGCACCAACCACAGAACGGCTATCACCGCACCAAGGGAAAGCACCACCCGCAAAGCGAGGATCAGTGTGTCCATCTAATTTGCCGCTTCAACCACGTCGAGGATTTTCGTAATTCGGATGGCATAGTCCTGGTCGACGACGACGACCTCGCCCTTGGCGATCAGGCGGCCGTTGAGCAGCACATCAGCAGGAGCGCCGGCGGACCGGTCCAGTTCAATGACGCGGCCCGGTTCCAGCGCGAGCACGTCGCGGACGGACATGCGGGTGCGGCCGATCTCGACGGTCAGCGTCATCTCGACATTGTTGATCCGCCCGAGTTTACCCAGCACCGATTCATCCGTGGCCCGGGCACCGGATCCCGACAGCGCGTGTTCGCGGATGCGAATGGCAAACCAGCCCGCCGCACCGGCGCCGCCGAGCTCAAATACAACAGTTTCCTGGTCCGCAAAGAGGGCAGAGGCATCCTCGGTCCTGGACTCGCCCAGCACGCCGGCACCCAAGACGGACGTAGCGCGCTCGAAAGCGGGGCGGAGCACATCCTGGAGCGAGACAAGCCCGGGAGCGGCGCCGCCCGCGCCCGCCATGGACGCTCCGTCCGTGAGCACCAGGGCGACATCGGCCGACAGCGCGCCGACAAATGAGGCCATCACCGCCTCGGCTGCCGAAACTCCGGCAGGAAGGCCGCCGGGGTGCACCGCAGCGGTCAAGGGCGTCATGGTGGGCAGTAGCTCCGCCAGGGCAGCGGCGGCGGTGGTGTGCAGGGTCTGATTCGCGCTCATCGCGGGTTCTCCTCAGTAGTTACGATGACGCCGGCCAGGCGGGATCCTTTTGAGCCCAGCGCCGCGTGGGCCAGCGGCAGCCCGTCGACGGCAACATCAACCGGACGGTCCTTCGGATGCGGCAGCTCAATGAGATCTCCGACGGCGAGATTCAAGATGGTGCTGGGACGGACCGTCGTTGGCGTCAATTGCAGTGAAACATCCACGGGCACATGAACCAGCTGCTCCAGGATCCGTTCCCGGCTGTGCTCGGGCGAATCCACCGGATTCGCCGCGCCGAGGTGCGGGAGCAGGATTTCTGCGGGGATGGCCACGGTGGCCGGGGCCGTGACACCGGCCACCGTGATTTTAAAAGCCGAAACGATCATCAGGTCCAAAGGACCAGCGGCCTGGGCGAACTGTGCGTTGTACTGAATGCCGGCCAGGCTGATCGGAACGCTGAGCAGCGAATCCAGTGAATAGCGGAGGTTTTCCAGGGCATCGTCCATCAGAGCCATGACCAGCGCCTGCTCAATCTGGGTGAATTTCCGGTGCGGAAGCCGCTGGCCCCCATCGCCGCCAAGCATCTGCACCACCAGACCCAGACCGGCCGCAGTCGGAAACTGGATCACGGCCTGCGCGGAGTTGCCTTCCAGCGCACACAGCACCATCGCCGTCGTCGACGGCAAAGACGCCGCATACTCGTCGTAGGTCTGCATGATGACCGTGGTTGATGCGATCAGCGATTTCACCCTGACCCGGGCGCTCAGGTGCGTACCCCATTGCCGGGCAAACGTTTCCATCGCCAGCTCCAGGACGCGGCTGTGCTCGCGCGTTAACGTCGTCGGACGCCCGAAGTCGAAAATTTCGACGTTTTTAACCGGCCGTACGGCTATACCGCCGGCAGTGCCGCCGGCTGCAGCACCTGCTGACAGACCAAGGATTCCTTCTTGCACAACGCTCACTTCTGCCACTATCGGCCGAAATCTGCGCCCCGTTAGCAGTTACTGTCCGGCAGATTTCAGTAATTGCGGAATCAGCGAGCGGACGCTATCGGGTTGGTCGGAAAGCACCACAATATCCACCCGCCGGTTCTTCGCCAGATCGTCTGCAGCGGTGGTGGTGCCCACCGGTCTTGCAGCCCCAAAACTGACGGCCGCCATGCGCTGCTGGGCTATCTTGTTCACGTCAATAAAGTGGCGGACCACATTGGTGGCCCGCGCGGCGGAGATTTCCCAATACTGCGGATTCGGGATCGACTCCGGCACCAGCGCCGCGTTTCCCTCCACCGAGACATCCAGTGAAACCTCCCCCAAAACCGGCGCAATCGCGTCCAGGACAGCAGTCGTTGGGGCTGTCAGCCGGGCATCGTCGGGCATGAAGAAAGTCTCGGAACTAACCAACCGGACGGTGAGACCGCGTTCGTCGATTTTGAACTTCACGGCAGCAGTCATGCCAATCGCTGAAAGGTTGGCCGCCATCTTGTCCCGGAGGGCTGTCAGCCGCGCGACTTCCTTCTCCGCCAGCTCCGTTTGGGTGGCTTCTGCCGGGGCGGCTTCTGCCGGGGCGGACGCTGCCGGTACGGCGCTGGGCTGCACGATGGCCGGACCGGCAAAGCCCTCGGCTTCCGAATTTACTTGGTCCGGCGGGACGACGACGCCGGTGGCCGTATCGACCTTGGTGGTCTGCTCCACGCCAAAGCCCGTGGCGAGTGAATTCTTCAGCCGCTCGAACTTGTTCGCGTCCACCGTGGACATGGCGTAGAGCACGATGAACATGCACATCAGCACGGTGACCATGTCCATGTAAGAGGCCATCCAGCGTTCATCGGCGTGCTGTTCAGCCGGCTTGCCGAAATTCCGCCGGCGCGGACGTGCACTCACGCCGCTTCCTTTTCCTTGCTCTTGGAGCCCTTGGAACCTTTGGAGCCCTTGGAACCGTCGGCGTCCTTACTCTTGGAACCCGGGGCCTTGAGATCGTGGGAAGGGACCATAGCCTTTAGCCGTTCCCGCAGCACCAGGGGCTGGCTTCCGGCCTGGACTGCCAGCACGCCCTCCATCAGCAGCATCATCCGCTCCACCTCCAGCTCCGAAACCCGCCCCATCCGGCTGCCGATCGGAAGCCAGATGAAGTTCGCCGACAGCAGGCCCCAGAGTGTTGCCACAAAAGCGCTGGCGATCATGGGGCCCAATTTGTCCGGGCTGCTGAGGTTCTCCAGGACGTGGGTCAGTGAAACGACCGTGCCGATGATCCCTACAGTCGGTGCGTAACCGCCGAGACTATTGAAGAATTTGGCGGCCCCATGATCGGTTTTGATTTTGGTCGCCACCTCGTCCTCGAGCATCATCCGCAGCTCGTCGCCGTCGGTGCCGTCCGCAATGCTCTGCAGCGCGCCACGCAGGAACGGATCGGTTACCTTGGCCGCTTCCTGCTCCAGGGCGAGCAGACCTTCGCTTCGGGCCGTTTCCGCGAGTTTCACCACCTGGTCGATGCTTTGCTGCGGCGGCGTGGTCTTGCCCTTAATGGCTACCGGCAGCGCCTTCCACGCCTGGATCACATCTTTGAGCGTGGAACCCGCCAGGCCGACGGCCAACGTTCCGCCGAAGACCAAAATCATCGGCGGCGGCAGCAGCAGGGACTGGATATGGGCACCTTCGAGGGTGACCATGCCGAAGAGCGCGCCGAAGGCCAGGGCCAGGCCAATGAGTGTTGACGGATCCATGACGCTACCTTGCCGGGGGCAGCGGAACGGAGTTGCCAGGACGATCGCTGCCGGGATCGGAGGGCGGAACAATGCTGAGGGTGCGGCCGCCGTGCTGCGCGGTCACAGGGTGTGTGTCACGGGCCAGCCCGATGACGTATGCACGGTACTGGGCAATGAGCTCGATGACTTCGGACATCGACTCGGTGACGATGTACTTGGCGCCGTCGGCCATCACCAAGGTGGTGTCCGGATTGGCATGAATACGCTCAATGAGGTCGGGATTGATCGCGAACTCGCGGTTATCCAGCCGGGTCACTACGATCATTAATTCATCCTCGCCTCATAGGCCCTGTGGACCGTTCAGGCCCATTGGACCGTCGCAAGGTACTCTCGGCCGTCCCCGGCGTTTTGTTAGCTGCCGGGGACGGCTTTTAGCGCATTAGCGCTTCAGGTTGGTCAGTTCCTGGAGCACTTCATCCGAAGTGGTGATGATGCGGGCGTTGGCCTGGAACCCGCGCTGGGCCACAATCAGATTGGTGAACTCCTGCGAAAGGTCCACATTGGACATCTCCAACACGCCGCTGGCGAGCGTCCCCATCCCCGCTGACCCAGCGGTCCCGGTGGTCGCCGCACCGGAGTTGGAGGTAACCGAGTAGGAGGAATTTCCGGCCTTTTCCAGACCTCCCGGGTTGGTGAAGGTGGCAAGCGCCACCTGGCCAACGGACTGGGTTATGCCGTTGCTGAACGATCCCACGATCGTGCCGTCCTGGCTCACGGAATATGACTTAAGCGTTCCCGCGGCCCTGCCGTCGTCGGCCTTTGCGGTGACGGTGCTCAAACCGGCGAATCCGGTGACAGTGGACAGGTCCACAGTCACCCCCGCCGCGGTCATGGTGGTATTGGCGGGCAGATTTCCCTGCGCGTCGAAGGTCAGAGTCGTTGCCGGCGAGCCGGGGGCCGACACCGTCCAGCTGTTCCCCGTCGCGGTTGAGTGGGTGAAGGTCATGGCGATGTTACTGACATTCCCGAGGGCGTCGTAGACCTGAATATCGCGCGTCAACGGCGAACCGGCTCCGTCCGCGGGCAAGTTCCCGCCCGCCGTCGCTTTGCCGGTGGCTGCTGCCGGCACGGTTGTTCCCGCAGACAGCACAATGTCACTGACCGGGGCTCCCGTGCCGACGGTACCGTCCGGCGACGCCATCCAGCCCTGCAGAATGCCGCCGTCGGGGGTCACCAGCCTGCCCTGCGCATCAGGATTCATCGCGCCGGCACGCGTGTACAAGGTATCGCCACCATGTTTGGTGATGAAGAATCCGTCCCCGGAGATCATCATGTCCGTGGACTTGCCGGTGGCCTGCGTGGAACCCTGGGCAAAATTCGTGGCGATCCCGGCGACCTGCACACCGAGCCCGACCTGCGCGGCGTTGGTTCCGCCCGCTGTGGCCTGCGGCGATGAGGCGCTCTTGGTCACCTGCGAAAGCGTGTCCTGGAACTGCACCGAGGACGATTTGAAGCCCTGAGTGTTGACATTGGCGATGTTATTGCCGGTGACGTCCAGCATGGTCTGGTGAGCACGGAGTCCGGAGATACCGGAGTACAGGGAACGAAGCACGGTGTTTTCCTTTCGGGAGGGGTGGGCGGTGCTGAAGATTTAGGGAATTAGGTGTGGGAGGATCCGGATCCTTGGATCCGGTGAGCAGGCTTTCGCGGTTACGTTGTCGGCACCGGCGTATTTGGTGCTGCTGTTGCCGGCGTCGGCACCGGAGTCGGCCCCGGTGTTTTAGGCACCGCTGCGGTGACGCCGGAGACGACATCCAGCGCAAGAGTTTTTCCGTCCACGGTGATCTGTGGAACAGGGCCGGCATAGGACACCGAGCTGGCGAGACCGGTCACAGTCTCACCGTCTTTACCCGCGTAGCTGACTTGCTGCCCCACGAGGGCCGCTGCAGCCATGCGCATCTGAAGGGAAAAATTCTCGTTGCTGGTGGTATCCAACGCCGTGAGTCTTTCCATCATGGCCAGCTGCGTTGTCTGGCCGATCATTTGGTTCGTATCCATCGGCGAGCTTGGATCCTGATTCTGCAGCTGGGCCACCAGCAGGGACATGAACATGGAGCCATCCATCACCTGTTTGGGTGCCGCACCCGACGGAGCTGAGTACAAATTGCTGGCGCTGCCCGCTTCTGCCGGTGACACCGCTGCAGGGGTTGCCGTTGCTGCCGATACAGGGTCAATAGCCATAAGTAGTGCTCCTCTTCTCAGGTGATGACATCAAGGGTGGATCCTGCTCTGGAACGCCGTACCGCGAATCCCGGCTCGGGTCCGGCCGCTGGTAAGTGTCCGTTGCCGCGGGCGTTCTGACGGAACGGCGCCGGACCGCCGCGGTCCTGCGCGTCCCTGGACTCGGGTTGATTCCCGGATGCCAGGTCCAGACTGGCGTTCATCCCGGATGCAGCCAGATCGCGCTTGAGCTCCGGCATGGCGGCCCTTAGCGCATCGCGCCCGGCGTCGTTAGGAGCGTAAAGCTCGATCCTGACGTGGTCCGAGGAGATATGTGCCCGGACCGTCACGGGTCCCAGCGAATCCGGCGCCACACGGACCGTCATGACGTGTTCGCCGGGTCTTGCCGTGGCCAATTCGGCTAACGGACCAGAGATCTGACCGGCCAGCGGTGCGGCGGACGCCTGTGCGACGGCGGCGGACGGGGCGGGCGTCGTTCCGGCCAGCGGTGCGGCGGCTGCCAGTGGGTGCGCAATCACAGAAGTGCTGCCGGGCGCCGCTGCTGCGGCGACCGGTGCCGCTGCCGGTGCCGATGGGGCAGCGACCGGCGTAATTGCGCCGGCAGCAACAGATGCCGTCGGGAGAGCAGCGCCCCATCGGTCCGTCGCTGCCGCCGCTGCGGGAACTGCCGCGGTGATCGTCGCTGCCGCGGTGATCGTCGCTGCCGCGGGAGCTGCCTCGGTGGTCGTCGCCGTGGCGGCAGATGCCGCGATGGGCAACGGTGCGATGGTCGTTGGCGCCGCAGCAGGATTTTGCGCGTCGGCCAGGACCGGCGAAACCAAAGTTCCAACAGCGGCCGGAACCCCGTTGTCGGGCTGAGCAGCCGTTGTCGACGACGTACCGGCATTCGAGGTCATTGCGTCCAACGGATGGGTGCCCGACGCCGGCACCTCCGACGTCTGCGCGCCCGAGGTCTGCGCGCCCGAGGTCTGCGTGCCCGACGGCTGAGTACCCGACGGCGGGACGGCATGGCCGAGCTTGGGGATTGGCCTCCCGGACGGTGCGACGGCCCCGGAGGCTGCTGCCGGTGCCGGTGCCGTTGCCGTTGCTGTTGCTGTTGCTGTTGCTGTTGCTGGCGTTGTCGCTGCTGCCGGTGTTGCCGCTGCTGCCGGTGCTGCCGGTGTTGCTGCTGAAGCAGGCGTTGCTGCTGGTGCAGGCGAAGCGACTGCGGCGGACATGGCAGGAACGTCGGCAGTTCCGAGCGACGCGACCTGGCCCGTAGCAGCGCAGACCGTTGGGCCGGGCACTGCAGTAGCTCCCACTGCGCCGTCAGTATCTGTCGTTGCGCTATCAAGCGCTGGTTTGCGCGCTTCGCTACCGGCCACAGCTGTACCAGCCACTGCAGAACCCGCCAGCGCAGAACCGGCCAATGCAGAACCCGCCACTGCAGAACCGGCCAGCGTAGTGTCGGGGAACGGGAACGTTGTGGGTGGCCCGGCAGGATTGGCGGCAGCGAAACTGTCTGCGGCGACACTCGTTGCGGCGACGCTGGTTGCTGGTACATCACGCTCGCCGGCCTGGGCGGTCTTGGCCGTGCCGGTCCCCTTTTCCGCGGTTCGGTCCGGTCCGCCCAGCACACTTTGCAGGACCGAGCCAAAGGACGCCTCGCCCTGCCTTCCGGCACCGGGACCACGCTGGCCTGCAGCCGACCCGCCGGCAATGGCCGCGCCCGTACGGAAAGCCTGTGCCGTCGTCGTCGGCAGTCCCAGTGACGTACTCATCGTTTCCCCGCATTCTCAGCAGAGCCCGTGCCAACCGACCCGGCCGGTGCGGGCCTGGCGTGAGCCGACGCGCCCTTTACGGCAGCAACAGGCTCGGACGTGTCCTGGTTCCGGTTGCGGTGCCACGATGTGACAGCAATTTCGTCCAGCACGGTCTGCTCGGCGTGCAGCAGTTCCGCAGCCATGCGCTCGTCGTGTTTTGCGGCCAGCTTTTCCAGCCGGACCGACGCCGCCCGTGCTTCGTTGAACACCGCCTGGGCCTGGTCCTGGTCCGCCTGAGTCTCCAGGGATGCAGCTTCCAGCTCGGACAACATGCTGCGGGAGGAGGAGCGTGCGGCGGCTACGGCACTGAGCGCGGCGGCAGTGGCCACCTCACTGGAGGTTTCCTGCAGGTCCCGCCGGGCAGCACTCTGCCGCGCTCCATTGGCCGAGGCACGGGCGTTGGCACCCGCCAGGTCGGCCGCAGCGGCGTCCTGGCGCAGATGCTGCAGGCGCAGCAGACCGGCGAGCGGAAAAATACGGGACATTATTGGCCTCCGAGAGTGTGGGCAAGCCGGTTCAGCTGATTCCATGCATCGGCCCCGGAGGTCTGGTCGTCCATCCGCTGCTGCAGGAACGCATTGATCGCCGCTTCGTTATCCACCGCGGAGTCGACCAGCGGGTTGGTCCCGCGCTGGTAAGCGCCGACGTCGAGCAGGTCCTGCACGCCCTTGCGCGCAGCCAGCACCCTCCGCAGGTAGGTCGCTGTGCGGCCCTCCTCGGTGGAGATCACTTTGGAGGCGACCCGCGAAATGGAGCCGAGCACATCGATTGACGGAAAGTGCCCGGCAACAGCAAGTTTGCGGTCCAGGACCACGTGCCCGTCCAGGATGGACCGTGCGGCGTCTGCAATGGGCTCGTTGTGGTCGTCTCCGTCTACCAGCACGGTGTACACGCCGGTCACCGAGCCACGCTCAGCGGTCCCGGCGCGTTCCAGCAGCTGTGCCAGGACCGAAAAGGTCGACGGCGGGTACCCCCGGGTGGCGGGCGGCTCACCGACGGACAAACCGATTTCACGCTGCGCCATGGCGACCCGGGTCAGTGAATCCATCATCAGGACCACATCCGCCCCGCGGTCCCGGAACGATTCCGCAATCCGCGTTGCGGTGAAGGCGGCACGCATCCGCATCAAGGCCGGTTCATCCGAGGTGGAAACCACCACAATGGACCGTGCCAGTCCTTCGGCGCCCAGATCATCCTCGAGGAACTCCCGTACCTCACGCCCGCGCTCCCCCACCAAGGCAATCACGGACACTTCCGCGTCCGTGCCGCGGGCAATCATGGACAGCAGCGAGGACTTCCCCACGCCGGAGCCGGCAAACAAACCCATCCGCTGGCCCTTGCCGACGGTCAGGAGGGTATCCATGACCCGCACCCCCAGCTGCAATCGCTCGGAAATCCGGCTGCGGTGCATGGCGGAGGGAGTGTCGTGATCCACGGGCACGCGACCATCCACCACCAGCGGGCCTTTGCCATCGATGGGGCGGCCAAGCCCGTCCAGGACACGGCCAAACAGCCCTGCTCCGGTGGGCACCAGCAGCGGTGTTCCCTTGCTGCGGGCGGGCGAGCCGGCCCCGATACCGGTCATCCGGCCCAGCGGCATGCACCGGATGCCGGTCCGCGTAGTTGCCACCACTTCGGCATCCACGCGCGGGTTCTCCCCGATAGTGACCAGGTCCCCGATAGAGGCGTTCAGGCCCGCCAGTTCGACGCCGAGGCCGACGACGGAGGAGACCGACCCGACCCGCTCGGGGCGCGCAGCGCTCAGGGCAGCCTCAAACCGCCGGGCATGCGGGCGCCAGGTGGTGGTGCTCGTGGGTTCCGGCAGCGTCATTGCGGGTCCTCCACTAGGGCGTCCTTCGCCCGGGCCAGGGCAGCAACAATCCGGGCGTCCAGGTAACCGTGCTCAAATTCCGCTATGGCATCACCGCGGGCCAGCGCGGCGTCCGGGACAAAGCGGATACCAGTCTGCACAAGCGTGGTTTCATTGAGCTCATTGAGATCTGCGGGGTTCATCCGCACCGCGTACGTCCCGGCGGTGGCCTGTAGTGCCAGCGCACGGGTCAGTGCAGACTTCGCCGCAGTGGGGCCATTGGCCAGCTCGTGTCCCAAGATGGCCTCAGCCAGTTCAACCGCACCGGCCAGCAGCACATCCTGGGCCTCGGTGATCACCGGTGCAACCACGGCGTTGAGCGCCGTTAGAGCGGTCGCCAGCAAACCAACGGCGTGCTCCAGCTCCGCCTGCCGTTGCACCATGGCCGCGGCATGCTCAGCTTCCATCTCGGCGCGGCGGATCTGAGCCTCGGCAGCGGCGGCCCGCATCCCAAAGGTGTAACCGATGGAGTGTCCGCGGATGTAGCCCGGAGAGCCGGGACTGTCGGGCGCATCCGAGTCCACAGCCGCGAAGCTTATCGGCTTGAAGGCGCTGCCGGCTGCCGAGGATGGGACCAGGTTGCCGGAGCGATCCGTACGGGCGGAAGCAACGCCGGAATCAAGAGCGAATTTGGTACCGGTGTTAGTAAACAAGGTCATCCTCCTCGCTGCGGCGCACGGTAATGGTTCCCGCCGCTTCCAGCTCGCGGATGGACCGCACAATGTCCGCGCGGGCCTGCTCAACGTGCGAGGCCCGCACAGGACCGGCAGCACTGCTTTCTGACTGCAGGATTTCGAGGTTACGTTCGGTGATATTCGAGTGCACCACCTCGATGAGCTCGGGATCGGCACCCTTCAGGGCCAGGGCCAGGATCCCGGCGTCGATGCCGCGCAGCACCTGCTGGACATCCTTACGGTCAAGTTTCACGATGTCCGGGAAGGTCAGCATCCGCGAGCGGATTTCCTCCGCCAGCACCGGATCACGTTCCTCCAGTCCGTCCATCAGGGCTTTCTCAGTGCTGACGTCGGCGCGGTTGAGGATCTCCACCAACGACTCAACTCCGCCAATAACCTCCGCCGTTTCGCGCAGCGATACAACGGAGTTAGCCCGGGCACGCAGCGTTTCGGCCACAATGCTGACCGCTTCGGGCGTCGGGGTCCCCATCGAGGCAAAAGCCTGCGCCACTTCTGCGCCCAGCGGCTCACCCAATCCGGCGAGGACGGCAGAACCTTTCTGCGCTCCAATGTGCCCCAGTATCAGCGCAATGGTCTGCGGCAGCTCCCCATCCACCAGGATCAGGATCTGCCGCGGATCAGCATCGGCCATGAACTCAAACGACGTTCCCGCCATATTGTGTTCCAGCCGGCCCATGACGCTCGCTGCCCGCTCTGATCCGAAAGACGCCTCCAACAGTTCGCGGGCAAAGTCGCGGCCACCGCGCGTGTTCGACGTGGTGTGGAAGGTCATCTCATGGAACTCGCTGATCACCTGTCCCGCCACGGCCGGATCCACGCGTTGCATGGATACGATCTCCGCCGCGACTTCCTCGGCCTCTGCCTCGGTGAACTGCTTCATCACGCGGGCCGCATTTTCCGGGCCCAGCTGCATCAGGATGATTGCGGCCTTCTGCATCCCGGTCAGCGTCATGTCGGTGCTGGTCATAGCGGTGCTGGTCATGTCACTGCTGGTCATGGCGGTGCCGATCATACCGGGGTCCTGTCATCCATCATGCTGCGCAGGTAACCGGCGGTCTTCTCCGGTTCGTGGGTGGCCAGAGAATCGATCCGGGCGCGTTTCCCGTCCAGGTCGTCAGGCCCGGTGTCGGGCAACCGCGGGATTTCCCGCACCGCCAGCGGAGCCACCGGCGCTGGCGGCAGCGCCATGGACGTAGTGGCCGGGTCCAGCAATGCCATTGGATCCAGCCGTTCGCCCAGATCAATGGGCTGCCGGCTCTGGCGCCGGTTCTTCATCGCGTAGAGCAGCAGGGCCAGGGCGATCAGGAGCAGAATGCTGGCCACAATGATGATGGTTTTCCAGGTCTCTGCCGTGCGCTGGGCATCCGCTTCAACTTTGGCAGCGTCCAGTGCGGCCTTGGCGTCAGCCGCACCGGCAGTGTTGAAGGGCAGCGCGGCCACCGTCACCACGTCCCCACGGGCAACATTGATCCCCGCCGCAGAGGAAACAAGGTCACGCAGCGTGGACATATCCAGTCCATCGGCGGTCGCCTTGTTCACCGCCACGGACACCGTCTGCCGGGTCACCGCTCCGGCCGGGATGGTGGTGGTCTCGGTCGTTTTATTAATCGCGTTGTTCTTCGTCGTCTTATCGGAAGTGAAGGTGCCCTTGCTGCCGTCGGCCGGGGCCGTGCTGTCCGCTCCCAGCACGCCCGCGGCGCCGGCTCCGGAGCCGGTGGAGGACTCGGCGGTCTTTGATTCGTTCAAGGCCGGCGCGTTCTCCGGTTGAGTAAAGGATTCCTGCACCTTTTGCCCCGACTGCTGGCTCATATCCGCAGCTACGGCCACGGTGGCATTGCCGGGTCCGGCCACGCGGTCCAGCATGGTCTGCACGGCAGCGCTGATCCGTTTTTCATAATCGGTGCCCTGCTTGTCCGCTCCCCCGACTGCCCCGGTTCCCACCGCGGAAAGCACAGTCCCGGACGAATCAATGACCGCCACGTTCAGCGGCTTGAGTCCGTCTATGGAGGCGGACGTCAGGTGCACGATTGCCTGCACCTGATCCGAATTCAGCGCCGCGCCCTTGGCCGTTTCGATGAAGACCGAGGCCGTCGGGTCCTGCTTTTCGGAGGCAAACACGGTGTCCTTGGGGATGGCGAGTTTCACCGACGCGGTTTTCACACCGTCCATGGCGGAAATCGTGGACGCAAGCTCGCCCTCCATGGCACGCTGATACGTCACGGTCTGCTGGAATTCCGAGGACGTGACGCCCATATTGTCCAGCAGCGAATAACCCGCCGTCTTGTTCGCCGGCAGTCCCGCGGCGGCCGCCTTGAGCCGCTCGTCGTAAACCTTCTCCTGCGGCACCATAATCGTGGCGCCGCCGTTCGTCAGCTCATATGGCACGCCGTCGGTGCGCAGCTGGTCCACAATGGTGTTCGCGTCCGCGGCAGCGAGTCCGGAAAATAGCGGGGTAAGCGTGGGCTTGGTCAGCCAGGACGTCAGGGCAATGCCGCCGAGCACCAGCGCGGCAATACCAATAATGGCGATGGTCCGCTGGGCCACGCTGAATCCGCCGACCGTGCGCCCCAAACGGGCGAAGAATGCGGAGAGTTGTACCGGCATCAGGCTTGCATCCGCATGATCTCGTTGAACGCGTCCACGCCCTTATTACGGACCGCAGCCACCAGTTCAAGCGTCACCTGGGCCCGCGTCGCGGCGAGCGTCGCGGTGTGGATATCGTCCAAATTGCCCGTCACGGCCTTAACCGCCAAATCGTTGGAGGTGGACTGCAGTTGCTGCAGGCCGTTGACCGCGCCGGTAAGCGTCGACGCAAAGCCTGCGCCGTCGTCGGACACGGTTGGCTGCACGGACGGCAGATAGCCGGTCGCCGTGACTCCCTGGACCGACGGGATTGCGGGAATGACCATCAGGAGCGTCCGATCTGCAGTGCTGCTTCGTAAGTAGTTTTAGCGCGGTCCACCACGGCGGCATTGGCCTGGTAGCCGCGCTGCGCCATGATCAACTTGCCCATCTCGAGCCCCAGATCGATGTCCGGGTAGCGGACATAGCCGTCCTTGTCCGCCAGCGGATTGTCCGGCTCGTGGACCAACCGCCCGGCAGCGTCGCCGTAGGCGGTCCCGGCAACAAAGACGCCGGAGTTCCCAGGCCCCTCCTGCGCCTGCACGTAGCGCGCCTGAAACGCGGAGCCGTCCGTGCTTTTGGCGGTATTGACGTTGGCCAGGTTGTCCGCCACGGCATCGAGCCATTTGCGGTGCACCGTCAGTGCGGAGCCGGCAATGCTGATCGCGTCCGTCATCAGTTGGTCCGCATCGCGGTGCGCACGCCGGTAAATTGAGCGTTGGAGGCTTGAGCTGCGAACTGGTAGCGCAGCACCGTCTGAATGTTCGCGAGCGTCTCGGTATCCAGATTGACGTTGTTCCCGTTCAGCTGCGTCGCATCCAGCGATCGGGTCGTCGTGGCCGTCGCGTGCCCATCCTGTGCCTGCACCGAGGAACTCAGCGCGGCTTCAAAGGCAACTTTTTTGGCATGGTAATTAGGCGTATTGACGTTGGCAATATTGTCGGCGATGGTGCGCTGCCGCATGGCCAAACCGTTCAGTGCACTATCAAGCGCCACCGTAGTCACGGAATCGAACAACTTTTACCCGCTTCGTTAAAAAGGGACAAGCTGGCCGATCCGTGGCCATTTCAGTGAGCGATCCGTGCTCTTCTCTAGCTATCGGCATCCGTGCGGGATTGGTAAGGAGAATTGTCAGAAGTTTATTTGTTGGGTTTATTGGCAGGCTTACTAGCCGGTCACATCCAGGAAAACCGGACGCCCCGCACCGGCGGATTCGGGTACCGATTGGATGGCCGTCAGGTGCTGCATGGTCTGCCGCTGCTGCACTTCGAGATGCTCGACGGCGGCATGCTGGTCCGCGAGCAGTCGGCGTGCCCGCTCCATCAGTTCCACGGGAATCGGCCCGGCATCGGCCGGCGGATGCCAGGGAACGTCGGAGCCAGTGAGCTGTTCTTCCAGCCGGTCCAGAATGCGGTCCCACTCAGCAGCCTGTGCCTCAGCCGATGCCAAGGTTTCCGCCCGATGACGGTGCCGCGGCCATTTGCACGGGCAGTGACGCAGCCGCCTCATGCCAGGATTGCCGCAGCGGTTCCAGCACCGTAATGCAGTCCCGCGTTTTCGCCGCATCCCTGCGGATGTTGGCTTCAATCATCGTGTTGGACGCGAACGTATAGAGTGCGACCAGCTGGTCAGCACCATCCCAAGCCTCCGTATTCAGTGAAGCGGATAACTCCGCAATAATGGCCTGCGCATGGACAAGGTTCTCCGATGCGGCCGCCCAATTTTGTTCCTGCTGGGCAACCTCGGCCCGGCCCAGATCAAGCAGCAGCCGGTCATAGAGCATGGTCAGCAAGCGCGCCGGCGGTGCGGACAGGACCGCCTCCCGGTTGTATTTGGCCATCTGCTGTGCGTAGGCAGTGCTCATGGTACTCAGGCTCCCGTGCTCGATGACGATAGGCCGGACAGCTGTGCGGTCAGCCAGGACTGCTGTGACTTCATTTTCCCCAAAGCAACCTCGAGGGCTGCATACGTTGACTGCAACCCGGCCTGCCTGCTCGCCAGCCTAAGGTCCCAACTGCTGATCTGATCACTAAGGTCTCTGATGGCACTCTGCTGGCCCGTGATCTGGGAGGTTACGGTACCGCTGTATTTATCGGAGGCTGTAGCGGCGGCCGTACTTACCCGGGAGGCAATTTCAGCGAGGGCGGCTTTAGTCCCGGTGGGATCCTTCGCCAAAGCGGCTGTCAGTTTGTCCGCGTCAAAGAGCAGGTTTCCGTCGCGGGTAATGCCAACGCCGTATTCTGATGGCGAGTGACCATTCACCGGCATCGATGCCGCGGAGAGGATGGACTGGTTGACGCCCCTGACGGTGCTGTCCCCGGTGAAGGGTCCCGTCGCGGTGACCGTCTTACCGCTGGCATCCGTGCTGGTACTAACGGCACTGCGGGCGGCAATCAGGGAAAAGATCCCATTCAGGGCGGTAACCAGATCCGAGGCCATCTTGGCCGCCTGCTTGTCATCGCGTGCCACGGTAACCGTGGCCGGGCCCAGGGAACCGGAAGCCAGCGTCACGGCGACGCCCGGAAGCAGCTCCGGAAAAGTGTTGGTGGACGACATAACGGCTTGGGCGGCGGCGGTGCCCGCCCAGAGAGTCACCTGCGCGTCTTGGGCGGTTTTGATCTCTGTCACAGCGGCGGTGGTGCCGGAAATGCTGAACTGGCCGGCGGCACCGGGCGAAGCTGCAGTGAGCTGGAGGCGGTACTGGGGGTTACCGCCCGAGTCTGTCCCGCTAGCCACTTTCATCGCGGTGACACCTGCCGGTGCGGCATTGATCGCTTTGACCACGTCATCCAAGGAGTTGGAGGGCACTGCGATGGTGGTCGCCGTGCCGTCCTTGGCCGTAAGGGTGAGCCCGCTGTCCGGCCATACGGTCAAGGCGTCCGTTACGCTGACTTGGGTTTGCGAGAGTCGATCGACCACAAAATCGATTTGCCCCGCGGAGGCCCCAGCTGTGGACACAGCCGTCACCTTGTCGGAGCTGCTCGTCGCCGCATAGACATCGAAGGCGGCGGGCTTCGCGGCCGTCTTAGCGAGATCGGCCAGCGCAGCAATTTTAGTGTTTAGCGCCTGCAACGACGACGCCATGACCTGGGTGTCGGAGACCTTGTTCTTCAGGAGGGTCTGCGGAATGGCCTCTACCTTCATCAGCGAGGCAATAAGCGTGGTGGTGTCCAGACCACTCGACAAGCCATCGAGAGTGATTCCCATGCGCGTAACTCCTGATACGTCTCTAACTGCGGGAGCGGCCTACCTGCGGCCGATGAACGGGTGAGCAGCACTCGTCCATCGGCCGCAGGAGCCGCGGTCAATTCTGTTCCTATTACCCGTACCCTGTTACCGGAAGAAGCCGCCCACAGGGTCTGGTTCACCAGGTTTAGCGCAGGAGCTGCAGTACGCCCTGGTTGGACTGGTTGGCCTGCGCGAGCATGGCGGTTCCGGCCTGGGACAGGATGTTGTTGCGCGTGTACTTGACCATTTCCTCTGCCATGTCTGTGTCGCGGATGCGGGATCCCGCGGCGGAGAGGTTTTCCTTGGAGACTGCCAGGTTCTTGATGACGCTCTCGAACCGGTTCTGGTTCGCACCGAGGGAGGCGCGTGCGGTCGAGACGTCGGTAATGTGGCCGTCCAGAGCAGCTATGGTGGTGAGGGCAGTTCCCGCCGAGCTGAAGCCGGTGGCGGCCAGAGTGGTGACGGCGGCTCCAATGGCGGCTACGTCTGTGAAGTCAACCGAGATCTGGTCCGCGGGTGTGCTGCCGGCGCCGACCTGAAAAGTAAGCGTCTTCTGACCGTCAGTGCTGCCGTCAGCGACTTTGCCGTCAAGCAGTTTGGTGCCGTTGAAGTTCGTCGACGCGCTGATCCGGGTTAGCTCGGCGCCCAGCGCCGTTACCTCGGTGGAGATCGCGGCACGTGAATCCACACTGTTCGAGTCGTTGCCGGCCTGAACGGCCAGGTCACGGACACGCTGCAGGATGGACTGCACCTCGTTAAGGGAGCCTTCAGCGGTCTGGATGACGCTGATGCCGTCCTGGGCGTTGCGGGCCGCGACGGTCATGCCGCCCACCTGTGACTTCAGGCCCTCGGAGATGGCCAGGCCGGCAGCATCATCACCGGCACGGTTGATGCGCAGGCCGCTGGAAAGCTTCTCCAGCGACTTGGACAGGTCGTTCTGCGTGTTGGCGAGATTGCGGTAGCTGTTGTTTGCCGCGATGTTGGTGTTGATCTGCATACCCATGGTGTATTCCTCCGTGATTGGGTCAAATTCACCAGGCCATCCATGGCCTGGTAACCCCAACTATCGGCGGAACCTTTAGCGCCGTTAGCAACTGGAGAAAAATCTTTGCGTCCCCCCCTGCACTACCGGACAAAACTGCTAAGACACGGCGGTGCTCATCGCCGGCGCCGGATGATGATGCGCCCCGCGGGTGATTCCGCCAAAGGTATGGCCACCCATGGTGGTCAGGTAGGCGTTGCGGCGCTGCGGCGCGATCCGGGACAGCGGAACGTAAGTGTCGGCGTCGTCGTGCCCGTAATGCGTGCTCATCCCGTCACCGAGCAGCCGGATCGCCTCGGCGCGCTGCTGAGACACTGCGGAATGCGTGGAGCCAAGTTCCGCGGCAAGGTCCTTGACGCTGCGGTCCTCAAAATATATTTGCTCCACCACGTAGCGCATCTTTTCCGGCAGGCTGCCGACGGCGGCGCGAAGGTACTGCAGCCGCTCTGCGTCCAGCAGCTCACCCTCCGGGGAAGCATTTTCCGCGACCAGGAACTCGGCCGTGACCTCGTCAATGGTGGAGACGGTGCGGGCTGCATCGGCCAGCGCCGCGTCGGCTTCATCCCGGGTCACCCCCATGGAAGCGGCAATTTCGTCCACCGATGGCGTACGGCCCAGCGCGGCGGTGAGAGTCTCGCGGATGGCGAGGGTCTCCTTGATCCGGCGGCGCACCGAGCGCGGTGCCCAGTCGCCGGAACGCATTTCGTCGGCGAACGCGCCGACGATCCGCCGGCGGGCAAAGGCACCAAAAGGGACACCAAAGTCAGGGTTGTACGCCTCTGCCGACGTAATCAGGGCGATTGCCCCCACAGAGGCAAGGTCATCCCGGGAAAGATGGGTGGCCTTGGCACATAGTTCAGAGACGAGATAGCCCACTAGGGGCAGGTTCTCGACAACCAGCTCATTGCGTTTAATACGATTCATTTGTAGGTTCCCCCAGGAGCCATAAAATACCGTGAGTACAGGAAGCTCCCGAAGAGACCAAAACCATAAGCTGAGACGTGCTCGGGCGCGCTAGGTGAAACCTATCATCTCCGCGGACTAACATTGAACCATTCCGTGCCGATAGTACATATCAATCCAGACGCGAGTGCGTTGTCTGTCGGAATCTTGAAGAGGAGCTGATCACGTTGGGCGCCCAGGAACTGTCCTCGTTGCTGTGGAAAGAACGGGAGCTTCTGGAGCTTTTGACGTTCAAACTCGAGGAGGAACAGCTGATCCTGACCTCCGGGAATACCCGCTGGCTCCAGCATGCAACACGGGAAGTGGAGCAGGTGGTTGATCGTTTGCGCACTGCCGGACTTGGCCGCACCGTAGAGGCTGCCGCGCTGGCCAAGGAGTGGGGCCTCGACGCGGAGGCCAGCTTGCGTGACATTGCAGCTAAGGCGCCGGCCGGTCCGTGGGAAGAAATTTTTGCCGGCCATCTAAAAGCTTTGGGTGAACTGACCGTACGCATCCGCGAGCTCCGCGACGCCAATGACCAATTCCTGCGCGCCGCCGCCCGCTCCACCCAGGAAACAGTGGCCGGGCTGGCCCCGGACGCCGGCACTTACGACTCCCGCGGCGGCACCGGGCTGGACGCCGGCGCCAGACTCTTTGATAAGGACCTGTGAGGATTTCGCCATGAGCACCTTCGGAACATTGAATGCGGCGCTTTCCGGCGTGAACGCGGCCCAGCAGGGCCTGAGCGTGACCGGCCAGAACATTGCCAACGCGAACACCGCCGGGTATACCCGCCAACGCGTGACCACCTCCGCAGTCGGAGAAACGGCGAACGTTGGCCTCTTCTCCAACGGAGCCCGCGCGGGCCAGGGCGTTTCCGTGGACGGCGTGGCCCGCTTGGGAGACACTTTCCTGGATGCGCAGGTCCGCTCCACGAGTGCGTCGGCCGGCTACACCGCCATCCGCAGCAATGTCCTCACCGCCATGGAGGATTCCACCCACGAACCCGGCGCCAACGGAATTTCGGCCAAGCTGCAGACCTTCTGGGCCGGCTGGGGCGCCATGTCCAACAAGCCCGGCGAATCCGGCCCCGCTGCCACGCTGCTGGCTGCCGCCAATGATCTGACCGGCCAGATTGCCGGGGGTTACCGCGATCTGGAGGCCCAGTGGTCCAAGACCCGGGCACAGGTGGACGGCATGACCACGGATCTGAACAACGCCGCCTCCCAGGTTGCGGACCTGAACCTGCGCATTCGGTCAACTGTGGCCGCCGGCGGCTCGGCGAACGAAATGATGGACCAGCGAAGCCAGCTCACCGCCACCATCGCTTCCCTGGCCGGCGGCTCCGTCCGGGACACCGGTGACGGCATGGTGGATGTGCTGGTGGGCGGGAACGCGATTGTGACCGGCGGGACGGCCCGTGGCGTGCAGGTTACCAAGGTCTATGCGATGGATGCCTCCAGTAACGGCGGCAATCCGGTCCGGCTGGAATGGAACGACCGGACGGGAGCTGCGGTACCGCTCGACGGCGGCGAGATTGCCGGCGCGCTGTCCGTGCTGGCCCCGGCAGGAACCGGATCGGCCGGAACCGGTGGCGTGATTGCCGAGGCGGCCAAGTCCTACAACGCTTTTGCGACAGACCTTGCGAAACAGGTCAACGCCGCCCACCAAGCGGGCTACACCACCGGCGGGGAGGCCGGCAAAGCCTTTTTTGCCGTGGACCCGACGCAGCCAGCCAAGGGGCTCGCCGTCGTCGTCACTAATGTTTCTGAGCTGGCCACGGGCGCTAAAGACGGCGGTGCCCTCAGCGGCGCCAACGCCGATATGCTCTCCCAGCTGGGTGCCCGCAAAGATTCCCCGGATTCCGGCTGGTCCAACTTCGTGACCCGGCTGGGCGCCGCATCGCGCACCGCGCAGCAGCAGGGCAACCTCGCTGCCGCCTCAGCTGTCAACGCGGGGCAGCTGCAGGCCTCGTCCTCCTCGGTGAGCCTGAATGAGGAAAACCTCAATCTGCTCACGTACCAGCACGCCTACCAGGCAGCCGCGCGAGTGATGACAGCCGTGGATGAGATGCTGGACGTATTGATCAATAGAACCGGACTCGTGGGAAGATAGCACCATGCTTAGCCGTGTCACAAACCAGACCATGATGGCCTCCGCACAGCGGAACCTTCAGGCCAGTAACTCCGAGCTGGCCAGACTCCAGGACCGCGCCCAGACTCTCAAGGCGATTGGGCGCCCCTCGGACGATCCCAGCGCCACGGCCCGGGCCCTGCAGATCCGCGCGCAGCAAACGGCCGCGGATCAATACGAACGCAATATCGATGACGGCGCCGGCTGGCTATCAACCATCGACACCGCGATGGGCAATGTCAGCGGCATCATGAACAGGGTCCGGGACCTGACGGTTCAGGGCTCCAACGGGTCCCTGAACCAAGGGGGCCGGGATGCGCTCGCCGCCGAAATTGACGGCCTAAAGACGGACCTGTTGAGCCAAGCCAACACCAAGTACCTGGGACGGAACGTCTTCGCCGGGAACTCCGACGCAGCATCACCATTCCCGGTGACAGCACCGGTGCCGCCAGCGACCCTGCCGGCCCTTGGCGCCGTCGAACGTCGTATTGGCACGGATACCACCGTGCGCGTGGACGCGGAAGGTGCCGACATTTTCGGTACCGGCACCGATCCCGCCGCTGCGGACAAGCTCTCCGTCTTCGAGTTGCTGGGAACCATCATCAAAGACCTCAAGACCCCTGGAGTCGACGTCAGCAAGCACCTATCGACGCTGGACACGCGCATGACATCCATGATCACGGACCGCACGGTGATCGGCACGCGGCAGGCGCAACTGGACCGTGCCAAGGATGCCAACACCTCTCTTCAGGGCACGCTGGAAGCCAGCCGTGCCGGCGTCGAGGACCTGGATCTAGGGAAGGCCATCCTGGACCTGCAGCTGCAGTCGACCAACTACCAGGCCGCCCTCGCGGTAACCGCCAAGGTACTGCCGATGTCACTGATGGACTTCCTCCGATGACCGCAACGCTCGTCTTCATCGCGCCACCACCAGGGCTGGAGCCGCTGGTGGATTTTGCCCTGGACGCCGTGGCCGACGCCGACGGACTGTACACGATGCAGTCCATCGGCGGCACACAACGACGGCTCTACGTCCTGGATGCCGCTGTCTATTTGCCCGATTACGCCCCCCTGCTTTCCGACGAGCAATGCACCGCGCTCGGTTTGGAAACGCCGGAGCAGGCGCAGGTTCTGGTTGTGGCGAATTTTGCACAGGGAACCACCACTGTGAATTTGATGGCTCCCATCATCGTCAACACCACAACGTACCGCTGTGCGCAGGTGATTCTTGACGGTCAGGGTTGGCCGCTGCGCGGAGACCTTGCAGAGCTCACCTCGTCCTAGCGTGGCTACCGGCCCGCGGCCCGCTCCGGAGCATTGCTCACTGGGCGGGCGTTTTGGTCATGCCTAACGGGTATTGCATGATCGCCGTCGACGCACTTGTGATCTGTGACCGCGTCCGCGTCCGCGTCCCCGTGAAGGACATTCCGGCACCGGCGTAGCCTGGCGAAGTTCCCCTTGGGAAGATTCTTTAAATACTTTTCCACAGGGGCCGTTTTTGGGGTCTTTTTGTCCTGTTGATGTCAGTGCCTCTTCGTAGCCTTGAAGTAGTTGGAGATCGGGAGGATTTCCAGGTTTTCTTGCCAGGTTTTCTTTCGGTGCAGGTTGCCGGTTCGGGTGTTGAGGGGTGGTGGGTGGTGTGGAGATTGATCGGGAGAATCTGGCGCGGGTGCTGGCTGCGGTCACGGCGAAGTATCCGCATCGGCTCGAGCGCGCGGGCCTAAGCTCCGGCCCTGCCCCTGGCACTGGTCCCGGGACCGGCTCTGCCACCGGCCCCGTCCCTGCCGCAGATACTGTTCCCGGAACCGGCCCCGGTCCTGTTCCCGTCCCTGGTCCTGCCGTAGTTCCCGGGACCGGCCGGCCCGACGACGGCGCCGCCGGTACCGGCGGGTCCGATGACGGCGGTGCCGCCGGCCCGGGTGTTCCCGCTGGGCCACCGGTTCCGGAGGTACCCGTTGATGGTCCGGTTCGGGAGGCTCTGTTTGTGGTGGAGCCGTCGGCGGGGATCGTGGGACGGTTGAAGCAGGTGAACGTGTTGTTGGCGGAGGTTTTGGGGACGGATCCGCAGGCTGTGTCGCAGGAGGCGTGGCTGTCGATTATTGGTGCGGCTGAGAGTACGCGGCGTCGGTTGGATGCGGTGTATCTGCA